>NZ_UWOE01000001.1:1261842-2523684 GCF_900604355.1 Luxibacter massiliensis | reverse complement strand
GCCCCTGGCTTGTTTTCATTAAAGCTTCGTCTTTTTGTTTTGGCTGCTCATAGAGAAGGCTTCCTTTCTTTTTGCTATTATAAATTAAATTACTATAATATATATTGATTAATGCGCAGATAAAATAATACTATGATTTATAGAGGGTGCCAAGAGGGGAACGAGAGGAGTTTTATTGCGGCCGGTATTTGTGCCATCTGGAACAAAACTGATTAGAAAATCAAGAATCTCAAGTAAAGGATTTTGAACCGGATAAACGCAGAAGTTATGTAAACTACATGTTAATCACAAATTACTTTGTTATACTCATATTGAGGAGATGATTTTATGACCAAACTTTTAATCGTTGAGGATGATTTAGATATACAGGAATTACTACAAAATTTTCTGCAGGATGCAGGCTATGATACAAGTGTTGCCAACGATGGCGTTGAAGCTATTTCCCTTTTCACATCCGTTCAATTTGACCTGATACTGCTGGATGTTATGCTTCCTAAAATTGATGGGTTTGCTGTCTGTGAGTTGATACGCAGACAGTCACAAGTACCAATTATTATGCTTACTGCATTAAGCGGAGAAGAGGAACAAATCAGGGGATTGGATTTACAGGTTGATGATTATATTACTAAACCGTTTTCTATGCCTGTCCTTATTCGCAAAATTGCGGCTGTTCTACGCAGAAGTAGCCACTTATCAGAAGATCAGCATCGAACCATCTTTTATAGAAATCTAGTATTGGATCTGGAGAGTTATTCTGCTTGTGTTGACGGAAATGTGTTTGGACTGACTCAAAGGGAATTCGATATATTGCGTGAATTATTGATGAATCAGGGGAGGGTTATGACAAGGCAGATTTTATTGGATAAGTTATGGAAATATGATTTTTACGGGGATGAACGTGTTGTTGATACTCATATCAAGAATTTACGTAAAAAATTAGGAATCGATTTTATTCAAACAATCAGAGGAGTGGGGTATAAGATTGATAAGGAAAATTAAAAGCAGCCTATTTATTAAGGTTTTTATAGTTACTACGATTCTTTTGTTCAGTGTTAGTTTATTTGTATATGGAGCTTTGGCATTTATAATGCCGAAAACATATTCCAGCGAATTGAACCGTGCATTAAATAAGCAAACACAGATTTTTTTGGGAGAACTAGAACAGACAACAAGAGAAAATAGTGGAGGATTATTTGACCAGTTCCAGCAAAAAGATAATATTAGTTTTGTAGAACTGTATACAGATAATGGGCAGCAAGTATTTTTGCCAACAAATATTGTGGGAGGTACTGAGGCAGGAAGTGCATCAGAAACAGCAGATCCAGTGTCAGAAAATGTTCCTGTACTGTCAAACAGCTATTATTTTTCATTTCACAATGAAAGTACACGTTATTTGCTTGTGGTATATGGGGCGGCTGCGCAGGTGGCAGAATTACAGAAGTCTTTTCTGCAGGTTTTACCAGTTTTACTTTGCATAATTCTCGTTGTTTCTTTCATGTTTTCATGGTTATATTCATGGATTATTACAAAGCCTGTGTTGAAAATAAGCCGTATATCGAAACAGATGTCTGAATTTGAATTGGACTGGCGGTTAGATGAGCGGCGTTGTGATGAACTGGGAACTTTGGAAAAAAGCCTGAATACACTTTCTTACAAACTCTCAATTACATTATCAGAATTGCAAGATGCAAATAAGCAGTTAGAAAAGGATATAAAACGGGAAAGAGAGCTTGAACAGGCAAGATTAAGTTTATTTTCTGCAGCATCCCATGAATTAAAAACGCCCATAACAATTATAAAAGGTCAGTTAGAGGGGATGATACTTGGTGTAGGGGCATATAAAGATCATGAAAAATATCTGGCCCGTTCATTGGAAATTGCCAATACTCTTGAGACGATGGTGAAGGAAATATTGACAATTTCAAGATTAGAAACTTCTGGAACAGATTTCCGTATGGAAATAATAGAGTGTGTTTCCCTGGTTCAATACTATTTGGCCGAAACCGAGGATTTAACGATACAGAAAAATTTGACACTGTGTCTTGATTTACCTGAAACTGCTGAGATAAAAGGTAATCGTTTCTTAATAGAGAAAGTTTTTTCAAACCTGATTGGCAATGCAATCCAGTATACACCTCAGGAAGAGTCCATTAACATTGTTTTGCGCAAAAATGTCAATAGTCTTACATTTTCTATAGAGAATACGGGGGTAAGTATACCAGAAAGAGAGCTGCCGAGATTATTCGATGCGTTCTATCGGTTGGATTTATCACGAAGCAAAAAATCAGGTGGAAGCGGCCTGGGTTTACATATCGTTCAGAAAGCTCTTGAGCAACATGGAAGTGTATGTAATGTTTGCAATACGGATAGGGGTGTCCAATTTAGCTTCAGTTTATAAATATATGCAGTATAAATGTCAGTAGGGAGCAAGGTATAAAAGTCAGCCATTTTTTTCATTCTAATCACAAATGAATCCCAAAGGTACCACAAACTGTTCGGATATACTTTAATTACAAGAAAAGAAAGAAGGATGGGTGGTATACTATGAAAAAAATAATAATTTGCGTTCTGGCTTGTTTATTTCTTCTTTTTTGTCTGCCGGGTTGCAGTGCAAAACAACCTGCAGCGGCAGATGAGAAAGTGAATGCGAAAGGCGTAGCTTCTGCGGCAATAGAACAGGCCAGTGAAGATGCCAGTGAGGTGCCAGACGGAGAGCAGGAAAAAGAAGAATCAGAACAGAGAGAGGAAATTGCACATCAGTACTCAATCTATAAGAAGTTTGGTTT
This sequence comes from Luxibacter massiliensis, assembly GCF_900604355.1. Taxonomy (NCBI): domain Bacteria; kingdom Bacillati; phylum Bacillota; class Clostridia; order Lachnospirales; family Lachnospiraceae; genus Luxibacter; species Luxibacter massiliensis. The sequence goes on along the minus strand of NZ_UWOE01000001.1, from coordinate 2,520,898 downwards.
ATCTTACGATGAGGAAAAAGACAGATTTTTCTATGAAGGGAAAATGGTACGCTTTTTTAGCGATAAAATCAGTGAAGAAAACACGAATGCATTTTTTTATGCAGATGGTATAATAGATTTGAATCCCCTGCGGGATGCATCTGGAAAATTGACGGGTTTAACCCCTGCGTCTGAAACAGAGTTTGAAAATCGCACGGCCAAACAACATGAGACGGAGGAGGAGTTAAAAAATGCCGGAGCGGCTGACATAGCAGGATCCTTTGAACTTGGTAATCCTGATGAAAAAGATGATACCCTGAGTGCATATTCAGATTATGGTGTTTCCTATGATTTATCAACAGATAACTGGATTTATAACGACGAAGTGATTCATTTCTTTTATGACGCAGATACTAGTATGACCTATATCGACTGCAAAGCTGCGGATGGCCTTGACTTAGAAGTTGTACGTGATAAGAAAGGAAATGTCAAAAAGATTGTAAATATGACAGATGAAGAAGTATCTAAAATTCTAAATTGATAATCTGTTAGGCAGGGGTAAAAGAAGAACTATAATTTAAGGGTAGAATATTTCCAGAGGATGCCTGCTTTTTCAAACTGTTTATCTAGTGACACAGCTTGCTCTGCCAGGCTGGAAGGAAATTTTACAGGCTGGGAGTAAAAGTCAGAAGCTATATAAAACAAGTTCTGGCTGTATGGTATATGGCTATCCTAACCATGGAGTTGGACACTGTCCCTATAGAAGGAGAGGTTTATTATATAGCCGGAAGGTGTATAAGTCTTGTGTTTTTTGTAGAGAACTAGAAACATGACGGGCAGATGTCATATTTATGGTGATATAATCAGAGAGTAAATTGCTGTATTAAAAGACGAGTAGGGGCAGGAAAAGAAATGTAGCTCCAATAACCTGGAAAGTGAGGAGGTTAGGAAAGGATGATGCTGGATATAAGGGATATGAGTTATGAGCCAGATTTAGATGAGATTAGTGATTATATCGGGAACCCACTATTTGGCCAGTTTCTTCAATTTATGCTTGATACATACAAAGCGCTCTGTAAAGTTGAATATAGTAAGGATAGTTGGGCACGGGGATGGAATATAAAATTGAGAAAAGCGGGGAAAGCTTTGTGTGTTATTTATCCACGTAGGGCATATTTTACAGTGTTGGTTGTGGTGGGCAGGAAGGAGAAAGAAAAAGCTGAAAATTTACTGCCACAGCTTTCTGGGGATATGCAGAAGGTTTATAATGAAACAAAAGAAGGAAACGGGCAGAAATGGCTTATGATAGACGTGGATTCTGATAATTCTCTGTACCAGGATACACTAAGACTAATCCAAATCCGCAGAGAGAGCAAATAGAATTTCGGAAAATATAGATAGGGGGGTTTAGCATGGATAAAATTGAGTATATTTACGACACACAATTATTAATTGAAGGTGAGAATCTTGATGAGGACATAATAAGTGAGTATTTTATCGAGCATTTTAAAGGCGACTGCCTGCTGGCAGTTGGGGATGAAGAGGTAATAAAGATCCATTACCATACAAATGAACCTTGGAAAGTACTTGAATACTGTGCGACATTAGGAGCAATTTACGATATTGTTATTGAGGATATGGATAGGCAGGCAAGAGGGTTAAAAGGATAGATTTTAGCTTACCTTTCTTTAAAGATGACCGAATGGCTTTATTTTAAAGTGATTGGCCTGATATTTGCAGCACTATTTGGGGATTCTTGAAATAAAGTAAAATTATATAAAAATCTATTGATACATTGCAGGGATATAGGTACAATTGTAACAGAGGACGTAATATACATCCTATGATGCAATATTAGAGAGGGCCCCAAAATATGAAGAAGTTATTTTCTGTTATTATGGCTTGCACATTGTTGCTGAGCTTGACAGCGTGCAAAAACAATGAAAATTTTAATAAGGACAAGGACTTATCAGCAGAGACAGACATCTCCTCAAAGGAATCAGTCCAGGCAGGAGATACAGAACCAGCTGAACCAGGAGAAAGTACTAACAAGGAATTAGTTGTGTATTTTTCTGCCACGGGGAATACGGAGTCTGTTGCTGAAGTACTTGCCCAGATGCAGGAAGCTGATCTGTATAAAATAACACCTGAGCAGCCATATACGGACGATGATTTAAATTATGGCGACGAAACTACCCGTGCTACTGTGGAACAGAATGACAAGAATGCCCGGCCTGCAATTTCAGGAGGTATTGATAATATTGAGAAGTATGATGTGATTTATTTAGGCACCCCAATATGGTGGGGAGATATGCCGCGTATTCTGTATACATTTTTTGATACCTACGACCTGTCTGGGAAAACTATTGCACCTTTCTGCACCAGTGGAGGCAGTGGGGTCGCTGAGATAGTGGAGACGATAGAAGGACTAGAGCCTTCTGCAACAATTACAGAAGGCTTAAGAACAAGCGCATCAAATGCAGAAGGTGATATTACACAATGGCTTCGCAATATTAGTTTGGCAGAATAAAAAATTAAAATATCCCTCCAACATTATAGGGATAGAACAGCTATTTATAGAGGAACTGTTGTGTCAGGATAAGCAGAGAGAGGATATTGGAAAACAAATTATGAAAAAAGACCGTTTTTCATCCATACTAAAAATACTGGATGAGGAGGGCAGTGTGTATGTGGCCCAGCTTGCTAAAAAGCTAAATGTCTCGGAAGTCACAATCCGGTCAGATTTAAATATACTTGGAATGCAGGGACTCTTAAAGCGGGTTCATGGAGGCGCCAAAAAAGCCGGGGACAATCTGTACAAAGGTAATGTACAGGAGACGGTGTACCGTTATGCTGCCAATAAGATGGCAATTGCGAAGGCAGCATATTCTTTATTGGAAGATGGCAGTACGATTCTGGTTGATGATTCCTCTACCTGCCTGTATCTTATAAAACAGATTAAAAAGAATAAAGAAAAAAGTATGTATATATATACAAATTCAGTTTATGTGGTAATCGAACTGCTGGAAACAAAGCATGTATCCATCCATATCCTTGGCGGGGAAATTTCCAGGAATCTTGGTTCCACGTCTGGGAGGGCAGGTATGGCAGAGTTACAGGAAATCCACACGGATTATTGCTTCTTGGGGGCAAATGGAGTTTCGGCGGATAAGGGCGTCAGTATTATTGGTTATTCGCAGATGAAAACAAAGCAGGCTATGATGGAGGCGGCAGGCAGAAGTATATTGTTGGCAGATTCCCATAAATTTGGATTAGATTTTACTTCTGTGGTGGCCCCAGTCCAAAAGTTTGACACTGTGATTACAGATAATTTTCATCCATCAAAAGCACTGGCGGCAGTATGCAGTGCAGGGAATGTCTATATTGCAAAATAATTAAATTTGGTTTGACCGGTATTTGGGCCTGGGTGTCTGGATACCGGTTTTTGTATGTGCAGTAATCGTAAAAAATAATTAAAAACTTTCGTTAATATATCAAATTATAAAAAAAACAGGGTATCCTTTCTTGCTGTCAGGATCCGGTGAAACTAAAATCATATGTAGAGACCGGGCAATAATAAAATAGGGAGGATATAGCAGGATGAGAGAGAAAAATAAAATTTTTCTTCCAGAGGGATTGGCAAGAGAAAGGCGAACAGAGTTTTTAAATGGCCGGATGCGGGAAAATGTACCTGGGATATGTGTGGAGAGGGCAAGACTTGTCACAGAAAGCTACCGTATGACAGAGGGGGAACCCTATATACTCAGAAGGGCAAAGGCATTAAAATATTTGCTGGAACATATGACAGTTTTTATCGATGAGGAGGAGCTCATTGTAGGGAACCATGCTTCTAAGCCAAGGAATGCTCCCTTATTTCCAGAATATGGAATATTTGACAAAAAGGAACTGGATCTTATGCCTGAACGTAAAGTAGATACTCTGCAGATTACGGAGGAGGATAAGAATTTTTTGTTAAACGAAATTTTTCCATATTGGAAGACAAGGGCTACAGGGGAGAGGGCGGCGTATTATTTTAATAGGACGCTTTTAGACGTGCTGGATTCTCCATATCGGGTGTTTAATCCGTTGAGCCGTACACGCAGCGGACATGGGCATTATCTTCCAGACATAGAGAAAGTACTTAAATATGGTTTTATAAAGATAGAAAATGATGCAAAGGAGTTTATGGAGCAGTTGGACTATTGTGATATAGACTATGCCGAAAAAATGCAGTTTTATCAGTCTGTCCTAATCTGCATAGAAGGAGTGAAAATATTTCAAGAGCGTTATGCCAGGCTGTCAGAGAAGATGGCCTGGGAGTGTGGATGCCGAAGACGCAAAGAAGAACTGCTTTTAATTGCTGCCTGCTGCAGAAGGGTGCCATATAAACCGGCAGGGAATTATTTTGAGGCTGTGCAGTCCTTTTGGTTTGTCATACTAATTGACTATTGCAGCCAGAATGGATCTTCAATTTCTGGAGGAAGAATCGACCAGATTCTTCGGCCGTTTTACGAAAATGATATAGAAGAGGGAATCCTCTGTAGGGATGAAGCCAGGGAAATCTTAGAGTGCCTGTGGATAAAGCACAGTGACATCATAAAGGCATGTACGTATTCCAGTGCCCGCAACAATGGAGGTTTTTCTACAGCCAATAATATTGTAGTGGGAGGGGTAGATCAGAAGGGGAAAGATGGGGTCTGCGATTTTACATATGTTTGTCTCGATGCGGAAGAGGCTGTATTTAACTCGGAGCCTAATACCAGTATCCGGGTGTCTTCTAAAAATCCAGATTGTTTTATTAAACGGGTGATAGAAATACTTGTACGGCACGAAGGGGGGAAAATGCCGTTTTTCAATGATGATATTATCATCCGGGAATTAATGGCAGACGGGCTGACAAAGAAAGAGGCTCTGAATTATGGGATTGTGGGATGCGTAGAACCTACGGGGTCAGGAAATACGATGGGGAGCACAAATGCAGGATTTTTTAATGTTGCGAAATGTCTTGAGCTGGCTTTATTTGACGGAGTATGCCAGATGTCTGGAATGCAGATGGGACCTAAAACTGGTAAATTGAAAGATTTTTCGGAATTTGAGGATATTTGCAAGGCTTTTAAGGCACAGATGGAATATTTTAGATCGATGATGGTTTGTTCCCTGAACTGTACTGAAAAACTGATTGGGGATTATGGCCCCCATATTTTTTCTTCTATGCTTCTGGAAGGGTGTATGGAAAATGGAAAAGACTGTACCCGGGGAGGGGCAAAATATAATTATATTGGTATCCAGGGAGTAGGTATTGCCGATGTGGGGGATTCCCTGACAGCCATCAGGCAGGCGGTGTTCAAGGAGAAGAGAGTAAGCCTGGATGAACTGGGAAAAGTACTGTGTACGGACTACAAAGGGCAGGAGATGCTCCGGCAATATATGATCAACAAAGTGCCTAAGTATGGGAATGATGTAGAGGAGGCAGATAGAATGGCTGGCTGGGTGGCAAAACTGTACTGTGATCTTGTGAGCGCCAAACAGACTGCCAGAGGCGGACATTTCCGGCCCGGCCTATTTTGTCTGTCCTCTAATACACCTTTGGGCAGACAAGTATGCGCCCTGCCAAGTGGAAGGCTTTCCGGTATGCCTTTAGGGGATGGAGGAATATCCCCCAAACACGGCATGGATATAAAAGGCCCCACAGCGGCGGTTAAATCGGTATCGAGTATTCCTCAGGAATTGGCCTCCAACGGGGTAAATTATAATCTTAAATTCATGCCTTCTATGCTTAAGACTGATGAGGAGAGGCAGAAATTAACATATTTAATCCGCACATATTTTCAGTTGGGAGGCGTGCACATACAGTTTAATATTCTCACAGGAGAAAAATTAAGAGCGGCGCAGAAACACCCAGAAAAATACAGAAGCCTGGTCGTAAGGGTAGCCGGATACAGCGCCTTTTTCACTGAGCTGGATAGGGATATACAAAATGAAATTATCAGCAGGACACAGTACGGAGAGATGTAAGAATAAATGGAAAATAGCAAAAACAGTTATTAATTCAAATAAACATGTTTGAAATCATACAAATCAGTGATACAATGAACCTTGGCAAACGCACTCTAACCTAATGAATCAAAAGTATAGAGGGCAACATTTGCTTAGGAGGAAATATGTCAACTTATAAAATAGAAAAGCAGTATTTTGAGAATATCACTCCCCATCAGAGGGAGGAGATGCTTGCAGCATTTGACTTAGACGGCAGCGGAAATATTATAATTCCCTTTGAGCATAAGGGTTATACGGTGAATGGCCTGGAGACAAAATACCGGCCGGGCATAAAAGCCATCAGCATGTTTTCGGGTGCAGGCGGTCTGGACATTGGCGCACAGCTGGCAGGCGTAAAGGTTCTTGCAAGTTTGGATATATTTGAGGACAGCGTTGAAACTTTAAAGATGAATTCTTTTTTTCACGATACATTGCATGAAGCTGGTGATATTACCCAGATAACAGGTGCCCATTATAAAGAAATACTGGACAGAGAAAAACCTGAGAAGCTGATTATAATTGGCGGGCCGCCCTGCCAGCCCTTTTCTAAGGCCGGTTATTGGGTCACCAATGAGAAACGGAATTCCAGCCAGGATCCTAGAAACCTGATTGAACCTTATTTTAAAATTATTTCTGAACTGAAGCCAGACGGCTTTGTCCTGGAAAATGTGGAGAGTATACTTCACCCCTCTAATAAAGAGGCGGTAAATGTGATAGAAGAAAATATGGATAAGCTGGGATACAAGTGCTCAATGCTGAGGCTCAATGCAGCAGAATATGGTATTCCCCAGAAGAGAAAAAGGGTGTTCTTCCTGGCAAGCAAAAAGGATATACAGGCCTTGCTTCCCCAAACTCACGGGTCGGAGAAAGAAGTCCTTGAAAATCCGGCTTTACGGCCATATGAGCGTGTAATTGACTGGATAGGTAAATTTGATGCGCCTGCATATTGTATAGGTGAGAAACTTGAGGCAGAGGGGAAATGGGAACATGAATTAACCTGCATTCCATATGGAAAAAACTATATTGCCCTGACCCAGCGCGCAAACCATCCGGATCCCGTGTTTGTGGCTGGAAAAAGATACTGGCTTTCTCTATTGAAACTGCATCCCTTTCTGCCCTCCTGGACAGTGATTGCCAGTCCTGGACATTGGGAGGGCCCTTTCCATTGGAAAAGCAGGAGGCTAAATATAAGAGAACTTGCTGCAATACAAACATTTCCCGATGATTATGTCTTTTATGGAAGTGTGAGTTCACAGCATAAGCAGATCGGCAATGCAGTCCCTCCATTATTAGCAAAAAAGGTGGTTGATGAATTATGCAGATGGATATAAAGGAACCCCGGATTATCAGCCTCTTTTCAGGGGCCGGGGGTTTGGATATCGGGTTTGGACAGGCTGGCTTCCATACACTGTATGCGTCAGATGTCTGGGACGTTGCTTGTAATACCCTAATAGAGAATCATATGGCTGACGAAGTATTTAATGGGGATGTGAGACAAATTGATTTTAAAGAATTAAAGAAGAGGTTTGGCGAAATTGATTGTCTGATCGGCGGGCCTCCCTGTCCCCCCTATAGCCAGACAAGACACTATTTAGTGGGCAAGGCCAAGGGATTTGAGGATGAACATGCGGGTTTTGCAGTCCCTGAATATTTCAGGGCTTTAGAAGAACTAAAGCCAAAAGTATTTTTATTTGAGAATGTGGATGGCTTTACTTTCAAAACCCATCAGGAGGAATTTGAGTTTTTGAAGGAAAAGGCAGAAATGCTTGGTTACAATATATCCTGCAGAGTAGTCAACTGTGCAGATTATGGGGTGCCTCAGACAAGAAAAAGATTTTTCTGTGTGGGGAGCTTAAAAGGACTTCCTAAATTTGTGTTCCCAAAAGAAACCCATGGGGATCCCCAGAAGAATACAAATAAGCTCCCATGGGTTACCTGTGGGGAGGCCATAGGGGATTTTGACAATATTACTGAAGAAGAATCACTGCAGAGGCCCGGGGCAAAGGATTACGAATTGCTTTTAGAGATACCGGCCGGCAGCAATTATTTGTACTTTACTGAAAAGAGAGGCTATCCTGAGCCAAAATTCAAATGGAAGTCACGATATTGGACCTTTCTTTTAAAACTAACTCCAGACAGGCCATCCTGGACAATACAGGCAAGCTTCTCAAATAACCAGGGACCGTTTCATTGGAGGAACCGGTTTCTGAGGATAGAAGAACTGAAAAGGCTGCAGACCTTTCCTGATGAGTACATCCTGACTGGAGAGATGAAGGAACAATGGAGGCAAATTGGAAATGCAGTGCCTGTGAAGATGGCATATATTCTGGCTTCAAGGATAAAGGAGGTATATTTCCATGGCAGATAATACTCGTTATGAAATTAACCATGATGGCGAAATAGTACAGAAGACAACTGCATTAAGCAATAAATTAGAAGTTCTGATCCAGGAATTGTTCTCTCAATATGGATGGAGCTATACTGTACTTGGTAAACATAGTGTGCATTGGAATATAAAGCTGGAGAGTCCTCTGGGCGATGCTTTTGATATTGATTTATTTGCAGGAAACATTAGAAACGAAAGCAGGAGCCCCTATGAGAAGAAAATACAGCTGAGCAAGATGGATCCCCGCGAGTATAAGGATGGGGTGACGCTGATTTTAGGTTTTTATGTTTTCGAGGAGGATGACGATATCCAGGATGCAATTATTGTGGGATACCCTGTTGATGAGAAGATAAATTATAAAACAAATCCCAGTATCCGGGGTGTGTTTGTGAATGATATCCTCCTGAAAGCTAAAAATATTGGTGTTTGTGTGGATAAGGCCAGGAAGCTTGTGGGATTTAGGCCAGAGTTTATTTTTTATTATTTGGAAAATTATAAGGATTTCCATGGGTACTCCGAAGGGGAGGATTCTGTAGGTGATTTGGGCCATCTTAATAAAGAGGAACTAGTATTTGAAAGCGATTTTCCCCGCAACCGTATCTTATTTGGCGCCCCGGGGACTGGGAAAAGCTATACCCTGAACCAGGACCGTAAGAGCCTGCTGGGGGAGGATGAGGATACAAATTATGAACGTGTCACCTTTCATCCAGATTATTCTTATGCGAATTTTGTGGGCACATATAAGCCTGTCCCATATAAAGATTCGGATGGGAAAGATTCCATTACTTATGCGTATGTGCCGGGGCCATTTATGAGGATCTATGTTGAGGCAGTCAAGAGCGGCAGGACAGACCATGTGAAACCTTACCTTTTGATAATTGAAGAAATAAACAGGGCCAATGTGGCCGCAGTATTTGGAGATGTGTTTCAGCTTTTAGACAGGGAAAACTATGTAAGTGAATATCCTATAACGCCCTCCAAGGATATGAGAGAGTACCTGGCCAGGCCGGATGTGCTGGGCGGTTTGCCAGAAGACTATTGCTCTGTCAGGATACCTGGGAATATGTTTATCTGGGCTACAATGAATAGTGCAGACCAGGGTGTATTCCCAATGGATACAGCATTTAAAAGAAGATGGGATTTTACATATCTGGGAATTGATGATAACGATGAAAAAATAAGAGGTAAAAAGGTGATTCTCGGGAGAGGAGAGGCCAATAGCCGTGTGATTGAATGGAATGAGTTGAGAAAAGCTATCAATGACGAGTTATCTGATCATAAAATTAATGAAGATAAATTATTGGGTCCATATTTTTTGTCCAAAAGCATTATTCCCGAGGAGGGGGAAATTGATACGGACTCATTTATTGATGCTTTTAAAAGTAAAGTAATCATGTATTTGTTCGAGGATGCGGCCAGGCATAAGAGAGATACAATTTTTGCAGGATGCCTGCATAGGGATAGGGCGCTTAGATACTCGGAAATATGTGCGGAGTTTGAGGAGAAAGGTGTTTTTATCTTTTCTGATAAAATAAAAAGCAGATTTAATGAAAAGCCTCTGCAGCCTGCTGCACCAGAGGGCGCGGGTACTTCCCTAGGAGCCGGGGAGGAAGCTGAATGAAATCAAAGTTTGTTAGAGAACAGAAAAGGTATACTAAGAAAGAGCTAAAAGAGATCCTGGACTGTTCTGAGGCGGACATGATTCGTATGGCAAGGCGGCTGAAAGAATATGGTGTCCTAAAAACTGTAAAAAATACACGAGAACAGAGAGATATGACAGACTTAACTGAGGAAGACTTTGAAATCAGTACTGCAGAAGAGCCTGGGGATAAGAGCCTGTATATTTTTACTGTTGTAGGAATCATCATAATTGAGGGGAGGATATTAAAGTGTTATCCCAAATATCTGTCGAAATCCAGTGAACCTGCGGCAGAACTGAAGCAGATTCTGCAGGTTTTGCAAAAGTATAATACAAACAAGCAGATTATACAGATATATTATGAGGGAGGAGATGCCTCTGTATTTAACAGGCTGGGCATTATGTTGTTTTTATTGGGAGATTATTACGAAAATGGCCTTTATACAAATATGAGGGATATAATAGAAACAAATGGCCCAGGTGAGATACATTGGGATGAAACAGTACATAATACATACCCCGTTCTTGTAAAGAACAAGCCATATTATGTGGAGCTACAGACAAAGAAACGAATTCAGGATGAGGGCGACTATTTTCAGCGCCTTCATAAATGTGTGTTGTCTGTATGCAGCATGGAATTAAATGAGGCGGGTCTGTTGGATCTGTTTGGAATGGAAGAGACTAAATTATCTGATGAAAAACCAGATTTTTTTGGAGAAGATACTTATATTATATACCGGCTGGAAAAAGAAATGAATGTGCAGTTTAATACACGTAAACAAGCCATATTAAAGGCCCTTGCCTCATTTATTTCTAACCAGGGGGCCATCGATGATGTGTATAACTTTGGTATATTCGGAACGGCTAGTTTTAATCTTGTATGGGAGAAGGTCTGTGCGGAAGTTATGGATAATCAGCTCCATACACAATTGGGAGCGTTAAATCTGCCAGGAAACCTGGTAGTTCCGGCAAATGCATCCTATACGGCAGAATATGAATTGATAGAGATTATCGGAAAACCTATTTGGACAGGGTATGATGCCTGCCGTACAGAATTTGAAAAGGAAGCACATAAAACATTGGCTCCTGATTTAATAAGTATTTACAGTGAGCAGGGGGAGTTTACTTTTGCTATATTTGACGCCAAGTATTATACAGTGCAGCTGGAACCCGAAAAAGCACTGATGGGCCAGCCGGGCGTAGGCGATATAACAAAACAGTACTTATACCAACTGGCATACAGGGAATTTATTGAGGCAAATAAAATAAGCAGGGCCAGGAACTGTTTTCTCTTGCCCACAGAAGAGAATGCCATTATTGAAAAAGGTTCTGTAAGGATAGATATGCTTTCGGCTCTTGGACTGGAAAAGATTCAAATCAGGCAATTGCCTGCGGCAAGGATGTATGACTGTTATTTAAGGGGCCTGAAGCTCAATATGGATGAATTAAATTTATAGAGGAAATATTACAGGTGGGGATGGATTTCCTTTTCCGGCAGAGTCACCTTTTGGCACAATGAATCATATATATAATAGAGACGATTTATTGTGTAAGGAGAGCTATGAAAGTTTTAAAGGCAATGCAGAATGATTCAACATACAAGGGCCAGCTGCAGGTGAACGTAACCTCAGAAATTACATCCCTTCCTATTACAGGGGCAACTATTTCCATTTCATATACAGGGGTACCGGAGAGTACTCTGGAGGAGGTCAGCACAGACACATCCGGGCAGACGGAAATATTGGATTTGGCTTCGCCGCCCCTGGAATACAGCCTGAATCCCGCTATAGAAGAGCAGCCTTATTCAGAATATACGCTGGAAATCCGTGCTCCAGGCTATGAGACAATGAGTATAGCGGGAGCTGAGATCCTGCCTGACGTAAAGGCAATACAAAATGTGAGGCTGCGCCCTGACGACCAGACTGGCAGGGATGAGCAGGTGTTTGTGATTCCAGGGCATACTTTATATGAGGAGTATCCCCCAAAGATAGCAGAGGACGAAATAAAGCCTGTCAATGAGACGGGAGAAATTGTACTTAGCAGGGTAGTTGTGCCAGAGTATATTGTAGTCCATGACGGTTCTCCCAGAGATTCAACTGCTAAGAATTATTATGTGAAATACAAAGATTACATTAAAAATGTGGCCTCCAGTGAAATCTATGCCACCTGGCCTGCAGATACTATACGTGCAAATGTACTGGCAATTATGTCTTTTACCTTGAACAGGGTGTATACGGAGTGGTAACTCCGTATAGGGTGATTCAGGATAAAAATACACCTGAAAAACAGTTGCAAAAGAATAATCACGCAAAAGCTTCCTGTTTATATTTCTATAATCGTCGAATACTTATCATCAATGAATTGATTATTAAAATCATCGGTAAATCCCAATATCATATTGAATATCGGTAAATCGTCATTTTTTGAATTGGTAATAATTCACGAAATTTTTCCTGCTTTTCATTCGAAAAGCGTATTTTATCTGCGATTTTTTGTGCATAGTGCTGTTTTTTGCTCAAAAATGGCACTATCAGAAAGCAAAATCAAAGAAATTCAAAATCCTTTCGGTAGTTATATAAACTAACAAACCGAAAGGAGTAATGATTATGAAAAATCAAAAAAACATTCCACAAATGATGAAAGAACAAGCTTTATGGTGTGTATGGAAGTATGATGGAAGCCATGGTAAAATTCCATATAGTGCGATAACCGGCTACAAGGCGAAAACTAATGATAAAAATACCTTCACAAATTTTCAAACTGCTTACAATTATTATGAGAATAAGGGTTATGATGGTTTGGGCATGGGAATTTTTAATGGATTTTCTGCAATTGATATAGACCATTGTATAAATAATGGCATTTTATCGGATATGGCAAAAGACATTATTAACGAAATGAACAGCTATACGGAAGTCAGTCCAAGTGGTGAGGGAATTCGTATTATCTTCAAGACTAAAAATTTTGTATATGCCAAAGACAAATATTATACTATGAATAATGAGCGTGGATTAGAAATCTATGTATCAGGTGCTACTAATAAATATGTCACCATTACAGGGAATCTATATAAAAATTATGATGTGACTGTAGCAACGGATTCCTTACAAAAAATCCTAGATAAATACATGTTAAGAGATACTAAAAATACAGCTGCTAAAGATACAGAAAATCTTACCTCTCCTATTCAAAGTGACGATAAAGATTACTTGAAAATCGGTCTTGAAAAGGATAAGAAATTCAAATCACTTTGGAATGGAAATCGAGACCCTCAAAAGTCAGAAAGTCAAATTGATTTAGCTTTTTTCAGTAAATTAATGTATTGGTGTAATAATGATACTGATAAGGTGCGGAAGGCATTTTTTGAGAGTCCATACGTTGCAACAAAAGATGAAGCTCATAGAAAAAAGATAGAACGTGATGATTATATACGAAATACGATTGATACAGCTCGTTCCGATAGAACGGCAATCCAAGACGACCTAGATTATCTCTCTAAAAGGCACCAATATTCCGATAAAACAGAGAAGAAGAAAACAGTAACAAATAAAAATATCTCTTCCCTTATATCCGCTACAGAATTACATAATATGGATTTGCCACCCATTAAATATCTTATAGAGGATATTTTAGCAGAGGGAACCTCCATTCTTGTGGCTCCTCCGAAAATCGGAAAAAGTTGGTTTGTTCTGGATATGGGATTGAGTATTGCGGCTGGAAAACAATTCCTTGGGAAAGAAACTCATTCAGTTGGTGTGTTGTATTTCGCATTAGAAGATAGTAATAGAAGACTTCAAGACAGAATGGATAAAGTTTTAGGACTTAGTTCACCTCCTGCTAATTTCTACTTTCAGACACAAGCGCCTACATTAGACAATGGAGAATTGATAAATCTTCTGAAAATGTATATTGAAAAATATGACATAAAGCTGATTATCATTGATACATTGCAAAAAATACGGCGACAGGAGAGAACTTCAAAAAGCTCCTATCAAAGTGACTATCAGGATATAGGGGAATTAAAACAATTTGCAGATGAACACAATCTAAGTATATTTCTTGTTCATCATACACGTAAGATGAAAGACGATGATCCATATAATATGATTTCAGGTACAAATGGAATTATGGGGGCTGCTGATACCGCTTATGTCATAACCAAAAATAAACGTTCATCTGAAAACGCTGTTATGAATATCACAGGGCGGGATATAGAACAGAACGATTTCATGATTTGCTTTGATTCAATGCGTTTTCGTTGGAGAATGTCAGGTAAATTAGATGAATTTACTGAACAAGAGGAAAAGCACCAATATGAATCTAATCCAATTGTGCAAGCTATTTCTGTTTTACTAAAACAAAGTGAAAATCATCAATGGGCAGGTAAGGCAACTGAACTAATTGATATGGCAAGCGAAAATGGAATTGAGATTCAAGACACGCCTCAGGCAGTGGGAAGAGAATTGAAGAAACTAGAAAATTTACTATTACGTTACGATAACATTATATACAAATCTTCTACTGATGGAAATGCGGGTAAAAAACATCATTTTTCATATAGTCTTCCTGATTATACACCGGGTATAGCAAATACTATATGTCAAAATACGTTATATGATAAAGATGACGAGGAATGTATCTTCTAATATCTTAATAACCATTGAAATCATTGAAACCATTGTATTCGATTTATACGCAATGGTAAGCAATGATTTCAATGGTTATTTATACATTTATCAGTTCTTTCCTCTTTAGTTTCGTACCTGATATGAAGTTTCACCGATGATAAATTCTACTGAATTATCCGAACGCGGTATAACTTCAAGATTACAGTTTTTCAGTTCATGTATTTGTGAAAGTAACTCAAAAATATCGTTTGACGTAAATAACATATCTACGCTGTCATTTTCTTGGGTTCCCATTATTTTTATTAACCTTTTCATAACCGTTACTCCTTTATTATATTTCATATTGATAGTACAATTATTCATATTCTTCATCCCAGTCAGATGTCCTTGGCAATTCAACAGTTTTGGATTCCAACGATAATAATTGAATAAATTTTCTATCTCAAAAATATAAAAGGTTTTTTGTGGATATATAAAAATTCCTTTATTAGGTTTGTTTACCGGGGAAATACGGCGTTCTTTTATGAGTATGGTAAATTAATGGGGAGATAAGATTCGCCCCCAGAAAACTCCATATAGCCGTATAGCAAGGCGTCATTTAAATTACTTATCCTCAATTTCTAAAAGTTTATCAACAGATTCTCGCATTTCTTTCTTTAGACGATAAGCATATATCACTTTTTGCTCTTTTTCAGTAAGTTCTTCTTTTCCAATTCTCATTCCCAGTAACGAACTTGGTGTCTGTTTCAAAACACTGCATAACTTTGGTAATATATCAACATCAGGTCTGTTTATTCCTTGTTCCCAATTAGATACCCGACTATTACTTACTCCGATAAGATTAGCAAGTTGTTTTTGGCTCATCCCCAGTTCTCTACGAAATTTTTTAATGCGGTTCCCCATTTCATATTTTGGTTTATCCATTTATTCACCACCTTTATAAAGTATAATTATACACAAAATCTTGAAATTAGCAATATAAAATACAGTATTTCTTGAATTTTGTGTTGATATTACAGAAATACTGTGATATTATGTATAAAAATCAAGTTATTCTGTGTTTGGAGGTGATTCTATGAAAGTGTACGAAAAGGTAAGGGCGTATATTGACGATAAGGGATATAAACAATTAAGCATTGCAGAAAAAGCAGGTATTCCCAAAACCACTTTTAATGCCATGATGAATGGCAAACGGACAATGTATGCGGATGATTTATGTTCTATCTGTATTGCCTTAAATGTCAGTCCTGAATTGTTCATTGAAGTTGAAAACCCATGTAAGATGACTTATGCCCACCAACATAAGGGAGGTGAAGTGGTTTGAATGTTAAACGTGAACAGACTCTACCTGATTTGATTCCTAAAATGGATAAGCATTTAAGGAAGATGTTAGAATTTGACACAAATAAATTTTGGGAAAGCACATTCATCTATAAGCAAATTGAAAAACGAAAAGAGAATATTACTTTTTCATTAAAAGATCATATTCGGGCAATGGTATATTCTATGTTGAGCTCTGGAACCTCTTGGAATAACATAATGTTAAATGCGGATATAGAAACGGGATATATCACTCCGGTAGACAAAATTTTTTACAATTATGACTTGGTAAAAATCTCAGACATTTCTCCTGAATATTTGCGAGATGAATTAAAAGAAATTCATTGTGCAAGTCAATATACTTTAAAACAAATGAATGCATTGATTAATGTCAATATTCCAAAATTAAAAGCTATCGAAACAGAATATGGCTCTATTGATACATATTATCAAGAATTTATAAAACTTGATACAACCTTGAAAACGCTGGTATTGGTATTATCAACTTCAGGAAGTAAAGATAAACTATTACAGATGGATATAGCGTTAGTATGTGAATATTTGCGGAATGTTGGTTATGATATGGCAAAGCCTGACAGACATATTAGACGAATTTTGGGAAGTAATATACTTGCCTGCTCTGAAAAAGAAGTGGTTCCGGTATACGCCGCATTTGACATTATTCAAGCGTGTGCCAAGGAAATAAATAAACCAGTAGCCGAAGTGGATTATATCTTATGGTCATACTGTGCGAAAGGGTATGGAGAAATATGTACATTAAATAATCCCAGTTGTGATGTGTGTGTTATGAAAGAAAATTGTAACTTGTATAACAACAGTAATTAAAAACGGAAAGAGAGAATCAAAATGGAAAGAACGCAAGAATTAGAGATTGTAAACACAGCATATTTTTTAGAGGACAGACTTCTGAAATTAGAAGATGAAAAAAAAGAACTTCAGTCTGAAAAACCACAGAAACCTACTCAACCCGAAGAGCCTGTGGAAAAATTTTTGAAAATAGAACCAATTCCATATCCGGAAATAACTCCTTCTATAGAAAGAAAACGTGGTATTTGGAAACGAGGGGCGTATATATGGGGTGGGAGCATTTTACTTCAGGTTGTAAGTATCATATTAGGAACTATACTTCCAAGCCTTACATTTCTTACATTGTTAAGTGGAATCCTTTCTTTAGGACCAATTGCAGGCATAGTAATTATCATCTTAGATTACATGAACGAGAAAAAGAATAATAAAATTGCTAATGAACAGTATAAGAAAGCAGTAGAAAATTCAACTGAGTATAGACAGAAATGTGAAGTTATTGATGAAGAAAACCGTATCAGGCAGGCACAAGCAGATAAAGAAACTCACGAAAAATACATTCAAAGATTTAATGATTATCAAAAATTATGTAAACAGTATGAAGAAAATATGGTAGAATATAAAGAACTTAAAATTCCTGAATGGACTGAATCGGTGAATGAATTACAATCTGTAATTCAATATACTGAAGACACCTTACGCGAAGTATATGGAAAAAACATACTGCCACAACCGTATCGGAATATCCATGCATTGCTTTACATATCATCATTCCTTAATACATCAGCGTATGATTTAAAATATGCCATTGAAAGGTATGATACTTATGTTATGCAGGTTGCACAGCGAGAACAAATTAATATAAGTAAAGCCCAACTAGAAGTATCGGAAGAAGTTTTACAAAATCAGCAATACGCAAATTATTTAAATGAACAACTTTGTGAGCTTACAGAGCATGGAAATAAAACGCTTAAAAGTATTAGTAATTGGCAAAAAGCCGACATTGCTATAAGAGAATATAGAAGACATAAACTAAGGAAGGGAAAACTTTAAAATAAGTATATGAAAAAAATATTGGTTGTATTATTGGTAATTTTGTTAGTATCTGTAAGTGGATGTGGAAATACTGAAAAGAAAGACTCTGTTCCTGCTAAAACTACAAAGAATAAAATTGAAACGGATAAGGATAAGAAGAACTCCCAAACAAAGGATAAATCTACGGACTCCCAAAATCAAGATAAAGTAAAACCACAAACGGAAAATACAACTGAAAAAGAGTCAGACTCCAGTTGGACTCCTATCACAATAGAACAGGCTCCAGAGGGGTATAATTGTGAATTTTGCTTAGGCTGCGGAAAAACAAGTGATCAAATTGAAATTACAAAATGGGGATATTGTAGTCCATGTTACAATATATTCAGACCATTTGGAGATTGTGCAGTATGTGGTAATCCACTTGACGGCAGCGATAAAAACCATTATGACGGAACTCGATGTTATGCATGTGCTTCCCGATGTGATTATTGTCAAATGGAAATCACAGAGGATATGTTTGCTTGGTATGGATATGTAGATGCTCTTTGTTATGCGAGATATATTGTTGGTTGTGTATCATGCGGAAGTAAAAATGACACAGTAGACGCATCAACAGGATTGTGCTATGACTGTATGAAAAGAAACGGAGCTTATGAAAATTGCCCGGTCTGCGGCACAGAATACATAAACACCGGAGATGGAATGTGTAGTTCATGTTATGAAGCTTCTATATCGCCTCCGGAGAATTTCGGTACTGAACCAAACGTATGGTGCCCAAATTGTGGATACAGCTGGTTTACCACAGATGTTGGAATTGATGGATTTTATTGTTCTCAATGTGGATATAACTGGCTCCCTGAATATTAGAGTATAGAGGAAAACATATACAAGAGAAGTAGCTTTATAAGCGTATTAAAGAAAACATCTCTTTTCGTTTATATTTTTTCATACCCAAAAACAACCTTAATTCAATCTTGTTAAGGTTGTTTTTTTTATGGCAAATATAAAAGAAACAGTTTATTTCTTTTCCTTTATATCTTATAATACATACACACAAAAGACGAATGGAGTGATTACAAATGAATTATGCTTATGCCAGATGTTCCACAAATGAGAAGCTACAAGATATTCAACGTCAAATCAGGGAATTGAAAAAGTATGGACTGACTGATGAATACATCTACTTAGAATATGAAAGCGGTATAAAGGAAAATCGTACTGAACTGAATAAACTTTTAAATATTGTGAAGTCAGGAGATACTATTTTCACAACAGAGGTCAGCCGAATTACCCGCAGTACAAAACAGCTTTGTGACATCATTGAACTTGCAAAACAACGCAAAATAAAACTGGTCTTAGGAAGTTTTATTGTGGACTGTAAGAAAGAACTTGACCCTATGACCGAGGGAATGTTAAAAATGATGGGCGTATTCGCCGAATTAGAGAGAAATATGATAAGTCAGCGTGTCAAAAGTGGAATGGAGAACGCAAAGGCGAAAGGGAAAGTGATTGGAAGACCTGTCACTACCGCTGACGATATTCCGCATATTTTTTACAAATACTATACCAAATATAAAAATGGTATGATAAACAAAAAAGAATTATCAAGACTATGCGCACTCTCCTATCCGACCATTTATAAATATTTACATATTATAGAATCAAAGAATGATACCTTTTAGAAATTGGCAAGAGAATTTGTCGGTTTTTAGGAGGTATTATTTTTTGTATTCGACAACATGAAGAAATTTTTTCTTATAACATAGAAATCAAAAACAGTATAGGACGTTTCAGACTGTCTTTCTCCATGTTGGTTTCTCCACAAAATCTAAAGGCATCAAGACCAATAGATTGGAGGACGATAGTTTGAGTGAAAAGATTTCGCCTGATATGACGGAGAGATATTTTTTCACCAAGGATAAGACATTCTTCGAATGTGACAAACTTACTGAGAATAATCATGTTATAAAACGTAATGTGGAGTACAACGGAATGAAAGTGATCATAGAATTCCCAAAAGAATCCGCAGATAAAACTTCTATCCATGAAGTAAAATCTATA
Organism: Luxibacter massiliensis; assembly: GCF_900604355.1. Lineage (NCBI taxonomy): Bacteria > Bacillati > Bacillota > Clostridia > Lachnospirales > Lachnospiraceae > Luxibacter > Luxibacter massiliensis. Next base: position 2,500,989 of record NZ_UWOE01000001.1, on the reverse strand, counting down.
CTTTCGGATATGTTACAAGAATATTTGGTAAAACGTGATACAAAAGAAGAAAAGGAGAAAGCAAAATGAAGATTGTGAGAATGTTATTGCGTGTCAGTTCCGACCAACAATTAGAGGCAGACGGAGATTTAGGCATACAAAGACAGCTAGTAAAGGAATACATAGAAAGTCATTCTGACTGGAAACTGGACAATAAAGAATATTTTGAAGGGAGTAACAGCGGATATAAGAACTCCGTTGCAGACCGGATGGTATTGCAAGAAGCCTATAAAGACGCTGAACAAAGAGAATATGATATATTAGTCGCTTACAAAGATGACCGTATCGGACGTAGAATGTGGGAAATCGGCAGTTATATCATGTCTTTAAAAACTTTAGGGGTTGATATTTACACAGTGAAAGACGGACTGATTTCCCCTGAATCAAGTGATATGATGGGGCAAATGATGTTAGCTCTGCGATATGGAAACGCACAAAAAAGCAGTGCCGATACCGGAATGAGGGTAAGAGATACCGCAAAAAAACTTGTTGTACAAGGAAAATTTATGGGTGGTAAAGCACCTTACGGTTATACGTTAGAATTATCAGGTGAAATCAGTAAGCATGGACGTGCGCTGAAACATTTAGTAATAGTACCTGAACATGCGGAAGTTGTAAGGAAAATTTATCATTTATCTCTCAATAAGGAATTTGGTTCCGCAAAAATTGCAAGAACTTTAAATGAAGATGAACATTATAAGAATCTGGCACCTAATGACGTTTGGAAAAGCGGAACAATTACAAGTATTTTGACAAATCCTATATATGCCGGCTATACGGCATATAACCGAAGAGAAAGTTTGAATGGAAAATTTCATCAATTAGATAGTGAAAATTGGACAATTGCAAAGGAAAGAAATAATGATATTGCAATTGTGGATGAATCAGAATGGAATCAGGTTCAGTATACACGTAAACAAAGAGGAAACAAATACATAAAGAAACTAGAACACCAAGATGTGACAGTCATCACGAGAAATGACGGTCTTTTGCCTTTGGTAGATGTTATTTATTGTGGGTATTGTGGATGTAAATTAGTGAATGGAACAAAGTATAATTATTGGACTATTCAATCTACCGGAGAAAAAAGAGCCAGTAAAATTGCTACTTACAAATGTCAGAATGCATGGCAGGGAATTCCACATGATAAGACAAGGCAATTTCGTGCTGACTGGATTGAACCGATTGTGTTTCAGTCTATCTCTGAGTATATCGGGAAATTACAAGAATACGAAGATGTCTTTTCAAAGATTCAGGAAAATCATCAAAAAGAGAAACTGATAAAAGAAAAATCTCTGTACCGAGAAAAAAGTGAACTTGAAAAAATTCGTAAAAACATCTGTGTTATGGAAGAAAATATTCCTCTTTCTATGACAGGGGAATATCCTCTTTCTCTTGAAGAACTGGTTAAACTTATCAAAAAGGAAAAGCAAAAAGAAGAAGAACAATTAAAAATTATCTCTCAAAGGGAACGTGAAATTATGAATTTGGATATAACGGTAAATGACTGGGAGGACATACGGGATAGTATTCCAACATGGCAGAAGATTCTTACAAACGCAGATAACACCACCAAAAGAGTCTTAGTAAATAAGCTGATTGAGAGGATAGATGTCACAAAAGAGGAAGTAAAAATCCGGTTCAAAATCAACCTAGATTTTTTTTTAACTCAACCCCGAATGAACAATAACGGAGTGGTATCGGAACAAAGGCTATGATTTTACGATTACATCTTCTACAGCCTTTGACCACAAATGGATCCCAGAAAGGAATATCTATGACAGTATTTCCGTGATTGTTGATGAATTATTTGCCTCATATCTTTCAAGGCCCAATGTAAGGCAGCCCATTCTAACACAGTATTGTGATGGGAGAATGGTAACTTGCCCCAACTGGATGACACAGTGGGGGTCAAAGGCCCTGGGAGACCAGGGGTATACTCCTATAGAGATTCTCCGCTATTATTACGGGGATGATATGTATATCAATACTGCACAGGAAATATCAGGGATTCCGGCTTCCTGGCCGGGATATACGCTGGAGAATGGGGCCAGCGGGGATAAAGTACGGCAGATACAGGAACAATTAAACGTGATAGCAGGCGCATATCCGGCTATACCCAAAATTAATGTAGACGGCATCTACGGACCAGCTACGGCGGCCACAGTGACTAAATTCCAGTCTGTATTTGGCCTGCCCCAGACAGGGACTGTAGATTACCGGACGTGGTACAAAATCTCAGAGATTTATGTAGGGGTATCCCGGATAGCGGAGCTGGTATAGAGCTTTGCCCTGTGAAAGAGCAGGGAGTGTATCAGGAGGCAGGCGGCCCGCCTGCCTCCTTTTCTGCCTCATAGATTCGTATAAATTCCTTGGGAGGGCAGCCGAAGTTTTTTTTGAAAAGTTTACTGAAATAGAATACATCTGAATAACCTACTGCTGCCGCAACCTCGGACACAAGATATTCTCTGGTTATGAGCAGCTTTTTTGCTGCATCCATACGTACTCTGGTGATGTACTGGAGAATAGACTGGTCTCTTACATTCTTAAATACAGCGCCCAGATAAGAAGCATTCATCTGAAAATATCTGGCTATGGAGGACACAGTTAAATCAGGGTTAGAGTAATGTTCATCAATATAAGCCATGATTTTTTTGCAGTAGGTTACATCAGAAGGCTGTATTTTTTTAAGGCTTATGCATTGGCTGCCATAATGGATGACTGCCTCTTTCAGCCTGTCACAGGTGTATTCTTCTTCCAGCATGGCAGAGATAAAGTCAGAAATACTGCAGTCCAAGTTTGCCGGTACCTTATAGTGGATCTGGAATGTAATGAATAGTTCATTGAGGAAAGAAAACAAGATATCAATGTTTTTCTTTTGTACAATAGTATCAAAAGATTCTTGGATAAAATTTCTGAAATTCCTCACATCTCCTAGATTTAGATACTCCATGACAGTCTGCCTCAATTTTGCTAAATCAATTTTTTCGTTTCCCTGCTCTTTATGCCTGAATTCCATAAACAACTCGGAATAGGGGTGGAAGTAACGCTGGTTCAAGCTGGATAATATGCGCCGGTAATAAACGCCCCAATTTTCTTCCAGGGAAAATACATGATTGGCGGTGAGGAACATATAGCTTTGCGCATTGGCTACGTACTCAGTCAGCAGGCTCCCCAGATGGCTGATATCCATGCCAGTGCTGAAAAAAAGCTGAATAACATAGATGTGGCCAGATTCCTGGAAATGTTCACATCGAAGGCCGAGGCAGCGGTGGATACGGTCTGACAGTCCCAGGGCGCCTGCCGGGGTATCTTCCATGGTGTAGACACCGATATAGGCAGAGTATTTGTACTGTAGAAAATCAGGATACTGAATATAAAACTCTGCCATACACAGTCTCTCATCCCGCACATCAGTCAGGGCGTTACAGCACATGTGGCGGTCATAGGACTTTAATTTGGCATCTGCATTTTTACTGATGCTGATTTTTTCCACACATTTCTCCAAGGCAGCCAGCAGTGCAGAAGGGTCTACTGGCTTTAGCAGATAATCAGAAACCCCGTTCTGCAAAGCGGAGCGGGCATATTCAAATTCATTGTACCCGGAGAGGATGATTACTTGGGTGCTGGGAAAATTATGGCGGATATGGAGGGCAGTTTCAGTACCAAGCATTTTCGGCATACGGATATCTAAAAGTACAATGTCTACCCTCTGTTCATTCATCATATTTAAGACTTCCACTCCGTTTTCCGCTTCCCCCGCGAGCTGCAGGTTCAGCTCTGTCCACGGGATGATGCGCTTGAGGCGCTGGCGGATAAAGTATTCGTCATCAGCAATCAGTAGTGTTGTCTGCATGATCTGTCCCCTCCTTTTTAGGTATAGTAATGGTTGTGGTACAGCCGCCCTCTGGACGGTTGGCCATAGTAAGCCCATAATCTTCGCCATAGTATAACTGAATTCGCTGGTGTATGTTCCGTATACCAAAATGGCTGCTGCATTCCCATATTTTCTCGTATGCTTCCTGGGTGAAGCCTACGCCGTTATCCTGGACAGTAATAGCGAGGTTTTCACCCTGGTCTAAGACTTTAATCTCCAGATGCCCCCGGGCATCTAATTCCTTAATGCCATGGTAAATACTATTCTCTACAATAGGCTGAAGAAGAAGCTTGATGCAGGAGTATTTCTTCAGAGGGTCGGGGCAGTGGATGGTATAGTCAAATTTATGGAAATACCGGATCTGCATAATATGGAGATATGCAGTTGTAATTTCCAGCTCATCCTTGATTGTAACGTGGAATTTCCCGCTGCTTAACCCTACTCTGTAGAAGGTAGAAAGGCTCATGACAATATCTATCAGTGTCTGCTTTTCGTCCAGTTCAGCCAGAGAACAGATATTGTCCAGTGTATTGTATAAAAAATGTGGTTTTACCTGCTGCTGGATCAGATCTAAGGAAATCTGGTTTTTTAGCTTTGTAGTCTCCAGCAGGTTGTCCTTTAACTGCTCCTGGGCCTGGATCATGGCGTTAAACTCTGAGAAGAGAAGTGCAATATCCCGGTCATTGCAGCGGACATCAATGGTAGACCAGTCCCCCTGTTTAATTTTCTGTGTATGGTCGATCAGGCTATACAGCGGGAAAGTAATTGTCCTGGAAAGCTTTCTGGATATAACAAAACAAATTCCTGCGCAAAATATTGCTGCCAATAAACACAACATTAAAATTTGCATCAAAGGAAAGAAAAAAGTTGCAAAAGAAACGCTGTTTATTATGTACCAGTCAAGTCTTGGAAGGTATCTGGTAAACGTAATATTTTTGATGGAAATATCTCTTACCTCTGTAGTGAAATCGCCATAGACAGATTCTATGTCCAGGCTCTCATCCGTACTTTTTACTATCCCATGTTTATCAGTCACATAGATATGGTGGTTTTGGTCTGTATTATCTGCATAGATATCAGAAATTGTACTTTCAGGAATGGAGATTTCAATAAATCCGACTAAGCTGCCTGTGGCGATACTGTATACAGGCTGAATCATGGATAAAGTATACAGGGTTAAATTTTTATCTATATTGGAACGCTTCTGCTGGAGAAACCACACGCCATCCTCAGAAGCAGGCACGTCTGCCATATATGTGGAGGCATAATATTCTGTGGTGGCAACCCGATTGTGGTTTCCTGAATAAAAAGTCACAGAATAAATGAATGGGGTAGACTGTATCGTATGGTTGATGCTGTTTTTCATCTGCATCTCGTCCGTGGCAGAAAACTGCGACGGTGCGTCTTTATATTTCTTTAGGCCCTTCTGGATAGTGTCGTCTGTTATGAGTGACAGGGAGTAATTTGACACAGAATCCATGTAATAATTGAGCTGGCCGGCAATATAATCAAGTTGTGCCAGTGAAGAATCAGAAGTACTTTTCAGGAAATAGCTGTAATACATAAGGGATGTGGCGGCCGTCAGTAAAAGCATAAGGCCGGTAGTTGTCAAAGTCATGCTCCGGAAAATTTTTGTCCGGATAGAAAGGCTTGTGTTTGTATGTCTCATAAGTGTCTGCCTCCTTTGCAACTTAGTTTATATGAATCTGAAAAGAATGTCTACGAGGCAGAGGTATACAGAGATAAGTTATGTGGGAAATATACAAAAAAACTAGAAAATGACCATTTGGAATCTGGAAAAATTACGGTATATTAATGTCAGAAAAGCAAACATGCTGTGTTGACAGAGAGAAAAGGAGGAAAATTATGAAATTAAAGAGATTAATCGCATTGGGCCTTGCAGGGCTTATGTGCGCAGGGCTGCTTGCAGGCTGCGGCTCATCTGGAGGAGATAAGGGCAGCGGCGGAGGCGGGGAGGGCAAAGTAACTATCCGCCTTTTGACAAGGATGGCGGGCACGTCCCCCCAGGTAGATATTTACAATGATATTTTAGATGAGTTTAAGGAGAAACATCCAGAAGTGACAATCATTGACGATTCACAGAGTGATGAGTCTGCATTCAACAATATTCTCTCCACAGATATTGCGTCCGGGGATATGGCAAATATCTTCCGTATCCAGGGAGTGGCAAACCTGTCAGAATACATTGACAACGGACTGCTTTTAAATGTCCAGCCATATCTGGATGAGGATGAACAGTGGGGCAGCGGCTTCACAGAGGGGGCACTTTCTTATTATCAGGTCCCAGGGCAGGAAGGCACATACGCGATCCCCATGGAATCTGGCCTGATTGGAGTGTATTACAACGAAGATCTGTTTAAGGACGCAGGCATAGACACGTTCCCAGAGACATGGACAGAATTTTTGGAAGCAATAAAGAAGCTGAAAGATTCAGGAGTTACCCCCATTGCCATGGGAGCACAGACAACGTATATGGCAGGCCACCTGCACGACCAGATTTTCTATAAATGGGTCGGCACAGAAGCGGCAAAGGAATTAGGCAGCAGGGATATGAAATGGACGGATCCGGAAGTGGTTGAGACGCTGCAGTATGTCAAAGATCTAATTGATGCAGGGGCTTTTGACGAAAGCGCTGCAGGCATCCAGGACAATATAGCAATGAGCCAGTTCCAGAATGGGGAGGCCGCTATGGTGATCACTGGGCCCTGGAATATCAGTACATTTACAGATCCCGCAGAGACACCGGTGAAAGACAGTATCAAGGTTGCTAAATTCCCCTACTTTGAAGAAAAGCCAGAGTTCAAGAATGAAGATATGCAGACACTCAGTCCATACATGATCAGCGGCAAGCTGGAAGGTGAGGAGTTGGATCTTACAATTGAACTTGTGAAAATGCTGACAGATAAAGATGCTGCAAAACGATTTGCGGAGGAATGTGCATTCCTGATTCCCAGGACAGATATTGAACTTGACGAAAGTAAATGTGAGCCTCTGTTTATTGATAATATGGAGCTGGGAGGAACATCCACAGGTATCGGCGTTGATGTATTTGATTTTGACCCTCTCACATCTATGCAGGACAGGACAAGGAATTCTATCGTAAGTATGTTTACTGGGACATCTGCGGAGGATGCGGCGAAAGAGATTCAGGCGGAAATAGATAACGCAGAATAAAAAAGCTGCCGGGGATACTGTCTCCGGCAGTTTTTTCAGGAAATGGCGCTCTTAGGCCGCCATGGCCTGATGCCGGCCGGGAGTCCTTTGAAGAGAAAGACCCGGAAAGAATCAATGAAAGTTACATAAACAGGAAGGATATGTAAAACTATGATTAAGGTGAAAAATAATAAAATGAGGCTGACTTTGGCGCTGTTTGTGCTCCCGGCTTTATTGATCTATATTTTATTCCAGATACTGCCTCTTATTGGCGCTGTGTTCTTTTCCTTTATGGAATGGAATGGCATAGGTGGATCGGCCCTCCAGTTTGTAGGCCTGAAAAATTATACAGATGCCTTTAAAAATGCAGATTTTATCCTCTCATTAAAGAATATGTTTAAAATGGTTGTGTTCAGTGTACTATTCCATACACCTGTGGCCCTGGTCATGGCGGCAGTGATCAACACGAAGTGTAAGGGGTACCGCGTGTTTAAGGCGCTGTTCTTTGTACCCACAGTGTTTCCCCTGACAGCAGTCGGACTGATGTGGTATTTCGTGTTCATGCCTACAGGCGTATTTAATTCATTTTTGGAGGTTATTGGCCTTGGGGGGATCGCCCAGGCATGGCTTGTGAATCCATCCACGGCAATGAATACGATTGTATTTGTAAATATATGGGCCGGTGTGGGTTATTATATGGTCATACTGCTGGCAGGCCTGACGACTATTTCCGATGATGTATATGAAGCGGCGGCGATTGACGGGGCAAATAAACTGCAGTGCTTTTTCCAGATTACAGTCCCTATGCTCAAACCAACAATCGCAATGTGTATCCTGATGGACATTATCGGGTCTGTGAAAGTATTCGACCTTGTATTTGCCATGACAGGAGGAGGGCCTAATGGCCTGACGAACCTGCCTACGACACTGATGTACAATGAAGCATTTAAATATAGCCATTACGGCCTGGGAAGTGCCATTGGTATTATTATTATGATTATCTGTCTCGCAGGCACCCTGCTCAGTAATAAGCTGACCAGCAGGAAGAATGACCAGTAAGTAAGGAAAGGTGAAGATTATGAATAAAACAGCCAAAATAAAACATTCTCCAGTTGGGGGGATAGTAAAATATGTGTTTTTACTCTGTATGGCATTTGTATTTGCGATGCCTATGGTCTTTACGCTGCTTTCATCCGTCAAGACAAAGACAGAGATTTTTGCAAAACCATTCTCCCTTCCGGCAGTATTCCAGTGGGGCAATTATATAGAAGCATGGCAGGCCGCCAACATGAGCAGATATTTTATTAACAGTATTATACAGGCAGGCGCCACAGTCATCGGCCTGGCCATTGTCTCCTCTATGGCGGCATATGTCCTGTCCAGATTCCAATTCCGGGGCAATAAATTCCTCATGCTGTTTTTTATGCTGGGTATGATGGTGCCTATGCACACAGTATTAGTTCCGGTTTCTTATATTATTGGTACCCTGGATTTAAAAAATAATATTCCTGCATTAGTGTTAATTTATGTTGCCTTCAGCCTGCCCTTCAGTATTATGGTCATGAGCAATTTTATGCGGGGTGTGAACCACTCCCTGGAGGAGGCGGCTCTGATTGATGGCGCCACATATTTTCAGATTTACAGAAAAGTAATGCTGCCATTGTGTGTGCCGGCTATCTCAACCATTTCTATCTTTAATTTTTTGAGCGCGTGGAACAATATCCTGTTCCCTCTGTTATTTATCAATGATAAAGACCTTAAACCCATAGCGCTGGGACTTTTGAATTTCAACGGCGAGAGGGGGAGCGACTATGGCCCGCTGATGGCCGCCATAGTCATTACAGTTGCAGTACCCCTTGTCATGTACCTGCTTTTCCAGGAGAAGGTAGAGGGCGGCCTGGCAGCAGGCGCAGTGAAAGAGTAAAAACAACGTAAAGGAGAAATAAAATGTCATCTATTTCATACCGTCAGGTTCATTTAGACTTTCATACTAGCGAGTATATTCCTGAAATTGGGAAGGAATTTAATATGGAGGAATTCGGTAATACCCTTGCCAAGGCAAATGTCAATTCTATCACATGCTTTGGAAGGTGCCACCACGGATGGCTGTATTACCCATCCAGAAAATTCCCTGAATTGATCCATCCAGGGCTGAAGAACCATAATCTTCTGCTGGAGCAGATAAAGGCCTGCCATAAAAGGGGGATCCGTGTTCCGATTTACACGACAGCACAGTGGGATGGAAGGATTATGAGGGAGCATCCAGAATGGCTGTCCTTGGATGAAAATGGGGAATATATAGACACCCAGCATGTACCGGCCCCTCATTTTTACAATACAATCTGCCTAAACAGCGGCTACCGCCAGTTTTTCAAGGAACATCTGGAGGATATGATAGAGGTGGCAGGCCCCGAAAATGTGGATGGTATTTTTATTGATATACTTTTCCATGTGGACTGTAAGTGCCCTCAGTGTACAGCTAAGATGGAGGAGCTGGGCATGGACGTAGAAAGTAAATCTCAGAGACTGAAATATGCAGGACAAATGCTGGATAAGTTTAAGGAGGAAATTACAGCTTTCATACAGGGGATGGCCCCGGATGCCACTGTATTTTATAACAGCTCCCACATTGGCCCGGCCTATAAGAACAGCTTTAAAGACTATAGCCATCTGGAGCTGGAATCCCTGCCAAGCGGAGGATGGGGGTATGACCATTTCCCGGCCACCAGCCGCTATGCCCGTATGCTGGGTAAAGACATCATCGGCATGACAGGGAAGTTCCATACATATTGGGGGGATTTCCATTCACTGAAAAATAAAGCTGCCCTAGAATTAGAATGCAATAATATGCTGGCTATGGGGGCGGGATGCTCTATTGGAGATCAGCTGCATCCTTCAGGGAGGCTTTCTAAAGCAGCCTATGACTTGATTGGAAGTGTGTATGAGGGTGTGAAGCAGAAAGAGCCATATTGCCACGGCGCAAAGGCCAGGACGGAGATTGGAGTATTTAACCCAGAAGAGTTCTATCCTGACGATTCTTATGACTTAAGCATCTCCCCGTCTCTGATTGGGACTGTGCGGATGCTGCAGGAGATGAGTTACCAATTTGATATCATTGATACAGAAATGGATTTTTCTGCCTACAAAGTGCTGATTCTGCCAGACTGTATTTATGGAAATGAAAAATTAGAAGGACTTTTAAAGGAATATCTGGCCAGTGGAGGCAAGGTACTGGGTTCCTATGAATCCTGCTTAAAGAAAGACGGCAGTGAGAGTATATACGGTGTAACATATAAAGAGGAATCCCCATATTACCGTGAGTTTGTCATGCCCAATGAAAGAATTGGCAAAGAACTTCCCAAAGAAGAGTTCGTTATGTATCTGCGTGGATTAGATGTGGATGCAAAAGATGCGCAGGTATTGATGGATAAAATAAAACCTTATTTTGACAGGGCAGGGGAGAAATTCTGTTCTCATCAGCACGCCCCATCCTCAGGGATAACAGGGTATCCGGCAGCAACCATATATCATGGGGCAGTTTATTTTTCACATCCTATATTCCGCTGTTACCGGAAGAATGCAGCATCCTGGTGTAAGGCCATGGTAAAAGATGCATTGGAGATTCTCTTGGAAGATAAACTCGTGTCCCATACAGGCCCGTCCACTATCATGGCTGCTTTAAACTGCCAGGAAAAGGAAGAACGGGATATTCTCCACATCCTACATTATATTACGGAGAAGAGGTCTGAGGATATTTATACACTGGAGGATGTAATTCCCCTTTATAATACAGAATTTAAAGTTTATGAAGAGGGAAAAGAAATATGCACTGTCAGGAATATAATCAGAGATGAAAAACTGGAATTTAGCCGTGAGGGCGGATATATACGGTTTATTGTTCCTTTGATTGAAGGGCATGAAATGATAGAGATTAGCTGACATGACAGGCACAGTATATTTCCAGGTATACCCTACGCTGTATCTTTCCGGTAAAGGGGATAGGTAAAGGGTGCAGGGAAACCCATAAATTTATAGGAAGGATTCGAGGAGACAAATATGATCAGAATTGCGGCGGGTACAAATATAAAAGCAGGCGTTCTGTTCTTCACCAGGGAAGCGGCCAAAAAGCTGCATGACGGGGAGGGGGGCATATTCCAGGGGGAATATTTGCAGACCTTCCCCCGTGTATGTCCTGGGGGAGTACAGGAGTGCTGTGTGGGGATTGGGGAGGAAAAGCTAACAGGACGAATGCTCATGGAGGCAGCTGCCTGTGGGGCAGCTTTTTGGCACAGGCATAAAGTGCGAAAGTTTTATGTGGATCTTTCAGGACTAGAAGGAAAGCTGACAGGGGAAAATTTGGCTCATTTTGTCCAGGGACTTTATTTAGGGGGATATGAACAGCCGCAATTTCCAGTTAAAAAGAGCGGGGATGTAGATATTGTACTGCTTGGGTTAGATGTGAAGAAAGAAGGGGATGCAGTTTTAGAGGAACAGCTTAAGAGTGTGGCAAAGGGCGGGGAGGCGCCCTTTTGGGCCCAAAGCGTGTTAGAGCAGGGAACCCATGTGGCGGAAGGTGTTGCGTTTGCCAGAGATATGGTGAATTACCCTGGGAATCTCTTGAGGCCCTATGATTTTGCAGAGGCCATCCGAAAGCAGATGGCAGGCCTGGATATAGAGGTAGAAGTCTTACAGCAAGAGCAGTTGGAAAAGATGGGCATGGGCGGACTTTTGACAGTCGGCATGGGCAGCGGTTTTTCTCCTTGTATGGCCATTTTGCGGTATACTAAAAATCCAGGCGGGGAATGCCTGGCGCTGGTGGGAAAGGGAGTCACCTGTGATACAGGCGGCTACTGCTTAAAACCATCTGGATCCATGGCAGGTATCCGTGGAGACATGGCAGGGGGGGCAGCCGTAGCCGGGTGCCTGTATGCTCTGGCTAAGAATCAGGTCCGGGTAAATGTCACAGGGGTGATTCCTATTTGTGAGAACCGCATTTCCCCGGACAGCTATCTGCCGGGGGACGTGATTACCATGTATGACAGGAAAAGTGTAGAAATATGCAATACAGATGCAGAGGGCAGGCTTATCCTGGGAGATGCTGTGGCCTATGCTGTTGAAAAAGAGGGGGCCAGCCAGGTGATAGATATAGCTACACTGACAGGTGCAGTGGTAAATCTATTTGGGTTTACCATAGGCGGAGTGCTCTGCGATGACGACAGGCTATACAGAGAGTTTGAGGCGGCTGCAGAGAAATCTGGAGAACAGTATGCCAGAATTCCCTATTACCCGGAACATGAGGAGATGCTGAAAAGTGAAGTGGCGGATTTGAAAAATCTGGGGCCTGACTATTGCGGGACTATAACAGCCGGACTGTTTATACGCAGGTTTGTAAAGGGGAGGCCGTGGCTTCATATGGATATTGCAGGGACTGCCTGGGTGGATACTCCGGTATGGAAGTTTCAGAAAAAGGGAGCCACGGGTGCGGGAGTGGCCACACTATATGAATTGTGCAGGAAAATACAAAAATAGTTTTGCAGAACCAGTACTGCCGCAGAAATTGACGGCGCCCGGATATTCTTGTGGGACTGTCTGTAAGCAGAGATGCTATATACAGGCACAGGAAGGAAGCAAAGATAAGAGAAGCAGCAGAGGTGCTTGAGAGGAGTCAACATGTTTTCTGAAGAATTTATAAGAAAAATAAAGCAAGTTTATAAAGAGAAATGCAGAATTATTCCCGGTTTATTTCATAGAATTGATAGAAAGATTCAGTTGTGCGGGCCGTCAGAACAAATATTGCTGATGTACCTTTATGGCAATATGCCTTTATCGGATATGGTCAATTACCCCTTTGAGACATTTTTAGACTATGCCCGCCATGGAGTATTTCTATGGGAGAATGGTATCTATAGGGCAGAGGCCGGGGAGGAAATTTTTTGCCAATATGTAGTATACCACAGGATTAATACTGAGGATATTAGTCCGTGCAGAAGCTTTTTTTATGAAAAGGCAAAGGGAGAGGTGCCCATAAAGGCGGCGGTGGAAGACGCTGTGCTGGCCCTGAATTACTGGTGCGCCCAGGAGGCGTCATACAGGGCCTCCGATGATAGGACAGCATCCCCGATGACAGTATATAAAAGTGCCCGGGGACGATGTGGGGAAGAATCCACGTTTACTGTCAGTGTACTTAGAAGCATGGGAATCCCTGCCAGGCAGGTATACGCCCCAAGATGGTCCCATTGTGACGATAACCATGCGTGGGTGGAGGCATGGTGCAAAGGGACGTGGCATTTCTTAGGAGCCTGTGAACCTGAAGAGGTGCTGGATAAAGGGTGGTTTTTACATGCTTCATCCAGGGCAATGCTGATTCACTCCAGATGGTATGGAGATTTATTACTGGCAGGAGATGTGGTGTGCAGGGAGGACATTGTATCCACCCAGGGCATTACAACAGAAATCAATGAAATTAAGAGGTACGCACATACCCGCAGAGTGACAGTAAAGGTAATAGATGCAGAAGGCCGTCCTGGGGTTGGCGCAAAAGTAAGGATAGAGGTTTTAAATTATGCAGAGTTTTTCCCTGTGGCAAAGATGCTGGCAGGGGAAGAGGGAAAAGTGGATATAGAACTGGGGCTGGGAAGCTGCCGAATCCGGGGAAGCCTAGATAATGCGGAGGATTCATATGTTTTAGATGTCAGGGAATGCAGCGAGGTGACTCTGGCATTAAAAAAGAAATGGGACATAGGGGGCCAAGAAGAAAACAAAGAGGATTGCCAGGGTAGGCGCGCATATTTGAATGGCTGGAAGGACTTTCAGTTCTTTGCTCCAAGGGATGCGGTGATCCACAGTGGGTTTGTGACAGAGGAACAGAAAAAACAGCAAAAGAGCAAGCTTGCTGCGCGGACTGTAGCCAGGCTGGAGAAGAAGGGGACGGGGAATGAAGAGGAAGTAAGCAGATTCCTCTCAGGAAGTTTAAGTAAGAGGGGCAGGCCTGTAGTTTCTCTTGATAGCGCCGATTACAGAAAATTATTAATAGAAACTTTGAGTGAAAAGGATCTGCTGGATCTAAAAGCAGAAATTTTAGAGGCTCATTTAGAACATGCCCTTCAGTATAAGGATTTATTTCCCGGGGATATATTTGTAAAATATATTCTGGCTCCCAGGATTTTTAATGAAATGCTGACGGATTACAGGGGAGGAATTGACGGCCTGCTGTCCAAGAAGGAGAAGGAGGCCTTTAAGGCTGATCCGGTAAATATATGGAGGTTCATCAGACATGGAATTGAGGAAGCTGGGGAGGCTGAGTATAGTGCACTTTTGACCTGCCCTCTGCCTTGCCTCACTTATAAGGCCGGCAGCAGGCAGTCACAGGAAATCTTATTTGTGGCAGTCTGCAGGACTCTTGGTATTCCGGCAAGGCTTAACCCTATAGATGGGGAAATGGAATATTATAAAGAGGGGGCCTTTGTGAAGGTAATCTGCCCTGAAAAGGAAGGCAAATTAAAAATTTGCATGGAGGAGGGCGGGCGCTTTGTTTATTTCCAGAATTGGACGGTTGCCAGAGTATCCGGGGATGAGAAAAAGCTGCTGGATTTAAGTGGGATAAATTTTCAAAGTACAGCAGAAATCAGCGTGCCTGCAGGCATATACGAAGTTATCACTGCAAACAGGCTTCCCAATGGCAATGTGCTTGGAAGGATGGCAGCGGCTGCAGTCTGCCCGGACTGTGAAGTAGCCTTAGATTTAAAGCTTAAGGAAGCACGGCTTGACCAGATGCTGGAGTGTGTGCCAATCCCTTCCTTTACGGTCAAAAACCAGGAGGGAGAGGACAAGGTTATGGGGGAAGTGCTGGGGGGGAGGCCGGCCCTTGTGGCATGGCTGACGGAAGGCCAGGAACCTACTGAGCATATATTAAATGAACTGTGTGAACGCGGGGAAGAGTTTAACCAGGTGGAAAATCCCATTATCCTTTTTGTAAATAATAAGGCCGCCCTGGAGCATCCGACTGTACAAAAAGCGCTGGCGCTTTTAGATCATGCGGAGATACTGTACGATTCTACAGAGGAGCGTGTGTCTGAGCTGGGGAGAAGATTCTATGTTGACCCGGAAAGTGCTCCCCTGATTTTGGTGACAGATAAAAATATGAATTGTGTATATGCGGCTAGTGGATATAATGTAGGGACCGCAGACATGATACTTAAAATTCTTAAGATTGGGGAGGCAGCGCCTTCCCGGCAAATATAGCTCAGGAAATTTAAAAGTATCCCTGAAGTCAAGACAAAGAACCGGGGTTGGCATACCCACCCCGGCTCTTCTGTCAAAACTATAATTTTGTCTCAGGAAACCTCAGTAAAGGATTGTTTCCTATTGGCATGTTATTCACCGCCCGGGCCATCCCTTCTGGGAACTTCATCTGGAATTACATCCAACATGCTGGACTTTCCTGGTAGATCAATTTCTGGGATATTGCCGTCATCATAAACATTTGCTTCCGTAGTTTTGGAAGGCAGCTTGATTTCTCTCATAATAGGTCTCTCCTTTTGATATTTGAAGAAATGGAAAATAAATGAGTGTATTCCCTTTATAGCACACGCCAATACACTTATATCCAGTGTCCCCAAAAAAAGAAAGAATATGTAGACAAAACTATTCCGCAAGAGAATAAATCAGAAGAAAGGCCTCCCGTTCTTCACGGCTCATCTTAACAAAATCCGTGAATTCCACATCCACATAATACATAGGAACACCACAGCAAAGGGCATGTGACTTATTATTAGTATAATGGTATCTCTTGCATTTTATACAATAAAAAACATGCATCAATTGTATCACCTCTTTATAACATCATATCACAAAAAAGTGCAGCAGAGCATAAAAAAGCTGCGGAATGTGTCGGACTTTATAAAAAAATGTAAAATAGGTACACCACAAAAGTAAAACGAGGACGTATTAAAATTACACTTTATTACGTCCTCGTTCACAAAATCTTGAACTTTTACAGGCTCTCAATTATAATTATTATTAAAACAGTGGTTATTTAATTAGGCTGCTGCTAGTTTTTTGTAACAATAATTAGCATAGAAGGAACGTTTATGGCAAAGAGAAGAAAAAGAAGGCGCATATGGCCCGTGGTGATTGTGACAGTGTGTTTATTGGCAGGAGGTGCGGTGGCAGTATATAAGTTACTGCCGGGAATATCTGATTCTGCCCTGGAGGCAGTGGAGGCTGTCAGGACCCAGGCTGTGAATGCAAAGAATGTGGTGATGGGTGAGAGCGGGTCCGTGGCAGAGGAAGAGGTGGAAGGCGGGTACTATTACCAGCAGTTAGCTGATGAGGAAAAGAGCCTGTACCGGGAGATGTACCAGGGAATCAGAGATTCTGCGGACTCTATAACAGTGCACACGGATGATATTACCGTATTGAAAAAGATCTGTGATTTTATTTTTAATGATAGGCCGGAGCTGTTCTGGTGTAGAGGGGAAATGACAGTGAAGCGTTTTGACGGCTATTCTGCTGTTTCTATTTATCAGATGTATACTGGCGGAGAGAGGGCAGGAAAGCAGGCAGAAATCGAAGCTGCGGCTCAGGAATGTCTTTCTGGAATTACCCCTGAAATGACGGAGTATGACAAAATTAAATATATCTTTGAATATATTGTAAATACAGTGGATTATAATCTGGAAGCGCCGGATAACCAGACTATTTACAGTTCTCTTGTGGGAAAATCCTCTGTCTGTGCAGGATATTCAAGAGCGGCCCAGTATCTTTTGCAGCAGATCGGGATTGAATGTATTTATGTAACTGGGAATATACCGCAGCAGGGGGCACATGCATGGAACATTGTGAAATGCGACGGGCAGTACTACCAGATGGATATAACGTTTGGAGATCCGGTCTTTTTAGGCGGTGACGGAAGCACGGGCGTACCTCTGCAGGCGATTAATTATGATTATCTGTGCTGCAGTGATGCAGAACTTTTAAAGAACCATGTAATGGATACGGAAGTTGCCTATCCGCCGTGTACATCAATGGATTTAAATTACTATAAGCTCAATGGCATGTATTATGAAGCGTTTAACCCTGAGCAGCTTCTGCAGGATATGAATGAGTCTGTTTATAATGGCTCCCCTTCTTTTACCTGTAAGTTTGCCAATGATACTCTGTACCAGGAGGCCCATGACTATGTACTGAATAATCTGGTGCAGTCTGCGGCTCAGAACCTGCTGAACTATTATGGCCTGGAAAGTGTGCAGTATACATATCAGGATGACAATGTGATGAATAAAATCGTTATATACTGGAGCTATCAGTAATAGATTTCTTATAAAAATCAGCAGGAAACACATTGGATTGTTGTACAAAAATTTTGTTGAAATATGGTTTTAAATATAGTATAATCTTTACAATTTGAGAACGGGGGCGCTCTGGAATGGAAAACATCAGGAGTGCCTTTCTCATGTAAACTATTATGAAGGGAACAGGTGAGTCAATGAAAGCGTTTCTGATATTGGAAAATGGAACCGTGTTTACAGGGAAGAGCATAGGTTCCAGAAAGGATATGATCAGTGAAATCGTATTTAATACCTCTATGACAGGGTATTTGGAGGTGCTGACTGACCCTTCTTATGCGGGCCAGGCAGTGGCCATGACCTATCCGTTGATTGGAAATTACGGCATTACGCCAGACATGGAATCTTCCAGGGCCTGGCCTGATGGATACATTGTCAGGGAGATATCCCGTGTGCCCAGTAATTTCAGATGTGAGGGAACACTTCAGAGGTTCCTGGAAAAGCAGGGTATTCCTGGTATTGCTGATATCGATACCCGGGCCCTGACGAAACTGCTTAGAGAAAAAGGCACAATGAACGGAATGATTACTACAAATGAGCACTTCAATATAGAAGAAATACTGCCTAAGCTAAAGAACTACAGAGTGGGCGACGTCGTTACCAGAGTGACCTGCAGTGAGAAATATGTGCTGAAAGGGGACAAGAAGAAGGTAGCTTTGTTAGACCTGGGAGCTAAAAATAATATTTCCAATTCTCTAAATAAGCGCGGCTGTGAGGTGACGGTATATCCGGCGCATACAACTGCGGAAGAAATCATTTCAGCCAATCCCGATGGCATTATGCTCTCCAATGGCCCGGGGGATCCTGCGGACTGCGTATCTATTATCAATGAAATCAAGAAACTGTACAATACAGACATTCCCATTTTTGCAATATGCCTGGGGCATCAGTTGATGGCGCTGGCGACAGGCGGAGCTACACATAAGCTAAAATATGGGCATAGAGGAGGAAACCATCCAGTTAAGGATTTAAAGACAGGGCGGGTTTATATTTCCTCACAGAACCATGGATATGTGGTGGATACACAAAGCATAGACCCGGATGTGGCAGTGCCTGCATTTACAAATGTGAATGATGGGACTAATGAGGGCCTGGAATATATGGGAAAGAATATTTTTACTGTGCAGTTCCATCCTGAGGCGTGCCCGGGGCCCCAAGATTCAGGTTACCTGTTCGACAGATTTATTGAGATGATGGGAGGGACAAAATAATGCCAAAGGACAGCCGTATAAAAAAAGTACTAGTCATAGGCTCAGGCCCTATAGTCATCGGACAGGCCGCAGAGTTTGACTATGCAGGGACACAGGCCTGCCGCTCACTTAAGGAGGAAGGGATTGAAGTAGTTCTTTTAAATTCAAATCCTGCCACCATTATGACAGACAAAGATATAGCGGACCGTGTGTATATTGAACCCCTTACATTGGAAGTAGTGGAGCAGCTGGTCAGGAAGGAAAATCCCGATAGTGTGCTTCCCACATTGGGAGGGCAGGCAGGGTTAAACCTGGCAATGGAATTGGAGGAGTCTGGTTTTCTGAGGGAAAATAATGTCCGGCTCATAGGGACTACCTCGGAGACAATAAAAAAAGCGGAAGACCGCCTGGAATTTAAAGCTACAATGGAAAAGATCGGGGAACCCGTGGCAGCTTCATTAGTAGTAGAAAATGTAGAAGACGGACTTGCGTTTGCAAATAAGATCGGCTACCCTGTTGTCCTGCGTCCTGCCTATACATTGGGTGGAAGCGGCGGGGGCATTGCAAATAATGCTGGCCAGCTGGTGGAGATTCTGGAGAATGGCCTGCGTCTTTCACGGGTAGGGCAGGTTCTTGTGGAGCGGTGCATAGCGGGATGGAAGGAAATTGAGTATGAAGTTATGCGTGACGGGAGAGGGAATTGTATCACTGTCTGCAATATGGAAAATATAGATCCGGTAGGCGTGCATACCGGGGACAGTATTGTTGTAGCTCCTTCCCAGACCCTGGGCGACAAAGAGTACCAAATGCTGCGTACATCAGCCTTGAATATCATTTCAGAGCTGAATATTACTGGTGGGTGTAATGTCCAGTATGCGCTGCACCCGGAGAGTTTTGAGTACTGTGTAATCGAGGTGAATCCCCGGGTGAGCCGTTCTTCTGCCTTGGCATCAAAAGCTACAGGATACCCGATAGCGAAAGTGGCGGCTAAAATCGCCCTTGGTTATACTCTCGATGAGATAAAAAATGCTATCACAGGTAAAACTTATGCAAGTTTTGAGCCAATGCTGGACTACTGTGTTGTAAAAATCCCAAGGCTTCCCTTTGATAAATTTATCAGCGCTAAAAGGACATTGACTACGCAGATGAAGGCGACAGGCGAGGTCATGAGCATTTGTGATAACTTTGAGGGGGCCCTGATGAAAGCCATCCGTTCCCTGGAACAGCATGTGGACAGCCTTATGTCCTATGATTTTACGGCTATTTCAGAGAGCGATCTGCTGGAGGAGCTTGGGATTGTAGATGACATGCGAATTTGGAGGATTGCTGAGGCTGTCCGCCGGGGGATTGGTTATGATGTGATCCACAGCATCACAAAAATTGATAAGTGGTTTATTGATAAAATTGCTGTTCTTGTGGAAATGGAACAAATTCTGAAAACGGAGGAATTAAATACAGAACTCCTGAGAGAAGCAAAACGCCTGGAGTTCCCAGATCAGGTTATCGCAGGGCTGACAGGAAGGACAGAACAGGAAATCCACGATATGCGCTATGCCAGCGGCATCACCGCAGCCTATAAGATGGTAGATACTTGTGCGGCAGAATTTGCGGCAGCCACGCCCTATTATTACTCTGTATATGGCCGGGAAAATGAAGCTGAAAATAGGAAAAATAAGAAGAAAGTTCTTGTACTCGGGTCTGGGCCAATTAGAATTGGACAGGGTATTGAATTTGACTTCTGCTCTGTACACTGTACATGGGCATTTTCTAAAGAGGGTTACGAGACTATTATTGTAAACAATAATCCTGAGACAGTCAGTACAGATTTTGATATTGCGGATAAGCTGTATTTTGAGCCTTTGACTCCAGAAGATGTGGAGAATATTGTGAAGCTGGAAAAACCCCATGGCGCTGTGGTGCAGTTTGGCGGGCAGACAGCCATTAAGCTGACAGAAAGCCTGATGGAAATGGGGGTGCCAATCCTGGGGACTTCTGCGGAAAATGTAGACAGAGCCGAGGACAGGGAGCTGTTTGATGAGATATTGGAGGAATGCCAGATTCCCAGGCCCACAGGAGGCACCGTGTTTACGGCAGAAGAGGCAAAGGAAGTGGCCCGCAAGCTGGGATATCCGGTGCTGGTACGTCCATCTTATGTCCTTGGGGGCCAGGGGATGCAGATTGCTATTAATGACCATGATATTGATGAATTTATGGGGATCATCAACCGGATTGCACAGGACCATCCCATTTTGGTAGATAAATATTTACAGGGGAAAGAAATAGAGGTAGATGCTGTCTGTGATGGTGAGGATATCCTGATTCCTGGAATCATGGAGCACATTGAGCGTGCGGGGATCCATTCAGGGGACAGTATATCAGTATATCCGGCCCAAAGCCTGACAAAGGCGGCGAAAGATAAAATAGCTATTTATACGAAAAAGCTGGCAAAATCTTTGCACGTAATTGGAATGATTAATATTCAGTTTATTGTGTGCGGGGAGGAAGATGTATATGTTATCGAAGTGAATCCAAGGTCGAGCCGTACAGTACCTTATATCAGCAAGGTGACGGGGATCCCTATTGTGCCCCTGGCCGTAAAGGTTATGACGGGAAATACAATCAGGGGACTGGGATACATGCCCGGACTTCAGAAAGAAGCAGAACATACAGCAGTCAAGATGCCTGTATTTTCCTTTGAGAAAATCCGCGGTGCAGATATCAGCCTGGGGCCGGAAATGAAATCAACTGGAGAATGTCTTGGTATAGCCAAAACCTTTGACGAAGCCCTGTATAAGGCGTTTCTGGGAGCCGGAATCCACCTGCCAAAATATAAAAATATGATTATGACGGTGAGAGACGAGGACAAGTCAGAGGCAGTAGAAATAGGAGAAAGATTCGAAAAAATCGGATATCGCATATTCGCTACCGAAGGTACAGCCGCAGCACTAAAAGCAGGCGGAGTAAAAGCCATCCCGGTCCGTAAAATTGAACAGGAATCACCAAACCTGTTAGATTTAATCCTGGGCCATGAAATTGACCTGGTCATTGACACACCAGCACAGGGAGCCGAACACTCCCGGGATGGATTCATAATCAGAAGAAATGCAATAGAGACAGGAGTCAATGTACTGACAGCCATGGACACGGCACGGGCTCTCATAACAAGCTTGGAGAATACCAATATAGAAAAGCTGACGCTGGTAGATATTGCGGTAGTGTAGTAGATTTAGGACGTAGCCTATTTAAAAAGGCTACGTCCTAAATTGACTTTAGTGGTGTACCAAATCTATCTCCCCCCTGTACCTTTTACCAATATCCCATAATATGCTGTGCAGCCAGGCTGACGCATGTTATTCCCATCCAGCAGCAGAATCCGAGGAGAATCGGCTTTCCTCCTGTTTTTATGAGTCTGACAATATTTGTATTTAGGCCAATTGCTGCCATGGCCATGATGATCAGGAATTTGCTTAGTTCTTTGAGTGGTGCGGTGACAGTGGCGGGAAGGTGGAAAAGAGTGGTCAATGCTGCGGCCAATATAAACAGTAGGACAAAATAGGGAAAGGTTTTTTTTAAGCTGAATGAAGCAGCCTCATTACTTTTCGTTTTTTTGCCTTTGTATATGGCCAGTGCCAGGGTAATGGGGATGATGGCCAATGTCCGGGTCATTTTGACGATAGCAGCGGCCTCCAGAGTATTGCTGGCATGTATGCCATCCCAGGCAGTGGCTGCAGCAGTCACAGAGGAGGTGTCATTGATGGCCGTCCCTGCAAACAGTCCGAATCCAGTGTTGCTCATATGCAGCAGTCCTCCTAAAGTCGGAAAGATCAGGGCGGCAGCCACGTTAAACAGGAAAATGACGGATATAGACTGGGCAACCTCCTCGTCCGATGCACGGATGACAGGGGCTGTCGCTGCAATGGCTGAACCTCCGCAGATAGATGACCCCACTCCCACAAGTACAGCACTGTTGGGGGAGAGGCGCAAGGCCTTAAAGAGAATAAAAGCGATGATCAGGGAGGCGCTGATTGTCAAAATGATGATAGGCAAAGACTGGCGTCCCTGTGCAATAATTTCAGTTAGGTTCATACCAAATCCAAGAAATACTACGGCTGCCTGCAGAATTTTTTTTGAAGTGAATGTAATACCTGGCTGAACAGACTTTTTATTTTTGATCAATAATGTCAGAATCATACCCAGTAAAATGGAAAATACGGGCCCTCCCACAACAGGGAGTATCCGTCCCAATAAAAAAGAAGGAATCGCAATGCACAGGCAGAGCAGTAATCCGGGTATACTTGCTTTAAATGTTTTCATAATATGAAGCCTCCAATTTTCTATAATACCTCTTTCGGGGTATATACTATCACAATTTAGTGATAAAATATAATTATATAAATTTATTTTATCATAAAAATATATTATGATATTTAAAGTTATATTAGGTGAAGCCTTTCCGCGGGTTTATTTCTGCAATTTAAATATGGACTTTTCATAAATGAAAACATATATTACATAACCTTCAAGAGTAAAAGGACGAAGCGGAGATTTTTGTAAATTAAAATAGAGTAGGAGTGAAGAAGGATGCTGGATTTCAGAATAGAAACATTTCTGGCCGTATGTGAATATATGAATTTCACAAGGGCTTCTGAAGCGCTTAATATTACACAACCCGCAGTATCCCAGCATATACGGTTTTTAGAAAAATTTTATGGTGTCAAGCTTTTTTCTTATGAAGGTAAAAGGCCATGCCTGACGGGAGCAGGGGAACTGCTTAGGAGTACAGCGCTTACCATGGTTCATGATGAATCCTCTTTAAAGAGCCAAATGCAGCATATATCTAAAGATAGGGAGGAAATCAGGTTTGGGGCGACAATGACCATCGGAGAGGCCATAATGGGTAAGATGCTGGAGCATTTTTTGAGGAAATACCCGGAAGTTAAGCTGCATATGGAGGTGGCCAACACCCAGGAACTACTGGCTAGGCTGGACAATGGAGGTATAGATTTTGCCCTGGTAGAGGGTTTCTTTAAAAAGAGTGAGTATGATTTTCTTACATATTCAACAGAACCATATATTGCAGTGTGCAGTTCTTCATATCCATTCCATAAAAATCCTGAATGCTTGGAAGACTTATTTGGAGAACGGCTGTTGATAAGGGAATCAGGATCAGGTACGAGAGAGGTGCTGGAGAGGTATCTGGGCCTTAGAAATTACAGCTTGGAGGATTTTACAAAAATAGCCGAGATTGGAAGCCTGCAGACAATCCTGGAATTGGCTGGAGCCGGTTTGGGAGTCACATTTTTATATGAGGCGGCGGCTAGGGCAGGACTAAAAGACGGCACTTTAAAAAAATTATGCCTGAAGGACTGTACAATTACTCACGAGTTTACCTTTATTTGGAGGAAAGGCAGTATTTATGCAGAGAGATACCGGGCCTTATTCTGCCAGCTGTCCGGTGCAACATAATATTTGGATTCAGTACAATTATTCATTTATTGCACGATTTGAAAAAAGCATCTATAATAAAAAACAGTATTTGGATTCTTACTATTGAAAAGTAATGAACTATAAAAAGCCTTGAAAATGCTTGTTTTTTCGTCTGCTTAAAATGATTAAAGCCACAAAGTTTTATGGCACTTTGGTGCCTAAATGGCGCCCAGATATCCCTTGCCGATATAAAACGATATAGAAAAATATAAGGAAATACCATTTACACCAAAAGGGAAATGGTAGGGGAATTTGTATATGAATGCCATATATAGAAGCAAACAAATTAACAAACATGAATTTAGGAGGTTGAGAATATGAATTTATTCCAAGAAAGAGATTATGAGTTAATAGCAGAAGCGAAAAAAGCAATTCATCTAAACTACGATCAAGAGCACTATAATCATACTGTAGGAGCAGCTATACGTTGTAAAAACGGCAAAGTATATGTTGGAGTAAATGTTTATTCTTTGCATGGGGCCTGTGCGGAGCAAGTGGCAATAGGAGCAGCAATCACAAATGGAGAAAGGAACTTTGATGCTATAGTTGCAGTTAGAGGAAAAGAGGGCGAGGAAATCATACCGCCTTGTGGAAACTGCCGCCAGATATTGCATGATTATATGCCGGATTGTGACGTCATTGTGTCAGTACATGGAGAGCTTAAAAAAATTAAGGCAAAAACACTTCTGCCTTTTTCTTATTCGGTTGAATAAATTCCAGTTTGTGCAAGGGTTTGGGATATTCCCAACAAGTAGAAATCTATCTTATTGGCGCAGGCAAGACGAGGGATTTTTACGGAAAGGGTACTCCTTTCCTATGCTTGCTACGGAACTGCTTGTGGTGCTAAAATGGCGCCCAACTTTACAAAGCCAACATATGCGGAGGTATAAGAAGATACAAGCGAAAGTGGAAAAGACCTTGAAAATACAGGATTTTTTTACTTCTATAAACATTTACAAGAGGCTGTAAAATGATTTTCGCCTGTAAATCAATAAAAAATATCTTTATAAAAAATATAAATATGAGGAAGAATACTAAAATTATTGCAGGCAGAATGAAAGAAGGGGAACAGTGGTGAAGAGAAAATATTTAGGAATTCTTTATATCGTAATATCAGCATTTTGCTTTGCCCTGATGAATATGTTTGTCAGGCTTTCAGGAGATCTGCCATCTGTGCAGAAAAGCTTCTTCAGGAACCTGGTCTCTCTTGTCTTTGCTTTGGCTATACTTTATAAAAATAAAGCATGGTTTTCAGGAAAGAGGGAAAATATCAAATATTTACTGCTGCGTTCTGCCGCAGGAACAGTGGGCATACTTTGTAATTATTATGCAATTGACAGAATGGTTCTTTCAGATGCGTCTATGCTGAATAAAATGTCCCCGTTTTTTGCAATTATTTTCAGCTATTTTATTTTAAGAGAAAAAATCAGGCCGGTTCAGGGAATACTTGTGGCCGGTGCTTTTATGGGCAGTCTGCTGATTATCAAACCCACGGCGGCAATTTTTTCTTCCCCGGCAGCTTTAGTTGGCCTTTTAGGAGGCCTGGGTGCGGGCGTAGCATATACTTATGTAAGGGTACTAGGGGAAAAAGGTGAAAAGGGGCCTTTTGTTGTTTTCGTTTTCTCGGCTTTTTCCTGTATGGCCACGCTGCCACTTTTAATATTTGAGTTCCACCCAATGGAGGGGATACAGCTTATCTATCTGCTGCTGGCCGGCCTATCTGCTGCTGGAGGGCAGTTTTCCATTACGGCAGCCTACTTTCACGCTCCGGCAAAAGAAATATCCGTATATGACTACTCCCAGATCTTATTTTCTGCAGCAATAGGATTTGCTGTATTTGGCCAGATACCTGATGTTTGGAGTTGGATAGGCTATTTTATAATCTGTATGATGGCTTTGCTTATGTTTTTGTTTAATTTAAAAAAAGAGAATAATAAAGATTAAACCACAATGGCGTAGGGCGGCTTGTGGGAAAGGGAAGAAGTTTTATACAGAAAAAACCAGAGCCTTAAGTGCAGGCTCAATTGAGCAGCACCAAGGCTCTGATTTTGTGTGAGGATATGTTTAGTCGTACTTTTCCATCCATTCATTGACAAGTTTGCAGTAGTTTTCGTTATCTTCTACAAAACACATATGTCTGCATCCGTCGAATAATTCCCATTTTGAATTGGGGATTAAGTCGTACATAGTCTTAGCCACAAGAGGCGTACAAAGATCATTTGTTCCGCTGATAATAAGTGCAGGCTCTTGCATGTCTGTAATCTTATCTCTGTATTCCCATCCGCCCAGGCTGCCTGTGGGGTTATACTCATTTGGGCCCCATCCTGCTACATAGGCCTCTGAACCAGATTTTTTGGGGCGGCGCAGGCATTCAGGTGAATCCTCTGTGACTTCGCCGGCACAGTGGAGGAGCATGAACCTTTCATTGGCTGCTAAATAAGCTGGGTCGTCAAAATTACCGGTTTCTTCGGCCTTGGCAATGGCATCCTGATCTTCCTGTGACATAAATTTAATCATGCGGTGCTGTTCATGGGCCCACAATTCTGCAGCAGGAAGTGTACTGGAAAGGATGACAGATTTAACTCCCTTTGGCTTATAATCACAAAGATACTCGATTGCCAGCATCCCCCCCCAGGATTGTCCGAGCAAATGTATCTCGTCCAGGCCAAGATGTTCTCGCAGTGCAATCAGTTCTTTGTCCCATGTCTCTGAACACCAAAGTTCAGGATGGCCGTCCACATAGGAGTTCCCGCAGCCAATCTGATCATAGGAAATGATGGCCCTGCCTTCTTCTGCAAGCCTGTCCAATACCTCAAAATAATTATGTGTGGAGCCTGGTCCGCCATGCAGTAAAAGCAGCGGCTTTTTACCGTTTTTGGATTCTCCGACAATGCGATAATAAGTCTTGTACCCCAGATACGGCATGTAACCTTCAATGACTTTCATATTAAGTACCTCCTTGCCGTTTTACGGCTTTTTATAATTCGTTTAAATTATAACAGACTTGCCAGTTACTTTCAATTCAGGAAAACAGATTTCTACTTTAAAACTGGCAAAAAGTATCTTGGCCTTAGTGCCTGGGATGGTTTTTGACGATTTGCGAGGCCCGCATCAGCTCTGTCCGGATATCTGTCATGTGCTGTCCTTTTAAGCTGTTTACCTTACTGATAATCTCACCAGCCTGGCTGACTACGTACCGGGAAGGCAGATGATTCAGTGTATAGGCAATCATATCAGACCGGCACTGCTCACAGGTACAGCAGTCCAGAGAATTCTTAATATGGTCAAATTGTTCCTCTACCAGATCCTCCATAATATTTTTGTAAAGTTTCACATACAATCCCTCCTTTTACCGCCTTTAAAACTACTGTGTTATTTTAATTTGATTATACTGCCTTGTCTTGGAACGTGTCAAGCAACCGCGGGCAGTAAGGTTGCTCTATCTGTGCGCCTGCCTGAGGTACAGTGGGATAGGGGGGTGGCTATTTGCCTAGAATGCTGTTTTTTGAAGATATGGAATAGGAATAATTGAATAGATCTTAAATGGTCTGTGTAAAATATACTTTATAAAATGATTAAGATGAGAAAATGTATCCTGGGAATAATAAAAGTGAAATGATTATAATTTTATTATTTCTTTAATAATAATAAAATTTAAAAGTGTATAAATTAATTTCTTAAATAACTATGTATGAAGGTGTGTATGAAAGCTACATTTTATGATATAAAAATTATTTTCTTGACATTTTTCAACTGACAGTCTAAACTTAACACGTAAGAAATTTAAATGGGGTGCTGGTATAAACCGGCTGAGAGTAAGGCTGATATGTCTTTAACCCAAATACCTGATCTGGATAATGCCAGCGTAGGAAAGTAGATGATATAGTGTGTGCTTTTCAGGCGCCATATGCTTGGAGCAAGATGTCAAGTACAGACCTCGCCAGGGTTACCGGGCGGGG
Source organism: Luxibacter massiliensis (assembly GCF_900604355.1). Classification (NCBI taxonomy): domain Bacteria; kingdom Bacillati; phylum Bacillota; class Clostridia; order Lachnospirales; family Lachnospiraceae; genus Luxibacter; species Luxibacter massiliensis. Next base: position 2,472,917 of record NZ_UWOE01000001.1, on the reverse strand, counting down.
TTTTCTTAGTTTGCGCGCCATAGGAGAATATTTCCAAAGCGGCTAAAACAAAACGGCCCTGTAAGGGTAAATAGTATGAGGTACCGTGGGGATTAGAGTCTTTATAAGGATACCTGAGTGAAAAAGGAGGAAGATTTATATGAATGCAAGTGTAGCTATTCAGTCATTGCCGGCAGCATCAGATGATGAGGAATTAATCCGTATAGTAGATGAGGTGATTGCCTATATTAAGAGTACGGGACTGAACTGTTATGTAGGGCCCTTTGAGACAGCAATTGAAGGTGACTATGATGAACTGATGGATATTGTAAAGGAGTGCCAGCACATTGCAGTAAGAGCAGGCGCACCGTCAGTAGCGGCTTATATTAAAGTGACATACAAGCCAGAAGGAGATGTGCTGACGATTGAGAAAAAAGTTACGAAACACCACGAATAAATCTGCAAAAATATGGCCGGCCCTGGCAATTTTGATCTTGCTAATTGTATGGCAGTCAGCAGTCAGCTTTGAGCTTGTATCCAGATTTATGCTGCCATCACCAGTGGACGTATTTAAAGCCTTTGGAGAAGATTTTCCAATGTTGATGGGGCATTTAAAAGTCACGCTGGCGGAAGCGCTAATTGGCCTGGCCCTTGGAGTGGCCGTTGGTTTTTTTATGGCAGTTTTGATGGATAGGTTTGAGAAGGCTTACCAGGCATTTTATCCACTGGTTGTGCTGACCCAGACGGTTCCCACAGTGGCTATTGCGCCTTTGTTAGTGCTGTGGTTTGGGTATGAGATGATGCCCAAGGTAATACTGATTATTATTGTGACATTTTTCCCTGTCACTGTCAGTCTGTTGGACGGGTTCCGCTCGGCTGATAAAGATACTGTAAATCTAATGCGCTCAATGGGGGCGTCTAAAATGCAGATTTTCTGGTTTGTAAAATTTCCAGGCGCCCTGGGGCAGTTTTTTGCCAGCCTGAGGATCGCTGTATCTTATGCGGTGGTGGGGGCGGTAATTTCAGAATGGCTTGGAGGGTTCAGCGGCCTGGGCGTATACATGATTAGGGTAAAAAAGGCATTTTCTTTTGACAAGATGTTCGCAGTTATTTTTTTAATATCTGTTACCAGCCTGATTTTGATGTGGGCAGTAAATTTTGTACAGAGGAAGTGTATGCCCTGGGAGGAGAAAAATAAATGAAAAAAAAATTAATAGCTATGATACTTACGGTTGCTCTGGCCGCCGCGGCTTCAGGCTGCGGCACAGAGACAAAGCAAGAGGATGGGGAGAAGAGTACAGATAAAGACTTGGATAAAATTACATTTGTACTTGACTGGACTCCTAACACAAACCATACAGGTTTATATGTGGCGCAGGAGAAGGGGTATTTCCAGGATGCAGGGCTGGAGGTTGAGATTGTACAGCCCCCTGAGGATGGCGCAGAAGTTTTGGTGGGTTCAGGAAAAACCCAGTTTGGCATTTCATTCCAGGATAGCATGATGCCTGCAGTTATAGGAGAAAATGCGATGCCTATCGAAGCTGTTGCCGCTGTCTTGCAGCATAATACTTCTGGGATTATTTCCCGTAAAGGGGAGGGGATGGACCGCCCTAAGGGAATGGAAGGTAAAAAGTATGCCACATGGAACCTGGAAATGGAGCAGGCAATCTTAAAAAATGTGGTAGAGGCAGACGGAGGTGATTTCAGTAAAATCGAAATGATCCCGAGTACTGTGACTGACGAGGTATCTGCCCTGGAAGGGAATTCTGTAGATGCCATCTGGATTTTCTATGGATGGGCCGGTATAGCCACAGAGCAGGCAGGGTTGGAGACGGATTATTTTGCATTCAAGGATATCAATGAAGTGTTTGATTATTATACACCTGTCATTATCGGTAACAGTGAATGGATGGAAGAGAACCCTGATACCGCAAAGGCGTTTCTTTCAGCGGCTAGGAAGGGTTATGAGTATGCCATTGATAATCCTCAGGAAGCGGCAGACATTCTGTGTAAGGAGGCGCCGGAGCTGGATGAAGATCTGGTACTGGCGAGCCAGGAGTATATGAAGGATCAATATAAGGCAGAAGTAGAGCAGTGGGGTTATATTGACCCTGCAAGGTGGAATGCATTTTATAACTGGGTGAGTGAGAACGGATTGTCAGAGACAGAAATACCTGAGAATACTGGATTTACAAATGATTATCTGGAGTAAGGCAAAAGATGGCGGAATTGATTGTAAGGGATGTGGCATTATCCTACGATAATACAAAAATTATAGAAAATATTTCCATTGAACTTCACGATAATGAACTGGTCTGCCTGCTGGGCGCCAGCGGAGGAGGGAAAACCACTCTTTTCAATGTGATTTCAGGACTGCATCATCCCGACTGTGGTACTGTAATGTTAAATGGTGAAGAGATTACCGGACAGCCAGGGCATATTAGTTATATGCTGCAGAAGGACCTGCTGCTTCCATATCGGACAATTGAGGATAATACTGCCCTGCCCCTTCTGCTTAGAGGGATGAAGAAAAAGGCTGCCAGAGAGCAGGTGAGTCCTAAATTTGAAGAATTTGGACTGGAGGGTACACAGAAAAAGTACCCCCACCAGCTTTCAGGGGGCATGAGGCAGAGGGCGGCGCTTCTTAGGACCTATATGTTTTCTAAAGAAGTAGCTCTTCTGGATGAGCCTTTCAGTGCGCTGGATACTCTGACAAAAAGTGAAATGCACAGATGGTATCTGGATGTCATGGATAAAATACATCTCTCTACCTTGTTTATTACACATGATATTGATGAAGCCGTCCTATTATCAGATAGGATCTATCTTCTGACTGGGAGGCCGGGGAGAATTACAGAAGAAATCATAATTCAGGAACCTAAACCAAGACGGGAGGGGTTTAGCCTGTCAGAGGAATTTTTAGGTTATAAACGGCTGATAATGGAAAAGCTTTATGCCTGCCAGTAGGCAGGAGTCTACGGCAGGGGCCTGTACAGGCAGTTGGCGGTGGAAATGCTTGTACAGGCGGGAAAGTATTTATTTTTTGGAACTTCATTTCATAATAATAGTATTGACAGAAAGATAATTACCCTGTATAATCTATTCAAATAAATATCTGAAGGGACTTGGAACTTATATATGGACGACGTTGACAGTAGCGACGCTGACCGAAGTAACATTTATAGTAAATTGAATATGTTTTATATATTAGGCATAATCTGCATCTAACTGTTAGATGGTAGGTTATGTCTTTTTGCATTTCTTTTTCGCTGGCCTCCGCTAAAAGGCGGTCAGAAATATATTATTTTTATAAAGAAAGGAGTGGTTTGTCCACTATGGATCATCACAAACGCGTGCCTTGGCACACTCAGGAACTTACAGAGGTGTACAATATATTACATACCTCTGAGGAAGGATTGAGTGATGCCGAGGCTGCCGAAAGGCTCAAACAAAATGGGTGCAATGAGCTGCGCCCGAAACCGCCAAAGAGCATCTTACAAATGCTGAGAGAACAGATTATTGACCCTATGGTTCTAATCTTGATAGGTGCGGCGGCATTGTCTGCTGTTTTACAGGAATGGACAGAAGCGGTGGTAATCTTTACCATCGTCATTGTAAATGCAATTATTGGTATTGTACAGGGAAAAAAGGCGCAGTCATCACTGGAAGCTCTGCGTAATATGAGCGCTCCTACAGCCCGTGTACTGCGTCAGGGCGAGGAGAGTATCATTCCTGCCAGAGAATTGGTTACAGGTGATATTGTAATGCTCAGTGACGGAGATATGGTTCCAGCTGACCTGCGTCTGATTGCCTCTGCCAATCTGAAAGTACAGGAGGCTTCTTTGACGGGAGAATCTGTTCCTTCAGAAAAAGAAGCAGAGGATATATTGCCGGAGGATTGTCCCCTTGGTGACCGCAGCAATATGGCATATACGTCAGCTATTGTAACTTATGGGCGTGCCGCTGGTGTTGTCGTTGCTGCGGGCATGAATACCGAAGTGGGGAATATTGCAGGTATGCTGGATAATCAAGATGATATGGATACTCCGTTAAAACAGAAACTGAATGCCGTTGGAAAAACACTTACCATAATTGGCTTAATTGTTTGCGCTTTAATTCTTTCCCTTGGAGTATTGTACCAGCGGCCTTTAATCCCACAATTTCTTATAGCGGTTTCTCTGGCAATTTCTATTATCCCGGAGGGACTGCCTGCGACAGCTACGATTGTGATGGCATTAGGCGTACAGCGCATGGCCAAGAAAAATGCACTTATCCGCAAATTACCGGCGGTGGAAACTTTGGGAAGTGCGACAGTGATTTGCTCTGATAAAACCGGTACCCTGACTTTGAACAAAATGACTGTGACCCATATTGCAGTCAACGGTGATTTTGAAAGTGGAAAAACTACGCTGGTGGAAAATGCTGCGCAGCATCATCCAAATGTATATAAAGAGTTGGTTTATGCCGCTGCGCTTTGCAACGATGCAAGCTTTGACCCAGACCGGGAAGGGGGGATTATCGGTGACCCTACTGAGGGCGCATTGATTTACATGGCGCAGGCATTTGGTATTGACCATGAAAATCTTGAAGATAGATATCCACGTACATTTGAACAGCCTTTTGACTCTGTCAGGAAGCGCATGACCACAGTACACCAGATTGACAATCGCTGGACCGCCTATACAAAAGGGGCGGTAGATGAAATGCTGCCGCTTTGCACGTACATTTTAACTGGTGACGGTGTGCGCCCGATTACAGATACAGATAAAAAGAATATTATAAGTCTTTGTCTTTCTATGTCAGAGAGTGCTTTACGTGTACTGGGGTTTGCCACGCGTTTTTTATCGGCTCCTCCTGCGGATGATGAAAATATAGAATCAGGCCTGACCTTTATTGGTGTAACCGGTATGATAGACCCGCCGCGAGAAGAAGTAGCTGCATCTGTGCGCACTTGCCGTCAGGCGGGTATTCGTACTATTATGATTACCGGAGACCACAAGGTGACAGCTCTTGCGATTGCCAAGGCCCTGAACATTTATCGGACTGGCGATACAGTGATCTCAGGTGATGAACTTGATGTCCTGGCAGACAGTGAACTTGACAGATTGGTTAAGACAACAACTGTTTTTGCCCGTGTGTCACCGGCTGATAAGCTGAGAATTATTCAAAGTTTAAAGCGGACCGGTGAGGTTGCCGCAATGACGGGAGATGGTGTAAATGACTCTCCTGCCCTGAAAGCAGCGGATATTGGTGTTGCTATGGGAATCACAGGGACAGATGTGGCAAAAGATGCTTCTGATATGATTTTGCTGGATGATAGTTTCACAACTATCGCATATGCAATTAAAGAGGGGCGGCGTGTCTATCGAAATATACAGAAAGTAATCCAATTTTTGTTGGTAGGGAATATTGCGGAAATCCTGACTCTGTTGATCGCTACATTATTTAACTGGGAGGCGCCGCTTTTGGCTGTCCACATTCTCTGGGTCAATCTGGCTACGGCTACTCTTCCTGCACTGGCGTTAGGCGTTGACCCTGCCAGTAAAAATATCATGAAGCACCAGCCTGTTAAATCGGGGACATTATTTGGAAAAGACTTGGTGCGCCGTGTGATAACGCAAGGTATTTTTGTGTCAATTATGACAATATGTGCTTACTGGATTGGAATGTCGGCAGGGAATCATGTCACGGGCGAAACAATGGCCTTTTGCGTGCTGGCATTCTCCCAGATGCTGCGCGCTTTTAATCAGCGTTCGAATACAGAGCCTATATGGGTACGTACAGAAGGAATAAACCCGTGGCTGATTATTTCCTTTGCTGCCTCAGGCCTGTTAATGGCATGTATTTTGTTTATTCCAGGTTTAAGGAACGCATTTCAGCTCACTTTACTGAATGGTGCGCAATGGCTAACCGTAATTGGATTATCTTTACTCTCCATTATCCAAGTGGAAATTGTGAAATGGTTTTATAATAGATCCAATGGCGCCAGCCAGCAGTAAACTAAATGGACGGCCATCTGCTGTTGAGAGTTTTGTATGTTTTTGGTGGCAGGCTGTTCTGGCGGTTTTGATTTAGCAGAAGTCAGTGCGTGAATGCCGCGTGTTTTTACCAAGGTGCTCTTTAAGGGCACCTTGTAATATATGCCGCCATAGATGGGGGATACTTTCGGGGTATATTTATTGAACTGCTAATGTTCGATACGGTATACTTATTGAACTGCTGATGCTCAATACGGTATACTTATTGAACTGCTGATGCTCAATACGGTATACTTATTGAACTACTAATGTTCAATAAGGTATAATAATTGAAGGAAGCAGAGAAGGGCAGTAAAATGGCCTGTTGGTAAAGGAGTGATAGTATATGAAGGTTTTAAATTTTGGTTCACTTAATCTGGATTATGTATATGCGGTTGACCATATGGTGACCCCTGGGGAGACTTTGAGTTCAGGGGGAATGCAGACTTTTTGCGGAGGTAAAGGCCTGAACCAGTCTATAGCACTGGCAAAAGCCGGGGCAGAGGTGTTTCATGCAGGGTTGGTCGGGGATGGTGGGGATATCCTGCTTGATGTGTGCCGGAATGCCGGCGTAAATTCTGATTATATAAGCAGAGTAGAGGGGCCCTGCGGGCATACAATAATACAGGTTGACAGAAATGGCCAGAACTGTATTCTTTTATATGGAGGGGCAAACAGAAAAGTAACTGAAGAATATGTCAATCAAGTATTGGCTAATTTCCATTCAGGGGATATTCTCCTGCTTCAGAATGAAATTAATTTACTGGATTATATTATTAAGAGAGCATACGAAAAAAAGCTGACAATCATCTTAAACCCATCACCATATAATGAAGCTTTAAAATCCTGTGATTTTAACAAGGTATCTATGTTTCTGCTCAATGAAGTGGAAGGAGCACAGGTAACCGGCCAGCCGGAACCGGAGGAAATATTAGAAGAACTGAGAAGACTATATCCGGACGCAAAAATCATATTGACTTTGGGAAGCGCAGGGGCAGTATACCAAGATGCAAAAGTACAATATAGACAAAGTATCTTTCCAGTTAAAGCAGTAGATACGACCGCTGCCGGCGATACATTCACAGGATATTTTATTGCTTCTATACTAGAGGGGATGTCAGTCCCTGATGGACTCAGGATGGCGGCCCGTGCCTCATCTGTGGCAGTCTCACGGGCAGGGGCAGCGGCATCTATACCCTTGAGGAGAGAAGTGGACGAATATAATATCTGAATATTCTGAAAAAGGAGATCAATGGGGACAGTCCCTTTTGCAAAAGGGACTGTCCCCATTGAAGTTTTTCTACAATCTACACAAAAAGTAATTGTATATTTCGCGTTAATTCGCTAAAATGTATATAATATAAATTATATATTGTCAGACTATTAGAGAATCTGGACAGGAGAGTGAGGGTGTTGTATGGATGGTTCAATGTTTATTGGCACATGGTGGTCTTTGGTGCCGCCGCTGCTGGCCATTATTTTGGCGTTTGTAACGAAGGAGGTCTATAGCTCCTTATTTATGGGGGTGGCTGTGGGGGCGCTTCTTTACTCTGGATTTCGGCCTTGGGATTCATTTATATCGTTTTTTGAGATTATGAAGAACAGTATGAATCTGAATATTTTGATCTTTGACGTGCTGCTTGGCATGATTATTGTACTTATGGCCAAGTCTGGAGGTTCGGCTGCTTATGGCAATTGGGCCGGTACTAAGATTAGGTCGAAGAAAAGTGCCCTGCTTGCCACTACTGGATTAGGTATTCTGATCTTTGTGGATGACTATTTTAACTGCCTGACTGTGGGGTCGGTTATGCGGCCGGTAACAGACAGGTATCAAGTTTCCAGGGCAAAGCTTGCTTACATAATTGATTCTACGGCGGCCCCAGTCTGTATTATCGCTCCGATTTCAAGCTGGGCAGCGGCGGTAAATTCCTATGTCCCGGAGGACGCAGGAATTACAGGGTTCCAGCTCTTTATAAGGACAATTCCCTATAATTTGTATGCGCTGCTCACAATTGCCATGGTATTTTATGTGATTATTACAGGATTTGATTTCGGCCTGATGAAAAGGCATGAGGAAAATGCCCGGAAGGGAGATCTGTTTACATCAGGGGCGGAAGAATTTGAGCAGGTAGGAGAGGAGGCCTCTTCTTCCAGGGGAAAAGTGGCTGACCTGATTTTGCCAGTGCTTGTTCTGATTATCTCTGCTATTGGAGCCATGATTTTCACAGGCTTTCAAGGAGGGGCGACAGACGTTGTGACGGCATTTTCCGGTTGTGATGCAGAGACAAGCCTTATTTTTGCCACAATGCTGACCATTTTGTTTATGCTGGTTTTGTACCTGCCAAGAAAAGTAATTTCTTTTAAAGGATTTATGGATAGCTTTGTAGAAGGGTTTAAGCTGATGATTCCGGCAGTCGCCATCCTCATTTTTGCGTGGTCTCTTAAAGGGATGGGAGATGCCCTGGGCATAGCAGATTTTGTAGGGAAAGTCGTTGGGAATAACGCTACAGCCAGCATCGCGGTCCCAGCAATTATGTTTATGATTGCTATATTCCTTGCATTTTCAACGGGCACTTCATGGGGGACGTTCGCTATCCTTGTGCCGATTGTTGTAGCCATGTTTTCCAATTCTAATAATATGGAAATGATGGTAATATCTGTGTCAGCAGTATTGGCAGGAGCTGTGTGCGGCGATCATGTGTCTCCGATTTCAGACACAACGGTTATGTCCTCTGCCGGCGCGCAGAGCAACCACCTCAACCATGTTTCTACACAGATGCAGTATGCAGTGGTGGTAGCTATTGTATGTATTGTTGGCTATATCATAGCGGGGATAGTTAAAATATGGTGGGTTGCCCTTTCACTGAGCCTGGCAATTTTATTGATCGTACTTACAGTGATGAAAAATATGCAAAAAAGCAGGAATGGAGAACCTAGATGATTAAGATTGATGCCCCATATATTGACCAGAGTGAAAAATACCCTACTGGGTGTGAAAGTGTCAGTGCTGTTATGCTGCTTCAATATTTAGGATATCCTGTCACCGTAGACGAATTTATTGAAAATTATTTGGAGAAGGATAGTTTTGAAACACGGGATGGAGAACTCTATGGGCCAAACCCAAATCAGCATTTTTGCGGAAGTCCTTATGATGGGGAATCTTTTGGGTGCTACGCTCCGGTTATCTGCAGGGCGCTTACAAAAGTGGCAGGTGAAAAGTATGAAATTTTTGATGAAACAGGGGCCTCCCTGGACAGCTTGCTTGAGAAATACATTGACAAAGGGATGCCAGTTATTTTCTGGGCCTGCATTAATATGAAGGAACCCATAAAGGGGCCCTGCTGGAAGCTAAAAGACTGTAATCAAACGTTTACTTGGATTTCGAATGAGCACTGTATGCTCCTGGTGGGATATGACGACCATGCCTATTATTTTAATGACCCCTATGAAAATAATGGAGTCATCGGATATCCAAGAAATGTGGTGGAAGATAGGCACAAAGCGCAGTATGCCCAGGCAGTGGGCATAAGAATCAAGAAGGACTGACAAGAAGGGCTGAGGGGGAATATAAGAGCCAAAGCCTGTGCAGTTATACGTTTCTCCCCGCGGAAATACTGTAATAGTATGTCCGTGGGGAGAGAACTTAATTTGCACAAACTTTGGCTTTTATTCCTGTGAGCAACCAAGCGGATATGCTTACATGTCCACCTGGCGGCTGCCGCGAGGGTCTAATACCCCGCTGCTTGCATCGCTGCTAACTTGATGCCCCGTAGTCTTTATTGGAGTCTTTGGCTTATAAGAGCTGTATTCCACTGGAAAGGGCACATTGTGCCACGTCGTCCGGCCAGAGAGAAGACTGGACTTCGCCGATATGTGCTTTTCGCAGATAGTACATACAGATACGTGACTGGCCGATTCCTCCTCCAACTGTATAAGGGAGCTCGCGGTCCAGCAGCGCTTTCTGGAAGGGAAGCTGAGCCCGCTCTTCGCAGCCTGCAGCTTTAAGCTGCCTTTCCAGGGAATCCTCATCCACCCGGATTCCCATGGAGGAAAGCTCCAACCCTATATCTAAAACAGGATAATAAACAATTATATCCCCGTTTAATTCCCAGTCATCGTAGTCAGGCGCACGGCCGTCATGTCTCTCACCGGAGGAGAGGGTTTTGCCGATTTGAGATATAAATACAGCCCCCTTTGATTTGGCGATGAGGCGTTCTCTTTCTTTTGGAGCTTTACCAGGGAACATATCTTCCAGCTCCTGGGAAGTGACAAAGAAAATATCATCTGGCAGTAGGGGTTCTATGTAATTATATCTTCTGGAGATGAAATCCTCTGTCTCCTTCAAAGCACTGTATACTTTGCGGACTGTATATTCTAATGTCTCCATATTGCGTTCCTCTTTGGAGATGATTTTTTCCCAGTCCCACTGGTCAACATATAAAGAGTGGATATTATCTGTCTCCTCATCCCTGCGTATAGCGCTCATATCGGTATACAACCCTTCGCCGGAATGGAAGTCATAGTGTTTTAATGCATATCTTTTCCATTTTGCCAGGGAATGTACGATTTCAGCGGAAGCCTCATCCTGCTCTTTGATGCCAAATGAGACCGGCCGTTCCACACCATTTAGATTATCATTCATGCCAGATTCTGGGCGGACAAACAGAGGTGCTGAAACACGGGTTAAATGAAGCGCTTTTGCCAGTGACCGTTCAAAATGATCTTTGATTTCCTTAATCGCCACCTCTGTTTCTCGTATGGTAAGAGGAGAGCGGTATCCCTGGGGAATTTTCAATTGTTCCATAGTAGACTCCTTTAATTATTATATCTTATTCTATAATTGTAATATGTAGAAAAATTAGATATTCCTATTCTACAGTCATTGAATAAAGAAGTCAATGCAAAGACACTATGAAAAGAAATGCAGAATTACCCCAGTCTATTCCCGCGGGCAATGAGCCAAGGGGACATGCTTACAAGTCCAGTTGGCCACTGCCGTGAGAATTTGATACCCCGATGCCTGTATCGCTGCTGGTTTGGTGCCCCGTATGCCTGCATTGAGGTTTTTGGCTTGTAGATATTCATTGTTGGGCACGTCAGTATCCAACCGCCCTTGGGAGCATGGGTTAAGGGGGAGTTGAGTATATTAAGAAATAAATTATAAGGAATTACAAAAATATTTGTTTAGTTTGCAATATATGGATAATTTATTTGATAATTATATAATAAATAAAAAAATATCAAAAAATATATTGACATATATAAATATAGATGATATTATAATGACAAGAAATAAAACTGATTGAATACTTATAAAAAACAAAATATATCATAAGAATTCAGTCAGATTTTACTTTATCGGACTTCAAAGGAAGAAACAGATTAGCTGGAGAAATATCATAATGACGAGAAAGTTATGAGAGAAGCAAAATCCGCAGTGTTTATTCCTGAGATTATACGATCCGATAAGAGATTTTAAGAAAAGGAGGTACGGACCACCAGCAACAATAATTTAAAACTAAAGATTTTATAATGAGAGAGGTAAAAGAATGATAGAAATATCAGAATAAAGATGGGTGTTAATCAGAGGTAGATTAGCATCCATCTTTATGTTGTATATTTTTATAAAAGTTGCTAAAATAAAAGAAATGCAGGAGGGGAATCTGCAGAAATAAAGTATAAATAACAAGGGATAAGGAGAGAAATATGGACACAATCTTGAGTTTTGAAAAAGTACTGGTTCAGATAGAAAAAGGTATATCCGTACTGTCCGGAACTGGCGGCGCCCTGGGCCAGAGTGAACTGGCAGGCCTGGCGGCGGCAGTGGCGGTTGGATTGCTGTTATGCCTTCTGGGACTGAAGCTTATACGTTTTTGGGGTGCTGTGGCTGGACTGATATTAGGGGCAGCAGGAGGCATTTATGGAGGAGGTTATTTTGGCCTTACAGGCAGTATCCCTTTGATGGTTGGGGCGGCAGCGGGAATTATACTGGCAGTATTAGGGGCCCGGTTTTATCGGTTTGGTGCATTTTTAACAACTGGAATTTTAGCAGCAGCGATGAGCATGGCTTTTCTGAGGCCAACGGCACAAATGACTGTACTTATATGTGTGGGGATTGCAGTGGTTATCGGGGCAGCAGCGGCGTTTCTGCCTCAGCTTATGGTGATTCTGCTGACAGGGGCAGCAGGGGGGATTCTTGCAGGATCGGCAGCCTATATTTTGCTGCCACTGCAGTTTCCGGTATTACATATTATCATACCCGCGGCTGTGGCTGTTCTTGGTATTATTATCCAGCTGTTGCTGGAATCCAGAAAACGGAAAAAACTTCATCTCAAAAAAGCGGATGAGATCCGCAAACAGAATTCTACGGCTAACGAGGTAGATAAAGCCAGGGCCATGATGGAGAAACTAGATGAGGTGGATATAGATGCCGTGGAGGATGAGCCGGATGACGAAGAGCAGGGAGATTCCGTAGATCTGGAGGAAGATGACGACATACAGATTTTAGATTTAGACAATGAAAAATAAGATAAATTGAAAGTTTAATGGAATGTTTATTTTAGGGCATGTCTTTCTATATATTAATATAATTATAGAGAGCATGCCTTTTTCAAATTTAGAGTATTTTTACATTTTCGATTATTTGCTGTATGGCTTTTTTATAATGCGTTTTTTGAGTTTAGGTATATCAGGGTAATAAAATGGAAAGTGAAAAAGCTGTGTATTTTATTGCCAGTGTTTGGACAAAGTTGTATAATATAAATAAAATAAATAGAAGGAGGGCTTACTTATGAAGATTGATATGCATTGCCATGTAAAGGAAGGTTCTATTGACAGTAAAGTAAGCCTGGATGAGTATATTACAATTCTGAAAAGTAAGGGATTCCAGGGAATGGTAATTACGGACCACAATACTTACAAGGGATACCGCCATTGGAAGTACCACATGAAGGGGAAAGTCCATACAGATTTTGTGGTTCTCAAAGGGATTGAGTATGATACAAGGGACGCAGGGCACATTTTGGTGATTATGCCGGAAGGCGTAAAGATGCGCCTCCTTGAGATGCGGGGAATGCCAGTTTCTGTCCTGATAGATCTTGTCCACCGCAATGGAGGGGTATTAGGGCCTGCCCATCCGTGCGGGGAGAAGTACCTCAGTATTACAAATACGAAACGGTTTTATACTTCCCCTGAGGTGATGAAGCGGTTTGATTTTGTGGAAGCGTATAATTGCTGCGAGTCAGCGGCTTCAAATGCGGGGGCAAAGAAGCTGGCCGAGAAGTATGGGAAAGTTACCGTGGGCGGCAGTGATGCCCATAGGGCGGGATGTGTAGGACGGGCTTATACGATTCTGCCAGAGCCTGTGTCCTGTGAAACTGAACTGATATCCATGATTCACAAAAAGACTAAATTTGAGACCGGGGGCAGGCTGTATGAGAAGACTACCAAGGATAGAATCGGAAAGGTGAATAAGGTGTTGGTATATTCCTTCTGGTTTTATAACAAAGGCGGCGAACTCATAAAACGCCATGGCAGGAATGCGAAGATGGAAGTTGAGAACCCTATTGATCCTATTGACCCCATTGAAATGTATTATACAGGTGAACGGAGGCTGTCATAGAGAAAAGCTGGCGCTGCAGAAACAGTCTGTATGCAGGCTTTTAGCAAAGAGGACTGGCCTGTGCAGGTATAGGGAGCCGGCAGGATGGTTCAGGGTGGTTGCAGATAAGGCGCGCAGTGGGTTGCATGTGGGTGTTGGCAGATAGTTATTTGGGTTTGGAAATTTATATTTCGGGATTTATTCAGGAGGCCGGGAGTGTTCTATTCCTGGCTCTTTTGATTGCAATAGCATATTATGACTTTAGGCACCACAGGATACCGGATACATATTGCGTAGCTATCCTGATATTCGGGATGGTGGCTGCAGGGGGATGGGGCCTCTCTGTGAATGAGCGCGTTTTTGGGGGACTTGCAGTCAGCGCAGGAATGGTTCTGCTGGCTGTGTGCAGGCCAGGAGCTTTTGGCGGAGGGGACATTAAGCTTTCTGCTGCGGCAGGCTTAGGCCTGGGATGGCGCTGCATGTTATCGGCATTTATATTGGCTGTACTTTCTGCAGGAATTTATGCCGCTTACCTTCTATTCTGCCAAAGGGAAGGAATGAGTAGGAGGTTTGCCCTTGGCCCTTTCTTATGTCTGGGACTGTGTATTTCCTTTTTGGGAGGGGACGGCCTGGCAAGCTGGCTGCTCCTTGCTTAAGGGGCGGAGGCTTTACGGTACTGTGTAGGGGTAACTCTATACTTGCGCTTAAAAACCCTGTTAAAATATGAAAGATTATCAAAGCCGGTAAGGGCGGCTATTTCTAATACAGGAGACTCTGTTGCAGTAAGCAGGCGCGCGGCCATGGATAGGCGGTAGTCATTTAGATATTGTGTAAATCCTGTCTGCATATGTGTTTTGAAAAATTTCATAAAATGAGATTTGCTGTAATATGTCAGGGAGGCCACATCATCTATAGAAATAGGTTCTCCATAATGGTCTTCCACATATTTTAATACAGTTTTTAACTTTTCCAGGGATTTTGTTCTGACTAAAGGAACATAATCCCTGCTGTTTTGTGAGGAGATGAGCAGATAGAAAAATTGGAAAAGCCATCCTTTTACAGCTAGCTGGTATCCTCGTGGCTTTGTTCTGCAAAGATTATCTATCTGAATGATACAGGAGGACAGGCCAGTGTAACCAGGATATAATTGAGAGATAAATGTAGCATAAGATGAATCAGAGTGAAAAAATGGGAGGAGAAATTGCTGGGTACATAAATCACGGCTGTCTGTGACGAGAATTTCCTGTTTGAAAATAATATTCTCATATTCCATGGCAAAGCCTGGTTTCTGCTGGATTGCATGAAGCTGTCCGGGGAGGATTAAGATAATATCCCCTGCTGTTACTGTCTCCTGGCGAAAATTAACAGACACGGATCCGCTGCCTTTTTTGATGACTATTAACTCTACTTCCTCATGCCAGTGGAGGGGCACATGTTTGAAATCAAGGGGGATGGAACAGAGGTAAGTGTTATATGGAAACTCTGCTGAAGTATGGGTTTTTGTCTCATGGTAATTTTGATATTCAGTAATGTTCATGCAAGGCCCTTTCTTGGAGAACAGGATCATCCCAATATTTGCCGGGCGGCCAATAAATGGGCCCAGAATGGGGATGGATAGAAGATTTAATATGATAGTATTGTACTATAAATAGAGAGTATTTTGCAAGAAATCCAAATAAAATCATATTAAAATACATGATAAATATTAAAATATATAATGGTGGCTCTAGAAAAATAATCCTATTTATTGTAACTCTGGCGGAAGTCCAGGAGAAGGGAGAAAGTATATGAATATGAGAGAAAGATTGGCTAAGAAACTGGGGAGAGCAATTTCGGAGGCTTCCGACCTAGATATTTATTATGCACTATTATCCATTATACAGGAGCTTTCAAAAGAAAAAGAAAATCCAGGCAGTAAGAAGAAGCTGTATTATATATCCGCTGAATTTTTGGTTGGGAAATTACTTTCAAATAATTTAATCAATTTGGGCCTGTATGATGAAGTGAAAGATATTCTGCGGGAAAATGGAAAAAGTATCAGTGCAGTAGAAGAGATAGAACCGGAACCATCGCTTGGAAATGGGGGCCTTGGGAGGCTGGCTGCCTGCTTTTTGGATTCCATCTCCACTCTTGGGTTTGCCGGCGATGGGATTGGCCTGAATTATCATCTTGGCCTTTTTAAACAGAAATTTAAAAACAGGCTGCAGACAGAGATACCCAACCCGTGGATTGAGGATCAGGGATGGCTGGAAAAGACGGATGTGACGTATTCTGTAACCTTTGGAGGATTGACGGTGCGTTCCAGAATGTACGATATTGCAGTGACAGGCTATAATAGTATTACAAATAAACTGCACCTGTTTGACATTGAAACTGTGGACGAGGGGATTGTGGACCATGGAATACAGTTTGACAAAGAGGATATCGCCCATAATCTGACGCTGTTTTTATATCCAGACGACAGTGATGAAAGTGGGCGGCTGCTGCGCATTTACCAGCAATATTTTATGGTCAGCAACGGGGCAAGGCTGATTTTAGATGAATGTGTGGGCAGGGGATGCAGCCTGTACGATTTGCCGGAGTATGCTGTAATTCAGATAAATGATACCCATCCAACCATGGTGATTCCAGAATTGATACGGCTCTTGGCGGAGAGGGGCATGGAACTGGATACTGCCATAGATATAGTTTCCCGTACCTGTGCATACACAAACCATACTATTCTGGCAGAGGCTTTGGAAAAGTGGCCTCTTGCTTATTTGAAGAAAGTAGTGCCCCAGTTAGTGCCAATTATTGAGATTCTGGATGATAAAGTCAGAAGAAAGTACGAGGAGGAGAGGGTTGCCATTATTGGCAGGGATGATACAGTGCATATGGCCAATATTGACATACATTATGGGTTTAGCGTCAACGGCGTGGCCTCCCTGCATACAGAGATTCTGAAAGAGAATGAGCTGAATCATTTTTACCGTATATATCCTGAAAAATTTAATAATAAAACCAATGGCATTACTTTCCGCAGATGGCTGTTGCACTGTAATCCTTTGTTATGCGGGATGCTGGATGCTGTCATTGGAAAGGGGTACCGTACGGATGCGGGGCATCTGGAAAAGCTTTTGGATTTACAGGGGGATGAAGGCGTCTTAAGTCGGCTGGTTGAAATCAAAAAAGAGAATAAAAAGTCTCTTTGCCATTATCTCAGTGAAATCCAGGGAGCTGCGCTGAACCCAGATTCTATTTTTGATATACAGATAAAGAGGCTCCATGAGTATAAGCGCCAGCAGATGAATGCACTATATGTGATCCACAAGTATTTGGAGATTAAGTCAGGAAAGCTGCCGGCAACCCCCATTACAGTGATTTTCGGGGCAAAGGCAGCTCCGGCATATACAATTGCAAAGGATATCATACACTTAATATTGTGTCTGCAGGACATAGTGAACCAGGATCCAGAAGTCAATCCTTATCTGCAGGTTGTCATGGTAGAAAATTATAATATTACGAAAGCGGAGAAGCTGATACCCGCCTGTGATATTTCAGAGCAGATTTCACTGGCATCCAAAGAGGCAAGCGGTACCGGAAATATGAAATTTATGCTGAATGGAGCAGTAACTCTTGGGACAGAGGACGGGGCAAATGTAGAAATCCATGAATTGGTGGGAGATGACAATATCTTTATTTTCGGCGCTTCCAGCGATGAAGTAATCAGCCATTACAAGAAAGCCGACTACATCTCCAAAGAATTCTATGAGAAAGATAAAATGACCAGGGCAGCAGTAGACTTTATTACAAGTCCGGAAATGCTCTCCATTGGCAGAAAAGAAAATCTGGAAAGACTAAAAAAAGAACTACTGAATAAAGATTGGTTCATGACACTTTTAGATTTCAAAAAATATGTAGAAAAGAAAGAAGAAGCTCTGACAGCATATGAGGATAAAAAAGCCTGGGCACAGAAAATGCTGGTAAATATAGCTAAGGCGGGATACTTCTCCTCAGACCGGACAATAGAGGAGTATAATAAAGAGATCTGGAAGTTAAAAAAGGTACACCACTAAAGTTAATTAGGGACGTAGCCTTTTAACAAAAGGCTACGTCCTCAGAGAGGAGAAACGCATGAGAGAAAGTGGAATTTTGCTGCCGGTTTTTGCGCTGCCTTCTGCATATGGGATCGGCTGTTTTTCGAAGGAGGCCTATGTATTTGTGGATCAGCTAAGGGCTGCCGGGCAGGGAAGATGGCAGATACTGCCTTTGGGGCCTACGGGATATGGGGATTCTCCTTATCAGTCTTTTTCTACATTTGCGGGAAACCCATATTTTATCGACCTGGAAACGCTGGTTCAGGAGGGACTTCTGACCCAGGAGGAGTGTGAATCTTTTGATTTTGGCTGCAGAGAGGACTGTATTGATTATGAGAAACTGTATTTGTCAAGATTTCAAGTCCTGCATCTGGCATATGAGCGATTCAATGGACAGGGAGATGGGGAATATGAAAGGTTTCTCAGGGAGAATATGGAATGGCTGGAGGAGTACTGCCTGTTTATGGCCCTGAAAAATAAGCACGGGGGGGCAAGCTGGAAAGAATGGGAGCCGCCCCTCAGGGACAGGGATGAGGAGGCTCTTATGGCCGTCCGGGAGGAGCTTCAGGATGAGATAAACTTTTTTCGTTTCCAGCAATATGAGTTTAGCCGCCAGTGGGGCAGGCTTCGCGCATATGCCAATGAGAGGGGGGTTAAGGTCATAGGAGATATCCCAATTTATGTAGCCTTTGACAGTGCAGATACGTGGGCGTCACCGGAGTTGTTTCAGTTTGACGAAAATAATGTGCCCATTGCTGTGGCAGGATGCCCGCCCGATGGTTTCTCAGCCACTGGGCAGCTATGGGGAAACCCTCTCTATAATTGGGAGTATCATAAAAAGACGGGATATGCATGGTGGATGCGCAGGATTGCGCATTGCTTCCGGCTGTATGATACAGTCAGGATAGACCATTTCCGGGGATTTGATGAGTATTATGCCATTCCTTACGGCCATCCCACCGCAGAACATGGGAAGTGGATGCCGGGGCCGGGGATTGATTTTTTCCATACAATAGAGGAAAAGCTGGGACATTTGGATATTATTGCGGAGGATTTGGGATTCCTGACAGATTCTGTCCTGCAGCTCTTGGAAGAATCAGGATTTCCGGGGATGAAAGTCATACAGTTTGCCTTTGACTCCAGGGAGTCTGCTAATTATTTGCCCCATACTTATACAAATAATTGTGTGGTGTATACAGGCACCCATGACAATGATACGACACGGGGATGGTACCACAGTGTAAGCAGGGAGTGCAGGGAGTTTGCCAAGGAGTACCTGCACAGGCATACATTGGATGTGGATGAGCTTTCCTGGGATTTTGCCGCCATGGCTATGGGCAGCGTGGCCGCCCTTTGCGTGATTCCTGTACAGGACTATCTATGCTTAGACAGCCGTGGAAGAATCAATACCCCTTCTACATTGGGGAATAATTGGACATGGAGGCTGAAAAAGGGACAGATTGACGATGCTTTGATAAAAGAGATATGGAAGATTACGAAGTTATATGGCAGACTGCCGCGGCAATAGGCAGAAGGTATATGCTGACGGCCTGATATATAGAAGAATTATCTTTTTATCTTTTCTTCTAATTTCTTCCGAAACTCTTCCAACTGTAATTTATATTTTCTGGATTCCATTTTGGGGAAAGCTTTTACAAGACGCAGGGTGACTTTAGAAGGCTTGCTGCCAAGTTCTTGGTAGCGGGCCTTTAAGTCGGCAATCTTGATATGTATCTCTTCTGATACCTCCTGAGTCTTATCCAGGAACCCGCTGGCAGCCTGGTCCAGCTTCTGCCTGGATGTCTCTTGTTTTTCCATTGCCAAGATTACCTTTTCATATATATCGCTGCCGATTTGGTCAGAGATTTCATGCAGTTCACCGGCGATTTTTTCCATAGTTGCCAGACGTCTGTTGAATTTGAAAATCGCGGATGCAGTTACATAGAGGTCAGCTAACAAGGCGATCCCTAAAATGGCGATAAGAAGTATGCCGAGGGTGTGGGGCAGCAGCGCGATTCCTTTGTGTATCAGGGGATGGATGAATTTCATAATAGCTACACAGCAGACACCCCAGATAAGCGAAAAGATCAGGCATACATAACCACCTATATTAAAGGGTTGGTCTGAGTAATCCCACCACTTATTATGAAAAATCTTATCCATGGCCCAGCCAGTGGCGCCTTCCAGAAAAGTAACGAGAAAAACAGATGAAAGATAGAGAAGAAGTATATTCCCTTCCAGTGGAGTCAGGAAAGCAATGACGGCTGTAACGCCAACGCCATAAATTGGGCAGATGGGGCCGTTCAGGAACCCTCTGTTTACAAAACGGTGTTCTTTAAAAGCGGCGAACCCCACCTCTGTGCACCAGCCGAGGAAACCATATATAAAAAAGCAAAGTAAAAAGTAGTATGTATCCATAAGTCACGTCCCTCTTTTCTAAGCAGGAGCCAATAAATGGTATTTGGCAGTCCCTGCATTTTATTATTCTAATGTAAAGCCTGTGTCTTAAATTGTCAATGTATTTGACTTCTCTTGAAAAAAGATTTATAATTGCTAATAGATAATAATTATCAATAACGAAGCCGCACACAGGAGAAAATCATGAGATTAAAAGAAGGGAAAAATGAACATATATATCAGGTGAGGGAGATTGATATAGAGCTGAACCTTGAGCGCAGGCTGGAGGCCCTTGGCCTTACGGAAGGTTCCAGGATTACAGTGCTGAATAATAATAAAAAGGGGGCCGTAACGGTTAAATTCAGGGGCACCAGATTTGCAATGGGGCGCAGGATTGCAGACCATATTATTGTGGAGGAAGCAGGTTTATGAGCGGGGATGTAATCACAGTGGGGTTTATCGGCAATCCCAATTGTGGGAAGACAACATTGTTTAATGCCTACACTGGTGCAAACCTGAAAGTGGCGAACTGGCCGGGAGTCACAGTAGAGAAAAAAGAGGGCAAAACCTTTTATAAAGGGAAAGAGTTCAGGCTTATTGATTTGCCAGGAATTTATAGCCTGACCTCCTATACAATGGAAGAGAAGGTGTCCAGGGAGTGTATAATGGGCGGTGAGGCAGATGTGATTGTTGATGTGGTGGATGCATCCTGCCTGGAGAGGAATCTATATCTGACGCTGCAGCTGATTGAGCTGGGAAAGCCGGTCGTACTAGCTTTGAATATGATGGACATTGTGGAGGAGCGGGGCATGGAGATTGACCTGCACAGGCTGCCTGAGATGCTGGGAATCCCCGTCGTCCCTGTATCTGCCAGAAAAAAGACGGGACTGGAAATCTTAATGCATGCAGTCAGCCACCACAAGGACCATGTAAGGCAGGGGCCTATCATCCATCACCATTCCCAGGAAACCATGCACGAGCATAACCACCACACCGAATACGCCATGGTCTACCAGGATGAAATAGAGGATAAAATTGACCAGGTTATAGAGGCCATTGCCAGTAAATATCCAGAGTTGGCCAACAAGAGATGGCATGCCATTAAAATGCTGGAACAGGATCAGGAGATTATGGATAAATATCCCCTGGGAACCCCGGGTGTGCTGGACAGAAGCTACGAAAAGGATATTATCAACCAGAAATATGATTTTATTGAAGAGATCATCCAGGAGACATTAGTCAATAAAAGCCAGAAGGAAGAACGCACAGATAAAATAGACAGATATCTCACAGGAAAATGGCTGGGCCTGCCGATTTTTCTCGCAATTATGGCAATGGTGTTCTTCCTGACTTTTACAGTTGGTGATTGGATGAAGGGGTATTTTGAGACGGCTTTGGAGATGCTTTCAGGCGGGGCTGATTCACTTCTCTCATCATGGAATATAAACCTTATGCTTAAGTCACTGATTGTCGACGGTATTATATCAGGGGTAGGCGGAATTCTTACGTTTCTCCCCAATATATTTATTTTGTTTTTGTCTCTGGCCTTTTTGGAGGACAGCGGATATATGGCGCGTGTGGCATTTGTCATGGATGATATTATGGGGCATTTGGGATTATCGGGAAGGGCTTTTCTTCCTATGCTCCTGGGGTTCGGCTGTTCTGTCCCTGCCATTATGGCCTCAAGGGCATTGGAGCACAGGAAGGACAGGCTGAAAACTATACTGGTCACTCCTTTTATGTCCTGCAGCGCCAGACTGCCTATCTATGTACTGTTTTCGTCTATGTTTTTCGGGCGTTATGCCATGCTTGCCTGCTATTTGATGTATGTGCTGGGAATTGTGGTGGCAATAACAACCGCATTTATACTTTCCAAGCTTGACGGAAGCCGGGCAGAGCATGCCCTCCTCATAGAACTTCCTGAATATAAGGCGCCCAACGCAAGGACAATCGCCATATATGTATGGGAGAAAATTAAAGATTACCTGACGAAAGCAGGTACGGTTATTTTTCTGGCATCCATTATTATGTGGGTAATCCTGAATTTTGGGACTGAAGGATATGTGACTGATATATCAAAGAGCTTTGGGTCTCTGATAGGGAGGGCTGCTGTTCCTGTCTTTACCCCTGTGGGACTTGGCTATTGGCAGATTATTGTGGCGCTGATCTCAGGGATTGCGGCAAAGGAGGTTGTAGTCTCCAGCTGCAGTGTCCTGTTTGGGATACAGAATATTACAACGGCGGGAGGCATGGCAAGCTTTACGGGTGTGTTGGGCGAGATGGGATTCGGGGCAGCCAACGCCTGTGCACTGATGGTATTCTGCCTGCTTTATGTTCCCTGTACAGCTACAATTGCCACGATTAACAGGGAAGTGGGAAGCAAAAAGCTGACAGCGGGCATTGTATGTTTCCAGCTTGCTGTGGCTTGGCTTATGAGCTTTATCGCCTTCCATGCCATGAGCATATTTGTATAATCTAATGCCCTTCCCTTGGAAAAGCAATTTCGTGTGTTTCCAGGAGAAGGGCATTCTGGTGCCAGGCGCTTCTGCCAGGCCTGCTGGCTTAATAGCAGACTTCCTGCAGAAAAAGGCCTTTTGGGTCACAGGGGGCGCTGGAAGCCTCCTCTCCGGCAAAGATGGCCTCAATACATTCTTTTTTTCTTTTTCCGAGTCCAACGTCCAGCAGCGTCCCTATGGCCATCCGCGCCATGTTATGCAGAAAATCCTGGGCGCAGATAGTAATCTGTATTTCCTGTGAGTCCCCATAAATCTCTATGTCATAAATTTCTTTTTCAGCAGATTTGTTTTTTTTGGCAGTTGAAAAATTGTGAAAATCGTGTCTGCCCGCAAGAGATAATGCGGCCTGCTGCATCAAAGGGATATCAGGGGTTTTGAATGCATAATATGTATATTTGCGCTCAAATACACTGGGTACTGTTCCCACAGCGATCCGGTAAAGGTAGGTCCTGGATTTAGCATTCAAACTGGCGTGAAAGCGTTCGGGCATCTCGGCTGCCTCCAGGACAGCAATGTCCATGGGCAGGTAGCGGTTCATATATTGGCGGATTTCATAAGGTTTCATATCCGATGTGGTTTTGAAATTGACAGGCTGGCCGTATGCGTGGACACCCACTTCTGTCCTGGAACCGCAGTATAGCTCTACATCTTCCCCAGTCATTTTGCGAATCACATCCAGAATACGGTTGGATATGGTGTTAGTCGACTCTCCTTTGCCAAGACGCTGCCAACCTTGATAGCGGGAACCGTCATATTCTAAAATAAGCTTTATATTGCGCATGTTTTTCCTCCTTTTGTACAGATGCCGGTAAGAGTAAAAGCATAAAGGGCACTCTGGCGGCAATTTTTGTTTGTATTCTCTGCTGAGTCAATCTTACAGGATAGGAAGGGAGAAATCAACAGTATTACATGAAAGGGGCACGGTTGACTTCCCTGTATAACTGCGATTATAATAAAAAGAAGCTGTACCGGCCAGCATTTGGTGTAAGCCGGAGTTGTTTTGGCGGGGAGGAAGAAAATGTATCAGGCAATGAGCGGGGATGAATTGAGGCAAAAGGGCGTACTCTTGATTGAGAATGTCCGGGACGGTTTTCAGAAGCATGAAGCCTGTTTGTTAAAGGGGAAAGAACATGCTATGGAGAGGTTTCTGGAAAAGTGTCTTGCCGTCAGCGGAGAGGCCTCTTATGTAGATTTTTATTACCACGTATTATCTGCAGAAGAGAAGATAAGATTTGAGGCAGAGGCGGGCCAGGAAGGGAAAAGGCTT
The DNA here is from genome assembly GCF_900604355.1 of Luxibacter massiliensis. Lineage (NCBI taxonomy): Bacteria > Bacillati > Bacillota > Clostridia > Lachnospirales > Lachnospiraceae > Luxibacter > Luxibacter massiliensis. The sequence goes on along the minus strand of NZ_UWOE01000001.1, from coordinate 2,449,065 downwards.
TTGCCTTTGTTTGAAAGGGCGGCAGAAAATAAGGTATATTATCCTTTGGATGGAGGGAACCTTGGTTTTTTAGCTGGGATTACTGCACGGGCCTTGTTATTTTCTACCTTTTATTTTACCTCCCCAAAGGCCCTGGTATGGGGGAATTATAACCTGGAGTACCCTCTGTTCTGTGAAGAAAGCCGGGATTTAGAGTTATACAAGAATATAGCGGTACAATGTGGATTGGAGGTGGTTTGATGGTTGAGGAGAGAAAAGTCGCAGATTCACGGGTGGAGACTGTGCATATGGTAAGGCCCAATCATCTCAATGCAGCCGGACGGCTGTTCGGCGGAATTCTGATGCAATGGCTGGATGATGTGGCAGGACTTGTGGCAAAGCGCCACAGCAGGAGCAATATTATTACTGCATCAGTAGATAATCTCCGTTTTATACAGGGGGCCTATCAGAAGGATGTCATTGTTATTATTGGCAAAGTGACATATGTTGGGCATACATCCATGGAAATCAGGGTAGACACTTATGTGGAAAATATAGAGGGGATGCGCTTCCCCATTAATAGGGCTTATTTTACTATGGTTGCATTGGATGAAAATGACAAACCCAAAAAGGTACCCCGCCTGATCCTGGAGTCCGAGGAGGAGAAAGCCGAATGGGAGGCCGCTAAAAAGCGGAGAGATATGCGGATAAAAAGAAAAGAAGAAGGGTTTTAAGCCTTCTTCTTCAAGAGTGAGCTGGCCATATTGATTGTTTTATCGATCTGTGCCTGCTCTTCTTTTGTTTTTCCTTCTTTTAAGATTTCAAAAATAAGGGAGATTTCATCCCCGGAGAAACTGATTCCTTTTTTGTTTGCGTTTGTAATAAGTGCAAACAGGACCGGGGCCAGATCTCTGCCGGTTTTCCCGGCTGTCTGTGATGCTGCCATCTGAATTAATTCCAGTTTGGCTGGATCAATGTTCTTCATTGCCGGATTGTTCATCCACTCGTTCATTTATATCATCTCCTTTCTTTCCAGCGGGCGTTTCTGCTGATAAATCTTCAGGGGTATATTCCTGCTCTGCTGTTTCCGCTTCTTTTTTAGGGCCGCTGTCTTTAGCAGTGCCTGTTTCTCCTGCAAACATGCTGTTGTACATCTCGAACATACCCTGCTGTTCTGGTGTCAGCATCCCCATCATCATTTCCATAGGGTTGAAGCCGCCTCCTGAGCTGGAGGGTTCATTGTCATTATCCTGTTTCGGCATTTCTGCCTGGAACATCTGTACCATTTCCATTATATTCATCATATTAAGAAATGTGTCCATCATTTCGGCCTCCTGTCTGGGCATATAAGGTTTTAACTCCTCCAGAATTTTAAGAGGGGAGGAGTTTTCTCCGTGAAAAGCCTGCTGCTGCAGGCTTTCTCTTTTGTTATGGAAAAAGGAGAGTGTCTCCTGAAGCTCCAGAAATTTGATGAAAACGCCCAGAAATTGCTGGTTGGAAGCAGGAGTGTAAGGAAGGAAAAGCTTTAACATTTGAAGCTGCGGGGATGTAGTCAGTTCGTCAAAGGGAGTCATCGGCCTGGGCGGTTTGTTTTCCATAAGCACTCCTAATTGTAGCGTTGTAAATATATATGTCAGAAAGTATAAAAATATGAGATAAAGGAAAGACTAAAGTAAAGGTATTTACATATTATAATCAAGAAAAGGAAAGGAAGTATCTGTAAAAATGAAAAGAAAATTAATCATTGAAGGCAATGCAGTATATGAAATCGATGAAGAATGTATGTTAAAAAACCGCATGGATGAGAGGGATGAAAGCAGGGAAGATAGAACGCATAATGAAAATAAAGAGGACGGGGGGTATCAACCGTAGATATTCATAGAAGAGAATGTGAAATCGCCCATCTTTAAAATGCAGATTTAGGCATGGCGCTGTTGGCTTCATGACATCCGGCCCCAGAGTGTATTTGGCAATTATATGGTGCATGAACTGTCAAATACACTCTGAGATAGAAGCGGGCAGAGTATTCACAGGCATAAAAATATCCCCGGCACAGCTTGCTGCGCCGGGGATATTTTTTAACTTATTTTATCAAAGTGTACTAGATATTAGCATCCACAGCTGCCGCCGCTAAATCCGCCGCCGCATCCGCCGCAGCAGCACAGAAGCAGGATGATCCAGAGACAACTGTCATTGCCGAATCCGCTGCCACCGCTAAATCCGTTGCCGCATCCGCCGCAGCAGCACAGAAGCAGGATGATCCAAAGACAAGATGACATACCGCCGTTGTTGTAACCTCCGCCATTTTCGCATCCGCATCCGCAGTTTGTAGCACTTAAATCACTCATGTTAAATCCTCCAAATTATGTTTGATTACAGTTCATAATATGTGCCTGGAGAGAAATGTGTGAAAGAATTTCTATAAAAATTTTTCGGAAGTACCAACCCAGCCGAAAGACGCGAATCTGTAGAGCCGGACAACGTTTCTGAATACCTTATTAAAAAAGGGATTTCTATGAATCGGGTAAAACAGGCCACTGGCTATTGGTGCCGGGATATTATAGCGAATCATTATCTGGGCCAGGATGTGTGCGTGGCTGTTCTTGATACAGGGATTGCACTGCATCCTGATTTTGACAGAAGAATTATAGGATTTAAAGATTTCGTGAACAAAAGAAATAAGATATATGATGATGGGAGGCATGGAACCCATGTGTCCGGCATTCTGGCCGGAAGTGGAAAGATGTCGTCAGGCAAGTATGCGGGGATGGCCCCGGGAGCAAAGCTTTTAGTGGGGAAAGTGCTTGACCATACTGGCAACGGCTCTATTGACCATGTCCTGGAAGGGATAGACTGGCTCTTAGCCATCCACAGGAAGGCAGGCCTTAAAATAGTAAATATATCTGTAGGGGCCCAACCGACTGTAGATCCTGCCCAGGCCAGCCGCCTGACAGAGGCTGTGGAGGCTCTTTGGGATGAAGGCCTGACAGTCGTAGTTTCGGCCGGGAATTATGGGCCTGGCAGGGGAACCGTATCTGTCCCCGGAACAAGCAGGAAAGTGATAACTGTGGGTGCGGCGCAGGGTTACAATCTGCTAGGAGGGGGAAAGGGCGCCAGGAAATGGAACTATTCGGGCAGGGGTCCTACTAAAGCATGTGTTGTGAAGCCAGATTTGATTGCGCCAGGCACTGATATAAGTAGTTGTAATGGAGATTATATAAACCGCTGGCAAAAACCCTATATTATGAAAAGCGGCACATCTATGGCTACCCCTGTTGTATCGGGGGCTATTGCATGTCTATTGTCCAAGTACCCGGATATGACAAATGTAGAGGTTAAGTTAAGGCTCAGGGAGTCCTGTATGGGGGCAGGCAGTATGCAGCAGGGCTGGGGGATGGTGCATGTGGGGAGGCTGCTGGGAATGTAATAGTAAGGCGGCTTATAAAGCTTTAGAAGCACTCGATGCCTTGGCCGGCATGGGGTGCTTTCTTTAGCCACCCTCAATTTTTCCTATCTCGGAAAGTCCTTTGTTTGGCCTCTGTCTAGAAATATAGGGAGTAAGTCAGGTGAATAAAAATGTGTCAAGAAAAAATACTTGACACCGCTGCTTCTTTTTAGTATGATAGCAGAGGTGATTCATGTGAATGAGATATTAGAACAGGCATTATTGTACGATTTTTATGGAGAACTTCTGACAGAACACCAGAAGGAGATTTATGAGCAGTTTGTGCTGGAGGATCTTTCTCTGAGTGAGATAGCAGAGAGCGAAGGGATTAGCAGGCAAGGCGTGCATGATTTAGTAAAACGCTGCCAGAAAGCGCTGGAAGATTATGAGGATAAACTCCATCTTGTGAAAAGATTTTTGTCTGTGAAGGAAAAGGTTCAGGAGATTAACCAGGTAATTGATTCCTGTGTAAGCAGGGGGGCAGAGCCGGCTATTATGGCACAGAGGATCCGGAGGATTTCGGATACAATTATAGAGGAGTTATAGGATGGCATTTGACAGTTTAACTGAGAAGCTTCAGAATGTATTTAAGAATCTCAGGAGCAAAGGGCGCCTCACAGAGGAAGATGTAAAGACAGCCCTAAAAGAAGTGAAGATGGCATTGCTGGAAGCGGACGTCAACTTTAAGGTCGTTAAGAGCTTTATAAAAGATGTCCAGGAGCGCGCAGTAGGCCAGGATGTTATGAATGGGTTAAATCCAGGGCAGATGGTGATTAAGATTGTAAATGAAGAGCTGGTCCGCCTTATGGGTTCAGAGACAACAGAGATCCAGCTCCAGCCGGGAAGCGCAGTTACGGTCATCATGATGGCGGGGCTCCAGGGGGCAGGTAAAACCACCACTACAGCTAAATTGGCAGGGAAGTATAAGCTAAAGGGAAAGAAACCACTGCTTGTGGCATGTGATGTATACAGGCCCGCCGCAATAAAGCAGCTTCAGATAAACGGTGAGAAGCAGGGCGTGGAAGTGTTTTCCATGGGGAATAAAAACAAGCCTGCAGATATTGCCAGGGCGGCTTTAGAGTATGCTGGCAAGAACAAAAATAATATCGTAATTCTTGATACTGCCGGCCGGCTCCATATAGACGAAGACATGATGGCAGAGTTACAGGACATTAAAGAGGCCGTTACAGTGCATCAGACAATCTTAGTTGTGGATGCAATGACTGGCCAGGATGCGGTGAACGTGGCTGGGAGCTTCCATGAGAAGATAGGGATTGACGGCGTAATTGTCACAAAGCTGGACGGCGATACAAGAGGCGGCGCCGCCTTATCCATTAAGGCTGTGACGGGAAGGCCAATTTTATATGCCGGTATGGGGGAGAAACTTTCTGACCTGGAACAGTTCTATCCCGACAGGATGGCGTCCCGGATTTTGGGGATGGGAGATGTCCTGACCCTGATAGAAAAGGCAGGGGCAGAACTGGATGAGGAAAAGGCCCGCAAAATGACTGAGAAAATGAAAAAAGCTCAGTTTGATTTTGAGGATTATTTAGAGAGCATGTCCCAGATGAAGAAGATGGGCGGCCTGTCCAGTATTATGAGTATGATGCCAGGACTCGGCGGTATGGGCGGCGGCAAGCTGCCGGAACTGGATTCTGAAGAGAATGAGAAGAGAATGGCGCGGATGGAGGCAATTATATATTCCATGACCCTTGAGGAGCGCCAAAACCCGGATGTGCTCAATCCATCCAGGAAACACCGGATTGCGAGAGGGGCGGGGGTGGATATTGCGGAAGTAAACCGCATGGTAAAGCAATTCCATGAGGCCAGGAAGATGATGAAAAAGCTTCCGGGCATGATGGGCGGCATGGGTGGTAAGAAGGGCAAGTTTAGGCTTCCCTTTTAGCACATAGATAACCCTGGCGGCTAAATATTATTTTTGCCTGCATAGGGGAACAAAAAGAAAAAATAAAAAAATGAGGTGAAAGAGATGGCAGTAAAAATCAGATTAAAAAGAATGGGACAGAAGAAGGCTCCTTTCTATAGAATCGTAGTTGCAGATGCGAGATCCCCGAGAGACGGCAAGTTTATCGAGGAAATCGGGACATACGATCCGAACCTGGAGCCAAGCGGAATTAAGGTGAATGAGGAGGCAGCCAAGAAATGGTTAAACAACGGCGCTCAGCCTACAGAGGTAGTCGGAAAAATCTTTAAAGCAGCAGGCATTGAAAAATAAGCTGTTCCGCGGAGGTGGCTTACATGAAAGAATTAGTTGAAGTAATCGCGAAAGCATTAGTGGACAATCCTGACGGTGTTGCTGTGACTGAGAGGCAGGACGGCAGGGTGACAGTCATTGAAGTCCGTGTGGCAGACGGCGACATGGGTAAGGTGATTGGAAAGCAGGGCCGGATCGCAAAGGCCATCCGTTCTGTTGTAAAGGCGGCTGCGGCCAAGGAAGATAAGAGAGTGGTTGTTGATATTATACAATAACAAAACAAGAGGGGACAGCCTTCATGTGCGGGTATATCAGATACGTATGGCATGAAGAGCCTGCCCCTTTCCTTTTCGGGAAATATGTGCAGTAGATACAGGAGAAGAGTATGGAGCAGTATTTGCAGGTAGGGGTGATTGCCTCCACACACGGTTTACGCGGGGAAGTCAAGGTATTCCCCACAACGGATGATCCGGGGCGGTTCAGGGATCTGAAGAAGGTCATTCTAGATACAGGAAAAGAGCGGGTATTATTGGAGGTACAGGGTGTAAAATTCTTTAAAAACATGGCCATTGTAAAATTCAGGGGACTGGATGATATCAATGAAGTCGAACAATATAAAGGGAAAAGCCTCCTGGTGAGCAGGGAGGATGCAGTCAGGCTCGAGGAGGATGAATATTATATTGCCGATTTGCTGGGAATGACAGTCTTTACAGAGGCAGGGGAATTTGGCGTGCTGAAAGACGTCATAGAGACCGGTGCAAATGAGGTCTATGTAGTAGATTCCCCGGTGTACGGCGAGGTGCTGATTCCGGCCATCCGCCAGTGTATCTTAGATGTGGACATTCAGGGGCAGGCTATGAAGGTACATCTGCTGGATGGGTTAGTAGACCCCGCCAGGGGAGAGGGACGTAAGACGGCGGAGAGTGAAGGGGATAAAAATCTATGAATTTTCACATATTAACATTATTCCCAGACATGGTGCTGGACGGCCTGGGCACAAGTATAACCGGGAGGGCAGTGAAAAACGGCCTGCTGTCTATTGAGGCCGTCAATATCCGGGATTATGCCTTTAATAAACATCAGAGTGTGGATGATTACCCTTATGGGGGCGGGGCGGGGATGCTGATGCAGGCTGAACCGGTATTTCTTGCCTATGAAGCTGTGGCCGGGAAACTGGCCAAAAAGCCAAGAGTCGTCTATCTGTCCCCCCAGGGCCGGGTCTTTGACCAGAATATGGCCAGGGAGCTGGCCAAGGAGGAAGATCTGATATTGCTCTGCGGCCATTATGAGGGAATTGATGAGAGAGTATTGGAGGAAATTGTGACAGACTACGTGTCTATCGGGGACTATGTGCTGACAGGAGGAGAACTGCCGGCTATGGTGATGGTAGATGTGATTTCCAGGCTAGTGCCTGGAGTGCTGCACAACGATGTATCTGCTGAATTTGAATCGTTCCAGGATAATCTGCTGGAATATCCCCAATATTCCCGGCCAGAAGTATGGCGTGGAAGGCAGGTGCCTCCAGTTTTACTGTCCGGCCATCATGCCAATATTGAGAAATGGCGCAGAGAGCAGTCCATTATCAGGACTAAGGAGAGACGGCCAGATTTACTGGCGAAGTGCGATTTGCCGGAGGATGAATAAAAAATAAGGAAAAGGCTTGAAACCTGTTCACGAATATGATAGAATACAACAGTTGTGAAATGAATGGATGGTCCTCTGATACAAAGGATCTGCAGGCAGTATCTGCAGACAGGTATTAAGAACGTCTGAATATGAAGGAGGTCACACAATGAACGATATTATAAGAAAAATCGAGGCAGAGCAGCTCAAAGAGAATGCCCCTCAGTTTAGTGTCGGTGATACTGTAAAGGTATACGCTAAAATTAAAGAGGGCAGCCGTGAAAGAATCCAGGTATTTGAAGGGACAGTCCTTAAGAAACAGGGCGGCAGCACAAGAGAGACTTTCACAGTCAGAAAGAATTCTAACGGAATTGGTGTTGAAAAGACTTGGCCGCTGCACTCACCAAATGTTGAGAAGATAGAGGTTATCCGCAGAGGTAAAGTAAGGAGAGCGAAGCTGAATTACCTGAGAAACCGTGTTGGTAAGAGCGCTAAGGTAAAAGAATTAGTAAAATAGTAGCCATGAGAGGGACAAGTACAACAAGTATATTGTCCCTTTTCTATTATAGACGAGGAAAGGTTATGCAGGATTTAAACTTTCGCAAAAAGCGCAGAAGGCAGGCAAGAAGGAAGAAGCGGGCCCAGAAAAAGCAGGAACTCAGATTTGAGTCTGTGAGGCCAGGGATCCGCTTTAAACGAGAAAAGACAAATGAACAGAGGCAGCATGCAAGGGAAGTGGTGAACTGGATGGTCCAGATCATTACGGTGTGTATCATTGCGTTTGTGCTGGTCTGGTTTTTTGGGCAGAGAGTCAGTAATGCGGGGGATTCCATGAAACCTGTTTTGAGTAATGGGGATGTGGTACTTGTCAACCGCCTTATATATAATGCCAGCAAGCCCAGGCGCGGGGACATTATAGCATTTAAGCCCAATGGAAATGAAAATACTCACTATTCTATAAAAAGAATTATTGGACTGCCGGGTGAGACTGTACAGATTAAGGAAGGGCAGATTTATATTAATGATACAAAAATGACAGACTATGTATATGCCGATACAATAGAAGAGGCTGGAATTGCCGATGAGGCTTTGGCACTGGCAGGCGATGAATATTTTGTCCTGGGGGATAATTATGGCAGCAGTGACGACAGCCGTATGGCAGACATAGGGAATGTAAAGAGGGACGAAATCTATGGGAAGGTCTGGTTTGTGGCAAGTTTTGGGCCTGACTTTGGATTTGTTAAGAAATAAAGGAGGCAGACATGCATTTTCAGTGGTATCCGGGTCATATGACCAAAGCAAAACGGATGATGCAGGAGAATATGAAACTGATTGATCTTGTGATCGAACTGGTGGACGCCCGGATTCCAATCAGCAGCAGGAATCCTGAGATTGATGAGCTGGGCCGCAGCAAGGCAAGGGTGATTCTTCTGAATAAATCGGACCTGGCACAGGACCGGCTAAATGACGAGTGGACGAAATATTTCCGGGAGAAGGGTTATTCCGTGATAAAGGTGAATTCCAGAAAGGGCGGAGGTATTAAATCTATCCAGGGGGTCATTCAGGAAGCCTGTAAGGAAAAGATAGAGCGGGATCAAAGAAGGGGGATATTGAACCGGCCAGTGAGGGCCATGGTAGTCGGCATCCCCAATGTGGGCAAATCTACATTTATCAACGCCCTGGCTGGAAAGGCCTGTACAAAGACGGGCAATAAGCCGGGGGTGACAAAAGGGAAGCAGTGGATCCGCCTGAATAAGAATGTGGAACTTTTAGATACGCCAGGTATACTTTGGCCAAAATTTGAAGATCAGACCGTGGGCCTCCGCCTTGCCCTCATTGGATCTATAAAAGAGGAAATACTTAATGTTGAGGAGTTGGCGGGGGAATTGATTTCTTTCATGAAAGCCAATTATGCAGGGATACTGGCGAAAAAATATGGGATCAATGAGGAAGACGATGATTTTGAGTGCCTCAAAAGTATTGCCAAGAGCCGGCACTGCCTGGTCAGAGGGAGTGTTTTGGATACAGAAAAGGCTGCCAGATTGCTGCTGGATGATTTCCGCAATGGCAGAATTGATAAAATTACACTTGAATTTCCCGGGGATTATGAATAAGATAGAGGGAGAGAATAGAAAGAGGATTAGACTATGGACCAGGAGAAGGGGATCATACGGGAGCTGTTTGGCTGGATTGTTTATATATTAATTATAGTGGGGCTGACATATCTGATTATTACATTTGTGGGGCAGAGGACCCGGGTCAGCGGATCTTCCATGGAGACTACGCTCTCAGATGGGGATAACCTGATTGTAGATAAAATATCCTACCGCTTCCGGGAGCCAAAGAGATATGAGATTATTGTATTTCCTTACCAGTATGAGGAAAATACATACTATATAAAAAGAATCATCGGCCTGCCGGGGGAGACCGTCCAGGTGAAAGATGGGAAAGTATTGATTAACGGGCAGGAATTAGATGAGCACTATGGCAATGAGGAGATGCAGAATCCGGGAATTGCGGAGGAGCCTGTCACACTGGGGGAGGATGAATATTTTGTCCTGGGTGATAACAGGAACCACAGTGCGGACAGCCGGGAAGTGAGCGTAGGCGTACTTCACAGAAAAGATTTGCTGGGAAGGGCCTGGATACGCATCTGGCCTTTAGATAAGTTCGGAGTGATTAAGCATGAATAAAAATGATGGCAGGGACGCTGGGGTCTATGAACCAAAAGAAAAGGCTGTATGTGCAAAAATAGAGGAAATAAGGCAGGAATTTATGCTGGCCGGGGAGCCAGAGATAGCAGGCTTATGTGAAAAGTATAGGGGGGACAGCCGCAAAGGTGTCCAAAACCTGATTTTGAAATATCAAAAGCAGCAGGAGAAGATACGGGCAGAACTTATACGCCTGGAAGGGATGAGGCGGTATGAGGATAAGTATGCAGAATATATGCATATATGTGGAATTGATGAGGTTGGGAGAGGACCCTTAGCCGGCCCGGTGGTAGCAGGCGCAGTTATATTGCCAAAAGACTGCAGGATCCTGTATTTAAATGACTCCAAAAAACTCTCAGGCAAAAGGCGGGAAGAGTTGTACGGCGAGATCATGGAAAAGGCTGTCGCCGTAGGCGTGGGGATGGTGGGGCCATCCCGTATTGATGAAGTCAATATACTTAACGCCACATACGAGGCTATGCGCAAGGCCATAGGGAAACTGAGCCAGGCGCCAGATATTCTGCTGAATGATGCAGTGACTATTCCCGGAGCCGGGGTTTTACAAGTACCGATTGTCAAGGGTGACGCCAAGAGCGTTTCTATTGCGGCGGCCAGTGTGGTGGCAAAGGTCACTAGGGACCGGCTGATGCAGGAGTATGATAAAATCCTTCCCGGCTATGGGTTCGCTGAGAACAAGGGATATGGTTCCCAGGCCCATATAGAGGCTTTGTCCAGGATGGGGCCCACCCCAATACACAGGCGTTCTTTTATTAAGAATTTTATGCCGGACAGAGGGAAGCTACAGTCGTGAGGGATTAGGAGGCAGGGACATCCCTGTCATAGACATCAGATATGATATCTGCCTGAATGGATGGGGATGGCAGCGCAGTCTGTATATTATTGGCATGAGGAAAGAAATAAGGCAAAACAACAGAAGGACGGGAACAAGTTATGAGCAGGCTGCCGGGTATTATCTGGAACAGTCTGGCTATGTCATTCTGGAATATAATTACCGCTGCCTTGTGGGCGAGATAGATATCATCGCCAGGGAGGGAGAATACCTGGTGTTTTCGGAAGTAAAATACCGGAGGGATCAAAGAAAAGGCAGTCCCCTGGAGGCAGTGGACGCGAGGAAACAGAAGATTCTTTATAAATGTGCAGACTGGTATTTGGCGGAACATAATCTGATGGATATTCCATGCAGATTTGACGTGATCGGGATCCAAGGAAGCGGCATCGTGCATATTAGGGACGCATTTTGTAAATGATTTTTGGAGGAAATATCTGAAAGGGAAATATATGGGCATAGGACTGCATTATAAGAATCAAAATAAGATATTCTATGAGGCTGAGGGGGAGACTCCCTATCTGGAGTATCCGTTATTTCAGAATACAGGGATTGTCAGACATGGGTTTTCTACCAGAATTGGAGGAGTCAGCAAAGGCTGCTATTCTTCCCTGAATTTAAGTTTTACAAGGGGAGACAGCGAGGAGGCCGTGAGAGAGAACTTCAGACGGATTGGCCGGGCCATCCAGGTGCGCTGCGAAGATATGGTATTTACCCAGCAGACACATACGGTAAATGTGCTGGCAGTTACGGAGGAAGAACGGGGCATGGGGATTATGCGCCCCAGAAGCTACTCAGATGTAGACGGCCTTGTGACAAATGTTCCGGGACTGTGCCTGGTGGCCTTTTTCGCGGACTGTGTGCCCCTTTATTTTGTAGACCCTGTAAAAAAAGTGATAGGTTTAAGCCATTCCGGCTGGAGGGGGACAGTTGGGAAGATTGGAAAAGTAACTGTGGAGCTGATGCAGCAAAAATACGGCTCCAGGCCGAAGGATATCTTGGCTGCAGCGGGGCCCTCTATCTGCCAGGACTGCTATGAGGTGAGCGAAGATGTGATTCGTAAATTCCAGGCGAATTTTAAGGAGCGGCACTGGGAAGAATTATTTTATAGGAAAGAAAATGGAAAATACCAGCTGAACCTATGGAAGGCCAATGAGCTCGTCTTTGAGGAAGCTGGGATAATTAGAGAGCATATTGCGGTGACGAATGTCTGTACTCATTGCAACAGCAAGATTCTGTATTCTCACCGGGAGGCAGGGGACAGGAGGGGTAACCTGTGTGCGTTTCTTTCCTTAAAGGAGGGCGTATAAATATGATCTTGGGAACCGACCTTAGGATGGCGGATGAGATTTCTGTAGAAGAGGTCACTGCTGAGGTGACACAGGAGGTGGACCGTGTGACAGCGTACTTCCAGGAGCATCTGCCGGCTCTGATAGCATTTGGGATCAGGGTGCTGATGGCGCTTGTATTTTTCTTTATTGGCCGTGTGGTGATACGGTGGATACAGAGGCTTGTCAGGCATTCACTTCAGAGGACCAGCGCAGATAAAGGGGTCATCCAGTTTATTGACTCTGTGTTAAAGTTCAGCCTGTATGCTCTGCTGCTTTTTACCATTGCCACAAAGCTGGGGGTAGAGTCCTCCTCTGTTGCAGCGCTGATAGCTTCTGCAGGTGTGGCCATTGGCCTGGCGCTGCAGGGCAGCCTCTCCAACTTTGCGGGCGGGGTGCTGATCCTGCTTCTGAAACCCTTTGTTGTGGGGGATTATATTATAGAGGGCAGCAATAACAACGAAGGAACGGTGAAAGAAATACAGATTTTCTATACTAAGCTGTCCACGGTGGATAATAAGACCATTGTCATCCCTAACGGGACTTTGGCTAACAGCAGCCTGACAAATGTGACGGCCCGCCCAGAACGGCAGCTTGACCTGAAAGTGGGAATCGCATACCATGCAGACTTAAGAAAGGCAAAGGGGTTAATAGAGGGACTGCTTCAGAATGAACCAGGGATTATCCAGGATGAGGACATAAAGGTTTTTGTGGACTCATTAGAGGACAGTGCGGTATTGTTGGGACTGCGGGCCTGGGTGAAGACAGAAGAATACTGGACAGTCAGGTGGAGGCTTTTGGAAGAAATTAAGCTTACCTTTGACAGAGAGAATATTGAGATACCGTATAATCAGCTTACAGTGCATATGCACAGAGATGCAGTACAGAAAGATTATTCCATTTAAGAAGGGCAGGTGGTACGATGTCATTTAGAAGAGGCGATGCATGCTATATATTAGGTGATAATGATAAAGCCGTTAAGGCAAAGATCGTGAATAAGCAGGGAAAGGTATATATTGTCCAGTTATTCGGTGTGTGTGGGGCCATAAAGCTGCCGGAGGAGAAGCTTTTTAGCACACCCCAGGAGGCAGAGGCCAGCCGAAAGACAATCAGTGCCAGTGTGAGTCCCCAGCTTTCAGGTATATCCAGGGCCAGCGGCATCCCGGAGATACCTGGGGTATCGAAGCGGGACAGTGGTTATTAATAGAGGAAAATCAAAAAAACGGTTGAAATTTTAGCTAAAACAAGATATAATAAGCAAGGCTCGTCTGACGGGCCGCAGGCTGGAATAGCTCAGTTGGTAGAGCACTTCACTCGTAATGAAGGGGCCGTCGGTTCAAGTCCGATTTCCAGCTTATCAACTGTTAAGTGCTGAAGTCTCTTATTTTGTAGAGATTTCAGCCTTTTTTATATTTCAGACACCAAAAAGCCGTCCGATTTGATTTTACTTAGACTGAACGCCTTTCACTGTAAACTCACTCCTTTATTACCGCGGGCAACGAGCCAAGGGGGTATGCTTTCATATCCATCTGGCGGCTGCCGCCAGGGCCGAATCAAAGAAATCTCTGTTATAGGAGAGAGAGGGAAAATGCACAGTAATAACTTGCTCTGTCCCAGTTTTACATGTATAATTTTCTAAAAAAGCGCGATTCAGAAATGAAGTCATCGTTTGGAGGAGTGAGGTAGAAATAGCTAGGATTGTCAAAAAAAGAACTCTGAAAAAGGAAATCACAATACTGATGCTGCTTGTTTCCGCCTGCACGCTGTTTTCAGCGTGTGCGGCAGTTTTGTATGTCTTTTTTTCCTTTTTTATCGATAATACTCAGGAAGATATTCAATATGTCTTAAATAATATCAGTCAGCAATATCAATCACATATGCAGTTTATTGAAGATGGGGCTGTGTCAATCCGCCATAATATGATGCTGGATGCTTTTTTTGAGGCGGGCATTTCTGGGACTGATTATGACCCGACTGTAATTGAACCACAGTTGTTATATAGCATGGAATTATTTTCTGACCGTAACATGATTGATCGGAAGATACCTTTTGTGACGAGTGTGTATTTGTTTAATAATGCTGGAGACTGCATTTATGAGCATTATTATGCCTCTACTTTGGCTGCTGAAGAGAAAGAGGAGGCTATGTACCTCAACATACAGAGAGAGTTTCGGCAAAGCCAGGACAGATATGCCTGTGTTTCAGACGAGAAAAGTATTAATTTATTGTTTCGGATCTATGATGATGACATGAAAGAGAAGGGAATATGTATTGCTAAGATCAGCAGGGAGGCCGTCAACACTCTATTAGGAGGGGTGTCTGATTATAGTGACTCCACATGGATGGTGCTATTTGGAGATGAGCGGATCATTGCTTTTCAGGGACGGTGGAGTGATATAGAACAGCTCACCAAATTTGAGAGTGTTTGGAGTGGGAAACGATCCCTGGAAGAACATAATGTCATAGGCTGCGCTAAAATATGTGGATTCGATATGCGGACAGTGATCTGTGTGGGCCAGGAAAATATTTTCGCCGTCCTTAAATCTACGGCTCTGATATTTGCTGCAGGGTTAATTATTGTATTGATCATTACTGTGCTTGCGGCGTTCGGATCGAGTTACCGTTTTACAAGGCCAGTGACTAAAATGATTGGTAAAATACAGGCTTTTGGAAAGCAGGATTTTGATGTCCGCATGGAGGAATCAGCCATTCAGGAGTTTCATGACATTGGAATTGTATTCAACGAGATGGCTGAAAGGATTAAATATCTGATTATGCAGGTATATGAAAAACAACTTTTAGCTGTCCAGTCTGAGGTAAAATATTTACAGGCCCAGATGAATCCCCACTTTCAATTTAATATTCTGGCTATGTTAAGCCTAAAGGCTAAAATGGCGGGCAATGAGGAAGTGTATGAAGGATTGAAAGCATTTTCAAAGTTGACACAGGGCAAAATATTCCGGGAAAAGGAGATTAAAATCAAAGTATCTGAAGAATTGGAAATCGTGAGATTTTACTTATATTTACAGAAAAGCAGATATCAGGATAAGATTTGTTACGAAATTGATGTGCAGGACAACCATATTAACCAAAACCTGATTCCCCGCCTGCTGATTGAGCCCCTTGTTGAAAATGCGGTCTCTCATGGATTGGAACCAAAACGTGAGAGTGGTATGGTCAAAGTGACTCTGTATGAAGAGTCAGGGCAATCTGGAGACGCCAGGATGCTTCACATTTGTGTGGAGGATGACGGGGTAGGATTTGAAGCGGAAAAAATGGCGGAGAGTGGTGGGGAAAAAGAACCTGTAGATGGGAAAGTTGACCATACTCACACTGGTTTGGAGAATATAAAACGTATGCTTATGATCTTGTATGGGGACCGCCATAAGTTTAGGATCAGCGGAGGAATCGGTACAGGGACAAAAGTGGAGATTGTAATTCCGTCAGAGAGGAGTGGATATGATGTGGAAAGTCATAGCAGCGGACGATGAAGGGTACATCCGGGAAGCGCTTCAAAAACTGATAGACTGGAGGAAGATGGACTGTGTATTAGAAGCAGTAGTCAGCGATGGACAAGCGCTTATAGATAGAATCAGAGAGGAACCTCCAGACATAGTAATTACGGATATCCAGATGCCGGTGTTAGATGGTCTGGAAGTGTGTAGATTTGTTTATGAAACCTATCCTGGGACACAAGTGATTCTTTTGACAGCTCATTCTGAGTTTGAGTATGCCAGGGCCGCAGTTAAGTACGATGTTTGTGATTATGTGTTAAAGGTCTCAATTATGGAAGAACTGCCAACAGCGGTGGAAAAGGCTGCTAAAGAACTGGGAAATTGCCATAAGGCGGCAGAGCAGAGGGAAAAGAAAGAGTCCAAAACTCTCTATCTGCAGATGGAACAGTATATTGATCAGAATTTCCGGTCCAAGCTTTCACTGGAGGAAATTGCCGAAGCCCTCCATGCAAATGGAAGTTACCTGAGCAGGCTTTATAAGAATAAAACCGGAAAGAACCTTTTTGAAGCAATACTGGACCGGAGGATCGAGGCTGCAAAGGAATATTTGCTGGATACGGATATGAAAACTTATGAAATATCAGAAGCGGTGGGGATAGAAGATTCGGGATATTTTTCTAAAATGTTTAAGAAGAAAATAGGGGTTTCTCCTAAAGAATTCAGGAGAGGTGGCAGCCATGGGGAAATACAGTAAAATAGCTTTCGCTTTTATCCTGTTTTTGGCCAGTATACTTTCAGGCTGTGAAAGCGTAAAGGAGGAACCCGTAACGATTACAGTGATTCACGCATGGGGAGGGACAGAGGCGGACCATGTTGCTATGCGCGATATTTATGAGGGGTTTGAAAAACAAAATCCGGATATCAGCCTCCAGCTTATTTCTATGCCTACAAGGAATGAGATGCTGCGGAAGATCGAGGATATGATCATGGTGGGAGACACCCCGGATATTATTACTTTCAGCGGAATGGGGCGGAACCAGACATATAATTTTATGGTGGATAATAATATGGCTTTGGATTTGAAGCCATATTTAGAGAAGGATACAGAATTTGCAAATTGTATTTCTGATGTAAATTTAGAATACTGGACAACAGAAGAAAACCAGCTGTTTACAGTAGCTGACGTATTGTCCCTTAGCGGCGGATATTGGTATAATGAAGAAATCTTCCAACAGGCTAACATTCAAAAAATACCTGAAACATGGGAAGAATTTTGGGCAATGTGCGAGACGCTGAGGACCTGGACAGAGAAACAGGGCCTGGAGATATTGCCTTTGCAGCCGTCTGGGGAGGGATATCTTTATTTTTTGGATCATATGCTGGCTGATTTTGGGGACAGTACGCCAAGCGGTATTAGTGGACATAAAATTACAGCAGAAAAAGAGAAATTGGAAAATGCGGTGGTTAGGTTAAATAAAATATATCGGTTTTCTACTTCCGAAAGCGCAGGGTACACGTATTTGGATGAGACAAGTTTATTTAACGAAGGGAAAGTGGCTATCTATGTCAACGGCGTGTGGGGAGCGCCTATGATCTCAAAGAATATTCATGCGAAATATGGATTGCTGCCTAGTGAGTCTGGAACCTCCATGTCCTGTGAGTCCGCCTGCTTAGGGTATGTGTTGGGGAACAGTGGAGATGAGAACAGAGAAAATGCTTCTGTCCGTTTTCTCAAATATATGCTAAGTAGTCCAGTCCAGGCCCGGATTGTAAAAGAGACTGAACAGATCCCTGCTAATCCGCAGATAGAGCTTGAAGACTATGCAGAAGAGAAGCCTAGAATGTATCAGGCAGCGTCCCTGGTCATGGATGCAGACAGAAAGATTGATGTTCCAGATAATCTATGGGCAGCATCGCAGAAAACTATATTTACAGAAAATATACTGGATGTCCTGACAGGAAAGGAGTCAGAGTCTGAGCTTGTGGAGCAGATTATTGCTGAGTCAATGGAAAATGATTAGTTTTATATTGTAGATAATGAAGATGTATCGCAGAAGTATTGGAGGATAAGTACAGATAATCCTCTGATACTTCTTTTTTTCCGTGCGCAACGAGACAGGGGGGACATGTTTACATGTCTATTTGGAGACTACCGCGGGTATCTCATACCCGGACGCCTGTGTCGCTGCTAGTTTTATGCTCCGTATGCCTGCATCGGGGTTTTTAACTGCAAAAATATGGAAAATATTGTGAGTAAGTAAATATTTTCCAAATACTAAATAAAATAGTCAATATTATACTGATTTGAGTCAATTCAATTCATTCAAAATATACAAAAATAAATGTAAAATAATTCTATAAAAAGTAAAAACGCACAAAAAGGAGGAAAATATGAAAAGGAAAGTAGTAAGTATATTATTAGTTGCGGCAATGTGCGTGACTGTACTGGCTGGATGTGGGGGCGGTTCAGATTCAGAAAAAAAGGACGGCTCTAATGCCAAGGATGAAGACAATGTTCTGGAATTTTATCATGGGTATTATCAGGATGAGAGTGAATGGGCGGCTGCCCAAGTTATGAGAGATATCTACGGCCAGTTTGCCGAAGAACATGCAGATGGCGATGTGACGTTCAAAGCAATTGCGGTGGAGAACCGGGACGAGATTGTCAGCGCCCAGGTATCCGGCGGGTCATTCCCGGATATGGTTGACTTCGGAGGAGCCAGGGGTTCACTGACATCTGCGGTAGCACAGGATCTTGTTTATGATCTAAAGCCTTATATTGATGAGAATCATCTTGCAGATGCAGTTGGACTGAATTATACACAGAATGACCAGGATGGACACATTTACTCTGTACATGATCAAATCGAGAGCCGGGGACTGTGGTATAATTCTTCCATATTGGAGAAGGCAGGAGCATCTGTGGATAAAGTATTTGCTGACTGGACATCTTTTGGAGATGCCATGGATAAGATAAATACATTGGGCAACGGTACTTACGGATATATCGCAGGTCAGGGATCACGCTACATTGTGAATGCCATTATGGGTTCTACCGAGAAAGGAAAAGAAATGATAGAGTCAGAATTGACTGAGGAGGCAATTAATTCTGACGAGTTCGCAGAGGCATTTAAGACGGCGGCAAAATTAGATCAGGCGAATGGGTCCGACCATACAACAGACGATAACGGTAATTTGATGGCAGATTTTAATACAAATGGAACAGTGGGCGTTTTGTTTAACGGTGTGTGGAATGCAGGCGCTATTGACGAGACAAACGCAGAAGTAATCGAGCCGGCGTTGTTTCCGGGGAATATTGCCATTGCATCCGCTGGAGACGGTATCGCGGTGGCTAACGGAATGAGTGAGGAAAAGACGGAACTTGCCCTGGAATTTGTAAAGTATATGACAAGCGCAGAAGTACAGGAAAGAATATTCACAGAAGTACAGGCAAAGCCATGCAACGCTACGTTGGATCTGAATGGACTGGCTCAAAAGAGCGGCAGTGCGACAGTTACCAAGCTGGCGGAAGCATGCTCACAAGTGAATGAGGCAGACACAACGGTGATAGACTTAAGCTATACCTGGGGTTCTGATGTTGATAAAGCGATTGTCAATGCCCTGATGGAATCAGCAGTATCCGGTACAGATATCGATGCTAGATTTGCGCAGCTCCAAAAAGAACTGCTGGCATTGATTGGATAAGATAAAGATAAGATTCGGGGAAGGGAGAAGTCCCTTCCCGTTTTTTGGCTATTATGGAGGTGTTTTATATTGACAGATCCGCGTACAAAGAAAAAGAAGAATAAACTAGGGATGCGTAGGACTGGTTTTATCATTGTGTTTCTTGCCCCCACACTGATTGCGTTTTGTGTGTTTTACCTATACCCGATTATCACAGTATTTTTTACATCTTTCTGTAGATGGGATTATACGAATATTGCAAATCCGGAGTTTTTTGGCTTTGAACACATGTGGGATAATTATGACTACATATTTAATCAGTATCCTTTTTTCTGGGAGGCGTTGAGAAATTCTACAATTTGGGCTATTCTGGGAGCCGTTGTGCAGATTCCTGTGGCAACTTTGATCGCTTTGGCCCTATCTAGAAAAATGAAAGGGATCAAGCTGGTCCGCAACATTTATATCATCCCGAATATGATTTCAACAGCAGCTATGGGGGTGATCTTCCTGCAATTGTATAACCCGTCCTACGGAATTATCAATCCTATTATTCAGTTGTTTAAGCCGGATTTTACAGATAGTGTGCTTTTATTAAAGGGACCTGCATTTATTGCAATGACTTGCGCTTATATTTTCTTCACAGGAACCACAACACTGATGATATTAGGCAATATTATGGCGGTTCCTGAAGAAGTACGTGAGGCGGCGATGCTGGACGGCGCAAGCGGGCTTATGCAGGACTTACATATTACGATTCCAATGATTAAAGGGACGCTTAGGACAGTATCAATACTGGCGGCAACTTCTGGTTTCCTGCTCTATAACGAGGTATATTTTCTGACAAAAGGGGCGGCCGGAACATACAGCATCAGCTATGTGATTCGTGAGCTGGCGATTACGAGTCCGAGAACACAGTTTGGCAGGGCAAACTCAGTGGCAATGATACAGATTTTGGCGGGAATGGTAATCATCTTGGCCATCAACCTTGTATATAGCGCATCCTTTAAAAAGAAACGTAAATAGTGGCAGTGAAAAGAAAGAAACAGGTGATGAGTATGAAGAAAAAAAGACACATAGCAAGTGTAAAAAATATGCCCGCAGGGACACGGATCTTTAGTTACATTTGCCTTTTGTGGGCATTAATTGTAGCGTTAGTTCCGCTGATTTGGCTTGTATTGTCCAGCTTAAAGGAAGACCCTCTGGCAAGACCGGGGTTCCAGCTTCCCAAGGCCATTTGTCTGGATGGATATATATCTACATTTCGGGATCTCCATGTGCTTAGGTACTTTGGCAACAGTATGTTTGTAGCAGGCGCATCTGTGATTATCAGTGTAGTCATGATATCTATGTCGGCCTATGTAGTCGCAAGGATGGAATTTAAGGGAAAAACTTTAGTAAGCATACTATTATATTCCACTATGTTTATCCCGGCCACGGCTTTGACCTACCCAGTGTATAACCTGATCAACAATCTGCATCTCTATGATACCAGGGGCGCGCTGATTCTTATTTATTCCTGCAGCGGGATAGCAATTAGCTTTTTTGTCATCAAAAATTATTATGATAATATACCGCGGGATTTAGAGGAGGCGGCGAGAATTGACGGCTGCGGGTATGTGCAGACATGGATGAAGGTCATTTTTCCCATTGCGCGCCCTGGGATTATGACCGCGGCGGTACTTGCATTTTTAAATAACTGGAATGAGTACTACTGGGCCTCTCTTGTTTTAATTACCCGCGAGAAGCTGACTGTTCCTGCGCTGCTATCAACATTTACTACAGCATTTAATACAAATTATAATGGATTATTTTCGGCTATGGTAATAATCATACTTCCGCCAGTACTCTTATACTGTATTTTCAGTAAATTTTTCATAGAGGCGTTGTCAGGCGGTGCGGTTAAAGGATGATATAGCAGGAGGAGGTACGTGATATGAATCAAGAAATTAAGAAACGCACACAGTGGTTTATGGAGGCGAGATTCGGCATGTTTATCCACTGGGGACTGTATGCAATCCCGGCGTGCGGCGAGTGGGTGATGTCAGAACAGGAAATGACAGTGGAAGAATATAGGCCCTATTTCGAACAGTTTGATCCGGTGGACTATGATCCGAGGAGATGGGTACGCTTAGCGAAAAATGCGGGCATGAAATATGTAGTGCTGACAGCAAAACATCATGATGGGTTCTGTCTGTTTGATTCTGGACTGACGGACTATAAAGTGACCAACACCAAAGCCGGAAGAGATTTGGTCAGGGAGTTTGTAGACGCCTGCCGGGAAGAGGGGCTTAAGGTGGGACTCTATTTTTCTATCATAGACTGGCACCACCCTGATTTCCCCAAATATGGAGACAGGCAGCATCCTATGCGGAATAACGAGGCGTATAAAGATGAGGAAATCGACTTTGAACGGTATCTTAAATATATGCACGGACAAGTCAGGGAGCTTGTGGCCAACTATGGAAAATTAGACTTGCTCTGGTTTGATTTCTCCTACGATGATATGACGGGAGAAAAATGGCGGGCCTCTGAGCTGATTCAAATGGTCCGCACATATCAGCCGGATGTGATTATCGATAACCGTTTAGAAGGGGCAGGAGACAACCATGGCAGTATTGCGACGGAGCATCCACTGATATACAGCGGTGATTTTGCAAGTCCGGAACAGATCATCCCGCCTGAAGGCGTGTGCGGTGAAAATGGAGAGCCTATCCCGTGGGAACTTTGCGCTACAATGAATAACCATTGGGGATACTGTAATTTTGACCATCAGTACAAAAGTCCTCAGATGTTGGTACGAAAACTTGTAGAATGTGTGAGTAAAGGTGGAAATATGATTCTCAATGTGGGGCCAGATGCGAAAGGAAACATTCCCATGGAAAGTGCTGATATTCTTGAAAAGGTGGGCGCGTGGATGCAGAAAAATAAAGAGAGTATATACGGATGTGGAATTTCCAGGCTGCCGAAACCAGAATGGGGAAGGTATACACAGAAAGGGGACGTTATTTACGCCCATGTATATGAGACGCCCCTGGGAGCGCTGCCGCTGTATGGAATCCGGCCTGAACAATTAGCTGAAGTGACATATCTGGCTGACGGGAGTGAGGTGAACCGTGGAGAAGCCTGGAATACAGCCCTATATCAAGATGTGGCGTTTGTGTCCTTTGGTGAAGAACCGGTATTCACATACCCTTTGCCCGATGAAAAGGATACTGTATTGAAAATCTGTTTAAAGAACTGATGTAATTATGCAATGGAGGTATAAAATGGTTCGTAGATTAAAATGTTTATTTGGGATTTTATTAAGTATGAGCATGATTTTAGGTATGATTCCTCTGTCAATCAAAGAAGTACAGGCCGAAGAAAGCTCAGGAACAGAATATTATTTATCAGATTTGAAATGGTATTCTGCGACTCACGGAGACGCAGACAACAATAAGACTGTACAGAAGGATCATCCCTTTACTCCTGGGAATAACGGAGAGGATACCCCTATTCGTTTACTAATGCAAGATGGGGAAATCCGCACGTTTGAGAAAGGCCTGGGAACAGTAGCCGCATATCCTTCAGAAATCACTTATAATATCAGCGGGGCCGGGGTGTCTAAATTCCAAGCTTATATTGGGATTGACCAAAGCGCTAACTATCAGGCGGCAGGACATGCTATTGTAGAAAAAATTGAGATTTTAGCAGATGATACGGTCCTCTATTCGTCACAAGAGGCTTATCCTGAGGGGATCCTGTATACAACGCCCGCAATCCGTGTAGATGTTGAAGTCCCCGAAAATGCATCCAGGCTGTATTTAAGATGTTATGCCGGAGAACAGACCTGGGCAGATGAAATTGTATATGCGGATGCAAAGGTTGTGGCAGAGGGGCCGTTTACAGATCCTGACGCCTGGGAACCTGCGGAAAAAAGGCGCGAAATATCCAATGAAGTCCCATTGATGATGATTCCGTTGTATGCCAATGGAGAAAAATACGCCCAGGCTGACAGGCAATATGCCTTCTGGGGTGATGATACGCTGACAGGAAAATGGGAAGAGGTGCCGGATGATTTGAAACCTTACACCGTGATAGAACTACATCCCGATGATCTTCCCAAACAAGAGGGAAGCGCTGCAGATTTCTACGAGCATTATCTGGAGGAGGCACAAAATTATGTAAATCCAAATACCGGGAAGAATGAACCCATTCCATTAGTACTTACTGTGTATACAGCAGGGAACCAATCTTACTATACATCTGCCCATTGGCTTACAACAGCATGGATTGAGAAAATGTATGAACAGTATAGCTGTCTGCAAGGGATTTTCTGTACAGAGAATTATTGGGTGTGGGCAAATGGTATTGAAAATATGGCCGCAGAGTATCTTACTATTTCTGCAAAGCATGGCGGATACTTTATCTGGTCAGAACAAAATAATGGGGCGTCTATTGAAAAGGCTATGGGCACGCAGGGCAAGACAGCTTTTAAAGAGGCAGTAGAAAAATACAGTGATTCTTTTATATTTATGTATAAAAATACACCTGCTGCAGAAGGAAATGATGCGCCTACAAGTAGTTATATGACAGGGTTATGGCTTGCCGACTATGCCTATCAGTGGGGTGGGCTTATGGATACATGGAAATGGTATGAGACAGGAAAGTGGAAACTGTTTGAGGGCGGCAGTATAGGAAAAACACAGGGGAACCGCCAATGGCTGTCTGAACCTGAAGCGTTAATAGGAATCGAGGCTATGATGATCTACCTCAATGGAGGATGCGTATATAACTTCGAGCATCCGGCGTATACCTATGGTGTACAAAATGAACAGTCTCCCCTTTATACCAATGTCATACAGGAGTTTTTCAGATATGCAGTTGAAAATCCTGCGCCGTCTAAATCCGAAATGTTGAGCGCTACAAAGGCTATAATACATGGTAATTTGTCTTCTATGGGAAACGGGGACTTTTTTGTGGGACTGAATACGGAGAAGCCGCAGTCTCCAACCTATATCACGGGAAGATATGGAAATATTCCCGCAATTCCTTCATCAGTTTCACTAGCTGACCTAGAAGAAAGGCTGGGCGGAATGGAGATCGAGATTGTGGAAGGAGGAGATGAACGGCTCCAGACTACAGAGAAGAGGCAGGCCTATTTTAATAGCCTTTATGAGGACACATATGATGGAGATATTTTTGCGCAGAAATTAGAGGATGCCTGGTATGTATATAATTACAAGTATAATGAAGATGTGGATCAGACGGCAGAGAATATGAGCCTTTCTGTACCAGGGGTTTCAGATAGAGGATGGGAGGCTTCTGCTGTGCTGGAACCTCACACATATCTGATTCTAAAAGAGAAAGCAGATGGTATTACTGTCAGATTAAACAATTACCGGACAAATAAAGATGAGTTGTGGGAAAATGCACAGAATGCTTCAGAAGCAGCGGCGCTGCCTGAAATGAGTAAAAAAGATGCTCTGTCATGGGTTTATACAAATTATATTACTAATACAAAAGATCAGGAACGAAGAACAACCACCATCACATTGAGCAATCTTGAGAAACAACCGGTTATAAGCAACGTATCAGGTTTGGAAGGAAACTATACAGATCCTGAGGTTGAATACAATGCAGAAACAAAAACGGCAACGATTACAGTAACCAGTAATGGTTATGTTTACTTCGATATAAAGGCAGAGTAGTGACAATATGAAACTTATAACATTACAATCCAAAAATACGACCTATCAAATAGGGATAACCGACACTGGCTTTCTGCTGCATTTATACTACGGCGTGAGAATTAACTGCGATATGAGCGGCACGATCGCCTATTATGAAAGGGGGATGAGTGGGGTTCCATATGACTTAAGAGGGGACAATACATTTTCCTGTGACGTCCTGCCACAGGAATACCCCTGCTTTGGAAATGGAGATTACCGGAGTCCCGCATTTTGCCTGCGGACGGAGGAAGGAGTATACGGCTCAGACCTGAGATACAGAGAGCATCATATAAAAAAGGGAAAATATCAAATTCCAGGACTTCCTGCGGCGTATGGCGGAGAGGATTCGGTTACTTGTGAGATTGTACTGGAAGATAGTAACACAAAAGTTATTGTGATTCTAAGGTACGGTGTTTTTTACGAGGAAGATGTAATGACTAGAAGTGTGGAGGTGAGAAACAGCGGCGATATGCCGGTATTTCTCAACAAAGTCCTGACATCCACGCTGGATTTTGTAACAGGAGAGTATGAGCTCATTCACTTCCACGGCAGGCATATGATGGAGCGGATTCTGGAAAAAAGACCTGTTTTACACAGTAAGCAGTGCATTGAAAGCAGAAGAGGAACTTCCAGCCATCAGCAGAATCCTTTTGTCATTTTGGCGGAAAAGGGGACTCGGGAGAACGAAGGCCTGTGTTATGGAATGTCTCTTGTATACAGTGGAAATTTTTTAGTTGAGGCGGAGATGGATCAGTTTGACCAGGTCAGATTTCAAATGGGACTGTCCCCGGAGATGCTGGACTACAAATTAGAGGCAGGGGATAGATTCCATGCTCCGGAGGCCCTGATGTCTTGTACTACAAGAGGGTTTACCGGACTGTCGCATACTTTCCACAATTTTATTCGCAGACATATTTGCAGGGGAAAGTACAAGGACATTCCAAGACCAGTTCTTATTAATAATTGGGAAGCTACATACTTTGATTTTACAGGGGAAAAGATTATACAGATTGCAGGACAGGCAGCCGAACTGGGAATTGAGATGCTTGTTCTCGACGACGGCTGGTTTGGTGAACGAAACAGCGATACAGCAGGCCTAGGCGATTGGTATGCCAATCATAAAAAGTTAGGATGCACATTGGGAGAACTATCAGAGCGGATTCACCAAACAGGTTTGAAATTTGGCCTTTGGATTGAGCCGGAGATGGTGAACGAAGACAGCAGCCTCTACCGTATGCATCCGGACTGGGTTTTCAAAATACCGGGAAAAATGCCCGTGTTAGGGCGTAATCAGCTAGTATTAGATTTCTCTAGAAAAGAGGTTGTAGATTATATATTTGAAAATATCAGCCGGATCATTGATTCTGCAGATATCGAATATATAAAGATGGATATGAACCGGAGTATATCAGATGTTTATTCAGCAGTGTCAAAAAGGCAGAATTACGGAAGCATTATGTACCATTATGTGTTGGGGGTATATGATTTTTTGGAACGTATGGTACAGCGGTATCCAGGCTTGCTAATCGAAGGATGCAGCAGCGGCGGGGGACGGTTTGATACAGGAATGTTATATTATACACCTCAGATTTGGTGTAGTGATAATACAGACGCAGTGGAAAGAGTGTGGATACAGGAAGGAACTTCTTACGGGTATCCGATATCGGCTGTAAGTTCACATGTATCGGCAGTTCCCAATCATCAGACAGGAAGAAGCGTTAATTTATATACAAGAGGGATTGTGGCAATGGCTGGGAATCTGGGATATGAGTTAGATCTAACCATACTTACAAAAGAAGAGAAAGAAATGGTCAAAACCCAGATCAGAGATTATAAAAAATATTGGCATCTAATCCACAAGGGGGATTACTACCGTGTAGATTCTCCTTTAAAAGGCGGGGAATATGGGGCTTGGAGCTTTGTGGCAAAGGATAAATCAGAGGCGCTGCTTTCTGTCGTATGTATACAGGCACGTGCCAACCGTCCGGTTTATTATGCGAAATGCCCAGGACTAGATCTGGACAAATTATATTACTGTGTCCAAACGGATACCGCCTATTCAGGGGCAGCATTAAAATATGTGGGAGTTCCTGTTCCGATTCTAAATGAGGAATATTATGCCTTGCAGTATTTTTTTTGGAGTTTGGAAAATAAGGAGGAATTTGAAGTATGAAACAGGTAACGAGTGTGCTGATAGGTGCGGGACTGCGGGGAGGGCATGTCTATTCCCAATATGCTTTAGAACATCCGGATGAATTGAAAGTAGCGGCGGTGGCTGAACCGGACCGGAACCGGCGGGAGGCATTTGCCTCCAAGCATAATATTCCCGAAGATATGCAGTTTGAAAGCTATGAGGAGCTGTTGGATAAAGGGCGGCTGGCGGATTGTGCTATGATCTGTACCCAGGACAGGATGCACTGTGAACCGGTTATCGCAGCAATGGAAAAGGGATATCATGTATTATGTGAGAAACCAATGTCCCCGGAAAAAGAAGAGATTTTGAAGATGGGGGAGTTTTCACACAAATATAACCGTATTCTTTCGGTATGCCATGTGCTGCGTTATTCACCGTTTTTTACAAAAGTAAAGGGTCTGCTTGAGGAAGGGCGAATCGGAAGGCTGATGAGTATACAGCATATCGAAGAAGTGGGTTACTGGCATCATGCCCACAGTTTTGTGCGGGGAAACTGGAGAAATGCAGAAGAATCAAGTCCTATGATTCTGCAGAAATGCTGCCACGACATGGATATTCTTTTGTGGCTTTCTGACAGTCATTGCAAAACAATCAGTTCTTGCGGCAGTTTAACTTACTTTAAAGAGCAAAATGCCCCGCCAAAAGCGCCCGAATATTGTATGGATGGATGCGGACATAGAGCAGACTGTCCCTTTTATGCCCCTAGATTTTATCTGGAACACCCAAGGGCAGAAGAGGATGGATTGGTTTATGCGGTTACAGAGAACCCGGATACAGATTCTGTTCTTAGGGCACTGCGCGAAGGCCCTTATGGGAGGTGCGTTTTCCGCTGTGACAATACAGTAGTGGATCACCAGTCTGTGGACATAGAGTTTGAAAATGAAGTAACAGCCTCATTTTTAATGACAGCTTTTACAAACCAATGTGCAAGGAGAATCCGCCTGATGGGAACGAAAGGGGAACTAAAGGGGGATATGGAGGCAGGCACAATAGAACTCTTTGATTTTGTGAGCCATTCGTCAGAAGCGATTCGTCTGAATACTCCAACGAAAGGGCATAGTGGAAGCGATATGAGTATGATGCGTGATTTTGTGAGAATGGTCGGAGAAGGAAAACCAGGAAAAACAGATGCGTCCATGTCTGTGGAAAGCCACCTCATGGCCCTTGCCGCAGAGGAGGCCAGGGTAAACAAAGTGACAATTGATTTTAAGGAGTATCTATGAGCTTACAGGAGTTTCTAAAAGGGATCCAAATGATACCAGAGGCAATAGAAGAGATCCTGCAGATTACAGTGAGTGAAGAAGAGTACAGACGGATTACAGGCCTGTTTTGGTCAGATAGGCGAATATTTTATGAAGAAATATTAAGAAAAGATCGCTTTCGGCTCCACTTCCTATATTATTTTTGCCGGATGGCGTGCGATACATATGAGCAGTACCGTCAGAGAAACATAAAAGAGCGTATATTTTGGGATACTTTTTATGACCTTACGCTTTGGTGTGAAAATTGCTATAGGGAGTTTGGGGAATATGGAATCGATGAGTATGACTGGTTTTTTCGGCATTTGGAGTGCAGGATTTTTCGGCTGGGAAGATTAGAATTTGAAATGACGCCTTCTATGTGGACAATAGAAGAGAATGCTCTGAAAATAAAAAGAGGGACGCCGGTGATCAGCATTCATATACCTCAAGGTGAGAAATTGGATATCAGATTATCAGAAAAGTCCTTTAAACAGGCGTTCCAGTTTTGGGGAGAAGAGTATCCATATCTTTGCCACTCCTGGCTGTTATCTGCGGGACTGACGAAAATTCTGCCGGCTGACAGCAATATTCTGAAGTTTCAAAGCTTCTTTAAAATCATACAGACCGATTATACAGACCGGGAGGCAGAGAAACGGATCTATGGATGCGTGCGTGATGATCCGAATATATATCCTCAAAGGACAAGTCTGCAGAAAAAAGCGGCCCAATATCTGATTGCAGGGGGAAGGCTTGGAACCGGAACAGGAGTTTTAAAAACTGCTAATGTTGCCAGATAAAATTGCTGACTGGTACGGAGTATATACACATTGATAGAAATGTAATATGCCCATTACCAAAGAAGGCTGCGCATATCGGTGGTTTTATTTTTAGAGGATTTCTGTGGTATAGAAATTGGATCTGTCTTTCAGAAAGTAGATATGGTTTTTCAGTACCCCTATAAGATCCTTATAAAAAGCGGAAATGTACTGGGTATTGCCTAATATTCCTAACAAGCTTCAAAATGTCGGATTATAAATATACTGGAAAGAAGATTTAGAGTCATGGAGATAAATCTTAATTGAGCAAAGCTGCAGAAGAATAGTTAAAGCCAAAAGAAAACCCCGGTTTTTAAAATCCGGGGTTTCTTCATGTGGTGGGAAAGGAGCTAAAAAAAGTGAGGAGATTAGCTCCTTATGTTAAGTAAACAATCTGAGAAAGAAAAACTGACGCATAATTTGAAAAAATCATCCTATAAGTTAGAAAAGAGGAATCAACAATTTACTTAACTGACCGTAATTTGGCCGTCTATAAAATACGGAATACCTGTTCTACGGCATCCGCCATGTTACCCCGTGCATTTTCAGGGTCCATGGCTTCCTCTAGTGTGGCTATTCCCCTCAGGATGGGGAAGAATGCATCGATGCCGGCTTCATTACATGCCCGTGCATCTTTTGTGACTCCTCCGGCAAAGGCAAGCACCTGTGCGTCAAACTTCTTTGCAAGCCTTGCAACCCCCACAGGAGCTTTCCCCATGGCAGTCTGATGATCCAGACGGCCTTCGCCGGTCACAACGATATCTGCCGATTTAAGATCTTCCTCCAAATTTATGGCTTTAAGTATCAAGTCTATGCCGGGAGTCAGATCCGCATGAAGATAGCTTAGAAAGGCGAAGCCAAGGCCTCCGGCCGCCCCTGCTCCCTGGGTTAATGAGAAGTCATTATGTAAAGTCTGGGATGTAACTTTTGCATAATGCAGCATAGCGCGGTCTAAAGGTTCTTTCATATCCTCTGTCACTCCTTTCTGAGGGCCATAAATATAGGTGGCGCCGTTTTTTCCACAAAGGGGATTGGTGACGTCACAGGCGACATGAAAATGGCAGTCCTTAAGTTTGGGGTAAGTATTTGTATCACAAATAGAGACAATTGTATCAAGAGCCTGTGCACCCCTGCCTGCCTCCTGGCCGTTTTTATCAAGAAAGCTGTATCCCAATGCCTGCAGCATTCCGATCCCCCCGTCATTGGTGGCGCTGCCTCCGATCCCTAGTATAAAATTTCTGCATCCTTTCTCCGCGGCATCTTTAATCATCTCACCTACGCCGTAGGTGGTTGCCAGCAGAGGGTTTTTTTGCTGCTCTGGCACAAGGGTAATTCCGGCAGCCGACGCCATCTCGATCACGGCTGTATCAGATTCCTTTAAATATCCATAATATGCAGTAATTTTTTCTCCCATAGGCCCGGTGACTGTCACATCAATTTTCTGCCCTCCCATACCTTCGATCAGGGCATCTGTAGTCCCCTCCCCTCCGTCTGCCAGAGGCCTTACTATGACCTGGGCGTCCGGGTGGGCGCGGAGTATCCCTTCCTTTGCTGCGAACCCTGCCTCCATGGAGCTTAAGCTGCCCTTTAATGAATCAATTGCAATAACGACTTTCATAAATACCTTCCTCCATATTTTAAATTCAGTAAAGATGTGTGTTATGGGAGCCGTTGATATAGAAGGGCGCCCTGTTAAATTAAATTTACTATTAGTATATCAAATGGCTAATAAAAGGCTATGTTATATAAAATAAAAAAATAAAGATACAGAACTATAATATAGTATATATACCAAAGTGCAATTGGCTGAAAACCTAATTATTTGTGCTCCGTGGGGGTTTTCCCGCCTGCCCTAAAGGTTCCGATTCTCTGCACAAGAATGCAAACTGCAGTAAAAAGGCATCTTGAAAACGGCGGGGATTCAGGCCAGTTTTATCCGTGATTTTGTCTAATTGGTACTGCAGTGTATTTTTATGGATAAAAAGAACTTCTGCTGTATCTTTGAGGGAGAGGCCATATAGTAAATAGGTTTTCAGAATATGAAGCTCCTTATCAGTAAGGGGATTTAATATCTGATTTGCATAGAGAGTTTTCATATTTGCCGGAATACTTTCCAGGGCAAATTCAATGGAAATATCACTCATAGTACAGAGGGCTGTATTCATCTGAAAGGCACGGTTCCTGGCGGTACACGCATCCTGATAGGATTGGCTTGCCTGATAGAGAGGCGCAAATGTACTGATACCGGCATGCAGCCTGCCCTTGTATGTTAATGTAAATTCTTGGCTGGAAAATAGGGCATAAGTATCCTGGTCAAACAAGACAACCCATTCATTTGGGTATAGGTAAAGTGAAAGCTGGCAGCCTATGCCAGAGAAATAGAACCTCAGAGATTGTTCCAGGGAGGTGTCCAGCATTTGTACAGACAGTACCGCATACTGTTCTGTTGGATCCATCTGGTATTTATGGAGCAAAATGTCAAACTGCTGCTGATTTTGAATATTGTCGTATATAAGAGAGGTGATAAGATAATGCAGGGACCGGGTTTCAGAGAGCAGCTCCTGATTTAACTGCTGCTCCTTCAAAAAGACTTCTGTAATTTTTGTAATAAGAAATCCAAATTTTTCGAGCTCTTTTGGCTGGCCTGTTATGCCGATTACAGCTATAGGGATCCCCTCGAAAAAGATAGGGTAATTGATGCCGGCTTGTGCTCCCGAGAAAGTATGCGCTTCCTCAACGATAACAGGCTCCCCGCGTTGAATCGCCTGGCAGCCAGCCTCATGGAAAGTGCCGATCCTGCTCTTGTTTGTGCTTCCGATAATTATGCCGGAAGCACTGATAAAGTTGATGTCGCTGCCCACCACCTCATAGACGGCATGTACAATCTGCCCTGCCAATTTCTTAGAAATTTCCATATCAGTCCCTCCATCTTGCGTACATTTCAGAGTATGAATTAAGGGGCGTCCCTTATATAAACTTTTGAGGTTTTGTATATTGTAACATATAAATATTATAAGTACTATATTTGCTGCAAAAAATCTCATATAGCTATTAAGTTAGTGTTGACAGAGAATAAAAAACAACGTATTATTGTATTAAATCAATAATACAATAAAGCTTTCTAAATATCAGAACAATATAAGGATGCTTTATGAGGAGGATAGTATGCTTGAAATTCAGGAATTAAGTAAATCATATGGGAAGTACCTGGCAGTGGATAAGGTCAGTTTTTTTATACCTGACGGGCAGGTAGGGGTCTTGCTAGGGCCAAACGGAGCCGGAAAGTCTACGATAATCAAGAGTATTGCAGGCTTGCTCAGATATTCGGGCAGAATCGGCATACAGGGGATACCTGCCAGGCAGCTGGAGGCAAAGAAGATTTTTGCCTATGTTCCCGAGATACCTGCCATGTTTGAGTCATTGACTGTCAGGGAACATATTGAATACGTGAGGAAGGCATATGACAGTGGGATCTCAGATGAGGAGGTCGCGTCCATCCTGAGGCGTTTTGATCTGGACGATAAGCAGGATAAACTGGGCAATGAACTGTCAAAGGGGATGATGCAGAAGGTAAGTATCTGTTGTGCCCTGGCCATCCGTCCCAAGGTAATTCTGCTGGATGAACCCATGGTGGGCCTGGATCCAAAGGCAATCAAAGAGCTGAAGGATGTGGTTCTGGAGTTGAAGGAAACAGGGGTGACAGTTTTAATCAGCACACATATGCTGGAGATGGTGGAAGAATTGTGGGATGTAATGTTTGTCATGGAGAAGAGCCATATTATAGGTTCATATAAGAAGTCTGAGGCCGGGGAGAAGGATTTGGATGACTTGTTCTTTGAGATGACTGGAGACTGGAATACGGATGGTGAGAAATCATGAGATCGTTAATGTATCTGACAAAAAGGAGCTTTATCAATAGCCTGAAGAAAGCGGTTAAAAAACCAGTTTCCCTTATACTTATCATTGCCGGAGTACTGTATGCTGTTTTTGTCATAGTTATGGTTGGGCAGCTGCTGAAGATGGTTAGTTTTGGCTCTGTAAAGGGACTGGTGGCTGTGATTACAGTCTGGACTATTTATATATTTCTGAGCAATTTTATCGGGTATGCCTCTAAGAAAGGGATTATATTCAGGCCGGCCCATGGGCATTTTGTTTTTCCTGCGCCCATTAGTCCCAAAACTGTGCTTATCCATAGTGCCTGGATGAACTATCTTCTGACAGTGGGGATCTGCATTTTGTTTTTTATTGCCGGGGTTACAGTATTTAATGTGGAAGTATGGCGTATGCTGTTATTCTTTTTCACAGGATGCGTGCTGGAAACCATATTTGAATCCAGCCTGATGGTATTTCTATATACCAATGACAAGATCCCATCCAAGGTGATGCTGTGGATAGGGCGGCTGATCAAGGTGTTTCTGGTTGGAATTACGCTGTTTATCATACTGTATTTTAGGGAGCATGGAGTCTCCCTTAAGACGGCCTCATCCTTTGTAGACTGGGAAGGCCTTCAGATGATACCAGTAGTAGGGTGGAATATTGCTGTTTACCGCCTGGTTCTTTTAGGGCCTACAACTTTGAATGTTGTCTGCAGCAGCCTATATGTATTCTCTGTAATTGGCATGTTCTTTGTGGCCCGCTGCATACCCTGCCGGGGAGAGTATTTTGAGGATGCGGCGAAATTTGCAGACAATTATGCCGAGATGCGCAGGCGCAAGAAAGACGGAGAGGTGGTCCTGGGCATGGAGCAGAAGAAAAGAAAGTTCCGCCGTGTGAACCGGACGATAAAGGCAACTGGGGCAAAGGCTATATTTTACAGGCAGCTGCTGGAATATAGGAAAGAGAAATACTTCATTTTTTCTAAAATGACACTTATCAGTGTTTTTATAGCAGCCTTGTTTTCGTTTACGCTCAGGGAGAATGCGATGAAGTCGGGTGTGCCCCAGATGTACCTTCTAGGCATTATTGCTTATATGACTCTGATACTGACGGGATATCTTGGGAAATGGGAGAATGAACTTAAGAGTCCATACCTTTTTATGATTCCTGACAGTCCTGTGAAGAAGCTGTGGTACTCTACTTTAATGGAGCATATAAAAGCTCTGGCAGACGGATGCCTGTTTTGTATTCCCCTGGGGATTGTGTGGAGGATTCATCCCGCACAGGTAATCCTCTCCGTCCTGATTTATACAGTGCTGCAGGCAAACAGGCTGTATACAAGGGTTGTGGCACAATGTGTGCTGGGAGATACATTGGGTAAGACCGGGCAAGATATAGTTAGGGCGTTGATTCAGATGACGCTCCTCGGTTTTGGCGTTTTGGCGGCAGTCATAGCAGGATTTGTATTTGGCATAGATTTTGTCTTTCCAATCATTCTGATTTATAGTATTATAATAACAGTAATCATAGGCCTGCTGGCTTCAATCCGCTTCCATTCTATGGAACAGCTTGTTTAAATGGTTTATCCAAGAGGGGGCATTGACAGATGCCTCTGGCCGTGTAGTCTTATGTATTCTTGTAAATTGGAAGCAGTTACATGAAAGATTCCTGTATAGACGCAGGGCCAGTGATGGAGGGAATAATATGTTAGATGAGAACTTTGTAACTATGGTAATCGGAAAGGCGAAACATATAGCTTTGGTCGCCCATGATGGCAAAAAGAAAGAACTGGTTGACTGGTGTGACAGAAATAAGGAAATATTAAAAAGCCATTTTTTGTGTGGGACGGGAACCACATCCAGACTGATCTCAGAGCGGACAGGCTTGCCTGTCAAGGGGTATTGCAGCGGCCCTCTGGGAGGCGACCAGCAGATAGGGGCCAAAATTGTGGAAGGGCAGATTGACTTTATGATTTTTTTGTGGGATCCATTGGAGGCACAGCCCCATGATCCAGATGTAAAAGCCTTGCTGAGAATCGCCGTTGTATATGATATACCCATTGCCAACAATCTTGCCACAGCCGACTTTATGCTTAACTCAAAGTTTATGGAAGAGCCATACAGCCGCAGGATAGAGAATTATAATAAGACCATACAGGACCGGGTGAAGCAGATGGGAGCCTCCTCCTCAGAGAGCTAGGTGCATGGGAAGTCTTAGATACAGGCATCTATACCCCGATGCCTGTATCGCTGCTAGTTTGATGCCCGTATGCTTACATCGGGGTATTTGGCTCAGCATAGCCATTGGGATTCTGAGACTGCCATCTCCACGTGTCCTCACACATTTCATCCAAATCTCTTTCAGCCTTCCAGCCAAGGACTTCTTTTGCCTTCTTTGGATCCGCATAGCATATTGCAATATCTCCTGCACGACGAGGTTTGATTTCATATGGGATATTCTTTCCACATGCCTTGGAAAATGCTTTAACCATATCAAGTACTGAGTAACCTATTCCGGTTCCCAGATTGATGACATCAAGTCCTGGATTTTTATCAAAGATATAGTCAATGGCTTTTACGTGTCCCATCGCAAGATCCACCACATGGATGTAATCGCGGATCCCTGTTCCGTCGGGAGTATCATAATCATCTCCAAACACTGCAAGCTTTTCCAGCTTTTCAACTGCAACCTGAGAAATGTATGGCATTAGATTGTTTGGGATGCCCTTCGGATCTTCCCCGATACATCCGCTCTTATGAGCTCCAGCCGGATTAAAATATCTCAAAAGAATTACGTTCCAATCTGGTTTTGCTTTTTGTAGATCAGCCATAATCTGTTCCATCATGGATTTCGTCCAACCATAAGGGTTCGTACACTGACCTTTCGGGCAGGCTTCTGTGATTGGGATTTCTTCTGGACTTCCATAAACAGTGGCTGAAGAACTAAATACAATATTTTTAACTCCGACCCTATCCATAACGCCCAACAGATTAAGTGTTCCTGTAATATTGTTGTGGTAGTACTCCAATGGCTTCTGGACAGATTCTCCAACAGCCTTTAATGCCGCACAATGAATAACAGCATCAATATTCTCCGCCCGAAACATAGATTCTAGGGTACCTTCATCCAATACATCTCCTTTATAGAATGTAATTTTCTTACCAGTCAGCTTCTCCACTCTTTTTATGGATTCCTCTGAAGAGTTAAAAAGATTATCATATACTACAATCTCGTATCCTGCATTTAGCAGTTCCAGTGCTGTATGACTTCCAATATACCCTGCTCCACCTGTAATTAAAATCTTTGCCATTATTCTGCCCCCTAATTGCTGCTGTACTTTTTAACTATTTCATGCATAGTATGCCATTTCTGTTCCATATCCTCAACCAGTTTAAATTGAGTTCTGCATCTATCCAGATTATGCCCTTCTCTGTGAGTCTTAAAATAGGTATCTCCCTGAAGATAATCTGTCAAAAAGCGCATTCCACATTCAAATGTCATGGCCTTTGCACCCATGGGCATGAGATCAATTTCTTTCTGTGTAAGCTTCCCACCGCATCCTTCAATGAAGCCTTTGGCATACAGGTCAAATAACTCCATACTACAGGAGACTTTATCCAGGTCTGCCTCATCTTCTGCCGCAGTATTTGCACCAAACCGGATAGAATCTCCGAAATCATTCATTGCAAGTCCCGGCATAACCGTATCAAGATCGATGACACAGATACCCTTTTTGGTCTTGTTATCAATCATAATATTATTAAGCTTGGTATCATTATGTGTAACACGAAGAGGTATTTCTCCAGCTGCAAGAAGATCGCTGAAATAATTTGCAACATCCTCATGCCCCAACACAAACTGAATCTCCTTTTGAACGGAAGCTGCCCTTTTTAGCACATCTTCTTGTACTACTTTCTTGAAAGCAGCAAATCTAGCCTTTGTATCATGGAATCCAGCAATTGTTTCATGAAGTGTTTCTGCGGGATAATCAGCAAGCATACACTGGAAGTGTCCAAATGCCACTGCGCTCTGGTAAAAATACTCCGGTTGTTCCACCTTGTCATAGCTTGCAGCATTTGTAATAAATATATACGAGCGCCAGTAATCGCCTTTAGAGTCCAAAAAATAATCTCTGCCATCTATCGTAGGAATAATGTTTAATGTCTCTCTGTCTGGATCTCCCCCTTCTTCAATAATCCTCCTGCGAAGATAGGACGTAACGCCAACAATATTTTCCATCAGTCCAATTGGGTCTGAAAATATTTCCGTGTTTATTCTCTGAAGTATTACATTTTTTTCCTTTTTTTTCTCTTTTCCTTTAGCTTCAAATGTCAAAAGAAATGTATCATTGATGTGTCCGCTTCCATATGATTCCTGCTTAATCAGTGTTCCCTCAAATTGAAAATGGGCAATTGCTTCCTCTTTTTGCTTCTGTGTCACCTGAATCATTTATATTTCCTCCCAAAGATGTGTTGGATATAGTCCACATTCTTTCATTTGCTTAATCGCCGCTACAACTACTGGCTTATCCTCTTTATATGTTACACCATACCATTTATCTGCGGATTCTAAAACAGCAACACTTGCACGGCCTTCGCTTAGGAGATTGCTTACGACTGTGGGCAGGAAGTATTCACATTTTATTGGATTGTCCTGGAATCCTGCGTCTAGAAATGCTGGAAATTCTGCTTTGATTTCTTCCAGAATACTCGTAGAGAATCCCCACATATTCATAGATACGATTGTTTCTGCTGCAATTGAAGTCCACGTTTCACCGCCGTCCTCTGTAAATGCGATTCCTCCATTACGTTTCTCAATTCTGGTTCTTTCGTAAATCGCTGCTAATTCTCCCTTTTCATTCATATCACAGATACCACGTGCCACATGCCCATTATCTGTTACCGTATTTCCGAGGTGGTATCCTATCATAGCATAACAATATTTCTCATTGTCTTCATGAGATACCAGATAATTATAAATCAGTTTGAAGGCTTCCTGGCCATAATAGTCATCTGCATTAATTACTGCAAACGGCCCATCAATCTGATCAATACAGCTAAGTACGGCATGTGCCGTCCCCCACGGTTTCACACGCCCTTCTGGAACCTCATATCCTTCTGGGATATCCGTGAGCTCCTGAAATGCATAGGATATATCCATATGTTCTGCCATGCGGGCGCCGACTGCTTCCTTAAAGTCTGTTTCGTCCTCTTTCTTGACAATAAAGATTACCTTTTCAAATCCTGCTTGTTTTGCGTCATACATGGAGAAGTCCATGAGAATATGTCCCTCTTCATCTATCGGGTCAATCTGCTTCAATCCGCCATAGCGGCTTCCCATTCCTGCTGCCATAATGACTAATATTGGTTTTTTCATCGCTCTACCTCCAGACGTTTATGATCTATTACTGATGAAAGATAATTACTGCGTACAGACACAGGATCATACTGATTGGAC
Source organism: Luxibacter massiliensis (assembly GCF_900604355.1). Classification (NCBI taxonomy): domain Bacteria; kingdom Bacillati; phylum Bacillota; class Clostridia; order Lachnospirales; family Lachnospiraceae; genus Luxibacter; species Luxibacter massiliensis. The sequence continues at coordinate 2,410,484 of NZ_UWOE01000001.1, read as the reverse complement.
CAGCGTTTTGGCCTGTTATCACATTACGTGTTCTAAAGCTGTGCGTACATATACTATATAGGGACGGCTGCCGTTTTTTCTTTCCTTCTGCCGCAATCCAACCATTGCTGTAAAAAGAAGAATGCTTATAGTTTTCTTTTTAATACTTTACTTTCTATATAGTTTGTTTGGCTGATAAGTCTATTGTAGTATACTCCAAGGGAAAAATCTTTGTCTTATCTTCTCCATAATTTGCACTAGTTGCATTTACTTTACTCTTTGATTTTTGCTCAAAACAGGCTATAATACAAAATAGAATATTGTAAAATAGTAAAAGGGCAGGAGTATCATACGGATAATACAATACAGGAGTTCCACTATGGGGTATAACGGAATTAAGCTTCACAATTCAATAAATATAGGTAAAATCTACAGCATTCACTACTTCGAATATATGAATGATTTTTATTTCCAGGGAGAATCCCATAATTTCTGGGAATTTATCTGTGTGGACAAGGGGGAAGTGGGGATCACTTCCGGTGATTCATTTTCAATATTAAAAAAGGGAGATATTGCTTTTCATCAGCCAAATGAATTTCATAATGTTCGTGCAGTTGGCGGTATCGCCCCCAACCTTGTTGTCATATCCTTCCAATGTACCGATGAAGCCATGCGCTTTTTTTCTAAGCGGATCCTGCAGATTGACCAAACGGAGCAGAATCTTTTAGCCAATATTATCATTGAGGCAAGACGTTGCTTTGACTGCCGGCTGGATGATCCCTATCTTCAGAACATGCCTATGAAAGAGCCAAATCTTTTTGGGTCCGAACAACTTATTCATTTGTATCTGACCCAGTTTCTAATTCACCTGATCCGCAGACATTCCGGCCCGCTGATGCCATACAAAGGTATGCCTCGTCATGAAACACTTAAGACAACTAAGAGTAAGAGTGATACAGAAGTTTTTAACCGAATTGTGAATTATCTGGAAAGTAGGATAGATACTCGTGTCACCATTGACCAGATTTGCCATGACAATTTGACCGGAAGATCACAGCTTCAAAAAATTTTTAAAGAACAGTGCAATATGGGAGTTATAGAATACTTTTCTCTTATGAAAATTAATATTGCAAAAGAATTGATCAGGACCAACCGCATGAATTTCACCCAGATTTCTGAACATCTTGGCTATACTTCGATACATTATTTTTCCCGCCAGTTCAAGAAAATTACGGGTATGACACCTTCGGAGTATGTTACTTCTATAAAAGCAATGGCTGACGGAAGCTTTTAAGTTTCCATCGGCCATTTTATTTCCCGCGGGCAACGAGCCAAGGGGACATGTTTACATGTCCATTTGGCGGCTGCCGTAAGGATCTAATACCCCCATGCCTGCATCGCTGCTAGTTTGATGTTCAGTATGCCTGTATTGGGGACTTCGGCTCCCTGCCGCTGGGGAATGCAAGGCCTGGTTGACAGGAATAATTCCATGTGGTAAGATAAAAAACGGTACTTTAATACTTTAAAGCGTTGCGCTTTAAAGCGTATTAGTAAAAAGGCCGGGGTGAACTATAAAAAAAGAAATGAGGAAGAGAGATGGGAGTCAAATTATTTTTGCTGATTGTTTTTTTTGCAGTGATGGTTGGTGTGGGAATCTACTCCAGGAAACACACAAGAAACGTAGATGGATTTGTACTGGGAGGGAGGTCTGTGGGGCCATGGCTGACAGCTTTTGCTTATGGGACTTCTTATTTCTCTGCAGTTGTTTTTGTGGGATATGCCGGGCAGTTCGGGTGGAAATATGGAGTGGCGTCAACATGGATCGGGATTGGGAATGCAGTGCTGGGGAGCCTTTTGGCGTGGGTGGTCCTGGGAAGAAGGACAAAGGTCATGTCCCAGCATCTTAAATCCAGGACTATGCCGGAGTTTTTTGGGGAGCGGTACGGAAGTAAGTCCTTGAAAATTGCTGCATCGGTGATTGTGTTCATATTCTTGATTCCGTATACGGCTTCTGTGTACAACGGCCTTTCCAGGCTGTTTCAGATGGCATTCCATATTCCCTATGCTTACTGTGTAGTTGTGATGGCGGCATTTACTGCGGTATATGTGATTTTGGGGGGATATATGGCCACGGCCATTAATGATTTTATTCAGGGAATCATTATGCTGATTGGAATTGTGGCAGTGATAGGCGCGGTATTAAGCGGAAGGGGCGGGTTCATGGAGGCCCTTGGGACGATGGCGCAGTTGCCCAGTGACGTTCCAGTGACACAGGGGCAGCCGGGAGCCTTCACCTCATTTTTTGGTCCGGATCCCGTGAATCTTCTGGGTGTGGTGGTCCTGACTTCCCTGGGAACCTGGGGACTGCCCCAGATGATCAGTAAGTTTTATGCGATCAGAGATGAAAAGGCAATTAACACAGGGACAGTGATTTCTACATTATTTGCAGTAGTCGTTTCAGGCGGGTGTTATTTTCTGGGCGGGTTTGGCAGGCTGTTTGACGACCCGGCGCTCTATGATAAGGCAACAGGGGCCGTTGTATATGACAGCATTATCCCCTTTATGCTCTCCACACTGCCTGATATACTGATTGGTGTGGTTGTGGTACTGGTGCTGTCTGCATCCATGTCAACCTTGTCTTCCCTGGTCCTTACATCCAGCTCAACTATGACCCTGGATTTGCTGAAAGATAATGTGATAAAGGATATGAGTGAGAAGAAGCAGGTAGTTACCATGCAGCTGTTTATCATTTTCTTTATTATTATCTCAGTAGTCATTGCACTGGATCCCCCAACCTTTATAGCCCAGCTCATGGGGATTTCCTGGGGAGCGCTGGCAGGCGCTTTTTTGGCGCCGTTTTTATACGGACTGTACTGGAAACGGGTTACAAAAGCAGCCGTGTGGGCCAGTTTCATCACAGGTGTGGGGATTACAGTATCGAATATGTTTATGGGTTATATAGAATCCCCTATTAATGCAGGGGCCGTGGCTATGCTGGCAGGATTGGCCATTGTACCTGCCGTCAGCCTGATAACACCCAGAATCCCGGAAAAACAGGTGGAAGAGATCTTTACATGTTATGATGAAAAAGTTACAATTACAAAGAAGCGCTCTCTGGAGTGAATGGAAATGACAGTAAAAAACAGGAGGGATCTGGTTTGACTACAATTAAAGATGTGGCGGAGCAGGCAGGGGTGGGGATAGCGACAGTCTCTAGGATGATTAATCATACGGGGTATGTGTCGGAGGAGGCCAGGGAGCGAATTGAGGCCGCTATCAGGGAATTGGATTTTATCCCCAATGAGCGGGCCCGGAATCTGTCCAGAAAGAGGTCGGGGATTATAGGAGTGATTATACCTGATTTCCAGACCCCTTTTTATGCATCCTTCATCCGCCAGGTTGAGATAGAGCTGTACAAATACGGCTATAAAACAATGGTGTGCAATACAGTTAAAACCAGTGACAGGGAAAAGGAATATGTTGATATGCTGAAGCGCAATATTGTTGACGGGATTATTACAGGGGCGCTTTCGGTAGAAGACACAGTATATAAGGAAATAGATAAGCCGATTGTCAGCATGGACCATGATTTAGGGCCCAGGATACCACTGATTCACTCGGACCATAAAAAGGGTGGGCAGATGGTTGCAGAATATCTGGCCAGCCGGGGATGCCGCAGGGTTATCCAGATAGGCGGCTGTTTTCAGGTAAACACACCTTCAAATGACAGATATATAGAATTTGAGAAGGTGATGAATGCCTATCATATTTCTGTAAGGACGCTGGAAATGGAGTGGAACCGAACCAGTTATTCTTACTATATGGATCTTATGCAGAAGTATGTAGATGAGCTTAAAGAGGCGGACGGCATATTTGCCTCAGACATGGGCGCCATTGCCCTGTATCATTTTGCTTCAGACATGGGGATTAAAGTCCCTCAGCAGTTAAAAATTGTGGGATATGACGGCACGGATATGACGCGGATGGTGACTCCGGTTGTGACGGCCGTGTGCCAGGATATTCCCCTTTTGGCAAAGAAATGTGTAGATACAGTCATGAAACTGGTTCAGGGAGAGGGAGACATTGATTACCATCAGGTGACGGATGTCTATTTCCAGAAAGGCGGTACGGCTTAAGGGATTATAAAAATACGCCTGGGCAGATGTTGGGGCAGATATGCAGCGGTTTTCGCCTGGCAGCTTTAAAAAAGACAATTAAATAATAATTATTACTGATTTGTGAAAACGTTTCCCTTGTGCATAATAGTTACATGGAAACGTTTTTATAATGTGTATATGTAATAAATATATAAAAAATAAGGAAGTAATATTGACATATATAGTAGAAATGCACATAATATTCATAGACAGGACAATAAAAATACATTAAGTCAGGAGGATATCTATGAATCAGATAAAGTGGGTGATTGCTGGTACTGGCTATATAGCCAATGAGTTTGCAAAAGGGATGGGAGAAGTAAAGGATGCGGTTCTGGCGGCGGTTTCATCCAGGAGCTTTGAAAGCGGCCTGCATTTTGCGGAAAAATATGGCTGTGGAAAAGCGTATACAGATTTTGGGGAAATGTTGGAAAAGGAAAAGCCTGATGCAGCTTATATAGCAGTCCCCAATGACTGCCACTATACTTATATTATGGAAGCGCTGGAGAGAGGCATCCCGGTTTTAAGCGAAAAGCCAATGGTAGATAATCTGGTTCAGCTTGAGGCGGTACTTAAGAAAGCAGAGGATAAAAAGACATTTCTCATGGAGGGGATGTGGACAAGATGTTTTCCGGCTGTAAAGGAAGCCAGGGCCTGGATAGAGAAGGGGCGTATTGGCAGGCCGTTAGCTGTACATGCCTCCTTTAACATAAAGCCTGCCCCAGAAGACTGGCAGCCATGGAAGGGCGGGATTCAACATGCGGCAGGGGCCATGCGGGACGTGGGGATATATTCCTTGGCTATGGCATATATGGTGTTCCCTGACGGGCCAGTGAACACCTATTCAACGATGAAGTCCAATGGGGAAGTGGATGAAAGCTTTCATATGCTCCTCGAATATGAGGATGGAGGCGCTGCATTCTTGGGCGGGGCCTTTAACCAGGTCAGCAATCCCCAGACAGAAATTGTGGGGGAAGAGGGCCGGATTGTGATAGGGCCGGAGTTCTGGCACCCCACCACATCTACGCTGACCTTAAATGACGGGACAACAGAAAAATATATGGAGACATACCCCGCATCTGGCTTCCAGTATGAGATACAGGAAGTGCATGAATGCATCAGGGAGGGTGTATTAGAAAGTCCTCAGTTTACATGGGAAGAGTCCAGGAAGATTGGGGCGCTGATAGAAGAGACCAGGAAAGAATGGGGAATATTTTATGAAGCAGATGAAGAGAGGAGATAGAGGTTATGAAAGGTTCAATTAAACAAATCTGCATTTTGGTGGATGATTTGGATACAGCAATGAAAAATTATTGGGAGAATTTCGGCATTGGCCCTTGGGACGTGCGCCATTTTACCCCAGATACCGTGAGGGATTTCTATGTACGTAAGCAGCCTGTCCAGGAAGATTTCGATTTTATCTGTGCAGTTACATGGGAAGGGGATATGGAGTATGAGCTGATTCAGCCATTGAAAGGCCCCAATATTTATTGGGAACATTTGGAGAAATTTGGAAGCGGACTGCACCATTTTAAGGTTGTGATTCCAGACGATGACGAACTGGCAGCCTATGTAAAAGAGCTGGAGGAGAAAGGCCTGGAGGTGACGCAGACAGGCTGGATTGACAATGATGTCCATTATTATGTGAATTCTTATGATAAGCTGGGACTGACCCTTGAGCTGGGGAATGGCGGTAAGATCGGCGAGGCAGAGGAGGTATATCCGTCAAAGGATGCAGAGCGTCCTGTGGCCCACAGACAGAATATACGCCAGATAGCCCTTGTGGTAGATGACGTAGAAAAATACATGCAGAATTATGCCTATTATCTTGGAATTGACGGCTGGGATGTGAGGCACTTCACGCCTGAGAAAGTCAGGGATTTCTATGTGGAGGGAGAACATATCACAGAAGGGTTTGATTTCATTTGTGCTGTAAAATGGGTGGGGGATATGGAACTTGAGCTGATCCAGCCTGTGAAGGGCCCTAACATTTATTGGAAATTCTTAGAGCAGCATGGGCCTGGCCTGCACCATTTGAAGGATGTATATCCAGATGATGAGATTAAGGAGGAATGCACCCGACTTAAGGCGGCTGGGGTGCGTGTGATGCAGACAGGCTGGATAGACGGGGACAGCCATTACTATATAAGTACGGAAGAAATGCTGAAGATCGTCATGGAGTTTGGGAATGGCGGGAAAATCGAGGCCCCAGATTATGTATTTTATGCCGATGAGAAGGAGAAGAATGGTTAAGGGCACGATGTTCCTGGAGTCCTTTTAACCTTGTATTACACTTGACAGAAAAAACTTCATACCTTAAGATGAAACACAAATTAGAAAAGAAAGGTTATGGAAGGTATGAAGAGAGAAAAATTTGGTTCCAGGCTGGGATTTATCCTAATTTCAGCGGGATGTGCCATTGGCCTGGGCAATGTCTGGAGATTCCCGTATATTACGGGGCAGTATGGTGGGGCGGCGTTTGTCCTGATTTATCTATTTTTCCTTTTAATACTGGGACTTCCGATCATGATTATGGAATTTTCCGTGGGAAGGGCCAGCCAGGTGAGCGCCGCCCTTTCATTTGACAGGCTGGAGCCGGCAGGGACTAAATGGCACTGGTACAAGTATGGCGCTATGGCGGGGAATTACCTGCTGATGATGTTCTATACGACCATTGGAGGCTGGACTTTTATATATTTTGTGAAAATGGCGGCCGGTCAGTTTACGGGCATGGGCGCGGGGCAGGTGGAAGAGGAGTTTGGCGCGCTGATGTCCCAGCCTTTACTTATGGCTTCCTGTATGGTTCTGGTGGTGGTACTGTGCTTTGGAATATGCAGTAAAGGGCTGCAAAAAGGTGTGGAGAAAGTGACAAAGGTTATGATGCTCCTCCTCCTCGCCCTGATGATTATTCTTGCCCTACGTTCTGCCACTTTGGAAGGGGCAGGGGAGGGACTCCGTTTTTATTTGTTCCCGGATTTTCAGAAGGTACAGGATGCCGGCATTATGGAGGTTATTTTTGCGGCGATGGGACAGTCATTTTTCACGCTGAGCCTGGGAATAGGCGCCATTGCCATTTTTGGGAGTTATATTGATAAAAAGCGTTCTCTGGCAGGCGAGGCCATCTGCGTCACTGTGTTGGATACATGTGTGGCCCTGATTGCAGGGATGATCATCTTCCCTGCCTGTTTTGCCTTTGGGGTGAAACCGGACAGCGGGCCGAGCCTGATATTCATCACTCTGCCCAATATCTTTAACTCCATGGGAGGAGGGCGGATCTGGGGGACATTGTTTTTCCTCTGTATGTTCTTTGCGGCAGCCTCCACGATCATAGCAGTGTTTGAGAATATTATTTCCTTTGCAATGGACCTGACAGGATGCAGCAGGAAAAAGGCAGTGGCCTATAATATAGCTGCGGTCATCGTGCTGTCTCTGCCGTGCGTGCTGGGGTTCAATTTGTTAAGCGGCGTGACTTTTATGGGAGGCTCAAAAAATATTCTGGATTTTGAGGACTTTCTTGTCAGCAATAATCTGCTTCCTCTGGGGAGCCTGGTATACCTTTTGTTCTGTACAAGCAAGTATGGCTGGGGATGGAAGAAGTTCCAGGCAGAGGCTAATGCGGGCATTGGAATTAAATTCCCATCCTGGGCCAGAATATACGTATCATATATCCTCCCTTTAATTGTATTGTTTATTTTTATACAGGGGTACTGGGCGCTGCTGGTATAGAGTTTTTGCTGTGCAGGCATTTAACAGTTTATCGTCCTGTATATTTTACTCCCGCGGGCAACGAGCCAAGGGGACATGCTTACATGTCCATTTGGGGGCTGCCGCGGGGATCTACTACCCCGGTGCCTGCATGGCTGCTAGTTTGACGCCCCGAATGCTTGCATCGGGGTCTTTGGTTTTTGCATAATTATTCTTGTACGTTGAAAATATATGTAGTATTATAGAAATAATGCTATTTATTCAGACGAGGAGGAAAAGGGTGTGAAAGTAAAGCGGAATATCAACAAAAAAATACTGCTCAATACAATAACTATCGTTGTGGTACTGGCAGTCATTCTTGTCTCAGTCATGGCAGTATCCATGAAATCATTGACGGATAAGATATTGACAGATATCCTTCCATCTATGATTAAGACTGCGTCTCAGAGCATAGAAGGGAATATGCACATGCTTTCAGACAGGATTTTTATGATTGGGGACAACGATGCATTTACAAACCCCCGGAGCAGCCTGGAGGAGAAAAAGGCTGTGCTGGACAAGGCGCAGACAGGGATTGAGTTTATGTGGCTGGGTTTGTATGATGCAGGAGGGCAGCTGTATTTAGGGGACGAGAATTGCCCGGCAGCAATTTCGGGGCGGAAAATGTTTGCACAGATGGGCGAGACCCAAAATCTTGTGATTGATGATGTGGCCTCCTCCTCCAATGGACTGGAGCTTGCCATTGGTATGCCGGTTCTGTCCGACGGCGAGATACTATATTATCTGGTGGGCAGTTATAAATATGATGTCTTGAACGATGTCCTGAGTAATATTAACCTGAGCGCCAATGGGAAGGCATTTATTGTCAGCCAGGAGGGGCAGGTCATGGGGAACCGGGATACAAAGCTCGTGGAAGAGAATACAAGCCTGGCAGACAGCCTTCAGTCAGAGGATATTGCAGAAAAAGTGGTGTCAGGGGAGACAGGGGTGGAGACCATGGAGGCATCTGGTTCTGTAGATTTGGTAAGCTATGCCCCTATAAACGGCACAAACTGGTATCTTACTATTTTAGTTCCCCGCAGTGACTTTATGGGGCCGGCCAACGCAAGTATTTTACTCAGTGTGGCAATTACGCTGGTTCTGCTTATCCTGGCAGGGGGAATGACTCTTAGATTTGCTTCCAGGATTCAGAAATCCCTGAAAGGAGTGACAGAGCGTATTGGACTGCTGGCCCAGGGAGATTTAAAGGCTCCCACTGAGGTCATCAAGACCGGCGATGAGACGGAAGTGCTCTCCTATGCGCTGAGTGACACGGTTACTAGTATTAATGGATACATATCAGAGCTGTCCAGTATTCTGGGGAATATGTCAGGAGGCAATTTTAAAGTAGAAGTAAAGGGGACTTTCCACGGGGATTTCGTTGAGATGAAAGAGTCCCTGAATAAGATTATAGAAGCGCTGAACCTAATGCTAAAATCAATTAAGCATTCATCGGAGGAAGTGCTTATGACGGCTCATGTGGTTTCAGGCGGTGCACAGCAGGTACACAATGGGTCCACACAGCAGGCAGATTCCCTGAATGTCCTGTCCGGGGAGACAGAGGCCATTGGGCAGAATATACTGGAAGTGGACGACAACACAAAACTTGCGGGAAGCTTGATGGGAAAGGCAAAGGAGAGCATGGACAAGGGGGATGAGAATATGAGCAACCTCCTGCAGGCTATGGAGGATATTAACAGGAACTCCGTGGAAATCACTAAGATTAACAAGTTTCTTGAGGACATTGCTTTCCAGACCAACATCCTGGCCCTAAACGCATCGGTGGAAGCCGCCAGGGCAGGGGCCGCCGGGGGCGGTTTCGCAATTGTGGCCATGGAAGTGAGAAATCTTGCGGCCCAGAGCGCTGAGTCATCCAAGCGTACATCTGGCATGATAGACAGTTCCCTCCAGGCCATTGAGCGGGGCACAGAGTATGCTAAGAAAGTGGCGGAATCCTTCCACGATATTGAGGAGGTGTCCAACCAGATGTCTGCGATTACAAAACAGCTTGAGGGGAGCGTCTCAGTACAGAAGCAGTCTCTGGAAAACATGGCGGGCCAGATAACCCAGATACGGGATTTGGCTGAGCAAAACTTGCATGCCAGCTTTGAGAGCGCCACTGCCAGCCAGAAGCTGAACCAACAGGCTCAAAAGCTGCAGAGTATGTCTGGAAGATTCAGGCTGAGGGAGGAATAGACGAAATGAATAAGAAGAGAATCTTTTTACTTTTGGCCAGTGTTTTCATGTGCCTGCAGCTTGTTTCCTGCAGCAATGGGGAAAAGATGCAGGATGGCTACTACACGGCAGAACTTTCTGAATATAATAATGGCTGGAAGGAATATGTGACAATCTGTGTGATGGAGGATCAGATTGTCTCGGTGGAATATAACGCCAAGAATGCCAGCGGATTTATAAAGTCCTGGGATATGGCATATATGCGGACTATGAATGCCATACAGGGAACCTATCCGAATAAATATACAAGGACTTATGCATCCCAGCTTATGGAGAACCAAAATACAGACAACATAGACATGGTCAGTGGGGCAAGCTCCTCAGGGGGGAATTTTATCCGCCTTGCAGATGCTGTTATTGAAAAAGCGAAAAATGGAGATACAACGATTGCGGTTGTGGAAGTAGAGGAATAAAGGGTAAAAAGAAGGACAAAAAATGTAATAACTGGATGTGCAGCCAAAATTCCATTCATGTATAATATTAAATGGGAATGGGTGAATTTTCCATCTCAGAATAATTATATCAGGAGGAGAAGAGAAATGTGGAAGTACAGGAACCTGCTTAAGAAAGCAGGGGCGGTTGTGCTGGTGCTTGCTTTGGCTTTGACACCTATCGGGGCAATGGCGGCAGACGAAGAAACTGTTGATGGCCAGTCCGCTGTCCAGCAGTCTCTGGAGGGCGGCACGAGTACAGGGCCAGCAGATCCAGAAGTCACAAATCTAAATCCGGCAGATAAGCAGGTACAGGATGGGGTGACAGGGCAGGGTCAGGATCCAGCTAAAGGGCCAGACACCGGCACGGACATAGGAGATGGCGCTGTAGCTGAGGGTTCAGGGCAGCAGGAAGAGAAGGATGCAGCATTGACGGCCCAAGGGCAGCAGGAATCCAGGATAGGAGAGGCGGAGAGCAGTGGGGGAAATACGCAGAACGCACAGGAAGAGGCTGCCGAGGAAGGGTTAAGCCCTATGGCAGACGGGCAGTACGACGTTACCGCGCCGGTTATTGAGTCTGTAACATTCGACCAGAATGGGAAAACCATTGGCCAGGATGAAGAACTCAAGATTTCTGTGCAGGCTTATGACGCGGAGAGCGGAATCAGTTATATAGAAGTTGGCCTGCAATTCCAAGATTCAGACGACAGCAACAGTTATTCTGATTCCATAACACTTACCCAGAGCAGCGCCAATTCTAAAGTGTATGAAGGCACCTATCCGATGAAGGGCATGATTTACAGTGAAGGTCGTATCAGTTACATAAAAGCTGTGGATAACCGGGAAAATCCTGCATCTTATCCGGTGTGGGACAGTGCAACAAATGTAAGCAAGTATACATTTAAGGTTGATCCCGTGTCCATTGAGGATATTAAGGTGACAGATGTGGATTTTTCAAATCCGGGCAGCACCCTGAAATCCGGGGAGAGTGCGGAGTTCACTTTTAAAGCGACCCCTGCCATGGAGGATGGGGATGGCACATTTTATGTCAGGTTCAAGTATGAGGACTCAGAATATGATATAACCTATTCAGCGGGTGCATGGTATGATGCTGAGGCCGGATTATATAGGGGAAGCCTGAGTGCAGATGATTGGAGGGAAGCCGGGAAATGGAAGGCTGTTGCTATTGAATATGAAATACTAAATAAGACTGTTACACTGCTGTCTGAAGAGATCGGTGATATTTGGTACCAGATAGAAGATACAAAGGGAGACAAGGTCCCCCCGGAGATTACTTCCATCCAGGTGGGAGAAGGCAATAGCCAGAACGGTAAGATGCTGCAGCCGGGGGATGTGGTTAATTTTAAAATCCAGGCGAAGGATGATGTGGAGTTAGATACATATTCTGCATATCTGTATCTTTATCCTGTGGCAGAGATAGACACAACTTCTATATTCGTGGAGTTGGTCTATAATAATGGAGTCTTTGAGGGGACCTTTGAGGTGACAGATGACACATATCCTTGTGAATGGTATATTGGAGACATAAGCATTCAGGATATGGCGGGAAATGATGCAGATGATTCCACATTGGGGTATCCAAATTATCCGTATTATTTTACAGTAAAGAACGGTGATACCTTTGTAAACCCTGCATATGAGTTCAACTATAGTTTTAATTATCTCAATGCTGAAGGGGAATGGGAATCAGTCAATGCAGGAAGAAAAGAAAATGTAGAGCGCCGTACCACCTTAGGGGAACTGGGAATTGAGTTCCCGGAAGTACCGGAATATCCAGGACTTACATTCCAGGGATGGACAGACTATGAAGGGAATCCCGTTGACGAGAGCACACAGATTGTCGGCCATTCTTATGTGTCTTATTATGCATCGTATGATAAGGCGCCCGTAACATTCTACTATTCGTATTTTGATGAGGACGGGTATCGTGTACAAGAACACTATATTACCTTGATGTCCAAGGATACATTGAAAAAGGATGTCATTGCCGAGGCAGGAAAGAAGGCATCCCCGGGAGATGTAGTAGGCCTAACCTTTAAAGAGTGGAATATCTATGGATATGATACAGATATGCCCGTGGGTGAAAGATATGATTTGACGATTCAGGCAGTATATGATAAAAGTCTTGTACGTTTCCTGATTCATGATAGCCAGAAGGATTCGGCGAGCTATGTTACATGGGATATGGAAAAAGAGTATGAGATCATACTTTGCCAGCCAGTCAGTGAAGGGGATATAGTGAAGATCCCTACAAGCACAGATACCTATGATACTCTTACCTGGACGATAGGACTGACACAGGAGGAGAAGGATGCGGGAGAGATTGTAAGCACAGCTTATGACCGCACAGTCTATGGCTATGCAGGGGAAGGCAGCAACAACGGCGGTGGGCCGACAGATCAGGACCCTTCTGTTACACAGCCGGGTATCGGACTTCCAGAAGATGCAATCAAGCAGATTGTAGAAAGCATTGGAAACCTCACTGAAGGCCAGGCCATGGATATTGACATGGGAGATGCAACGGTAGTCCCGAAAGAGGTGCTGGAGGCTGCCAAAGGAAAGAATATTACTCTTAATCTTAATATGAACGGATATACATGGACTATCAATGGCCAGGATATTTTGGATGACAATCTGTTGGATATTAACCTGGAGGTTAAATTCAACACAGATGCAATTCCAAGCAAGACAGTACAAGAGCTGGCAGGGGATAATCCTACACAGCAGCTTTCCCTGACCCATGAAGGCAGCTTCGGGTTCAAGGCTACCCTGACAATGAATGCAGGCGCGGAGTATGCCGGCAAAAACGGCAACCTGTATTGGTATGACAGCAACCACAGAATGATTTTTGTGGATGCCGGGGAGATACAGCCAGACGGTGCAGTCTCACTGGAATTCAGCCATGCATCAGATTATGTGCTTGTCATGGCAGACGAAGTGATGGGGGGCGGCACTGGCGAAACGGACAGTGCAGGAAATGCTAAAAATGTAAATACTACAGCCACAACTGCAAAAGCAGGCCAGACTGTACAGTCTGTAAAGACAGGCGATACGGCTTCTTTTGCACTTCTGCTGACAGCGTTAGGCGTTTCAGCCTTAGCAGCAGGAATCGTAGTGTATAGAAGAAAAATGAACTAAAAGTAATACCAAGGGGCACTTCCTTAAGCCGATGCCGGCTGGGGCGGTGCCCCTGTTTTAATTTGGGAGGAAATGGGGTGCAGATAAATTAAAAACCTACGGGGGGATCAGTAGAATAACGTACAATGATAGCCTGAAAACGATTTCAAAATTCGTTAAATTTAAGAGTTGAATTTCTAAGGAGGGAAGAATTATAATATATAAAGATTACAAGTAGATAAAGGAGGGGTTTTCTTGAAAACCAGAGGGAAAAACAGGGGACATTCTTTGACGGGGCGGATGGCTGTTCTAATCAGTATTATTTTCTGTTTATCCGTTATTGTTATTTTTATTTTCAACTTCTTTATAACCAGGAGAATTATAAGAAGTAATATGGAGGCAAATGTCAGCCAGACTGTGAAATATTATGAAACGGAGGTCAACAGCTGGCTGGAAATACGTATCGACCAGCTTAATCTCCTCAAACATTCAATTGAGCGGCTGCCGGCGGAGCAGCGCACCAGAGAGGTTGTGACAAATCTTGTGGTAAGCTCCGCGGAATACGGCACAGATTTTGGGGGCATTACAGACTATATTGTATTTCCAGATAAAACCATGATCTCCGGCGACGGCTGGGTTCCAGAGGCAGGGTATGACCCTACATCTACAGAATATTATCAGAATGCATCTAAAGGAGAACTGTACATATCTTCTCCGTATGTAGATGCCACCACGGGAGAGTTCATCATCACTATTGCCGCGCCGGTTACTGTGGACGGCAGCCTATATGCAGTGGTAGGCAGGGATCTGACCATCTCTGAAGTCAAGTCTATTGTGGATGGTTATCAGACGGCAGACGGGTCCTATCTGTATCTTCTTGATAAAGAAGGGAATATCCTGAGCCATCAAAATGGAGATTTCCAGCCTACAGGAGATAAAGTCGTGAATGTTTCAGATGTATCCATGGATATTTTACAGAGTGTGGCGGATGCAGACCAGACAGTTAAAGCGAATGATTATGACAATGCTAAGAAAAACTTCCTGGCTATGACAGAACCGGAAAGCCAGTGGGTTGTAGGGCTTGTCTATCCTAATTCTATCATTGAGGACGAGTTGGAAAAACAGATAGTGACGAACCTGGTTGTATTTATTATCGCCCTTCTTGTATCATTGGCCATAGTGATAACAGTCCTGCGGAAGAAGCTTTTACCCATCAGCCAGGTAGTAAAGGCGGCGGAAAACATTGAGAAAGGGCACCTCCAGGTAGAGCTGGATGTGAATTCAGATGATGAAATCGGCAGGCTGGCCAATACGTTCTACAATACGGCTGAGTATTTAAGGCGCATTATCGGGGAGATATCCACGATACTGACGCAGATTTCTTCAGGCAACTTAAATATACATGCAGAAGAGGATTACAGGGGAGATTTTGTACGTATCCATGAGGCCCTGGAGAAAATCACCCATAATCTCAATGATGTAATCGGCGGAATTGACGACGCGGCTGACCAGGTTGCAGGGGGAGCTACACAAGTGGCTGACAGCGCCCAGATACTCTCCCAGGGGGCGGTAGAACAGTCAGGGCAGATTGAGGAACTAGTCCGGGGGATGGACCGGGTAAAAGACACAGTGAATGAGAACGCTGCGCGCTGTGAGGAGGCCGGTGAGGTTACAAATAATGTGGCCCAGAAGCTGGAGGAGAGCAACCAGCATATGCATGAGATGGTGGACGCTATGAATAAAATCAGCCATTCCTCTGATGAAATTGGTAAGATTATCAAGACAATTGAAGATATTGCTTTCCAAACCAACATTCTTGCCCTCAATGCCGCTGTGGAGGCGGCCCGGGCCGGTGAGGCGGGAAAGGGGTTCGCAGTCGTGGCAGATGAAGTCAGAAATCTGGCCGCTAAAAGCGCTGAGGCTGCCAAGAACACAACGACGCTCATTGAGACCTCTATCAGCACAGTAGGCGAAGGGACCCGCGTGGCCGGGGAGACGGCAGAATCCCTCACTGAAGCTGTGGATGCGGCTAAAGAAGTTGTGGAAGAGATTAAGAGAATTGTCCAGCTCTCCAATGAGCAGGCTGATGAGATTAACCAGATTTCCAGCGGTATCTCAGATATATCACAGGTGGTTCAGAGTAATTCTGCATCTGCGGAGGAAAGTGCCGCAACGAGTGAGGAATTGTCCAGCCAGGCCCATACAGTGAAGGCTCTTCTCGGAAGATTCCAGAGGCGTTAAGAGCAGAAGTTACCGGAGGTACGGCATTATGGCAATCGCAGATTTAGTAAAGCTGAACTATAAGAAGCTGAATGAAAACGATTTATATATCTGGAATTATATAGAGAACCACAAATCAGAATGCAGCCACTGTACTATTGAAGAGCTGGCAAAAAAGTGCAGTGTGTCCCGGACGACGGTCCTGCGTTTTGCAAAGAAGCTGGATATGGACGGGTTCAGTGAATTGAAAATCCATCTGAAGATGGAAAAAGACCGTGTGGCGAGGCCCCAGAGGGATATTGTGAAGCAGGTTTGTGACGACTACCGCAAGAAAATTGATGAGATGGAAAAGAGTGATTATTCTGACATCTGCCGCCTGATTTATGAAGCGAAACGGGTATTTGTCTATGGGTCCGGTGCGGTCCAATCTTTTGTGGCCCAGGAATTTAAACGGGCATTTCTTTCCGCCCAAATTTGTATGTACCATATTGAGGGGCACCGGGGGGAGCAGGATTTAATTGTGGATCTGCTCCGTGAAGGGGATGTTGTAATCATAGTATCCCTGTCTGGTGAATCCAGCCATGTGATCGATTTTGCCAGGATGCTGAAGCTGAAAGGGATCCAAGTCATCTCCATGACTAAGATGAAAAACAATACACTGGCACAGTTAAGCACAGAGAGCCTGTATGTCAGCACTTCCAACGTGGGAACCGCCCATATAGAAAACTATGAGACAACGACACTGTTTTTTATGACAGTGGAGATGCTGCTTATAAAATATTTGCTGTACCAGGAAATGCGATGTGAGAAAGAAGTACAATAGTATACTAGGACTTGGCAGCAGATACCGGTTATACGGTATTATGCAGGACAGAATGTGCCATGGATGGAAAAGAACTTGACATACCTGTTGTACGCAAAGATGAAGATGCCTTAAGCCAAAAAAGAAGCACAATGCCACCGGAGAAATCCGGTGGTATTTTTGTGCATAAAGAATAAAAATCAAGTGAAATTTCACAGCAGGATGTGAAAGAACCCTAAGTAAAAGCAGCGTTACTAAACACTTTGAAATACTTGAATTCCCCTGGAATCACCGCTATGATTGACCTATGAAAAACATCTGATCAGAAGGAAGAGATTATGAATTAAGGAGGGCACAAATTATGATGCAGAAGATTCAGCGGTTTGGCGGTGCAATGTTTACGCCGGTTCTGCTGTTTGCATTTGGGGGAATTATGGCAGGGTTGTCCACTCTGTTTATGAATGAGCAGATTATGGGAAGCCTGGCTGACCCGGATGGGATGTGGTACCAGATATGGAATGTGGTGAACCAAGGGTCGTGGACAGTATTTAATAATATGCCGTTGGTGTTTGTAATCGGACTCCCCGTGGGGCTGGCCAAAAAACAGAATGCAAGGGCCTGTCTTGAGGCATTGGTTATTTATTTGACATTTAATTATTTTGTGAGTACGATCCTTTCCCAGTGGGGCGCGGTATTTGGCGTGGATTTTACCCAGGATGCGGGAAGCGGCTCAGGCCTTGCGACTGTGGCGGGCATAAAGACGCTGGATATGGGAATGATGGGGGCAATTGCGATAGCTGCGGTAGTTGTGTGGCTGCACAACAAATATTTTGACACCCAGCTCCCCGAGTTTTTGGGAATCTTTAAAGGTTCTACTTTTATATACATATTAGGGTTCTTTGCCATGATCCCCATAGCTTTCCTGGCAGTGCTTGTATGGCCCAAGGTGCAGATGGCCATCAGTATGCTTCAGACATTTTTAGCTGGCGCAGGGGCGGCAGGCGTGGGAATCTATTCATTCCTCAACAGAATCCTGATCCCCACGGGCCTGCACCACTTTGTATACTCTCCGTTCCTCTACGACAATGTGGCAGTCCAGGGCGGCATTGTAACATACTGGACACAGCATATGGGCGACTTCCTGGCGTCAGGAGTTCCGCTGAAGGAACTTTTCCCACAGGGCGGCTTTGCACTGTACGGAATGGAAAAGATTTTTGGGTCTGTAGGCATTGCCCTTGCCTTTTACTCCACAGCTAAGAAGGAGCGTAAAAAGCAGGTAGCTGGCCTTTTAATCCCCATTACCCTGACAGCAGTGGTGGCAGGGGTGACAGAGCCGCTGGAATTTACCTTCTTGTTTATCTGCCCTCCGCTGTTTGCGCTGCACTCTGTGCTGGCAGGCATTATGGATATGGTCGTCTATATGGCGGGGGTTGTGGGAAACTTTTCAGGGGGCCTGATCGAGTTTGCGGCAATTAACTGGATACCGCTGGGCAGTGTATATTGGATGACCTATGTAAAGCAGATTCTCATAGGAATTATATTTATCGGTGTTTATTTCGTGGTTTTCAGGGCCGTTATCCTGAAATTTGATATAAAAACTCCGGGGCGTGAAGACGGTGAGGATGTAAAATTCTTTTCCAAGGCAGATTTTAAAGAGAAGCAGGCCGGGGTTAAAGGCCAGAATGCATACCGAAAGAGGGCCGCAGATTTTCTTGATGCAGTAGGCGGCCCTGCAAACATAAAGGATGTGACAAACTGTGCAACCAGGCTTAGGCTGACAGTCAGGGATGTCTCATTGGTACAGGATGTGGCTGTGTTTAAGGCGGCCGGTGCACATGGCCTTGTCAATAAAGGAAATGCAGTGCAGATTATTGTAGGTATGGATGTGGCCAATGTCAGGGATGAGTTTGAAGCCTTGATGGAAAAAGGCGGAGAGGAAGGGGCGGCAAAAGCTAAAATCCGCCTGCAGTCGCCTGCAGCCGGAACAGTCATTCCTCTTGGAGAGATGAAGGATGAGGCATTTGCTTCCGGCGCCATGGGACTGGGGGCAGCGGTTGTACCTGAGGAAGGCATGGTGTATGCACCCGCAGATGGTGAAGTATCATTG
This sequence comes from Luxibacter massiliensis, assembly GCF_900604355.1. NCBI lineage: Bacteria > Bacillati > Bacillota > Clostridia > Lachnospirales > Lachnospiraceae > Luxibacter > Luxibacter massiliensis. The sequence goes on along the minus strand of NZ_UWOE01000001.1, from coordinate 2,391,671 downwards.
GTATTTGACACAAAACATGCCGTGGGGATTACGACAGAGGAGGGTGTGGAAATCCTGCTTCATATAGGCATTGACACGGTGAAACTAAAAGGCCGGGGATTTACTTCCTATGTAGAGTCTGGGGACAAAGTGAAACAGGGAGATAAACTGGTATCTTTTGACAGAGAGGCAATCGCTGAGGACGGGTATGATACGACAATAGCGGTGCTGGTGACAAACAGCGGCAATTACAAGAAAGTCCTGGCTATACCGGGCAGGGCGTCGTCCGCAGATACTTGTATCGAAATCCAGCAGTAAACTTTAGCACAGAAAATATGCTGGAGTTGTGTGAAATATAAACTGGTTACTATGAAATTAATTAATAATAAACAGGTTAAGCGTATCAGAGGATACGGGAAAGGAAGTTATCATGGAAAAATATGCAATTACAGTGGCAGGCGGCGGAAGTACATTTACACCAGGAATTGTCTTAATGTTGTTGGATCATCAGGACCGGTTTCCTATCCGTTCCATCAAGTTCTATGACAATGATCCAGAAAGACAGGAAATTGTGGCAAAGGCATGTGAGATTTATTTGAAGGAAAATGCCCCGGAGATTGAGTTTTCTTATACCACGGACCCGGAGGCCGCCTTTACCGGCATAGACTTTGTACTGGCCCATATCCGTGTGGGGAAATATGCAATGCGTGAGAAAGATGAAAAGATTCCTCTGAAGTATGGCGTTGTAGGCCAGGAGACTTGCGGGCCAGGCGGACTGGCATACGGTATGCGTTCCATTGGCGGTGTAATTGAGATCCTGGATTATATGGAGAAATATTCTCCCAATGCCTGGATGCTGAATTATTCCAACCCGGCGGCTATTGTGGCCGAGGCCACCAGAAGGCTGCGCCCTGATTCCAAGATCCTGAATATCTGTGACATGCCCATTGACCTGGAAGAGAAGATGGCGTCTATGTGTGGTATTAAATCCAGAAAAGAGATGGTTGTCTCCTATTATGGCTTAAATCATTTTGGGTGGTGGTCTAAGATTTATGACAAAGATGGCCGTGACTTGCTGCCACAGATCCGGGCCTATGTAAAAGAGAATGGGTTTGCACAGGCAGCCTCTGAGACAAACCAGCATATAGACCAGAGCTGGAGGGAGACATTTACAAAAGCCAGAGATGTATATGCCCTGGACCCAGAGACAATTCCAAATACATACCTGAAATACTACCTGTATCCTGATTATGTGGTAGAGCACTCAAACCCAGAATATACCCGTGCAAATGAAGTGATGGATGGGCGTGAAAAACAGGTATTTGGGGCCTGCAGGCAGATTATTGAGAAAGGGACTGCAAAAGACGGCGGCTTTGAGGCCGATGTACATGCTTCTTATATTGTGGACTTAGCTTGTGCAATTGCTAAAAATACACAAGAGAGATTTTTATTGATTGTGCCCAATGAGGGGGCCGTAGAGAATTTTGACAGGACTGCCATGGTAGAAATCCCTTGTATTGTGGGGAGTAACGGATACGAAAGAATCTGCCAGGGGGCAATACCGCAGTTCCAGAAGGGATTGATGGAGCAGCAGGTGAGTGTGGAGAAGCTCTGCGTGGAAGCATGGATTGAGGGGAGCTATCAAAAGATGTGGCAGGCATTGACACTGTCTAAAACAGTTCCCAGCGCCGGAGTCGCCAAGAAAATCCTGGATGAAATGATAGAGGCAAATAAGGGATATTGGCCGGAATTGAACTAACAGAATAAGGAATATGTAAGCAGGAGGTGCAAAAGCATCTCCTGTTGTGCTTAATAATGCCGGATGTACCACTTTTCCAGGCAATTGATAAAGGAGTAGAGTAAAGTGGCCATTATGCACAGAAGCACGATGGACATAAGAAGCCAATCCATTTTGAACAGATGGGAAGGCATAGGGATAGAATATGATATCCTATGGCAGATATCTGGATGGGCAAATTTACGGCCCCAGCCATGGAGGGAAATACATCTCCTAAGTGTTTCTAAAATTTATATGAAATAGATGACTTTTCGGTGAATCAGGGTGTAGAATAGTACGGTAAGTTTTTAGTTTGTGGATACCTTCTTTAGTTAAGGAATATGCCTTAAATAAAGAAGAGAAAAGGGAGAGAACATATATGCTGCAGATTCAACACATATGTAAGGAATACCGGACCGGGACACTGGTGCAGAAAGCGCTGGACGATGTGAGCCTGAACTTGAGGGACAATGAGTTTGTGGCCATTTTAGGCCCCAGCGGTTCCGGAAAGACGACGCTGCTTAATATCATTGGAGGTTTGGACAGGTATGACAGTGGAGATTTAATTATCAACGGGGTTTCCACCAAAAAATATAAGGACAGAGATTGGGATTCATACAGGAACCATACCATTGGGTTCGTGTTCCAGAGTTACAACCTCATCCCCCATCAGACAGTCCTGGCAAATGTGGAGCTGGCCTTAACAATATCGGGGATTGGAAAGGCCCAGAGGAGGCAGCGGGCAGTGGAGGCTTTAAAGCAGGTAGGCCTTGGGGAACAGCTGCACAAAAAGCCAAACCAGATGTCAGGAGGGCAGATGCAGAGGGTGGCTATTGCCAGGGCTCTTGTCAATGATCCTGATATTTTATTGGCTGACGAACCTACGGGAGCGCTGGACAGTGACACCAGCGTCCAGGTTATGGACCTTCTTAAGGAAGTGGCCAGAGACAGGCTTGTGGTCATGGTGACTCACAACCCAGAGCTGGCAGAACAATATGCCAACCGTATAGTAACCTTAAAAGATGGTGTGATCCGGTCAGATACCAATCCCTATGAAATCGACAGCAGCGGCCTTGGGGAACCTGAGCACAGGAATATGGGGAAATCCTCTATGTCATTTCGGACTGCCCTGTCTTTAAGCTTTAATAATCTGAGGACAAAGAAAGCCAGGACACTGCTCACCTCCTTTGCAGGCTCTATCGGCATTATTGGGATTGCACTGATTTTATCCTTGTCTACGGGAGTAAACCAGTATATTAAGAATGTGGAAGAAGAAACTTTGTCGGAGTACCCTCTGCAGATTCAAAGCACTGGGTTTGATATGACATCTATGCTTATCGGCGATGATAAAGGCAGCGGGGAAGATGACAAAGACGGCCAGGGCAAGAACAATCAGGGGAACGGGTCAGATGAGGGGGACGTACAGGTAATTCAGATGGTGACAAATATGTTTTCCACGATGGATGCCAATGACCTGGAATCTTTGAAGAAGTACCTTGACAGTGGGCAGAGCGGCGTAGAAAAGTATACCAATGCGGTGGAGTATTCTTATAGTATTTCCCCACAGATTTTCCGCGAGCATAAAGACACGATCCGGCAGGTGAACCCGGATAAATCCTTTAGCTCCCTGGGTTTTGGCTCCTCCTCAGGCTCCAATAGTTTGATGTCGTCTATGATGAGTACAGATGTGTTTTATGAAATGCCCAAGAACAGCGGCCTCTATGAGAAACAGTATGATGTGAAAAAAGGCAGATGGCCTGAGAAATATAATGAGTGTGTTGTGGTGCTTACTTCTGGGGGGAGCATCAGTGATTTTATGCTTTATACCCTGGGATTAAGAGATCCCCTGGAGCTAGATGAGATGATCCAGCAGTTTATTGGTGAAGAGAAAATCCATATTCCATCAGATATCGGGGAATATTCTTACTCAGACATTGTGGGCACAAAGTTTAAGCTGGTAAACAGTTCATCTTATTATGAATATGACAGCCAGTATCATTTGTGGAAAGATAAGACAGACAATGAAGCGTACATGAAACAACTGGTGAAAGACGGTGAGGATCTCACAGTTGTAGGGATTGTGCAGCCGTCAAAGGACGCAAATGCAACAGCGCTCTCTCCGGGAATCGCTTACCCGGAATCTTTGACAGAGCATGTGGCAAAAGAGGCAGAAAAAAGCCAGATTGTGAAGCAGCAGTTAGAGTCCCAGGACATAAATGTATTTACGGGCAAAAAATTTGGAGAGAAGAGTGAGGACGGACTGGACACAGAATCTTTGTTTACTGTGGATACGGAGGCTCTGGAAAAGGCATTTGGATTTGATGAAAGTGCTTTAAGCGGCATGGGTGATTCCATGGACCTGTCATCCCTGTCGGGCGCCCTTAATTTGGAAAATGTGTTTACTGCAGGGGGCGACAGCCTGGATTTGTCAGGGATGGTAGATTTGGGAACCATCAACTTAGACTTGGCCGGCCTTCCCCAGATGGATTTGGGGGCATTACTGTCAGGACTGGATCTGTCAGTGTCCCCTGATGGAATGAAAAATATGGCCTCCAGCCTTTTAGAAGGCTATCAGCAGTATGCTGCAGAGAACCCCCGGGCAGACTATTCTGGACTTGGCCAGAGCTTCATGGATTATCTTAGAACACCCGAGTCCAAGGCAATTTTGAAAGAAGCAATTGAGGGGATTATCAGAGAAAACGGAAATGTGACTGTCACAACAGAACAGATGCAGGCCTTAGTACAGAGTGTTATGGAAGGGTATGCCGCATATATTGGGGGACTCGGACTGGGGGACATTGATTCTGAGAATTTTGATGAATATTTAATGGAGTATCTTCAGACAGAGGATGCCCAAGGCAGGATGGCGGCTTGGGCCGGTGAAGTGTACGAACAAAATGGCAATATTGAGGTTTCGGCGGAACAGCTGGAAGGACTGGCTGACAAGATGGTGCAGGGGTACCTTTCTTACGCATCATCCAACGGCCTGCCCGACCCTTCCAAAATGGGCGAGTATTTTGTGGAATATTTAAATACCCCTGACGGGCAGAAGCGGCTCTCAGGCGGCATTACAGGGATGGTGGACATGGACAGCCTAAATACCCAGATATCAGGTGCGGCCCAGGATTACATGCAGCAGGCCGCGGGGGCCTATATGGGGGCCTTATCAGGGGGCATACAGACACAGATTACATCTGCAATGGAGCAGGTAGTGTCCCAGCTTAGCACAGGGATTGAGAGTGCAATGAAGCAGGCCATGACACAGGTGGGGACACAAATACAGACAGCTCTTTCTGAGGGCATGAAAATTGATGCAGATGCCTTTGCGGATGCTTTTCAAATGAATATGAATGAAGAGGAATTGACAGAACTTATGATGTCTATGAATTCTGGCCAAGGCGTGTCTTATGACGGCAATCTGCAGAAATTAGGTTACGTGGACTTTGACGTGCCGGCAGGTATAGATATCTATCCCAAGGACTTTGAGAGCAAGGAGCAGGTGGTAAAAATTCTTGACGGTTACAACAGCCAAATGGAGGCCCAGGGGAAAGATGAGCAGGTAATCACCTATACGGATGTGGTAGGAACTTTGATGTCATCGGTGACAGATATTGTGGATATTATCAGCTATGTGCTCATTGCTTTTGTGGCCATATCCCTGATTGTGTCATCTATTATGATTGGAGTCATCACCTATATTAGTGTGTTAGAGAGAAAGAAAGAAATAGGCATCCTGCGTGCTATTGGAGCGTCAAAGGGGAATGTATCCCAGGTGTTTAATGCAGAAACCTTTATTATAGGGTTATGCGCAGGACTGATCGGCATCGGGCTGACTCTGCTTTTGCTGATTCCGGGAAATGCCCTGATTCATCATCTTGCAGACACGAATGACGTAAGTGCAGTCCTGCCTGCTGTGCCGGCTCTGGTGCTGGTACTGCTCAGTGTGCTGCTTACACTGGCAGGGGGACTGATTCCCTCCAGGAAGGCGGCAAAGAGCGACCCGGTGACAGCGCTGCGGACAGAATAAAGGGAAATAAGACAGGCAGCGGCAGGCATAAGATAGAGTAACATTTGGCAGAGGAGCTATTTATGCCTGCTTTCATAGAAAACATTGAGACGGAGGACGGTTCCAGAGGCAGAAATACAGAAATACAGATTATGTTAAAAGTGGCCGACCTTCTGTCACAGGGACACTTGATTACGCCTGATGAAAAAATAAGGCTTACTCAGATGATACTAGGGGGCCACTTCTTATGACGGCACGGGCAGTTATCTACGCCCGGTGCAGCACGGAAGACGAAAGCCAGAAGGATGCGCTTATAAAACAGGCAGAGGAAGGACGGGAGTGGGTCAGGCAAAAGGGCTGGTTACTGGTGGACTCTTATATAGAAAGCCGGTCCGGGACGACGACAAAGGGAAGGACTGAGTATAATAGGCTCTATGAAGACTTATTAACAGATAACTTTGATATCATTGTCATCAAATCCCAGGACAGGTTAATGCGCAATACAAAGGACTGGTATCTGTTTGTGGACCGCCTTTGTTCTTCACAGAAAAAGCTGTATATATATATTGAACAGAAATTTTATTCTGCGGACGACGCTCTGATTACAGGAATTAAAGCCATCCTGGCAGAGGAGTACAGCCGGGAGCTCAGTAAGAAAAGCAACAATGCCCACCGCAGCAGGCAGAAGAATAATGGTCCTGCTGTGCTGACTTCCCATACATATGGCTATAGGAAGATGCCGGACAAAAGCCTGGTTATCCTGGAGGATGAAGCAGCGGTGAAGCGGCAGATGTATGAGCTCTGTGCAGCAGGATTCGGTACCCGAACTATTGCCAGTATCTTAAGGGAGCAGGGTGTACTGAATAGAAATGGAAAACCATTTTCCGACTCTGCTATCCTTAAGATGATACATAACCCTATCAACAAAGGGACAGTTGTAATGAATAAAAAGCACTATGATTTTGATTCTAAAAAGACACTAAAAGTGCCGCTAGAAGAGCAGTATATTTATGAGAATAAGGTTCCGGCCATTGTATCTGGTGAATTGTGGGAACGTGCAAATCAGGAGATAGCAAAACGGGCAGTTAAAATTAAAAGCCGCCATGGAGAATCCATGGGGAGAAATCAGGGGAAATACCATCTTAGTGGGAAAGTATATTGTGGGTTTTGCGGGAACCCTTATTATAGAAAATCCAGGAGCCGTTATAAGGACAGGAAGATAGTTTATGAGTGGAAATGTAAGAAATATCTGGAGACAGGCAGGCCCCGGGCCAGAGACGGAATACTGGAGAGTACAGCCGGCTGTGATAATGTACATTTGGATGAGGAAACGTTATATTGTCTGCTGGAAGAGGTCCATGCTGAAAAATACAGCTATGACAGAGAAAAGATTATCTGTAACATGACGGCCATGCTGAAAAAAGTACTAAAAAAAGAAGGCTTACAGCCAGAGATAGAGCGGGTTGTGGAGCAAGAAAAAGAGATACGGGCACAGATGAGTAAACTGGCGGATAAACTTCTGGAGGGAATACTGCCAGACCAGATTTACGGAGAGAAACAGAAGGAATTGGAGAAAAAATTGCAGGCTGTTAAGAAAAAGCTAGAAAGCCTTGAACAAAAGACAACACAGGAAGCTGCACTTCAAGACAGGATTTCTGAGATTGAATCTATAGTAAGACAGGACAGGGTTGTGGAAAAAGCAGGTGTTGCACACCTATTGGATAAAATTGACAGGATTATTATTTTCCCGGAGTATATGGAGCTGAGATTTGGCATGGGAAAGACAACAGGGCTGCAGGAGGGGGAATCTTTTTTAAATAAAGCGGATAGCTGCATACGTATCGAATACGGGAATCTCTTTCACTATAAAAAGCAAAAGCAAAAGGAGCGGGAGGTTCTCATAGATTGGATGAGGGAAAATCCCCAGATTACGGCTAAAGAGATCGCAAAAAGACTGGGGATCAGCGTAGCAGGGGTGAATTATAAAATCAGGGTCTTGAAAAGCCAGGGGCGGATCTGGTATCAGGGGAAAGGGGGCAAAGGGGAGTGGAAAGTATCAGGGGATTGATGGGCGGCATAGGGATGCCGCCTGTTTATGTAATGGGGGAGGAGCCGGCTGCGATAGTTTTTGCCTGCCTTTATAGTTAGGCGGCTATTTAATAATTCTAAAGTAGAATTAAGGCTGCTGTGATAGAATACTGACTACAAAAGGAGGAAAATAAAATGCGGTTATTGATAGCAGAAGATGAAAGATCTCTGGCCAGGGCACTAAATGTAATCCTAACCAAAAACGGATATTCAGCTGATGTGGTGTATGATGGGGCAGCGGCGCTGGAATATGCAGAGACAGAAAATTATGATGGCATGATTTTAGACGTCATGATGCCTAAGCTGGATGGGTTTGAAGTACTAAGAGCCATAAGAAAGCAGGGAAACAGAGTGCCTGTCCTTATATTGACAGCAAAGGCGGAGGTAGATGACAAGGTAAAAGGACTGGACAGTGGGGCCAATGATTATTTGACTAAACCCTTTTCGGCAAGGGAACTGCTTGCTCGGATCCGGGCGATGACGAGAAACCAGGCTACAGCGTCAGACTCTCTTTTGAAGCTGGGCAATATCACGCTCAACAGAGCCACAAAAGAACTTTCATCTCCTACCGGAAATTTTGGGTTGACAAATAAAGAATTTCAGGTTATGGAATTTTTAATGTATAATCCCAGGAATGTTATACCGACGGAACGTATATTGGAGAAAATATGGGGGTACGACGGAAATACAGAAATCAATGTTGTCTGGGTATATATTTCATATTTAAGAAAAAAGCTGGCTCGCCTTCGCGGGAATATCCAGATAAAGGCCAGCAGAAATGCAGGATATTCTTTGGAGGTTGTCCATGATAAAAAAACTAAGGATTAAGTTCATTCTGGCGAGTATTATTGCTATGGTAGCAGTATTATTCATTCTTTTAGGAAGCATCCACATTATGAATTATAGGAAAATCATTCGCGATGCAGAAAATATTTTGGATGTTTTATCTGAAAACAGTGGCGCCTTTCCCATAGAGGATTTCCGGTTCGAAAAGCCTTCTCCAGATAAATTTTCTCCAGAGACACCCTTCGAATCCCGTTATTTTACAGTAGAAATGAAAAAGGACGGAACGATATTAAAGACAAATTTAGGACGTATAGCTGCGGTTGACAAGTATACAGCAGAAGAATATGGTGAAGAGGTAGGGAAGAAGTCAAAGACAGGGGGATTTATCGCGAACTATAGATATAGAAAAGAGGACTTAGGGGGGCAGAACATGATGATCATTTTTCTGGATTGTGGAAAAAGCCTTTCTACCTTTTATGATTTTTTGATCACCAGCCTGCTTGTCTCCGTTTTAGGAGTGGGGGCGGTATTTGTCTTACTTGTTTTTGTATCTGGCCGTATTGTGCAGCCCTTTGCACTTAGTTATGAGAAACAGAAGAGATTTATAACAGATGCCGGGCATGAGATTAAAACACCTTTGACCATTATAGATGCAGATGCAGCCGTACTTGAAATGGAGGCTGGAGAAAATGAATGGATTCAGGACATACAGAAGCAAACGCAGAGGCTGAAAGAGCTGACCAATGATCTGATCTATCTTTCCAGAATGGAAGAAAAACCAGGCCACATACAGATGACAGATTTTCCAATCTCTGAGATTGCCATAGAGACAGCGGAGTCCTTTCAGTCTATCGCAAAAATGCAGAATAAGAAATTCACTTATGAAATACAGCCTATGGCAGGATACCGTGGAGTACCAGAGGAAATTCGACGTTTGTTTTCAATTTTGTTAGATAATGCGATGAAGTATTCGGATGAGCAGGGAGCAATATTTTTTCAGCTGAAACAGAGAGGGAAGTCCATCTGTATTATTGTATTTAATACTGTAGATTTTATAGAAACAGAACAGCTTCAGTATCTATTTGATCGTTTTTATAGAACGGATGTTTCCAGAAACTCTCAGACTAGAGGGTATGGGATTGGATTATCTATTGCCAGAGCAATTGTCCTGGCCCACAAAGGGAAAATTACAGTGTCTTCAGAAAATGGAAGAACGATTTTATTTACAGTTTTATTATAAGTCAGATTTTATAATCGCTTTTTTAAGTTCATTTAAGGAAAAACCTTTATACTGCTTTAGAAATCTAGTATCAGAAAAACAGAAAGCAGGAGGTTTCTATGTATATTTTAAAAAATGCACTGAGAGGAATTTCCCGGTCCAAGGGAAGGAATATTCTAATCGGAATCATTGTTTTTATTATTTCTTTTTCTGCATGTATCTCTCTGTCTATTCAGGCAGCAGCGTATAAGGCCGCCGACAGTGCCAAGGAGAATTTAGAAGTTACAGCGCAGATCAGTGTGGACAGAGAGGCTATGATGGAAGGCAGAGAGAATATGGAGGAGCGCCGGACTGCACTGGAAGGCACAGAGGATCTGACCTTAGAGGAATTAGAGGTCTATGCTGAGGCAGAAAGTGTATCTGACTTTTACTATACAGTTTCTGCATCCTTAAACGGTGCATCCTTAGAAGCTCTGGATATGACAGGAAATAGTCAGAGCGAGGAGCAAAATACAGATTCCGGTTTTGCCCCGGAGAACCCGGGAGGAGATAAAGGACAGCAGCAGGGCGGAAGAATGGGAACGCAAGGAGAATTTACCGTAACGGGATATAGTTCTGATTCTGCCATGACCGATTTTATTGACGGTGTAAGCTCTATTACAGAAGGGGAGATGTTTGCTGAGGGAAGTGATGATGATACCTGTGTAATCAATGCCGAACTAGCCTCCTATAATGACTTGTCGGTAGGAGATACTATAACGCTGTCTAATCCTAACAATGAAGAAGAAACATATAATCTGACGGTCTGTGGTATTTATGAAAGGGAAACAACAGAGGGTTCTTCCGCTGGTATTATGGGGGGATTTATGGCAGGGGCAGACAGTTCCAATCAGATATTTACCAGTTATGATACCTTAGCGGGGATTTTAGAGGATTCAGAAGAGAATGCTGTTGCAGAAACAGACAGTACCACAGGACAGACTGTAACTACGGCAGTACAATCAATGTTAAATGGAACCTATGTGCTTGGATCTGTGGAGGCATATGAGAAGTTTCAGGAGGAGGCCAAGGAAATGGGACTTTCTGATGATTATGCTATTTCATCAGGAGATGTATCTTCCTACGAAGAGAGTCTAAAGCCGTTAGATAATCTGAGTAAATATGCAGGATATTTCCTTTTGGTCATTTTAACAATAGGAGCTGTTATTTTAGTAGTACTTCATATCTTTTCTATTCGGGAAAGAAAATATGAAATTGGGGTTTTGTCGGCCATTGGAATGAAAAAGTGGAAGATTGCTATACAATTCCTGACAGAATCTTTGGTTGTGACCTTTTTGGCTCTGTTTATTGGAGCTGCTGCAGGAGCGGTATCTTCTATACCTGTCACAAATTTCCTGTTACAGAATCAAATTGAGGCATCTTCCCAGGAACAAAGATTTGGACGAGAAATGGGAGGAGCTGAAAATGACCAGGGTATGGCTGGAACCCCAGAATTAGAAGGCGAACCAGAACAGGATGGGAACAGTCAGAAAATGCAGGGCCCCAGTGCTTATATCAGCAGTATTTCTTCAGCAGCAGATTTGCAGGTTATTCTGGAAATGATGGGGATTGGAATCGTTTTGACAATTGTTTCAGGGTGTACAGCACTGGTCTTTATTTTGAGGTATGATCCGCTGAAGATACTGAATAGCCGGGATTAGGAGGTCAGATATGAGTGTATTAGAATTACAGGATATTTCATATTCATACGATAAGAAAAGCAAAGAAGTATTAGAGGGAATCTCTTACCAATTCGAAAAAGGAAAACTTTATGCCATTACGGGAAAGTCTGGAGCAGGTAAAACAACACTATTATCTCTGCTGTCCGGCTTGGCTGTCCCTACAAGAGGGAGGATCCTGCTTAATGGACAGGATATTTCTTCCCTGAACCGTTATGAATATAGAAGCAGAGAGATAGGTGTTATTTTTCAGAGTTTTAATCTTTTGCCTAAACTGACAGCTGTGGAAAATGTCATGCTTTCTATGGAAATCTCAGGGGTAAAATATGAGAATAGGAGCAGCCAGGCAATGGAGCTTTTAAAAAAAGTGGCAATTGGAGAGGAGGAGGCCAGGAGACGGATTTTAAAGCTGTCAGGAGGACAGCAGCAGAGGGTAGCAATTGCGAGGGCACTTTCTTATAACCCAGGCATCCTTTTGGCTGATGAGCCGACAGGTAATCTGGATCCAGAAACACAGAGAGAGATTATGGGGATTTTTCTGGAATTGGCACATAAGGAAGAGTGCTGTGTGATCTTAGTTACCCATTCTTATGAAGTTACTCAGGCAGCAGATGTAGTTTACAGTTTGTGATATGGTATAGAGATAAAGAAACGACAAACTTTCGTTTAGTTACTTCCATGCTGTGCCTGCTTTTATAGTATAGCTTCAATAGCAGATTGTGTCCGAATGCCTCCCCATCTGAACACCTGGCTCGAGTATATAATCAGATATCCCAGACCACTGCGGGCGGCCAGGAATTCCCCGATTATAACCCCTACAAGGCAGAGGCCAATATTGACTTTCATGTTACTGATGATAGATGGGATAGAGCTGGGGAGCACAACCTTTGTAAGTGCATGCCATTTATTGCCCCTCAGTGTGTAAATGAGTTTAATTTCTTCCTCATCTACATTTATAAAGCTAGTATATAAATTTAGTATACTGCCAAAGATGGCCACCGACATGCCGGCGACAATGATGGTAGTGGGGGTTGCTCCCAGCCAGACAATGAGCAGGGGGGCCAGGGCGGATTTAGGGAGGCTGTTTAGTACAACCAGATAGGGATCCATGATTTCTGACAGCTTCCTGCTGCACCATAGTAAAACGGCAAGCAGGATACTGATGAAGGTGACGAGCAGAAAACTGGCGATTGTCTCATACAGTGTGGTCCAGAGATGGACAAAAATACTTTTATCCAGCACCATCCCCCAGAAACACAGAGTTATTTTGGACGGACTGCTGAAGATAAAAGAATCAATTATCCCTACATTTGCTGTAAATTCCCATAGAAATAAAAATCCCAAAAGGATTGCTGCGCGGGAAATGCGCACAATCCTTTTGTACCGTTTTCTTTGATCCAGATAGCTCTGCTGCCCGGCAGAAATCTCATTCATTTTGATTCAACTCCTTCCAGATTATATTAAAATAGTTTTTAAATTCAGGAGCATTTCTCCGCAGCAGAGGAGTATCTTTCTCCAGAGTAAAAGAAACAGGCACAATTTTATTGATTGTAGCGGGCCGGTTTGTGAGGATAATCACACGGTCTGCCAGGCTGACGGCCTCGGAAAGGTCATGGGTCACTAAAATAGCTGTCTTGTGTTCATCTCTGATTATTTGCCCAATGTCATCCCCCACGGACAACCGTGTCTGATAATCCAGGGCAGAGAAAGGCTCATCCAGCAGCAGTATGTCTGGCTCCAGTACAAGGGTACGTATAAGGGCCGTGCGCTGGCGCATACCTCCGGAAAGTTCAGAGGGCCTGGCGCCGGCAAACTGTTTTAAGCCGTATGTCTCAAGCAGTTCGTCTGCCCTGGCCCTGGATTTAGCCGAAAGCATATGCTGGATTTCCAGTCCTAGGAGGATATTTTTATATATTGTCCTCCATTCAAAAAGGTGGTCATGCTGCAGCATATATCCGATATTCATTGTACTCTCACGGAGGTATTTCCCATTTGTTTTTATTAATCCTTTTTCAGGCTCGATGAGGCCTGCGATAATGGAAAGCAGTGTAGATTTGCCGATGGTATAGAAAGGGAAACATGTTGGCAATGGGGACAATCGGCCAGGGACATAAATTTCCGTATATATGGCTTAGTCCCCGCAACTTATCACCCAATAAGAATAAAAACAGCGGCAGCCATGTAATATGTATAAACCGGCTTATTAGGAAGTGCATTGTTATGGCAAGGAAAGGCCAGGAAATGAAACTTGTGGTACATATAGAAGGGGAGGCAGAGAGTATATTTGGCCAGGAGGAGGTCTGCCAGTTTTGGGAAGAGAGGCTGATAGAAGCCCTTGCAAAGAGTAATGTAGATAGGGCAGGGTGTGAAAAGATGGCCTGATTTATAGGTCTCGCTTCATCTGCGCCCTGCCCCGTTCGGCAATTACATTAATTTTGAACTTTCCAATTTTTCTGCAAAGGCATTATTCAGACGGATGATGGGTTTCCTCAGAAATAATCCCAGGCATAGAGAGATTATCAGAAAAACTCCCAGCTTTCCAAGCTCCGCCCAATAGGTGGAACCATAAAACCCTCCGATACATTCCCGCATAGCTGCCATGCTATGTGTGAAGGGAAGGAGCGGGTAGACGGCCCTGAAAAATGCAGGGGCGACTTCTACCGGGAACGTCCCCCCAGAACCGGCAACTTGTATAACAAGGAGTACAACGCTGACTGCCTTTCCGATATCTCCAAATGAGACGGTCAGTGTATAGATAATATTGACATATACAATACTTGTAACCCATCCGGCCAGCAGAAAGAGAAAGGGATGAGGGCACTGGATCTTAAGGTAGAATAAATCACCCAGGCATATCAGAGAACTTTGCATAAGTCCTAGGGCAAGAAAAGTAAGATAACGCCCAAAATAGATCTGAGGGAGTGTTACATTTCTCATTCCTTTTATATATGATTTGCTGATGTTGACATTCAGCATGGCTACTAAAACGATGCCGCCAATCCAGATGGAAAGGGTAGAATAAAATGGGGCCATGGATGAACCGTAGTTCTCGATGGGATATAATCTCTCTGTAGATAGCTTAACCGGGGCGGCCAGGAAGGCGGATATGTCTTCCCGGTCAGTGGAAAGCAGGGACGTAAGCAGGGAGAAGTCCCCGTTCTGCTGTTTTTGCATAATCTGCCGGGAGATATCTTGGATCTGGGAGGCGGCATCAGTTAAAAGTGTATAAGAATGAGTAAGTGTTTCCTGCAGCTGGGACATATCTGAGGAGGCGGAGTCTGCTATAGTGTAGATACCGCTGGCACTCTCATTTAGCTGTGCCAACAGTCCGGTGATATCGCTCTGTGCCGATCCAAAAGAGTTAAATAGCTGATCAAACTGTGCCTGAAGGTTAGTCTCATAGTCTGACTGTACAGAAGAGATACTTTGAGAGCTTTGGGCCGCCAGATCTTTAAGTTCACTCTGGAAAGACAATGCGTCGGAAGCTGTGGCCCTGAGAGATTCAGCCATCGTATTTAAACGGTTCATAAGCTCAGTCTGTATGGTGATAGAAGTATTTAGTTTCCCGATAATGCTGCCTGTCAGTTCGGATAATTCTGGATGTGCTTCTTGGACAGAGGCAACGGCATCTTGTAGAGAGGTATAGGAGTCTATGGCATCCTGGACCCTGCCTGAGAGTCCGGTAAGGGTGTCTGCCACAGTCCCTGCATCGTCTGACTGCGTCTGGAATGCCCAATCTATCACCTCTGATACCTGGCCATAAAAGTTCTCTCCAGTGGATAAGGCCTGGTTGACCCCGTCAGTTACACCAGATATGGTATCCTGGATACCGGAAAAGGTTTTTTCTGTACGATTCAGGCTGTTCAGATTTTCCCCGGCTTGGGCCTGCGCCTGATTTAGGAACCCGGCTGTCATGTCAAGCATCTGCTGTGCAGAAGCTGCCATGAGTGAAAAAGAGTTCAGCGTATTAGCAGCCGCAGTCAGATCTGACGATATTTGTTCCAGGTTTTGGGTCAGATTGTCTGTGATTGTCTCGGAGCCGCTCTGGTCAGCCACGTTGGATACAGTCTGGAAGGAGGCCAGTGCAGTGTCTGATATGGTTTTTGTGAAAATTTCATTGATCTGGGTTTGAATGGCAGTTGCGCCTTTATCCGTAACTTTTGGTGCAATGGCATTTTTTTTGGCATTGGAATAGTAGGTAATTTCAGGTTTCTGAATCTCAGAGGAGAAGATACTCATCATTTGGCTGCTAAAATCCTTAGGGATCACGATAGCAGCATAGTATTTCCCAGATTTTACCCCATCAATTGCTTTTTCTTCCCCTGTGAATACCCATTCAAGCTGCGTATTTTCTCTTAGGGAAGAGAGTACCTGATCTCCCATATTCAGATGGATCGGGATCAGGCTGCCGTCATAGCCATTGTCCGCACTGGCCACTGCTACTTTTAGATTCCCTGTGCTGGCATATGGATCCCAGCTTGCAGCAATGTTAAACCAGGCATACAGGCAGGGAACCACTGTAATTCCTATGACGACGATCAGGGCGATCACATTTCTTTTGATTCTTATAGTGTCTTTCTGAAAGATTTTCCATATATTTTTCAAATTTCTTTCCTCCTATTACAGAATAAGTTCTATGGACCCTCCCCAAGTCCGGTCAGGATAGGGCGCCCGCGTGTTTAGCACGGCTGTTTGCGGGAGACGGTGCACGGGATTATTTTGATTCCGGGCAATGGCCATGATCCAAATCTTTGGATGTAAGGCCTGCAATGGCCAGCTGCTGCTGTATCTTATAATGGATATATTCAATACAGATCAAATAAGCAGACAAGGCGATCAAAGAGATAATCCAGAGAATGAGGAAAATCAGTTTAGACTCCAGGCTGAACATAAGTACCAGGAAAATTATGGGTATAACTATCATGCAGGTAAAACCGCACCGGATCAGTTTTGGATAACGCCTTTCAAACTGTCCTGAACGTTTTAGGAAATCCTGCCTCCATTCATCATCTTTGAGCAGCGTGCGGATAGGCAGCCAGAATTTTAACCGCCCCCTGTGCATACTTTCTGTTTCGCCCAGCATGATTCCTGTCTCGGACAGACGCTTATCGAAAAGATGGTTCAGGTTCATAAGGAGAGGCCTTAGGCCCAGTCCAATGAGGAGAGCTGCTGGTATAAACAGGGATAAAACGAAAAGGTTTTTAATATAATAGTTTTGGTACATACCTGCAATGCTTTCACGCATTGCATTTATCCCATAAGTGAAAGGCAGGAAGGGATGCAGTTTTTGGAAAAACAGGGGGGTCATTTCAATTGGGTAGGTACCGGAGGAGCCGGGAATCTGCAGGATGACAAGGAGGACGCCCAGGGCCTTGCCAATATGCTTAAATGTGATCGCCAGGGCATAAATCAGGTTTACATACACAAAAGAGCAAAACATACCGGCACAGATAAATAAAAATGGATGTATGCACTGTACTTTCAAAAGCAGCAGGTCTCCTAAGCAGACAATCAGTCCCTGGATCAGGCCGGCTGCCGTGAAAAGAAACCAGCGTCCAAAATAAGCCTGGGCCGGTGTAAAGTGCCGGACAGATGAATCCTTATCCACCTCTTGCTTTAAAATTGAGACAAGGATCAGGCCGCCCACCCAGAGAGCCAGATTTGTATAAAAAGGCGTCATAGCCGAGCCGTAATTTTTTACATCGTACAGGACCTCTAACTGAATGGACACAGGAGAGGACATAAAATCAGAGACAGATTCTGAGTCAATGTTTTCCAGGGACAGAATCTGCTGGTAAATCCCAGAACTTTGAAGAGCCTGGATATCCTGGGTAATCTTTGCTAACTGGCCGTCCACTGCGGACAGTGCATCTTTTGTCTGGCCCAGTATTTCCGCACTGCCTGACAGATTTGTGCCAAGCTGCCCAAGAATAGCTTTTAACTGGTCAGCAGCAGGCTGGATATTAGACAGGACGGAGGACAGGCTTCCGCTCAGAGCGGCGAAGCTGTCCAGGGACTGGCTGATGCCGGGAAGGAGTTTCTGGTCAAAATTACTCCTGTGGTTCTGCAGGGCCTCTTTATTTTGTGAGGCCAGAGCCTCAAGTGAAGTCTTTGCGCTTTGGGCAGTTTCCAGAGCATCCCCGATGCTGGAGTTCCCTGAATGTAATGAATTGAGAAGCTCTCCAAAGGAATTATTCTGGGCCTGGAGGCCTGCTATTTGCTGGGAAATAAGACTGGAAAGCTCCGTATTGCCCCCAATATTTTCATTTAAACTTTCCAGCGCCTCAAGAAGCTCGCTGTTTTTGGCATTCAGCTCTTCCACAGACTGGATGCTGCTGCTAATTACAGAGTTGGCCTGTTCTGCTGATGTTTCAAAAGCGCCTAGTTTTGTGGAGGCAGAGATATATACATTATTCAAAAGAGTTTCCCCGTTGGATAGATTCTGGGAAAGCTGGCTGGAAAATGCACCTGTTGAATCCCTTGCTGCTGACAGTGCAGAAGAAGCATCTGTAAGCACTGAAGTACCAGAGCTGGCGGCAGCCACTATACTGTCTAGTATACCCTGGGCATTTTGGATACTTTCAGAGGAACCGGCAATGGTATTCTGGAAATCTTCTAAAAGGGCGCTGTAATCCTCAAGATTGGCGCGGGCATCCTTAAGTGTGTCCATCAGCTTTGTGTCAGCCCGGTTCAAATCTGCAGATAAGCCGGCGGCAGAAGAACGGATGAGCTCAGAAATCGTCTCAGCAGCAACAGATGAAAAGGTATCATTGATTTCCTGCTGTATGGTTCCCGCCCCGGTTTCGGTGATTTTTGGTGCAATTGCATTTTTCTTTTCATTGATATAATAGCCAAGTTTAGGCTCCTTAGGATGGCCGGACAGTATGCTTATCAGGGAACTGCTGAAATCTTCTGGTATGACGATGGCAGCAAAGTATTTGCCGGAGCGCACTCCGTCTATTGCTTCTGATTCCCCGACAAAAGACCATCCCAGCTGATTATTTTCTTTTAGATTCTCGATAATGCTGTCCCCGGCATTGAGGGTGATATCCTCGTTTCTGGCAGTGGAATCATTACTGGCAACGGCAACTTTAATTGCCTCGGTGCTGCCATAGGGATCCATATTTGCCGCAATGTTGAACCAGGCATAGAGTGACGGCAGGATACATACGCCGGCCATGACAATAGATGCGGCCCGGTTGTGGAACAGTCTGCTGATATCACGTTTAAAAATCCGAAATGATTGTTTCATTGATGAATTTCCTCCTGTCGGTGATTGCTATAGGATCAGGGCGCGGCACTCATATCATATATTGTTCTTGCAGGCGGGCCTGTATATCAATATATGATATAGAGTGGGTGCGGCTCACCTTTTTGACACCCTAATCCTATAGGAAAGTATATCAAACTCATAAAAAAAATACTACACAAAAAATGACGAACAGTCATAAAAAATCCACCAGTTTTTGTGCAGATTTTGTAAATTTTAAATCGAATACACCGGATCATAAAAATCTGCCATATATCTGACCAGCTGATGTTTAAAGCATAGGACATTTCATGAGGCGCGGCGGTGTATGCGCCAATAGAGGATGACGCAGGAATCCGAGTAATAGATGGGTACATATGAGGCCCATGTATGTCCGCTGTACTTAGTATATGCCTGTCAGGATAAAATCATTTGGCAGCAGCTGGTTTTTTATGATATAGAAAGCCAGAATTTATATATAAAAAATGTGTTATTTACTATTGGCAGAGAGGAGTGGCAAAAAATGCGCATATTCATATACAGTAGAAAGTCTAAATGGACTGGCAGGGGAGAGAGCGTTGAGAATCAGATCAACATGTGCAGGGAGTATATTTACCACAATATAGAAAATGCCGATGGGGCAAAGATCATAGAGTATGAAGATGAAGGATATTCAGGAAAAAACATGAAACGGCCGCAGTTCCAGAAAATGATGGAAGAAATAGAGGCAGGAAATTGTAATTATCTGGTCTGCTATAAGCTGGATAGGCTGGGGCGCAATATTGCAGACCTGGCCAATCTGGTTGAAACCCTGAACAGGCTGAATGTCTCTTTTATCAGCATCAAGGAACGGTTTGACACATCGACGCCCATCGGAAAAGCAATGCTTTATTTTGCCGGAGTTTTAGCACAGATGGAACGGGAGCAGATTGCGGAGCGCGTGAGGGACAATATGATTATGCTGGCCAGAAAGGGTAGATGGCTTGGGGGGAATACCCCTCTCGGGTTTCGGGCGGTGGAAGAAGAGATGGTTTCTGTCAATGGGAAAAACAAAAAATCTTTCCGGCTGGCCATCCATGAGGAGGAGATTAAGACAGCCAGATTTATTTTTAAGGAGTATCTGGAAAAACAGTCGTTGATAGGAATTGTAAGGTATTTCGCGGGCCATGGTATTAAGACAAAACGTGGAAATGAATATACCACCACTGCAATCAGAGATATATTGACAAATCCAGTGTATTGCACGGCAGATCAGGAGGCATTTCAGTTTTTTTGGAATCTGGGGTGCCAGGTGTGCATGGATCAGGAAGAGGCTGACGGGAAACACGGACTGATAGCATATGCAAAAACCTCTTCCTCCCAATATAAGAACAGGGAGAACTCGCCAGAAAAGTGGATTATTGCAAAAGGGAGGCACAAAGGGATTATATCGGGAAGGGATTTTTCCAAAATTCAAAATTTAATTTTGAAAAATAGTAAAGGGGGAGGCAGGCGGCATACCCCCCATAATCCTGTATCTTTGTTATCCGGCCTTCTATATTGCTCCTGCGGGCACCCCATGCGCCCGAAAAATTACTCTTCAAGTCAGCTTACGGCTGCGGGGGAACGAAGATTTTCTTATATGTGTACATATAAAGAGCTGACCCATGGTAAGATGTGCTCTGCGAGGAATGTGCAGGGGAACACATTGGATGGGCTGGTATGCCAGAAAGTACTGCGCTATAATGAAGAAAGCTCTGACTTTAATCAAATATTGAGGAAGGCTATAGGAAAGATGGGAGGTACGGGAGAAAAGAAAGTGACGGCAGCAGACCTTTTGGAGCAGGAGATTCAAAAGAGAGAGGACAAAGTACAGAATTTAATCAGTGTTCTGGCCGAATCGGGGGGAAATGCAGTGTTTGTCCGCCAGGTCGAACAGGAAGTGCTGAAGCTGAATCAGGAGTGCCTGGCGTTTAAGAGGGAACAGGAGGAGACAGGCGGAGAAAGCAATATATGTGGGGGCAGGCAGCAGGCCGAATGTCTGATGGATCAGCTTTCTTCATTTCAGAAGCTGTTTGACATATTGACTGTGCCAGAAAAAAGGGAATATCTGAGGATGATCTTAGATAAGGTCGTGTGGGATGGGGAACAGGTTCATCTTTTTATCTGTGGCAGCCAGTGCCATGACAATAGCAGCGGGTAGCGGAGGTATATTGTTTCCGTTCCCTGCACATCGCATTTCCGCACCCTGAGGGGCCTACAATTGCAACAAATTCACCGGAAGCAATTGAAAATGAGATGTCTGTCAGTGCTTTGGTCTCTCCATCTAAAGTGTGGTATGCATAATGTATATTTTTTAACTCAAGTATTGGTTCCATGCAGACACTCCATTCAAAAGTATATAGTTAGTTTATGGAAAAATGCGGGATAGGTGAATAAAGTCCTATACAGTACATGAGTTTGTGCTATAATAAACTGTATTATTTATTGTAAAGGAGTTCTGGTACAATGAATTATAGAAATGTAAACTACCAAAAGGAGATGGATAAGCTGCTTCATTCCCTGCAGGGGGAGGGCAGAGTGCCGAAACTTCTGCTCCACAGCTGCTGCGCTCCCTGCAGCAGTTATGTGTTGGAATATTTATCTGATTTTTTTGAGATTACTGTATTTTATTATAATCCTAACATCTACCCAGAAAGCGAATACACGAAACGTCTGCTTGAGCAGCAGGCTTTGCTGTCGAATATGCATTTTACCCATCCGGTCTCATTTATTGCCGGAAGCTATGACAAAGAAAAATTTTATGAAATGTCAGAGGGGTTGGAGCATCTTAAAGAAGGCGGTGAGAGGTGCCATAAATGTTACGAACTTAGGCTGGCCCAGACAGCCAGGATGGCAGTAAAGGGAGGATTTGATTATTTCACCACTACTTTAAGCATCAGTCCTATGAAAAATGCAGGAAAGCTCAATGAGATAGGGACGGATGTAGCTTCGCGCTATGGCGTCAAGTATTTACAGTCGGACTTTAAGAAGAAGAACGGATATAAGCGGTCCATTGAACTGTCCAAGAAGCACGGGTTGTACCGGCAGGATTATTGCGGATGTGAATTTTCAATTGAAAATAAAAAAGAAAAATAATAAAAGGATTAAAGAAAGATAAGGAGACAGAGGGGATACTCTCTGTCTTTTTTTGTTACTATGAATTAAAAAAATATAACATAGTAAAAAGTATATTTAAATCGCTTTAAAAATCGGATTTTTGGTAAAAATGTCAGAAAAATATAAAAATATTTATAATAAGTATACAAAATTAACAGAATGGAATTGACAAATTAAAACATGTATAGTATATTTTAATTAATTTAAAGCGCTTTAAAAACGAAAGGAAGTGATAGGGTTTTATATGGATGGATTTCTGGGAATTGATATCGGGACAACTAACAGCAAAGGGATTTTGTTAAATCAGTCCGGCCGTATTATATCAGTCTGGAAACAGACAACCCCAAGGCTGAAAAAGGGCAGCCGCTGTTATTTTGACATAGGGAAAATAGCAGAATATACAGACCAGTGGATCCAGGAGGCGGAAGGACTGACGAAATTAATCAGTGTGGGTTTTTCCAGTATTGGCGAGTCTGTTGTACCAATAAAAGACGGCCGGGCAATAGGAATGCCCCTTGTCTGGTACGAACAAACAGCAGATATTCCACTGCACAAAAAAGAGCTGATTGAACGCCACGGCGATTTTGGGATTACAGGAGTACATAAAACATTGACCCTGGGTGTCTATAAGATGATCTGGATGCAGGAAAATGAACTGCTTAAGGTTCCAGATTTTTGGCTTCCTGTCTGTAGCTATCTTGTTTATAGAAAAACGGGCATAGCCATGTGGGATACGTCCCAGGCAGGAAGAAGCTATATTTATAATATCCATCAAAAGAAATGGCAGACAGATGTCATGGAGGAGTTGGGAATTACTCTGCCCAGGAAAGTCGGGATGTTGGGGGATAGCTGCGGCAGCAGTGATGGTATTATCTATGGCCTCGGGGGACATGACCACTATGTGGGGCTTTATGGGGTCTGCAAATTATATGGGGGCACAGACCTATTTTATGACTCTATGGGATCTTCCAGCGTCTTGGCGCTGATCAGGGAGGACGGGGAACAGAACCTGGGAGGCAGGGTTACTTATAATGCCGGGGGCGGATGCCTGGTGACAGGATTTAAGAGTGGGGAATATGTGATCAGCCGAGCTTTTGATTATTATGGCAGGGTGCTGGAATGCCTGGCTAATATGGGAGGTGGAAAAGGAGATGCAAAGTTCTATCAAAATGTGAACAAAGATCTTTTGACGCTTCCCAGCTTAGAAAGGCTCTGCCGGATTGCATGTCCAAGGGATTACGGGCCTTATGCAGAGCAGGCAGAAGGAATTAACCTGTTAGATATTATGGACAGATGTACTCCGGAGGAACTGATGCTGAGTGGATATTTATACCTGGCACTTGGAACAAACAGACTATATACAGATCTGGGACAGTACTGCGGCAATGCACAGCAGGATATCCCCTATTTTGCAGGTGGGGGGATTACTGGCAATAAGATGTTTATGGAGTGGAAGGCCTCTGCATTGGGCCGGAAGATTACGGTTCTCCAGACAGCAGAGATCAGTGCGCTGGGGGCGGCCATATCAGGAATCTGTGCATGTGGCAGAGGGGAAGCTTTAAAAGAACTGAAAGAGAAACTTTCAGGAGGAGAGGTCATAGAACCCAGGCAGGACTACAGGGAATACATATTGGAGATGAAAAGAAGATATGAAGGGAATTGACGCCAGGTTAATTTTAATTTCCGGCCTTCCTGGCAGTGGAAAATCTACATGTGGGAGATGGGTTTCAGAATTTTATAAGACAGCCTATATTGACTATGACACAATTGTACAGAGATTTATGGGGGATATTTATAGAAAGTTTTATGAAGAGTTACCCTATGATGAATTTTGTGTAACATGGCGAAAGTGCTGTTACCAGACCTTTTGGGATGTTATCGCTGAGAATCTAAAAAACGGTGTGTGTGTAACTGCGTCTGCACCGTTGACAAAGGAAAGGCAGCAGCAAGATTTTTTTAGAAGGCTGAGGGGCAGTTATAATTTAGAATGCAACATATTGTCCATTTCTATGGAGGTTCCTGAAAAAATTCTCTATACGCGCATGAAAGACAGGCAGTCTCCAAGAGACAGGCAGAAAATAAAGGACTGGGATCGCTATTACAGGGCGCAGTCCCAAAAGACAGCCTGGGATCCAGACTTGCAGCTTATTTATCAGGAAGAGCAGGAATACAAGAGGGACAGGAAAATTGGTGAGTTTTTGAACAGGCAAAATATATAGTAGGAGGAAAAAGTATGAAAAAATTATGGGCAGCTTTCGTTAGTATCATGTTGACAGTAACCTTGGCAGCAGGCTGTGGGAACTCCGCAGGGCAGGGGAAGAAGACAGAAGAAGAGGGTACTGTCAAACTGACCTTTTGGGCCGGACTGACAGGGGATGACCAGCAGGCCATGGCTGACATGGTGGAACAGTTTAACAATGAGCAGGATCAGATAGAAGTGGATTTTTATTCTGTAACCTGGGGGGAGATATTTACAAAACTATCTGCAGCCAGCAACACAGAGAGCGGGCCGGATGTCATGCTGATGCATCCCACGGATCTGGCTACATATGCGGGGAAGGAAATGATTGTTCCTTTGGATGACTTGATTGGCAGTATGGATGTCAGTGCGGAAGATTATTCAGATGTAATCTGGGCAGGGAACCAGGTAAATGGCGCTCAATATGGGATTCCTCTGGATTACCATTGCATGGCTATGTTTATCAATCTGGATCTGTTTGAGGAGGCAGGGTTAACAGCCGAGGACGCGGAAGTTACCTCAACAGAGGAGTTCAATGCGCTTTGTGAGAAGCTGACGGGGGAGGGCCAGTATGCAGTAGGCCTGGGAAGTAATTATGCCCATACATACAGATACTGGTATGGATTTCTGGGACAGGCAGGAGGGAACTTCCTAAATGAGGACATGACAGAAGCGGAATTTGAGGGCGAGGCTGGAATAAAAGCATTGGATTTCATGGCATCCTGGGTAGAAAAAGGATATGCGCCAGAAGCAGAGGCTGATATAGACGCTGACTGGATGGGCGGAACCACGGCGATGGTTATTGAAGGCCCATGGTTTGTCCCCACCGCTATGGAATCAGGGGTGAATTTTACAACAGTACAGTTCCCGCAAGTGTTGGGAGAAAATTCTGTGTGGGGCAGTTCCCATACAATCACAGTTCCCAGATATGATGGACGGAGTGAAGAAAAAGATGAGGCCACCCAGGAATTTATTAGTTGGCTGGTAAAGAATTCCTTTGGGTGGGGGGCCCAGAGCGGGCAGATCCCGGCTAATGAAACAGTGAGGGAATCAGAAGAGTATAAGGCATTAGATTTATACCAATATGCCCAGGCATTTATGGACCAGGCTGACTTTGTAGTTTATGAGCCTCTTTGCCCTGGTACAAGTGAATTTGGTGCGGACAATGAATTATCGCCAGTGGCCAATGCTGTTTATAGTGTTGTAAACGGAGAAGCAGATTCTCCATCTGCCCTCAGCCAGGCGGCAGAGAGCGTTGATAAAATTCTGGGGAATTAGAGATATGCCGGCAGGACTGCATACAGCAACAGCAGAGGCTGTAGGGCAGTCCTCATAGAAAACGGAGGGATAGCTTTGACGAATAAATATAAAAAAATGAAGAAGATTGGAATTTTGTTTTTGTTCCTTGCTCCGTATTTTACATTACTGTTTATTTTTAAGATTCTTCCGATTTTTGCCAATTTTTATTACAGCTTCAGGGAGATCGAAGTACAGACAGCCGGGACATTTATAGGTTTAGAAAATTACAGGAATTTGTTAGAAGACCCACTTTTTTACAAAGTGCTGAAAAATACATTTACGTATCTGCTATATGTGGGGCCTGTGAATATTATAGGAGGTTTTCTTTTGGCTCTGCTTTTGAATCAGAAACTCAAGGGAACCACGTTTGCAAGGGCGGTTATATTCGTCCCGTATATTTTAATGACAACACTTGTAGGGATCACGTTCCGGTATATTCTGGACGGTAATAACGGGATTTTTAATCATTATCTGTCCCTTTTCGGGATAGAACCAGTATTCTGGCTGACAAAAACCTCCACTGCCATGATGGGAATAGCGCTGGCATCTATTTGGTGGACCATCGGATATAATACGGTCATTTACCTTGCCGCACTTCAGGACGTACCCCGGGATCTGCTGGAGGCAGCATCCATTGACGGTGCAAGCCGTCTGCAGAGGCTGGTTAAAATTGTTATACCATATGTGAAAAATACTACGTTCTTTGTGGTACTGACTACAGTTATCTATTCCATGCAGGTATTTGGGCAGGTCTATGTCATGACGTCAGGGGGGCCAAATTATAGCACTCTGACCTTCGTACAGTATTTATATATTAAAGCATTCAGAGAATTTAAACTGGGATATGCTGCAGCAATCGGGGTAGTCTTATTTCTGGTGATTCTGCTGATGTCAGCTGTGATTTATTGGATGTTCCTAGACAGGGAGGAAATGAAGATAAGAAGGCCAGGGAGGAAAAGACATGAAAAGTAAGTATAAAAATAATCTGATCAGAAAGAGCATCTTATATATAGTTTTCGTTGTGGCTGTCCTGCTGTTTTTGTTTCCCCTAATCTGGGTCGTTTCTACATCCTTTAAGTCCACATCAGAAATATTTAATGGATTATATAACTGGATACCGATGGATTTTACACTGGAAAATTATATGGAGGCTATTAGGGAGTATCCTTTAGGTGTGTGGATGAAAAACAGTGTGGTTGTAGCAGCTTGGGTGATTGTCCTGTCCTGCGTATTTTACATATTGCCGGCCTACGCCCTTGCCAGGATAGAATTTAAATATTCTAGTATTCTGGTGGTGGTGATGGTGGCCACAATTATGATCCCGAAAGAATTGTCCTCCATTATGGCCTATAAAATAGTCGCAGGACTGGGATTGCTGGACACATATGCTGCCGTCATTATCCCCCAGATCTGTGATGCCATAGGCGTGTTTCTTTTATACCAGTTTTTCAGGGGGATTCCCAAGGAGTACAGTGAAGTGTGCCAGCTGGACGGCGGCGGCCATTTTACTATACTGACTAAAATATGCCTTCCACTGTCAGGGCCGGCATTGTCAGTGATGGTCATCCTGACATTTGTGTCATCGTGGAACAACTTTTTCTGGCCCCTGCTTGTGACATTTACAGATAAATCTATGACCCTGCCGGTGGGGCTGGCTACGATTATGACAAGCTATAGTGAGTCCTCTGCCGCAAGACAGTATGGACTTTTAATGGCCATCTCTATACTGACATCCATCCCGGCACTGACAGTCTTTGTCTGTATGCAGAAGAAATTTGTGGAGGCAATCACATCAACTGGAATTAAAGGCTAAGCGAAAGGAGTGCAAAAAGACAAAATATGAAAAACGAAAAAGAAATTGTTGGAAATTTTATCAGGTCGTCCAAAGGAATCCTGAAACTTCGGCCTGCCTGGGTAGCACATGATTTTTTAAAACCGGGCAAACGCCTGGGGTTAAAGGAGGAAGAATATGACGCTAAAGAGCGGGGCAGTATTATGGAGAGATGGTTTTGCTCGGAGACTCATGCTGACAATCAGATAGATGTGCCTGATGAGGGACTTTCCTATCTGGAAATTCCCGGGGAAAGGATTACAGTGGCTGAGGCCCTGAGTGTGTGCAGAGAAGAGATTCTCGGGCGGGAGTATGCACAAAGCCATGGCTGCCTGGGGCGGCTGATAAAAATATATGACTTTGGGACAAGGCTGTTTTTCCATATTCATCCCAGGGCCAAGGATATGAAGAAAATTGGAAAAAACTCTAAAGATGAGGCATACCATTTTTTAGACGCGCCCTTGGGGGAGCATCCGGAAAGCTTTTTTGGGGTACACCGGTATATTGTTGAACAGAATTTACAAAAAGAAATTTTTCTGCCCCTGCTAAAAGAATGGAAGGCTGGTGAAGAAGAAATACTAAAATATTCCACTGCCTTTTTAAATGTACCAGGGGAGGGGTTCTTTCTGGACTCTGGAATACTCCATGCCCCGGGGACTGCACTGACTATGGAGATACAGGAGTCCTCTGATGTGTGCACGGTGTTTCAGCCTGTAGTACAGGGATGCAGCATAGACAAACGTATGCTGTATAAGGATGTAGATCCCCAAGAAGCAGATATACTGGGGGAAGAGGCCGCCTTAAAACTCATAGACTGGGAGGCCAGCAGTGACCCTGATTTCTATGCAAAAAGACATCTATATCCCAAAATAGTTGAGGAGACAAAGCAGGGGGATTTGTATGAGGAATGGATTTATTATGGGACCAGTAAATTCAGTGGAAAAAGGCTGATTCTTCAGCCGGGAGAAGAGTTTTTCAGCCGGGAACAGGGGGTGCATAATATTTTTGTATGGAAGGGGCATGGATATGCAGGCGAACAGAGGATTGCTGCGGGGGAATTCGACTTAAACTCTTGTATGGACGAACTCTTAATTACTTGCCAAAGAGCCAGGGAAGGTTATATAATTAAAAATACAGGTGAAAAAGACTTGGTATTATATAAATATTTTGGCCCTGATATTTACACGGAGAATCTTCCAGAGATAGGGCATATTTAAGAGAAGGATATTTGAATGAGGAACATAACACTAAAGGATATTGCGAAAAGGGCGGGGGTATCAGAAGCCACAGTCTCACTTGTCCTGAATAATAAAAACGTGGTGAATATCCGTACGCGGGAGAGAGTCTTAAGATGTATGGAGGAGATGAATTATAAACCAAATCCTCTGGCCAGGGGACTGGCGCTTAAGAAATCTATGACAATAGGCTTAGTGTGCCCGGATTCGGAGAATCCATATTATGGAAGGCTGATGAAGCTGCTGGGCCATTATTGCAACCTGTTTGGATATTCTCTTGTCCTGGGAGTATCTAACAGTGATGTGGAGATAGAGACTAAGATAATAGAAAATTTTGTGGAAAAGCAATATGACGGAATTATTGTACTGCCCCTAAATGTCAGGAATAATGGAAGCCGGGTATTCCAGGAAATCAGGGAGAAGAATATTCCTATAGTGTTTTGTACTTCCTATTATACAGGGTTTAAGAAGGATTGTGTCTTGACGGATTATGCGCAGGGAAGCTATTTGCTGACCAGGCATCTCCTTGAGAACGGGCACCGGAAGCTTTGGTATTTTGTCACAAGTGACAGGAAACTGCCTGTTTCTATGGAGCGTATCCGGGGATATAAAAGGGCATATGAGGAAAAGGGACTAAAGCCAGAAGAAAGCTGGATTGTCAGGTGTGAATCCATCAGCGTAGAGTATGGACATAAAAGGACACTGGAATTGCTCAGTGAAGGCCAGCGCCCAGATGGGATACTGGCGCTGAATGATTATATGGCATATGGGATTAAGAAAGCAGTTGCTGAATATGGGTACAGGATACCGGAGGACATATCACTTGCAGGATATGACGATGTTTTTTATCAGCTGATTGCAGAAAAACCCCTTACAACTGTTCATCAGGATATGGAAAGCCTGGCAGAAAATACAGTAAATCTCCTGATGAAGAAGATGAACAGAGATTTCAAACCCGATCAGGAGGTATGCAGGCTTATACCCCCGTCCCTCGTGGTTCGGGGGACGACAAAAATAATCCGCAGTAATTGACAGGGAATACAGCAAAAGGAGATGTATGGGAAATAAAAAGTTTTTCATTTTAAATATGAACCCTGGATATGACCAGTGGCATTTGATATGCAGGAAGCCTGCGGCCGAGAATGTTTACAGATCAGATGAGGTGCTGCGGGCCCCGTCCGGCAAGGGCCTTAATACAGCCAGGCTCCTGCACAGGGTAGGGTATGAGGATTATGTATGCATAAATATACTTGGAGGGGGAACTGGCCGGCTTATTTCAGAACTGGCCAGGTGCGAAGGACTGCACTGCCGTGAGTACCCTATACAGGATGAATCCAGGATTAATACTTGTGTGACACTAGAGTATGGCCAGAAAACAATTTCTTACAATGCTCCGGGACCTGTGATGTCAGGGAAAGAGGCAGAAGGGTTTACTAGATTTTTATGTAGCTGCATTTCACAAGAGGAGCAGAAGTCTATGGGGGAAGGGCGGCCGGCGGCACTAGAAAAGAGACATATTGTGCCGGGAGGCATGCCATTGATTGAAGGAAAAGTGCCAGAGAGTCCGGGGAAGGAGAAGACAGGGTTAGTAATCAGCGGCGCCCCTTGCAGAGGCATATCCCTGGAATGGTTTCAGGATATCTTAGGGGAGGCGGCATTGGGCGGTCAGGAGCTGTTTGTGGATATTTCAGGGGAATGGCTCAAAGAGGCCGTAGAGTTTCCGCTCCAACTTCTGAAAGTAAATAGAGAGGAGTTCAAGGAGGTATTTCATGTAGATGCTTTTCTTTTTACTGAAGATTTAAAGCGGTTTAAAAATGGGCATGGGATAGAGAATCTGATTGTAACAGACGGAAAAAATGGATGTATCGCCTGTGGCAGCCAAAATACATATATTTGGAGCAGGATAGAAGGGATGACTGGCGGATGTTATGCAGTGGGGTCGGGGGATTCTTTTCTGGGCGGGTATCTGGCCTGCTATGGACGGGGGTTAGATTTAAAAACTTGTGTGGAATATGGCAATGCCTGTGGACTGGCAAATACGTTTCAACTGACACCAGCTATGATAAATAAGGAAGATGTGGAAGGACTGCTGCAGTATGTGAGGACGGAAACAGTGGGGGGACGGGGTCATATATAACTGTGAATCCCCAAAAGATTCTTGAATATATGTCCCTGACGGTGAATGATAGAGATTGGGAAGGAGGAAATATGCTATACTTACAATGTATATATGTAAGAATATAGTATATAGCAAAACTATGTCATTAGTAACATTAAGAGAGATTTTAAGAGATACAAGGCAGAAGAAATATGCAGTGCCTGCATTTAATTTTAATGGATATGAAGATGCGCAGGGGATGATTAACAGTGCACTTAAGATGCGCTCCCCGATTATTCTGATGGCATCTATGGGGGCCGTGAAATATATTGGGCTAAAACAGACAGCAGGAATGATCAGAGGAATGGCTGAAATGGTAGATATTCCAGTGTGCCTGCACCTGGATCACGGGACAGATATGGCCCTGTTAAAAGAGGCCGTAGTTGCAGGGTTTACTTCAGTGATGATTGATGCCTCTAAAGAGAACTTTGAGAAAAATATAGAAACCACAAGAAAGGTGGTAGATTATGCCGGGAAATTTGGATGCTCTGTGGAGGCGGAGCTGGGGAAAATCGGCGGAAGGGAGGAACATATTGTTGCGGATAGTGCGGAAAGTGCATTGACAGACCCAGCCATTGTTCCCGAGTTTGTAGAAAAGACAAATGTGGATGCACTGGCTGTGGCTGTTGGGACGGCCCACGGTTTTTATAAGAGCACCCCCAAGCTGGATTTTGGGAGGCTGGAGGACATTGTTGGACTTACAGGATGCCCCCTCGTGCTGCATGGAGGGACCGGTGTGCCAGAAGAGGATTTTAAAAAATGTATCCGCATAGGAATGAGTAAAATCAATGTTGGCACAGAATTTAAGGCAGCCTATGCTGGCGCTATCCGGGATGCAGTAGGCAATTATAAAAAAGATGAACTGGATCCCCGCACTTATTTAAAACATGTGAAGGAAATATGTGAAAAAATAGCAGATAAAAAAATTAAGTTATTTGGGGCAGATGGGAAGGCGTAAGAAAATATTTGCAAAAGTATTAAAATAAGTTTAAGTGAGGAGGGATAGGCATGTCATTTGGCGGGCCGGGCCAGGAAAAATATTTTATGAATGTACTGTACATATTGAGTAATTTATTTCTGCTGAATGTACTATGGATTATATTCAGCCTGCCAGTTGTGACACTGGGAGCCTCTACCACAGCGCTATATTCAGTGACCCTGAAAATGGTGGGAAACAAGGAATCCTATATTTGCCGTTCCTTTGTGAAGGCATTCAGAGAGAACCTAAAACAAGGGACAGCCATATGGATGCTTTACGGGGGATTTGGATGCCTGCTATATTTTAATTTATATGTAGCTGCCTCTGGGTATCTAGCCGGACAGGGATTCTTCCTCACTATATTCGCTGTAATGGCGCTATGCTATATCGCTTCAGGGATCTATCTGTTTCCTGTATTGTCTAGATTCCAAACATCCTGTTTACAGATTTTAAAAATTGCCGCTTTTTTATGTTTTCGGCATATAATATATACAATTTTGATTTTATGTATAATTATACTGCCGCTGGCATTAATTGGAAGATATTTATATTTTCTTCCGGCCTTGCTTATTATTGCGGTTTCCGGGCCTGCTTACATTGCATCGAAAATGTTTGATAAAATATTTGCCCAATATGGGCATGGTAATATCTGAATATTCTGAATATGGAGAGCAAAGGGGACAGACCCTTATGCAGAGGGGACAGGCCCCTCTGCATAAGGGTCTGTCCCCTTTGCTTTTCCATCATTTAATATTGAAAATTCAACAAATACCATATACAATATAAAAGATATTAACACGCAGGTTTGCCATAGTTTTTGTGGACATCACCACGTTACTGTGGTAAACTAATGGGAAAATATGAAACAAGAGAAAAGAGGATGACGAAATGGCGCAGTTATGGGGCGGGCGTTTTACCAAGGAGACAGATAAATTGGTATACAATTTTAACGCTTCTATATCATTTGATAAGAAATTTTATAGCCAGGATATCCGGGGCAGCATTGCACATGTGACTATGCTGGCCAAGCAGGGGATTCTGACAGAGGAGGAAAGAAAACAGATTATAGAGGGCCTGCAGGGGATCCAGAGGGATGTGGAGAGCGGGGCCCTTGAGATTACAGATGAGTATGAGGATATCCATAGTTTTGTGGAGGCTAATCTGATTGAACGCATTGGGGATCCTGGGAAAAAGCTGCATACAGGGAGAAGCCGGAATGACCAGGTGGCCCTGGATATGAAACTTTATACGCGGGATGAAATTCTGGAGCTAGACAGTCTTCTGCGGGATCTTCTTCAAGTTCTTTTAAAACTTATGAAAGAGAATACAGAGACATATATGCCAGGTTTTACGCATCTGCAGAAAGCACAGCCTATTACACTGGCACACCACATGGGGGCATATTTCGAAATGTTTAAACGCGACCGCCAGCGTATGAGGGACATATACAGCCGCATGAACTATTGTCCTCTGGGTTCCGGCGCCTTGGCGGGGACTACCTACCCGCTGGACCGGGAATATACGGCAAAATTGCTGGAGTTTGACGGGCCTACGCTAAACAGTATGGACGCAGTGGCAGACAGGGATTATCTGATAGAACTATTATCGGCAATGTCCACAGTGATGATGCATCTCAGCCGTTTCTCAGAAGAGATTATTATCTGGAATTCAAATGAATATCAGTTTGTAGAGATTGACGATGCATATAGCACCGGAAGCAGTATCATGCCTCAGAAGAAAAACCCAGATATTGCGGAGCTGGTGCGTGGCAAGACAGGCCGCGTCTACGGTGCGCTGATGTCGCTGCTGACCACAATGAAGGGGATCCCCCTTGCTTATAACAAAGATATGCAGGAGGACAAAGAGCTGGTATTTGATGCAATAGATACAACAAAGGGTTGCCTTGCATTGTTTACCGGCATGATACGTACAATCAGGTTTTGCAGCCAGCGTATGGAGGACAGCGCGAAGCATGGCTTTACCAATGCCACAGATGCAGCTGATTATTTGGTAAACCACGGCGTTGCATTTCGGGACGCACATGGGATTGTAGGCCGGCTGGTGCTCTGCTGCATAGAGAAAAACATAGCCCTGGAAGATTTGTCGCTGGAGGAATTTAAGGCAATATCCCCTGTATTTGAAGAGGATATTTATGATGCCATCAGCATGAGGACATGTGTGGAAAAGCGCACTACAACGGGGGCGCCAGGCAAAAAGGCAATGGAAAAGGCAATTGCTGCCGGGGAAGCATATCTGAATATAGAATAAAAAATAGCATTGCCAGCCTGCGGTACCTTAATGGATGGAGTCCCCTGTCCCGAGTACATGAATTACGGGGGACCCCTTGGGTATACATTTTCATAAAATAGTATCTTGCAGGCAGACAATGGATTAGACAATGGATTATAGAAAAGAGGAGAAATATGGAACAGAAATTAAAAGTTGGAATTTTGGGCGCAACAGGCATGGTAGGCCAGAGATTTATATCTCTGCTTGACAGACATCCATGGTTTCAGGTGGTGACAGTGGCGGCAAGCCCCCGTTCTGCAGGAAAAACTTATGAGGAAGCCGTGGGCGGAAGATGGAAAATGGATACGCCTATGCCGGAAGAGGTAAAAAGCCTGGTTGTACTCAATGTCAATGAGGTAGAGAAGGTTGCAGATACAGTGGATTTTGTGTTCAGCGCGGTGGACATGACAAAGGATGAAATTAAAGCCATTGAGGAAGCATATGCTAAGACGGAGACACCAGTTGTTTCTAACAATAGTGCACACCGGTGGACGCCGGACGTGCCGATGGTAGTCCCGGAAATTAATGCAGGGCATTTTGATGTGATTCCGGCCCAAAAGAAGCGCCTGGGAACAGACAGGGGATTCATAGCAGTGAAGCCGAACTGCTCCATTCAGAGTTATGCCCCGTGTCTGGCAGCCTGGGGGGAGTTTGGCCCAAAAGAGGTTGTGGCAACTACTTATCAGGCAATATCGGGCGCCGGAAAGACGTTCCAGGACTGGCCGGAGATGGTAGAGAATATTATCCCTTACATCGGAGGGGAGGAGGAGAAGAGCGAGCAGGAACCCCTGCGTGTGCTGGGAGAGGTAAAGGACGGCGAAATCGTAAAAGCTGCCCTGCCGAAAATAACCTGCCAGTGTATCCGGGTTCCAGTTTTAAACGGACATACGGCCGCGGTATTTATTAATTTTGAAAAGAAGCCGTCTAAGGAAGAACTGATAGACAGGCTGGTCAGCTATCAAGGATTCCCACAGGAGGCAGAGCTTCCCAGTGCGCCAAAGCAGTTTATCCAGTACCTGGAGGACGACAACCGCCCGCAGGTAAAAATGGACGTAGACTTCCAGCGAGGGATGGGAGTATCCATCGGACGGCTGCGCGAGGACAGCTTATTCGACTTTAAGTTTGTAGGGTTGTCCCACAATACTGTCAGGGGCGCGGCAGGAGGCGCTGTCCTCTGTGCGGAAGCATTGACGGCAAAGGGTTACATTAAGGCGAAATAAAGAGCCAGTTACAATCTGGAGAATATCCTGCCGCACAAGCTGACGTTATGGGGACTGCCCGTCAGCGCAGGGCGTACAGGGTATCCTCTGGATATAGAGAATGACAGACGGGATTTGTTGAAAAGAGGAGGTTGTGGATATGGGAATGACAATGACGCAGAAGATCCTTGCTGCGCACGCGGGACTGGAGTCGGTGGCTGCGGGGCAGCTGATAGAAGCAAAATTAGATGTGGTGATGGCAAATGATATTACCGGGCCCATGGCTCTGCCTATTTTCAGTGAAATGGCGGACAAGGTTTACGATAAGGATAAAGTGGTTCTGGTCCCAGATCATTTTACACCGAATAAAGATATCAAGTCAGCAGAGAATTCTAAGGCTATCCGTGAGTTTGCCAGGGAGCAGGGACTTAAATGGTATTTTGAACAGGGGAAATCTGGAGTGGAGCATGCAATCCTGCCGGAGGCCGGGGTGGTTGTTGCAGGTGAGTGTATCATTGGGGCGGATTCCCATACATGTACATATGGCGCACTGGGCGCCTTCTCAACAGGGGTGGGCACTACAGATATTGCAACAGGCATGGCTATGGGCGAACTCTGGTTCAAGGTACCCAGCGCCCTGAAGTTTGAACTGACTGGAAAGCCAGGGCCCTATGTAAGCGGCAAGGATATTATCATACATATTATAGGAAAAATCGGAGTGGACGGCGCCCTATACAAATCTATGGAATTTACTGGGGACGGGATAAAAGAACTGTCCATGGATGACCGGTTTACAATGGCAAATATGGCAATCGAAGCAGGGGCCAAAAATGGTATTTTTCCCGTAGATGAAAAAGCGGAGACTTATATGAAGGAGCACTCTGTAAAAGAGTATAAAGTATACGAGGCAGATGCAGACGCAGAGTATGAAGAGGTAATCACAATCGATTTGTCCAAGGTCAGGCCGACAGTGGCCTTCCCTCATCTTCCCGGCAATGCAAAAACCATAGACGAGATTGAATCCATGGAACCTATTCAGATTGAACAGGTCGTAATTGGTTCATGTACAAACGGAAGAATGGAGGATATGCGCCGTGCAGCGGCAATTTTGAAGGGACATCAGGTACACAGGGATGTGCGGGTGATGGTGATACCTGCCACCCAGAATATATATAAGCAATGTATTGCGGAAGGACTTATGGACATTTTTGTAGATGCAGGCTGTGCAGTCAACACTCCAAGCTGCGGCCCCTGTATGGGAGGCCATATGGGAGTTATGGCGGCAGGGGAAAAATGTGTTTCTACCACAAACCGTAATTTTGTAGGAAGAATGGGCCATGTGGATTCCCTGATTTATCTGGCATCCCCGGAGGTGGCCGCTGCCAGTGCGATTGCAGGGTATATTGCGAATCCAGAGAAAGTAGGTGACAGATAATGAAAGCGTTGGGACATGTTTTTAAGTATGGGGATAATGTGGACACAGATGTGATCATTCCGGCCAGGTATCTGAATTCCTTTGACGCCCAGGAGCTTGCAAGCCATGCAATGGCTGATATTGACCCGGAATTTGTCAAAAAGGTACAGCCTGGCGATTTGATCGTGGCAAACAAAAATTTTGGCTGTGGATCTTCCCGTGAGCACGCCCCTCTCTGCCTGAAAACGGCTGGGGTAAGCTGTGTTATAGCAGAGACATTTGCAAGGATTTTTTACCGCAATGCCATTAATATCGGATTGCCCATCATTGAATGTCCGGAGGCGGCGAAGGGCATTGAAGCGGGGGATGAAGTCGAGGTGGATTTTGACAGCGGAAAAATTTATAACAGGACAAAAGGGACGGAATTTCAGGGCCAGCCATTCCCGGAATTTATGCAGAAGCTGATAGCGGCGGGAGGACTTGTGAAATATACCAACAGTAAAAAAGGGAAATAAAGATTTCGGTTTTATAGGGACTGCACACGAGATCCAGGGATGGAGGGTGTGCAGTTCTTTTACTTTATAGGAAATTCTAATGGATTTCTTGTTTTGTGGCAAAGTACTGTCTGTAAAGTAAAAGCACTCCAGGGAAAGTGTATTGACAATGCCCTCCCCTTTGCTATAATTAAATCAATAATAGTTACTAAAGGGGGATACTATATTTTTAGTACAGCCCTGTATTTGGAAGGAGGAAGGATATGCTGTTATTGTCAAAGAAAGATATCAGAGAAGTGTTTTCCATGAAGGAAGCGGTGGAGGCTGTCAAGGAGGCTTTCCGCCTTTTCTCGGAGGGGAAGAGCCAGGTGCCCCTGCGCACCAATATTCAGGCTCCCAGGCATGACGGGGCCATGCTGTTCATGCCCTCTTACGTGGAGGCATTGGATACCGCCTGTTTAAAAGTGGTGAGCGTATTTCCGAAAAATATAGAGAAAGGACTTCCCACAACCCCAGCCCAGGTGCTTTTGCTGGATGCCTCCAATGGGACAGTGGTCAGTGTGCTGGACGGCACTTATGTGACACAGCTAAGGACCGGGGCAGCCACCGGGGCTGCTTTCGATGTGCTGGCGAAAAAGAACTGTGTAAAAGGCGCGCTCATAGGCACAGGAGGGCAGGCGGCTGCACAGCTGGAGGCCATGCTGGCAGTAAGAAATCTAAAGGAGGTCTGGGTATTTGACCTGGATACAGACAGGCTGAACACATTTGTAGAGCAGATGAATCAGGAACTGGCGGGATATGGGGCCAAGGTTCTTGCCGCCAAGAGTTCTGGCGAAGCGGTGGATGGGGCCGATCTTCTTGTCTGCGTGACACCTGCCAGAAAGCCTGTTTTTGACGGCAGCAGGGTGAAAGCCGGCGCGACTGTCAGCTGTGTGGGTTCCTACCAGCCCCATATGCAGGAGATGGACCCAGTTATATTAAGGAGAGCCGCCGGAATCTATTTTGATTCCAGGGAAGCAGTACTTTCAGAAGCAGGGGATATTTTGATACCCCTTCAGGAGGGGATGATTTCAGAGGAGGATTTTACTGGCGATTTGGGAGAGGTGCTGGCAGGGAATTTGGCAGGGCGGCTCAATGACACAGATATTATTGTGTTTAAGACAGTGGGAATCGGAACCCAGGACTTGATGGCGGCTAAGAGGATTTATGATAAGGCCCTCAGTAAGGGCGCAGGGACAGAGTGGAATTAGGAGGTCATGGAGATGGAAGCGTATTGGAATGGCACAGAGGCGGCACACCGCCGTGTTATGATGAAGGCAGCAGGATACACAGATGAAGATATAAGAAAGAAGCCTCATATAGGGGTGCCCAATTCTTATATGGAGGGTTCACCGGGAAGTGCACATTTAAGGCAGATTGCGGAGGCTGTCAAGCAGGGCATCTGGGCGGCAGGGGGCGTACCCGTAGAATTTGGGATCCCGGCAACCTGCGGGAATATAGCAAACGGTGCGGAAGAACTGAAATATGAACAGGTGGGAAGGGATATTGTGGCAATGTCTGTGGAGTTTGTATCAAGGGTACATAATTTTGACGGCCTTGTGATGGTTGCCTCCTGTGATAATATTATCGCAGGCTGTTATCTGGCCGCGGCAAGGATGAACATTCCTTCTATGATAGTAACAGGCGGGTCTATGCAGCCAGGGCAGCATTGCGGTAAGACAGTCGTGGAGGCCGACCTGGATGTGGCCAGGTTCTCAGGCTCTTCAGAGGAGGAACTTATGGAGCTGGAGGAGGCGGTATGCCCTTCTTTTGGGGCCTGCCCGTCTATGGGGACGGCCAACACCATGCAGATGCTGGGGGAAGTCATGAATCTGGTCATGCCTGGAACTTCCACTATACCTGCCTCGGATAACAGGAAGCTTAGGCAGGCCCGGGAGGCAGGCAAGTTTGCAGTCCGTTTGGTGAAAGAAGGGCGCAGGCCTTCTGACCTAATTACAAAAGAAGTCCTGCTGAATTCCATTATGTTTGATATGGCAGTGGCAGGCTCCACCAATGCTGTACTTCATATCCTCACAATGGCTTATGAACTGGGGATTGATATAACGCTGAAAGACTTTGAGAAGTATGCACAGGAGATACCATGCATCAATGCCGTCATCCCAAGCGGGCCATATACAGTCGTGGACTTCCACTATGCAGGGGGTGTTCCGAATGTGATGAAAATGCTGGAGAGCCGCCTGTTTACTGAGGCGCCCATGATGGACGGGGGCAATTGGGGGGAATACCTGTCTCATGTAAAGGCACAGGCAAATGAAGTCATCCATTCCATAGAAAACCCTCTGTTCCAGGAACCTGGCCTGAAAATACTGAGAGGGAATCTTTCACCCAAGGGCGCCATTGTGCGCCCCACCGCGGTTCCTGAACCAGTAAAATATATCCGGGGAAAGGCGAAAGTATTTGAGGGGGACAGAAGTGCTTTTGAGGCCATAGAAGCAGGGGAAATCGTCCCAGGCGATATTATTGTAATCCGTTATGAGGGCTGTAAAGGCGCTCCGGGGATGAAAGAATTAATGCTGAGCATAGACGCACTGATCGGCCATGGCCTGCATACCAGTGTGGGGTTGGTGTCCGATGCCAGGTTTTCCGGTTTTAATTATGGCGCTATTGTGGGACATGTGTCGCCTGAGGCATATGACGGAGGGAACATCGCCCTAGTGGAAGAGGGGGATGAAATCGTGATAGATATCCCTGGAGGGAAAGTGGATTTGCTCGTCCCAGACCAGGAACTGGCGGCCAGAAGGGAGAAGTGGACATGCCCGCCTCTGAAGGAGGAGAAGGGCTGCCTGAACCTGTTTGCAAGAAACTGCAGGCCGGCTGAGGAAGGCGGAGCCATGCAGCCATGGCCGAACAAGAGTATTTAGAAAGAGGAAGGCTTGGGGGATTGAATAGAAAGGAGCTGGGCCATGCTATTAGAAGATACAATTTTTTTACTAAGGAAAATAGGACTTACGGACGCCGAGGCCAAAGTATACCTGACCCTTCTGAAAAAGGGAAGTGCTTCTGGCTATGAGGCCAGCAAATATTCAGCTGTCCCCCGGTCAAAAATTTACAATATCCTGGAATCTCTTGTCATAAAAGGATTTATATTGTATTCTGAGGGGGATACTTCGAACCGCTATGCTGCAGTGCCTATAGAAGAAATTTCCAGCCGGGTCCTGGATGAGACAGAGGCTACTCTCGGCACGCTGAATAAAAATCTGTATAATTATAGGGCTGAGACAGACTTGGAAGAATTTTGGCATATCAAGGAGCATGACAATGTTTTTGCCAAATGCCGGAATATCCTTAAGAATACAAAATCAGAGCTGCTGCTGCAGATATGGGCAGAGGATTTGCCAAAGGTGCTCATGGAGATACATAGCCTGGAGGCCCGGGGCGTCCCTATGGGCATTGTCTACTTCGGTGAAGAGGGGGATATTCCCCTCCGGCATTACTGCCGCCATGGTATGCTGGATGAGAAGCGGCAGGAGATGGGAGGGCGTTTCCTGACCCTGGTTTCTGACGGCCGGGAAGTGGTTTTTGGGCAGATTATTAATGATTCTGTCTCCGAGGTGATCTGGACCAGATCCAGGCCCATGGTGGCTATGGCGGCCGAGTGTGTACGGCATGACATATATTTCTATAAAAATGCAGAGATGTTTGGGGCACAGATGCAAAAGGAGCTGGGCGAAGATTTTCATAAGATACGTGAAATATTTAGGAAGAGAGAGGGTATGTGATGAAACAGGACAATATAGATGTTAGGCAGGCACAGGGCCGGGCATGGGCCCTGCTCCC
The DNA here is from genome assembly GCF_900604355.1 of Luxibacter massiliensis. Lineage (NCBI taxonomy): Bacteria > Bacillati > Bacillota > Clostridia > Lachnospirales > Lachnospiraceae > Luxibacter > Luxibacter massiliensis. The sequence continues at coordinate 2,350,737 of NZ_UWOE01000001.1, read as the reverse complement.
AATTGCAGTGTTTCTTGTTATTTTTCTGGGATCCGGGATTGTGGCAGGGGATTTTTATGCAATGCCCGCAATCGTAGGGTTTTTAATTGCCCTATTCGTGGCGTTTTTACAGAATAGGAAGTTGAGTTTTGCGGATAAACTGAAGATTATAGCCGGCGGGGTGGGAGATGAGAATATTGTGACTATGAGCCTTATTTTCCTGTGTGCCGGCGGGTTTTCAGGTGCAGTGACAGCAGCCGGGGGCGTAGAGAGCACAGTGAACTTAGGCCTGTCTGTCCTGCCCGCACAGGTTGCTGTTGTAGGTTTATTCGTCATAGGCTGCTTTATTTCTGTTTCTATGGGGACGTCCATGGGGACAATTGCCGCCCTGGCGCCCATTGCCGTTGGGATTCATGAAAAGACAGGCTTTTCCCTGGCAATTTGTATCGGGGCAGTGGTCTGCGGGGCCATGTTTGGAGATAACCTTTCCATGATTTCTGACACCACGATAGCGGCAGTCAAGACCCAGGGGTGTGAGATGAAGGACAAGTTTAAGGCTAATTTCCTGATCGTGCTTCCGGCGGCGGTCATTACAATCGTGATTTTCTGGCTTATAACCCGCAATGCAGAGTTTACGCTGTCCTCGGCCATGGATTATAGCCTGTGGAAGGTGCTGCCCTATATACTTGTCCTAATCGGTGCGCTGGTGGGGATCAATGTATTCCTTGTTCTTATAGGCGGAACAGCCGTATCCCTGGCAGTCGGCGTGGCAGCGGGGAGCATTGCGCCTATGGATATTTTTGCCGTGGTAGGGGACGGTGTGACATCTATGTATGATATCACTGTAATTTCCATTGTGGTGGCCTGTATTGTGGCCCTGGTAAAAGAGTACGGAGGGATTCTGTTCATACTGAACCTGATAAAAAGCAGGATTAAAGGCAGGAAAGGCGGGGAGGTGGGAATCGCCCTGCTGGCCTTATTTGTAGATTTGTGTACCGCAAATAATACGGTAGCCATCGTGATGGCCGGCCCTATCGCAAAAGAAATCAGCGATGAATTTGACATTAGCCCGAAGCGTTCCGCCTCCTTGCTTGATATTTTTACCTCTGTGGGGCAGGGGATGATCCCCTATGGTGCGCAGCTTCTATCAGCGGCCAGCCTGACAGGGCTGACTCCTTTCCATATCATGCCATATTTATTTTATCCGGTATTGATGGCAGTGAGTGGGATTCTGTTTATTCTGTTCCGCAAACAAAATTGATTAAAGTTGAAACATATGGTATAATGCAGTGCAGTAACACAGTGAAGAAAGAAAAAGAGGGTAAAAGGATGGATCTATTATACAGAAGCACCAGGAATGCAGAGAAAACAGTTACAGCCTCGCAGGCCATTCTGAAAGGACTTGCAGAAGATGGCGGGTTGTTTGTGCCTGCTTACATTCCAAAACTGGATGTGGCAATGGACGAATTAAAGGATATGACATATCAGGAAACAGCTTATGTGGTCATGAAGCAGTTCCTGCCTGATTTTACAGAGGAGGAGCTCAAAGAATGTATTGAAAAAGCATACGATGACAAATTTGATACGGAACTGATTGCCCCTCTGGTAAAGGTGGGGGATACCTATCATCTTGAGCTGTTCCACGGCGCCACAATTGCTTTTAAAGATATGGCACTTTCTATCCTCCCCCATCTGCTTACAACTGCAGCGCGGAAAAATAATGTGACAAAGGAGATTGTGATTCTGACTGCCACCTCGGGTGACACAGGGAAAGCCGCCCTGGCTGGGTTTGCCGATGTTTTGGGTACAAAAATCATTGTATTTTACCCGAAAGATGGGGTGAGCAAAGTCCAGGAACTGCAGATGGTAACACAGAAGGGCAAAAATACCTTTGTAGTTGCAATCCATGGGAATTTTGACAATGCGCAGAGCGGAGTGAAGGCATTGTTTGAGGATCAGGCGCTAAAAAGTGCCCTTAATGAGGCTGGATATCAGTTTTCTTCCGCTAATTCTATCAACATCGGGCGCCTAGTCCCCCAGGTTGTGTATTATGTATATGCATATGCAAAACTTCTCCAAAATGGGGAAATTGAAAAAAATGAGAGGATCCATGTGACAGTTCCAACCGGGAATTTTGGGAACATATTAGCTGCTTATTATGCAAAACAGATGGGAGTGCCTATTGACAGATTAATCTGTGCTTCCAATGAAAATAAAGTACTGTATGATTTCTTCAGGACAGGCAAATATGACCGGAACCGTGACTTTGTACTGACCTCCTCCCCCTCTATGGATATTTTGATTTCCAGTAACCTAGAGCGCCTGATTTATACAATCGCGGGCCAGGACGCAGAGGCCAATGCCCAGCTGATGGAACAGCTTGCGCGGGAGGGAGAATACGAAATTACGCCGCAGATGCGGGAAAGGCTGCAAGATTTTACCGGAGGCTATGCAACGGAGGAGGAGACAAGGCAGACAATCCGGGATACATACCGTTCCACCGGGTATGTGATGGACACCCATACAGCAGTTGCCGCCCATGTATGCAGGGATTACAGGGAAAAGACCGGGGATACTACCAAAGTCCTGATTGCTTCCACTGCAAGTCCGTATAAATTTGTGGGGAGTGTAATGGCTGCGATCGGGGATTCAGATGGTTGCGGCGATGAGCTTTCCATGATTGGAGAGCTGGAAAGGCTGTCTAAAGTAGAGGTGCCCAAAGCGATCCGGGAAATTCAGGATGCAGAGATTCTGCATACAAGGGAATGTGATGTGGATAAGATGAAGGACGCCGTAAAAGAAATTTTGAAAGTGGAGGTGTAGTCCATGAACAGTATGTTTGGTGTAATCAGTATTATGGTGCTTTGCTGCGGAATTTATGGACTCTACGCTTATTTCAAAATGAGGAAGGATGGGCGTATCAACGAGGTACTTTTGCTGGGAAAAGGCTACACTGAAAACCAATGTAAAGATAAGGCGGCATTTTTACAGAAAGCCATGCCCGCTGTCCTGGTCTTTGGAATTATAACAACCTTATATGGAGTGATTGACACTGTGAATTATTATGTGACACCTATTACTTATATAGACTTTGGCGCAATGATTGTCTTTCTGATTATGCTGGCCTGGTTTATGGCATATACAACCAAGCTTAAAAATAAGTATTTTAAGTAGCTGGAAGAGAATACAAGAAATATAAGAATAAGATAGTCGTATTTGAAATGGAGGATAAAACTATGGCCAAAAATCAAGAATTACTGGAACTTATGCAAACCAGGAGAAGTATACGGAATTTTAAGCCGGACATGATATCAAAAGAAGTACTGGATCAGATTATCGCTGCGGGGATATCTGCACCTTCTGCCAGGAACAGGCAGTCTGCCGTTATTATTGCAGTCACGGATAAAGAAACCATAGACCGGCTGTCCAGGCTAAATGCGGAAATCATGGGTGTAGAGAGCGACCCATTTTATGGCGCCCCGACAGTCCTAATAGTGCTGGCCGATAAAAATGTGGGCACATATGTATATGACGGAAGCCTTGTCATGGAAAACCTGATGCTGGCAGCACATGCCCTGGGGGTGGGGAGCTGCTGGATTCATAGGGCGAAGGAAGAATTTGAACGCCCAGAAGGAAAGGAAATATTAAAATCACTGGGGATTGAGGGTGAGTATGAGGGGATCGGCCACTGTGTACTTGGATATGTAGATGGCGATTACCCGTCTGCCCCTCCGAAAAAGAAGGATAGGGTATATTACATCGGCTAACTGAGAGCAGTGCGTATCTGATCATTTACAAGCGGCAGATGTTAATACACTCTAAGAAATGCCTGGCTGCTCCTGCAAAGCAGCCGGGCATTTTTTGTACATTACAGCAAGATATTCTGTAATTATATGTATACTTTTAGAGGGGATTTTATAGAAATATCTCTGCGGATTTATCGCTTTGACAGACTTTTAACAGCTTTCTCCGGGCAAAATTCATTTTTATATTGCTGGTGTATCTTGCTTTCTGACGGCAGAGACGGACGCATTTCAGGCAGGAGATACACTGCTTTGACAGCGTTTTTTTAGGGTTGTCCAGGGGGATTGCCCTGGCCGGGCAGGACCTTGCACAGGCGCCGCATTCGGTACAGAGTTTCACATCTGTTTTGGGATGAAGAGGCACCCGGCTGTATTTCCTGTAAGGAACCCTGCCGGGGACCTGAATATCAAAGGAATCAAAGGAATCTGCTTTTAAGCGCCGGTTAAGCTGAACGCCAAAATCGGAAATCTGCTTAAGGTCAGCTTTGTTGGGGCGACCAAGGCCTATGGAGCGTACAATGGAATGCTCCACAGGAAAGGCGGCAGCCCCGATTACTTTGAATCCCCGCTTTTCCACTTCGGTTTTTAATTCCAGAAGGGCATCCTCATATTCCCGGCATCCGTAAGTGGCGATCAGGGCAGCAGGAGTATTGTCCCCTTTTAGCGTCTCGAAATACTCCAAAAATGTCTGGGGTACACGGCCGCTGTATACCGGGATGCCAAAAACTACAAAGTCATTTTTTTTGAACTGGAGGGCCGGTTTTTTCTCTTTGTGGATAGTAAGGTCATAAGAGATAGATTTCAAGTCGATATTCCGGGCAGCCTCCATAACAACTTTCCTGGTAGTTCCTGTGGGACTGAAATAGACAAGTTTTAACTCATTCATTTTCATAACATAAAGTCTCCTTTATCGATTAGGTATGAAAACAACTATACCATATAATGGCGAAAATTGCACTGCCTGCCGATAAAGAAATATAGTTAAATTCCAGTGCGCAGATTCCTGCTAAATCCATTTTAATACGGGTTGTAAATTTTAGATAAATGGGTTATAATACTCCTAGAGAAAACCTGGAATGTTCGATAACCCTGTTATTTTGAACCTACAATACTTTAAACGGGATTCTTATATTTCTGTAATATGTCAAGCCTCCGACTTGCAGTGGAAGACAGAAAAGCAGATGCGGTTGCCCACCTAGCTGTGGCTAGGAGTCAAAATACAGGACCGGCATTTTGGGGAACTTACTAAAGATAAGGACAGCTGTCAGTGTGCAGCTGTCTTTTCTTAAATTCGCAAGGGCAGTCCCACTGTTTGCTGCCCGGCTTGATTATAAAATTGCTTTATGATATGATTTGGAAAGTTTAAAAACTGTGACAGGAGAGTGGGATGATAGAAAATATCAAAAGAGCAGTTAAAAAAATTACAGGGTTTACTTCCACGGTAGGTTCGCACCATACAGGAGCTTATGCCGCACAGGCAGCATACTTTTTTGTGCTGTCCCTGATCCCGATTATTTTGCTGCTTTTAACGATGGTCCAGTTTACCCCCGTGACACAGCAGGATGTTATGTCGGCTGTCACACAAATATTTCCCAGGACAGTGGAAGGGCTGATAGTCTCCATAGTAGACCAGGTATACGCACAGTCCAGCGGCATTATTCCAGTGACCATTATGATTGCTGTGTGGTCTGCGGGAAAGGGAGTTCTTTCTATGACTTCAGGGTTAAACTGTATTTATGACAATACAGAGACACGTAATTATATTTATCTGAGAGTACGCGCTTCGTTTTATACGGTGATTTTTATATTGGCAATCGTGCTGTCCCTGACTCTGTCCGTATTCGGCAACAGTATTAGCGTGATGGTTTACAGGCATGCCCCTATACTGACCCCGATTATGGATTTTATTATACAGATCCGGACGCTGGTGACAATGGCGGTATTGACATTATTCTGGGATTTGGTTTATAAGTTTTTGCCAAACCGTACGAACTTATCTAAAACAACTATGAAGCAGCAGCTTCCAGGGGCAGTATTTACTTCCTGTGCGTGGCTTTTGATATCTTTTGTTTTTTCCGTCTACCTGGATATATTTACGGGATTTTCCAGCATGTACGGAAGCCTGACAACCATCATACTTGTCATGCTGTGGCTGTATTTCTGCATGTATGTTATTCTGCTGGGCGGCGAACTCAATGCACTGCTGGAGGGATATGGAAGCAGGGGCAAAAGACAGTAAAGGCCTTGACATTCAAAAAACCTATGTTACAATAGAAAAGTAAATTCGATAAGATCCGAAGAATTGTATGAATAGAAAAAAGCAATAACCGTGTACAGTAGAGAACCATTTCCTATCAGAGAGAGAAAATCACTGGCTGTAAGTTTTCTTTAGTTCAGATGGCAATCGAAATTCCCACGATAGCTGCATTCTTGAAGTAAAAGTAGAGGATGCCGTCATTTGTACGTTACACAAAGCTAAGGGCCCGCATGAAAAGCGGGAATTAGGGTGGTACCGCGAATATAGACTTCGTCCCTTCAGGGGACGGAGTCTTTTTGAATTTATAAAGTGGGTACAGGTTGAAATGCAATTAGGGACGTAACACTTTTGCATTTTATTACGTCCTAAAAGATGAAAGGAGAGCAGATTTATGAAAGAGAGATTGGAGCAGATTAAGTCGGAAGCTATCGCGCAGATTAAGTCGGCGGATATCCCAGAGAAGCTGAATGATGTGCGTGTCAGGTTTCTTGGCAAGAAGGGGGAACTGACCGCAGTCCTGAAGGGGATGAAGGATGTGCCGCCTGAGGACCGGCCGAAAGTAGGTCAGCTTGTGAATGAGGCCAGGGCAGCCATCGAAGCCGTCCTTGAGGAGTCTAAGGCCAGGATGGAGCGAGTTCTGAGGGAGGAGAAACTCAAGGGGGAAGTGATCGATGTGACACTGCCGTCTAAGAAAAATAAAGTGGGGCACAGACATCCCAATACAATTGCTTTAGAAGAGGTGGAGAGGATTTTTGTGGGCATGGGATATGAGGTGGTGGAAGGCCCGGAAGTGGAGTATGACCTGTATAATTTTGAGAAGCTGAACATACCTGCTGACCACCCGGCAAAGGATGAGCAGGATACGTTTTATATCAATAAAGAGATCGTCCTCAGGACGCAGACATCTCCGGTGCAGGCCCGCGTGATGGAGCAAGGAAAGCTTCCCATCCGTATGATAGCGCCAGGAAGGGTATTCCGCTCAGACGAAGTAGATGCGACACATTCTCCATCCTTCCATCAGATTGAGGGCCTGGTGATTGACAAACATATATCTTTTGCCGATTTGAAGGGCACACTGGAGGTGTTCGCCAAAGAGCTGTTTGGGCCGGATACGAAGACGAAATTCCGTCCCCATCATTTCCCTTTTACAGAGCCAAGTGCGGAGGTGGATGTAAGCTGCTTTAAATGTGGCGGGAAAGGCTGCCGTTTCTGTAAAGGTTCAGGATGGATTGAAATTCTAGGCTGCGGCATGGTGCACCCTCATGTGCTGGAAATGTGCGGGATTGACCCAGAAGAATATTCTGGGTTTGCATTTGGGGTAGGCTTGGAGCGAATTGCTCTTTTGAAATATGAGATCGACGATATGAGGCTGCTTTATGAGAACGATATCCGATTCTTAAAACAGTTCTGAGTTTGAATTATAAGTAATAGACGCGACAGAAAGAGAGGAAATAGGATTGAACACTTCATTATCATGGATAAAAGCATATGTCCCCGATTTGGATGTGACTGCACAAGAGTATACTGATGTAATGACGCTGTCAGGGACAAAGGTAGAGGGATATGAAAAGCTGGATGCAGATTTAGATAAAATAATTATTGGCCAGATAGATAAAATTGACAAGCATCCTGATGCAGATAAATTAATAGTATGCCAGGTGAATATTGGGCAGGGTTCTGTACAGATTGTGACAGGTGCGGACAATGTACAGGAAGGAGATAAAGTTCCAGTTGTACTGGATGGAGGCCGCGTGGCAGGAGGCCACGACGGATCCAAAACACCAGGAGGGATTCAAATTAAAAAGGGAAAACTGCGGGGAGTAGAAAGCTGCGGCATGATGTGCTCAATTGAAGAGCTTGGCTCTACAAAGGAAATGTATCCGGAGTCCCCGGACAATGGAATTTATATTTTCCCTGAGGATGTCCAGATTGGAGCCAGTGCAGTTGAGGCATTGGGACTGGATGATGTTGTATTTGAATATGAAGTGACTTCCAACAGGGTAGATTGTTTTAGTGTAATTGGGATTGCAAGGGAAGCGGCAGCAACGTTCCAAAAGGATTTTGTGCCTCCTCAGGTGAAGGAAACTGGCAATTCTGAGGATGTGAATCAGTATATTAAGGTGACTGTAGAAAATACAGATCTTTGTCCGCGCTACTGTGCAAGGGTTGTAAAAAATATAAAAATCGGCCCTTCTCCCAAGTGGATGCAGAGGAGGCTGGCTTCTGTGGGAATCCGACCTATCAACAATCTGGTAGATATTACCAACTATGTGATGGAGGAATATGGACAGCCCATGCACGCCTATGACTTAGACACAATTAAAGGACACGAGATTGTTGTGAAGACAGCACAGGACGGAGATAAATTTATTACTTTGGATGGCCAGGAGAGGGCGCTGGATGGAGAGGTGCTCATGATCTGCGACGGAGAAAAGTCAATCGGCATCGCAGGGATTATGGGTGGGGAAAATTCCATGATCACAGATAATGTACACACAATGCTTTTTGAGGCAGCCTGCTTTGACGGGGTTAACATACGAAAATCCAGCAAACGTGTGGGACTGCGGACAGATGCATCTGCAAAGTTTGAGAAGGGACTGGATCCCAACAATGCAAAAGCGGCCATCGACCGTGCCTGCCAGCTGGTGGAGGAGATGAAAGCCGGAGAGGTAGTGGGCGGAACAGTGGACGTGTACGGCAAGGTTAAAGAGCCTGTCAGAGTTCCGTTTGATGCTGAGAAAATAAACAGTATGCTTGGGACGGATATTTCTGAAGAAAAAATGCTTGGTTATTTCCAGAAAATCGGACTGGAGTATGATGAGGCTGCGAAAGAGGTGATTGCCCCTACCTTCCGTCATGATCTGTTCAGGTTGGCAGACTTGGCAGAGGAAGTGGCCAGATTCTATGGGTATGATAATATCCCCACGACTTTGCCTAAAGGCGAGTCCACAACCGGCAAATTGTCTTTTAAGCTAAGAATCGAAGAGACAGCAAGGGATATAGCAGAGTTTTGCGGGTTCAGCCAGGGGATGACGTATTCTTTTGAAAGTCCGAAGGTATTCGATAAATTATTGCTGCCCCAGGATTCACCTCTGCGGCGCGCAGTAGAAATTATGAATCCTCTTGGCGAAGATTACAGTATTATGAGAACAACCTCTTTAAATGGAATGCTGACATCATTGGCCGTGAATTATAACCGCAGAAATAAGGATGTGCGCCTCTATGAACTGGGGAACATCTATCTGCCCGGCCAGCTGCCTCTTACAGAGCTTCCCGAGGAACGTATGCAGCTTACGCTGGGAATGTACGGAAACGGGGATTTCTTCAGTATGAAAGGCGTGGTTGAGGAATTTTTTGAGAAAATTGGCATGAAGGACCGGGAGTCATACGACCCCAATGCCGGGAAAACGTATCTTCACCCAGGGCGTCAGGCGAATATTGTATATGATGGGAAAATGATAGGGTATCTTGGTGAAATCCATCCAGAGGTAGCGGATAATTATGGAATCGGAGAGCGGGTCTATATTGCTGTCATTGATATGCCTGAGATTCTGGAATATGCTACGTTTGACAGGAAATACACAGGCATTGCAAAATACCCGGCAGTTACCCGCGACATCAGTATGGTAGTCCCCAAACATGTCCTGGCAGGGCAGATTGAGGATATCATTGAGAAAAAAGGCGGTCCCTGCCTTGAGAGCTATCAGTTGTTTGATTTGTATGAAGGAGTCCAGATAAAGGCCGGTTATAAATCCATCGCCTACTCTATTGTGTTTAGGGCCAAGGATAAAACTTTGGAGGAGGCAGATGTGTCGGCCGCTATGAAAGAAATTCTGAAAGCATTAGAGGAAATGGGAATTGAGCTGAGGCAGTAATCTGGTTAAAAAGAGGGATAGAATATTGAAAACGAGTGATTTTAGTTATGATTTGCCCCAGGAGCTGATAGCCCAGGATCCCCTCGCGGACAGGTCAGCATCCAGGCTCCTAGTTTTGAATAAGCATACAGGGGAGTACAGACATAAGATGTTCCGTGACATAACAGAATATCTGGAGCCTGGAGACTGCCTGGTTATCAATGATACCAAGGTAATACCTGCCAGGCTGATTGGCGAAAAGGCAGATACAGGCGCAAAAATTGAGATATTGCTGCTTAAGAGGAAGGAAAATGACCTGTGGGAAACTTTGGTGAAACCCGGGAAAAAGGCCAGAATAGGTACCAAAATTAACTTTGGCCAAGGAATTCTCATGGGAGAGGTCATGGATGTGGCAGAGGAGGGAAACCGCCTGATTCATTTTGAATATGAAGGGATTTTTGAGGAAATATTGGATCAGCTTGGCCAGATGCCCCTGCCCCCTTATATTACACATCAGCTGAAGGATAAAGACAGATATAATACAGTCTATGCCAAACACGAGGGGTCTGCGGCAGCGCCTACGGCGGGACTTCATTTTACTCCACAGCTCTTGGAAAAGATTGAGGAAATGGGCATAGAAATTGCAAAGGTAACTCTCCATGTGGGACTTGGCACCTTCCGCCCAGTGAAGACAGATGATGTGGCAGGGCACCACATGCATTCTGAATTTTATCAGATAGACGAGGAAGCTGCTGGGAAAATCAATAAGGCCAGGGAATCAGGCGGGCGCGTCATCTGCGTAGGTACTACCAGCTGCAGGACAATTGAATCTGCTGCTGATGCGGATGGCAGGCTTGAGGCTCAGAGCGGCTGGACTGAAATTTTTATATACCCTGGGTATCAATTTAAAATACTGGATGGGTTAATTACGAATTTCCACCTTCCTGAATCCACGCTGATTATGCTGGTATCCGCGCTGGCCGGCAGGGAGCGGGTGTTAAGGGCCTATGAGGAGGCAGTGAAGGAGAAATACAGATTTTTTAGCTTTGGGGATGCCATGCTGATACTATAGAAGTAAACAATATGTGCTACGAGAGAGCTTGAACCCTCGGCAGCCTGGGAGACTGGGCAGCCGGGGGTTTTTATAACAGAGCATATGCATCATCAAATCAATTCTTTTCTGAGCATTTCCCGGATATTCTGTGGTGTGGCGCCAAAGGTCTGATGAAAAATCCGGTAGAAATTGGATGCACTGTGGCATCCGGTCTTCCCAGCAATTTCAGATATGGTCATTGTACTTTTTTCCAGAAGCTCAAGGGCGAGCTCCATCCGCAGTGTCCGCACATATTCTCCAATACTCTTCCCTTCTGTCAACTGGAATGCTTTTTGCAGCTTATTTTTATTCAGGGAAACATTTTTACAAAGTTCAGGGATCATGGGAACATTTTCAAGGTCACGCTGAATGAGTTCTTTAGCTTTCATAACTGCAGAGATATCCTCGTGATTCAAGCTGATGGGAGGGATCTGGGAGCGGCGCTGTACAAGATCCAGCAGGTGCCCGGCTGCGGCAAAACCTTGACCACGCATCCAAATCTGGAATGCATCACCTGTAAGAGGGCACTTTTCTATATGCTGAAAGATGGAGAAGAGTTCAGGAGAGTGGATATCATGGCAGTTAATGGAGTGTCTGGCGTCTTCCCAAAAGCTGTCATATAGACGGATTCCGTTTTCCCGGAAGAAAGATTCCTGAAAGTACATACCGCGAAACCGGAGACGGCGGCCGCCGGGAATCTTCATAAACAGAGGTACCGGGGAATGAAACACATAACAATCAATACCGGTATGTGAATTACGGACTTCTGATTTGCGGTTGTAGGTCGCAACGCTTCCTTCCTCGGTAAAGCTGACACCAATATAGCGTTCATGGAATTGTGACCGTGTAATCATGTCACGGGGAAAAGTGATATCAACGGACGCTACGCAAAAGCCTTTCAGATCTCCCCAGAACCGGACGTAGGAACGCTGATCTTTAAAAGTAAACAAAGGGCCGTTTCCTGTGTTTGTCTGTGCTGCGCCAAGGGACGCATAAAACTGCAGTGTTTCCTCTGCCGTGTGTATTGTGATCATTTCGGTTAACCATGTGCTGAATTGGCACATGCCTTTCTTTTTTGGCACAAGATTTGATTAGTTGAAACTAACTATCCGGGCAAATTATAGCAGAAAAACGGCTGGGAATCAAGGAATCTGCCGAAAAATACTTCTTTCCCCTGCCATATTGAGGCACTGTCTGATGACTTGACGATCAAAATAATTTCTCACATAATAAGCTTGAGTTAGAAAAGACTAACTTAATGATTTTATTTTGAAAAGGATTTTATCCTTCTCTTTTGGGTTTTTGGGCAGAAGAGCAGGGAAAGGGGAATTATGAAAGAGACAAAGAAAAACGTTGTATTCCGGGTATTTCACAGGGCTCGCTGCAGTTCTGCCCGCTATATTCTCGGAGTGACATGTTCGGCAGTGAGTGTAGTGCTGTCGGGAGTTCCGTTTTACGCGGCGTATCAGATTGTAAAAATCTTCCTGGAAGCATCTTTGAATGGAGTGGAGGCAGAGATGCCCATGGTGTGGTTTTGGGCAGGGGTGATTCTGACAAGTATTGCCGTAGGTATTGTACTTTCGGTTATCGGAAGTTTTGTATGCCATGCCTGTGCATTTCGTGCACTTTATGAACTGCGGATGAGAATATTGGATCATATGGGCAAACTGAATTTGGGGTTCTTTACCGGAGGACAGGCAGGGGCAGTGCAAAAAACTATGAATGACAATATGGAAAAAATGGAAAATATCATTGCCCATGATGTGGCAAATCTTGTGGGGGCAGGGGTACTGTTAGCCGCATTGGCAGCCTTGCTGTTTTCCATCAATATACCCTTGACACTCACAGTGTTTGCCGCGCTGCTGCTTGCTTTTGGCATTCAATTTTCAGCATTTGGGGGAAAGCAAGGCCAGAAAATCTGGACAGACCTGAACCGTTCTTCTACGGAACTGGATGCGGCTTTTTCTGAATATATATCCGGCATGGAGGAAGAGAAAATATTCGGCAGGCCTAAGGCTGCGGCCCGGCGTCTGACCGGAATCGTAGAGAAAAACCGCAGGCACTGGCTGGTATATTTGAAAAGAGTGACGCCCATTTACGGAGCCTATAAAACCATTACACTTTCGGTGCTGGCGTTTATCCTTGCCGCAGGCTGTGTGCTGCTGTATCTGCACCCGGGAGACCATGGCCTGATGATGGAAGTTCTGATGTTCTTAATCGTAGGACCTGCAGTGATCAGTCCGCTGATGGAATTGGTGGAGTTCGGGGCCGATCTGCGAAATCTGGATGTGCGGATGAATCAAATAGATGACATTATGAAGATAGAACCCATGGCAGAGGGCACATGTGAGACTTGGCCTGTTACGGCAGACCTGGAATTTCGTGATGTAAGCTTTTCTTATCAAAAAGCGGCGGATCCAATGCGCCGGATGGCGCTGGACCATGTTTCCATGTACATTCCCGCGGGAAGCTTTGTCGCCCTTGTGGGGCCTTCCGGCGGAGGGAAATCTACGGCGGGGCAGCTTCTGGCCCGTTTCTGGGATGTGGAGGGAGGCAGTATTCGGATCGGCGGAAAAGATATCCGGGATTATTCTACAAAGACTCTGTTAGAAAACGTATCTTTTGTTTTTCAGGATACATACATATTTTCAGAAAGTGTTTATGACAACATTGCCATGCATCAAACTGTAAACCGCGGAGACGTGGAGCGTGCTGCAAAGGCTGCGCGGTGCCATGAGTTCATCAGTACCTTTCCAGATGGCTACGACACAAAACTAGGCGACGGCGGACATAAGCTGTCCGGCGGGGAGGCGCAGCGCATTGCAATTGCACGGGCCATTTTGAAAAATGCTCCGGTTGTTGTCCTGGATGAAGCGATGGCGTTTACGGATGCGGAAAATGAACTGGCGCTCAGGGAAGGAATGGCGGAACTGCTGCGGGGCAAAACGATTCTGATGATCGCACACCGGCTGTATTCCATTCAGGATGCAGACTGTATTTTCGTTTTAGACAGGGGACGCCTTATAGAACAGGGGACACACAGAGAACTGCTTAAGCGAAACGGCCAGTATGCAAAGCTCTGGGCGGTTCAAAATGAAACAGAAACATGGAGGCTGAAAGGGGGGAGCATGAATGTTTAAGATGATCCGGCAATTTACTTTCCATAAACCAAGAGAAATTTTTCAGCCTACATTGTGGTTGTTTCTTTCACAGGCATGCAGCATGATTCCCGCTGTTCTGGCGTATATGGCAATTTATACTGTGGGACAGGCCTTTGTCCCGCCGTATACCCTGGAGTTACCGAGACTTGCCGGTCTGGCGGCGGTCAGCCTGGGATACGTATTACTGCAGTATATTGTGGAAATCATCTCCTATTATTTTACCTATGGCCGTGCCTACCGGGATACCGCGGATAAACGTATTGCGTATATCCAGAAGCTGCGGCGCCAGCCCTTGGGATTTTTCTCCTCAAAGGAATCCGGGGAGCTGATCAGTTCTTTTGCCGGCGATTTTGCAAATGTGGAATATACGCTGTGCTACTGGCTGCCTTATCCCATGGGGGTCGGGTTATTGCTTCTTATTTCAGTTGTATGGATCTGCGCTTATGATGTACGGATGGGGATTTCCATGTTCGCCCTGCTGCCGGTCTGCGCCCTTTTGATGCTGCTGGTTTCCCGGATCAAAGAAAGGCACAGCCGCCGGGTGATGGAAGCGAAAACAAAGGCAGCCACACAGCTGAACGAATATCTCCGCGGCATGAAGGACCTGAAAGCTTATCAGCGGACAGGCGGCGGATTTGAATCAATGGAAGCGGCAATGCGGCGTTTGAGGGATGAATCGCTGAAGGAGGAAGGAGTGGCGGGAAGCCTGTCTACTTTATGTGCTTCACTGGTCAAATTCATTGTTCCGGTAACTGCGGCATCCGGGATTTATCTGCTAATCAATGAGCAGATGAACGTACTGGATTTTGCGGGATTTTTAATTCTCGCAACAAAACTTACGGAGCCTGTCCTGATGATTGTAACTAGTATTTCGGCATTGCGGGGGATGGTACCGTCGGCAGAGAGGCTGGATCAGGTTATGACAAGTCCCGGACCATTGGGAGAAGAGAAAATTGTACAGGCGGACAGCTATACATTCGATGATGTTTCGTTTGGATATGAAGAGGGGAAGGACGTGGTCCAAAACATCTCTTTTGAGACAGCCTCCGGTTCACTGACTGCCCTTGTAGGCCCTTCTGGAAGTGGAAAATCCACGCTGCTCCGGCTGATGGCGCGTTTCTGGGACTGTCAGGAGGGGCACATCCGAATGAATGGAACGGATATCAAAGAGGTTTGGCCGGATTCTCTTCTCGCTCATATTTCTATGGTAATGCAGAACACCTATTTGTTCCGTGGCAGCATCCGGGAAAATCTTTGCTTTGGAGATGAATCTGTCACAGAAGAGCGGATGATAGAAGCCTGTAAAAAAGCCCGCTGCCATAGTTTTATTTCTGGCTTGCCTGAAAGATATGAAACCATTGTAGGAGAAGGAGGGGCAACGCTGTCAGGGGGAGAGCGGCAGCGGATTTCACTGGCAAGGGCCTTTTTAAAAGATGTTCCGATTCTGCTTCTGGACGAACCGACCGCATCTCTGGACGCTGACAATGAAGCGATGGTGCAGAAAGCGTTGGATGAAATCTCCAGAGAACGTACCGTTGTGATGATCGCCCATCGTTTAAAGACTGTGCGGGCAGCGGAGCAGATTGTTGTTCTTCGGGATGGGAAAATTGTACAGAAGGGCACTCATAGCCTGCTTGCCCGGCAGGAGGGGCTGTATGCCCGGCTGTGGAAATTACAGAATCAGGCGGAAAGTTATACATTCAAACAATCTTAGGAGGAAATCAAATGAAACAGACTAAATTTTTAAGCTTAAAAGAATTTGTAATCGTGCTGCTGCTGGCCTGCGTGGAAACTGTGATCGGTATTGTAATTGCCATGCCCTTTGCCGCAAATCTGCAGCTTGTGTATTTTCTTGTTCCGGGCCTTGCGGGACTGGTCAATGGCATCATCTATGTACTGCTTGTCAAAAAATGCCCCAAAATCGGAACCCAATTTATGATTCCTTTTGTGTATGGACTGTATTTTCTGTTTTCCGGCAGTGTCTATGTATTTCTGTTTTTTACCATATTGGCAGTGGTCAATGAACTGATTATGCTGGGGGGATATGGAAAAAATGTGCGCCAGGCGATTCCCCATGCCCTTACATGGATGCTGAACTCTATGGGAAGTACATTGACGCTTCTTTTATTCCGGGACAGTATGGTACAGACTTATGTGGATATGGGGATGGATGAGGCGTCCGCAGATGCAGCGCTGGCAGCCATCGAGGGATTCTGGCTGTCGCCGCCGAATATTGCCATTGCACTGTCTATAGCTGCCGTTTTGTCTGTTGCCGGTTATCTGCTGGGTTTAAAAATGCTTGGGAAACATTTCAGGCCTGCAGGGGTTGTGTGATGGATGCAGCGAAGCAGGGACGTTTTTGGCCGGATCCGCGCACATGGATTCTGCTCTGTCTGACGGGAGCGGCTTCTGTTATTTTGATTCACTCTGAAACTGGAGGTTTCTGTGTGCTTTTATGCTGCATTTTAATTCACCTTTTTACAAAAGGAGCGGATCGTGCGGCATTCTGTGCCGTTTATTATCTGCTTTTTACAGGGATTGCCTGGCTGGGGATCAGGATGGTGGAAAGTCAGATTGTTTTTTCCGTCAGTTCCATGCTGTCAAGTATAGGGATTTTGGGGCGGAAAGCGCTGGTTCCTCTTTCCTTTGCAGCCTGCCTGGCACGAAGTTCCACTGGCGCTTTGCTGGCGGCGCTGCAGAAATGGCATTTGCCAAAGGCTGCAGGCATTGCGGTAGCTGTTTTGCTGCGGTTTTTCCCGACTATTTCGGGGGAGTACCAGGCCATCCGCTCTTCCCAGCGGTTCAGGGGAATCGGGACCGGTGTGTTCCATACCCTTTTTCACCTGCCCTCCACAGTAGAATATATCCTGATTCCGTTGATTCTGCGGACAACTAAGGTTGCGGAAGAACTGTCAGCTTCTATGACTGTACGGGGCGTACGTTTTTCGGGAGAAACGGTGAGTTACAGGGAAGTGAGGTTCACCCGGAAAGACGCGGTCCTCTCTGGCGGAATGGCTTTTGCGGCGGGAATCATTTTTAGCTTTGAGCGGGGTGGCATATTATGATTGAATTAAAGGACCTCTCATTTATTTATAATAACAGCAGCGAGGGAAGGGGGCAGCTTTGTCAGGTCAGCCTGAAAGTACAGAAAGGGGAGCTGATTCTCCTGGCAGGTAAAAGCGGCTGCGGGAAAACAACGCTGCTGCGGGTGCTAAATGGACTGTGTCCCCAGTTCTATCCGGGAAAGCTGGAGGGGGAGTATCTTTTGAGCGGACAAAACGCCCTGGAAATGCCAATCCATCAGTTAGGTACGATTGTAGGAAGCGTATTCCAGGATCCAAGGAGCCAGTTTTTCGCCACGGATACTACAGACGAGATTGTGCTTGGGATGGAGAATATTCCCCTGGACCGTGCCGTCATGCACCAGCGTGTGAAATCGGTTTGTGAAAGTATGCATATCGAGAGACTGCTGGACCGGAGGATATTTCCCTTGTCCAGCGGTGAAAAACAGCTTGTTGCCATTGCATCTGTCTGTGCCATGGAACCGAAGGTGATTGTGATGGACGAACCCTCAGCTAATCTGGACAGCGAGGCCATGATGCGCCTTGGAATCCTGCTTTACAGGCTGAAAGAGGCAGGACATACGATTATCCTGTCAGAGCACCGTTTTCACTATGTCAGGGATTCTTTTGACCGGCTGGTGTTTATGGAGAACGGAGAAATTTCTAAGATTTACAGACGCAAAGACGCACTAAAGCTTTGTGACGGGCAGTTGGCAGAGATGGGAATGCGTTTCTTTACCGCGCCTGATTTTCAGGCGGGAGGCGCTTTTGGGCAAAAACCGGAGCATATGCTGCAGGTTTCTGAGATCTCCTGTATGCTGGAGGGACGGCAGATTTTGGAGTCCGTTTCTTTTTCTGCCGCAAATGGGAAAATACTGGCAATTACAGGTCCCAATGGCGCAGGAAAATCGACTCTGTGCAGAAGTATCACAGGATTGTACAAAACTATGGGAACCGTCTGTATGGAGGGGGAATACCTGAAACGAAAGCAGCGCATAAAAAATACTTTTTTTGTGCAGCAGGATTCGGATTATCAGCTATATGCGCCGACTGTTTTTGATGAGTTCTGGATTGGAAGAAGGGAAACTGCCTTTCTTAGAGAAACTGCACTTGACTGGCTGGGAAAGGTGGGAATGGAAAGTTTTCAAAACCGCCATCCTGCCTCGTTATCTGGTGGCCAGAAACAGCGTCTTTTGCTGGCGCTTGCAGCGGCAAGCCAAAAAAGACTGTTGGTATTTGACGAACCTACAAGCGGCCTGGACGGATATCATATGCGCCTCACAGCCAGTCTTTTCAAACATTTGGCAAAAGGGGGCAGGTGTATTCTGCTGATTACGCACGATATGGATTTTATTGCCGAGGCAGCGGATGAAATTGTCTATATGGAGAGGGGAAAGCTGTGTTACCACCGAAGGGTCCTGCCTAAATAGCTGCAGCTATAATATAATAATGATTATTGTTATTGACAAATCCTGGAAGTTAGTGTAAACTAACCTTGTTGTTAGAAAAAACTAACTAATGAGATTCAGAGAATTTAGGGACAGGCAATATTAAAGGGGAAAAGGATCTGACCCCGGCAAAAATATGCAATTCCTAAAAACACAAGAAAGATAGGAGGATTTTAAGATGTCAATGATCAACAAAGAGGTAAATAATTTTGAAGTGCAGGCATTTTGGGGTGGTGAATTTAAGACCGTAAGAAAAGAGGATATTTTAGGGAAATGGAGTGTATTTTTCTTTTATCCAGCGGATTTTACGTTTGTGTGCCCCACAGAATTGGAAGACCTGGCGAATAAGTATGAGGAATTTCAGAAGATAGGCTGCGAAATTTATTCCGTATCTTGTGACAGCCATTTTGTACATAAGGCATGGCATGATGCGTCCAAGACAATTCAGAAAATAAATTATCCGATGCTGGCAGATCCGACAGGCGCTCTTGCAAGGGATTTTGATGTGATGATCGAGTCAGACGGCATGGCTGAAAGAGGAAGCTTTATTGTGAATCCAGAAGGGAAAATCGTGGCTTATGAAGTAATTGCGGGCAACGTGGGAAGAAATGCGGATGAGTTGTTCAGGAGAGTGCAGGCATCCCAGTTCGTAGCGGAGCACGGGGATCAGGTGTGCCCGGCAAAATGGCAGCCGGGAGCAGAAACACTGAAGCCGAGCCTGGATCTGGTGGGACTGCTCTAACATGGGAGGATACGAGAAGTTTTATGACTTAATCATTGTAGGGGCCGGGCCGGCTGGACTTTCCGCCGCAATTTACATGGCCAGGGCAAAGTATAAAGTGCTGGTTCTGGAAAAAGACAAGACCGGAGGACAGATCACCATCACAACAGAGGTGGTGAATTATCCGGGGGTCGAGCTTGCAAGCGGGAAAAGCCTGACAGACAGTATGAGAAGACAGGCGGAAAATTTTGGCGCAGAGTTTGTCATCGCGGAGGTGACGGATATGGAGCTTGCGCAGGATGTAAAAGTTCTTCACACGAACAAGGGGGATTATAAAGCTCTTGGCGTTATTCTTGCAGTGGGGGCAAATCCCAGGAAGCTGGGGTTTCAGGGAGAAGATACTTTTAGAGGCCGGGGGGTTGCCTATTGTGCAACTTGTGACGGAGAATTTTTTACCGGGATGAACGTATTTGTCATAGGCGGGGGATTTGCGGCTGTGGAAGAAGGGCTTTTCCTCACGAAATACGCGAAGCATGTAACGATTATCGTGCGTTCAGAGCAGTTTGGGTGCGCCAGGACGGTGTCTGATAAGCTAAAAGGAAATGAAAAAATATCTGTCCGGTTCTCTACAGAATTAAAGGGTGTTAAGGGCGGCCAGGTGATGGAAAAAGCTGTGTTTTTGGATAAGGCAGCAGGAGAGACATGGGAATATCTTGCAGAGAAGGACGGTGGATTCGGAGTATTTGTATTTGCCGGATATGAACCGAACACCCGGTGGCTGCCGGAAATACTGGAATTGGATGAGCATGGATATATTATAACAGACGCCAATCAGAAAACGAATCTTGCGGGAGTGTATGCGGCAGGAGATGTATGCGTGAAAAATCTCCGGCAGGTGGTCACGGCTGTTGCGGACGGAGCCGTGGCGGCAACCTCGTTGGAAAAGGATGTGACAGAACTGCACAGCAAACTGGAAATCCCGGAATTTGACGTATCTGTTGTAAAAGAAAATAGCTGGAGCGGTGCAGAGGCCGTCCCCAATCATGGGGCAGGCGGTAAGGACAGTGCGGATGCTGCGGGGAATCGCCTGGCAGACAGCCAGAACCCGGCGCAGAATACTGGTGGCGCAAGGTTTTTGGATGAAGCCATCAGAACCCAGCTTATCCCGGTATTTGACAAATTTGCGCATCCGGTGTGCATCCGGGCGTGGCTGGGAGAGGATGGGGTTTCCCGTGAAGTGGAAGTATTTTTGAAGGAGTTCTCCGAGATGACAGACAAAGTGTTCTGGGAAAAAGCAGAAGGAGACAGGCCAGAATATCTTCCGTCTATGGAAATTATTAAGGCAGATGGAACGCCCTCGGGAATGGTGTTCCATGGAGTTCCCGGAGGACATGAGATTAATTCTTTTGTAATCGGACTGTACAATGCAGCCGGTCCCGGAACAGCCGTCACCCAGGAAGAAAAAGAGAGAATTGGGAGAATTTCCAGACAGACAGATATTGAAATCATGGTTTCCCTGTCCTGTACCATGTGCCCGGAACTTGTGATGGCGGCACAGAAGATCGCAGCATTGTCTGACAGGGTGAGGGCGGAAGTGTATGATCTGTCACACTATCCGGAGCTGAAAGAAAAGTATCAGATTATGAGCGTTCCCTGTATGGTAGTGAATAAGGAACAGGTTTTCTTCGGTAAGAAAAATGTAGGAGAGCTGCTGGATATATTGGAGGATCCGAATCAATAGCACAAGCAGATGGCAGACTTAGGCCCTTGTGTCTGTGAATATAGTATTCTGGGTTAGTATACACAGGTAATGTGAACAGTAATATTTTGAGATATAAGCCGGTGAGAGAGGATTCTTCACCGGCTTATTTTATCTAATCTTTTTGACCTCCGGTATTCCAAGGGTGATATCCCAAATTGCCTCTTGAATACAGCGGCGAACTTCCCTTGGTTGGAATACCCCACTTGCTCAGAAACTTCAGCGATTGACTGTTTTGTATGAGAAAGTAGATTTGCAGCAGTGTCCATACGCAATTCACGCAGGTAGACTGAGATATTCTTGCCATATACGCCCCGGAAATAGTTTTTCAGGCTCGTCTCGCTGACCGCAAAACTTTTAGCAATTTGATGTACAGGAATATGCTGCCTGAGATCGCCGGAAAGAATGTGTGCTGTTCGTTTGGCAATCTCTACTTGGGTTTCTGTATAGAATCCGCAAGTTTTGGAAGGGCGGTTTTCCATATATAGAAGCTGATAGAGCAGCTCAAGGGTGTCAATCTGCATGTAAAAGGCAGAGGGGTTCTCTGAGAGCTGCCAAAGCCGCAAAAAAATGTTTTTTAATCTGCAGCCGGCTTCATTGATATAAGTTCTCTTTTTGCCGCAGTAGGCATCCTGCAACCGGGTGAAGTCGATGGAGAAGAGTTCTGTGATTTGAGGGCAGGACTGTAAGAGGAGGGGTAAATCCAAATATATTTTGATTCCCTGGTATCCTCCGGTGGGGAAAATATATTCCTTCTGTGCCGTCTGCCTGCTGATGCAGAAATCGTTTTCCTTCAGGTACATGTAGGTATTGTCATCTAATAACAATTCACTCCTGCCGGAAATGCAGTAGTTTATCTGCAGCAGCTTTAATTCTGAATTTGCGTCAGACTCTGGCCATGCAGACGCCCGCACATATATATAGGCAAGGGTCAGTCCTGGAAAAAGTGTGTGAAAAACCATGCGCCCTTTTCCAGAGCCATGATCTAAAAGTAGTTCCTGGCTGTTTGGGCTGTTTTTGAACGTTACTCCTGAAATAGCATTGCTGTTTTCTAATATGCTGCTTACGATACCGTCCAACTCCTCCACCTCCTTCGCTCCTTACTGATGTAATTATAAAGGTACTTGAATTTCCGGTCAATTGATATTCATGCAGGACAGAAAACTCCTTGCTGTTTGGGCCTAAAATACTGATATGTGCATAGAAGCATGGTTCAAGGTGTGATATTCTTACAGATGGTTAGTTGCAACTAATAAAAATAAGTGCTTCAGGAGGTTTGGCAATGCACAAATTGCAGGGAAAGGATTTAATCAATATTGGTATTTTTACGGCGATTTATTTTATCGTCATTTTTGCGGCGGCATCCATCGGTTTTATTCCGATTTTTATTCCACTGATCAGTGTGATTGTGCCTTTGGCCGGGGGGGTTCCCATGATGCTGTTTTTTTCTAAAATTCGAAAGTTCTGGATGCTTACAATCTGCGGGCTGCTGCTGGGGATCATCATGCTGCTGACGGGCATGGGGTTCTGGTGTATTCCCACCGGACTGGTTTTTGGCCTTATCTCTGATTTTATGATGAAAGCCTGCAGCTACAAGGATGCAAAACGGGAAATCTTGATTCACGGTGTCTTTTCCATGTGGGTAATCGGCGCGTTTGTCCCTATCGTTGTGACACGCGATGCATATTACCAGAGTCTGCTTTCCGGCTATGGCCGGGAATATGCCGATACGCTGATGGCTTATATGCCGGACTGGATTTTACCGGTACTTCTGGCAGCTGCCTTTATCAGCGGGCTTGCAGGCGGCCTGATTGGGCGGAAACTGTTCAGAAAACATTTTGAGCGGGCGGGGATTGTATAATGAAACAGGAGCTCCTTGCAAGCAAGAAAAATAAGGCGGGTATGATGTTAGATCCCCGGACAAAAATGGCGGCGCTGATTACAATTGCTGTCTTTATTTTAGGCGGCTCTTATGAAGGCATTATGCAATATTACATAATTGTACTGGCGGCAATTCCGTTAGTGCTTCTTATGTCGGCAAAAAAATGGAAAGGCTCATTCCTATATATCGCATTGTTTGGAGGGAGTCTGTGTCTGGAAATGTTTGGCCTGCCATACTTAAGTGGCGGGGCGAACTATATGGCGGTAGCCGTTGTGGGTATCCTGCTCAGATTTACCCCAGGTGTGGTCATGGGATATTTTGTCGTTACTACAACCACAGTAAGTGAGTTTATTGCGGCTATGGAGAGGCTTTGTATGCCCCGGCAGATTACCATTCCTATGTCTGTTATGTTTCGTTTTTTTCCTACCGTAGCCGAGGAATGGAATGCCATCGGAGATGCCATGCGGATGCGGGGGATTGGTTTTGGGGGCAAAAGGACAGGAGCTGTCCTTGAGTACCGTATTGTTCCTATGATGATCTGCTCTGTAAAAATTGGGGAGGAACTGTCTGCAGCTGCACTTACCCGGGGATTAGGGGGGCCTGTGAAACGGACAAATATCTGTAAGCTGGGTTTTCACGTGCAGGATATTCTTTTTCTCCTCGTTTGTTTCGGTGCATTTGCGGTGCAGATTTACATACTGGCCGTAAGGAGGTAGGAGGTATGATTGAATGTCGGAATGTATGCTTCTCATATCCGGCCGGCCAACAGTCTGATGGCAGCAGGCCCGGAGGCACCTTAAAAAATATTTCGTGTACCATTGAGAAAGGTTCCTTTGTCCTGCTCTGTGGGGAATCTGGCTGTGGAAAGACAACCATGACACGTCTGCTGAATGGACTGATTCCCCACTATCATGAGGGGAATTTTGAGGGTACCGTCTGTCTGGATGGAAAAGACACAAGAGAATTATCACTGTTTGATATATCGTTGAAGGTGGGTTCTGTGTTTCAAAATCCCCGTTCTCAGTTTTTTAATGTAGACACAACCAGCGAGCTGGCTTTCGGCCCCGAAAATCACGGGATGGAAGAAGGACTTGTGTGGGAACAGGTGAATAAGGCTGCCAGACAGCTGAGGCTGGCCCCTTTGCTTGACAGAAGTATATTTTCCCTTTCGGGCGGTGAAAAGCAAAAGATTGCCTGTGGATCGGCCGCGGCCGTCTCACCGGAGATTTACGTGCTGGATGAACCCTCGTCTAATCTGGATAGTTCTGCCATTGCTGACCTTGGCCAGCTCCTTTCCATTTTAAAATCTCAGGGAAAAACGATTGTTATTTCAGAACATCGTCTCTATTATCTGTCAGGCTTAATTGACCGCGCCCTATATTTAAAAGACGGGGAAATCAAGGGGGACTACACTTGGGAGGAGTTTCAGGGATTAGGCTTTAAGCGGAGGGAGGAAATGGGGCTGCGCCCTCTTGGCCTGGATGGCCTGAAAGATATAGAAGGCCCTGCCGGAGGTGGAAACAGTGGGGAATGGGTGATAAAAAAGCTTTCTTTTGCTTATAAAAGAGGGCCGGAAATTTTACATATTTCCAAAGCCGTTTTCCCGGCAGGCTGTGCCACCGCTGTAATCGGACATAATGGAGCCGGAAAATCCACCTTTTTCCGCTGCCTTGGCGGACTGGAGAAAAGGTGCAGGGGAACAGTGCAAGATCAAACTAAATCATATTCTGGGAAAGACCGTCTCAAATGCTGTTATATAGTTATGCAGGATGTAAACCATCAGCTTTTTACAGAGAGCGTTATGGATGAGATTCTTTTAAGTATGAAGCAGGAAGACAGGCAGAAAGCAGAAAGTATACTGGCTGAAATGGATCTGGCTGCATACAAAGACTGCCATCCCATGGGACTGTCCGGGGGACAGAAACAGCGGGCAGCCATTGCCTCAGCTATGGCCTCAGAGAGGCCTCTGATATTATTCGATGAGCCTACCAGCGGACTTGATTTATTCCACATGAGACAGATTGCAGAGATGGTGAATCGGATGACAGAAGACGGAAAAACTGCTGTTGTCATAACCCATGACCCAGAATTCATCCTGCGGTGCTGCAATTATGTCATTCACTTGGAAAATGGGCAAGTACAGGAAAGTTATTGTATTGAAGAACGTGACGGCAGAGAAAGGCTGCTGGATTTTTTTCTAAAGGCTGTTTGAGCAGCGTCCGTGTACAAGGTACTTGTGCATGGACGCTGCAATACGTTCTTGACAAAATATTTATCTGGGAGTATAATCATAACATCGTTATGAAACGGTGTTATGAATAAATGGGAAGAAGGTGTATGGATGGCAAAGCAGATTGAGGGAGTATATGAAGCTGTACTGGAGCGCGCGAAAAAAGAATTTCTGGAAAAGGGTTATAAGGATGCTTCGATGCGTGTCATTGCACAGGAGGCCGGAACAAGCACGGGTTCCATTTATACTCGTTTTGGAGATAAAGAAGGATTGTTTCAGGCGGTTGTGGAGCCGGCGGCAGTGGAGCTGAAGAATATATTCCTGAAAGTGCAGGAAGACTTTCATTCTTTTGACGAGGATGTCCAAAAAAGTGAGATGGGGCAATATACTTCCCAGCATCAGATGGAGATGCTGGATTATATATACGACCATTTTGAAGAATTCCGGATTTTGCTGGACAGTGCAGAGGGAACCCGGTTTTCCTGTTTTCTGGATGAACTGGTGGATATTGAGGTGGAATACACGTATAAATACATGGAAGTCATTGGATGTGAAAGTGTGAAGTCGGGCCTGGTGACAGAGGAATTTATCCACATGGTTGTGACCGCCTATTTTAACGGAATGTTTGAAGTGGTGCGCCATAATATGAGAAAAGAAGAGGCGGTCAAATATGTGCGTCTGCTCAACCGGTACCATATGCAGGGATTTTCTACGGTGTTCAATCCCGAAACCCCATAAAGTCGATAATCAGGCTGTTTCCTGTCAGGATCCGCAGGTATCAGCCTTTTTATAAAAAGATAGGTTAGCAAAAACTAACTTGGATAGGAGGAATCAATATGCAGAAACAAAGTCCTTTGCTCCGCTTGTGGGAGCTGGGGAAAGACAATCAGGGAGGCTTGATAAGAGCTATTATCTCCGCATCTATTGGTGTACTGTGCGGAATATTGCCCTATTATTCGGCGGCACAGATGATTATCGGATTGCTGGCTGGAAAGACAGACATGAGGTTTTATACCGGGTGGTGCCTGGCGGCGTTTGCCGGATTCGCCATCCGTGGGGTGCTTTATGCATTGGCTCTTGCTATGTCTCATAAAGCAACTTTTTCAATTTTAAAAAGCATACGGGAGTGTATTTTGAAAAAACTGCCCCGGATGCCGCTGGGCACAGTGACGGATACGCCAAGCGGGCAGATGAAACAGATCATCGTTGATCAGGTGGACAGCATGGAGCGCCCTCTGGCACATTTACTGCCCGAGATGACGGCGAATATTCTGGGGCCGGTATGCATTCTGGTATATTTGTTCGTCCTGGACTGGAGAATGGCATTGTTGTCTCTGGTCTCTATCCCTGTAGGCATGGTATTTATGATGGCGGTCATGAAAAATTATGGGGAACAGTATGAGGGATCGGTGAAAGTGACACAGGATATGAATGCGGCCATCGTGGAATATATCGGTGGGATTGAAGTGATTAAGGCGTTTAATCAGGGAAAAAATTCTTATGCAAAGTTTGCAGACCGGGTGAGGGCAAATGCATCTTATTTCTATCATTGGATGAAAGGCTGTCAGCTTCCGGTTTCTATATCAAGAGCGGTTGCACCGACTACACTGCTTACAATCCTGCCTGTAGGATGGCTGATGTACCAGCGTGGAAGTCTTTCTGTGGAGACCTTTATCACCACCATTATTCTTTCTCTTGGTATTGCAGGCCCCTTGCTGGCGGCCATGGATTTTGTGGACAGTCTCGCGAAGGTGGGGACAATCGTGGGGGAAGTGGATTCGATTCTGAACGGGGAAGAGCAGGATCATGGCGGGCGGCAGGTACAATTTTCCTCTATGGATATCCAGGTGGAGCATGTTTCCTTTGGCTATCACGACGACAAAGAAATCCTGCATGATATTTCCCTTACGATTCCCGCAGGCAGTATGACTGCCTTTGTGGGGCCCAGCGGAAGCGGAAAATCAACCATCGCCAAACTCATCGGAGGATTCTGGGACGTAGAAAAAGGAAGGATTCTCCTGGGCGGCCATGATCTGGGGAAGATTCCACTTTCCCAGCTTTATGATCAGATGGCCTTTGTATCTCAGGATAACTATCTGTTTGACGAGACGGTGAGAGAAAATATCCGTATGGGAAAACCAAAGGCAAGTGATGCCGAAGTGGAGGCTGTGGCAAAGGCCGCCGGATGTGATGTATTTATCCGTCAATTAGAAAGTGGGTATGATACCCGGGTAGGAGGGGGCGGTGCACACCTCTCGGGGGGTGAACGCCAGAGAATCGCCATAGCCAGAGCCATGCTAAAAAATGCACCGATTGTAATCCTGGATGAGGCAACCGCTTATATTGATCCGGAAAATGAGGCGGTGATACAGAGGGCAGTGGCAAGCCTTGTATGTGGAAAGACAGTCATTGTAATCGCACACCGTCTTTCTACGATTACAGATGCAGACCAGATTTTTGTGATCCGGGATGGCCGCATAGCAGGAAGCGGCACTCATGAGGAGCTTTTGAAACAAAACAGATTGTATCAGGAGATGTGGGAGGCCCATATCGGTGCAAAGGATGGTGATGTGGCATGATCGGAGTGCTGAAAAAAATCTGGAAGTTTGCGGGGAAAGAACAAAAAAATATCAATAAATCTATTTTCTGGGGATTCTTCTATGCTGTTTTTTATATGTTTCAGGTAAGCGCCATTTATTTTGTGGTGCTGGCGCTTACTGACGGGGATCAGACAAACAGGGCCGCATGGACGTCACTGGGACTGCTTGTCGCCAGTATCCTTGGAAGGGCGGCCATTAACCGTTTTACCCAGTTACAGCAGACCCACGCGGGATACTTCATGGTGGCGAACCGCCGGATTGATATCGGAGATAAGCTGAAGCGGGTTCCCATGGGATATTTCAGTGATAAAAGCCTGGGTGAAATTACCGGTGTTTCCACAACAGTTCTGGAAGTGGTGGAAATGATGGGGCCGGTAGTGTTGGTAGGAATCCTGGGGGGCCTGATTAACTCTGCGGTATTTATGATATTTGTCATTGTGTTTGACTGGAGAGTCGGCCTGCTTACCCTGGCGGGAATGGCGCTCTATCTGCTGTTTACTTCTGCCATGGAGAAAAAGTCTGCCAGCGTGACACCCCACCGTCAGAAGTCGGAGGCACAGCTTGTAGAGGCAGTATTGGAACAATTACAGGGAATGAGTGTCATCAAATCCTTTAACCTTACCGGGAAGGGGGACAGAAGGCTGCGGGAAGCATTGGAATACAACCGGAAGAGTAATCTGGATATCGAAAAAACCTTTACTCCTTACATGATTGCGCAGGAGCTGAGCCTGCACTTGTTTTCTGTTCTGATTATGGGAGCGGCAGTGTTTTTCTTCACCAATGGCACCATGGGTCTGGCAGATGCGCTTATGACAGTGATTATTTCTTTTATGGTGTTTTCTCAGATACAGTCTGCCGGAAGCGCTATGGCAGGCCTGCGGGTGGTGGGAAGTTCCATTGACCATGCGGATCAGATCAACGAAATCCCGGAAATGGATGAAACCGGCCGGAGTATACGGACAAAGAATCATGGAATCACCTTTGAACATGTAGATTTCTCTTATGACAGGAAACCGGTTCTGAAAGATGTCTCGATCACGATTCCGGATAAAACCACAACAGCTGTGGTTGGGCCTTCCGGCTCCGGGAAAACGACTCTTTGTAACTTGATTGCCAGATTTTGGGACGTAGATCAAGGAGTCATCCGCATTGGGGGGACAGATGTCAGGGAGTATACATTAGAATCTCTGATGGATCAGGTCAGCATGGTGTTTCAGAAAGTGTACCTCTTTGCAGATACCATCGAGAATAATATTCGGTTCGGAAAACCCGAGGCTACCCGCGCCCAGGTGATAGAGGCGGCAAAAAAAGCATGCTGCCATGAGTTCATCCAATCATTGCCGGATGGTTATGATACGGTCATAGGAGAAGGCGGCGCCAACCTCTCGGGAGGTGAGCGGCAGCGGATCTCCATAGCCAGAGCCATGTTAAAAGATGCGCCCATTATTATTTTTGATGAGGCAACCGCCAATGTAGATCCGGAAAATGAGGATAAGCTGCAAAGGGCAATGGAAGCGCTGATGAGAGATAAGACAATTATCCTGATCGCACACCGGATGAAAACGGTACAGAAAGCCGACCAGATTCTGGTTCTGGACGGCGGCAGAATCGTGCAGAAAGGAAATCATGAAGAACTTTCTGGGAAGCCGGGATTGTACCGGGACTTTTTGAACGCCCGGAAAGAAGCGTCAGGCTGGAAACTGGCACAGCGAGTAGGATAAAGACTTGAGATTCGCTGTACCAGGATAAGGAATACGCCCTGTCACTGGGGAAGGAGGTGACAGGGCGTGTATTTTACTAAAGGGATTTGATGGCCTACGGGAGGATGTCTGGAAGAAAACAGGACTCAGGGCAGTGGATTTGAACCAGGAAAATTTGGATCTGCCTCTTTTACATACAGGGATGTCTGTTTTAGCGTGAAAAACGTCCCTTTCTTTTCTGAATAAAAAGATGATTTTAGAGAATGTGAACCTAAAAGCCTTGAGGGGAGAGGGGATTACAGTAGTAGAGCACAATGGAACAGGAAAGGTTACTTTTTCCACGGTCAGAAACAGGGGATGGCATCTTAATTCAATATTGTTTTAAAAAGGGCAATTAATTTGATTGCTCTTTTTTTTGCGCAGAAACTATACATGATCCAGAGGAAAGGGTATTGTCCATATGGCTGCTGGAGGCATGGGTAAGCTGGTAAATAATAACGGTTGAATAAAGAACGCTTGTTCTGTATAATTTGATGCAAAGGAGGGGAACATAAGTTTGGAGAATGTGATTTTTCATATTGATGTAAACAGTGCATTTCTAAGCTGGGAAGCAGTATATCGTCTCCAGCATTTAGGCGGAAAAGCCGATCTGCGGGAGCAGGTTTCGGCAGTGGCGGGGGATGTGGCTATGCGCCATGGCATTATATTGGCTAAATCTATCCCAGCAAAGCAATATAGTATTAAAACTGGGGAGACAATCCTCGAGGCAAAGAAAAAGTGTCCGAGGCTGATATTGGTTCCCCCTAATTATGACTTATATGAGCGGTGCTCTGCCGCCTTTGTGAAAATCCTACGCCAATATACGCCTATAGTGGAACAGTATTCTATTGATGAATGTTTTATGGATATGACGGGGACACAAAAGCTCTGGGGAGAACCAGTGACGGCGGCAAACCGGATACGTACCCAGATCCGGGAAGAATTGGGGTTTACTGTAAATATAGGAATCTCTGAGAACAAGCTGCTGGCAAAAATGGCCAGTGATTTTGAAAAACCGGACAGAGTACACACCCTTTGGAAGGAGGAGGTTGGGGAAAAAATGTGGCCTCTCCCAGTTCATGACTTGTTCTTTGTAGGCCGGGCAGCCACAAAAAAGTTATTAAATCTGGGTATTCAGACCATTGGAGAGTTGGCACATACGGAGCCGGAGATTTTAAGGACCCATTTGAAAAAGCATGGGGAGTTGGTCTGGAGATTTGCAAATGGAGAAGACGTATCCAAAGTTCAGGAGGAGCCGCCGCCCAATAAAGGGTATGGAAATTCTGTGACTATTGCCTTTGATGTCTGTGATGCGCCTACAGCTAAACTTGTTCTATTGGCTTTGGCCGAGACAGTGGGAACCCGCCTTCGGAAAGACGGCGTACAGGCAGAAGTTATTGCAGTGGGGATTAAAAGTTATGACTTGCAGTACGCCAGCCATCAAATGACACTGGGCCGCGGAACAGATATTACTTTAGAAATTTATCAGAGTGCCTGCAGGTTATTCCATGAATTGTGGAATGGGATGCCAATCCGGCATCTGGGAATCCATACCAGCAGGGTCAATGACCGGATAGATATGCGGCAGTTGGATTTGTTTGACCAGACAGATTATGAGAGATTAGAAAGATTGGACGAGGTTATTGATAAAATCCGGGAGAGGTATGGAAATGATTCTGTCAGGCGAGCTGCATTTCTGGGGGGAAGGATTGACCATATGTCTGGCGGGATCAGCCGCGAGAAACGGTCGGTAGACTATAAGAAGGTCAGAATTGAGTGAGGAAAGAAGGGAAACCTATGGCGTTTGGAATCGGAATTCCGGCTAAGAAGCCTCAGCAGGCGTTGCCAGCGGGAAGTACAAGTGATGTTGCAGTAAAATGCTGGTTTACTGCAACTGGCAGGTCCATGCCTTTAATGATGAAGCTTCAGTCGGAGGAGGGGGTACTAGAAATCCCTGGAATTCAGGTGTTGACTTCGGAAAAGCAATGCTACGCTGGGATTTTAAACTGGAAATATAGGTGCAGGGCAGAAGTCAACCAGCGGATGGTTGAATTTATCCTGCTTTTTAATTCTGAGGAATGCACATGGAAGTTGGTTGTGTGATTGTGGGAAAAAGCGTATAATTCGGATATACTGTTTATACCCAGGGCAGAGTGAAAGGAAGAATAAGGCAGGTGATAAGATATGTGCGGGCGTTATTATGTGGATGATGAGGCTGCCAGAGAGATTGAGAATATTGTAAAGACACTGGATCAGAAGCTAAAGGCAGAGCGAATGGGAGATGTATGCCCATCTCAGAGTGCACTGGTGCTTGCGGGACAGACACAAGGGATAGTACCAGAAATTATGCAGTGGGGATTTCCGGGATTCCAGGGGAACCGGCTTTTAATCAATGCAAGGTCGGAAGGAGTATTGGAAAAGAAAACCTTCCGGGACAGCGTGCTGCATAGAAGATGCGTGATTCCGGCAAAAGGTTTTTATGAGTGGAATGATAAAAAAGAAAAGTATCAGTTTGAACGTCAGGATGGGCAGCCTGTGCTCTTTATGGCAGGCTGCTTTCAGATATACCAGGGCCAGGAGCGGTTTGTAATCCTGACTACAGGGGCAAACTCCTCTGTCAGTCCAGTCCATGGACGGATGCCTTTGATTTTGGAGCCAGGGGAGTGGGGATCCTGGATCTTGGATGATGGGGCAGTGGAAAACTTTCTACGAAAGACACCAGCTTTTCTAAAGAAAAAATCTGAATACCAGCAGCTGAGCCTATTTTAAGGGAGCCATGCAGTATGGAAGATTTTAAGGCTATCCTGAGATTTCCATAAGGCTTTCGGGGACATACCGGTTTTGTTCATGGAGTTCTGTATTGGATTTATATTTATACTGTGTAAGTCCGTGTTCATTCATGAACTGTGCGATATTCAGGGTGGACATTGACTTATACAGCGGCACATAAAATGTTGTTGTAAAGGGACCTGACATCAATTCTTTGCCGTCCACTTCATAGGTCATGGAATATTTAAGGCGGCAGGATTTATTTGGTATCAGTACAGTATCTGCCGTGGCCCGGTCTTGTATCAGGAAAGTAGCATGGACGGGCAATTTGCTGCCTGAAGAGATTTCATCTACAGGAATATAGACATAATTTAACACCCTGTCATCCCCAGGGCCTGCACCGCCAAGTTCCATAGCCAGACGGCCGTCGATTAATGTGATATTGCCGAGGAATAATTCATTTTCTTCGTCCTTGCTTCCCACGTTTATAAATAGGCGGAATTGGGCGCCCTCTCTCAGCCGCTCCCAGGCCCAGTCACTTAATTCAAAAGAACAGACTTCCAGGCCGTCTCCTCCTTCTATAGAGGGGACGTCAAGAGGCAAACCAGAGACAGAAGGATTTTTTATAAGGTGTTCCCACTTTATGTCACTTCCATTGATATCATCCACACCATCAGTCATTTTGGCATTAAATCCAAGAGAGGAAGGACTGCTGGCCCCATCCCCTGCATTGATGGCATATAGGTATACGGATTCGCCAAAGGCCAGGCAGTGATATTGAAGTTCTGCTTTCTGGTATTCTTCAACTGACAATATATGCAAGGTATTGTCAGTGGCCTGGGCGATAGAAACTTTACTGCAGGAAAAGCAGGTTCTTAATGCACAGGCATAAAGATGCGTGTCGTCAGGTGTACTGGCTGCAGGTGAGTTATAATTGGCTGACTGGGGAGACAATGCATAGATATAAGGCATGACATAAGAGTCAGAAATTTCAGTATTTCCAATATTTTTGCTTATATAAGGGCCCAGGACAAACCCTATTACTGGTATCAGAATAGAGGCAATGACAAACATTAAAAAATTAAGTGAATGCTTAAAAAAAGGGTGCCTGGATTTGGAGTTATTATGTCCAGGTGTGGAATTTCTGGAGTCTGGGTTTGGAAAAGTGATGATCTTATTGTCTTTTTTATCCATAAGTTTACCTCAGGTATTTGGGGAAAGTTTTAAGGTCAGGAATGGCAAGGCTGGTTGGGAGGTCATCGGACAGCTACTCTGTTGAGAGACACTGAAGGATGTTCTGTGGAAAATCTTCATCCAGAAGGCAGAGGGACCATTGGGGCAGGCTGCCGAAAACATTCTGGTATTCCTTAAGCATTTTATCAGTGAATGCTTCACAAATCTTCATAAGTGCATGATGCTGCCTTAAAAAATGATGGATTTGATCCTGGGAAATATCCAAGGTTAAAAGATGTTCAGGGGTGAATGTCCCATCCTCCTTTAAAACAGCAGTATAGTTGCAGAGCAGAGAATATATTTTCTCATCGGTTTCAAAGCCGTATATGATATTGGAATAGTCTATATAAAGTTCGGCAAAGCTGTCAAATTCCTGGATATTTCTGCGGGAAAAGGAATCTCCCTGTGTTCGGGATCTGAGTAAAAAATAAAGACATACAAAGAGAAGGGCAGGAAGTATGCGTACAGTAAATTCCATAGTATGGAGAATGATCCCGGCAGTGCCCTTCTGATAATAGTAGGACATGGATACAGAATCATTATAGATTGCCTGTGCAATCAAATAAAATAACAGCAGCAGGAAAAACAGACAGCTGTTGGCTGCGGGCATTTCAGGAATATAAGATGTGTTCAGGCAAAGGACCAGAACCAGGTAGAATAGCAGCAGGATACTAAACAGCAGCTGTGCGGGATGAAAAAATCCGGTTTCGGCCTGTGTATATAAAAAATCTAAGATTCCGGCCAGGCACAGGGTGGTTATATACATCAGCAGGATAAAAAAGCGGGAACAAAAAATTGCCGCCCGGTACTGTCTGGACAGTCTGGAAAGGTGGCTCCCCATAGGGTGTATTTCCAAAAAAGCCTTGTTGTAATCCATGTAAGAGATATGGCTGTGCTGAGAGGGGGCATATGTGCTGGAGGAAGCCTCTGGGGTATCCCCAGATGAAAAGAACTTCCTGTCAAATAGCTTCCGGACAGGGGTAAAAAAACGGACAAGGCTGCGCTGATAGAAAGATTCAAAAATACAGGCTGCAATGCCTAGCGTAAGCAGGAGATTGGCGGCAATATAAAATACATATTTCGGATGTGAAGGAAGTACTATGAATGGCCGGTAAAATCTCAGAAAAATATTAAATGCGATCAACAGACATAAAAGGGCAGCAGCCATGTAATAGGCCCAAATTCTTTTTATATAGACAGTCCTTATGCCGGGAAGGCAAGATGTACAGTACATAACAATCAGCTCCTGTAAAGTGTAAAATGTGTCGAAGTTATTACCTTATTTTACCAGACAAGCATTAGGAAAGCAACAAAAACAGAACAAATATTCGGATATATTACAGTGGCTTAATAAAACAGCAAAGGCCGTAGGAAAATGTAGGTTTGATTATATAACCAGAACTGTTATAATGAGCAAGAAAATATAGGGTTAGCCATAAGGCCATAGATAGGAAAGGGGTTTTTAATCAGGATGTTTAAAATTACCAGTTTGGATAACGTATCCGCTGCCTTTGATGAAGCAGGCAAAGGAATTGCGGAAAGCGGCCGTCTATATGAATATTTGACAGAGCAGTATACAGCGCCTTTTGAGTCTTATATGAATTTTGACCTCTGCAGTTTTGACTGGTATAACGTCCATAGCGCTGAAAGTAGGACGCACCGGATATTTATTTACTATGACCGGGAGAATTTACTGGTTTTCTGTGAGAACGATTTTACGGCTCAACATATGCAGAAGTTAGCGGCAGATGCGGGGGAAAGCAACGAGAAGATAATGTATAAATTTTTTGGAAGCCTCCTAAAGGATGATATGCAATATATTGATTCCTTTGAAGCGGAAATTACGGATACTGAGGATAGCGCTATTGAAGGAAGCCGGAAGGACTATCTGGACAGCATTATACAATACCGTAAAGAGCTGCTGCGGCTAAAGCGGTATTATACACAGCTGCAAGTTATTTTTGATAATATGTCAGATAATGATAATGGTATTCTCTCAGAGGAGGCCGCGCGTCATTTTAATGTATTAAACAACCGTGTGACCCGCTGTTATTCCGCGGTTTTAAATTTACGGGATTATATTACTCAAATGCGGGAAGCATACCAGGCGCAGATTGATATTGAACAGAATTCATTGATGAAATTTTTTACACTGATTACGGCCCTTTTCTTGCCATTGACTTTGATGGTGGGTTGGTACGGAATGAATTTTAAAAATATGCCTGAACTTCTCGACCCATGGGGATATCCGGTATTCATACTAGCCAGTTTCCTCGTGATTGTTGTTTTAATCATTTATTTTAAAAAGAAAAAATGGCTGTAAATCAATATGCATACTAAGGGTTTGGATTGCGGGATGTCTCCGGGTATACTCATCCCTCAGGTAAGGAAGTGAAGAAGTAACAGAGGAAGTATTTATGAGTAATGATTTGAGTTTCTGTATGATTACTGTCAAAGAACGTGAGAGAAGAAAGCTGATTTATCTTCCATCACGTTATGCACAAGATTATCTTTCATATTGTGAAGAAGTAGGGTGCGAATGGGAAGGATTGTTAAATAGTATAGTGGAAAAGTTTGAATCAGCCGCTTTAGTAGAATTGCCAGATAAATTAATTGAGGCTGGTTTTTCAAAGATAGCAGCAGGTGTTGAAGTGCCGTTAAATTATGACAAGGAACTTCCAGAACCATATAAAACAGTGGAGTTCCCAGAATGTACCATGCTTTATTTTCAAAGTGAGCCATATGAAAATGAAGAGGATTTTTGTAAGGCAATAGAAAGTACATATGCAGCCATAGGAAAATACAATCCTGCCTTATATGGATATAAGTTCGCATATGATATAGCTCCAAGTTTTAATTTTGGCGCAGATACAAGTACAGGAGCAAGGATAGCTGTTCCGGTACTGCCGGACTGAGTATCTATAATAATGTGGCAGTACGAACAACTTGTGAAAAAGTATTCACAAACAACTTATCTTTCTGCGGGAAAACCGCATAAAATGTAATATGTGCGCTTGGGTCTGAGATGGGTATTTCGATTCTGTCTTTTAGCAATCCCCTTCTGTTTCTGGAAAGGTTTGTGGAAAAGCAGGGGAGTGAAGATTCCCGAATCAATTCTTCCAGTGCAAAAGGGTCGGTCTGTACGAGAAATCTTGAAGCAGGCATGCGCTCCCGGCACATATCATCCCAGAAACCGAGCTTTGAGGCAAGTAAAAAATTATGTCCGTTCAGTTCAGAAAATGTAATTTGTAAGCATTGTGCAAGGGGATGGCCAAGGGGAACGCAAGCATACAGATTTTCTTTCAGAAATGGTATACAGCAATATTCTTCTGCGGTCAGTTCTTCTGGCAGAACTGCCAGGGTACAGGCATCGGATTTCAGATCCTCCAGGACGGATGTGTTATTTTTGATGGAAGAGGAGACCGCCATATCTGGGAATCGGGAGGATAACGCCGGGAGCAGATACCATAAAGGCGCGGGAGCGCAGGAACTGACTGTGATGGTATGCAGGCTTTTATCAAATGCACGGACTCCTAGTCTTGCCTGCTCTTCTGACCTTAAAAGCTGTCTTGCATATTCTACAGCCTTCCATCCGGTTTCGTTTAATGAAATATGGTTTTTGCTGCGTTGGAATAGAGAGACGCCAAAGGCATCTTCCAGATGCTGCATAGTTCTTGTGATAGTTGGCTGGGATATGTGCAATATCTCAGCCGCCTTTGATAATCTTCCGCAGTCCGCAAAGGCAACGAGCTGTTCTAATTCTAATAGATTCAACATCTTGTAAAGTCCTTCCACTATTCATTTTAAGAAATCTGGATTCCTGTATTCTTATTGTACTTTCTTTCCCCATAGTTGTAAACTAAAACTGTAAAAGAAATACCCAATATATACTAGCTGTCCTTAAAAAAGAGATGCCTTTTGGGTATAAGATAGCAGAAAGGAGAAAAAAGAGATGGACTATGTGACATTAAATAATGGTGTAAAGATGCCAAAATTAGGATACGGGGTGTATCAGACGCCGCCAGAGGAAACAGAGCGCTGTGTGCTGGAGGCGATTCAGGTTGGATACCGCAGTATTGACACTGCACAGGCATATGGAAATGAGGAGGGTGTAGGCAATGCGTTGGCAAAATGCGGACTTCCGAGAGAGGAGTTTTTTATAACTACAAAAGTATGGATTTCCAATGCTGGGTATGAGAAGGCCAAGGCTTCCATTTTGGAATCTCTGAAAAAACTACAGACCCATTATATCGACCTCCTGCTGATTCATCAGCCTTTTGGCGATTATTATGGAACCTACCGGGCAATGGAAGAGGCATATAAAGCTGGGAAGGTCCGTGCCATCGGTGTATCCAATTTCTATCCCGACAGATTCCTGGACATGCATCATTTTGCGGAGATTAAACCGGCGGTCAACCAGGTAGAAACCCATGTATTCCAGCAGCAGAAGGAAGCGAAGGAATACATGAAGAAAAATGGAACACAGATAATGTCCTGGGGGCCGTTTGCGGAAGGGAAAAATGATTATTTTAATAATCCGGTATTGAAACAGGTGGGTGAAAAGTACGGGAAATCTGCCGCCCAGGTTGCGCTTAGGTTTCTGCTTCAGAGTGATGTGGTGCTGATTCCCAAGTCTGCGCGCAAGAGCCGGATGGAGGAAAATTTCGGAATCTTTGATTTTTCGCTTACAGCAGAGGAGATGAAGCAGATTGAAGCATTAGATACAGGTGAGAGTTTATTCTTTTCCCATTATGATCCGAAAACAGTAGAGTGGTTTATGACCATGGTATAAAAAATATCTGAAAAATACAGTCAAATATAATTTTTAATTAGAATGTAAAGGCCAAGGCCCATAAGTACCAAGGGGACAAGAATATGCTGATAACGGGAAATATATTTCTTGATATAGGGATAATTTGCCAAGGCTAGTCCTAAATAGCACCATAAGGCAGTCATCCCCGCAAATATAACTAAAGTAATGAAAATATCTAAAAGAGTATATCCGCTAAATACAGGGATATATACCCCGATATTGTCAGCGCCATTTGCAATCGTCAGTAAGAAAACACTGAAAAAGCCGATTTGTGTTTCTTGTCCCTGGTCCTCTGGATTGTGTTGGTGTGACATCCATGTCCGAACACCTAAAAATAACGGGAGAAAACCTAAAAGGCCAATGTACTGAGGAGGAAAAATTTGCGTACCCAATGCGCCAAATATGCCAAGAGCAGACAGAGCGCCGATTCCCAGGTATTGTCCAATAATCACCTGTAATATTGCTTTGGAGTCTGTTGCCTGTGCATAGAGCACCATCAATACAAAGATGTCATCAATATTGGTACTTACAAAGGATAAGACTGCTGTTAGAAATGTTGCTGCCATGTTTGCCTCTCCTTTTTGAACATTCACTCTTGGGGCAGATACAGTAGGGGCAGAAGCAATTTTGAGAGCATAAGGCCCAAACCCTATGTTATTATAATTTGTTTGGGTTTCTGGTGCAAGGGAAGAACGAGAAAATTAAGAGGCAAGTATACTCACAGAGCATTCTTTATGTCTGTAAAGCAGAATAGAGATATCACACTTATGAATTTAATATAATGTTACAATTATCTTAATTTTGGAAATAGAATGCGGGTGTCCCGGAAAGGGATACCTGTTTTTGTTTTTATGATAGGAATGAAGAGCTAATTTTAAAATATTAAGCATCAAAAGCATTTCTGTCAAAAGAAAAAACAACATTTGGATATGTTTTGACAACGATATTAGCTTGTGAGAACTTGAAAAATTTTGTAATGTATTATTTAGAAAGAGGGCGCCATGTAAAAGAGAAAGGAGAAAGAGCAGCGATGAAAGCAGAAAAATCAGAGCCTTTGGAGTTTAAAAGTCCTGTAGATGGGAGGGTGACGTTTTTGGCAGAAACCCCTGATGTAAATTTTGCACAGGAAAAAATGGGATGTGGGGTTACTATATTTCCAACAAATAATACTGTTTGCGCCCCTACAGATGGCAGAATAATGATGATATTTCCGGGAAAACATGCAGTGGGTATTGAAACACCAAATGGAGTAGAATATTTGATTCATATAGGAATTGACACTGTACATATGCATGGAGATGGATTTGTCTGTCTCGTTAAAGAAAATCAGGAGATTCACCGGGGAGAGAATTTGCTTATATTTGATAAAAAAAAGATCATATCAGCCGGATATTCAGATGCAATACCGATTGTCTTTACGAATATATCAAAACAGGCAATTAGAGTAACAAAGGGAGGAATCGTGAAAACTGGAGATACGATTCTTGAAATTATAGATAAGCCGGATTATCTATAGATAAAGGAGATAAAGGAAGATGAAATTAACATGGAGAGAAAAATTATCTTATGGCATCGGTGCTACAGGGAAAGACATGGTATGCGGACTGATTTTTACATATGCAATGATCTATTTTACAGATGTCCTTAAGCTTTCTGCTTCTTTCGTCGGAAGTCTGTTTTTTCTGGCGAAGTTCTGGGATGCTATAAATGACCTTGGAATGGGAATGATTGTAGATAATACAGCAAGCCGCTGGGGAAAATTCCGCCCTTGGCTATTAATTGGAACGCTGGTAAATGCGGTTGTGTTTGTGGCTCTTTTTACGGACTGGGGACTGACGGGTATGTCGCTGTATGTGTTCGC
The DNA here is from genome assembly GCF_900604355.1 of Luxibacter massiliensis. Lineage (NCBI taxonomy): Bacteria > Bacillati > Bacillota > Clostridia > Lachnospirales > Lachnospiraceae > Luxibacter > Luxibacter massiliensis. The sequence goes on along the minus strand of NZ_UWOE01000001.1, from coordinate 2,310,473 downwards.
TGCAGTAATGTATGTGCTGTGGGGCATGACCTACACTGTTATGGATATACCATATTGGTCTATGCTTCCTAACTTATCTCAGGATAAGAGGGAAAGAGAGAAGATATCTGTGATTCCAAGGATCTTCGCTTCTGTCGGCGGTTCTCTTTTAGTTGGGGGATTAGGACTACAGATTATGGATTTCCTTGGACGGGGGGATGCACAGGCAGGATACACAAAGTTTGCATGGGTTATTGCCATTGTTTTTGTTATTACGATTGTGGTTACGGTTACACAAGTAAAAAGTGCAGACCAAGTTTCAGAGAAATCAGAAAAGAAAGAGAAAACGTCTTTTAAAAAGATGTTTCACATTATTAAACAGAACGATCAGCTTTTAGTTGCAATTGCAGTAATCCTTACATTTAACTTTGCAATGCAGGTAATGAATGGAGTTTCTACCTATTACTTTATCTATGTGGCGGGAAGTAAGGCAATGTTCTCCGTATTTACAATGTTTGCAGCATTTGCAGAAATAGGCGGATTGTTCGTATTCCCTATGATTGTAAGTAAAATTTCACGTCGTCAGGTATATTTTCTGGCAGCTGCATTTCCTGCAGCAGGACTGGCGGTTTTGATGATTATCAGCTATGTGGCGCCGACAAATGTATTGTTGACAGCAGTTGCAGGGATATGTGTAAAGCTTGGCTCCGGTCTACAGTTAGGTACTGTTACAGTGGTTCTGGCAGATGTTGTCGATTATGGAGAATATAAATTCGGCACAAGAAATGAGTCCGTTACATTTTCAATTCAAACATTGCTCGTGAAGTTTACATCAGCTATGGGGGCCCTTCTTACAGGTATGGCATTGGATTTAACTGGATATCGGCCCAATGCAGTCCAAAGTGCGGCTACATTGTTTGGAATCCGTATTGTAATGATTATTGTACCAGTTATTTTTGTTATCATAAGTTATGTGATTTATAAGAAATATTTTAAATTAACAGGTGAGTATTATGAGCACATTATGAATATATTAAAACTTCGCAAAAGAGAAGAAGTATAGGAGGATAGGGGATGTCGATTTTTTACCACGAAGAACAACAGGAGTTTCATCTTACTAACGGAGAAATTAGTTATATTATCACTGTATTGAGAAATGGGCAGTTAGGACAGTTATATTTTGGGAGTGCCATTCGGGATAGGGAGGACTTTTCACATTTTCTGGAGCTTGCCCCAAGACCTATGGCACCATGTGCATATGAGGGGAATTTGGCATTTTCCTTGGAGCATATTAAGCAGGAGTATCCGGCATATGGCTCTGGAGATATGAGAAATCCGGCATTCACCATTGTGATGGAAAACGGAAGCCGTATCTCAGATTTTATTTACAAAGGCCATCGCATTTATGCCGGCAAAGAGGGGATTGAGGCCCTTCCTGCTATTTATGTGGAGAAGCCGGATGAGGCAGATACATTAGAAATTATTTTGGAAGATAGCCTTGCCGGTATGGAGCTGGTCTTGAGCTATACCATTTTTAAAGAGCATTCAGCTATAGCCAGAAATGCCCGTTTTATATGTAAAAATCCTGAGGGTATACTGCTGGATAGGGCGATGAGTATGAATGTGGATTTGCCAGATAAAGAATATGAGATGATTGAACTGACAGGCGCATGGTCGAGAGAGCGGTCTGTGAAAACAAGAAAGCTGGAACATGGGGTGCAGTCTGTATACAGTATGCGGGGGTGCTCCAGCAGTAATTATAATCCGTTTTTAGCGCTGAAACGCCCGCAGACAATGGAAAATGAAGGAGAAGTCTATGGTTTTAGTTTGGTGTACAGCGGGAATTTTCTGGCACAGGTGGAAGTGGATACTTACGATGTGAGCCGGATTATGATGGGAATTCATCCAGAGGGTTTTTCATGGCGGATGAAAGACGGAGATAGTTTCCAGACTCCTGAAGCAGTTATGGTGTATTCAGAAAAAGGGTTAAATGGTATGAGCCAGACATTCCATAAGCTGTACCGCACCCGGCTTGCAAGAGGGGCATGGAGGGATCGGACATGTCCGATTTTGGTAAATAACTGGGAGGCGACATATTTTGAATTCAACGAGGAGAAAATTCTTAAAATTGCTGAAACTGCTAAGAAGCTGGGGATTGAACTGTTTGTACTTGATGATGGCTGGTTTGGTGAACGGGATGATGACACCTCTTCTTTAGGCGACTGGTATCCGGATTTGAGAAAGCTTCCGGAAGGGGTTTCGGGTATTGCAAAGAAAATAGAAAATATGGGATTAAAATTCGGTATATGGTTTGAACCGGAAATGACGAACAAAAATAGTAATCTGTATCGCGCGCATCCAGACTGGATTTTGTCTACACCCGGCAGAAAAGCTTCTCACGGCAGAAATCAATATGTTTTGGATTTTTCAAAAGAGGAGGTTGTAGACTATATTTATAAGCAGATGGAAAAAGTGTTGGAAGAAGCTCCGGTTTCCTATATAAAATGGGATATGAACCGCTGTATGTCTGAAGTCTACTCCCATGGCTATAGTGCTGGGGAGCAGGGAAGGGTAATGCATCAGTACATATTAGGGGTGTATCGGCTTTATGACAGACTGACAAAGAAATTTCCTGAAGTACTTTTTGAATCTTGTGCCAGTGGAGGCGCCCGTTTCGATCCAGGAATGATATATTATGCGCCACAGTGCTGGACTTCGGATGATACAGATGCTGTGGAACGGCTGAAAATCCAGTATGGAACTTCATTTGTTTATCCAATTCGCAGTATGGGCGCTCATGTGTCAGCTGTGCCAAATCATCAGACCCTCCGTAATGTACCACTTTCTACAAGGGCAAATGTAGCCTGCTTTGGAACATTTGGATATGAACTTGATTTGAATAAGCTGACTTTAGAAGAACAAAGCCAAGTAAAGGAGCAGATTGCTTTTATGAAGGAATATCGTGGCGTAATTCAGTACGGAACCTTTTACCGTTTGATCAGTCCTTTTGACGGGGATGGGAATATTACTGCATGGATGGTTGTATCAGAGGATCAGAGAACGGCATTGGTAGGATATTACCGCATTCTGCAGCATGTAAATACTGGGTACACAAGAGTCCGTTTGGAGGGACTGAATCCAGATTTCTGCTATCATACTTCTATTTTGGATAGAGATATTTATGGCGACGAATTAATGAAGGCAGGACTTTTCACCTCAGATGCATCAAGCGGGGAAAATAAAGAAAAATATAATGGGGACAATGGGGATTATCAGTCCCGGATTTATATATTAGAAGCAGTAAACTAAATAGTATATAAATATACTTTTAACATACAATTCTGCTAAATAAAAGGGAAACCCTATCTGGACAAGGTTACTTTGCCCGGATGAGGTTTTCTTTTTCATGTGGATCCTTATTGCGGGAATGTTTTGCCCCTGTAAGTTTATGTTCTTTTCTATATTGGCTGGGACTTACACCAGTAACCTTGCGGAATGCCTTGGAAAAAGAAAAGCTGTTGGAGTACCCGCAGGAATAGGCTATATTCCCGATAGAAAGATTTGTGTCGGTAAGGAATTCTGTTGCTTTGGTCATGCGGAATTTCATTAAAAACTGCTGAGGGGAAAAGTGTACTGTTTTCAGGAAAAGTTCAGTGAGATAACTCCTGTTTAGTGCGAGAAAGTCAGCGATTTCCTGTACTGTAATGGGATTTTGATAGTTTTTGTGTATATAAGAAATTGCTTTATTGATATAAATGTTACTGACCTTTTCATGTTCCTGATACGGAAGTCCGGCTTCTTCAACCAACAGGGAAAAGAAATCCATAAGGCGGGCATGGATGAAAAGTTCATTACTATAGCTCAGAATATTCCTTTCTAAAATGGAAGAAACGATTTCCAAAAGTTTATCCGGCTGTGAACAGCTAAATAATGGATGGGCATGACTCATTCCCGCTAGGTGGAGGTACTTACCTACATCATCTCCGCCCACTGCAATCCAAAGATAGGTCCAGGGTTCATCTTTATCTGCCTGATAAAAGGTAAGCTCATGAGGATAAATAAGAAACCCTTCCCCACGTGAAATATGGTAACGGTAGTCGCCTACATAGAAGTCGCCCTTTCCATTAAGGCAATAATGCATCAAGTGACAGTCACGTACTGCCGGACCAAATGAATACAGCGGCGAACATTCCTGAATGCCACAGAAAAGGGTGTGGATTTCGTTGAACATGCTGTTTGAAATCTCAGAATAAGAATACAGAGACATAGAGCACCTCCTCTGATATGTTTATGCCTGCTTATTTTAAGTATAGCATTAAAAGGATATGGATAAAAGATAAATTCTAAATACTTTGTATGATGTATATAGGTTTGTATGTTACTTCGGCTGCGTTAGGGAAGGAGTAAAATGGTCTTTTATTGTGTGAGGGAGCCGGATGATAAAAAAGGACTGAGAGGACATGTGGCAGATATACCCTTTGGCCATTGGTAATAGATAGATATGCCCCAAATGTATAGCGGACTATATATATGAAGTATTAGACATTTCATGGCGATGGTTTTATACTATATATAGAGAATATACCGAAAGGAGTTATTTGAATATGAAGAAAACATTAGTAGCATATTTCTCAGCAAGTGGTGTAACGGCGAAAGCGGCCAAAATACTGGCCCAGGCTGCAGGGGCAGATTTATATGAAATTAAACCAAAAGTTCCTTATACAAGAGAGGATTTAGACTGGATGGATAAAAACAGCCGGAGTTCTGTGGAGATGAATGATCCGGCTTCGCGCCCTGAAATTGACGGGAAGATGGAGAATATGGAAGAGTATGGGACAATTTTTGTAGGATTTCCAATATGGTGGTATGTGGCGCCAACGATTATCAATACTTTTTTAGAGAGTTATGACCTTTCCGGCAAAACGGTGATTCCCTTTGCAACTTCCGGCAGCAGCGGTATGGGCAAAACCAATGAGAAGCTTTTGCCAAGCTGCCAGGGTGCGGCATTATTAAATGGAAAGATGCTAAACGGAAATTTGTCAGAAGCCAGCCTGAAAAACTGGGTGGAAGATGTGAGAGGGCAAGAATAAATATAAAATAGGCAATGTGATTTAGGGGCGTGCCTGAAGATTATCTATACAAATCTTCAGGCACGCCCCTAAAATTATGGTGAGTGAACTCTACCAGATTTTTTCTGAAATCTGTTTTACATGGGCCAGCTTTGCCCACTGTTCTTCGTCTGTTAATTTATTTCCGATTTCGCAGGAAGCAAATCCGCACTGGGGACTCAAACAGAGGTTATGAAGGGGTACGAATTGTGCAGCTTCATGTACACGTGCAATGATTGTCTGTTCATCTTCCAGGACAGGTGATTTTGAAGTCAGGAGTCCAAGAACGACTTTTTTATCCTTTGGGACAAAACGCAGGGGTTCAAAGCCGCCTGAGCGTTCGTCATCAAATTCTAAATAAAATCCATCTACATTCTCGCCTCCGAAAAGTATTTCTGCAATCGGCTCATATCCCCCTGAAGAAGCCCAGGTGGAGTGGTAATTGCCCCGGCAAACATGGGTGTTAATTACAAGATCTTCGGGCCTGCCTTCCAGGGCAAGATTGTTAAGGCGGAGGGATTTTTCTGCGGTTTCCCTGAGCTCAGCGTCTGCATTTTGCCTTGCAGACCAGTATTTCCTGTCACAGAACATGCCCCATGTACAGTCGTCCAGCTGTATGTTACGGCAGCCAGCGCCGTAGAGATCAGCAATTACTGTCCGGTATGCGGCGGCGATATCCTGAATGAGTTTTTCGTCATCAGGGTAATACTTTACTGTATTTTCGCCGTTCTTTTCCCTGAAGAGTTCTGCATAAAGCTGGGCGGGGGCCGGAATTGTCTGTCTTGCTACGGTGTTTTCATCCTCAAACTGTTTTACAAATTTGAAATGTCCTACAAATGGATGGTTCTCTCCACTTATGCCGCCGGATAGGGCAATAGAACCATGAGTTGTTTCTTCACCGTGGAAAAAATATCCATGATCAAGCTCTACATGCTCAATGCCATTGAATCCCCACATAAAATCAAGATGCCAGTAGCTGCGCCTGAATTCCCCATCTGTAATAACATGGTAGCCAGACTCTTTTTGTCTGGATATCAGCTTTGTGATCTCTTCATTTTCAATTTTTGTCAGTGTGTCAAGGGGAATATTTCCTTCTGTATAATCGGCCCTTGCCTTTTTCAATGTATCAGGTCTTAAGAAGCTGCCTACAAAATCATATTTAAATGGTGCATTTTCTTTATACATGCATATGTCCTCGCTTTCCTTTTATCTTGTGCCATTATTACACCATAATATAGTCAGGTTGTAAAATAGTTAAAAAAGCGGGTTTTCTATAACTTTTAGTTATAACAAGGCATCTATAGCAAGACAGGCATAACAACAGGATCTCGTGATTGTTAAGCCGTATATTTTTTCAACGCCTCGATATAATAGGTTCCCAGCCTGCTTAATACAGCTTTCTTGTGTGTAATCACGCCGATATGCATTTCACCTTCAGCATTCAGGGGTACGGCGACTATATTTTCGCCGTTTAGCCCTTTGTCTATTACACCGCTGCACACAGTATAGCCGTTGAGGCCGATAAGCAGGTTAAAAAGTGTGGCCCTGTCCATGACACGGATATTTTTGGAGCGGACAGCAGTACTGAAAATTTCTTCAGAAAAATAAAAGGAATTGTGTTCTCCCTGCTCGTAAGAGAGGTAAGGATATGGGGCCAGATCATCCATTGTAACCGATTTTTTTTTAGACAGGGGGTTTCCTGAACTTACAAATATATGTGGCTTGGCAGTGAATAGTTCTGTGAATCTGAGATCATGGACTTTGAGAAGTTTTTCAATTACCATCTGGTTGAATTCATTGTAATATAAAATGCCGATCTCACTCTTCATTCGGGAAACGTCATCAATAATCACATAAGTCTGGGTTTCACGCAGGCTAAAATCATACTCATCTGATCCGTATTCCTTTATCAGATCCACAAAAGCATTGACAGCAAAGGAGTAATGCTGTGTGGATACACAGAATTCTTGCTTCCCGCCTCCATGGACTTTATACTTTTCTTCAAGCAGTGCGGCCTGTTCCAATACTTGCCTCGCATAGCCAAGAAAAATTTCACCTTCCTTTGAAACGGAAGTCCCTTTGTTTGTCCGGTCAAAAATAGTAACTCCCATTTCCTTTTCCAGTTCTTTTATGGATTTTGTGAGACTTGGCTGTGAAAGATATAATACCCTCGCGGCTTCGCTGAAAGTGCCAGTTTCAGCCACAGTTACGATGTATTTTAATTGCTGTAATGTCATGATATCCTCCCTGATTTTTTGAGGTATTTGTCAGGAATCCTTCTCCCTGCACTATTTTAGTAGGAATTATACCACAAAAAACCCCAAATGAACTATGATTTCTAATATAGATGAGGATGCCTTTTATTTGTAGTCCAAAAGTATGTAATTTCAAAACTCCTAGAATATCCGTAAATTGGAAGGCTGTCAAAGGCGGCATACAAATTTGGGGATTTACATTCAAAGTTTAAAAACTGTTTAAGAAATTTACAAGAAAAGGTTAGATATGTGCAGTAAGGTACACTTATTGAACTGCTAATGTTCAACAAGGTATACCTATTGAACTGCTAATATTTAATAAGTATACCTAAAGGGCACCCCTTAAGACATGTCCTTTGGACGGGCGGGTTTCGTACAATTAGTATACCCAGAGGGCATGACATAGATGGCGGCCATTCGTTTATGGAGACTAAAAGTAGGAAGGAAGGAATCACATGGAGAGAATTGTTATTATACCGGCATTAAATCCCGACCGATGCCTGAGGGATATTGTAGATAGGAACTGGGAGTTGGAGAATCAGGTCATACTTGTAGATGATGGGAGTGATGAAAGCTATTATCAGTTTTTCTGGGAGTTAAGTGAGAAATGTATTGTTTTGCACCATGACAAAAACAGGGGCAAGGGAGAAGCTGTCAAAACAGCACTTCAGTACATAAAGGAAGAATTATGGGAGTGCAGTGTGATTGGCATTATGGATGCTGACGGCCAGCACCTGGCGGATGATATGGCAAAATTATTAATAAAAGCTTCTGGCAATCCAAAAGCGCTTGTATTAGGATGCAGGACAATGGATTATACTGTGCCATGGAAGTCTAAAGTGGGAAATCAACTTACAAAGAAAGTGTTTCAATTGACGACAGGTGTTCAGGTATCAGATACGCAGACTGGATTGCGGGCATTTTCTTCAGATCTGTTAGAGTTTATGCTGGACATCCCGGGTGCACGGTACGAATATGAAATGAATGTGCTTGTTATTTGTGCAAAACAGAGAATAGAAATGATCGAAGTTCCTATACAGACGATTTACCACGATCAGGACAACAGTTGCTCCCATTTTAGGAAGGTCCGGGATTCCTTGCGGATTTACAGGAATCTTTTAAAGTTTTCGCTGGTTTCTTTCTCAAGCTTCTTATTGGATTACATACTGTTTATGTTTTTGATATTTTTGTTTCCAGAGACAGTATGGGCAGCGGCGGCGGCTAATATAGGGGCAAGGGTGTTCAGCGCCGGATATAATTATATGATGAATTGCCATGTGGTGTTCCATCAGAAAGATACAATGAAAACAATTGTGGAATACCTGCTCCTGGCGGGGATAGTTTTAATATTCAACAACATAGTTTTACAGATGTTTATATATGGACTGCACATAGAAATACATTTGGCAAAGGTGATGACAGAAATATTCTTATTTTTAATCAGCTGGATTGTACAGAAGAAAATAATTTTCAGAAACACGGAGATACATTGGAACAGTGTTAAAAAGCGTGGTGAGTGCATATGAGAAAAATAGTTTTATTTGTTGCGGATTTGGCGGCTGCCGTTTTATTGGTGGCGGGAATATGGGGCATGAATTATCTGATTCCCCAAAAAGGGATTCATGCCGGGACGGTTTTAGCCTCTTCGGAGGGGAATAAAAATACAAGGCTTAAACAAACAGATACAAACTCTAAAAGTTTCCAGACTGTTTCAAGAGAACAGAAAATTCAGAACTTGCTTGAATCAGGAAGCGGCGGGATGCAGACAACAAAAGTAAGTTTGGATCGTCAAGACTGGCACCAGAAATTTGCTGATAAATTTACAGATCAGGTAGTGTCTACCGATACTTCCTATACTAGCCCGAATCTATCCATTCAACTGACATCAAATTCTATTAAGACGGACCAGTTAGACTCCTCGGGTGACGGAGGGCATAAAAGATATGGGAAAAATATTTCTTATGTGCTGGCAGATATTTATATAGGAGATATAACCTGCCTTCAGACAGCTTTCGCACAGGATACTTACGGGGTAGGGTATGAGGAGAAGCTCACAGACATGTCGGCTGGCATAAAGTCGGTTCTGGCTACAAATGGAGACTCTTACAGCAACAGCAGGCATGTGGATAATGGGACAATTATCCGTAATGGAGTGATCTACCGTTTAAGTCCTACAGACATGGAGACCTGCGTTTTAAACTGGGATGGCACTATAAAAGTCTATTCCCCCGAAGAATTGGACACCCAGAAGTTAATCAATGATGGTGCTTACCAGAGCTGGATTTTTGGGCCAAGTCTATTGGATACAAACGGAAAGGCAAAGAATTCTTTTTTAACTTGGGATTATATCCGTCAGTCTCATCCAAGAACTGCTATCGGATATTATGAACCGGGACATTATTGCCTGCTGGTGGTGGATGGCAGGCAGAACAGCACAAGGGGGATGTTTTTGGGGGAAATGGCTGCTTTATTTGAACAGCTTGGCTGTAAAGCCGCTTATAACCTAGACGGCGGCCATTGTTCCTTCATGACAAAAGATACACAGCTTGTAAATCATCCATATAAGCCGGAGCATAAAATTCAGGATGGAATTTTTTTGACGGAGGGAATATAAATGAGAATCAGAAAAAAAATAAAAAATTTAGCTTGCAATATATGTATTATTTGCAGTATGTCTCTTCTGCTTATTTTTGTGCTGGACTGGTACAATCCATATATGGACTTTTTAGGACATGCCAGGATTCTTTTATATCCTTTATGTATTTGCTCTATTTATATGGGCATATACAGTCAAGTGGAGAAGGAAGAACGTATAAGAATACATAAAAAGAATAGGAGATGGTAATATGCTGGAAATAGGAATCCGCACACTTTCTTTGAAAAAGGGCACCCGTATATCGAATGATTACAGAGAGCAAATGGAATTAATCAAAAAGTGGATGAAAGGTAAAATAAAGAGCAGCCTTAAAGAAACGGACAGTATCTCTATCTATCAGTATTATTCTATGGCACCATTTTATTGTGTTGAGGCAAGATTTTTAAGGAGGATGAAAGTGGGAAGCAGTGTGATGTGTGTGAAAGAAAGCTTGGAAGATTATGTGGCATCGGCACATCTCCCTAGATTTATAAAGCAGTTTTTATACTTGTATATAAAAATCTTTTTAAATTCATTAGACTATATTGTGACTGTAGATGAAAAGACAGAAATGACATTGCGGCAGGAGGGTGTCAATAATCCTAAATTTTACAGGATTCCCATCTGTAAGGAAAAAGAACCTTTAGTAGCTGGTTTGTGGATGGACTTTTATCAGACAATCGCAGTCTCCATTTGAACAGTAATAAAAGATATAAACCGGGTTCGATATAAGATTCTATTTTTCCCAATTATAATTGCAGTCCGTCTCGATTTTCTTTACCAATGCGTTTTCCTGCCAAAAATATGATATGATTTGTTTGATTACTTAAACGAAAGGAAAATAGAATCTAGTATGAATACATTGGAAATTATGAAATCACGTCACAGCGTAAGACAGTACAAAAAAAGAACAATAGAGGCGGAGAAAAGAGACCAGCTGCAAAAGCTGGTCAAAACATGCAACGAGGAATCCGGGCTTCATATCCAGATTTTGTTCGATGAGCCAAAATGCTTTAATGGCATCATGGCACATTATGGAAAGTTCTCCGGGGTGAGCAATTATATTGCACTAGTAGGGAAGAAAAGTCCAGGCCTTGAGGAGAAAGCAGGCTATTTTGGAGAAAAGATTGTTCTTGGGGCACAGGAGATGGGGTTAAATACATGTTGGGTTGCCATGACCCATGGGAAGAGTGCGGCACAAATTAAGACAGGAGAGAAACAGACATGTCTGATCGCACTTGGCTATGGAGAAAATGCAGGAACAGGGCATAAAGTAAAGCCTTTGCATGAAGTATGCAATTGTGCGGACAATATGCCGGACTGGTTTGCGGATGGGATGGAGGCAGTTCTGCTTGCACCTACGGCTGTAAATCAACAAAAATTTTATTTTACTTTAAAAGAGGGGGGACAGGTGGCGGCAAGGGTAAAAGGCACAGGATTTTATGCAAGGACCGACCTGGGGATTGTAAAATATCATTTTGAAGCAGTGACAGGCAGGAAGGTGATGTAATGTCCCAGAGGGAGGAAATAGAGCGGCTTGCTGAAAGCTTTAAACAGTGCCAGAAGATATTGACTGCATTGGGAGATGAGAACAGGCAGCACTTAATTTTGGAAATGATGAAGATGGATGAGTGCCATGGGGCACGGGTGGGAGATATCACGGTAAAGACGCATTTGTCACGTCCGGCAGTTTCCCATCATCTCCAGATTTTAAAGAGCGCAGGGATTTTGAATGTCCGTAAAGAGGGGACAAAAAACTTTTATTATTTTGATGCAGATATGAAAGGATTTAATATATTGATTCATATGTTGGAGGAGGCAAAGAGAATTGCCGGGGAACTTCCTGACAGGCCGGGGGAAACAGACGGATAGTCAGGGGTTCCTTTCATGATGTATCTATAGGTTTACTTAGGCCTTTCGTGTTCATCAATGTGCCAAGTTTTGTATTTTTTAATTTGTTTAAAAATTATTTAAATATTTATAGCGGAATCTTTAGGTGTGTTTGTTAGCCTCTTATTATACAAAAAGTAATAGGAGGCTTTTATAATGGATGGGAAATTAAAAGGACTTTCTGCCAGTGAAGTAATAGAACGGCAAAATAGAGGCGAAAGTGAAGGCCGGCGGGAAGGCATCACAAAAAGCCGGGCACAGATTGTCCGGGAAAATACGGTGACATTGTTTAATGCATTAAATTTCATAATTGCCGGATTACTGCTGGCTGTAGGTGCATACTCGAATCTTCTTTTTATTGGCATCATTATTCTGAATATATTTATCGGAATAGCACAAGAGCTGAAAGCGAAAAAGCTGGTGGATGAATTATCTGTCCTTAATCGGCCTATGGTCTGTGTGCGGCGGGACGGGAAGGAACAGCAGATAGAAAGGGAGGAGATTGTAAAAGGGGATCTTCTCGTATTAAAAAGTGGAAACCAGATCTGCAATGATGCAGAGGTTCTTTCAGGGAGCCTGGAAGTGAATGAATCTCTGCTGACAGGCGAAAGCGACGGGGTGATAAAAGAAACCGGAGATAAGCTTTATTCCGGCAGTTTTGTGATTTCCGGCAGGGCAGATGCAGAAGTGATCCATGTAGGAAGCGAAAATTATACCACAGGGCTTGTAAATGAAGTGAAAAAAGAAAAGCAGGTGCAGTCAGAACTTCTGGGATCTATGAGAAAGATTACAAATCTTACTAGTTTTCTGATTATTCCGCTTGGAGTGATACTCTTCATGGAGGCACTTTTTTTCAGGAACACGCCTATAGATGAGGCAGTTGTATCTTCTGCGGCGGCGCTGTTGGGAATGCTCCCCAAAGGTTTGGTTCTGCTGATTTCTGTATCTCTTGCAACTGGGGTGATCAGGCTGGCAAAAATGAAAATTTTAGTGCAGAATATTTATTCTCTGGAGACTCTGGCACATGTGGACACCTTATGCCTGGATAAAACCGGCACAATTACGGACGGAAAACTTAAAGTATGCAGAAAGGTTCCGATGACCGAGCTGCCTCAGGGAGAGATAGAAGGTATGATCCAGGCTTATATGGAAGCCTGTGAGGACCATAATGCGACTTTTGAAGCATTAAAGACAGCATTCCCCCCAAAACCTCTCTATCATCCCGTGCATAAAATTCCGTTTTCATCCAAACGGAAATGGGGATGTGTAAGTTTGGAAGATACAGGGACCATATTTGTAGGCGCCCCGGAAAGGCTGATAGGCGCCCTGCCTGAGAATCTGGAGAAAGAGCTGGAGCACGGGCGCCGCGTGATAGCAATTGGATACTCGCCGGAAATATGGGAAAATGACGGGGCTCTTCCAGACCGGATACAAGTCCTTTATTCCGTAGTACTGGAAGACCGGATACGCAGAAATGCAAAAAAGACCCTGGAATTTTTTAAGGAACAGAATGTGTCAGTAAAAGTTATCTCCGGGGATCATGTAAAAACAGTTTCTATGATTGCCAGACGGGCAGGATTAAAAAAGTGGAGAGATGCGGTGGATTTATCCCGATATGAGGATAAAGTGGATTATGATACCATATGTCAGAAATACTCTGTTTTTGCCAGGGTAACGCCAAAGCAGAAACAAGAACTGGTAAGAGCGCTGCAGAGACAGGGACATCATGTAGCAATGACCGGAGACGGCGTGAATGACCTGCTGGCCCTGCGGGAGGCGGATTGTTCCATTGCTGTGGCGGATGGGAGTGACGCCAGCAGACAGCTTGCACAGATTGTTCTGCTGGATTCAGATTTTACACATTTGCCGGAGGTGGTGATGGAAGGCAGGAAGGTAGTCAACAATGTGACAAGAACAGCAGGAGTTTTTTTCATAAAAACGATATATTCTCTGCTAGTATCTATATTCTGTGTTATTGGCAATATACCGTTTCCGTTTATTCCCATTCAGATCACACTGGTGGATGCATTTATTGAAGCGTATCCTTCCTTTATCACGATTGCAGAATCAGATACAAGAAGATTGTCAGGCAGCTTTTTGAAAACAGCGTTGTCAAAGGCTTTACCTTTTGGCCTGGCCGTGACAGCGGTAATCGCCCTGTTCAGCCTGTTGGAACCCTTTGGCATTTCCGAGAACCAGACGCTGATGTATCTGTCATTGATATTGATTTCTATTACGGCAGTAATCAAAAGCTGTATTCCTTTCAATCTGCTCAGGAGTTTTATCTGCGTGACTATGACGGGTGGGATTTTCAGCGCCCTTCTGATCCTGCCGGGACTTTTTAAAATGAGCCGGATAACGCCTGAAATGGGAATAGACCTGGCGGCTGCTATGGCGGCGGTATGGGGATTCCTTGGTATTATGCGTGGGATGAAGCTTCTATTCAGCAGGGAAAAGGAAAAAAGACACACAGCGGAGGTGGGAATATGGCAGGATTAGAGTTACAGATTTTAGATGCCATCCAGCAGATAAGGAGCGGCTGGATGGATCAAATCATGGTATCCATCACATCTTTAGGAAACGGAGGCATGATCTGGATTGCTGTAGGAATACTGCTTCTAATCAGTAAAAAACACAGAAAAACGGGAATACTGGTTTTGGCAGCTCTGGCAGCAGAAGTCGTATTCTGCAATGGGATATTGAAACCCGTAGCCTCCAGGGTACGGCCTTGTGATATAAACCCTGCTGTACAGCTTCTGATTTCCCGCCCAACAGATTATTCTTTTCCTTCAGGGCATACAGGGGCATCTTTTGCAGCTGCATGTATGCTGTGGTTAAGAAAAGAAAAGGGGCGTTATGCGGCTTTTATTCTGGCAGGGATGATTGCATTTTCCAGAATGTATCTGTATGTACACTTTCCTACCGACATTCTTGGAGGGATGGTGATAGGAAGCGCCAGCGCCTGGGGAGTTTACCTGGGATTTAAACAGTTTGCAAGTAAATGTGGAAAAAACAGTAAAATAACGGTATGATATATACAGGATCTATTTTGTAAAGGCGATAGAAACGGGGGAGTCTGATGTCCTTAAAAAAGCGGATGTTCCGCTCCAATATGACAATTATATTCTTATCACTGCTTTCACTTCTGGCGGTAGTCTTTCTGGTGCTGATTTTGTTTGAGGACTCTATAGAAAGACGGTTTTGGACCATGGAGCAGGCAAAACTGGACAGAGGTATTCTGCAGGTAGCTGCTCTTGTTGAGGAAGCCGGAATACAGGATATAGAGAGATTACAAGAGAATGTAGAAAGGGTAGGGTATGCAGCGGCTCTGATCCAGGAGGAACAAGTGAAAGCTGGAAGTACGGATGATAGGATTGGGGAGCTGGCAGGTGCGCTGGATACAGAATATCTTAAGCCAAATCAGGCAGAGATTTTCTATTACCGTAATTCCACTGTTGTAGTAAAGTATATTCAGGAACAGGATATGTGCATTCTGGCGGTTCATTTCGCAGAAGGAGACTGGCTGCAGAAATCTTTGCTCCATGCTTACCGCCCGCTTCTTCTTGTATTGTTTTCTATAAGTGTTGGTGTGATTCTTATTATTTTGGCTCTTTCTTCCTATTTTACAAGGCGGATGAACCAAGTAGTCATGGAACCATTAGGGGAGCTTGTGAAAGGCGCCGAACGGATCCGGGCAGGGAACCTGAGGCAGGAGATTCAGTACCAGGGGGAAGCAGAGTTTGAAAATCTGTGCCATACTTTCAATTCTATGCAGAAAACTATTTTAGAAGATCAAGAGCAGAGGATGAAAACAGAAAAAGCCAGAATTGATATGGTTACAGGAATTTCCCATGACCTGCGCACCCCCCTGACCTCCATACAAGGGTACATCAAAGGGATTTTAGACGGTGTGGCAAATTCCCAGGAAAAAAGGATCCTATATTTGAGGACAGCCTATGAATCAACGGAAGATATGAACCGGCTGCTGCAGAAGCTTTTTGATTTTTCGAGACTGGAGAGCGGGCAGATGCCCTTTCATATGGTGAATGTTGATTTGGCAGAGCTTACCGATGCATATGTTGCACAAAAGGAAACTCTGATGCAGGAGGAGAAAATACAGTTCTTTTTTCAGAGGGCAGATAGAGTTCCGGAAATTTCATTGGATGTGGAACAATTCCGAAGGATTTTTGATAATTTGCTGGAGAACAGTATGAAGTATAGTGGGACGCATCCGGTAAAAATCTGGATTCAAATATCTCAGATAGGGAAAGATATAGTGTTTCAATGGAAAGATAATGGGCCGGGAGTGCCGGACGGGAAAATAGATAAAATATTTGAGCGGTTTTACCGCTGTGATGAGTCCAGAAATCAAAAAGGCAGCGGTGTAGGACTCTATGTGGTAAAATATATCATGGAGCGCCATGGAGGCAGTATCCAGGCAGAGAATGACGGTGGATTAAAATTGACTCTTACATTTCCAACAGCAGAGGAGGATTAAGGCTTATGTCGAAAATCTTGATTGTGGAAGATGATGAAAAAATTGCACAGTTAGAGAGTGATTATTTAGAGAGTAATGGGTATGAAACAGCTCTGGTTTCCGATGGAAATGCAGTGATTCCCAAGCTAAGAGAGCAGAAGTATGATTTGGTCCTGCTGGATATTATGCTTCCCGGGTGCAGCGGCTATGATATTTGCCGTCAAATAAGGGATGAAATTGATATCCCTATACTGATGGTGACTGCAAGGGCGGAAGCGGTGGATGTGATACGGGGCCTGGGACTTGGAGCAGATGATTATATCACAAAACCCTTCGACCCCTCTCAGCTGGTGGCGAGGGTGCGTTCCCACTTAAAGCGTTATGCCAGGCTCACAAAAGACCGCGGCGCGGAAGCTGAGAATACAGAGAAAATTAGTATTCAGGATGTAACCATCGAGCCGAAAACCTGGAAGGCCTGGAAAGGAGAGACGGAACTGAAACTTCCCAACAGAGAGTTTGAACTTTTATGCTTTCTGGCGGAGAATCCGAATATTGTATTTTCTAAGGAGGCATTGTTCGAAAAAATATGGGGTTTTGATTATGTGTCAGACGCGGCCACTGTTTCTGTCCATATCAACAGGCTGAGAGAAAAGATAGAGGATGATGCCAGAAATCCGAAAATTATAGAAACTGTGTGGGGTGCAGGGTACCGTTTGAACGGGTAGGAAAAGAGGGAATGAAGAATGTGGATATTTTATGCGGCAGGGTCCGCCTTTTTTGCCGGAGTAACGTCTGTCCTGGCTAAATGTGGAATTAAAAAGGCAGATTCAAATGTAGCCACGGCTATCCGCACCGTGGTAATCTTAATTTTTGCATGGCTGATTGTGCTGCTGACAGGTTCATGGCATGGTATTCCTGGGATTGACGGGAAAACCATGCTGTTTTTATGTCTTTCAGGTGCTGCAACAGGAGCCTCCTGGCTTTGTTATTTTAGGGCGCTTCAGGTGGGGGATATTAACAAAGTAGTCCCGGTGGATAAATCAAGCACTGTGTTGACTATTTTGCTGGCATTGATTTTCCTCCATGAGGGTTTAAGTGCAGAAAAGGCTGCTGCAGTGTTTATGATTACAGCAGGCATTCTGCTTATGATAAAGAAAAAAGATAGTGTGCCTGCGGAAAATGAAAAGAAGAGCTGGTTTTTGTATGCGTCTGGCTCTGCTCTTTTTGCCAGCCTTACTGCTATTCTAGGCAAGGTTGGGATCTCCGGGGTGGATTCCAACCTGGGGACAGCCATCCGTACATCGGTTGTTCTGGCCATGGCGTGGCTCATGGTCTTTGTGAGTGGGAAGGCGAAAACTATCCATGAGATTCCCAGGAAGGAATTCGTGTTTATTTGTTGTTCTGGAATCGCAACAGGAGCCTCCTGGCTCTGTTATTACCGGGCCCTGAGGGAAGGGCCGGCCAGTGTGGTTGTGCCTATAGACAAACTGAGTGTTCTGGTTACAGTGGGGTTTTCCTACATGGTATTTGGGGAGAGACTTACAAAAAAAGAAGGGTGCGGACTTCTTCTGCTTACATTGGGTACGGTAGCATTGGCAGCAGTATAATATATGTATTTTGTTTGAAAAACAACAGAAATGCATAAGAAATAGTTTATAATATGATAATAGTAAAAGGAGGTGTTAAGAATGAATCGTGTATTTTCAGTTGCAGAGGCTCATAAACCTAAAGATGGCCTGACGATTTCTACGCCGTCTAAGATGCAGGGGGAGACAGATATTACCTACTTTTCTTTGGGGAAGGAGACAGACATTACACCTGAAACCTATGCAAGGCCAGTCATCTATATTGGCATGGGCGGACAAGGGATATTTACGGCGGGTACTGGGGAAAATCAAAAAAAGCTTGAAATGAAACAGGGGGAAATGCTCGTAATATTAAAAGATACACTATGTGGAGCGGCAACAACACAAGGATTTGTTTATACGGAGATTATGCCGGGAAAGGAAATTATTATGAATCATGTTGTAAAAGCAGGAGAAGTATTAAAATTAGGAGAATTACTTCCATATGAAGATGGCAGTATTGTAAACATGGATATAGTGTCCAATGACGGAATGAAATTTGTGCTCATGGCATTCGACGAGGGGACAGGACTCTCACCGCACAGAGCGCCTGGGGATGCTCTTGTATTTGCCCTAGAGGGTAAAGCAGTTATTGGCTATGAAGGAACGGATCATGAGATTCAAGCGGGGGAAAGCTTTCATTTTGCCAAGAATGGACTGCATAGTGTCAAGGCTGATGGAAAATTTAAAATGGCATTGCTCATTGCTTTAAAATAAGTGGGAATAGCTGGCGCTGGACATGTAGCAGACTGTCAATGTTCAATCAAGCATCTCTAAGGGGTACCCCATAATACACGGTCTTTCTGGGCGCGTGCTAAGGGGTACCCTTTGGGTATGTTTTGTGAAATATATCAGTGCTTACCTGTACAGCGGCGGATAATAACTTTGATTATATACATATTTGCTCCGCCAGGCTTTCCCGGAGTGTCTGGAGAAATTTCTCTGCAGGCTTTGAGAAAACCTGGTATTTTTTCCAGATAACATTCATAGGCACCTCGAGCCGGGGGGAAAGGGGACGGAAGCAAAGCCTGCTGTTACCGGAAGTATTGATGATTCTATCAAAACAGACAGCATATCCAAGTCCTTCTTCCACTAGAAGAGATGCATTGAACAAAAGATTATAGGAGGCAACGATGTTTAAAGAAGAACGTCCGCAGTGCATCCACTGCATTACCTCCCCGCCGTCAGACTGTTCCTGGGAAATAAGAAGGGGTTTATCAGAGAGATCTTCAGGTGTGATGTATTTTTTTTGAGCTAATGGCGCATCTTTGGTCATCAAAACACCCCATACGTCATTGATGGGGAGCTTCAATGCCTCGTATTTCTTTAAGTCCGGCGTTCCAAACACAATGCCAAAATCAATGAGGCCTTTATCCAGGCGCTCTGTGACAAAGGAGGCATTCCCGCTGGAAATCCGGTAATGAATACCTGGATAATCTTCACGGAGCCTGGCGGCAGTTCTGGCCAACAGGCGGACTCCATCAGTCTCTCCCGCGCCAATATAAACGTCACCGATAATAACGTTGTCTGATAAAGCAATTTCACTTTCTGCTTTTTTAACTAAATCTAAAATCTCTTCTGCCCGCTTCCTAAGAATCATACCCTCATCCGTAAGGGTGACTTTCCGGGTACCTTTGGATCCCCGGACTAAAAGCTGCTTTCCAAGCTCCTCTTCCATATGTTTAATTTGCGTAGATAGAGTTGGCTGAGACAAGTTCAGAGATTTTGCGGCCCTGACGATACTCTGCTCTCTTGCGACTGCAAGAAAATATTGTAATACACGTAGTTCCATAACTTCCTCCTAATATCTGCAAATGTTTTTGTATAAGAGTATTCTACCATGATTTTTTCATAAGTTTCAACTATCCATTTCAATTGAAAATAGGTATTTGCTATTTATATTGACTGATTTTATAATATAAAAAAGATGTAAAAACCACCAGAAAAGGAGAAGTCAGATTATGTTAGGGAATATTGTATTTTCAAATCCAACGAAACTATATTTTGGAGAAAATTCTTTAGAGTATTTAAACCAGGAGCTGCCAAAATATGGGAGGAATGTACAGCTTGTATATGGCGGCGGTTCTATCAAAAAAAATGGTATCTATGATAAGGTTGTAGAGATTTTAAAGGCAAACGGAAAAGAAATCATTGAAGACGGCGGGGTTATGCCAAACCCCACTGTGGAAAAATTGTATGAGGGCGCAAAGCTTGCAAGAGAAGGAAATGCAGATTTGATTCTGGCAGTAGGCGGCGGTTCCTGCTGTGATTATGCAAAGGCAGTATCAGTCTCAGCCCACTGCAAGGGGGATCCATGGGAGAAGTATTATTTAAAATTCGAAGATGTAGACTCTGATACAAAGATCATTCCAGTAGGCTGTGTGCTGACAATGGTGGGAACCGGATCTGAAATGAACGGGGGTTCAGTGATTACAAATCATGGGAGCAAACTGAAGATTGGACATATTTTTGGAGATAATGTATTCCCGAAATTCTCAATCCTGGATCCCACATTTACATTTACATTGCCAAAATACCAGATGGTATCTGGATTCTATGATATTATGAACCATATTACAGAGCAGTATTTCTCAGGGGAGGATGACAACACTTCAGATTATATTATGGAAGGCCTGATGCGTTCTCTGATCCACAGTTCCAGGATTGCCATTCAAGATCCGAAAAACTATGAGGCAAGAAGTAATATTATGTGGACAGCTACATGGGCATTAAATACATTGGTAGCCATGGGAAAGTCAGCAGACTGGATGGTTCATATGCTCGGCCAGGCAGTAGGCGCCCATACGGATGCAGCACATGGGATGACACTTGCAGCTGTGTCGCTGCCATATTACCGCCACATCATGCCATACGGACTTGCTAAGTTTAAAAGATTTGCGGAAAACGTATGGAATGTCAATCCAGACGGAAAGAGCAGTGAGGAAATAGCAGCAGAGGGATTAAATGCCATGGAAGCCTGGATGAAGGAAATTGGTGTTGTAATGAACATCAAAGAACTGGGAGTGACAGAAAATATGCTGGAAGGCCTTGTGAAATCCACATTAATTATGGAGGGCGGGTATAAAGTACTGACGGAAGATGAGATATTGGAAATTTTTAAGGAAAGTATGTAATTCATTCACCCGGTACCAGCTTTTTCATTTCCTTGACTGAATAAAAACATGGAATATATTTAGTATCGCAAATTTATAATAGCAGTATATAGCGCAGTGAGACTGCATACAGACAGTAGAAGCCGCAGCGGGTCATAAGCGGCTTCACTGTCTTTTTTTCGTACAGGTAGTAAATTTATAGTTGCTGTACTAGTAATAAAATATATAGAAAATAATTATAGAAATCAATAAAATATAAATATTTGCTATGCTTATAAACGAGTGTTACCATATAGTTATCCAATACAGTGCCAGCGGGCAGCGCCTGCAGGCTAAAAATAGAAATGGGTAAGGAGAGAGGTTGAAAGATGGATGAAAAAATTTTTCTGGATTATCTTAACAGCAAAAAAACAGTGATAGGAGGCAGTGAAGTACACCAATTTATGCATGAAGCTTCTCAGGATGCATTGAAGTTAACAGCAGAAATAAATGGCACATATCATAAACCCCATGAATTGAGAAAACTCTTTTCAAAACTGATTGGAAAAGAGGTGGATAGTAGTTTTTGTCTGTTTCCTCCCTTTTATACGGATTGTGGAAGGAATATTACGGTTGGTAAGAATGTATTTATAAATATGGGATGTAAGTTCCAGGACCAGGGAGGTATTACTATTGGTGATGGAACACTGATCGGACATAATGTAGTAATCGCGACTTTAAATCATGGCATGAATCCATCAAATCGAAGTAATCTTCATCCTTCTCCTGTTTATATTGGGGAAAATGTGTGGATTGGTTCAGGCGCAATTATTTTGCCAGGGGTAACTATCGGCCATGGGGCTATTGTTGGAGCCGGGGCAGTGGTAACAAAGGACGTACCTGAAAATGCGGTTGTGGCAGGTGTTCCTGCAAAAATCATAAAAAATAGAGACGTGAGGAAGTATTAGTTGACAAGCAGATAAATAGAAAGGGGCCATGCCCTGCTTGGAGGGGGCAAAGCTTACTGTAACCGCTACTGTGGGAGGGGACGGCTGCTGGGTGGGAGACTAACTTTCACGTAACACACCGCCTTCCTAATTCTTGCCCAGCCGTTGGTTCCGATATGGATTCCTGACTATGGTTCTTTTCCGGTCCAGGTCATGGTGTGTGTACTGCCCAATGGGAACAATGACCCAGGGATTCTGGATTCAAAAAAACAGGGGATGAATGTGGTCTATTGGATTGCAGATGAGAGGGTGCTCTCGTTGATTGATGCGATAAAAGAACAGTACTGCGGGGAAGAGGCTGAATAGGGGGCCGCCCGGATATGGCAAATATATTTTAGGGGCAGATTTTGTCTCATACTTTAAAGCAGTACTAAAAAAGGCTGACATAATTGTCAGCCTTTTGAAGCAGATAACGGGAATCGAACCCGCCTCTCCAGCTTGGGAAGCTGGCATTCTACCAATGAACTATATCTGCATGAATTATATTATAGTACTATTTGGATTTAAAATCAAGTATAAATATTATTTATTTAACGGGAAAATGACATATGCCTTGTCAATTTATATTGAGCTATATAGATATGGTTAAGTTAGGAAATATTTCTTGAAATCCTATGCCGTAAATGATACTATACCCAGGGATATATCAAACACATCCCAGAGCCAGCCTGTCCATATGGGATGTATAAAAAAATATACCCACAAGAGGTTGGAATTAGGTAAAAAGTTATGCAGGGGGATTTTATTATGCAGGAACAGCAGCTAAAGACAAATCTGGACACAAATTTTATCAAATTGATAGCCATTATATCTATGACCATAGACCATATTGGAAGTGTATTTTTTCCTGAATACCCGATTTTTAGGTGGGTAGGAAGAATCGCCTTTCCTCTTTTTTGCTATTGCTTGACAGTGGGGATGTTATATACCCATGATATTAAGAAATATATGGTTCGGCTTGCTGCCTTTGCGCTTATTTCACAGCCTTTCTGGATTTTAGCCTTTAATTCAGACGATATTATGGGGAATATTTTTAATCTAAATATCTTTTTCACCCTGGTCGTCAGCCTATTGGCCACATGGGGATTTAAAGAGAAGAAATGGTGGTTGTTTATAGGCTGCTTGATTTTATTGGGTGTTGTTAATTTTGACTATTCTATGACAGGGCTGATTCTGATGCTGATTTTCTACCTGTGCAGGAACAAACCCTGGCTGGGAGCAATTATTTACATAATTAGCTACCTGCCCGCGCTGAATGGATATATGGAAGATCCTCTTGCCCTTAAAATAGGAGGCCACGCAATTGGGTTTGAAATTTTTGCTTTGTTGGCATTGCCATTTATCTATATACACACAAAGTCCAACCTGAAGATTTCAAAATGGTTTTTCTATATCTATTATCCGGCACATTTATTGGCCATTTATTTATTGCAGTTATTTATATAGTATAAAACATTCCTGTCAGGCAAACTGCCCGCAGGATTTTATACTATTATCAGGACTTACGCATATGAACAGAGATATCCTGATTTGACGTGCAGGCAGCAGGGGACTTTCAATATGTCCAGGCAGATGGTGTTAAAGAGATAAAAAGAAAGCATATAGTTTTAATTACTGAAGTAATTTGGGATTTTTCCCACATATGTATGGTTTAATATTTCCTGGAACTGGGGATTATCTGGACTGCTGGCTGTTATAGTCCCGTCAGGGATCTGGGGCCAGGTAATTTGAATTGTTGTGTCACTGCCTGCCTTCCCCAGGATGGTTGTATCATTTATAATTTCAAAGATAATGCCGGTATATTCCAATTTGATTTCAGGGCCCACTACCTGTATATCGGCTACTACGTGGTCTGTGTATATTTCTTTGATTAGTATGCGGTGTATAGGAGCCGAACCAAACTGATAGGAGTCCGTGACCCCAACAAATCCGCTTCCATTTGATTCTCCCGCAGACAGTTCTGCCTCTGCCTGCAATATGAGATCTATGTTCTTCTTCTCATATTCATTTAGTTCAACTGACTGTTCAAATTCTTCGGGGGATAATATAGGCTGATACCAATTCCTTCCCCTGAATTTAAAGAAATCCTGGATTTCCTGGTCTGTAAATTGTCTGCCATGCCTGGCAAAAATTTCATTGCGCCCAAATACTAGGTATCTGGCTGAACAATGACGAAGATAATTTAAGTCAAGATACTGCTTGTCACTGTCCGGGAAAACATAATCTGAACTGTATTTAGCAACCAGACTGGAGGCTGTTTTCTTGTTTTCCTGAATGGACTGCGCAGGGACAAAAGTTGTATCCCATGGACTTCGGTCCCTGTCCCTTGTATCTGCGCAGCCATCCCTTACCATTATGCAGTTCATCTCCAAGGGCATATCAATAGTCCCGGGAGTCCTATCAGACTTCTGTGCTTTTTCTGGAATCTCTTCTAGTACTACAGAAAGACGGTCACTATTTGCTGTAATATCTCCTTCGATCCGGTTTCCATAAAAGTCATAGAATCCAATCTCGATCCGGTTATTTTGAATAGTCCCTTCTAGGTTATCTTCCACAGAGACACGTTTTCCTACAAAGCAAGAGGCGTCCAGGACGACTGTCTGGCTTTCTTCATCTACAGATTTCAAGTGAATCTGATATAATTCCCTTGGACTTTCAGTATTGTTTTCGTTCCCCTTATCACACCATGGGCCTATATACTCCTTCCAATCCACTGTTTCTTCAATGGCTGCAGTATCTATATCAGGTTTACTGCGGGGATGGTATGTCAGTTTTATCCCAGCAGCTATGCCCGCCACAAACACTGCAAAGGCTGCAATCCCGGCTGCTGCTTTCACCCATGCTGTACTTTTGGCAGGAGTGATGCCATTGTCTGTCTGGTGGATTTGGTCAGTATCATTTTTCATAATCATTTGTGCTTTGCCCTTTCTGGTATTCTGTTATTTTTAGATGCCTTATTGGACATTAGCAGTCCAATAAGTGTAATATAGTGATTTTAGGCTGGCCCGCAATGGCCTTTACTTATAGTTTCCTGCATAGATAAACCATGTCCACAAGCTGCATGTCATCCTCATAGATAGGATGGTCATAATAGTCTTTAAAAAAGTTTTTGAGGACATGTGATTTTTTAAACCCACATTTTTCATAGAAAGGCACTGTGGCTGGACTGTCCCCTGTCCCAACCTGCAGGGTGCTGTATTGCTTTTGGTATGTCTGTACAATAAATTCAATTAATTTCCGTCCATAGCCTTTACACTGGCTGCAGGTTTCGGTGGCGAGGTTTTTCAGCTCCAATACGCCGTTTCCCTCATCTGTCACCACACAGATGGCTTTTACATGGCCGTCTTTAAGTGCGTACATTCTCCCGCGGCCTAGATATCGGTCAATCATACTTTCCTGCTCATCTGCGAGAAGGAGCAGAGGGAGATATTTCTTTTTATTTTCTTTAACTTCAAATATAATCATATTTTCTTTTCCTTATTAAGTCCCCGTTTTAAATAGCATTATAGTAAATTTCTTTATTAGATTTCTTATAGTCTCTAAAATCATTTCGGCAATAAGAGAAGAGAAAATAATGCCTCCTGCCATAACTAAAGCGAAAATCTTTGTATACATTTGTACCCCAGCTTAAGTATTGTACAGGATTACAAATAGAAGCAGAGAGTGAACCACTTTCAAAAGTGGGCGGCTCTCTGTTTTTCATAGCTGTGCTTCTCCATTTCCCGGCTTAGCTGCTGTAAGCCAAGCTGGCTTTGCTATTTCGGTCAGGAAAGTAACTTGCGATAAATTTCATAATCTTTGTCCTGAAAGACAGTAAACACTATGGATATTTCGGTATGCGTTGATAAAAATTCCTTTACTGTTTTCACTGCGATTTCAGCCGCTTTCTGATTTGGAAAATGAAATTCTCCTGTTGAAATACAGCAGAAAGCCAGCGATTTTAAGTGATTTTGTTCTGCCAGCTCAAGGCAAGATTGATAACAGGACGCTAATAACGCACAGTCTTTTTCCGATAGCTTTCCCGTCACAGTCGGGCCAACCGTATGCAAAATAGAATGACAGGGCAAATTATATGCCTTTGTGATTTTTGCCGCTCCTGTTGGTTCTGGATGACCCTGTTCTTTCATCATAGCGGCACATTCCAGCCGAAGCTGCACACCGGCAAAAGTATGAATGGCATTGTCAATACAGCCATGACAGGGACAATAGCAGCCTGTCATGCCGCTGTTAGCAGCGTTTACAATCCCGTCAACCTGCAGCGTGGTAATATCGCCCTGCCATAAATAGATATTTTCCTGCAAAAGATTCAGAGAACTAATTTTTGCAATTCCTCTCTCTGCAATCATCTCTTTCAGCAAGTTGTCCTGTAATTCCAGAAACGCTCTGCCTACTGGTTTTGGCTCTCGTACATTCACGAGGGAACGAAACAAATGCCATTGTGCTTGCAGTTCCAGTGGAAAATCCGCCGCCTGTTCTCCATACTGCGGCTGTTCAGAAAGCAGCATTTGGTTTAGTTTCAGTAATTGCTTTAATTGGCTCATATCTAAGCCACCTCCTTAACAAACAGTTCTTCCAAAACTGTACCAACATCACGGTTGATACAAATAGACTGCTGTTCAATCTCTTTGGGGCAGGCGGCTTCTCCATTGTTTAAGCAGGCATAAATCGCATTTGGATTTTGGACTGTCATTTGCCAGAATGGATATTTGATAATGCCCGGTGTATTATAACCGACACCGATTTCTAAAAACAAGATATGCAGATTTTTGTGACGACGTAAAAAATCCTCATATCGGATGGCGGCCTTCTTCCAACCCTCGTCCTCCACAAAACGGCTATCCGAACGCAAATTCATGGTCATAGGCTTACCGCATTTGGGACACTGGGGAATGAGTGCAGAGGGAATCCGCATATCCTTTTGCTGGTTTACCATGCGCTCAATCAGTTCCCGGTTTTCGTAGGTCTGTTTATGGCAAGGCTCGGAACACTGAAATAAACCATAATCTCCCTGTGTATAAAACAACCGTTTTTTATCAAAACCCGCTTTCTGAAAACAATGGTCTACATTGGTCGTAATTACAAAGTAATCTTTTTCAGATACAAGGCGGTACAGCAACTCATACACAGGCTTTGGAGCGTTTTCGTAGCGATTCAGCCAAATATACCGGCTCCAGTACGCCCAGTGTTCCTCTAAGCTGGAAAAGGGATAAAAACCACCGGAGTACATATCGTGAATATCGTATTTCGCTTCAAAATCACTGAAATTTTGATGAAAACGCTCGCCGGTATAAACAAATCCAGCAGAAGTAGAAAGTCCTGCACCAGCACCGATTAAAACAGCGTCAGCAGTTTCCAGTTCTCTTTTTAAGAGTTCTAACAAATTTTCCTTAGAACATTTCCGTTTCTGAAATATCATAAAAGCACCTCCCTTAAAGTAATCTCCACACCTTAATTCCTACACTTCTTTTTGCAAACCTCTTTGATTGTTTCTGTAACATTTTCTCCTTTGTCAACACGCAAATAGATGTTATCTTTCATTTTTTTATATTCCATAAAGCCTTTTCCCCTTTTTTATAACTGCCTAATCGCCTTTACAGGGCAGTGTTCAAAACAGTTCCCACAGTGCAGACAATTTTCCCGCGTAATGTAATAGGGGTTTCCCGGTTTAATACATCCTTGGGGACAACCTTTTACACAGGTTCCACAGCCGATACAATGGCTGGTTATTTCATAGCCTTTTGGTTTACTCACTCCATTCCCTACAAGATATTGCTCCCGAAAAATTGGATTGACACCCAAATTGAAATATTCTATCTGCATATCTCGGATAGCAAAAACAATCCCGATTTCTCGTGTCTTGCCCGGATATACATTTTTAAGATAGGGCTGCTTTTGAAAGATAAGGTCAATATAATTTTTCTGTTCTGCTTCTGCTACGGGAAAAGCCTTTGCAGAAACACGAATCATTTCTTTATAACGGGTATAAGCTAAAATTTGTACCTGTCCGTCCTCTAAAAGTTCTCTGCAAAAATCCTTTCCTCTTGCAGTAAAAAAATAGAGTTTTTCCGGCTCATAGTGAATGGCACTAATACACCGTATTTGTGGCGTTTTGTCCAGTCCCACAGTAGCAAAATTCAATACACCTACATATTCCAGTTTTTTTAAACAAGTTTGTGCGTCCATATAATCACCTCATTCGACAATCAAACTGCGGTTTTCTTTTCGCGGTTTGCCATGGGGGTATTTTCCCTCACAGTAACCCAACAGAACGAAACAACGGGCAATATAGTTTTCGGGAATTTTCCATTCTTTCAAGAGTTCTGTCCCGAATTCATTTTCAAAGGTTTCCTCCCCTCGTGCCACAATACAGGACGCAAGTCCGCACTCCGCGGCAGCAAGCACCATATTTTCCGCACAGCAGAAAGCGTCGGGAATACTGTATAAAAAATTTTTTGGAGCAAAAACTGCACAGACAGTAGGTGCGCCATAGAAACCGCTTTTTATCGCAGGGTCGTCGATTAAACTGGGTTGTTCCTTTGATACATAAGAGCCTGCTAATTTGCTTCTATCAAATTTTGCAGCATTGCATTTTCCGATTGTTTCACACAGTTCTTTGTTGTGAATGGCAGCAATGATTGTCCGTTGACCGCCCCCGGCGTTTGGAGCATAAAGCCCCGCTTCTATAATTTTCTCTAAATCCTCCCGTTCAATCTGCCTGTTCTGGTATTTTCGAATAGAACGGCGAACCTTTACCAAATCAAAAAATTCCATATCTACACCTCTTTGTCTCTGCCCACTTCGTGCCAGCATTGGGGATCTGCCGCATAAAAGTTACCGTCTTTCCCACTGGCAACCGCAGGACACCCCCGGCAATAAGATAGCAATTCACATTTTGAACATTTTTCAAATTTACTGTAATCCCGGTACTGCTCCATCCCGCAAATCCACACATCAGCAATCCGGTCTGTAAACACGTTGCCGACCTTGCTGTTCTGGACGCGGCGACAAGCATAAATATCGCCGGTAGGCAAAATTGTCATGTGACAGTTTCCACAGTTGCAACCCCCATAAATCACGCCGTCCTGTGCGTCCTCTGGGATTTTGAAAATGCCCTTTTCATACTCATAGAGCGTCCAAAGATGGTCTTTCTTGTTGAAGTAGGTGGTACAGCCTGCTGATTCATATTGCTGAAATTTTTGATAACAGGTATCCAGTAATTCCCGATATTCCTGCGGCGTCATACCAGTATCTTTCTCGTCGCTGGTAGGACAATAACGTGCAAAAGCGAATACATCAACGCCTGCCTTTACAACAGTATCAATAATATCTGGAATCTCCTTGATATTTGTGCCGGATACCGTTGTCATAACCACAGAACGGATACCAGCATTTTTAATACAACTGATTTTTTCAAGGGTACAGTCGAAAGAACCGGGTTTCCGAAACCAGTCATGGGTTTCTCTCATTCCATCAAGAGAGAGTTGATATTTCTGGCAGCCGTACTCTTTCAGTTTCCGGCAAACCTCATCTGTTAAATGAAACGGATTTCCCAAAATAGTAAACGGAATATTATGTTCTTTTAACAGGGCAAGCAGCTTCCAAAAATCCGGGTGTAAAATGGGATCGCCGCCTGTAATGTAAAAATAGGGCAGACGGTCATACACTTTACAAAAATCAAGACAGTTATAAAAGGTTTCCTGCATTTGCCCCCAACTCATAGCGTCCAGTTTTTTACAGTTATCTTCCGAAAAAATGTAACAATGTTTGCAGCGTTGGTCGCACTCGTCTGTAATGTGCCACTGAAACGCAAAATATTCTTTCATATCGTTTTCCTCACTTTGAAATCATGAAAATATCTATATAGACCGGCAAAACCGGATAATTTTGAAATGGTTCCCGGTAAACAGCTTTGCTTACCGGGAACGAATGGTATATAGTGCTTATTTATCGCCAGCACCGCAGGCAGAACCGCAAGCGGCAGGCTTTTCTTCCGGCTTATCGCCAGCACCACAGGCAGAGCCGCAAGCGGCAGGCCTTTCTTCCGGCTTATCGCCAGCACCGCAGGCAGAACCACAGGCAGATGCCGCGACCTCCTCATTTTTCTTTGCCCAACCAAACAGATTAGAAAGTGCCATAATGATTACCTCCATTTTTTATTCTTGGAACATTTCCTGTTCCTTGACTATATTGTATCTCACGTCAATCCATGAAAAAAGTACGCACCTTTTTATTACATAGTTACTTTTTTGTAACCCATACTTGCAGGAAAGCTGCCTTTATACTATGATTTGAATGTAGCAGTCATCTTTGAACTATTGGAAAGGAGTACGCCTATGTTGACAAAAAAAGAAATGCCTGCTTGCCCTGTTGCAACCACTGTTCAGCTAATCGGAAGCAAATGGAAATTACTGATTATGCGAAACCTATTACAGCGGTCATGGCGTTTCAATGAATTACGCAAGGATTTAGAGGGAATCAGCCAAAAGGTGCTGACTGACAGCCTTCGTTCTATGGAAGAAGATGGAATCATTACCCGCACAGTCTATCCAGAAGTACCACCCCGCGTTGAATATGCATTAAGCGATTTGGGGGAATCTATGCGCCCTATCATAAAGGCTATGGAAGAATGGGGAACGGACTATAAAGAAAATCATATTGTCAACTAAGATTAACCGCAAAAAGCAGCAGTGACCTCAAAATCACTGCTGCTTTTGTTTAGCATTTTTAATCTCTGTCCGTAGTGGGCAACAAAAAAAGCCTTTGAAAAATCTTTCTCGAAACTTAGGCAAAATCGTTTTGTGCAGTGTTGTAGGCAGTGAGAGAAAAATCAAGAGGGTTTGGGACGCTTCCCAACAAGCAATTCTCGATAGAACTTTACAACGGAGGAGGAAGTTGCGCCCCGATAAGGAGTGGGATGCTGCTGCCCGGATTCAGAAAGCCTGCGGCCTAAAATATAATCCGCAGTTTATGGCAGAAAGCAAGCGGAAAGTTTCCTCTATGCTAAATGAGTACGGCGAGGAACGCTCCATTCGAGAATGTATCCGGCGGGCAGAAATAGAGAACCGGCGGGCAGAGGGAGCAGCATCCGAAGAAAAAGATGAATTGGGATTGGGCGCGATAAAACACCTTAAGGATCCCCGCATCAGTGTTTGCATATCCGGTTAATTGCTTGAAGGGTGAGCTATTGTCTCCGAAGTGTTAATTTTGTATTAATGTCTTGACAAAGCAGTTCGTCTGAGTTAGAATATATCAATGATATATATCATTGATATATTCCGGCGTGTGAAAGGATGGTGAATCATGGCTGAATATACCGAAACCCAGAAAAAAATGCTTGAAGTAGGAAAAAAAGAGTTTCTGGCAAAGGGTTTTAAGGATGCATCCCTCCGGGGGATTGTCAAGGAGGCGGGTTTTACTCAAGGAGCATTTTATGGATATTACCCGGATAAGGCGGCTCTTTTTGAAGCGTTAGTGTCCGATGCCGCAGATGGCCTTGTGGAGCAGTTCAAAACGGCGCAGAAGGCGCACTATGACCTAATTCCGGAGGATAGGACTGCACAGAGCCGGGATTTATCCACAGAGTATCTGAACCATTTTATCAACTATATTTATGACAATTTTGATGCGTTCAAGCTGGTGGTCTGTTGCTCGGAGGGAACCAGGTATGCCAATTATATCCATGAGCTGGTGGAAATTGAGGTCATGCAGACGGAACATTATTACCAGCATCTCCGGAAGCTTGGGAAATTGGAAGGCACAGTCAGCTATGATTTACATCATATGATAACAAGCGCCTATTTTACCGCTGTTTTTGAAACTGTTGCACACGATATGACGCGTGGGTGCGCCATTGAATATGTGAATGAGCTTGCGGTCTTTTTCAACAGCGGCTGGAGCGGTCTGTTAAGGTTCAAATGAACCTTAATTTTTTATCAGCGAGTTAGTGAAAGCTAACTGATGGGTGGAAGGCTTTTAAATGAGCAATGTATCAACAGAATGAAAATACATGGATGCCGCCATTGTCGAATACATAGGGGGTATCGAAGTCATTAAGACTTTTAATCAGGGTAATGCATCTTATGGGAAATATGCGGATGCCGCGGATGAAGAAATGATGGCTGCGGCAAAGCAGGCGGGATGCCATGATTTTATTTCTGCTCTTCCCAAAGGCTATGATTCTTTGGCTGGCGACGGTGGCGGGAATTTATCCGGAGGGGAACGGCAGCGTATCGCCATTGCCCGCGCCATCCTGAAGGATGCGCCCCTTGTGATTCTGGACGAGGCAACCGCCAGTGTTGATCCGGAAAATGAGCAGGAGCTGCAGATAGCCATTCCGGAACTGACGAAAGCTAAAACAAAAACAATTATTATGATTGCCCACAGGCTTTTTACTGTCCGAAACGCCGACCAGATCATCGTCTTGGACAAGGGGCGGATAGTCCAACGGCACACACACAGGGAATTAATGGAGACCCAGTGATGGTACCGCCGCTTCATCAAGATGCGTGAGACGGCAATTGGCTGGAGCCTCATAGAGAAAGCGGCTTAAAGAACGGACTCTAATAGGAAATGAACGGAGCGGTTTCAATTAAATGACAGGAGGAAAAATCAATGAAAACAACGCAAAAATGGAATGTCAGGGATGTGATTACTACGGTACTGCTTACCGTACTGCTTATCGTAATCCAACTTATTGTAAATATGGTCTGCATGGCAAATGATTTTGTCAGCATGGTCCTATCGGTGGGTTTTACTATGTTTTTGTGCGCACCAATCTTTTTTCTCATGGTAAGCCGGGTGCATAAACGCTTTGTGTCACTCATTTACATGACCATACTTGGCCTGGTTTTCCTTATTATGGGCAACTGGTATCTGCTTCCCTATTATATCATCGTTGGTATAATCTGTGAGGCAATCTTATGGAAGGATGGCTGGGAATCAAAAAAGAAAATGACGCTTGCCTGGACGGTGGCAAGTCTGCTGTACAACGGCGTGAACCTTCTGCCCATCTGGTTTTTTTGGGACACATATGAGGCATTTGCCCTGTCCAGCGGCATGGAACAGAGCTATATCGACTTTTTTGTGCATTATTACACGTCCCCCGGCTGGCTGGTGTTTATCATCCTGTTTACAACGCTCGGCGGATTCCTTGGCAGTCTCGTCGGCGGGAAACTGGTCCATAAGCACTTTAAAAAGGCGGGCGTGCTGTAATGCGGCGGCAACACTTTGCCGTTCCGGTTAAGCTATGGGCGCTTGTCTGCACGATTGTTGGTGTATCCCTGGCTGCCGATACCGTGCTGACCTGCGTCCTGGCTGGTTTCGGCTTCGTTTATTTGGGGGTTCAGCGCAATTGGAGGCTGCTGCGTTCTATGGGCGCATTTTATGCGCTGCTCGCACTGCTTTTATACTTAATCCGCTTTCATGGATTTCATATGGTGGTTTTTTCAGAATTTTATGCGCTGATGTTCTGGAATCTGATGCCTGTTTTCATCGTGTCGTGGGATCTCATTACTACGCCGCCCGGTAAACTTGCGGCATTTTTATCCCGCATCCACACGCCAACGCCCATGATTCTCGGCCTTTTGGTCGTGTTCCGCTTTTTTCCGACGATGAAAGCGGAACTTAGGAGCGTCTGGCAATCCATGCGCAACCGTGGCCTGACTGCGCCCGCACAGCTTGCCAGCCATCCTGCGGCATCCTGCGAATATGTGCTCGTGCCTTTGCTGCTGCGCTGCCTGCAGATTGCAGACCAGCTCTCGGTTTCCGCAGTAGCGCGTGGCGCCGAGCGCCCCGGAAAGCGGGGCAGCTATTTCGAAAAGAAAACCGGTGTTTTCGATTATGTCTGTATGATGCTCTGGACTGCCGTGACCGCTGTATTTCTTGGTATCGGAGGGATACGCATATGATTACCTTACATAATGTGACATTCCAATATGCGGAATGCAAAGAGGGCGTCCATGATATTGACCTTACTGTGCGTGATGGGGAATGCGTCGTGCTGACAGGTCCGTCCGGCGGCGGGAAAACAACGCTGACAAGGCTGATCAATGGCCTTGCCCCATCCTATTATCAGGGGGAACTGACAGGCAGGATAAATATAAACAAAACGGAGATTGCCACGCTTCCGGCATGGGAAATCGGACGGGAAATCGGAAGCGTGTTTCAAGATCCGAAAAGCCAGTTCTTTTCATCGGAACTTGAGGGGGAGGTTGCCTTTGCCTGTGAGAATTACGGAATGGCAAAAGAAGAGGTAAAGAGATGTACTGACAGTGCGATTGCCTCTTTCGGACTGGAAGGGCTGCGCCTTTCTCCTCTTGACGTTCTCTCCAGTGGCGAGAAGCAGCGCGTGGCAATTGCATCGGTCTACGCGCTTGCCCCCCATACTTATGTCTGTGATGAGCCTACGGCCAATTTAGACGATGGCGGGACTGTGAAGCTTGCGGATATTTTACGGAAACTGAAAGGCGAAGGAAATACCCTCATCATCGCGGAACATCGGCTTTCATGGCTGAATGGAATTGCCGACCGTTTTATATATGTTTCAGATGGGAGAATACAATGGAAAAAAACAGCGGCGCAGATGCGGGAAATGACCGAAGAAGAACGCAGCCAATATGGACTCCGGGAAATGGCCGAAGTGGATTCTTTTTTGCCGGCGCCGCCAAGGGGTGACAGGAAAACATCTCTTTCCGTGGGCAATCTGTCCTGCAAGCGTAAAAATATGACGATTTTTGAAGGTTTAAATTTCTCTTTGCCCGGTGGGCAGATTACTGCGCTGACTGGAGAAAACGGCGCAGGCAAAACCAGCCTTGCGCGGGTGCTGGCTGGACTGTGGAAACAGAGTGGTGGCGAAATAAGCATAGGCGGCAAAATCCTTTCGGCGGGAAAACGCAGGAACGAGGTGTGGTATGGCTCTAACGACACAGGAACGCAGTTTTTTACGGACAGTGTCACTGATGAACTGTTGCTTTGCTCCGGCCATTCTCCCAAACGGTTGGAAAAAACCAGGGGACTGTTAAAAAAGCTTGGGTTGTACGCATATAAGGACGTGCATCCGGCATCCCTTTCTGGCGGGCAGAAGCAGAGATTATCCATCGCCTGCGGTATCCTTTCAGACCGCCATATCCTGATTTTCGATGAACCTACCAGCGGTCTTGACGGCGGCAATATGGGTACCATTGCAGATGTACTCCGCTCTGAGGCGGATACCGGAAAAACAATCCTTGTTATCACTCATGATAAGGAATTGATGCGATGCTGCTGTAATTATGAGCTTTATCTGGAATGAGCGATGGATCAAAATTGATATTTACTCATTTAAGATACAGGTGTGCAGAGTGATGGTGGTTTCCTAATCCTGCATTTTCATTGACGGCGGTGTTTCCGGTGTGATGTTTGACAGGCCTGGCTGGAATGAGATGATACGTCTTGCGGAAGTTGGAACAGTTAAGACGGTTATCGTCAAGGATATGTCCCCCATGGGGCGCGATTATCTAAAAGTCCGCTACTACACCGATACTTCCTTATGGGTGTGCCTTTTAGGAAGGCTTTTTTCTTTTGCAGGTGAATGTTGCCCTCAGCCATGGAAAAATGTGTTATACTGCCTGTGTAGGATGTAAATACTTTAGGCATTTATTTGTATTTGCACATATCCCCGGAGGGTGAATCTGTATAGAGGAGTATTGTATATGCAGTATACCTTAATGAGAGAAAGGGAATTTTTAAAGAAAGGCGGATTATAGAGATGGAAATTAAAAATGTGGCATTGATTGGCCTGGGCGCCATGGGCGTGTTTTTTGCGCCAAGGCTGGAGGAGAAGCTTGGCAGGGAAAATTTCTGTGTGATTGCAGAAGGAGAACGTAAAGAAAGGCTTCAGAAGAATGGGGTGGTGATAAATGGCGTGAATTACCGCTTTGTGGTCCGGACGCCTGAGGAGGGAAAACAGACGGATCTTATTATTATGGCGGTAAAGGATACAGGCCTTAAGCAGGCAATACAAGATATCAGAAAATTCGTGGGGCCGGATACACAGATTTTATGTGTAATGAATGGCGTAGAGAGCGAAGAGCAAGTAGCCGGGGCATATGGCTGGGAACATGTCTTATATTCTTATATGAGAATGTCAATTGTGATGAAAAATGGCAGGGCAGACTATGATCCCTGGGGAGGAAAGGTATATTTTGGCGAGGCAAAAAATGAGACCTTGACAAGCCGTGTCCGGGATGTGAAGGAGCTGATGGAATTCTGCGATATTCCTTACCGGGTTGAGAAGGATATGATATGGGGACTCTGGTTTAAATATATGTGCAATGTGGGGGAAAACCTGACTTGCGCACTTCTGGGCATTCCTTTTGGGGCTTTTCAGAGAAGCGAACCTGCCAATCAAATCAGGATGGCCGCCATGAGAGAAGTACAGGCAGTGGCAAAAGCTAAGGGGATTATTATTACAGATGGCCAGATGGAAAGGCAGTACGATACCATCATGAAGATTCCTTTCGGGAATAAACCTTCTACATTGCAGGACTTGGAGGCTGGAAGAAAGACGGAAATAGATATGTTTGCAGGAAGCATGGTCAGGATGGGGCATGAGCTTGGGATTGAGACTCCAGTGTGCAGGATGTTTCTTCAGGCTATAAGAGTACTTGAGGAGAAAAACGAAGGGATGTTTTAAGTATTAGTTCATAAGATATCACTGGCAGTCCTGCTGGATTATTTAATAAATAACCAATAAATTCCAAAAAAATCTTGACCTGAAGCCAGGTTTATGTATTATCATATGAATAGTAACTTAAAAGTGTTGATTCATGTCCATTGTGCCAGACTGCGTTTGAATTTTCCTGCAATAATTCCTGTGTGGTGCATGTCAATAAAAATTTGGATGCACATCCAGCGGCAAGGGAGTTTTATGCGCAGGATGGTACTGAATGTAAGGAGGAGTTTTGACTATGAATAGCTTTATTTATGATATTCCTGTAAAAGTGTATTTTGGAGAAAACCAGCTGGGCCATCTCGGGGAGGAACTGTCCAAGTATGGGAGCCGTGTCCTTTTGACTTACGGCGGGGGTTCAATTAAAAAAACAGGCTTGTATGATGCAGTGACATCCGAAATTAAGAAAGCAGGACTGGCTTTATTTGAACTTTCAGGCATAGAACCTAATCCGAGGATAGATTCTGTGCGGGAAGGGGCACAGATCTGTAAAAAGGAAAAGATTGACGTATTACTGGCGGTAGGGGGCGGTTCCACACTGGACGCCACTAAATATATGGCGGCAGGCGCCTGTGTAGATTTCGACCCATGGGAATTCTTTTCTGAGTGGGCGCCTATAGAAAAGGCGCTGCCGGTTTTGACAGTCCTAACATTATCCGCAACAGGCTCGGAAATGGACTGCGGGGGCGTTATTTCAAATCCTGAGACGAAAGATAAGATAGGGCGCATGGAGCCTGTGCTGCTGCCAAAAGTGTCATTTTTGAATCCTGTGGATACATATACGGTCAGTCCTTATCAGACTGCCTGCGGCGCAGCAGATATGCTGAACCATATTATGGAAGTTTATTTTAATATGGAGCAGGATCTTTATATGCTGGACTGCTTTATGGAAGGCATGATGAAGACCATTATAAAATACGCACCTGTTGCGATGAAAGAGCCGAAAAACTATGAAGCGCGTGCAAACCTGATGTGGACATCCTCCTGGGCCATCAATGGGTTTATTAATGGAGGGAAACAGCAGGAGTGGAGCTGCCATCCAATGGAACATGAGCTTTCCGCAATTTATGATATTACCCATGGACTGGGACTTGCTATTTTGGCTCCCCGCTGGCTGGAGTACTGCTTGGACGAGACAACGGTGTCAAAATATTATCAGTTTGGAACAAATGTCTTTGGGATAGATGCTTCCTTG
This sequence comes from Luxibacter massiliensis, assembly GCF_900604355.1. Taxonomy (NCBI): domain Bacteria; kingdom Bacillati; phylum Bacillota; class Clostridia; order Lachnospirales; family Lachnospiraceae; genus Luxibacter; species Luxibacter massiliensis. Next base: position 2,272,503 of record NZ_UWOE01000001.1, on the reverse strand, counting down.
AATCCTATGGAGGTGGCGAAGAAGAGTATTGAAATGCTGTCTGATTTCTTGTTCGGGACATTGGGATTAAAAAGTACTTTCACTGAGGTGGGGATTTGCAGGGAAGATTTTCCGGTTATGGCGGCAAAGGCCTGCGGCCATGGCGTTCTGCAGGGTTTCAAGGCTTTAAATCAGGGCGATATTGAGAAGATATTTGAGATGTGCCTTTAAGATAGAGGATATATAACAAGGGAGCGTGCCAGAACATTTAGGTGTCTGGATAATCTGGCACGTTCTGACTATACTGGAGGAGACCATGATGAAAATCACAGTTATTACAGGAAGTCCCCACAGGAGAGGGACGTCCGCCCTTTTGGCCGATGAATTTATAAGGGGCGCCGGGGAGGCAGGACATGAAGTTTTTCGGTTCGACGCAGCATTTGAGAAGGTAGGCCCCTGCCTTGGCTGTGATAAATGCCGGGATGGAGGAGCGTGTATCCAGAAAGATTCCATGGAAAAATTAAATCCAGTTCTGTTGGAGTCAGATTTGGTAGTTTTTGTCACGCCGCTGTATTATTTTGGCATATCTGCACAGCTAAAAACAGTGATCGACCGCTTTTATGCAGAAAATGACAGGCTGCAGAAAAGCAAAAAGAAAGCTGTACTGATGGCCACAGCCTATGACGGCCCTGAAGCCATGAAGGCTTTAGAACATAGCTATGAGGCAATTGTTGAATATCTGGAGTGGGAAGATGCAGGCCGGATTCTGGCAGCAGGATGCGGCGTCCGCAGCGACATAGAAGAATCACAGTACCCCAGAATGGCGTACGAGATGGGAAGAGGGGAGTGGTAGGGGGTCTGTCCCTTCTGCAAAGGGGTCTGTCCCTTTTGCAAAAGGGTCTGTCCCCTTTTCAAACCGTTTTCTGAATTGCATATAATATATCTTCAATTTGTCTGGATTTAGAAAGAATCTGATAGCCAGGTTCCTGGATATCTTCCAGATAATGGGCATCCGAGCTGCTTATGATGTTACAGTCTGAGAAGTAAGGATGCTCTTTTTGTATGCGGTGGAGATTTTTTAAGTCGTGGAACTCTGCGCATGTGAAAGTACTGTCCGGAGGGACAAACCCCAGGTTGGACAAAAGGCTGGTGGAGGATTTATCTACATGGGCGGGATAAGCTATCCCGCGGTGGTCCGCGGCCAGGGAAAATACAGTGTCAAAAGAAATATCCGTGGCGCTTATAAGCAGGTTTTCCACTGTACCGGTTATCTCATCAGCTTCATTCATAATTAATTGCCTGCCAAAAATCTCTTCTTTGTTTTTGACAGGCAGCATATGCCCGTATACATAGGCATCGAAGGAAAGTGCATCAAAAAGACTTGGAAACAGGCAGATCACATGAACCTCCTCGGCAGTACACAGTTCCATGCCGGGGATGACGGTAACTCCATAATTCTGCCCGTGGTAAAGGGCGGCCGGGCAGTTTTTGCAGCTGTTGTGGTCTGTCAGGGCAATGACATCCAGTCCCTTTATTGCTGCCATTCCCACAATATTTGCGGGGGTCATATCCTCATCTCCGCAAGGGGAAAGGCAGGAATGAAGGTGGAGGTCATAATACAGGGGAGTCATGAAAGACCTGCCTGGTACACTGCCAGGGCTGTGTCAAAGACAGGCAGCTGGGTATACATGATGGCGATCTTTTCTTTTTCTGCCTGCGCGAGGGTGCCCCCGTCCAGGGTCACGCCCTCTGCCAGTATAATACACGCCACATCAGCGAGGGAGGCCACGGCCAGTGTGTTTTTATTCCCCATGACCGTCACCCATACACCGTCAGCCGGCGCCTTTCCCATGGCGATACTGAGCAGGTCACAGCAAAACACCCGGGAGAGAGTCCGCTCGGGATCTCCTTTTACCAGGACCTGGCAGTCGGGCAAATCTAAAATATTCTGAAGCTTCATCTGTACCATCCTCCTACCTCAATATTTGAAATTTGTCAATATATCTCCCGATATATTTTAAAGTTTTATATCATCATCCATAAATGGATGGAATGACTGATGTTCTTTCTTCTGCCGATCTATATCCATACACTTACCCTACCAGTTCTCGCTGGGTCTTTGCCCTGACATTCCTTCCTTCTGCTTTATGGATAAAGGCACGGGGCAGACTTGTGCTATCATGCTGCCTCTTTGGGCTGATGGAGGATCCCTCCTTGTCCCCGTGCCATTACCGGCTCTCTTTCTTCTCAGGCAGCTGCTTTAAGCTGTTCCCTGCGGACATATCCGAATACTTTTTTCGGGTCGTAGTTTTCCTTTTTCTTGGCAAGCGTGTGGATCAGCGTCAGTATCTTTTTGCTGACTACGATCAATGCCTGCATCTTTTTCAGCGGATCTTTCTCCCTCGTTTTCAGGTAATGGTATAACTGTTTCATCTCATCATTTGCAGCAACCATTGTCAGTGCCATCTGATACAGCACACTCCGCAGGTTTTTCCTCCCTCGTTTGGATATCTTTGTCCCGCTCTTGTTCTTTCCTGAGCTGTCCTCCACAAGGTTATACCCTGCCATACGGCTCATCTGACGCGGGTTTTCAAAACGAGTCGGGTCGCCAAGCTCCCCAAGACACGCCGCCAGTGTTACCACGCCGATTCCCTTTATACTTAATAAGAATCCTGCATACTCGGTCTTCTCTAACATTTCTGCCATTTTTCCTTCCAGTTCTTCTGTCTGTTTCTCCAAAAGCCCCAGTTCTTCCAGCGTCAGGCTCAGTTTCAGCATGGCAGCTTCTTCCCCATAATCTACGCCGATGGAATCTTTTGCGGCTTCTACAAGCTGTTCTGCTTTCCTGCGTCCAACGGTTTTCTTTACCGCTTTCTTTATCTCTGCTGTAACCCCGTCTACACTTAGCTCAAGAATGAATTTAGGAAATGGGCATACCTTTAATATCTGCCTCGATGCTTTCCCCGTAAGCGGGCATTTGAACACTTCTGTATACTCCGGGAAAAACTCATCCAGTACCGCCGTAACTGTATTCTTCAATGCACTTTTACGCTTATTTAATCCGGTTCTGGTCGTGGACAGCACTCTCAGTTCGGCATAAATATCATGGGGCAGGTACAGTTCAAAATATCTCCCGTCCTTCACCAGCTTCCCAATCGTCAGCGCATCCTTCTTATCCGACTTTGTCTGGCTGTTATCATCAAGCTCCTTTGCCTGTTTTGTCGCATACGGATTGACGAGGACGACCCTGATCCCCTCCTGCTTATTAAGCCAGTTCGCGAATGCTTTCCAGTAATGTCCGGTGGGTTCCATTCCAACGACAGCCTCTGCAAAATTTTCCTCCTTGCATATCTGGCGGATCCTTGTTAATATAGTCTCAAAGCCGCTTTTACTGTTTTTGAATTTCAAGGCATGGCTATACTCAATGCCTCTGAAATCAACAAACCTTGCCCACTGATAGTTTTTGGCGATATCCACGCCAACTATAAGGGTATTTGTTTTGATTGCGAGTAGTTTCTGTTTCAGGCGGTCTTCATACTTTACTTTCATTGTTATAAAATCTCCTTTGTATTCTGATGTATTAAGTCGCTAAACTCATATACATCATACGGGGAGATTTTATTTTGTCAAAGTTCAAATTTCATTCTCTATAGGAATGCTATTATGCCTTATTGAACATTAGCAGTCCAATAAGTATAGATATTTTTACACTCTAAAGGGCGAATACCATCTGGCCCTATAGCCGCATGTTACTTTTCTTTTTGCTGATTTGGGACTCCAAAGGCATCCAGCTCTGCCGTAAGTTTGTGGATGTACTCGTGGAGCAGTTTCGTGCTCTCGTCTGTATAGTCGCAGGAAAGATTAGACGCCTTGGAGAGAAAATCGATTTCTTTGGACAGGCTGGCTATATTCCCCCGAAGTACATAGATGCAGTCATTGCTTGTGGCGGCGCCTCTGACAATATCCTCCGCAAGTGTCTGGCAGGTGGGGGCCCCGCAGGAACCACAGTCAAGCCCGGGAAACTTCTTTGTCAGCTCCTCCACTGTGCTCATCATCTCCAGGCTTTCCTTGAAAGTATCCCCAAGCCTGAACACTGGCTCATATTCTACGTCGTCATCCCAATATATATCCTGGATTTCCGGGTTGGCTGACAGATGGCTCTTGGATACTGGCTGGTACCTTAAAAGCTTCTTTGTCTTTGCGGCTGCCACATAGGCGTTTTCCACAGTAAGAGTACCGCCCACGCACCCGCCGCTGCATGCGCTGAGTTCAATAAATTTAAGGCCATGTATCTTTTCATCCTCCATGGCCTCCAGGACACGTAAAATATTAACAATGCCGTCTGCCGCCAGATAGCTGTCCAATAAAAGTCCTCCAACCTCACCCCCTGCATTGCTCCATCCCAATCCGATGCGGCCGGAGCAGGACAGCGGCTTTAATTGGCTCTCGTCCCGGTTCATATGGGGGAGTAAAAGGGGATAGACATCCTTGATGGCCACCACATTGTCTATATTGCTTTTATCAATGCCCAGGGGGGACTTCGCATAGGAAACTTTGGAAGGGCATGGGGATATAAAAATAATGCCGATATCTTCAGACGGCAGGCCCGTCTTTTCCATTGCCCTGGCCCTGGCGATCTCAGCCGCAACCTCCACCGGTGGCTTCAGAGGCAGAAGCCGGGACAAAAGCGCTGGGAATTTTACACGGATCAGCCGCACCACAGAAGGGCAGGCGGAGCTAATAAATGGCCCGTCCTGGCTGTGGGCCTTTATATATGCCCTTGAGGCCTCGGAGACAAGCTCCGCAGCCGCACTTACCTCAAACACATCATCGAATCCCAGTTTTAGGAGTGCATTTAACACAATATCCACATTTGTCAGGTTGTTATACTGCGCATAAAGGGCAGGTGCAGGCAGTGCGACTGTGTACTTATAATTGTTCAGCACATTGAGGGAATCGTAGGCGGGCACTTTAGCGTGATGGGGGCAGTAGCGGATGCATCTGCCACAGTCTATACAGAATTTATCTATAATATGTGCTTTTCCGTTATGTACGCGGATTGCCTGGGTGGGGCAGTACTTAATGCAGTTGATGCAGCCCTGGCAGGCATCCTCATTTAGTCGGACAGAACGCATAAATTTATTCATGCTGGCTCCTTTCTGCCGGTTATTCATCTATCATTTGCAGATACTAAAGAAACACTTTCATTGTGACGGTAGTGCCGGTTCCAGGTACAGATTCAATGTGAAATTCGTCCGAATATTTCTTTATGTTCGGCAGGCCCATCCCCGCCCCAAAACCAAGAGAACGGACCTCCTCAGGGGCCGTAGAAAAACCTTCCTGCATGGCTTTGGAAATATCTGGAATGCCCGGCCCTGTATCAGCCAGCGTCATGGTGATATCTTGGTCAGAAATTGTGACAGTGATCTCCCCGCCGTTGGCATGTATGACCATATTTATTTCACCCTCGTACATGGCGATGGCTGCTTTTCGGATGGCGCCGCTGTCCACGCCCAGCATTTTCAGTTTGTTTTTAACAGCGCTGCTTGCCTCTCCTGCACAGGTGAAGTCCTCCCCTGAGATGGTATAATGGAATTCTAACTGATCAGACATCTAGGCACCTCCTCTGAGTCCATGCTCATACAAGATGCCACAGGCGGTGAACATGAAAAGTTTGGTTGCCAGGATCGCCATCTTCTTCCCCTTTGCCAGGGAGATGATATCCTGATCCGGCATTTTGCCCCGGACAAAAATAATACAGGCGATATCCAGCATTTCTGCAGTGCGTACTACCTGTGGATTGCACAGGCCGGTAATGAGGACAGAACATTCTTCCCCATATGCCAGGACATCGCTCATCATGTCGGCTGAAAAGACGGATTTTACATCCAGGTCTGTCAGCTCCTCGCCGAATAGAATATCGGCGTCCAGCAGCTTTTGCATTTCACTAATTGTCATAAGTCCTCCTATCATTTAAAAGCATAACCTTATTGGACTGCTAATATCCAATAAAGTTAAGTAAATTGGACTACTCATGTCCAATGGGATAAGTAAATTGGACATAAGTTCCAGGTTAAAGGATATATGGCCATACAGTTGCCTATGTCCCGTAGCTCCCCTTCTCAATATATGCCCTTGTGGATAGACAAAGTCCTGCAAGATATACAAGTATTTATTGCCTCCTACGTCAAGAATATCATATTATTAAATAAAAGGGTTGCTTAAAAAAACATTGTGAGCAAATAATGAATGATTTGTAGCAGCAGATTCCTTTCTTCTATTAAATATTTCGGCCTTTATGGAATAAATGATAACCAAGATTTGGGGTATTGGGTCCCTGTGTGCCATATGATAAAAGTATCCTTCCTTTGTATTGGCTTGTATAATAACAGGCAATGCCTTATGATATTATAAATAGATAAGGGAAAACATACTAGTTTTTGTACTGCCCATAGGACGGATGGAGAAGAGGGATACGGAGGAAATAAAGGTTCCTCACCATATTGATAATACAAAATTGGGCAGGATATTGTTTAAAGGGTTAGGGAACTAAGTGAAACGGGATTGATTATAAGGAACATATATATTATGGAGAAGGAAAAAACTTTATATTATAGTGTATCTTCTAGTATCATTACAGATATTTATTGTGGAAAATGGAAAAAAGGGGAGACCTTCCTAAGTCTTCAGGAACTCTGTGAAGTGTATGGGATCGGAAGAAATACGGCAAGATCGGTTGTGGATGTCCTGGAAGAAAAAGGGTATGTGTCCAGAAAGGGAAAACGGATGCCTGAAGTTTGTTTTGATTGGGATGATGCCAGGCTGAGAAGCATGTATCTTAAAGAAATTATGGGGAGGAAGGCGGCGATTGGGGAGGTACATGCCTTCCTTACTGCAACAATGCCACAATTGTTTACCCAAATTATAGTGATGTTATCTGACAGAGAAATTGACGGAATAATAGAGACTCTTGATAACTATGCAGATGCAATGCAGTCACGAAACGAGTTGGAGATGGCGCAGGAACTAATCGAAATTTATATTCGGGTATTATCTACGGTGGAAAATCAGCTGCTGGAGGACTTTTTCAAGGCGTTGTTTCAGTTTATACAGCTTCCTTTGGAGAAAAAGGACAGAGGGAGTATGAAATTTAAAGTGGCCAGGAAATACATTAAGTATAGCATTGAAAAAATGGAGGAAGCGGTAAAGCTGCGGGATGATAAAGGATTGAGGAAATTAATTAAATTGTACTGCCAAAGTACACAATCCCGCTCTGAAAAATATTTGAACAGAATCTGCAAAGGAATGAAAGAAGATAGAAACGAATATTCTGTCTGGTATCCACGGAACAAAATAAATACCGGATATCTGTTTCTTGCACTAGATATTCTGAGGAAGATTAACAGAGGGGATTACAGGGAGAATGAGATACTCCCCTCATATGCAAAATTAGCAGAAATACATGGTGTCTCTGAAAAGACAGTTCGGAGAACAGGGAAAGTTCTGCATGAATGGAATGTTATAACAATTATAAACGGGGTGGGAAGCAGAGTGAATGTTCTGGGGGAACGAAAAAGCATAATTCTTAAGGAGGATCCTTTGGTAAAGGAGATTATAAAGGAGTATATGGAGGTATTACAGATTTTTTCATTGATCTGCAGGCCGTTTATACTTTATGTAATTGAATGCAGAGAGGAACGTTGGAAGAAACTGGTGAAGGGGATTGAGGAAAAACAAAATGATCTGTTTTTAAAGAATACTATTGACAGCCTTTTTGAAACAGAAACCCTGCATGTTATAGATCATATTTATAGTCAATTCCGGGAGATATTGAAGGCAGAGGGACTTCTGGAGGCGTGCGGTATGGAAAGGCACCGGGGAGATGAGGGAGGGTTAAGGAAATTATTGTTGGGGGAACAAAATATACAGAAGAAAAAAGAAGTTTTTGTAGAGTGGTTTTTTGAAGAAACACAGGGTGCATACCAGCGCGCAAAAAAATTTTTAGTTTAGGGCCAGGAAAGACATATGAATTGTTGGAACAACAGTTTGTGTGTCTTTTTGTTTTGCCTTATTAAAGCGGATCTGCAGAGTACAATAATAGAAAAGTCAAAATTTCCGCATATATGAAAGTAGGGATTTTTTTAATTACTTAGTATTGACAGAAGCAGCCCAAAAAAGTAGTATTAAAATATACTATAGGGTACAAGGTTGAGTGGGAGATAGGAGGATACTGCTGCCGTGAAGATTTTGGGAATAAGCATATGTGAAAAGCTGTGGAGTCTGTCCAACCAGATGAGGATGAAGAAAGCCGGATTTTCAAAGTTTCTTACAGAAGTAGGTGAGGACGAGCTTATTGCGGGAATATACAAGGAAGTCTGCAAAAGGAATTATATCTTCCATATAATTATTCTTTGTTATGAAGTGCTGATGCTTTTGATGATTTCCATGAGACCAGGCGGACCATTCTTAAAGCCGCGCAGGACAGCGTATTTTAGCCTGTACATTTGTCTGATATTGGCCACGGTATTGGTGCTGTGGGTTCAGAAACATTTGAGGAGATCGGGCGGGGATTTTTATAGGATCTATTTTAAAATAGAGAACTGGTATCTTGTATTTTTAAATGTCTGGGGCATTGCCATTACATTAAATGACCAGCTTGGCGGAAACAGCCTGACAGTCTACACGTATACGACTGCTTTGACTTCAATTGTGGTTATGATGGAGCCATATAAAATGGCCTTGATGTTTCTGGGGGGATTCTCAATATTAAATATTATGCTTCCGTTTTTCCCAAATCCGGCAGGGTTAGATCATACCTTTAATAATCTGACTAACAGTCTTTTTATAACCATTGTTGGAATAGGCATAGCAGGCAGTTTTTATAATTCGCGAATCCGGGCGAAGGCAAATGAGATACTGGTTCAAAGGCAGAATCAGGAGATGCAGTCGAAAACTGTAAAGCTGGAAAAGGAGGTAAACTGCGATGCACTTACATATCTCCAGAATCGCAATGGCTACCAGAATGCTGTCAGGGAATTAAAGGGGATGAAGTGTGATTCCAATGCGTGTATCTATTTTGACGTGAATGGACTGCATGAGATTAACAATTCTTTGGGCCATGACGCAGGGGATTTGATGCTAAAAACTGTTGCACAGGCAATTGCAGCAAATTTCCGGTCCACTGAAACTTTCCGTATTGGTGGAGATGAGTTTGTAGTTCTATGTAAGAATATTGCACAGCAGGCGCTTATCCGGAGAGTGGACAGTATTGCGGAGCAGGTTAGAAGCTGCGGGTATTCGGTATCTATAGGGATTGAATGGCGGGATAAAAACCTGGATATTGATGAAATAATCCTCGAAGCAGAGAGGCGCATGCAGGAGGATAAGGCAGAGTACTATTCTAGCGGGGGCAGTGAACGCCAGACAAGGATGGTTAATGAACGGATGGAAAAGATGCTTGCAGAGAAAAGAGATGCAGAGCATTTTCTGAGTGTTTTAGCGCCAGCGTTTAAAGGTGTTTATTTCGTAAATATAAAAAACGATACATTAAGGCAAATTTTTATTCCCCCCTATTTTAAAGAAATATTAGAGCAGACCCATCAGAAATACAAGGCTGCAATAAAAATTTATATTCAGCGCTACGTAAAAGAAGAATATATTTCACACTTTGACGCTGTTTTGGATTATGAAAGGCTGGGAGTTTTATTAGAGGAAGAAGGAATCTATGAACTGGAATATGAGAAGAGGGATGAGGAACGGGTGAAGCTAAGTATTATGAAGTTTAAATATTATGCTTATGATGGTGAAGAAACTCTCTGGATATTTTCTGATGCTTCGAAAAGTAATATTTTTACAGGATAAAAGTCATAGGGTTAAGGATTCCTCAATTTATACGCCTGGTATAAGAGGAGTCCGCATCCCTCTTGTGATGAACGGTATAAATGTTTTATGATCTGCATGTCTGGCGCTGGTGTCTTATCAGTATCTGTATCTATAAAAGTAATCTATGTAATTTCCCTAAGTAGTTGCTATTACAAAACAACACATATTTTGCCTCTGCTGATTACATCCACAGTCCAAGTGATAAAAGGATATATTTACACAGTGGAATTGGCGGTAAAAGTAATAAAAAGTACATGCCCAGGAGGGACGGTTCACAGCTAAAGCCGTGTAATATTGTACGAAAACCGGCCGGAGAATATTATGAAAAATAAAGGATATAACATAATTTTTTTATAAAATGATAATGATTATCGTTGAAAATAAACAAAAATGGATGTAATTAACGCTGGAATTTTGTTATATGTCATGATATTATAAAATAGATATAGACTTAAACAAAGAAATGGAGGTTAAGCGATGCCTGTAAAGAAACAAATTGTTCCGTTTTCCGGGACAAAGGAACAAGAAGAATCATTGTTGAAAGTGATAGCTGAGCTGAAAGAAGAACAAGGTGCTTTGATGCCGATTCTGCAGAAGGCTCAGGATATCTACGGCTACCTTCCCATTGAGGTACAGAAGATTATTTCTAATGAAACAGGGATTCCTCTGGAAAAGATTTATGGAGTTGCTACATTCTACTCTCAGTTCACATTAAGTCCCAAAGGAAAATATCAGATTTCTGTCTGTCTCGGAACTGCCTGCTATGTAAAAGGCTCCGGGGATATTTATAATGCCCTCATGGAGAAGCTTGGAATTGTAGGCGGAGAGTGCACCCCGGACGGGAAATTCTCACTGGATGCCTGCCGCTGTGTAGGGGCCTGTGGGTTGGCCCCGGTTATGATGGTCAATGGCGAAGTATATGGCCGTCTGACTGTAGATGACATTGACGATATTTTAGCAAAATACCAATAAGCGTATGATGCCTGAAATATCTCTGAGTATACTGGATATAGCTGAGAACTCGGTGCGGGCGAAAGCGTCACTGATTGAGATAGAGGTTTCTGTCGATACAGGCAGCGACACGCTGACAGTGATGGTAAAGGATAATGGGTGCGGTATGTCAAAAGAACAGCTGGAAAAGGTTCAGGACCCATTTTATACCACCAGGACGACCAGAAGAGTAGGGTTGGGAATCCCGTTTTTTAAACAAGCGGCCGAGAGTACAGGCGGGAGCTTCAGTATTACGTCAGAAATAGGAAAAGGAACCGTGGCAGAAGCCGTTTTTCGATTATCACATATTGACAGAATGCCACTGGGGGATATTAGTTCCACGATACATATGCTTATCGTATTTCATGAAAAGATCCGCTTTATATATACTTACACATATGACGGGAATCAGTTCGTGCTTGATACCAGGGAGATCCATAAGATACTGGGGGAGGATATCTCTTTTTCTGTCCCGGAGGTATCTGATTTTATAAAGGGATTTTTGGCAGACAACAAAGAGGAAGCTGACCAGGGAGCGGATATATAGATGAACAGGAATTAAGGAAATGGAGGAAATATATGAAATCTCTTGAAGAATTACGTGCAATAAGGGAAAAGATGCAGGGCAAGGTGGGAGTGCGCACCGAAAATGAGAATCAGACCCGGGTCATTGTAGGCATGGCAACCTGTGGGATTGCAAGTGGAGCCAGGCCAGTGCTGACGGCGCTCTCCGATGCAGTGCAGGAGCAGGGCCTTGTAGATATCAATGTTACCCAGACGGGGTGTATTGGACTGTGCCAGTATGAGCCGATTGTAGAAGTTCTTAAACCAGGTAAGGAGAAGGTCACTTATGTAAACATGACCCCCGAGAAGGCCTTGGAAGTGCTGAGGCTGCATCTGCAGGGCGGCCAGGTGGTGACTAAGTATACATTGGGGGCTGTCCAAGACAGTGCCAAATAAGAAAAAGGAGGCTGATGACTATGTATCGTTCACATGTTTTGGTTTGTGGTGGAACAGGCTGTACCTCCTCCGGAAGCCAGAGAATTATAGATAAACTAGAAAAAGAAATCAAGGCCCAGGGTCTTGAAGAAGAAGTTGGCGTGGTCAAAACCGGCTGTTTTGGCTTGTGCGCCCTTGGGCCGATTATGATCGTATATCCAGAAGGCTCCTTCTATTCGATGGTACAGGAGGATGACATTCCTGAGATTGTTTCTGAACATTTGCTGAAAGGGCGGGTTGTAAAACGTCTTCTGTATGATGAGACCACGAAGACAGAGAAGATCCTGCCTCTGAATGAGACAAACTTCTATAAAAAGCAGAAGAGGGTGGCTCTGCGCAACTGTGGCGTGATTAACCCTGAGAATATTGAGGAGTACATAGGTACAGGCGGGTATGAGGCGCTGGGCGTCGTGCTGACAGAGAAAAAGCCGGAAGATGTCATCCAGATCCTTCTCGACAGCGGCCTGAGAGGGCGCGGAGGGGCGGGATTCCCCACGGGACTGAAATGGAAGTTTGCTGCCGCAAATGAGGCTGACCAGAAATATGTATGCTGTAATGCAGATGAGGGAGACCCGGGGGCATTTATGGACCGTTCCGTATTGGAAGGAGATCCCCATGTGGTACTGGAAGCCATGGCCATCGCAGGTTATGCCATCGGCGCGTCCCAGGGATATATCTATGTGCGCGCTGAGTATCCAATCGCGGTAAAACGTCTGGAGATCGCCATCCAACAGGCAAGAGAATACGGAATGCTGGGCAAGGATATTTTTGGCAGCGGCTTTGAGTTTGACATTGAGCTTAGGCTGGGAGCCGGTGCTTTTGTCTGTGGCGAGGAGACGGCTCTTATGACATCCATTGAGGGCAGCAGAGGCGAACCCCGGCCCCGTCCGCCGTTCCCTGCTTTGAAGGGCCTGTTCCAAAAACCCACTATCCTAAATAATGTAGAGACCTATGCCAATATTCCCCAGATTATTGTGAAAGGCCCAGAGTGGTTTGCTTCCATGGGGACAGAAAAGTCAAAGGGAACCAAGGTATTTGCCTTAGGCGGTAAAATTAATAATACAGGACTTGTAGAAATCCCCATGGGGACGACACTGCGAGAGATTGTGGAGGAGATCGGCGGCGGGGTGCCAAATGGCAAGAAGTTTAAAGCCGCACAGACAGGGGGGCCTTCAGGCGGCTGCATCCCGGCTGAGCACTTTGACGTGCCCATTGATTATGACAACCTGATTGCCATTGGCTCTATGATGGGGTCCGGCGGGCTGATTGTCATGGACGAAGACACCTGTATGGTGGATATTGCTAAGTTTTTCCTGGAGTTTACGGTAGATGAATCCTGCGGCAAATGTACGCCATGCCGTATTGGAACCAGGCGTATACTGGAGATTTTGGAGAAGATTACAAAAGGCCAGGCGTCTATGGAGGATCTGGATAAGTTGGAGGAACTTTGCTACCACTTGAAATCCAATTCTCTTTGCGCCCTTGGGCAGACGGCGCCTAATCCGGTACTTTCCACCCTGCGCTATTTCAGGGATGAATATATAGCCCACATCGTAGACAAAAGATGTCCCGCGGGCGTATGTAAGGATCTGCTGCAATATAAGATTGACGTAGATAAGTGTAAAGGCTGTACGCTGTGCGCCAGGGCCTGTCCGGCAGATGCGATTATTGGCAGCGTAAAGGAGCCACATATGATTAATCCTGAGAAATGTCTCAAGTGCGGTGCATGTATGGAAAAATGCCGTTTCGGTGCAATTTACAAAGAGTAATGGAGGATAGAGAATATGGAGAATGTGAATTTAAAAATCAATGGCTTGAATGTCAGCGCACCGGCAGGTTCTACTATCCTGGAGGCAGCCCACGGAGCAGGAATCAAGATTCCTACCCTCTGTTTCTTGAAGGATATCAATGAAATCGGCGCCTGCCGTATGTGTGTTGTGGAAGTAAAGGGGGCCAGGAACCTGGTGGCAGCCTGTGTCCATCCAGTCAGTGAGGGCATGGAGGTGCTCACAAATACGCCTCAGTTAATCGAGTCCAGAAAGAGGACTTTGGAACTGATTCTTTCCAATCATGACAAAAAATGTCTTTCCTGTGTGAGGAGTGGAAACTGTGAGCTTCAGGCACTCTGCCAGGAGCTGGGCGTGGCAGATGAGAATTATTTTGCCGGTGAGTCCCCAGAGTATGAATTAGATGACAGTTCCCCGCATATGGTTCGCGATAATAATAAGTGCATCCTCTGCCGCAGGTGTACTGCAGTCTGTGAGAAGGTACAGGCAGTGGGGGTGATCGGCCCGAATAACAGGGGATTTGCCACATTTATCGGCTCTCCTTTTGATATGGGGTTGGGCGATACAAGTTGTGTCTCCTGTGGCCAGTGTATTACGGCATGTCCCACGGGGGCCCTGTATGAAAAGGATTTTCTGGATGATGTTCTGGCAGCCATCGGGGATCCGGAGAAACATGTGATTGTGCAGCCTGCGCCATCTGTACGGGCAGCCCTGGGCGAAGAGTTTGGCTATCCCATGGGGACAGATGTGGAGGGCAAGATGGCAGCAGCTCTGCGCCGTATTGGCTTTGATAGAGTATTTGATACAGATTTCAGCGCAGACCTGACGATTATGGAGGAGGCCCATGAATTTTTAGGCCGTGTACAAAACGGCGGGGTTCTGCCGATGATGACCTCCTGCTCCCCAGGCTGGATAAAGTATTGTGAGCATTACTACCCAGACCAGCTCGCACATTTGTCAAGCTGCAAGTCTCCCCAGCAGATGTTCGGCGCTATTGCCAAGACATATTACGCTGAGAAGATGGGCATTGACCCGAAGAATATTGTCTGTGTCAGTGTAATGCCATGTACGGCAAAGAAGTTCGAGATTAACCGTGAGGACCAGAATGCAGCAGGCGTGCCGGATGTAGATATTTCCATTACAACAAGGGAGCTGGCACGCCTGATACGAAAGGTAGGCATTGATTTTAAGAGCCTGCCGGAGGAAGGGTTTGATGATCCGTTAGGAGAATCTACAGGGGCCGGTGTGATTTTCGGCGCTACAGGCGGTGTTATGGAGGCCGCATTGCGTACAGCGGTGGAGAAACTTACAGGTGAAGAGCTGGAAAGTGTAGATTTTACAGAGGTACGTGGTACAGAAGGGATCAAAGAGGCGGCCTACCATGTTGCAGGCATGGACGTAAAAGTGGCGGTGGCATCGGGACTTTCCAATGCAAAACAGATTATGGATAAGGTGCGGGCAGGGGAAGCAGATTACCATTTTATCGAAATTATGTGCTGCCCAGGTGGATGCGTCAATGGAGGCGGCCAGCCGCAAGTACATGCAGATGTGCGGAATTATGCAGATGTGAGGGCAATCCGGGCAAAAGCCTTGTATGACAATGATGCGGCCAAGACATTCAGGAAATCCCATGAAAATCCTTCTATTCAGAAGATATATGCAGAATATTTGGGCGAGCCTGGAAGCGAGAAGGCACATCATATTCTGCACACAAGCTATGTAGAGCGGAGCATTAACTAGTATAGCGCATAATACGTTTCTGCCATATGTATGCAGATAGAGATAGCACTGTGATTTGGCGGTGGGATGCACACTTCAGATACCAGAAGGGTATGCAGTGGGATTTCACAGTCAGTTACAGTGCTGTTTTAGCAGGAGGCCTTTGTGCGCTTTTTGTGTGGCAGAACATAGGAGGGATTGGATAAACATGAGAGTTATTGATTTTAAGGATGCTAAATGCCGGCATTGCTATAAATGTGTCCGTTACTGTATGGTAAAGGCTATTTCGGTACAGAATGAACAGGCCCATATTTTGAAAGACCATTGTATCAACTGTGGCCGCTGTATGGAAATCTGCCCTCAGAATGCCAAGACATTTGCCAGTGATATGGAGCGTGTGAAAGGATATTTAAGGCAGGGTTATAAAACCATTATTTCTATTGCGCCGTCATATCTGGGAGTGCTGGAATTTGAGCGTCCGGGACAGGTGGTGGATGCCCTGCTGAAACTGGGGTTTGCAGAGGTGCGGGAGACAGCCGAGGGTGCGGCCATGGTGACGGATGAATATAAGAAGATTATCCGTGAGAAAAAGATGGACAATATTATCACAACTTGCTGTCCCAGTGTGAATGACCTGGTGGAAAAGTATTACCCTGACTGCGTGGGGCTGCTTGCCCCGGTCGTGTCCCCCATGGTGGCCCACGGGCGTTATATTAAAAAGCTGTATGGCGGGGATGTGAAGGTTGTATTTCTGGGCCCCTGTATTGCCAAGAAGCAGGAGGCCATTGGAGATGCCAGGGTTGCCGGCGCTATCGACGCAATCCTGACCTTTGAGGAGCTGGCTATCTGGCTGGAAGAAGAAAAGATAGATATTTATGCATGCCAGGATAAGCCAGTGGGAAATCCTGACCCCAGGGTCAACCGTCTGTACCCCATCAGCGGCGGCGTGATCCAGTCAGTGGTGGCGGAGGAGGAGGCGGATACGTACCACAAGGTCTATGTAGACGGACTGTCGAATTGCATGGAGATGCTGGAATGCCTGCAGAGGGGGGAGCTTAAGCACTGTTTTATCGAGGCGAATGTCTGTGAGGGCGGATGTGCAAAAGGCCCGGCGTCTGCAAGGTGGAATACATCGTATGTAAAAGCCAAGATTAAAATTGAGAATCAGGTGTCCCACAAAGCTGCCAGAAACCTGCCGGATATGAGCACAGAGGAGCTGTATAAAAGGTTTGAAGAGAATAAACTGCAGGACGGGATGCCGTCAGAAGAAGAAATCCGTGATATTTTAAAATCCACAGGAAAATATGCACCTGAGGATGAGCTGAACTGTGGGGCATGCGGATACCCCACATGCCGCGACAAGGCCATTGCCGTCTACCAGGGAAAAGCAGAGCTGTCCATGTGTATGCCCTATGCCTTGACCCAGGCTGAGTCGATGTCGAATGTGGTCATGGATGTCACTCCCAATATGATTTTTATAATAGACAGCAGCATGAGAATACGGGAATGTAATAAAAGGGCCCAGGACCTACTGGGAGTGGGGAAGGATGAGGCCGTACAGAGATACATATTTGAGTTTATTGAGGCCGGGGACATTGAAGAGACTCTTCATACAAAGGAGCCGGTGATACATAAAAAGGTGCAGCTGGAAAATGGCCGTATGACCGCCGAGGAGACTATCGTATATATTGAGAACCTGGATTCCGTGCTGGTGACATATCAGGATGTGACAAGAGAAGAGAAAATCAAGGAACAGCACTATAACCTGAAGGTTGATACCATGGAGATGGCGCAGAAGGTAATTGAGAAGCAGATGATGGTGGCCCAGGAAATTGCGGGACTTTTGGGGGAAACAACGGCAGAGACAAAGGTGACGTTGACAAAACTGCGTGACTCCATCCTCAACGAAGAGGAGGGATAATATGAGCGTTAGTATTGATGTGGCATGGAAAAGCCTGAATAAACACCAGGAAGAGCTCTGTGGAGACAAAGTAGAGATTGTAAAGACAGAGGACTCAGATATTGTGATACTGGCGGATGGGATGGGGAGTGGGGTAAAAGCCAATATACTGGCCACCCTGACTTCCAAAATACTTGGTACAATGATGTTTCAGGGAGCCACCATTGAGTCCTGTGTGGAGACAATAGCAAAGACCCTGCCCATCTGCCAGGTACGGAAGGTGGCCTATGCCACTTTCAGCATCCTGCAGATTTTCCACAGCGGAGAGGCTTACCTGGCTGAGTTTGACAACCCGGGATGTGTGTTTATACGGGATAAAAAGATTGTAAAATATCCCTATGAGGAGCGGAGTATTGAGGGAAAGACAATCCATGAATATCGTTTCCAGGTAAAGCAGAATGACTGTTTTGTGCTGATGAGCGACGGGGTGATCTATGCCGGGGCAGGAGAAATCCTCAATCTCCAGGGGTGGACCTGGGAGAACATGGCAGAATATACGCTGCAGTGTACGAAAAAAACCTTGTCAGCTTCCAGGCTGGCGGTCCTGCTCAGCCAGGCATGCGATGATTTGTATGTGCAGAGGCCGGGGGACGATACGACAGTGGCCGTTGCCCGGGTGATTGAAAGGCGGGTGGTCAATATATTTACCGGCCCTCCCTTACATAAAGAGGACGATGAAAAATTGATGCATGAATTCATGCACATGGAAGGGAAAAAGATTGTGGCCGGAGGTACCAGTGCCAATATTGCGGCCCGGGTACTGAAAAAGGACATTATCACGAAAGTGGATCACAATGATCCAGATGTACCCCCCATGGCTGTCATAGAGGGCCTTGACCTGGTGACAGAGGGTGTACTGACTATGGGCAGGGCATTAAAGCTGCTAAAAAGATATGTCAGGGACGAATTTGACGCAGAATTTTTTGATGAGTTGGATGCCAATAATGGCGCCTCCAGGTTGGCTAAGATCCTGATTGAGGAGTGTACACAGCTGAATCTTTTTGTGGGAACAGCAGTAAACCAGGCCCATCAGGATTCAGAGCTGAGCTTTGACTTAAGTGTCCGTATGAATCTGGTTGAGCAGCTCCAGAATGTAGTGGAGAAGATGGGGAAGAGGGTCAGTGTAAAGTATTATTAAGGGGGGAAAGGGCAGCCAGAGGGCCGGGAGCAGAAATGAAACTCCCGGCTCTCTGGCTTTGTGCTTCTGGCCTGCTTTGGGGGCAGGAAAGGAATCTGAAATGCTGGTGTTTAGTATCAGGTAAGGCGGCGGAGCACCTCTTTTGCCACTAGGGCGGCAAGCGTTTCTACATCGTCCCCTGGCAGATTTTTTTGAGAGGAGCCAAACAAGGCGATTTTGGCTGCCACGGTTTGCCTTACAGCTTCCACCTCGGCAGGGATAAGGTCGATAATACCTTTCTCTACTTTCTGGAAGGAAGAAAGGGCAGCCTCTACGGCAGCGATATTAATATCAGTGAATATATTAATTTTACTGATGCCTGCAGCGATGGCCTTTTGGAAGTCGCTGTCTGTGAGGCCTGATCCTCCGTGCAGGACGAGAGGGACAGGGACAGTCCTGGAAATCGTATGTATTCTCTCAAAGTCCAATTTGGGGGGCAGTTTGTAGGCGCCATGTGCAGTCCCCACTGAAACGGCCAAAGCGTCAGCCTTTGTCTTATGAATAAAATCCTTTGCCTGGGCCGGGTCTGTATAATAAAGGGCGGGATCAGGCTGGCAGGATGCGCTTTCTAAAGAGCCTTCATTATCTCCCACGCGCCCTAATTCTGCCTCCACGGAGGCGCCGTAAGAGTGGGCAATGCGAACCATCTCCCGTACTTCCTTTACATTTTCTTCATAGGGCAGAGCAGAGCAGTCATACATGACTGAGGTGAAACCAAGCTCCAGGGCGCGGATGCAGGTTTCTTTTTTTAGGCCGTGGTCCAGGTGTACAACCACAGGCACGGAAGCTTTTTTGGCCATGGGAATCAGAAAATAGGAAATTTCCTCCAGAGGGCCATAGGGCAGCAGAACCTCGGCGGAGCCGAAAATAACAGGAGAGTGGGCCTGCTCAGCGGCGGCAATAATCCCCCGGGCCAGTTCTAAATTCACAGCATTAAATAGTCCCACGGCGTAGCGGCCTTTTTGGGCTGGGATCAGGACATCGTTCAAATTAGCAAGCATAAAAAACTCCTTTCTCATTATGTCAGTTAGGTGCGTGCGGTGAATGGCTGCGCGCATGTATCTATATTATTTCTTCAGGCAATTGGAAAATGTTGCATTCTCTATTTTCAATGCAGTCCCAGAGGCTGTAATTCCCAAGGACTTGCCAGGCTGTGCATACATTCTGGCATTTAATGCGGTTCCATTTACATAGAGCGTAGCTATTGTATCGTCCACAATTAACCGTATATGTAAAGGGGCGCCGGCTGTAAGTGAAATAGGGCGTTCCAGTCCTGTATTTTGGATTGCAGGCCAGGGCCAGTTTGGAACCTTCTCGAAACAGAACCTGTTTTCAGATATGAGGAAGGTGAACTGATAGTACTGGCCAGTCTCATAATGATCCCGCATGGTAATCCCAAATTGCTGCATACCTTCTGTAAATATGAAATCTCCTTCAAAAGAATATAGGTTTCCCGGATTCTCAGATATGATCTTGTGGATCTGGCAGGAGCGGGCATCCAGATATATTGGGGGGATCCTCTTTTTGTCTTTGAAGGCGGCCCAGACTGTTTCTGGGACCTTTACTTTCAATGTGCCGTCAGGAAGCTGGTAAAGTTCGTGTGCCATATAGGTGCCTCCCCAGACGAAGTCAGATGTATCAGATTCAGATGCCCTGGTGGGAACCCAGCCAAACAGGATCCGGTGTCCGTTTAATGCAAAGGTCCGGGCCGCATAGTAGGCACGGCCGTCAAAGGCATCGTCGGCAGGTTTTTGCCAGGGGCCGTCCAGGCTCCTACTCATCCGATAAATGGTCTTACATTTCTGGCTGTATTCAGTGGTGAGCAGATACCACCAGTCTCCCATCTTAAAAAGGTCTGGCATTTCATGCATGGTATAGAGGCCTGGCGCCCAAAAATCACCGCCAAATTTCCATTCAGCTAAATTTTGGGAAGTAAAATAAACAGTACATCCACTCAAGCAATGCTTGTCCCCTTCTTTGCGGGCGCCTAATATCAGCAGGTATTCCTGCCTCTCCTCATTCCATAGTACAAAAGGGTCCCGCCAGTCAGTCGGGTCATATCCCTTCTGGGGGCCAAAAGTAAGTGACTCTCCACTCTTGTCCCAGTGAATAAGGTCTGGACTTTTGGCGTGCATAAGAACCTGGGAGGGCAGGCCCCTGGCAGGATAATCCCGGTTATATCCCGTATAAAAGGCATGGTACTCTCCCTTTGCTTTGAAGATACTGCCTGCAAATATAAACTGATCCTGTTCATCTTTCTGCCCGCAGCCGATCACTGTGCCATAATCCTGATAGTGGACGAAATCATTTGTCGTTATCAGATCCCAGCCAAATGGCTCACAGTCTGGCAGAGGAGCGGGGTTACGTCTGTCGCGCTGGTGGAACAGATAGAACTCAGAACCCAGGCCATAAGGCATACAGTCGCCAAAACAGGCATTTTCTGGTTGGTAATATAAATGATGCATGGTATCCATCCTTTCGTATATACCTTTAAGCGCCCTGCCTTTAGGGGATGCCCTTTGGGTATACAAAATTAAATGTGTAAATGAATAAAAATGATTATAAACCAAAGAAATTTGAAAGACAACGAAAAATCGAATTATAAATTAAAATCGTGAGGATGAATAATTTTAGATATAAAATATTGTGCATAATGACCATAAAAATAGATATAAAACCGGTTGACACATATTAAAAATGATGATATATTTTGTGTAACAACCGGTTAATATAATCAGAATAAAAACAAAAGAGAGGATGGAAGCGTATGAAAAAGAAAATGTCAGCAATCATGTTAAGTCTTGCAATGGCAGCCTCCCTGCTTGGCGGATGCGGCAGTTCGGAAAAGGGCAATGCAGACAAGGCGGCACAGTCAGAGGATAGCTCCAGCAGCACAGGGAAAACAAGCTTCGAGCTCTCCATGCATGTGGCCAATGTGGAGGAGCAGGAGCCGGCAGTATATGCTGTGGTAAAAGCTTATATGGAAAAGAACCCAGATGTTGAGATTAATCTTACAGGGGAAGAGACAAACGAGCATTATAATAAAATGAAGATGGATGCCCAGGCCGGGACTCTGCCGGACGTATTTTTTAACCTGCTTGCCCCTTCAAAAGAGATGGCTGCAAATGGAGATTTGTACTGTCTGGATGATTTTATTACAGAGAACGATTTAACTTCGATTATGAATGACAATATGGTCCATTCCCTGGAAGTGGAGGGGTCTGTGTACGGACTCCCTTATCAGAAGCTGGTGACAGGGTTCTGGTATAACCAGGCGCTGTTTGACCAGTATCATGTAAAAGTTCCAGAAACTTATGATGAGCTTATGGAGGCAGCACAGGTGTTTCATGAGAATGGAATAACTACGATTGCAAAAGGCGCCCAGGATCCGTATTCAGTCTGGGGTACTATGGGACTTCTGTGCCGCTATGGGTATTTTGATAAAATAGATAAAATTCTGGAGGGGGAAGAAAGCTTCAATAATCCAGATTTCATCAAATTTTATGAAAAGCTGGAGGAGCTGAGCAAGGCAGGCGCTTTCCCCAGCAATGTAGCTACAAGCACTTATTATGATGCCAAGGAAATGTTTATGAGCGGACAGGCTGCTATGTTTGATTCTGGCACATGGGAGAGTTCCTATCTGGAAGGCAGTGAATATAAAGATGACTTTGCATTTAGCTGGGGAGTATCTTTTGATGACGGGATTGGCGATCAAAATGTGAGTATGCAGGTTCCCCACGCCCCTCTTTGTATCAGCGCAAAGGTATCTGAGGATCCCGAAAAGGAAGCGGCCATTCTGGATTTCTTCAAATTTTACTATAGTGACGAGGGCGCAAAAATTATGATCGACAATCTGTGTACTCCGCCGACCAACTATGGAGGGGAAATAGAAGAGTCATTCCTTACAGAGCACCCTGTGTTTGGAAAAGTGCTGGAGGCAATGGGCGAGGACACAGTGAGTCCTATTATGCAGCCGGATAATGTAAGTACAGAGGCATATGGAAATGCGCTATATGACAGCATTTATGGCGTGATAAACGGGGTTTATACACCTGGGGAAGCGTGTGACATGGTAGACAGCGAAATCCTGCTGGCACAGTAAATGTAATGGTAGTCCCGCTGCTGGCCAGGCTTTATATGGAAGGGTTTGCGCCTCCATGCTAAAGGCTTATACAGCAGCCGGGATTTGGCTGAAAGGAGATCTGCCTGTATGTACTGGTTTAGTAAAAAGAAAAACTTCATTATTATGCTGGGGCCTGCACTGCTGATATATCTGGCGTATATCATTATTCCCCTGTTTATTGCTGTGTATTATAGCTTTACTAACTTCCGGGGGGTCAGCGCGCCTGATTTGATTGGATTTCGAAATTATGCGACTCTGTTCCAGGATAAATTTTTCCTGGTTTCAGTAAAAAATACGGTGATTGTACTGGGGATCAGCCTGTGTATCCTGCTGCCTGCTTCCCTTGCCCTGGGACTTGCCTTAAATAAAATGATGAAAGGCATAAATGTGTTTAAAGCCTTGGCATTTCTCCCCAATATTATAGCGCCCTTGATCGTAGGGTTGATATGGGGGTTCATATTTGACCCGGAAATGGGACTGGCCAACGGCATACTGGTCAGGCTGGGACTTGAAAATTTTACGCAGCAGTGGATAGGCGGACTGGTGCTGACCCCCTGGTGCGTAGGAGTGATCTATCTGTGGCAGAATATAGGGTATTATGCCACCCTCTTTGTGGCCGGATTAAAAACAATCCCGGAAGATATTTATGAATCTGCTGGAATGGATGGCGCCAGTAAATGGCAGACATTAAGATATATAACGATTCCCATGCTAAAAGAGACCATTGCCATCAATACTGTCCTGATTGTCACAGGATGCTTTAAAGTGTTTGAGCTGGTCTATCAGCTCACCAATGGAAGTCCCAACCATATGTCAGAGGTGCTGACGACATATATGTACAATACAACATTTATTTCTAGTAAATATGGCTACGGCATGTCGATTGCTGTATTTACCTGTGCCGTAACAATGAGCATTACTTTGGTTTACCTGCGGATTCTGAGGAAAAAGAACCGGGCAGCGAGAACGGTGAGGTGAGGAAAATGACAGGAAGAATAAAAAGCTTATCTGGAAAAAAGCAAAAAGCAAAAATCTTATCTTATGCAGGACTGGGGATATTTACTTTGCTTATGATGGTTCCCTTCTTGTTTGTAATTATGCTCTCCTTTAAGAATAATACGGATATTCTGATGAATCCCCTGGCGCTGCCTGACAGCCTGGATTTCAGTAATTACGTAAACGCTATAAAGACCTTGAACCCCTTTCGGTTAATTGGGAATACTTTGTTTGTTGCTGTTGTTACAATGGCAATTGAGATGGCAGTTACATTTTTAAGCGCAGTGGCCCTGACCCGGATGGTATTTAAAAAAGAGCGCACTCAGAACTTTTTGTACTCATTTATGCTGCTGGGACTGGCTATTCCCGTTTATGTACTTCTATTTCCTATATACAGGATGACAGTGCTCTTTCATCTTAAAGGAAGTTATTTTTCCTTGATACTTCCTTATATCGCAACCTCTGTATCCTTTAATACGCTGATCTTTACAGGGTTTTTAAGGGAATTCCCTACAGAAATTGAAGAGGCGGCTATTATTGACGGATGCAGTCTGTGGCAGACAATCTACAGGATTATCGTCCCAATTGTAAAGCCTGTGCTGGTCACGGTCTTTATCTTTAACGTGCTGTACATATGGAATGAGTTTCCCCTGGCCGTTACATTGATAGACGATGCCTCCAAGGCTACAATTTCCCTGGGAATCTCCATGTTCAAAGGGAGGTACAGTATTGATTATGGAGGGATTATTGCCGCCAGCCTTATGATTATGACGCCTCAGGTGATTTTCTATGGATTTTTCCAGAAATATATTATAGAAGGCATGACTGCCGGGGCAGTCAAAGGATAGCTCCCAATTTGGCCTGTGATCAGTGGGAAAGTAAATGATGATTTATACTTTTTGGACATTAGTTGTTCAATAAGTATAGGGGTTCTGGAAAGGAGAAGGAATAATGAAAGGATTGATTGTAACAGGTGATGGGAAACTCAGGCTGGCTGCGGATGTCCCAATGCCGGAGCCGGATGACTATGAGGTGCTGACGAGAACACTGGCCTGTGGGATTTGTAATGGGACGGATCTGAAATTGATAGAAGGAGGCCTGCGGGGATTCACAGATTACCCAGCAGTGCTGGGGCATGAGTCTGTGGGGGAAGTGATAAAGGTGGGCAAAAAGGTCAGGAATTACCAGGCGGGCGACAGGGTGCTGCGGACAATACTCAAAAGCAGCGCCTCCTATAACAGCCTTTGGGGCAGCTTTGCCCAGTACGGATATGTAAATGACTATGATGCGAGAGTGGAGGACGGCCTTGAGGCCGACATAGGAACCTGTACGCAGCAGGTGATTCCAGGGGATATAGATCCGGCAGAGGGCACCATGATTATCACCCTTAAGGAGATCTGCAGCGCCCTTCACCGTCTGGGGTTAGAAAAAGGCATGGATGTGGCGGTGATTGGATGTGGGCCGGTGGGCCTTTCCATGGCAGCCCTGAGCAAACTGATGGGCGCCAGGAAAGTGGTGCTGGGAGGGCACCACTCAAAACGTATTGAGGCGGCCAGGCGGCTGGGGGCAGATTTGGCTGTAAATTCAAAGGAGACTGACCTGGTTAGTGCGATACAGTCTTATGTGCCTGAGGGTGTGGATCTGTTTGTAGACTGTGTGGGCCGGACCCAGATTATAGACCAGGGGATGCAGGTGGTAAAAGAAACTGGGAAGATAGGGGTGTATGGGATTGGTATGCACACAGGCGACAGGATTGACTGGGATAAGGCTCCCTATAATTTTCAGATACATGCAGTCCAGTGGCCAATCGCCAGGGAAGAAAGAAAAGTCCACCAGGAGGTGCTTGGGTATATCCAAAGCGGACAGCTGGACCTGAAGGACTTTGTGACCCACAAACTGCCCCTTGAGGAATACCAGCGGGGCATAGAACTGGTGAGGTCCAGAGAGGGACTGAAAGTAGTACTCGAATTTTAAGGGAGGCTAAGGACATGCATACATTAAGATTTGCGGATGAATATGACGCGTTTATGGAAGAGCTGGATGCACATTACCGCAGGTTCCCGGCAGATGTAAGCAGGCAGGAAAGAATGCTGGATGATAAGCTGAAGGCTTTCCCCCAGGCTTCGCCCCTGAAAAAGAAAACCTGGATCTACCAGGTGATTGCCAGCGAATGTGAAGTGAAAGTTTTCAGGCATTGCCCTTTTTACTTTGAAGTGGTGACGGGGCGTATCAGAAATTCTGTGGGAGCAGCCTATCCCCCCATCCCAGGGTTGGACAGCTGGCTAATGCGTACAGACAGGTCGGGGTTTTTAGAAAAATTCCAGGGGTGGGCCGGCCCTTATATGGAAGAGGATATCATAGATTCTACCATGTATATGGACTGCGCCCACCATGCCATGGGAGTTGAGGCTGTACTTAAGCATGGATTCGCAGGCATCAAAAGGGCGGCAGAGGAAAAGCTTTGCCATGTAACAGAAGCACAGGGGCGGGATTTTCTTGAGAGTGTGATTGCGGCACAGGATTCTTTGATAACACTGACAAAAAGATTTGCAAAAAAAGCTGAAGAAATACTGGAAAATGAAGCCTGCCCAGAGGTCAGAGAGAGACTGATGAGGATTAGCCGCGGGGCGCAGAAATGCCCCATATATCCTGCAGAAACTTTCTATGAAGCCTTGAATACTTTTTGGTATTTGCGGGAAATCGGCAATTCCTTTGAATCTCTTGGATTTGCCATACTGGGGCATATAGACAGGATCCTGGAAAAGTATTATACCAGGGATCTGGAGGCCGGCATTATAACCCGGGAAGAGGCAAAAGAACTCATCACTTGGTTTGTAGCGCTGACAGACGCCAGATGGGACCTTGGGGACACACCCTACGGCACAAACACAAGTTTAAATATTGGCGGATGTGATGCAGAGGGAAAGCCAGTATTTAATGATATTACCAGGTTTGTAATCGAGGCATATCTGGAATACAGATTTGTAAACCCAAAGCTGCAGGCCAGGTTTTCTAAGGGGGCGCCGGATGCATACTACAGTTTGGTAGGAAAATTGGCGGCATCGGGCACAAATGTACTTTCTGTATTCAACGATGAAGTTCTGATAAAGGGGTTTATGGATAAGGGGAAAGAACTTCAGGACGCCCGGCTTTATGTGTCAGGGGGCTGCCAGGAGCCAGTTCTGGCCAATACGGAATTTGGATCCCGGGCCTTCTGTTACCTGAATCCTTCCAAATATCTGTTGATGATGATATTCCCCAGCCAGTATGCGTTTTTTGAACAGGAAAGGATTGTCCCAATATCCTTGGAATGGTGCCGGGATTTTGAAGAATTTTATGCAAGAGTATTTTATAATTTAAAGTTGATCGTCAATGCAGTTACCTGGCATTATAACGAGTTCGAGAATTTCTGGAAGTATTATAATCCTTGTCCTTTATATTCCTCCACCATTGAGGGGTGTATTGAAAAGGCAAGGGATGTATCAGAAGGAGGGGCAAAATATAATGGGAATACCTTTGCTGTCAGTGGAATCGGTACGTTTATTGATTCCATGTATGCCATATATAAATCCGTGTTTGCGGACAAAAAAATAAGCTGGGAGGCCATGAAAGAACTTCTGGCCACAAACTTTGAGGGGGAAGAGCAGATTCGCCTGTGGCTCAAAAACAAGGTGGCAAAATACGGCAAAGATGAGGATGAGATAAAAGAACTTACAAAAAGAATTTATGATGACATGTCTGTTATTGTATCTGGAATGCCGAATACCCGGGGAGGGCAGTACGAGGCTGCCCTGTGGTCTTTCTATGGATACGAATGGCTGAAAGCAAAAACAGGAGCCACGCCAAATGGCCGGAAGGGCGGGGAGTCATTATCCAGGGGCATTAACCCGGCAGAGGATGTAAACACAACAATTGCACAAATGGTGCATTCTCTGGCCGATATAGATTTAAGCAAGTATCCGGGGACGGCAGTGATGTATTTTGAGATGCCTCTGACTTTGGCCGGCTGTGATGAAAAGGTTTTTGAATCTTTAATCCGCTATTTCCAGAAATGCGGCGGGAATGTATTTGATTTTGATGTTGTGGATGCGGCGGCTTTGGAGGATGCGCTTAAAAATCCCCACAGGCACCAAAACCTGGTAGTCCGGGTTTGCGGCTACAGTGCCAGGTTTGTGACGCTGGACAGGGAGATGCAGATAGAAATTGTGAACCGGGCAAAGCGGATTGCAGGATAGGAGTGAGGTGCCAGGTGGAAGTAAATCTATTTAATATACAGCGGATGTCCCTCCATGACGGGCCGGGAATCAGGACGACTATATTCTTTCAGGGATGTAATCTTAGATGTGCCTGGTGCCATAATCCAGAGTCATTTGAGAGTGGGAGGCAGATTCAATGGAATCAAAGCAGGTGTATATCCTGCGGGGCCTGTACAAGAGCCTGCCAGGCAGGGGCCCGGTACTTACGGGGGGAAAAGCTTGTCTATGAACGCTCCTTATGCAGAGGATGCGGCGGCTGCGCCCGTGTATGTATGGCAGGGGCAGTGCGCCAGGTAGGGTTTACAATGGACACAGGGCAGGTTTTACAGGAGGTATTAAAGGATAAGGCTCTGTATGAAATTTCTGGAGGCGGAGTGACTTGTTCAGGCGGTGAGCCTCTTCTGCAGGCAGAGGGGGCCGCATGTCTGCTGGAGGGACTTAAGTCTGCGGGAATCCATACAGCAGTAGATACAGCGGGGAATGTCCCGTTTGAAAATTTTGAAAAGGTGATTCCCTTCACAAATGTATTTTTATATGATTTAAAGCTTTGGGACAGCGGGATGCATCAAAGATATACTGGTATATCTAATGAAAGGATACTGGAGAATTTTGAAAAACTGGAAAGAATCTCGCAGATTATCGTCAGAATCCCTTTTATAGGTGAAATTCAGGAGAGTGCGGTAAAACCCCTGGCCTGTTTTCTTAGGGGAAGAAAAAATGTAAAAATGATAGAACTGCTCCCATATCACAGACTGGGGGAGGGGAAATATGCAGAATTGGGCAAAAAGAATGCTGCCTTTACGGCTCCCTCCAGAGAAGTGCTTGAAAAGGCAGCAAATGATTTTAAGGAGCAGGGGGCCTCTGTTAGGATATCTGGCTGAAAGCGCTGCGGGACTGGCTTTAAAGGCAGGTGCATGGAACGGATATATAGTAAGGAGGCCTACACCAATGTTGTTTTACCGTCCACCATGACCAGTCCGGGAAGAATAATTTCCTGCTCTGTTATCTCTTCCCCCTTGATTTTCTTTAAAAGTGTGTCCACCAGTACCTGGGATAATTCCTTTAAGGGCTGGCGGATGTGGGTGAGCGGGGGGGTGAGCAGATGGGTGAGCTCGATGCCGTCATACCCTACTGCCTTGACCTGCTCTGGAACCCGTATACCCCGGTCATATACACAGCGCAGGGCATAGGCGATTATAATATCTGTAGAAAAGAGTCCGTCGATCTCAGGATGATGCTCAAGCAGTGCATCAATAATCTGTGTATAGGACTCTCTTTTAAATTCATCGGCTGCCAGCTCGTAAGTGATACAGTTCACCTGGTGGAGCGCGCAGACCTCCTCAAAAACCCGGTGCCTTTCCAAGGCCGGTGAGGGGATGGCCGAATAACCGCTAAATTGGAGAATGTTTTTACATCCATTGGCGATCAGCTTCTCTGCGGCAAGCCGCCCCCCCAAGCGGTGGTCGTAGTGGACGGACGGTATGTTCCGGCCAAGTACCATATCACAGCCGACGATAGGCAGGTCAATATTCTCATATTCCTTGCTTTTGAGCATATGTGTGGCAATGATAATGCCATCCACTTTATTCTGCTGGAGCATCTTAATATAATCCTGCTCCCGGTTTGCATTTTCCTTTGTGTTACATAATAACACTTTATATCCTGATTCATATAATAAAAGCTCAAGTTCCCGGGTAAGTTCTGAGAAATAAGGATGGGAAATATCGGGAAGAAGCAGGCCTATTGTATATGTACGCTGGCTGAAAAGGTTGCGTGCAATCTGGTTAGGCTGATAATTCAAATCCTCCATAGCCTGGTAAACCTTTTGATAGGTCTCCTGCGATATATATCCTCTTTTATTCAAAACGCGGGAAACTGTCCCCACAGAAACGCCGGACCTGGCAGCGACATCTTTGATAGTAGCCATAGTAGAACCTTTCGTTTGCGATGATTTATATTTGCCTTACTGTGTGTCTGAAAACTTATCCTATCCATGGGTTCCCCATCGGGGCCTGAATATTTGGGAATCCTGCCAATTGGGATAAGCAGACAGGCAGCCAAAGCTATGAAAAATGAACATTTATGTTTTTGATTATATCGGTTTTTATTATAAAAAGCAATACAATATGAAATGTAGAGGACGCGAAATGTTAATAAAAATACCATTGGCAAAAGACAATCCCATAGTGTCCCTTGGAGTATACAAGGACGGGATAAAAGAGAAGGAATTACAAGTCAGGCTGGCAGAAGGATTCCCTGATAAGTGGGGGTATTTTCTGATGGAGGAAACTGACAGGGAGGTAAAACTCCGCACAAAGGAAGGCAGGGTGGGAGGGAGGGCCATACAGCTTCTGGGAGATGAAGTTCTGGAGAGGATGCAGTATGAAAGGATCCGGCCGCTCTTCCACCTGGCCCCGGAGTGCGGGACCTTTGGGTATATTCTGAGATTGTACAGGAGATCGGGCATATGGAATTTTCAGATACAGCACCGAATGCTGGAGGATGACGGGGAAGCTGTCATACGCACGGTGAGAAGCCGGGATCTCTTTCACTGGAAGATGCCGGCAAAAATCAGCGGCCTGTTAGAGAGGGGGGAACATATTCCCGTCTACTGCCAGAAATGCGGGTTTGAAAACTGGGCCGGCAGGATTACGTCTGTATACTGGTTTCAATGGGATGGGCACGTTTATGAGCTGGCCGCATCAGATCATACGGGGGGAGCATATAGCAATTTTTTATCACAGGTCTTTGAAAAAAAAGGAGGATTACTTGTACCTCTGAAAGCTGCCAGACATATCCGTCTCTGGAAAAGAGAATGGAGGGATGTGAGGTTGGAGGAAGATTTCTGTGAGAATCTAAGGTTCCGCATTTCACCAGGGGTCTGGCCGGACATTCAGATTAAGGAAGGTGAGGGAGCCGGGGAGGATATATATGCCGCCGCCTTTGAACTGCTTTTAAAAATTGATATAAGAGACTCTGAAGAAATAGAGATTGCAATATGTGGATGCCATATTTTGTGGAACCGTAATACGAAAAATTTGGTGTGCAGGGGTGCCCAAATGCGGGCAGAACCCCAGGAGAACCTACTTTGCCTGCAGCTTTGGTATGACCAAGGGATTATGGAAATACTGGCACAGGGGCATGTCCTGGTGGAGTTCTTTGAGAGGGAGTGCCCTGCAGAAGCCAGTCCCAAGGAAGGAATTGCAGGGAATATTGACTTTAAGGTTCCAGTGCAGGAATCTGAAATCCTTCTGGTGCGGGACAGAAAACAATCAGCAGTAATCATGTCGGCAGAGCTTTTTGGGTTGAGAAGTACCCGTTATCCAGAGGAATATAAAGGGATGGAGGCGGCTAGTGGAAAGCTTATCTATGATAGTCCCTCATTCCAGATTTATGACACGTATATTAGAGACCAATGTTACGGTGAGCCTCCGGCATATGTAATGGACAGAGACAAAGTACTCTCATGGCCCAGGGTCACGGAGGAATTCTGCTGGAGAAAGACTCCCTGGGGAGATATGTGCAGGCAGATACATAGAGGCCCCTTCCACCAAATACCTGACAGCCTTGGAAAGTTCCCTGAACTGTATACGGGAATCCCTGTTTTGGATGTGGCATATAACATAGCATGCGAGGTGTTTTTCCTCTGCAGTTCAGAGGATTACGCCATGCCCGGCCAGGAAGGGATGTGGGGCAGTGGTTTGTTCCAGGGGAAAGGGGAAGGCTTTGGTGTATGGCTAAGAGATACGACCCATACAGCAATACGGTGCGGTACCCTGTTAGACCGGGAGGGGGCATACCGGACGCTGCGGTATACGGCATCAAAGGGATTTGACAATGGCGCAGACGGACTTGCCATGCCGGCAGTGGGGATATGGGATTATTATTGTGTGACAGGGGATGTTTCCCTGATCTATGATACTTGGGGAGATCTGTGCGGCAGGATGGAGGAGGCCTGCAGGCATTTTGACCCTGCCAGGGGATTGGTCAAAGCCTGCCAGTCTACCTCTAACGACGCATTCGAGGAGGCAGAGGCAGGCGGGTACTGCCTGAGCACAGAGATTTATTATATGGAAGCGTTTCTTTGTATGGAGCGGATGGCCTGTCTGTTGGGAGAAGAAAATAAGATATTCGGGCAGTATGGGGATATAGGGCGCCGGATGCGAGAGAGGATCAGGAAAGAATTCTGGAAGGAGGAGGCAGGGTATTTTACAAGCGGCCCGAAGGGAAGCGATGCTTGGGCGTATAGTATGTGGGAGACATCAGGCGCGGAGGGCGCGGTGTGGGGCAGATTTAAGATTGCAGGCCCGGGACAAAAATACCGGATGCTTGAACAGATGGAGCAGGCCGCCATGACGGAATTTGGCCTGGATTTGTTTCCCTGCCGGAAAGAGAAAAACCATTTCTGCCATAGCAGCTGGGGCGTGTGGAATGCCGGAATTGCAGCTGCGGCCTGTGAGACAGGCAACTTTGCGCTTGTCTGGAAACTTTTAATGCAGCAGGTGAGAAATGCTATAATCAATAGAACCTTTTATGAAGTGGTGGATGTGGACACAGGAAGGGCATGGCGGTGGCCTGGGCAGCTATGGCATGCGGCGGGATTTATATCTACAATTTTTTATGGCCTGCTGGGCATAAGCTATGATGAAAAAGGAATGTACCTGAATCCTGTGTTTTGTCCAGATACGGAAACCACAGGACTTCACCAGATACGCCTTACAGGCCTGCGTTTTGGCAAGGGTGTTTATGATATAGTCAGTACGCCGGGGGGAAGGCAGATACTTTTGGACGGACAGGAGGTATCCTATATACCGGCAGAGTTAAGCGGCAGACATGAAGTAGACATCAAGGTATGCCCCCAGGGCACCCCGTAACACATGTCCTTCGGACAGGTGGACTACGTCCAATAAGGTATACCCCCAGGGCACCCCGTAACACATGTCCTTCGGACAGGTGGACTACGTCCAATAGGGTATGCCCCCAGGGCACCCCGTAACACATGTCCTTCGGACGGGTGGACTACGTCCAATAGGGTATACCCACAGGGCACCCCGTAATACATGTATTTTGAGTATCATGATAAAATGGATGGTTTTAAAGGAGGAGAGGAAATGAGGAAAGGAATTGCAGTTGCAGGCAATCTGATTGTAGACCATGTAAAAATAACAGATATCTGGCCAGCCAGGGGAATGTTATGCAATATAGAAAAAGAATACCGGTGTATTGGAGGATGCGCCGGGAATACAGCGGCAGGCCTGGCAATTATGGATAGCTCCATCCCCCTTTCCTGTTATGGGCGTACAGGGACGGATGAGGATGGTGAATTTATACGCAGCCAGTTAAAAAAACTTGGGGTGCCTGTGGAAGGCATACAGTATTCACCAGAGGAAAGCACTTCTTATACAGATGTTATGTCCGTGAAAGCTACTGGAGAAAGGACTTTTTTTCACAGAAGAGGGGCAAATAAAGAATTTGTACTTTCAGAGGAGGAAATAGCCTGTATGGAGGCATCCATCTTACACATAGGGTACGCGCTTCTGCTGGATGCAATGGATGCCAGGGAGGAGGTTTATGGGAGCGTGATGGCAAAGACACTTGCGATGGCCCAGAAAAGAGGGATTCAGACATCCATGGATGTGGCCAGTGAGGAGGGCGGGCGGTTTGGCCAGGTTGTGGCGCCCTGCCTGAAGTACTGTGACTATTTTATAGCCAATGAAATAGAAGGGGGGAATATCACTGACATTACCCCCCGGGATAGGCAGGGGAATATTGACAAGAAAAAAATAAAAGAAATTTTACTGCGTTTACACCGTATGGGTGTGGGGACGCTGGCTGTAATCCATGCACCCGAGGGGGGATACGCCCTGGACTGCCAGGGGAACTATTGGGAGGCCCCCGGATTTTGCCTCCCAGAGGGTTTTATAAAAGGCAGCGTGGGGGCAGGGGATGCCTTCTGCGCCGGCATGCTGTATGCGTTATACCAGGAGTATCCGGTTAAGGAGGCGCTGCAGTTTGCCAATCTATCTGCAGTGTGCAGCCTGACAGCGGAAGATTCCATCAGCGGCATGAGGCGTCTTGCTGAGATGGAAAGGCTCGGGATAGAATTGGCGAGGGGGATTTCTGAAATAGCCCAACGGCACAGGCCATGAATTCTAAATCCAGGTATACATTGGAGATACAGAATTTTGCCATAAATTGAATCTTAGATACGGCGGGCGCCTGTCATATTTCCCTATTATTTTTTTCGATTTCATATTGATTATTAGTGGAATTTAACATATAATAGTGCTTAATTGATAAAATTTTAACTATATAATACATATGCTCAGTTGATAAAGAGAGTATATTTTAAAGGAGGTATCCCATGTTAGAACAGACCTATTATGATAAGGCTGACGAGATCATAGCATCACACGGTGACGAACAGGCATCCCTTATCCCTATTATCCAGGATATTCAGACTGAATACCGCTACCTTCCGCCAGAGCTTCTAAGCTATGTTGCCAGTAAGCTGGGAATCAATGAAGCCAAGGCCTACAGTGTAGCGACTTTTTATGAGAATTTTTCTTTTGAGCCAAAAGGAAAATATATCATAAAAGTATGTGACGGGACAGCCTGTCATGTGCGCAAATCTATTCCCATCCTGGAAAGGCTTTACAGTGAGCTGGGACTCTCAAAGGACAAAGCTACAACGGATGATATGCTCTTTACGCTGGAAACCGTCTCCTGCCTCGGCGCCTGCGGACTTGCGCCGGTCCTGACAGTAAATGATAAAGTATACCCGGCAATGACCCCAGATGCGGCGGCAGAATTGATTCACGAATTGAGAGGAGCTTAGAAAATGGAAAGAATTAAAAACAGAGAGGATCTGGGGCAGGTCCGCAAGGCTTCAAAGATACAGATGGAGAGCAGTAAATGCAGAGTGCTGATTTGTGCGGGAACCGGATGCCTGGCAGGAGGATCAGGAGCTATATTTGACAGAATGTGTGAGCTGGCAAAAGAGAATCCAGATGTGGAGGTTCATTTTGGGCCTGAGATCGCCCACGGTGACGGCGCAATCGGAGTTAAGAAAAGTGGATGCCATGGTTTCTGTGAGATGGGCCCCCTGATGAGGATCGAACCCCATGGTATTTTGTATACAAAAGTACAGCCAGAGGACTGTGACGAGATTTTCCACAGGACAATAGAAAAGGGGGAGCCTATCCGGCACCTGCTTTTTAAACAGGATGGAGTAGAATACCAGAAGCAGGAGGACATTCCTTTTTATAAGAAGCAGACAAGAAATGTCTTGAAAAACTGCGGCCATATTGATGCTGAGCACATTCAGGAATACATATCCACAGGCGGCTATTGTGCCTTGGAAAAGGTTTTGTTCGAAATGAAACCCCAGGAGGTTATACAGGAGATTACAGAATCTAACCTGCGGGGGCGTGGGGGCGGCGGCTTCCAGACAGGTTATAAATGGTCCCAGGTGGCAAGGCAGCCGGAGAAGGTGCGCTTTGTAGTCTGTAATGGGGATGAAGGTGACCCGGGGGCATTCATGGATAGAAGCATCATGGAGGGCGACCCCCATAAGATGATTGAAGGCATGATGATTGCCGCCTACGCTGTAGGCGCACAGGAGGGGTATGTCTATGTGCGCGCAGAGTATCCTCTGGCAATCAGCAGGCTGAAGCTGGCCATTGAACAGGCCGAGAGCTGCGGACTTTTAGGCGATAATATCTTAGGGACAGGTTTTTCCTTCCGGCTGCACATTAACAGAGGGGCGGGCGCTTTCGTATGTGGGGAAGGAAGCGCCCTGACAGCCTCCATCGAAGGAAACCGGGGGATGCCCAGGGTGAAGCCTCCAAGGACAGTAGAGCAGGGGCTGTTCGCCAAGCCGACAGTCCTCAATAACGTGGAAACCTTTGCCAATGTGCCTATGATTATCCAGGAGGGGGCCCAGTGGTTTAAGAGTATTGGGCCAGAGAACAGTCCCGGGACAAAGGCTTTCGCCCTGACCGGAAGCGTGAAACATACGGGATTGATTGAAGTTCCTATGGGGACTACCTTAAGAGAGGTCATCTACGATATTGGGGGAGGCATTAAAGGAGACGGAGAGTTTAAGGCTGTACAGATAGGAGGGCCTTCAGGAGGATGCCTGATAACCCCTCATCTGGACGTAGAGCTGGATTTTGATTCTTTAAAAAAGATGGGGGCAATGATAGGCTCAGGCGGACTGGTAGTCATGGACAGCCGTACCTGTATGGTCGAGGTGGCCCGCTTCTTCATGAATTTTACACAGAACGAGAGCTGCGGAAAATGTGTTCCCTGCCGGGAAGGTACAAAAAGGATGCTGGAGATTCTGGAAAGGATCGTGGCGGGAAATGGAAAACCAGAGGATTTGGACCTGCTGGAGGAACTTGCCACCACGATCACGGAGACTGCACTCTGCGGCCTGGGGAAAAGCGCGGCGCTGCCGGTCATGAGTACTTTGAAACTGTTCCGTGAGGAATATTTGGAGCATGTTGTTGAGAAGAAATGTACTTCCCACACATGTACTGCACTTCGGAGATTTATTATCAGTGAGGAACGGTGCAAGGGATGTTCTAAATGTGCAAGGAACTGTCCCGTAGGCGCTATCAGCGGAAGGATAAAGGAACCATATGTGATTGACAATGAAAAATGTATTAAGTGCGGCGCCTGTGAGAGTGCATGTGCTTTCGGCGCAATACATATAGAAGGGTAGGAGGAAAAGAGCATGGGTTTTATAACAATTAACAATAGAAGAGTGGCTTTTACAAATGAGAAAAATGTTCTTTCTATCATACGTAAATCTGGAATTGACCTTCCTACATTCTGTTATCATTCTGAGCTTTCTACATATGGGGCCTGCCGTATGTGCGTAGTTGAGGATGACAGAGGAAGAATCTTTGCATCCTGCTCAGAGATCCCAAGGGACGGCATGGTGATCTACACCAATACACCCAGGCTGCAGCACCACAGGAGAATGATTATTGAACTGCTTCTAGCCTCCCATTGCAGGGATTGTACGACCTGTGGGAAAAACGGAGTCTGTACTCTGCAGAAGCTGTCAAGGCAGCTTGGCATTACCAATGTCCGTTTTGAGAATAACAAAAAGCAGCTTCCCCAGGATGCCACATCAGATTGTGTAATCCGGGATCCAAATAAGTGTATTCTCTGCGGTGATTGTGTGCGTACCTGTGATGAGATACAGGGACTGGGGGTATTGGATTTTGCTTTCCGGGGGTCTAAAATGCAGGTGACTACAGCATTTAATAAAGATCTGGCACATACAGACTGTGTAGGGTGCGGGCAGTGCCGCGCAGTATGTCCTACCGGCGCCATCACAATCAAGCAGGATGTTGAGCATGTATGGAAGGTCCTTGCGGACAAAAATATCAGGGTTGTGGCCCAGATCGCCCCTGCAGTGCGTGTGGCAGTGGGAGATAAGTTTGGTATTAAAAAGGGGGAGAATACATTGGGCCGCCTTGTCGCAGCTTTGCGCCGCATCGGGTTTGACGAGGTGTATGACACCAATTTCGGCGCAGACCTTACTGTGATGGAAGAGGCGGAGGAGTTTTTGCACCGGCTTCAGGCAGGGGAACATCTTCCTCTGTTTACTTCCTGCTGTCCGGCATGGGTCAAATTCTGTGAGAATAAATATCCCCAGTATCAGAAGCATCTTTCAACCTGCCGTTCCCCTCAGGCAATGTTCGGGGCGCTTATCAAGGAAGAAGCACGTATGAAAGGGCAGTCAGAGCCAAGAAAGACAGTGGTGATTTCGATCATGCCCTGTACGGCGAAAAAGGCAGAGATTAGAAGGCCCGATCAGTTTAATAAGGGGGAACAGAACGTTGATTACGTGCTGACTACCACAGAGATTACACGAATGATCCAGGAGGCGGGAATTGACCTGGCCCAGGTGAAACCAGAAGCTTTGGATATGCCTTTTGGCATTGCGTCTGGGGCAGGGGCCATTTTCGGAGTAACAGGCGGAGTAACAGAGGCAGTTCTGCGGCGCCTTGTGAACAGCAACCGCGCCGAAGATTTAGAGGCCATCAGTTTTACAGGAGTGCGCGGTGTGGACGGCATTAAAGAGGCGTCTGTCAAACTGGGCGACCGTGAAGTTAAAATAGCGGTAGTAAATGGCCTGCAGTGCGCGGCAGAGGTGCTTGAGAAGATAGAATCTGGGGAAGCATACTATGATTTTGTGGAAGTCATGGCATGCAAGAGGGGCTGCATTGCCGGCGGCGGGCAGCCAGTGCCCATTGGCCCCAGGACGAAAAAGGCCAGGCTGGAAGGCATTTATAAGATTGACAGCCTTGCACAGATTAAGCTTCCGAATGAGAATCCGATTATTACAACAGTTTATGACGGTATCCTGAAAGGGAAAGAACATGAGCTGCTGCATACAAGGGATGAAAGCCTGGCTCAGTAGATCGAGGATTTAAGTAGAAGGGCAGAAGCGCCAACCAGCAGGGATATAAGTATGCCAGGCTGGCTGGCGTTTTTTGTTTCACTCCTATTTTCACTTGTAGGAAAGGGATTTTAGTGCTATTATTGACAACAGTGGCATATCGCCATTTATAAATAAGAGAAAGGAAACGAGAAACGTGACCTATAAAGAAGCAAGGGTATATTTGGACGAAGTGTCGAAATACGGAAGTGTACTTGGCTTGGATACGATTCGAGGTCTGTTGCGTGAACTTGGGGATCCCCAGGATGACTTAAAGTTCATACATATTGCAGGAACGAATGGAAAAGGCTCTGTGCTTGCGTATATTTCGACTATTTTAAGCAAGGCAGGGTACAGGACCGGCAGATATGTTTCACCGACAG
Source organism: Luxibacter massiliensis (assembly GCF_900604355.1). Lineage (NCBI taxonomy): Bacteria > Bacillati > Bacillota > Clostridia > Lachnospirales > Lachnospiraceae > Luxibacter > Luxibacter massiliensis. Next base: position 2,233,793 of record NZ_UWOE01000001.1, on the reverse strand, counting down.
TGGTTTCCTATTTGGAGCGGATTCAGATAGACGGAGAGTGGATATCTGAAGAGGAGTTCGCGGAATCAGCAGGGTTGGTTCAAAAAGCTATTGCCCGCATGGAAGCTAAGGGGGAGACAAGTCCCACTGTGTTTGAGGCGGAAACGGCAATAGCTTTTTTGTATTTCAAAAAAAAGAAATGCCACATTGTGGTACTGGAGACAGGCCTTGGAGGAACGTTGGATGCTACCAACATTGTAAAGAACACACAGGCTGCAGTCTTTACTTCTATCAGCCGTGACCATATGGGGTTCCTGGGCGGTACGCTGGAAGAAATAGCAAGAAATAAGGCCGGTATTATTAAATATGGCTGCATCACTGTGACAGCCAGGCAGGAGCCGGAGGTCATGGAGGTATTAAAAGAAAAGGCCGCCCAAGTAAAAAGCCAGTTGATTACTGCGTTTCCCGACAGGGCAGAGGTCACTGACGTTAGCTGGAGTGGGCAGAATATAAGCTATGGAGATTACAGGAATCTCAGGCTGAACCTGGCCGGCATACATCAGGTGGAAAATGCGTGTCTGGCCCTGGAGGTATTGGAGTCATTGAGGGGCCTGGGATATACTGTCTCTGGGGAAGCAGTCCGGGAAGGGTTTGCAGAGACAAGATGGCCTGGCCGGTTCGAATGTGTCAGCCAAAATCCATTGTTTTTTGTGGACGGAGCCCACAACGAAGGGGCTGCAGAAAGGCTTAAGGAGACAGTGGAGGCCTGCCTGCCAGGAAGGAAATTGATTTTGATCATGGGGGTATTCCGGGATAAAGAATATCATAAGATTTTACAGACCATGGGGCCTATGGCAGAGAAGATTTTTACCGTAGACCTGCCGGATAGACAGCGCAGCCTGCCTGGGGAGGAGCTGAAGAAAGCGGCGGATATGTACTGTCCCCGGACAGAGGCGGCAGCGGATATCCCCGGGGCGGTAAAATCGGCATGGAGGGAGGCAGGGGCAGAAGGCACCGTATTAGCTTTCGGCTCTCTGTCTTATCTGGGCCAGGTAAGAAATCTGGTTAAACGTATGGGGGGAAAACAATGGTAGATCAGGAGAAAATAAAACAGGCAGTAGAACTTCTGCTGGAGGGGATTGGGGAGGATCCCAAGAGAGAGGGACTCAGCCAGACGCCCAGCCGTATTGCCAGGATGTATGAGGAAATATACGGCGGCATGTGGGAAGATGCAGCCCAGCATCTGAAAAAAACATTTCATGCGGATAATAATGAGATGGTGGTGGAAAAGGGCATTACTTTTTATTCCACCTGTGAGCATCATCTGCTGCCCTTTTACGGGAAGGCACATATAGCTTATATACCGGACGGGAGGGTTGTGGGGTTAAGTAAACTGGCCCGGACAGTGGAGGTGTTTGCCAAAAGGCTGCAGATCCAGGAACAACTGACCGGGCAGATTGCAGACGCCCTTATGGAGAACCTGGGGCCAAAAGGCGTGCTTGTCATGTTAGAGGCAGAACATATGTGCATGACAATGCGGGGCATTAAGAAGCCGGGCAGCAGGACAGTGACCTTAGTAAAACGGGGGGTGTTTGAGGAGGAGCAGGAGCTGGTAAATCTCTTTTTCCAGATGCTGCGGTAGAGACGCCCATTCGCATAAAAAGGTGCCTGGGGCTGGCCAGCTGTGACTGGCCGGGCACTATCTATATGAGGGCGTCACGGCAGAAAATAAAATTTGAGGAGTGGGGGGATCTGATGGACGTAAGGATGTACAGGCAGGTGGAGGGTATGCCCAGACTGGAGGCAGTCAGGAACCATCCTCTTTACAGAGAAAATTACGGCCTTTTAGAGGAGGCGGAGCAAAAAAGGGAATTTTGCCGGCATCAGATGCCGCATCTTCTGGATGTGGCCAGAATTGCATATATTTTGAACCTAGAGAGAAAGCTGGGCATTGAAAAAGAGGTTATTTATACGGCGGCACTTTTGCACGATATTGGGAAATTCGGGCAGTACAGAGATGGAATACCTCATGAGATTGGGGGAAAAGAAATTGCCAAGCAGATTTTAAAGGATTTAGCCGTGTTTTCTGAGGATGAAACCTGCAGGATCCTGCAGGCGGTAGGTGAGCATAGAAGGCCCGGCGACGGGGTTTCTCTTTTGGGTTCAATCCTTTATGAAAGTGATAAATTATCCAGAGCATGCTATATATGTGAAGGGGAATCTGCGTGCAATTGGAGCAGGGATAAGAAGAACATGGAAATTAAATTGTGAAAGGGTGATGCAGATGAAAATAGGCGGTAAAGAGTTTGACACAGAACATCATATATATATCATGGGAATCCTGAATGTGACACCGGATTCTTTTTCAGATGGGGGACAGTATAATTGTCTCGATAAGGCTTTACAGCATGCCCAAAAGATGTGTGAGGAAGGGGCGGATATTATTGACGTTGGCGGAGAGTCCACCCGCCCGGGACATAGGCAGATCACAGATGAGGAAGAAATAGAAAGAGTCGTCCCGGTTATAAGGAAACTGAAAGAGAATTTTGACATGCCTGTATCCATAGATACATATAAAAGCGGCGTGGCCAGAGAGGCCCTCCAGGCTGGTGCGGATTTGGTGAATGATATTTGGGGGCTCAAATATGATAAGAATATGGCGGGAGTAATTGCGGACCACGGTGCGGCGTGCTGCCTGATGCACAACAGGGAAAGGGCGGACTATACTCATTTTGTGCCAGATGTGCTAATGGATCTGCAGGAGAGTGTCCAAATTGCCGAAAAGGCGGGGATTCATCGGGATAGGATTATGCTGGACCCAGGCGTGGGTTTTGGCAAGACTGTGGAAATGAACCTGGAAATTATTAAGGAACTAAACCGTCTGAAGAGCCTGGACTACCCAATTCTTCTCGGCACATCCAGAAAATCTGTCATAGGGCTGACACTGGATCTGCCCGCCCATGAAAGGGAGGAAGGCACACTTGTGACAACCGTATTTGGAATTCTGGGAGGGTGTTCTTTTGTCCGTGTGCATGATGTCAAGGCAAACTTAAGAGCTATAAAAATGACAGAGGCTATTTTAAGGGAGCATGAGGTGTAGGAAAAGTGGACAGAATAAAAATAGAAAATTTGGAAGTATTTGCAAACCACGGTGTACTTCCAGAAGAAAACAGGCTGGGACAAAAGTTTTTGGTTTCAGCCGTACTTTACACAGAGACACGCAAAGCAGGCAGGGCAGATGATTTGGCGGCCTCCATACATTATGGAGAGGTGAGCCAGTTTATTGATAATTTTATGAAAGAGAATACTTTCAAGCTAATTGAGACTGTGGCAGAGGGACTGGCAGAGGCGCTTCTGCAGCATACTCCAAGGCTTAGCAAAATCGACCTGGAGGTGAAAAAACCTTGGGCCCCTGTTGGCATTCCGTTGGAGTATGTTTCAGTCAGGATAGAAAGGCAGTGGCATACAGCCTATATTGCCCTTGGATCCAATATAGGGGATAAGCGGGGGTATCTGGATGGTGCAGTTTCAGCCCTGGAGAAAATTAAAAACTGCCATGTGGAGAAGAAATCCTCCTGGCTTGTGACTCCGCCCTATGGGATGACGGATCAGGAGGATTTTTTAAATGGCTGTTTGGAGCTCAGGACATTGCTGGAGCCGGAGGAGCTTTTAGAAGAATTGCACAGAATTGAGCTGGAGGCGGGGCGGGAGAGGGTGATCCACTGGGGCCCAAGGACTCTGGATTTAGATATTATTTTTTATGACAATGCAGTAATAGAAAAGGATCAATTATGCATCCCCCATGTAGAAATGCACAAGAGGGATTTCGTGCTTAAACCCCTCCATGAGATTGCCCCATATAAACGCCATCCGGTGTCTGGAAAAACCGTAAGAGAACTTTTGGAGGAACTGCAGTAAAGGACACTGCCAGGTGTGGCTTCTATTATGCATACTGCCTGGAGGCCGTATTTATAACAAGAGGAAACAAGGAGAAGAGATGAGAAAAGTTATTCTGTATGCGGGTATGAGTTTAGATGGCTATATTGCTGATAAAAATGGGAAAGTAGGCTGGCTTTCAGGGGATGGAAGCGACAAAGATAATCCTGGCAGCTATGGCAGCTTTTTTAATTCTGTCCATACAATTGTCATGGGATTTAAGACATATCATCAGATTGTGACCGAGCTTTCTCCAAAGGAATGGGTCTACCCAGGCAAAGAATGTTTTGTGTTTACGCATGACAGGCAGAAAGAGGCGGGGGAGGTACAATTCACAGATAAAGATCCGGCAGAACTGGTCAAACAGCTGAAGGAAGAGCCTGGGGGAGATATTTGGGTTTGCGGAGGATCCGATATTATTAACCAGCTTATAGAAGGCGGCTGTATTGACAGATATTGTATTACAGTCATTCCAACTATTTTAGGAGAAGGCATCCCGCTTTTCACCTCTCATGGGAGGGAGATCCCATTAACATTGATCTCAACATATAGCTATAATGGCATGACGGACTTAGTCTATGAACACCGGAGATAACCACAGCCCTTACCTACCTACATGGACATACAACTAAATTTTAAAAAATAATAAAATACGAGATTGCCAGAAGACTTATGTCCCGAAGGGACAGGTGGACTCCGTCCAACAAGGTATACCCCAAGGGCACCCCCTAACACATGTCCCGAAGGGACGGGTGGACTCCGTCCAACAAGGTATACCCCAAGGGCACCCCCTAACACATGTCCCGAAGGGACAGGTGGACTTCGTCCAACAAGGTATACCCCAAGGGCACCCCTTAATACATGTCCCGAAGGGACAGGTGGACTCCGTCCAACAAGGTATACCCCAAGGGCACCCCTTAATACATGTCCCGAAGGGACAGGTGGACTTCGTCCAACAAGGTATACTGGCAATAGCAAAGTTAAAGTAAACTCTCGAAAGCCTCATAAAACCCTGGATAGGATACATCTACACAATGGCTGTCCAGGATTTTTGTGTTGCCGTCAGCAATCAGTGCGGCAATGCTAAAAGCCATGGCAATCCTATGGTCAAGCAGAGTGTGTATGTAAGCGCCGTGGAGGGGCCTTCCCCCCTCGATAATCATCCCGTCGGGAGTAGGTGTGGCACAGCAGCCCATGGCTTTTAAATTGTCAGTGACGGTTTCTATCCTGTCTGTTTCCTTGACCTTTAGTTCTTTGGCGTCCCTGATAATAGTAGTTCCTTCCGCTGCTGCCGCCATAATGGCGATGATCGGTATTTCATCAATCAGTGTGGGAATAATATCCCCGTCAATGGTGATGCCGTGGAGGCTGCTCGTGCGCACCAGGATATCTGCGATTTTCTCGCCGCCCTGGGTACGTTCATTGAGGAGGGTTATGTCCCCGCCCATATCCTCACAGACCTTTAAAATCCCTGCCCGGGTAGGGTTGATGCCAGTATTTTTAACTAAGATTTCAGAATCGGGGACCAGAAGGCCGGCAGCAATAAAATAGGCTGCTGAGGAGATGTCCCCCGGCACTGTTATTTTCTGGCCGTACAGCTCCTTGCATGGCTGGATAGAAGCAGTGGCCCTGGTCGTGTCCAGCTCATGGGTGGAACAAATATCAGCGCCGAATTCTCTGAGCATTAGTTCAGTATGATTTCTGGAGAGCGACGGTTCTGTGACAGAAGTTCTGCCCTCCGCATAAAGTCCTGCAAGAAGAATACAGGACTTTACCTGGGCTGAGGCTACGGGGGACTCATAGTGAATACCGCTGAGAGTTCCTTTTGTAATATAGAGAGGCGCACAATTGTTGCGCAGGATGCTGGATATATTTGCGCCCATTTTGCTAAGGGGTTCCATAATCCTGCTCATAGGGCGGGAATTGAGGGATTCATCCCCAGACAATTTGGAGTCAAAGGATTGGCCTGCCAAAATCCCGGCCATCAGCCGGGTCGTGGTACCGCTGTTTCCCACATCTAAAATCTCCTCTGGCGCTGTCAGTCCATGCAGTCCTTTTCCATATACTGTGACTGTACCGGCACTGCAGGAAATTTCAATGCCCATCCTGCGAAAACACCCAATTGTAGCCAGACAGTCCGCCCCGTGCAGAAAATGCTGGATCTCGGTGGTTCCTTTGGCGATGGAACCAAACATGACACAGCGATGTGATATGGATTTGTCTCCGGGGACTGAAATTTCACCCCTCAATCCAGTAATATTGGTTAATTCCATATATATAAATCCTTTCTTTAGTTGTGGGATTGGATGTCAAAAGCACATTTGGCATCCTAATCGTTGTGGGGAAACCCATCAGCGAATTATATTTCATATACTGTATATCTATATTTCCTTAATAGTTCTGCGGCTTTCAGAGAGGAATCTTCGTCATAGAATTCAATGCGAAGCACCCCCTCTTCAAATTCCCGGTTGTGTACAATCCCAATATTTTTTATGCTGATCAGGTTGCTGGCAAGTATTGTCGCAATTGTTGCAATTCCCCCGGCCTCGTCGATAATATCGCAGTAAACGGCAAAGCTCTTTTTGATGGGGCCTGCGGAACTTCCGGGTATGGAATTGCGGTAATCCCTGGAAGCCTCGAACATGGAGTACAGCTTTTGCTCTTCCCCATTGTCGACAGCTTGTTTTGCCTGATTTAACACTTGGATATAGGCTCCTAGTATTTGAGATATATTTTTCTTGTTTTTCAGGCATATCTGCTGCCACATGACGGGGGAGGAGGAGGCGATTCTGGTAATATCCTTAAAACCTCCGGCAGCCAGGTTTTTCATAAGCTCGTCCTTGGTATCTGTGTCATGTACAAAATTTACCAGGCTTGATGCGATAATGTGCGGCAGGTGGCTGATAGTTCCGGTGATATAATCATGCTGCTGGTAGTCAAGTATGACGGGGATAGCCTTTAAGGATTCAACAAATTCCTTATATTCCTGTATTTTTTCAGGGGAGACTTTAGAGGCAGGAGTCAAAATGTAGTAAGCATTTTCAATTAGAATTGCTTTTGAATTTACAAAACCACTTTTTTCAGAACCAGCCATGGGATGCCCGCCGATAAAATTGGCTTCCAGGCCCAGGCGTGAAACCTCCTCGTGGATAGATGTCTTTACACTTCCCACATCTGTCAATATACAGTCAGGGCGGATATACTCCTTTATCTGGGAGAGATATGCCGTGTTATAGGAGACAGGGGCGCTGAGAAAAATAAAATTTAAGTCTCCAAAATGGTCGTCAATAGAAGAACAGGCCGTATGTATCGTGCCCTCCTGGACGGCCAGCGCCAGTGTTTCTCTGTTTTTGTCGAATGCAAGTAGTTCATAGTCCGGGTAATACTGCCGGATGGCCTTGGCGATGGAGCCGCCAATCAGTCCCAGGCCGATGAAGCCAATTTTTTTAGCCATAGTCAATCAAGTCCTCCCAAATAAAATGCGTATGTAAAATATAAAAATAGTTTACCACTGACCGGGATAAAAGTAAATTCGGGTCACAACGTATTTGTTAATAATTAATAAAAGAGTTGTAATGTCTCTCGTTTTTTAGTACAATATACACATAGTATGTGCCTGGGGAGAGATGGCTTTTACCATGCATATAACAACGACATACAAGGAGGCAGCACATGAAGGTTTACAGAACAGACGAGATTAGAAACGTAGTATTGCTTGGCCACGGCGGAAGTGGCAAGACGAGCCTTGCAGAGGCGATGCTGTATGTATCAGGGGCAGCAAACCGGATGGGTAAGGTTTCAGATTCCAATACGGTCAGCGATTTTGATAAAGAAGAGCAGAAGCGCGGATTCTCTATCAGCACCTCCCTGATTCCTATTGAGTGGGAGAAGGCCAAGATTAATATTCTGGATACGCCAGGCTATTTTGACTTCGTAGGCGAAGTGGAAGAGGCAGTGAGCGCGGCAGATGCTGCAGTGATTGTTGTCTCAGGAAAAGCAGGCGTACAGGTGGGGACTGAGAAGGCGTGGGAATTGTGTGATAAATACAATCTGCCCCGTATGGTGTATGTGACAGAGATGGACGTTGATGACGCCAGTTTCCGTCAGGTTGTGGAGGATCTGACAGAAAAATACGGCAAGAAGATTGCCCCCCATTTCCAGCCCATACGTGAGAACGAAAAGCTGGTAGGATATATTAATGTAATTAAGAACGCGGGGAGGCGGTACACAGATATAGGGAAGAGGGAAGAGTGCGAGATCCCAGATTACTGTAAGCCGAACCTGGAAATCTTGAGAGACTCACTTATGGAGGCTGTTGCTGAGACAAGCGACGAGTTTATGGAGAGATATTTTGCAGGGGAAGAATTCTCCGTGGAGGAGATCCGTGCAGCTATGCGTACCGAGGTTATGGACGGTGATATTGTCCCTGTGGCCATGGGATCTAATATCCAGGCCCAGGGCGTGGCGAACCTGCTGTCTGATATTGTAAGGTTTTTCCCCAGTCCTGACAGGAGGGGCTGCGCAGGCATTAACCGTACAACAAACGATATTTTTGAGGCCAATTATGATTTCTCCAAAGCAAAGACAGCCTATGTATTTAAGACAATGGTAGATCCCTTTATCGGGAAATACTCCTTTGTCAAGGTGTGCTCAGGGGTTCTTAAAGGGGAGGATATTCTCTATAATGCAGACACAGACTCTGAGGAGAAGCCGGGCAAGATATATACCATGTGCGGCAATAAGCCGACAGAGGTTTCCGAATTGTTTGCCGGTGATATTGGGGCCATAGCGAAGCTGTCGGGGACGCGGACGGGGGATACACTGTCCACCAAGGGAACCCAGGTATCTTTTGCCAGGACAGATTATTCTGTACCATATACATATATGAAGTATCAGGTGAAGAATAAAGGGGATGAGGACAAAGTATCCCAGGCCCTTGCCAAGATGATGGCTGAGGATGTGACCTTAAAGGCTGTAAACGACAGCGAGAACCGCCAGTCACTGCTGTACGGCATGGGGGACCAGCATCTGGAAATTACAGTGAGCAAACTGGCAGCCAGGTATAAGGTAGAAGTGGCCCTTGAGATGCCTAAAGTTGCTTTCAGAGAGACAATACGGAAGAAATCAGATGTGGATACAAAGTATAAGAAGCAGTCAGGCGGCCACGGGCAGTATGGCCATGTAAAAATGAAATTTGAACCATCCGGGGATCTGGAGACACCTTTTGTATTTGAGGAGGTTGTAGTGGGAGGAGCTGTCCCCAAGAATTATTTCCCGGCTGTGGAGAAAGGATTGCAGGATTCTGTGGTCAAGGGCCCTCTCGCAGGATATCCGGTTGTAGGCGTGAAAGCCATTCTTTATGATGGATCCTATCACCCGGTTGATTCTTCGGAGATGGCATTTAAGACAGCTACTGTCCAGGCATTTAAGAAAGGCTTCATGGAAGCCGGGCCTGTGCTTTTAGAGCCAATTGCTTCCTTGAAAGTGACAGTTCCCGATGAATATACTGGGGATGTCATGGGAGATTTGAATAAGAGGAGGGGACGTGTGCTTGGCATGAACCCGATACAAGGAGGCAAGCAGGTGATAGAGGCTGACATTCCCATGACGGGGTTGTTTGGCTACTGTACTGTACTTCGGTCCATGACAGGAGGCAGAGGCACATATGCCTATGAATTTGCAAGATATGAGCAGGCCCCGGCTGATGTACAGGAGAAGGAGATTGCCGCCAGGGCTGCAGAAGAATAAAGTGTGAGTGTGGTTTTTGGGCCGGGAGACAGATTCCCGGCCCTGTTTCATTATGGGCCAAGGAGCCCTTTAGCTAAAGAAATAAGGAAAACGATTGTATATTAGTGTTGAAAGTGCTATAATTGCTCTGCTGCCGGGAGGCAGGATGCTGATGCAGGATGTATCCCGGCAGGCCGTTTAGCAGCCTGGCTATAGCTGGGATTATTGGAGAGTATCTGTTAAATGGACAGAATATTAGGTTGAGGGCAGGCAGATGAAAATAGTTATTATTGGAGATGGGAAGGTTGGCTATAAGCTGGCTAAGCAGCTTTCGGCAGAAAATTACGACATTGTAATGATCGACAGCAATGAGAGTAAGCTGCGGGAGGCCATTGACAGGCTGGATATTTTTTGTGTGACTGGTGACGGAGGGAGTGTGGAAGTCCAGAAGGAAGCGGATGTTCCCCACGCAGACTTAGTGATTGCATGTACTTCTACGGACGAATGCAATATGCTAAGCTGCCTGATTGCAAGAAGGCTGGGGGCCAAGCATACCATTGCCAGGGTAAGGAACCCGATTTATTACCAGCAGATCGATATTTTGAAGGAGGACCTTCACTTAAGCATGGCGGTAAATCCAGAGCTGGCTGTGGCAGGCGAGATTACCCGGCTTTTGTTGTTCCCCGATGCGAGTAAGATAGAAACATTTGTCAAAGGGAGAGTGGAGCTGATTGAATTTCCCCTGACGGAGCAGAGCAGGCTCAGCGGTATGTCCCTGGCCGATATGTATAATAGATTCCAGATTAAGCTCCTTGTATGTGCGGTAGAGCGGGGGGAGGATGTGATTATCCCTGATGGAGAATTTATTATGCAAATAGGAGACCGCCTCCATGTTGCAGCTTCCCACAGGGAGGTGGAGTTGTTTTTTAAGCTCATCGGCAAGAAAAAACAGAAAATCAAAAGAGTCATGATCTGCGGAGGCGGCAGGGTGAGTTTTTATCTTGCCATGCAGTTGTGCAATATAGGGATGCAGGTTAAAATTATAGAAAAGCTGGAGAGTAAATGTGAGAATCTTTGCGAACTTCTTCCAAAGGCTACAATTATTAATGGGGATGCCTCAGACCATGATCTGCTTATAGAGGAGGGGGCGGAAGAAGCGGACGCCTTGATTGCCCTGACAGGGATGGATGAAGAGAATATTATTATGGCTCTCTTTGCCAAAAGCCAGGGGGTTTCTAAAGTAATTGTGAAAGTGAACGAGGACCGGAGGGCCAGGATGATTGAAGATTTTGGCATTGACAGCATAGTTTCGGCAAAGACCGCTACAGCAGATGCTATTTTAAGCTATGTGAGGGCCCGCAAAAACTCCCAGGGAAGCGCCAATGTAGAGACCATGTACCAGCTCATAGATGGCAGGGTCGAGGCGTTGGAGTTTATCGTAAAATCCGAGACTAGTTACACAAATATTCCATTGAAGGACTTATCCCTTAAGGCCAATAATTTGATTGCATGTATTGCAAGAAAGCGCAAAATTATTATACCTAACGGTAATGACTGTATCCGGGTAGGTGATAATGTCATTATCATTACTATGGAGAAACAAATCCAGGATATTCAGGATATACTATTGTAGGTATGTACAAATGAATTATAGAATGACAGTTTTTATTATCGGGAAAATGCTGGGAGTAGAGAGTGCGCTTCTTTTGATTCCAGCGCTGGTTGCATTTATATATAAAGAAAAAAGCGGGGTTACTTTTTTGATAGTCAGCGCCGTCCTTTGTCTTATATTCCTTTTGTTCGGGAGGAAGGCGCCGGAAAACAAAAGGATTTACGGGAAGGAAGGCCTGGTAATCGTCGGTTCGGCCTGGATTTTGTGGTCCCTTTTTGGGGCAATGCCCTTTTTTATTTCAGGGACCATACCAGATTACCTGGATGCCTTTTTTGAGACTGTCTCAGGGTTTACGACAACTGGATCCACCATACTTGTAGATATTGAGGCCCTGCCCCGGGGAATGCAGTTCTGGAGGTGCCTGACGCACTGGATAGGAGGGATGGGGGTTCTCGTCTTTGTCATGATGCTGACATCGCTGGATGATGATAATTCTATGCATCTGATGCGTGCTGAGGTTCCCGGGCCTGAGGCTGACAAACTTGTCCCAAAAGCAAGGCGGACTGCCAGGATACTCTATTCTATGTACTTTGTGCTGACGGCAGTGGAGGTTGTATTTCTGCTTTTTGGCGGGATGGATTTTTATGATGCACTGATCCACTCATTTAGTACGGCGGGAACCGGCGGGTTTTCAAACAGGAATGCCAGCGTCAGCTTCTATGACAGTGCATACATAGATGGGGTAATTACCGTTTTTATGATTTTGTTTGGCATAAATTTTAATCTTTATTTTTTAATCCGAATGAAGAATTGGAAGGCTGCCCTTAAGAATGAGGAGATGCATGTCTATCTGGGGATTATCCTGGTTTCTGTCGCAGTCATAAGTATAAATGTGCTGGGGATGTATGAGAATATTGTCCATGCATTCCGCTATGCCTCCTTCCAGGTAGGGTCTGTTATCACGACCACAGGATTTTATACAGCAGACTATAATTTATGGCCTGAGCTGTCAAAGACAGTCCTGCTGTCTCTGATGGTGGTGGGCGCATGTGCCGGGTCTACCGGGGGCGGCATCAAAGTCTCCCGTCTTTTGATATTGTTAAAGAGTGTAAGGCAGGAGATTAAACATATGCTCCACCCCAAATCTGTGACTGTAGTAAAAATAAACGGGAAAAAAATAAACAGAGATACAGTGCATAATGTATATATTTACTTTATTTGCTACATTCTGATTTTAATGGGTTCTGTTTTGCTAGTCTCTATCGATAACTTTGACTTTGCAACTTCCTTCAGCGCCGTGCTGACAACATTGAATAATGTAGGGCCGGGTATTTCACTGGCAGGGCCGGTAGAAAATTTTTATGAGTTTTCGGCGTTGGCGAAGATTGTTTTTTGCCTGGATATGCTTGTGGGTAGGCTGGAGATTTTCCCGTACCTGCTTCTTCTGTCACCAGATTTATGGCGCAGAAAATTTTAGGCGGGATATATAGGGGCGGCTTTTATGATCTATATAAAAGTTTGGCAGGGGAGTGTAAATGGCAGGGGCAAGGTAGGGTTTAAGCAGCTGTCAACAGAACAAGAAAGGTGATGGAAAGAGAATGAAAAAAGGAAAAATCAGGCTGCTGGCTATTCTGGGGGTTATCCTTGCGGCAGCAGTCTACTATTATGCGGCACTGCCTGCAATCAATATACACTCTTCTGATTTCTGGGTGTTTCTGATTATCGTAATTGTACTTGTAGCCGCGGTATATGTACGGCGGAAGCGTTTAAACCGCTATGAGCTGAAGGAATCTAAAGGACTGAAAGCTATATTGGGCGTTTTGTTTTTGGTGGTTGCGGTGTACCTTGTAGGGACGCTTCTTTCATCCCCCATCGTAAATGCGAAAAAATACCAGCAGCTTTTGGACGTAAAGGATGGAGAATTTGCGAAAGACATTGAGGAGCTGTCTTTTGACCAGATTCCTCTCCTTGACAGGGATTCAGCAGCTATCCTAGGAAACAGGAAGATGGGCAGTATGGTGGATATGGTTTCCCAGTTTGAGGTGGATGAGCTGTACAGCCAAATTAACTACCAGGATCAGCCTGTGCGGGTTTCCCCTCTGAAGTATGCCAGTTTAATAAAGTGGCTGACTAACCAGAAGGAAGGCATCCCTGCCTATATCAAGATAGATATGGCGAATCAGAATACGGAGCTTGTGAAGCTGGATGAAGGCATGAAATATACTACAAGCGACCATTTTAACAGGAATATTTACCGGCATCTGCGGTTTAAATACCCTACGTATATTTTTAACGATTTAAGTTTTGAGATTGATGACAATGGCGTGCCTTATTGGATATGCCCTGTCAAAAAATTTAATATTGGCCTGTTTGGCGGTACAACTGTGGGCCGTGTCGTGTTATGTAATGCGGTTACAGGCGAGACTGTGGATTATAAGATAGAAGACGCCCCAGAATGGATTGACCGGGCATATTCGGCGGATCTTCTGGTTCAGCTATATGATTATTATGGAACTTTAAAGCATGGGTATTTTAATAGTGTCCTGGGGCAAAAAGACTGCCTGCGCACAACAAGCGGATACAATTACCTTGCTATTGATGACGATGTATGGGTATATACTGGCGTGACTTCAGTCAGCGGGGATCAGTCTAATGTAGGCTTTGTCCTTATGAATCAGAGGACCATGGAGACAAAATTTTATGGAGTAGAGGGAGCTACTGAAGAGTCGGCTATGTCCTCCGCCGAGGGGCAGGTACAGAATCTGAAATATAAAGCTACGTTCCCTCTTCTCCTGAATATATCAGGCGAGCCTACGTACTTCATAGCTCTGAAAGATGATGCCGGCCTGGTGAAGAAGTACGCAATGGTGAACGTCCAGAAATATCAGATTGTGGCCATCGGGGACACGGTGAGTGCGTGTGAGGAGGCTTACACCAACCTGATGTATGAAAACGGCATCAAGGAGGTGGAAAAGGATACCCGCGAGGTAGAGACAATTACGGCTAAGATAACTAAAATTGCACAAGGAGTTATTGACGGCAACTCCCATTATTATATTATGCTGGAAGGCTCTGATGATATATTTGATGTATCTGTCGTAGAGTTTATAGACATTATTAAATGTGAAGTGGGAGAAGAGGTGACAGTTGAATTCAAAAGAGGGGATGAGACAAATACTGTCCTGTCTTTAAACGGAAAGGGTTCAGATAAACCTGCTGCTGCCGTAGAAGGGACAGAGGAGCAGGCAGAAGAATAAGAGATGTGGATTTTATCCAGAGTGTATCTGAAAAGAAGGAATGAAAAATTAAAAACTGCTAAAAATAAGAGGGTGCATGGGGCAGCTAATGCCGTCCCATGCACCCTCTTATCTTTAGCAAAACAGCGGGGCAAACAGATAAATCCACACCCGTCCCGCCGGGATATCCAATCCATGACGCTGCCAAGCCGGAGCCTGGCACGCTGTACTGGCTGGCCGAAACCTAATTAAGAACGGTATAGTCCGGAGAATCTATATTCGGTATATCTTTCTTTTCAGCACTGACGCTGATGTAGAATTCAATATTATTTTCTTTGGAAATCTTATTCAGCTTTTCGAGGAAATCAGGGAGACTGTCCAGGGTAATATCAGCCTGCTTAAGTACTCCGTCAATAAAAATTGTTTCAATGTCATGGTTGCCGGCAACCATGCCATATATAAAACCAATAAACTCTTCGAGAGTTGTAATATCTTTGTAATCTGCCATACAGATTGCACGAATATTAAAATCTACGCTGTATGTATCGCGATGACTCTTTTTAACTAACACTACGTTTCCATTGGAAGTTTTCACCTTCTCGTTTGCAAGTTCAATCATTTGCTGTGTTTTTCCGCTGCCTTTTGGGCCTGTTACTAAATTTACCATGGCGAATCTCTCCTTTATGTATATTTTTTGAGGCTGCTCAATGCTCAAATACTTAAGTTCATTATACACTAAAGAGTTATCAGTAACAACTAAAAAAGCATATAAATTGCACAAAATTATAAATGAGAATAATTATCATTTGATAAGATTGAATATTAAATACGTGTATGATAAGATTGAATAAATTGAGAATCATAATCATTTAAGGAGGGTGTTATGCCTGCAGAAGTATTGTCTTACTTTTTCAAACATGAGGATATGGGATTGAAATTAAGATTTCAGATTGTGCTTCAATGTGCACATTTTCTGAAAGGCCTGAAAGTATCATGTGGGATCACTGTCAGCAGCGCTATGTATGACGGGTTAGCATCTGTTCTGAAAGGAACCGGCATCTCTTTCAAAAAACTGTCTGAAACAGACGGCAAATGCCTGGTTTTATTTTACCGCAGGGAGGTGCTTGCCCAGTATCTGAACAGGGTTGGGATCCGAAGCTTTATCAGTACATTCGGCTATTCGCAGATGAAACTGGAAGAAATGCTGGATCTCTTATCTGTACGTATACTTGCGCGTTCCGCGAAGAACCAGGAATTCCCTCATGAAATCGGCATTTTTCTGGGATATCCCATAGAGGATGTAAGAGGGTTTATTGAAAATGCAGGACATGGATATTTATTGCTGGGTTATTGGAAAGTATACAGTAATCCAGCCAGGGCGAGATTGATTTTCAATGAATTTGACCAGGCCAGGGTATGGGCGGTCAATGAGTTTCTAACAGGCAAGAGCATACAGGACATTGCTCGGAATCAGGAGGTATCAGAATGGATATATCAGTAGTATATTGGAGTGGAACAGGAAATACGGAGGCAATGGCGCAGGAGGTTGCTAAAGGGATTGAAGAGGGCGGGGGCAAGGCAAGGCTTTTGGAAGCCAGTGCGGCGGATGCAGCCAGCCTGGCACAGGAAAATGTTTTTGCCCTTGGATGCCCGTCTATGGGGGCTGAACAATTGGAGGAGACAGAGATGGAGCCTCTCGTAGAAGCGCTGCTCCCACTTGCTGCAGGAAAACATGTTTTACTTTTTGGATCCTATGGATGGGGCGATGGAGAGTGGATGCGGGACTGGGCGCAGCGGATGAAGGAGGCTGGTGCAGTATTGACCCGTGAGGAGGGAATTATTGCCAATGAGGCCCCGGACGATGATGCCTGCAAAGAATGCAGGGCAGCAGGAAAGGAGCTGGCAGAGCTTACATAAATTTTGTTGACAAATATGAGCATTCAAGCATAAGATAGATTCATGGACATAACTGCCCGGGCGCAGCAGACTGTAACCGGAGCAGGTTGTTTAGTAAGTATAAATCATACATATACAGGGATGCACCGGACATATAACGGGGCACCCCTGTAAAGTATATGGGGGAAAGAACATGAATCAAAATATGCTGATTGGGA
The DNA here is from genome assembly GCF_900604355.1 of Luxibacter massiliensis. NCBI lineage: Bacteria > Bacillati > Bacillota > Clostridia > Lachnospirales > Lachnospiraceae > Luxibacter > Luxibacter massiliensis. The sequence goes on along the minus strand of NZ_UWOE01000001.1, from coordinate 2,217,189 downwards.
TATTCATCCCGTTTGCAGGAACAACCCTTGGATCGGGCATGGTGTTCTTCATGCGGGGGAAAATGAATGAAAAACTGCAGAAAGCTCTTTTGGGGTTTGCATCAGGCGTCATGATGGCTGCTTCTGTATGGTCGCTTTTAATCCCAGCCATTGAGATGGCTGAGGAGAACGGACATGCGGCATGGCTGCCTGCAGCGGCTGGTTTTTTGCTTGGCATGGGGTTTTTACTTCTGTTAGATACAGTGACGCCACATATGCACCTGAATGGGCAGGAACCGGAAGGGGTAAAATCCAATCTAAAAAAGACTACCATGCTTGTGCTGGCGGTTACACTGCATAATATACCGGAGGGTATGGCGGTGGGTGTAACTTTCGCCGGATTGGCAGCAGGGAATACCATGATATCACTGGCAGGCGCTTTTGCATTGTCCATTGGCATTGCCATCCAGAATTTTCCGGAGGGGGCAATTATTTCTATGCCTCTTAGGGGCGAGGGGGTATCTAAAGGGAGATCCTTTTTATATGGGACACTATCTGGCGTGGTGGAGCCTGTGGCGGCGGTCCTGACTATCCTTTTAACCACATTTGTAGTGCCTATCCTTCCCTATTTACTTGCTTTTGCGGCAGGCGCCATGATTTATGTGGTGGTGGAGGAGCTGATACCAGAGGCCCAGGCAGAACCCCACACGAATATAAGCACAGTGGGGGTAGCTATAGGTTTTACGCTGATGATGATATTGGATGTGGCCCTGGGATAGGAGTATACAAACTATACCTGGGAGTGTGGATGAAGGGGTACCCTGGGACAGATAAATTATATACGGTTTTATCTGCAGTGCGGGTATAGACAGGGATTCTCCCCGGGGTTTGGACTGGGGAGAATCCTTTTCCTATGCAGCGGCCTGGCTTGCGGGGGGGGATTAAAAGGTTCTCCCGGCTTGTCCGTGTAATCAAATATTTTACAGAAAAAATAAGATTGAATATAACTATATCTTGTGTTAATATTGATGGCAGCATCAATAAATGGTATTGGAGAGAGGTTATGCAGATTAGTAAAAGAAACGGGACACAGGAGGGTTACTGTCCCGGCAAAATAAAAAGGGCAGTGAGCCTGGCCTTTACAAGCGTGGGAAATGAATTGGACGAGGAAGAGGCAGGGCGGCTTCTGATCCGGGTAGAAAGGAAAATTCAGGAACAGATACCGGACAGGCAGCAGATATCTGTGGAGGAGATTCAGGATCTGGTGGAGCAGACCCTGATGGAGGAGAATTATTATAAAGAGCTGAAGAGCTTTATCTTGTACCGGGAAGACAGGGCAAGGCGCCGCAGGGAACGGCAGAAGCTGGCGGAAAAATTCTCTCATATGCCTTCCCTGGAAAAGGTACTGCATGAGGTGCAGAAGGAGTTTGAGGAGGAAGAGTACAGCCTGGAACATCTATATAAAAAATTCAGGGCATTTGAGAAGACGGACTTAAGTGAGAGTGAAAAGCTGGCCATGCTGATAAAGGCGGCAGTGGAGCTGACAACCCAGGAGGCTCCCAGATGGGAGATGATCGCGGCCAGGCTTTTGATGGTACAATTTGAAAGGCGGCTTAAAAGGAATATGGAACAAAGAAATCTGGCTGGCTTTGGCGATAAGCTGGAATATTTGTCCCAGGAAGGCCTGTATGGGACTTATATTTTGAAGTACTATACAAAGGAAGAGGCGGATTTGTTTGCAGGCTGGCTGCAGCCTGAGAGAGACAAATTATTCACATATTCAGGGCTTTCTCTCCTGATAGAACGTTATATCATCAGGACCCGCCAGGGGGACGTTATGGAGTCTCCCCAGGAAATGTTTCTTGGGATTGCCATGCATCTTGCCATGAAGGAGACGGCCAACCGCAGCCAGTGGGTGAGGCGGTTTTATGATATGCTGAGCCTAAAGAAAGTGACTATGGCCACGCCAACTCTCTCAAATGCAAGGAAACCCTATCACCAGCTTTCCTCCTGCTTTATCGATACCGTGCCTGACAGCCTGGACGGCATTTACAGAAGCATCGATAACTTTGCTAAGGTCAGCAAATTTGGCGGGGGCATGGGGATGTATTTTGGAAAAGTAAGGGCCAGCGGCAGCGCCATCCGAGGCTTTGAAGGGGCGGCAGGAGGCGTGATCCGCTGGATACGGCTGGCCAATGATACGGCTGTGGCAGTAGACCAGCTTGGGATGCGGCAGGGCGCTGTGGCGGTCTATCTGGATGTGTGGCACCGGGATCTGCCGGAATTTCTAAATCTGCGGACCAATAACGGGGACGACAGGATGAAAGCACATGATGTATTCCCGGCAATCTGTTATCCTGATTATTTTTGGAAGCAGGCTAAGGAAAATATCGATGGTGACTGGTATATGATGTGCCCCCATGAGATATTGACAGTCAAAGGATATGCGCTGGAGGACTGTTTTGGGGAGGAATGGGAGCAGAAATATAAGGACTGTGTCCAGGATAACAGGATTTTAAAAAGAGTCATACCGATTAAAGATATTATTCGCTTAATTATTAAAAGCGCAGTTGAGACAGGGACCCCCTTTACCTTTAACAGGGATGCAGTAAACCGTGCTAACCCTAACAGCCACAGAGGCATGATCTACTGCAGTAATTTATGTACAGAAATTGCCCAAAATATGAGTGAAATTGAACAGGTACAGCAGCAGGTACAAGAAATCGACGGAGAGACAGTGGTTGTGACTGTGACAAAGCCTGGAGAATTTGTGGTGTGTAATTTAGCCAGCCTTTCCCTAGGAAACATGAACCTGGAGGATGAAGGGGAGCTGCAGGAAATTACAGAAAGTGCGGTGCGTGCCCTTGACAATGTGATTGACCTTAATTTCTTCCCAGTGCCATACGCGCAAATCAACAACCAAAAATACCGCCCTATCGGACTGGGGGTGAGTGGCTACCACCACATGCTGGCAAAACATAAAATCAAATGGGAGAGTGAAGAACACCTTGCTTTTGCAGAAAAGGTGTTTGGGGATATACACTATGCGGCTATAAAAGCCAGTGTAAGGACGGCAAAAGAGAAAGGAAGCTATTCTTACTTTGAGGGCAGCGAGTGGCAGAGCGGCATTTACTTTGACAAGCGGGGACTGACAGGGGGAAGATGGGACAGCCTTAGGGGCCAGATCGCAAAATACGGACTGAGGAACGGATATTTGCTGGCTGTGGCGCCAACCAGCAGCACCAGCATCATAGCTGGAACTACAGCGGGTTTGGATCCTGTCATGAACCGGTATTTTCTGGAGGAAAAGAAAAATGGCCTGATGCCAAGAGTGGCGCCGGAGCTTTCCCAGGAAACCTTCTGGTACTATAAAAATGCCCATTATATTGACCAGGCCTGGTCTGTGCGGGCATGTGGAGTACGGCAGAGGCATATTGACCAGGCCCAGAGTATGAATTTATATATTACAAATGAATATACCTTCAGGAAAGTGCTGGATTTATATCTTCTCGCCTGGGAGGAGGGGGTCAAAACCATATATTATATCCGCTCAAAGAGCCTGGAAGTAGAAGACTGTGAGGTATGTTCGTCTTAAAAAGGGCAGGGCATTTGGAGAAGTATTTGCCATGGCAGGAGGGAGATTGCCCTGCGCCCAGAGGTATTCTGACACCCATGCCTCTGGGTTTGTTTCGCATAGTATTGGGAGGAGGACAAAGCATGGGAGATTTGGTAAAAAAGCCGCTGTTTAATCCCGACGGGGACACAGAGGTGCTCAAACGCAGGATGATAGGGGGAAATACCACCAATCTGAACGATTTTAACAATATGAAATATGACTGGGTAAGTGATTGGTACCGCCAGGCGATGAATAATTTTTGGATTCCAGAAGAGATAAACCTGGGGACAGATATCAAGGACTATCGGAAACTTCCAAAGGCTGAGAGAAGGGCCTATGATAAGATATTGTCATTTCTGATTTTCCTAGACAGCATACAGACGGCCAACCTGCCGAATATCGGAGAATATATCACGGCAAATGAAGTGAATTTATGCCTTTCTATCCAGGCGTTCCAGGAGGCAGTGCACAGCCAGAGCTACAGTTATATGCTGGATACAATCTGCGAACCCCAGGAGAGGAACGACGTCTTGTATCAGTGGAAGGAGGACAGGCACCTTCTGGCCAGAAATGAGTTTATCGGAAGCCTGTATAATGAATTCCAGCGAAAGAAGGACCCAGAAGTACTCGTACAGACACTGATAGCAAACTATATTTTGGAGGGGATTTACTTTTACAGTGGTTTTATGTTTTTCTACAATTTGGGAAGGAATAACCGTATGCCTGGATCTGTCCAGGAGATCCGCTACATTAACCGGGATGAGAATACCCACCTGTGGCTGTTCCGCAGTATACTGCTGGAGTTAAAGAAAGAGAATCCTGAATTGTTTACAGAGCGGCAGGTGGATATGTACCGTGCTATGCTCAAGGAGGGGTGCGAGCAGGAAATAAGCTGGGGGCATTATGCCATAGGCGATGAAGTACAGGGACTTAACAAAGATATGGTCACAGATTATATACAGTATCTGGGGAACCTGCGGTGTATGAACCTGGGGTTTGAGCCTATTTATGAGGGCCATGATAGAGAGCCGGAGAGTATGTCCTGGGTCAGCCAGTTCTCAAATGCCAACATGATAAAGACGGACTTTTTTGAGGCCAGAAGTACGGCCTATGCAAAAAGCAGCGCTTTGGTGGATGATTTATAGAAACTACTTGACTTATTTTAACATTCTTCTTATAATAATTAGGAATATTGCAGAAACGAAGATGGGGAATAGTAAGAGGCTATCGCTGGCAGAGAGCTGCCGGATGGTGCAAGGCAGCAGCGTAAACTCCCAACTCGCCCCGGAGTTCTTCTGTTGAAAGAGCAGTAGGCAGAAGCGGGACTTCCCGTTACAGAAGCGATGAGTGCATCCGGCCATCCGGATGAATAAGAGTGGTACCACGGAAAATAAAGCCTTTTCGTCTCTTGGTGAGATGAGAAGGCTTTTAATAGTGAAAATAGGAGGACTGATTATGTCTAAGATCGTGTATAACCATAAGGCCATTGAAAAGAAATGGCGGGAAAGATGGGCCAAAGACCCGGTGAACCCTAAGCTTGATGGCCAGGGCAATAAAAAACAGAAGTATTACTGCCTGGACATGTTCCCATATCCTTCGGGAAACGGCCTGCATGTGGGGCATTGGAGAGGGTATGTGATTTCTGATGTGTGGAGCCGGTATAAGCTGTTAAACGGATATTATATTGTGCACCCTATGGGGTGGGATGCTTTTGGGCTTCCGGCTGAAAATTACGCTATCAAGATGGGCGTGCATCCGGCTATCTCCACGGCAGAGAACGTGGCAAATATTAAACGCCAGATTCACGAGATTGCCGCCCTGTATGACTGGGATATGGAAGTTAATACGACTGACCCGGATTTTTATAAATGGACACAGTGGATTTTTGTTAAGATGTTCAAAGAGGGACTGGCCTATGAGAAGGAGTTCCCCATTAACTGGTGCCCTTCCTGCAAGACTGGACTGGCCAATGAGGAAGTGGTAAATGGAAAGTGCGAGCGCTGTGGTACCGAGGTTACAAAGAAGAACTTGCGCCAGTGGATGCTCCGCATTACAAAGTATGCGGACCGCCTGCTGAATGACCTGGATAAGCTGGACTGGCCGGAGAAGGTGAAAAAGATGCAGTCTGACTGGATCGGTAAATCTTACGGCGCAGAAGTAGATTTCCCTGTGGACGGCAGAGAAGAGAAAATCACTGTCTATACGACAAGGCCGGATACTCTGTTCGGGGCAACATTTATGGTATTGGCTCCTGAGCATGGACTGGCGGCTAGCCTGGCCACGGAGGAGACAAAGGAAGCCGTAGAAAAATATATTTATGACGCTTCCATGAAATCTAACGTAGACCGTATGCAGGACAAAGAGAAAACAGGCGTCTTTACAGGCAGCTATGCAATTAACCCGTTAAATGGGGCAAAGACGCCAATCTGGCTTTCAGATTATGTATTGGCGGATTACGGCACAGGGGCCATTATGTGTGTGCCCGCCCATGATGACAGGGATTTTGAGTTTGCAAAGAAATTTGATATCCCTATTATTCAGGTTATCGCCAAGGATGGAAAAGAGATTGAACATATGGAGGAGGCCTATACAGAGGCGGCCGGCACTATGATTAACTCTGGGGAATGGAATGGGATGGAGTCGGCAGTGCTTAAAAAAGAGGCTCCCCATATTATAGAGAAGAAAGGCATCGGACATGCCACAGTCAACTATAAGCTGCGTGATTGGGTATTCTCCCGCCAGCGCTACTGGGGCGAGCCTATTCCGATTGTGCACTGCCCGGACTGCGGCGCTGTTCCGGTGCCGGAGGAAGAACTTCCTTTACGCCTGCCCGAGGTGGATTCTTATGAACCTACAGGAACAGGGGAGTCGCCGCTGGCTGGCATTGAGGAATGGGTGAACTGTAAGTGCCCTGTCTGTGGGAAGCCATCCAAACGTGAGACAAATACAATGCCTCAGTGGGCAGGGTCATCCTGGTATTTTCTGCGCTATGTAGATAACCATAATACTGCAGAGCTTGTGTCCAGAGAAAAAGCAGATGAGATGCTCCCTGTGGATATGTATATCGGCGGGGTGGAACATGCAGTCCTGCATCTTCTGTACTCACGTTTTTATACAAAGTTCCTCTATGATATTGGGGTGGTAGACTTTGATGAGCCTTTCCACAAGCTGTTCAATCAGGGAATGATTACCGGGAAGAATGGCATTAAAATGAGTAAGTCAAAGGGGAATGTGGTCTCTCCTGATGAACTGGTCAGGGATTATGGCTGTGATTCTCTGAGAATGTATGAATTATTTGTAGGTCCCCCGGAGCTGGATGCAGAGTGGGACGACCGGGGAATTGACGGCGTGAACCGTTTCCTGAAACGTCTCTGGAACCTTCTTATGGACAGCAGGGAGAAGGAGATTCAGGCCACAAAAGAGATGATTAAGCTGCGCCACAGGCTGGTGGCAGATATCACCTCCCGCTTGGAGAGCTTTAGCCTGAACACTGTTATTTCTGGTTTTATGGAATACAATAATAAATTTATCGAGACCGCCAAAAAGGAGGGCGGGATAGATAAAGAAACACTGGAGACAATTGCCGTGCTCCTGGCTCCCTTTGCTCCTCATTTTGCAGAAGAAATGTGGGAGCAGCTGGGCCATAATGAAACTGTGTTTAAGGCGCAGTGGCCCACATATGACGAGGCCCAGATGAAGGACGATGAGATTGAGGTAGCTGTACAGATTAATGGTAAGACCAGGGCAGTTGTCACTATTTCTGCAGATGCAAATAAAGAAGAAGCGATTGCTGCGGGGCGTGCAGCAGTACAGAGCAAGCTTACAGGGACAGTTGTCAAAGAGATTTATGTTCCGGGGCGGATCATAAATATTGTGCAAAAATAGGCAGTGCAAATGAGGAAAGCTGTGGAAACTTATGCTTGCAGAAAAGTTTCCACAGCTTGCGTTATTTATAGGGCGTATGCCCGTCAAGCGAAAGAGCTTGCTCTTGAGGTTGGCAGCACTGCCGCAGAGAGTGGGAGAAATTCTCACAACAGAACAAAGTGTTTGGAAATATTGAAAAGTTTGCTGAATATCAGCGATTACAAGGATTTTACTTCGAGAAAAAGGTATCGTAGAATACCGTGAAATATCATAACAGATTTTTAAAATGGAGTAATATTGGAGTAAATATTTCAAATAATAGTATAAAAACAGCGTAGACAGTGGTAACACTGCTTACGCTGTTTTTATAAAGTTGTTGTAATGTAATAATTTATACTTATTGAACTGCTAATGTTCAATAAGGTATACCCAAAGGGACATATGTTAGGGTGTGCCCTTTGGGTATAGAAAATAGGACTGCCGTAAGCAATATAATTATGCGGCAGTCCTATCTTCTATTGTAGGCTTCAGATAACTAAATTTAGAAAGTTTTTGGCTGTGTCAGGATAGATTTTACATGGTCAATTTCCTGCTGTGTTGCTTTGGCAGCAGGTACATAATAGCTTTTTTCTCTTGCGACCTGATAAAGCTTTTCCTGGGACATTTCACATTGATTGCGAATTTGCTTCAGGCATTGCTTTAATTCTTTGTTTTCTGTCTGGGGAATCATATCACCAAACATTTTAAGTTCACCGTTTACACCGACTAATGCATCAGATACCATTGTTTTTTCATTCATATTCGTCACCTCTTATAAGAATTTCATCAAATCCTGTTTGTTTTTCATTGCAGAATCAGCAGCATCCTGGAAGAGCTTCTTAATTTCAGGGTCTTCTGCCTGGGATGCATAATCAGTCATTTTGCAGTGAGTAGTGTCATAGCCGCCGATCAAGTGGCGTAAGTTCTGTAAATCCAGAATAGAAATATCAGACATAATAGAGCCTCCTTTGAGTAATAATATTTTCAAAAGTTATTATGTCCCTATAATGAAAAAATATCTGTTAAAAAAAATAAAATAGGAGACGAATTGAATGCTGGAGAAAATTATCTATATTTCCATAATGTAAAAATTAATCGGTTCTATTTGGCTATATACAGATATAATATTGGCAGTGTCTGGGCAGTACTGATGGACGATTATGGAAATGCATATTGTATACAATTTTTAAGGTGATTTAGGCGGACGCAGCCGAGTATGGAGGACAAACTCGGAAAAAAGCTCACGCATTTCTGCAGATGTACGGTACATACACTCAGGATGCCACTGGACACCGATGGCAAAGGGGTGTGATGAGATTTCGATTGCTTCGATTGTCTTATCCGTGGCATGTGCACATGCAGTCAAATTCTTCCCCAGGGCGCCTATTGTCTGGTGATGAAAGCTGTTTACCTCCAAGTGGGAACCGATATAGCGTCTGAGCTGGGTTCCACGTTCTACGATAATTTTGTGGCTGACTTCAGAGCGGGTGTAGGATTGCTGCATGTGGTTTAAAGGTTTGCCTGGCTGGAGGGAAATATCTTGGTAAATAGACCCTCCGCAGGCCACGTTAAAGACCTGCATACCCCGGCATATTGAAAAAACTGGTTTTTGGGTGGAGAGGACGGCCTTCATCAGGCGGATCTGGAATAAATCGAGAGTTATATCGGTTTTGCCGATCCCATTTCTAGGTTCCTGCCCAAATAGAAGGGGTGTAATATCGTTGCCGCCGCAAAACAGAAAGCCATCGCAGAAAGAAGTGTACTCCTGGATTGCAGAATCAGAACGGATAAGAGGGAGGATCATTGGAAGTCCTCCTGCATACCGTACGGATTGGATATAGGTGTTGGTTACAAATTGTCTGTCGTCAATAAGGCCGCAGACTACGACTCCGATTTTAGGTTTCATAAGCACTCCTTTTTCAGCATAGGATAATGCAGGCAGAAAACCCCGCCTGCCATGGTGTTTATAGGGTATGTCAAAAAATGGAAAAATATACATTGTTTCACAGCGATAGCTGTGAATCTGCCCGCAGGGCAAGGGTTAAGGGGTACCCGGAGGGTATACATTGTTTCACAGCGATAGCTGTGAATCTGCCCACAGGGCAAGGGTTAAGGGGTACCCGGAGGGTATACATTGTTTCACAGCGATAGCTGTGAATCTGCCCACAGGGCAAGGGTTAAGGGGTACCCGGAGGGTATACATTGTTTCACAGCGATAGCTGTGAATCTGCCTGCAGGGCAAGGGTTAAGGGGTACCCGGAGGGTATATATTAGGGAAGGACAGGTGTGGATTATGGGAAATCTGATAGATATGCATTGTGATACCATCAGCAGGCTGATGAATAAGCCGGGAGAGAGTCTTAGAGATAACAGCTTGTGTGTGGATATTAAAGGGATGAAAGAAGCCGGGACATTGGTTCAGTTCTTTGCCTGTTTTGTCAACGTGCAGGCTTTATCAGCAAAACCGGCAGCGGCAGTACGGAAGGGGGAGATTACAAAAGAGGCTTGGGACAGGGGATATGAAGAAGTACTGGCGATGGCAGCGCGGATTGACAAAGAACAGACAGAAGAGTTAAAACCAATCCTTTCATTTGAAGACATTTTAGATAATGAAAGGGAAGGAATTATTTCATCGGTTAAAACTGTGGAGGAGGGAGGAATTTTAAATGGGAATTTAGGCAGATTAGAGCAGCTTTATAATCGGGGTATACGCCTAGTCACACTGACATGGAATTACCCCAACTGCCTGGGATTTCCGAACAGCCGTGAGAGGTCAGACATGCAGAAAGGATTGACGGATTTGGGGATTCAGGCAGTCAAATGTATGAATCAGCTGGGAATCATCGTAGACGTCTCCCATTTATCTGACGGGGGGTTCTGGGATTGTATTCAATACAGTGATATGCCTATATGCGCATCCCATTCAAATGCAAGAGAATTATGCCCTCATCCAAGAAATCTATCAGATGAAATGCTGATATCCCTGGGAAATAAAGGGGGTGTGGCAGGACTTAATTTTTACCCGCCTTTTTTGCGGGCGGAGAAAGGAGCCAAGATTCAGGATATTGCCAGGCACGCCGCCTACATTATCAAAGTGGCAGGGGAGGAAACCCCGGCCATTGGGACAGATTTTGATGGGTTTGACTATAAAGAGGGAGATGGATGGATCCGCCATGTTGGGGATATAGGGATGGTCTGGGAAGAAATGAGGAAGCAGGGCATTACAGAGAGGCAGCTGGACAAAGTTATGGAGGGGAATGCAAGACGTATTCTAAAAGAAGTGCTGTGAAATCTGCCGTGAGGAAATGAGAAAAATAAATATTAACTTGTACTGCTTTGTGGTACAATGATGAAAGTGAATTTTAAGAACAAGAGAGAAGAGGAGGACTTTATGGAAAGTCAGAAAATTATCCAGGTAGAGGAAAAGGTTCCATTTAAATTGCTGGTTCCATTAAGTATTCAGCATATGTTTGCCATGTTTGGCGCATCTGTCCTGGTACCGTCTGTTTTTGGGATTAACCCAGCTGTTGTACTGTTTATGAATGGCATAGGAACCCTGTTGTTTATACTAATTACAAAGGGAAAAGCACCGGCATACCTTGGCTCCAGCTTTGCATTTCTGGCACCTGCTGGGATTGTGATAAGTAAGTGGGGGTATAGTTATGCCCTAGGCGGCTTTATCGTAGTAGGATTATGTGGGTGTATACTGGCATTTATCATTTACAAATTCGGGTCTGGATGGATTGACGTAGTTTTACCGCCTGCGGCCATGGGACCAGTTGTTGCTCTGATAGGCTTGGAACTGGCGGGTACTGCCGCTTCTAATGGAGGCTTAAAGGATGAGGTGATTGATGCAGGAAATGTAATTGTATTTTTGGTGACATTGCTGACTGCAGTTTTAGGCTCAGTTGTTTTCCGGAAATTCCTTTCTGTCATCCCTATATTGGTTGCTATTATTGCGGGATATGTGGCGGCACTTATCTGTGGGATTGTGGATTTTAGCCAGGTAGGTGCGGCTGCATGGTTTTCAATGCCAAATTTTTCACTGCCCCAATTTAAATGGGAAGCAATTGTCATCATTCTGCCTGTCCTCCTAGTTATTACGTCAGAACATATTGGGCACCAGATTGTGACCAGCAAAGTGGTGGGCAGGGATCTGCTAAAAGATCCGGGACTGCACCGTTCTTTGCTGGGAGATAACCTTTCAACCATGATTTCAGGCTGTATCGGTTCGGTTCCCACGACAACATATGGTGAGAATATTGGTGTCATGGCAGTGACAAAGGTATATAGTGTCTATGTCATCGGAGGCGCTGCCATCTTGTCTGTATTGCTGTCATTTATAGGGAAAATAACCACACTGATCAGTACAATCCCAGGACCGGTAATCGGCGGCATCTCTTTTCTGCTTTACGGCATGATTGGTGCATCAGGGATACGGATACTGGTAGAGGCACAGGTAGATTACGGCAGGTCCAGGAATATGGCGATGACCTCTGTTATTTTTGTGACAGGACTTTCAGGGATTTCTGTACAGTTCGGAAGCGTGCAGCTTTCCGGCATGGTATTGGCCTGTGTTGTGGGGATGCTGATGGGCCTGCTGTTCTTCCTACTGGACAGGTTTCATTTGACAAATGATTGAGAGAGGGAAGGCAGTTAGCCTGGGTATACCTTATTGGACGGAGTCCACCCGTCCGAAGGACATGAGTTAAGGTGTGCCCTTTGGGTATACCTAGTTGGACGAAGTCCACCCGTCCCATAGGGACATGTATTAAGGTGTGCCCTTTGGGTATACCTAGTTGGACGAAGTCCACCCGTCCCATAGGGACATGTATTAAGGTGTGCCCTTTGGGTATAACTGAGTGGACATTCATGGTTTAATAAGCATGAAAAGCTGCTGTTCTTTGCAGGGATTAAAAAATGTTGCCCGATTTAAACCGGGCAACACGAAAACTTATTTTTTGATTGTCTATTTAACTGGATGCACACCATCTCGTGGCGGCATAGAGTTTTTCATTTTTCTATTCATCTGGTATAATTCATAGTTTAGTATTGTTTACTTATAAACTGCCTGCTTAAGGAATTGGACCTTCCTATTTTACCAGATCAAAAAAGGCAGATAGCTTTTACTGGATGTCTGCTATTTTTCAAGTTCCTGCATTTTCATGGCACGGACTTTTAGTGGCAGGCCAAAGAGATTAATAAACCCTTCCGCATCATGGTGGTCATATAACTCACCAGTGGTGAAGCTTGCAAGAGACTCACTGTACAGTGAATAGGGGGAAGTTGTTCCCGCCTTTATGATATTACCCTTGTAGAGCTTAAATTTTACTTCACCAGTTACATACTGCTGTGTCACATCTACAAATGCCTGAATTGCTTCGCGCAGCGGCGTAAACCATTTTCCCTCATAGACAATTTGGGCAAATTTATTTCCTAAATCTTTCTTGACTTCATAGGCCGCACGGTCCAGTACAAGCTCTTCAAGCTGGTCATGTGCTTCCATCAAAATAGTGCCCCCGGGAGTTTCATAGACACCGCGGGATTTCATTCCTACAACACGGTTTTCTACAATATCGACGATTCCTACTCCGTGTTTTCCTCCAAGCTCGTTTAACTTGGTGATTATTTCAGACACCTTCATTTCTTCGCCATTGATGCTCTTCGGAACACCGGCCTCAAATGTCATTGTTACGTACTCGCCCTCATTAGGCGCTTTTTCCGGTGAAACTCCCAGAACAAGAAGATCCTCGTAATTTGGCTCATTTGCAGGATCTTCCAGCTCCAATCCTTCATGGCTGATATGCCACAGGTTGCGGTCACGGCTGTAGCTATGTTTTGCATCAAAGGGAAGGTCAATGCCATGCTGCCTGCAGTATTCGATTTCATCCTCCCGGGACTGCATAGTCCATACATCGGTCATTCTCCAGGGAGCTATGATTTTAATATCCGGAGCAAGTGCTTTGATGCCCAGCTCAAAACGAATCTGGTCATTGCCTTTTCCCGTGGCACCATGGCAGATAGCTGTTGCCCCTTCCTTGCGGGCAATTTCAACAAGTTTCTTGGCAATTACCGGGCGTGCCATAGAAGTGCCAAGAAGATATTTATTCTCATAAACTGCGCCAGCCTTTACACAAGGCATAATATAGTCATCACAGAATTCATCTATGATATTCTCTATGTACAGTTTAGAAGCGCCGGACAGCTTTGCCCGTTCTTCCAGTCCATCCAGCTCCTCGCCCTGCCCACAGTCGATACAGCAGCATATAACTTCATAATCAAAATTCTCCTTCAGCCAGGGAATAATCGCAGTTGTGTCGAGTCCGCCGGAATATGCCAATACAACCTTTTCTTTACTCATTTCATTTGCCTCCTGATAAATTCTGTTATTTTAAGAAATCTCATTGAGTGTATACTCTAAATAGGTCAAGACATACTATACACCATATTTAATATTTATGCAATATAAAATGGTAAGAAATTAATTTTATGCATGAAAACTTATAAATATGCATAAAATGTGTAACATATTCAGTGAATATACATGTCGAGAAGAGAGAATATTCTGAAAATGGCGGGCAAAGGGGACAGACCCTCCTGCAAAAGGGACAGACCCTCCTGCAAAAGGGACAGACCCCTTTGCAGGAGGGTCTGTCCCCTTTTACAAAAATATTGGAAAACTTTCTATTTCGGTAGTATAATCAAAATATTAATACAGACAGAAGGAGATCACCGATGCTTTATTTTAATTGTGATTATAATGAAGGTGCCCATGAGGCTGTTTTGGCCAGGTTATGTAGTACCAACATGGAGCAGACGGAGGGGTACGGGGACGATGTGTATTGCCGGGAGGCAAGGGAGATGATATGCAGGCTGTGCGGGGATGAAAGGCTTGGGGTCCATTTTCTGACAGGAGGGACACAGACAAACCTGACGGTGGTTGCGGCTGCCCTGCGTCCTCACCAAGGTGTACTTGCCGCCTGCTCGGGGCATATTAATGTACATGAGACAGGGGCCATCGAAGCATGTGGGCACAAAGTGCTTGTACTTCCCTCTGTGGACGGGAAGATTAAGGCATGCCAGGTAGAGCAATATTGCCAGGGACACAGGGCGGATGACAGCTTTGAGCATACAGTACAGCCTAAAATGGTGTATATTTCCAATCCCACAGAGCTGGGGACGATTTACAATAGGGCAGAACTAGAAGAGTTGTCCCTGGTTTGCAGGAAATATGGAATGTATTTATTTCTGGACGGCGCCAGGCTGGGGTATGGTTTGACAGCAGAGGGGAATGACCTGGATTTAGCGGCTCTTTCCCAACTTTGTGATGTATTCTATATAGGTGGCACAAAGGTGGGGGCACTGTTTGGAGAGGCTGTAGTAATTTCCAATGATGAGCTGAAGACGGATTTTCGGTATATTATGAAACAAAAAGGAGGCATGCTGGCAAAAGGCAGGCTTCTGGGCATACAATTCTTAGCGCTGTTTGAGAATGGGTTATATTTCAAACTGGGAAAACGGGCAAATGTCCTGGCCGGGGAGATACGGCGTGCCTGTCAGGCAGCAGGATACCCGTTTCTGGTGGAGAATACAACAAATCAGGTATTTCCCATCCTGCCAGACAGAAAACTGAAAAGTCTAAGTGAACAGTATCATTTCTCTTACCAGGAAAGGGTTGATGATCTGCACAGTGCCGTCCGTTTTTGTACAAGCTGGGCTACGACGGAAGAAAATGTAAAAAGGCTGTCAGAGGATTTGATGAGATGAGTAAGAAGAAAATGAGATTCCCCCAAAGTAAGTTTGTCCGGGAACTGATGGAATGTCTGAAGGTGATTATGATTGCTGTGGCTGTCACATTTATTTTGAATAAAGCATTGGTTGCCAATGCCCAGGTTGTCTCCGGCTCAATGGAAGAGACTGTCATGACAGGGAGCTGGATTCTTGTGAATCGGCAGGCATATCTTATAAATGGGCCAGAGAGAGGGGATATTGTCTTATTCCAGTCGCCGGAGAAAAATAATAAGGAGTATTTAAAACGGATTATTGCACTGCCAGGTGAAACTGTGGAAGGAAGAGATGGCAGTGTGTATGTTGACGGAGCTAAGATCAAAGAGAGTTATATTAAAGAACCGGCAACGGAAGATTTTGGGCCTTTCCGGGTGCCCACAGACTGTTATTTTATGATGGGTGATAACAGGAATGATTCTTGGGACTCCCGCTATTGGGAAATAAAATATGTAAACTATGATGCAATTATCGGAAAAGCGGAGCTGGAATATTATCCAGAGATTAAAAGCCTGCACTGATTGGGAGGGACATAGAAACAGCCACCATGCATGCTTCAAATGTGAGATGAGGCCCAAAGCTTTATGTACTTCACTGTCCTCATCCGGCATCTGTAGCTGCAGTCGTGGCTGCTTTTATCTCTGTGCCTGATTTGCGTCTTTTGAATCAGCTGCTTTTAGAGGGCTGTCCCTTTTCTTGGAATAAAAAAATTCTTCATATCCACATTTTCTAATTCCAACAATTTTATTTTTTTATCAATTCCACCGGCATATCCTGTCAAACTGCCGTTTGTCCCCACAACCCGGTGGCAGGGGACAATGACAGACATAGGATTATGACCGATGGCACTGCCCACTGCCTGGGCCGACATATGGGGAAGTCCTCTTTTTACAGCTATCTGTTTCGCGGCCTGGCCATAGGTAATGGTATTGCCGTATGGAATGGAACGGAGAATCTCCCACACCTGATTTTGGAAGTCTGTCCCTGTAAAATGAAGGGGGACTGTAAAATCAGGCTCTTTTCCAGAAAAATAAGTTTGGAGCCAGCATTTGGCCTGTTCGAATACAGGGAGTTCTCTCTCCTCATGTTTCTTATCTAAATGCAGGGCAAAATATTTTTGTCCTTCAAACCATAATCCTGTCAGTCCGATCGTATCTGCGGCTAAAAGAATATCTCCCAAAGGGGAGTGGTAATGGCTGATGTATTGCATAAAATTCCTCCTTATATACCTAAAAACTATCTGGGAGCAGCCGTTGTTTAGAGTCTGGCCTGTAAAAAACAAACGGACAGAACAACGGTTCTTTTTTGATTATAACAGCTTATTATAGACATTTCTAGATCTTGGGGGATGGTTAATGATTCCTTTCCCGGGAGTAACTGCCATGGCTGCTGTATTACGGCTTAAATTGTGGGCCAGTGGTCAGGGCATAAGTTGCGGGAGGGAGAGAGGATATGGTATACTTTATAATACTGAGAGGCATTTAAGTTTATAAGTTCATGTACATTTTGGAAGCTGTGGATTATATATACTTCTTGCATATTGGCAGCCTGCTGGGTTGGGTTTACCTTATTGGACGAAGTCCCCCCGTCCGAAGGACATGTGTTATGGGGTGCCCTTTGGGTATAAGTTTTTAAGGAGACTGGCGGATATTTGGCGAAGTGGAGAGGAAGAGGGATTTAGAGATTTAGAGAAAGACAGAGAAGTGAGATTGTATTTGGAAACACAAATATAAAGAAAGGATAGGGCGGATTATGAAAGTATTGGCAGTGATTGACATGCAAAATGATTTTATTGACGGAGCATTGGGGACTAAGGAAGCACAGGAGATTGTGCCCAGGGTAGTGGAGCGGATCAGAGAGTTTGGCGGTCTTGTGCTGGCTACCAGGGATACTCATGCAGACAATTATATGGAAACCCAGGAGGGGGCCCACCTTCCGGTTATGCATTGCATACAGGGTACACGGGGGTGGGAGATCCGCCATGAAATTGCCGGATTATTAACTGAGGAGCCGGTCAATAAACCAGGATTTGGCAGTCTTTATCTTAGTGAAAAGCTGCAGGAATATCACAGACATAAAGAACCTATAGAGAGCATCACACTTATAGGGCTTTGTACAGATATTTGTGTGATTTCTAATGCAATGCTTTTAAAAGCATATTTGCCGGAAGTGCCAGTAATAGTCGATGCTTCCTGCTGTGCCGGGGTTACACCTAAGAGTCATAGCCGTGCGCTGGAAGCTATGAAGATGTGCCATATAGATATTATAAATGAGTAGGGGGAGCCGGAAGATGGAAAATTTTCAGTATTATACGCCGACCAAAGTGATATTTGGAAAAGGGACAGAGGAAAGAACAGGGGCGTTAGTTAAGGAATATGGATGTAAAAAAGTGCTTGTACATTATGGCAGCAGCAGTGCAGAGCGCTCAGGACTTCTGGGCAGGATATGCCATTCTCTGGATGAGGCAGGTGTGAACTGGATTTCCCTGGGAGGGGTTGTACCCAATCCCCATCTGTCACTTGTATATGAAGGCATTGAGTTGTGTAAGCGGGAATCTGTTGATTTTATCCTGGCTGTAGGGGGCGGAAGTGTCGTTGATTCAGCCAAGGCAATCGGGTACGGAGTCTTAAACGAGGGGGATGTATGGGACTTTTATAGCAGAAAAAGGAAAGCTGGCGCCTGCCTGCCAATAGGTGTGGTTTTGACGATTGCGGCGGCTGGATCTGAAATGAGCGCATCTTCAGTAATTACCAATGAGGACGGAGGAATCAAGAGAGGATACAGCAGTGACTTGTCCAGGCCCAGATTTGCAGTCATGAATCCTGAGCTGACTATGACCCTTCCGGAATATCAGACGATGAGCGGGTGTGTGGATATTATCATGCATACGTTGGAGAGATATTTGAACCAATCTGATAATATGGAGATGACAGACAGAATCAGTGAGCAACTGATGCGTACAGTCATGAAGAATGCGTTAATTTTGCTGAAGGATCCAAAAAATTATAAGGCCAGGGCAGAAGTGATGTGGGCCGGAAGCCTTTCCCACAACGGGTTGACAGGCTGTGGGACGGATGGCGGCGACTGGGCAACCCACCAGTTGGAGCACGAGCTGGGGGGCATGTTTGACGTGGCCCATGGAGCAGGCCTGTCGGCAGTATGGGGAAGCTGGGCCAGATATGTTTTAGATGGCCGGCCTGACCGTTTTGCACAGTTTGGATTTCACGTTATGGATGTGGAGAATACTGGAGATATCATAGGAGATGGAATGAGAGGAATTCAGGCATTGGAAGAATATTTCCGCTCCATCCATATGCCAGTATGCATGGAGGAACTCGGTATTCATCCTGACGATGGCCAGATAAAAATGCTCGCTGATAAGTGTAGCTTCCAGGGACAGAGGACTATAGGGTGTGTGAAAGTGCTGGACAAGGAGGATATGTACCGTATCTATCAGGCTGCCAGATAGGAAGGCCGGAAGCAGTAAAGAGCATTAGCGGGGACAGATAGCAAATAGGTGCTTGTATGCTAGGATATGCTATAAGGAGCAGAATGGATGAAAAAGGCAAGGAAAGCCATATTATGGATCTTAAGCGTTTTAAGTGGAGTTGGGATTGTCCTGAGTCTCCTGGCAATACGGATGACCCATAAAGTAGAAAATACTATTTCAATAATTGGTGGCGCAGACGGGCCCACCAGCGTATTTGTGGCAGGAAGGGCAGTGGGGTTTATGCCCTTGTATATAGCTACGGCCGTACTGGTGCTGGCACTTTTGATTATATTCTGCCTGCCGTCAGAACTAACATTCTGGAACCGACAGGAAGTATTTATTACGATGGAAATAGAACAGTATATAAAAGCAAAAGAAATCTTGCTTAATAAAGGAATAGCTTTCGATGTCAGGATAAAACGCCATGCTGGCCGGGACGCTCATATACTGGGCCGTCTGGGGGAGAGCGAGAACAATAACACAACATATTCCCTTTATACAGATAAAAAGACTGCCGAAGAGGCCAGATATCACCTGAATCAGGAACTGCATTAGCATATATTTTCAATTTAGGACGTAGCCTTTTTACATTTTCATACGTCCTAAACCAAGTATTGAGACGCTGCAGGTCAGGGAATAAAGTAAGGGGGGATGCAGTATGCTGGAAGAAAGGATAAAGCAGGCTTGTATGGATGAATTACCTGCAAGAGACTGTGTGTTTACAGGAGAAACCTTGAAAAGTGTAAATGTGCAGAAAGTAGAGTTTATGCAGGTGAGGTTTGAGAAATGCAGATTTCTGGAATGTGATTTTGAAGGTGCAGCTTTTTACCAGTGCCTGCTGGATAGGTGCGATTTTTCTAACTGCTGTTTTTCAGGAAGTTATTGGAAAAAGAGCAGGGTTTCAGGCTGCAAGGGCAGCGGTGCTGTTTTTGGGAAAGCAGTATTTAAGGAGACAGAATTTTCGGGATGCTGCCTTGAGCTGTCCAATTTTGGCGGCAGCACATGGGAGGGCAGTACCCTGGGGGCTTGTTCACTCAAGGATGCGTTTTTTTCAGAAGTTAAATTCAAGAACACAGTGATTTCTAAAACAGATTTTTCTGGGGTTGATTTTTTTAGGACTGAACTTAAGGGGATGGATTTCTCAGACAGCAATATAGAAAATATTTTGTTGTCTGATACTTTCCGGGAAGTGGAGGGCATGAAAATCAATATGTTCCAGGCTGGGGAGATTACAAAATTGCTGGGCGTCCAGATTGTGTAGTTTCAGGGTATATTTTAAACTGTATTGCCCAGGAATGCCTGAGACCCGGGACCAAAATAAGGCAGAATATAATATATGGGAGTGGTAAGAGTACTTATGATATTGGAGAAGGAACCTAAACTTAAAATCCGCCCTATGGAGGAGAAAGATATAGATAGAGTAATGGAAATTTGGATGATTGCCAATAAGGAAACCCATAGTTTTATTGATCCGTCTTATTGGGAAGGGCAAGAAAAGTATGTAAGGGAAATGATTTTTGGCGCTGAAGTATATCTATGTGAACAAAGTGAAAGAATTCTTGGATTCGCTGGTTTGCAGGGACAGTATTTGGCGGGGATTTTTGTGGAAAAGGACAGCCGCGGCCAAGGCTATGGCAGCAGGCTTTTAAAGTTTTGCATGGAGCAAACCCGCTGCCTCAGCCTCCATGTATATAGAAAGAACGATAGGGCAATGGAGTTTTATCTTACCCATGGGTTTAAAATAGACAAGGCGGAAATGGATACAGAGCTGGGGGAAGTGGAATTGTTTATGTCATGGGAGTCCCCCCCGGACAGAGGTGTGAAATAAGGTTGGGTTTCTCTCCGCCTTTGGCAGGCGGAAATAAAATATTGGGCAGGTAAGGAAATGATACGGATTGAGCGGTCGTCGGCTGAAAGCCTGGACGAGGCAGCCAGACTGATGGAAAAGGTGTGGAGGCAGACAGACACAAAAGAATGGTTTGTAATTGAAGAAAAGGAATGGTTAAGAGAGCGTATGCAGTCAGGCCGGGGGATTTTGTACCAGGCTTTCGATGAGGGGAAAGGACAGATGGCAGGGGTGCTTTTTGTAGTGCTGCCGGGAAATGTTGAGGATAATTTAGGGGTGGATGCAGGGATTGCGCAAGATCAACTGCAGAAAGTGGCTCATATGGATACTGCTGCCGTGCTCCCCGAATATCGGGGGAAAAAGCTTCAGTACAAAATGATGCAGATGGCAGAAAAGGATTTAAGGGACATGGGTTACCGTTACCTGATGTGTACAGTGCACCCGGATAATAGATTTAGCAGAAATAATATCACAGGGCAGGGGTATACCCTTGTGGCCACTAAGAGAAAGTATGGCGGGTATTTAAGAGATATTATGTGGAAGGAATTGACGGGAGGGGGCAAATGAAAATAGACCGGTTGATAGGTATTTTATCCATATTGCTCCAGAAGAAAAGGGTTACGGCCCCATACCTGGCAGAAAAGTTCGAGGTGTCCCGCAGGACTATCAACCGGGATATTGAGTCGCTCTGTAAAGCGGGCATACCTCTGGTTACTATCCAGGGGGCTGGGGGCGGGATTGAGATAATGGGAGGATACAAGATAGAGCATACCCTTTTGACCTCCCAGGATATGCAGGCCATACTGGCCGGTTTAAGAAGCCTGGACAGTGTGGCAGGAAGCAAGCGGTACCAACAGTTGATGGAAAAACTCACCATGGGAGGTTCTTGTGTTCTTCCGTCTAACCAGCACATTGCCATTGATTTGTCCTCCTGGCACAGAAACTCTCTTGCCCCTAAGATTGAGCTGATCCAATCTGCCATAGAAAATAAGGAAATGATCTCTTTTGAGTATTATGCCCCTGCAGGTGAAAGTTTTCGGACAATAGAACCGTACCTGCTTGTTTTTCGATGGAGCTCCTGGTATGTATGGGGATATTGCCTGAAGCGCCGTGGGTTCAGGATGTTTAAGCTGAACAGGCAGCAGGGGCTCAAAAACCAGGGAGAGATTTTTAAGCCAAGGCAGGTTCCAGAATTTAAGATGGCAGAGGAGGTTATTTTTCCTGCTGCTATTTTCGTGAAAGTATTATTTGACCCATGTATGCAGTGGCGGCTTATAGAGGAGTATGGAATAGAAAGTTTTTGCAGGCAGGAGGATGGGAAGCTTTTGTTCAAGGGTGGCTTTACTGACAAAGGGAGTCTGTTTGGGTGGCTCCTAAGCTTTGGGGATCAGGCGGAGCTTGTGGAACCGGAATGCTTAAGGGAGGATCTCAGAGAAATGATATGGACTATGGGCCGGAAGTACAAAAGTTAATGTGGCAGAAATATAGGAAGAGGGGGCAAAAGGAGCTTAAGCCTTCTTCGTTTGGTTTCGGATTTTGACTGTGGAGGATTACCATGAATTTTCAAATAACGGATTGTGTGGCCGATGACGTTAATTTTATATTGCATAAGCTGATGGAGTACAATTTTCAGCAGGTGCCAAAAACTCAAGAGGCAGATTTTATAGATATAAGCAGGAAAATAATAAATGAAAATGGCCAAATTATTGCAGGCTGCGTGGCTAGGATGTATTGTTGGAAGATTGTTTATCTGGATATATTGTGGGTGGATGGAAGCTGCAGACAGCTGGGGATGGGCACCCAATTATTAAAGGAAATCGAGGCAATTTCAATCAAAGAAGGCTGCTCTCTGATACATTTAGATACATTTGATTTTCAGGCAAAGGATTTTTATTTGCGGCAAGGCTATGAGATATTTGGCATGTTAGAAGACTGTCCCCCAGGCCATACCAGGTATTATTTAAAAAAGAAACTTGTTTGATTTCAGTTTGCAGGGGGGGATGCGGCTGAAAATATTTGCAATAATCTTATAATGAGGACATACTAATGTCATGTTATATGTGATAGACTTCCTTTGAAGATAAACCTGAACTATAGGGCGCCCTTTAGGACAGAGGATTGAAGGAGGAGAAGAAATGGAATACGAATTAGTTTATCTGGAGGAAAAAACAGTGGCGGGTATCCGTGCCAGGACAAATAATTTTTCCCCTGACATGGCCCAGGTGATTGGCGGGCTTTGGGGGAAATTCTATGGGGAACAGATTTATGAAAGTCTGCCGCGGAAAAAAGGATGCAAGGCCCTTGGTATTTATTCCGGGTATGAGAATAAGGAGAAAGGGGATTATGACATTACTGTAGCCTGCGAGGTGGAGGGAAGCGGGACGCTTCCTGATGGTGTGCAGTTGTATAAGATTCCGGCTGGAAAATATGCAAAGTTCATTGTAAAAGGGGAACTGCATGAAGCTGTAGGTGAATTCTGGGAGCAGCTCTGGAAGATGGAACTTCCCCGTACTTTTGTTTGTGATTTTGAGGAGTACCAGACAAAGGAAGCTGACAAGGCGGAGATCCATATGTATATCGGAGTGAAGTAAAGAACACAGCCAAGTCCTGTATGGACTGGAGTGGCAAATCCTATGAGAAAAGTGAAAATTAATAAAACAGGAACCTTTTGTTCTGATTACGCCCAGACAGTGGGTTTGCTCAAGTAGACCTCAGTTCATTTAGACTGAATTCTAGTTTTAAGGTGTAGAAAAAATACGGCAAATTCCTTGACAAACCAGGAAATGTGAGTAAAATAAGACAAAACAGTGAAATAGTAAATACCACATGAATGGAGTCCAGAACGATGAAAACAAAACATAACAGTCTTGATATCATGAACAGATTTAATCAGACTCTGCCCCTTGCTGACAGTCTTGTTTTTGTACCCTGCGTCCCGTGTCCCTTTGGGGTAAGCGCATAGTATAAAAATCAATATTGACAGTGGAGAGGATATCGTTGTGCTGGATATTTTGTATGGATATAATACAAAGGATAGAAGTATAGCAGTATGCTTCTGTCCTTTTTGATTTATGATAATGGAAATAGGGGTTAAATTGCCCTTGTGTTCTATCATAAAAGTTGGGGAAATGGGTATCTGTAGAGAATGTCCCAGGAAGCACATATAAAAGAAAAAGAGGAAGGTTAAAGAATATGGACAGGAAGGAAATTCTAGGTTCGAAAAAGAGAATTGTTATAAAAGTAGGGACAACAACGATTACTTACGACGAAACCGGAAATATTAATTTAGATAAGCTGGAAAAATTTGTACGGATTCTGATTAATCTCAGGAATAAAGGCAAAGAGGTCATTGTTGTCTCTTCAGGCGCCGTGGGGATTGGAAGGAATGTCCTGGGACTGAAAGGGAAGCCTGATACTGAGGCAGCCAGGCAGGCATGTGCCGCTGTAGGCCAGGGCAGGCTCATGATGATTTATGAGAAATTGTTTAATGAATACAGCCAGCTGACTGCCCAGGTGCTGCTGACAAAAGAGTCCATTACAAGCCAGGAGTGCAGGAAGAATGCGAGGCAGACTTTTGATGAATTGTTCCGGATGAATGTGGTACCCATTGTTAATGAAAATGATGCCATTTCGGTAGATGAACTGGCATATGGAAATTTCGGAGATAACGACACTCTCGCGGCTTATGTGGCAAGGCTGGTGGATGCCGATTTACTAATCCTTATGTCGGATATTGAAGGGTTGTATACAGATGACCCGAAATGTAACCCGGATGCCCGGTTTATCCATACGGTTGCTCAAATCGATAAAGGATTGGAGAAAATGGCAAAGGGAGCGTCGGGAGATTTAGGGACAGGAGGCATGGCAACTAAGATTGAGGCGGCCAAGATTGCCACAGAAGCAGGGGCGGATATGGTGATTGCAAATGGCACGAATATTTATACCATCAATGATATTATGGCCGGAAAGAAAATAGGTACCTTATTTTTATCAGGCAGCAGGCAGGAGACAGGGAATGAATTTGCTCCTAAAAGGGAACAATACCGCAGGCAGGCCAAAAAGCAAAGAAAAGAAGGGCAGAGGGCGGAGCAGGCAGAGGCAGTGTGCTCCAGGGAGTCCGTGGGCCATCCAGATGTGTTTTCTCACCCTTTCAGTAACTGCCAGAAAAGCCAGATGCCTCCCAGGTCTGCTGCTCTATAAATCTGAAGGCTGGCGCAGCGGCAGGATATACAGTACTTAAGCCGTGGGAAGTACGGAATAATCATGCATAGGATAGGAGGAGTTTATGGGCAATTACATGGAAACATTGGGTATCAGGGCCAAAGCCGCGTCCCGGGAGGCCGTCAGGCTTGGGGCCGGTGAGAAAAATAGGGTTTTGCTTACTGTGGCAGATGAGTTGTGCCTGGAGACGGAGGAGATTCTTAAAGAGAACCAAAAAGATGTAGATGAAGCCGTACAGGCAGGGATGAAGGATTCCCTCGTGGACCGGCTCAGGCTTACAGACAGCAGGGTGCAGGATATGGCAGAGGGCCTAAGGCAGATTGCGGGATTAGAGGATCCTGTAGGGGAGATTTTATCTATGAAAACAAGGCCTAATGGACTTCGGATCGGCAAAAGAAGAGTGCCCCTCGGTGTGGTTGGAATCATCTATGAGTCCAGGCCTAATGTGACATCTGATGCATTCGGACTCTGTTTTAAAACAGGCAATGCAGTGATCCTTAGGGGCGGCAGTGATGCTATCTGTTCAGATAAGGCAATTGTCCATGCTGTGAAAGAGGGACTCCGCAAGGAAAAGGTTAATCAGGATATGATTCTTCTCGTGGAAGATACGAGCCGAGAGGCTGCCGGTGAGATGATGAGGCTCCATGATTATATTGATGTGCTCATTCCTAGGGGCGGGGCCGGTCTGATTGCGAATGTGGTTGAGAATAGTACGGTACCTGTGATAGAGACAGGTACCGGGAACTGCCATATTTATGTGGATGAATTTGCAGATTTGGGGATGGCTGCCGATATTATTGAAAATGCCAAGACACAGAGGATGGGCGTATGTAATGCCTGCGAATCTCTTGTCGTGCATGAGAGAGTTGCCCGTCTGTTTATTCCAACAATCGTGAACCGGCTTAAAATGCACCAGGTAGAGATACGGGGGGATGAAACTGCCTGTGCATATAGTGAGGATATAATACCTGCACAGGAAGATGACTGGTCTAAAGAGTATCTGGACGCAGTGATTTCAGTGAAAGTAGTCGGCTCTCTTGAGGATGCTGTTGGGCATATTAATATGTATAACACAGGACATTCAGAAGCTATCATTACAGAAAACTACGAAAATGCTATGGGTTTCCTGGACGAGATAGATGCGGCGGCAGTATATGTAAATGCTTCAACCAGGTTTACAGATGGATTTGAGTTTGGGTTTGGGGCAGAAATCGGAATCAGCACGCAGAAGCTCCATGCCAGGGGCCCTATGGGTCTGGAAGCATTGACGACTACGAAGTATGTGATTTTTGGAAATGGGCAGATACGTAAATAGATAGACGCTGTTGTATGAAAAGCAGGTATATCAGAAAAATCCAATGAGGGTCATCTGATATACCTGCTTTTAGCATGGGAATTGGTATATGGCCTGTTTGTTCCCTTTATGCTTACAGTGCCAATGGACAGCGTCCAGCAAGGTATGCCCAAAGGGCACCCCATAACACAAGTCCTTCGGACGGGTGGACTGCGTCCAGTAAGGATATACTTTTTGAACTGCTAATATTTAATAAGGTATGTATTATGGTGTGCCTTTAGATATAAAATGGGAAATAAGTATTGCATAATATGCATTTGAGGTGTATTATTATGCAATAGCTTTCATTTTTTTTAAAACACAAACGCCATATTGGAATAAAAACAGCCGCTTTACTTAACAGTAAAAGTGTGGTATATCATTAATAGTTATAAGCTAAGAAAGGAAGTTGTAATATGGTTAGAGTTGGAATAATAGGGGCAACCGGATATGCAGGGGGGGAATTGGTGCGGATTCTGACAGCACATAAAGAGGCTGAGATAATCTGGTATGGTTCCCGGAGTTATATAGACCAAAAGTATGCAGACGTATATCAGAATATGTTTCAAATAGTCGACGCAGTGTGCATGGATGATAATATGGCAGAACTGGCGGGGCAGGTAGACGTGATATTTACAGCCACTCCGCAGGGATTGTGCGCGTCATTGATCAATGAAGAAATCCTCTCAAAAGCAAAAGTTGTGGATTTGAGTGCAGATTTCCGTCTGAAGGATGTGGCTACATATGAAAAATGGTATGGACTTCAGCATAAAAGTCCCCATTTCATAGAGGAGGCCGTATACGGATTGTGCGAGATAAACCGTGAGGACATTAAAAAGGCACGGCTCATAGCAAATCCAGGCTGCTATACAACATGTTCAATACTGACTGCATATCCTCTGGCAAAAGAAGGAGTGATCCACATGAATTCCCTAATTGTAGATGCAAAATCGGGTACATCGGGAGCCGGCAGGGGCGCCAAAGTTTCCAATTTATTCTGCGAAGTGAACGAGAATATTAAAGCATACAGTGTTGCCACACATAGACATACGCCAGAGATAGAGGAACAATTGGGATATGCTGCAGGGGAAACAGTGATGCTGAATTTTACTCCCCACCTGGTGCCCATGAACCGCGGAATACTCGTAACCGAGTACGCCCAGCTGAAGAAAGACGTATCTTATACAGATGTGAAGGCAATATATGAAAAGTATTATTCCAAAGAAAAATTCGTAAGAGTATTAGAAGAAAACACCTGTCCTGAAACTAAATGGGTGGAGGGAAGCAACTATGTAGACATCAACTTTAAAATAGACAGCCGTACAGGGCGTATTATCATGATGGGAGCAATGGATAACCTGGTGAAAGGCGCGGCTGGGCAGGCAGTACAAAATATGAACTTACTGTTTGGGATTCCGGAAGCGGAAGGCTTAGAGCTGGTACCAATGTTTCCATGATAGAATAGGACGTAGTAAAATTAAAAAGTATACGTCCTAAATTGCATTTAGTGGTGTACCTTTTTTAACTGTGAAAGGATTTATAATGATTCGTATAATGACGATTGAGGATTATGATGGGGTTTATAGTCTGTGGATGAAGATCAAAGGGTTTGGCATCCGCAGTGTGGATGATTCTAGGGAGGGAATTGCCCGGTTTTTAAAGCGGAACCCGACTACCAGTGTGGTGGCGGTAGAGGACGGCCAGATTGTGGGAAGTATTCTCTGTGGGCATGATGGACGCAGAGGGTGCTTGTATCATGTGTGTGTCGATGAGGGGTTCCGCAGGAAAGGCATTGGAAAGGCAATGGTTGTGAAGGCTATGGAGGCTTTGCGCCAGGAGGGCATCAGCAAGGTTTCTCTGATTGCATTTACAAAAAATGATATTGGCAATGCATTTTGGAATACCATTGGCTGGACCGAAAGACTGGATTTGAATTATTATGATTTTGTCCTGAATGCGGAAAATATCACTGCATTTAACGGACAGTAGGAGTACGTGGACAGTGTCAAAGATAGGGATTATGTACAAGAAAGGGAGATTGTTATGCAGATGATTAAAGGTGGAGTTACCTCGGCGAAGGGATTTGAGGCGGCAGCGGCGGCAGCGGGAATTAAATATCAGGACAGGACGGATATGGCTCTTATATATAGTAAAAAGCCTTGTAAGACAGCCGGCACATTTACCACAAATGTGGTGAAGGCTGCACCGGTGAAATGGGATGGGAAGATTGTGCACAGTGGCGTGAAATCCCAGGCAATTATTGTGAATTCGGGGATTGCTAATGCGTGTACGGGGCGTAAGGGGTTGGATTATTGCCGGGATACGGCGGAAGCTGCTGCTAAAGCGCTTGGAATAGATGCTGAGGGAGTTTTGGTTGGGTCTACAGGCGTCATAGGAATGCAGCTGCCAGTAGATAAGCTGAAAAATGGGATTTCAAAATTGGCGGAAAGTAAAGGGAAAAGTAGTGAAAAGGGAACATTGGCAGCTAAAGCAATCATGACTACAGATACATTTGAGAAAGAAATTGCGGTTACGATCCAGGTAGGCGGGAAAAAGGTCACTATTGGGGGGATGGCGAAGGGATCAGGCATGATCCACCCAAATATGTGTACAATGCTGTCTTTCATTACCACAGATGCTGCTATTTCCAGAAAAGCACTGCAGAAAGCGCTCAGCGAGGATGTTAAAGAGACCTACAATATGATTTCAGTGGATGGGGATACCTCCACAAATGATACAGTGCTTCTTTTGGCAAACGGTATGGCAAAAAACGAGAAAATAAAATATGGAACCGAAGATTATAAGAAATTTGCAGAAGCTCTCCATGCCGTAAATGAGTATCTTGCTAAAAAAATAGCAGGAGATGGGGAAGGGGCCACTGCATTGTTTGAAGTGAAAGTTGACGGAGCGGCAACGAAAGAAAAAGCTAAAATCCTGGCAAAATCTATTGTGTGTTCCAATCTGACAAAAACTGCGATTGCAGGACACGATGCAAATTGGGGACGCATTTTGTGCGCCATGGGGTATTCAGGCGTGGAGTTTGACCCAGAAAAAGTAGACCTGTATTTTCAGAGCAAGGCTGGCAAAATCCAGATTATTCAAAATGGGACAGCGATAGATTACAGTGAAGAAAAAGCAACAGAAATACTTTCACAGCCTGAAGTGACGGCTATTGCAGAAATAAAAGAAGGCAGTGAAAGCGCGATTGCATGGGGGTGCGATTTGACCCATGGGTATATTGATATTAATGCGGATTACAGAAGTTAAGCAATTTGGGTACACCACTAAAGTCAATTTAGGACGTAGCCTTTTTGTAAAAGGTTACGTCCCCAGGAGGTTATTATGAACAAGAATATGCAGCAATATCTGGACAAGGCCCAGGTATTAATCGAAGCGCTTCCCTATATCCAGCGTTTTAACCGCAAAGTGATTGTGGTTAAATATGGGGGCAGTGCTATGGTAGATGAGGAACTTAAGAAGCAGGTTATTGAGGACGTCACACTGCTCAAGCTGGTTGGCTTTAAACCGATTATTGTGCACGGCGGAGGAAAGGAAATCAGCAGATGGGTGAATAAAGTTGGCATGGAACCCCAGTTTATAAATGGGTTGCGGGTGACTGACAAAGAGACAATGGAAGTGGCTGAGATGGTTCTTGGCAAAGTGAACAAGAGTCTGGTGCAGCTGGTGGAAGAGCTGGGAGTGCGGGCCATTGGAATCAGCGGCAAGGACGGAGGCCTGCTGAAAGTGGATAAAAAGCTGTCAGATGGGGAGGACATTGGTTTTGTTGGGGAGGTCAGGGAAGTCAATGAGGATATTCTGTATGACCTGCTGGAAAAGGATTTTCTTCCAATAGTATGCCCTGTAGGTTTGGATGACAGTTTTAATACATATAATATCAACGCAGATGATGCAGCCTGTGCGATTGCCCGGGCGGTAAAGGCAGAGAAACTTGCATTTTTGACTGATATTGAAGGCGTATATAAAGATCCCGGCGACCCGGCCACGCTGATTTCTGAGCTGCGGGTCGAGGAGGCGCAGAGGCTGATGGACGAAGGCTATATTGGGGGCGGCATGCTGCCTAAGCTGCAGAATTGTATCGACGCAATTGAGCATGGCGTATCGAGGGTGCATATTTTAGACGGTAGGATCCCCCACTGCCTGCTCCTGGAGATATTCACGAATAAAGGAATTGGGACAGCTATTTTAAATGGCGGAGAAAGTAGGTATTATTATGGTGAATAGTAAAATCAAGGCCGGTGAAGAGAATCTCTTACATGTATATAATCGTTTCCCGGTTGCCTTGGATTACGGGGACGGCATGTATGTGTATGACACAGAGGGCCGCAGATACTTGGACTTTGCAGCAGGCTTTGCAGTGACTGGCTTAGGGTATGGGAACAAGGAGTTAAATGATGCACTGAAAGGGCAGATAGATAAAATATACCATATATCTAATTTGTATTATCACGAGAATTGTGGGGAGGCTGCCAAGGAATTAAACCGGATTTCGGGCATGGACAGAGTTTTTTTTACGAACAGCGGCAGCGAGGCCAATGAGGGGGCGCTCAAGGCCGCAAGACGCTATGCATATACAAAAAATACAGGCCGGTATGAGTTTATCGCCATGGAAAATTCATTTCATGGACGTAGCTTTGGCTCCGTGTCTGTTACTGGCCATAATTCTTACAGGGAACCTTTTGAGCCTGTTTTGCCGGGCGTGAAGTTCGCAGAATTTAATAATCTGGACAGTGTGAAAGCGCTTGTCAATGATAAGACCTGTGCCATCATCTTGGAACCCCTGCAGGGTGAAGGGGGAATTAACCTGGCTACACAGGAGTTCATGGAGGGAATCAGGGAAATCTGTGACGAAAATGAAATTTTGATGATCTGTGATGAAGTCCAGTGCGGCATGGGCAGAACAGGCACTATGTTCACTTGGCAGGGGTTTGGCGTGAAACCGGATATACTGACTATGGCAAAAGCCATTGGAAATGGCATTCCGGTGGGCGCTTTTGCCATGACTGAGGCCGTAGCTGCGTATTCTCTGCGCCCTGGCGACCACGGCGCTACGTATGGCGGGAACCCCCTGGCTTGTACGGCAGTAAAAAAAGTGATTGAAATTTTTGAGAGGGATCAGATTCTGGAACACGTGAACCAGGTCTCCCCGTATCTTGAAAGGCGTTTGGATGAACTCACTGAGAAGATTGGCTGTATTGTCCGCAGGAAAGGCAAAGGACTCATGCAGGGGTTAGAATTTAATATTCCTGTATCAGAAGTGAACAAGAGAACCATTCAGGAGGGACTTTTAGTAATACAGGCAGAAGGGAATGTGATCCGTTTCCTGCCGCCCTTGATTTTAGAGGAAAAGCATATAGACGAAATGGTGGAAAAGCTCACAAAGGCTTTGTCCTGAAAATAAAGAATACAATCTACGAAATAAAAACCAATCATTGGGATATACTATACCTTAATCCGCAGCCTGAAGACTGCGGATCCGCCCGCAGGGTTCAAATTGCAGGATACCCTTGGGTATACCTTAATCCGCAGTTCCAAGGCTGCGGGCCTGCCCTGGGGAAGAATAAGCAGAGGAAAAACTGCAGGAGGTATAGGAATATGATTGGTTTTTTTATTGCCCTGCTCTCGGGCGCCCTGATGAGTATACAGGGAGTGTTTAACACACAAGTGACAAAAACAGCCGGAATGTGGGTCAGCAATGCATGGGTACAGCTTACCGCTTTTCTCGTCTGTGCGGTGATCTGGGTCTGTACAGGCAGGGACAGTATCACGGCTATTGCAAAGGTTGAACCTAAGTACATGCTCCTGGGAGGGGTGATAGGTGCAGGGATTACCTGGACTGTTATTAAGAGTATGTCGGCCCTGGGCCCTGCGAAAGCAGCCTTGCTCATCGTAATCGCGCAGTTAGTGGTCGCATATGTCATTGAACTTATGGGGCTTTTTGGAGTGGAGAAGGAGCCTCTGGACTGGAGGAAGATTGGAGGGCTGGCCTTAGCTCTAATCGGGATTGCCATTTTCCAGTGGGAATGATGGAGTGATGCCGCATAGCCGGTGTAATATAAATGTAACAAAAACGTAAAAAAATATATTGTAATTTAATCTATTATTCGTTACAATATTAATGTCCGGCATAGAGGGGATTCCAAGTGTCGTAGAGAATGCGAGGAATTTATGGAGGACAGAAAGATAAGGAAAATCTGTTGTATCCTTTGTACTGCAGCAGCCATGCTGGCAGCGGGATGTACAAGGGAGCAGGCAGATGATTTGCCAGAGCTGGAACTGGAACAGGCACAGGCTGATAAGGCAGAGGACTCGGATGGAGTAACCGGCAGGGTTGAACAAGATAATCCTGCAGATCCTTCCCAGGAGGAACCTTCTGGGGGGATGAAAGAGACGGTCTTTGTATATGTGTGCGGTGCAGTGAACGCTCCGGGAGTATATGAATTAGCCAGTGATGCCCGGGTATATGAAGCGGTTGAATCAGCTGGCGGCGTAAAAGAAGGCGCTGCCGGGGAAGCCTTGAATCAGGCGCAGTTGATTACGGATGGGGAGCGCATCTATATCCCTACAAGGGAAGAGCTGGAGCAAGGGTTTGTAGACGGCCTGGTGCCGGAGGTAACAGGGACGGACAATACGGGAAAGATAAATATTAATACGGCTGCCAAAGAAGAACTCAAGACCTTGCCCGGTATCGGTGATGCAAAGGCCGACAGCATCATCGCCTACCGGGAAGCAGCAGGGGCGTTTCAGACAGTTGAAGAGCTGATGCAGGTTGAGGGAATCAAAGAGGGAGTATTTAATAAAATTAAAGATAAAATTACTGCAGGGAAATAGGGCGGATTCCAGATCGTTTTGGGTCTGTGCAAATTGTAAAAACTTTGCCGTCGGCAGGTATGTCCGGCATGATACATTGGCTGGTTTTGGCAAAGCAGAATTAAGGGAAAGTGGAGTATGGGTAAGAAGATCTTAGTAGTAGATGATGAAAAATTAATAGTAAAGGGGATCCGCTTCAGCCTTGAACAGGATGGGATGTCAGTGGATTGTGCTTATGACGGCGAGGAGGCACTGGAATATGCCAGGAACTGTGAGTATGACCTGGTTCTTTTGGATGTCATGCTCCCCAAGCTTGACGGGTTTCAGGTTTGTCAGCAGATCCGGGAGTTTTCAGACATGCCCGTTGTCATGCTGACGGCCAAAAGTGAAGACATGGATAAGATTCTGGGATTAGAATATGGTGCCGATGATTACATAACAAAGCCTTTCAATATTCTGGAGGTTAAGGCCCGCATTAAGGCCATCATGAGGAGAACCTCTAAGAGAAAAGAGCCTTCCGGCAGTACTGTGATCGTCAAGGGCGCCATGAAAATAGACTGTGAGAGCAGAAGGGTGTTTATCGGGGAGCGGGAAATTAACCTTACAGCCAAAGAGTTCGATGTGCTGGAGCTCCTTGCCATGAATCCAAATAAGGTGTACAGCAGGGAGAATTTGCTGAATCTTGTCTGGGGGTATGATTACCCGGGGGATGCCAGGACAGTAGATGTACATATCAGACGCCTGCGTGAGAAGATAGAGACAAATCCGAGTGAACCCAAATATGTACATACAAAGTGGGGAGTTGGTTATTATTTCCAGGGGTGATTTTCATTTTAAGGGAAACTTAAGATTTTTTAAAAGTCTGCGGTTCTGCATGATACTGCTTATTCTTGCAGTATCTGTCATACCATGTATTGCTGCCTACAGCGGCATCATCAAGGCCTACGAATCAAGGGCCGTGTCTTTGAGGACCGCAGATATACAGAATCAGTGTACAATTCTAAGCAATCAGTTAAGCAGTTATAATTATCTGACGGATACATCATCCGAGGTTATCAATGCAAATTTAACACAGCTGACAAATATATATAATGGACGGGTCATGATAGTGAATAGAGATCTTCAGGTTATCAAAGATACCTATAATCTGGATGAGGGCAAGACGATTGTCTCTGCGGATGTCATCCGCTGCCTTCAGGGGAAGTCAACAAACTATTACGACAAAAAGAACAGGTACATAGAAGTGACCTCCCCTATCGCAGCGGGAGATTCGAAAGAAATTGCGGGGATTATGCTGGCAAGCGTATCCACGGACACAATTGAGGACAGCCTGGAGATTCTGCACACGAAAGGCAGTACGATTTTATGTATTGTGGTCGTCCTCATGCTGGGATTAAGCCTGGTTATTTCCTCGCGCATTGTAAAACCCCTGCGCAGGATCACAGAGTCTATTGCAGATGTGTCGGAGGGGTATGATGACGAGGTTCTCCATGTCAATACATTCACAGAGACAAAACAGCTTTCAGATGCCTTCAATAAAATGCTGGGGAGGCTGAAACTTCTGGATGATTCCAGGGAGGAGTTTGTTTCCAATGTGTCCCATGAACTGAAGACCCCGCTTACTTCTATGAAAGTCCTGGCAGATTCCCTGCTTGCACAGGAGAATCTGCCGGTAGAATTGTATCAGGAATTTATGGAGGACATTACAAAGGAAATTGACCGGGAGAATGATATCATCACCGACCTTCTATCTCTGGTTAAAATGGACAAGACAGCCAAGACCCTCAATATAAAGTCCGTAAATATTAATGAGCTGCTGGAGCTGATATTGAAGCGCCTGAAACCCATAGCTGAAGAAAAGAATGTGGAGGTGGTCCTGGAAACGTTCCGCCCGGTTACTGCGGAGATTGACGAGGTGAAACTGACATTGGCCTTTTCCAACTTAGTTGAAAACGCTATAAAGTATAATGTTGAGGAGGGGTGGGTCCATACATCCTTGAACGCGGACCATAAGTATTTTTATGTGAAGGTGGCTGATTCGGGAATTGGGATTCCAAAGGAAGACCAGGATCATGTGTTTGAGCGGTTTTACCGGGTGGATAAGTCACATTCACGTGAGATTGGCGGAACAGGGTTAGGCCTTGCAATTGCCAGAAATGCGGTTATCATGCACAGAGGATCTATCAAAGTCTACAGCAATGAGGGAGAAGGCACCACCTTCACAGTGCGCATCCCACTGACCTATATTGTGTGAGGAGGGACATTGGATATGAATAGAAAAGCGGCAGTGATGCCCATAGTGTGTCTCTGCATTTTCCTGTTGGCCGCCTGCCAGAAAAGGACAGAAGTAAGGGACGGAGATTCCTTTATATATTGTCTTAATTCTGACAGGACAGGGTTGGTTAAGGTTGCCTTTGAAAGTAAGGAGGAGGATACACTCAAACAGGTGGATCAGATACTAGAGGAACTGAAAAGGCCGGCGGAAGAAATTGAATATACAACACCCCTCCCAAAAGAGGTAGAGATGAATGGGCGCAAGATGGAGGGGGAGGTATTATATCTTGATTTTAATGGGAAATATATGGATATGCCCCCTGTGGAGGAAAAGCTGGTCAGGGCCGCAGTTGTCCAGTCACTTGTCGGGATAGAAGGAGTCAG
The DNA here is from genome assembly GCF_900604355.1 of Luxibacter massiliensis. Taxonomy (NCBI): domain Bacteria; kingdom Bacillati; phylum Bacillota; class Clostridia; order Lachnospirales; family Lachnospiraceae; genus Luxibacter; species Luxibacter massiliensis. The sequence continues at coordinate 2,181,530 of NZ_UWOE01000001.1, read as the reverse complement.
TGCTGTATGGGTCACTGTGGACGGCGAGGACCTAAAGGATAGTTCAGGCAAAACGCTGGGGTTCCAAAATGAGGATGATTTTGTACAGAATACGGGATCATCCCTGAGTTCGTATCAGACAGACACACTGACGTTGTATTTTGCCAACCAGGCGGGGGATGCCCTTGTGGAACAGACGATGGATGTCAAATACAGCAGCAATATGTCCAAAGAAAAATTAATCGTGGAAAAATTGATGAAGGGGCCCAAGAAAAGCGGCGCATACCCCACAATCAACTCTAGCGTGAGCCTCCTTAGCGTGACCATTAAAGATGGTATCTGCTATGTGAATTTTGATGCCGGATTTCTGGAAGGCGGTGTGGATGTAAAGCCCGAGATTACAATTTATTCCATTGTGAATTCTATTGTGGAAGGGACACGGGCAAACAAGGTGCAGATCACAATCAATGGAGAGACAAATTTTTATTACATGGAAACAGTAGATCTATCTCAGCCCCTGCAGTGGGATATGGGACTTTTAGAGAAGACGGAGGATCAATGATCAAACGGCCCCTTTGTATGGCGGCTGTCCTCCTGGTCTGTGTGCAGGCGGCTGGAGTCTGCTTTATCAAGCCGCCGAAATCACAGAAACCATCTGCCCTGGAGCAAACCGTACAGGCAGGGGCAGAGGTGACTGTCACAGGGACAGTCTCACGCAAGGAGGAGAAGCCGGAGTATTGTACATTATATCTACAGGACAATCATGTCCGCTCTTTAAATAAATCATTTCATGAATCTTCAATTCTGGTTTACATCGAGACTAAAAACCAGCCTTTAATTGGAAATAAAATACAGGTAACAGGCCAGGCCGACGTTTTTGAGGAGGCCAGGAACCCAGGGAATTTTGACCAGAAATCCTACTATCAAAAACAGGGAATGTATGTTTTTGTCTGGGCAGATGCGATGGAAGTAGTGGATACTCGGGTTTGGCATATCCGGGAATGGCTGGCTGCCCTGCGAAAAAGCTGGAAGAGTATGCTGGTTCGGGAATTGGGGGAGTATTACGGCAACACTATGAGCGCTATCCTTCTGGGAGACAAAGGTGGGCTGGACAAAGGACTAAAAAATCTTTTTCAGAAAAGCGGGATTGGACACATTTTGGCCATCTCAGGATTACATATGTCTTTTCTGGGGACTGGATTTTATAAAGTTTTGCGGAGGGCGGGACTGTCCTTTTGGACGGCGGGGACAGCGGGGATACTCTTTCTTCTGGCTTATACGGCCATGATAGGCAGCGGAGTATCCAGCCTGCGTGCACTTGTCATGTTTATTGTACGGATGGGGGCGGATATCAGCGGGCGGGATTATGACCTGCCTACCAGCCTGGCCCTGGCGGCCGCGGCCATCACTCTTTGGAGGCCCTTGTATCTGCTGGATGCCGGTTTCCTTTTGTCCTTTGGCGCACTGCTGGGGATAGGGGCAGTCTCCCCTTATGTGGAATTTTGTATCGGTGCGGATGTGCAAGTTAAGGAAAACAAACCCCCGATTGGATGCGGAGGCAGATATACAGGGAAGATTGCTGCAAGTCTGGTGAAAGCTATGTGCCCGAGCCTGGCTGTCAATTTAACGTTGTTGCCTGTATTACTGTATTTTTATTACGAGTTTCCACCCTACTCTATTTTACTGAACCTGCTTGTCATCCCCCTCATGTCTGTTTTACTGGGCGCGGGGGTTGTTGGGTCTGTGTTGGGAATCTTTTGGGGAGAGGCAGGGAGAGGAGTTTTTTGGATATGTGCCTTTGTCCTGAAAATATATGAGAAAACATGCCAGGCATGCATGCATATGCCAGGGAGCAGGATTGTGGCAGGGCGGCCCCAAGCAGGCGGGATAATTGTGTATTATAGTATTTTATTTGTATTGTGTACTGTGGTGTACCTTATTAAAGGCTATAAAAGAAAAGGAACCCGTACTTTAAAATTGTTTCAAAGAAAAAAAGAACGGTTTCTGCTGGGAGGCATCAGTATTACAGTGCTTATGCTGGCGCTGTTTACTGCCTGCGGCCAGAAAACCAGGGCAGGAGAGCTTACAGTCACAATGCTGGATGTGGGGCAGGGGGATGGACTGTATCTTAAGGGGCCAAAGGGCAGAAATTATCTGATAGACGGGGGCAGCAGCGATGTGTCTGGAGTAGGGCAGTACAGGCTGATTCCTTATCTAAAATCCATAGGGGTCAGTTCCCTGGATTATATATTTGTGTCTCACGGAGATATGGACCATATAAGCGGCATAGTAGAGTTGTTGGAGTCCCAGGACGAGGAGATTTGTGTAAGGAACCTGGTTCTGCCTCCTGGCAGGGTACACGATGAAAGTCTGCAGAAATTAGCCAGGACAGCGTCGGATAACCATACGAGAATTGCCACAATGGAGCCAGGGGATATCATACAGGAGGGAGGTTTGGAGCTGAAATGCCTGGCCCCTGTTACTGCCTATAAAGAAGAGCCGGGAAATGGGGCGTCTATGGTTCTGGAAGCCAGGATGGGTGAGTTTGAGATGCTGTTTACTGGTGATATTGAGGGGGAGGGCGAGAGGCTTCTGGAACAAAGCGGCGCCCTTAAGGAGTATGATATTTTAAAAGCAGCGCACCATGGATCGAAAAATTCTGGGGCGGGAGAATTTTTGGCCCTGACAAGGCCAAAAGCCGTGTGGATTTCTTCCGGGACTGGCAACCGTTATGGGCATCCCCACAAGGAGGCTTTGGAACGCTTCGGCATATATACAGATTTTGTTTACAATACGCAGGACACAGGGGCGCTTACACTTGTGACAGATGGGAAGAAGCTTCGCCAGGAGGCATTTCTGAAATAACATACAGGCATAGGCAGTAAGGAAACATTTTGCAAAACAAGCCGTTTTCTTATATAATAGAATCATTATGAAAAATTTGAATGAAGATTTAAAGACGGGACAGTTTAAACAGATATATCTCCTTTATGGGGAGGAAAATTATTTAAAAAAACAGTATAAGGAGCGGTTTGTAAAAGCCATGCTTCCAGAAGGAGATACAATGAACTATGCCTTTTATGAAGGGAAGGGCATAAATATCCGGGAAGTGACAGATCTGGCGGAGACGCTGCCCTTCTTTGCTGACAGAAGGCTGATCGTGCTGGAAAATACGGGACTTTTTAAAAGTGCAGGGGCAGAGCTGGCAGAATATTTGAAAGGACTGCCAAAGACGGCAAGTTTGATATTTGTTGAAGATGAAGTGGACAAGCGCAGCAAGCTGTATAAGGCAGTCAAGGCCAAGGGATATGTGGCTGAACTGTCGGCCCAGGATGGGGCCACCCTGAAAAAATGGATCCTTGGCATGGTGCGCAGGGAAAAGAAGCAGATTACAGATGCTGCAGTCCTGCATTTCCTTCATAAAGTGGGCACTGATATGGAGAATATACAGAAGGAAGCAGAAAAGCTTTTCTGTTATACGTGGGGGCAGGACAGTATTTCAGCAGAGGATATTGATGCAGTCTGTGTCACACAGATCTCCAACCATATATTTGATATGGTTAGTGCTGTGGCGGATAAGAACCAGAAACGGGCCCTGGATCTATATTATGAGCTTCTGGCGTCCAAGGAGCCGCCTATGCGTATTTTGTTTTTACTGACAAGACAATACCGAATCCTGTACCAGGTCAGGGATCTGCAGAAGAAAGGGTATGGAAGAAAAGAAATTGCCTCTAGGGCAGGACTACATCCTTTCGTGGCTGGAAAATATATGGAGCAGGCAAAACATTTTCGGATGGGGGAGCTCAGGGCCGTGATGGAAGACAGCGCCCAGGCGGAGGAGAGCGTGAAGACAGGCAGGCTTACGGATACGCTGGCAGTGGAAGTCTTTATTGTGAAGCATTCATCCGCCTCATAGGGGAGAAAAAGCAGTTGCCAATATAAATGGCATTGTGATAGGATAACAATTGGCATAAATTTGGAAAAAAGAGATAAGCTGTATATAAATGGGAGGATAAAAAATTGTCAGAATTTGATCAGGGTAAAATCCGGAATTTTTGTATTATTGCTCATATAGACCATGGGAAATCTACGTTGGCTGACAGGATTATCGAAATGACAGGACTTTTGACGAGCCGTGAGATGCAGTCCCAGGTGCTGGACAATATGGAGTTGGAGCGGGAGCGGGGGATTACCATTAAGGCTCAGGCCGTCCGTACAGTATATAAGGCAAAGGACGGAGAAGAATATATATTTAATTTGATTGACACTCCCGGGCATGTGGATTTTAATTATGAGGTTTCACGCAGCCTGGCAGCCTGTGACGGCGCAATTTTGGTGGTGGACGCCGCCCAGGGCGTGGAGGCCCAGACACTGGCAAATGTATACCTGGCCCTGGATCATGATCTGGATGTGATGCCTGTTATCAATAAGATAGATCTGCCAAGTGCAGATGCAGAGCGGGTAATAGAGGAGATTGAGGACGTCATCGGCATTGAGGCCCAGGACGCGCCTTTGATTTCTGCAAAGACAGGGCTGAATGTGGAGCAGGTGCTGGAGCAGATTGTGCAGAAGATACCTGCCCCTATGGGGGATGCCCAGGCTCCTCTGCAGGCATTGATTTTTGACTCTGTGTACGATTCATATAAAGGTGTAATTGTTTTCTGCAGAATTAAGCAGGGGACTGTGAGGAAAGGGACTACGATTAGAATGATGGCCACTGGCACTACGGCAGATGTGGTGGAAGTAGGATACTTTGGGGCGGGGCAGTTTATCCCCTGTGAGGAATTGAGCGCAGGCATGGTGGGGTATATGACGGCCAGCCTAAAAAATGTAAAGGATACCCAGGTCGGGGACACAGTGACCAATGCCCAGCGCCCCTGCGAGTCGCCCTTGCCTGGGTATAAAAAAGTAAATCCTATGGTGTACTGCGGCTTATATCCGGCGGACGGCGCTAAGTATCCAGATTTAAGAGATGCCCTGGAGAAACTTAAGCTCAATGATGCGGCCCTGCAGTTCGAGGCGGAGACCTCTGTGGCCCTGGGATTTGGATTCCGATGTGGCTTCCTGGGCCTTTTGCACCTGGAGATTATTCAGGAGCGATTAGAGAGGGAATATAATTTGGATTTGGTGACAACAGCGCCCAGTGTTATCTATAAGGTGCATAAGACAAACGGCGAAGTGATTGAACTTACCAATCCTACAAATCTGCCTGACCCGGCTGAGATCGAGTATATGGAAGAACCTATTGTGAAAGCAGAGATTATGGTGACTTCGGAATTCATCGGGGCGATTATGGATTTGTGCCAGGAGCGCAGAGGTGTGTATCAGGGTATGGAATATATTGAAGAGAAGCGTGCAGTGCTGAATTATCATCTGCCCCTCAATGAGATTATCTATGACTTTTTTGATGCCCTGAAATCCCGCTCCAGAGGTTATGCGTCCTTTGACTATGAAATGCTCGGCTATGAGCAGGCAGAGCTTGTAAAGCTGGATATTCTTATAAATAAGGAAGAAGTGGATGCGCTCTCCTTTATTGTACACAGCGGCACGGCATATGAGCGGGGGAGGAAGATGTGCGAGAAGCTGAAAGAGGAGATCCCCAGACAGTTGTTTGAGATCCCCATCCAGGCAGCCATTGGCAGCAAAATTATTGCCCGCGAGACAGTGAAAGCTATGCGTAAGGATGTACTGGCAAAGTGCTATGGAGGTGATATTTCCCGTAAGAAGAAGCTGCTGGAAAAGCAGAAGGAGGGAAAGAAACGTATGCGCCAGGTGGGAAATGTGGAAATCCCCCAGAAAGCTTTCATGAGTGTCCTGAAGTTGGATGATAATTAAATTTATAGGCAGGTATCAGCTGGATAATATTTATTTCCGCGGGCAATGAGCCAGGCGGACATGTTTACACGTCTATTTGGCGGCTGCCGCCAGGGTCTAATACCCTGATGCCTGCATGGCTGCTGGTTTGATGCCCCGTATGCTTGCATCGGGGACTTTGATTATAAAGGAAGATAAAGAAATGAGGGGACAAAAGGAGCTGGGGTTATATATCCATATTCCCTTTTGCATAAAAAAGTGCCTGTACTGTGACTTTCTATCCTTTTCTTCAGATGAAAGGATACGGCAGTTATATATAGATACACTGCTAGAAGAGCTAAGAGGGCTTTCCTCCCAGCTTGACAGTGCTTATCAAGTGTCAACTGTGTTTATAGGCGGCGGGACGCCTTCTATATTGAAGGCTGAACAGGCGGAGTCTCTTCTGCAGGCTGTTAAAACCTCCTTCCATTTGGCTAAGGAGGCAGAGATTACCATGGAGGCCAATCCCGGGACTGTGGACAAGGCCAAGCTGGAGGCCTGGAGGTGTGGGGGAGTCAGCCGCATCAGCCTTGGGCTGCAGTCGGCCAATGACCAGGAATTGAGACTTTTGGGAAGGATCCATACCTTCCAGGAATTCCTTCAGACTTATGAAATGGCCCGCAGGGAAGGATTCTGGAATATCAATGTGGACCTAATATCCGCTATACCCGGACAGACATTAGAGAGCTGGAAAAAGACATTAGCTGCAGTGGCCGGACTTGGGCCGGAGCATATCTCTGCATACAGCCTTATTGTGGAGGAGAAAACCCCTTTTCATGAGATGTATGGGGAGGGGAGGGGCAAGGGATTTCCCCGGCTTCCCGACGAGGACACAGAGCGGGCCATTTATGAGGTGACGGAAGAGACTCTTTTAAAATATGGCTATATGAAATATGAGATTTCCAACTACGCAAGGCAAGGATTTGAATGCAAACATAACCTGGGGTACTGGGAACGCCGGGAATATCTGGGAGCAGGCCTTGGGGCGGCTTCACTGATAGGCCATATGAGATACCATAACACGGAGGATATGGGTGAATATCTGGAATGGGCAGGCAAAAAGACAGATATCTGCCGGGAGCTGGAACACCTTACTATAGAAGAAGAGATGGAGGAATTTATGTTCCTGGGCCTGCGGAAAACAGAAGGCGTGTCAGCCGCGTGTTTCCGGGAGACATTTGGGATAGACATCGGCAGGGTCTACGGGCCGCAGTTGGACAGGCTGGGGAGCATGGGCCTTACGGCTGTATCTGGTGACAGGATCTACTTGACAAAAAGGGGGACAGATTTAAGTAACCGGGTATTTGTAGAGTTTATGGAACCCAAAATACAGTAAAGCTGAGAAATTTACTGCCCATGGGGACGGATGGCCTGGCATATAAATGAACAGATATAATCTAGCTATAAAAAATCTATAAACAGTGTTGACAAAAAGAAATCAGGGTGCTATCTTAATATACGTAAGGTGTTAGCACTCAAAAGTAGGGAGTGCTAACAGGAACTCAGATACAGAAAGGAGGAGGGTTGGCGTTGGATATAGGCACAGAGCTGAGCAGCAGGAAGCTGGTGATCTTAAAGGCTATTATCCAGAATTACCTGGAGACAGGGGAGCCTGTAGGTTCACGGACCCTCTCAAAATATACAGAGCTGAATCTGAGTTCAGCTACTATCAGGAATGAGATGGCTGACCTGGAGGATTTGGGATATATATTCCAGCCTCATACATCGGCGGGGCGTATCCCTTCAGACAGAGGATACCGGCTGTATGTTGATATGCTGATGGAGGAAAAGGAACAAGAGATCACAGAGCTGAAGAACAAGATGCTGGAAAAGACCGATAAGGTAGATAAAGTGCTGAAGCAGGCGGCCAAAGTCCTGGCAGCCAATACGAACTACGCGACTATGGTTTCAGCCCCGGTCAACAGCAGGAATACACTTAAATTTATCCAGCTTTCCCAGGTAGACGAAGAGCAGATTGTGGCTGTGATTGTGATGGGCGGCAACGTGATTAAGAATAAGATTATTGAGGTTGGTGAAACACTAAGTAATGAGAATCTTCTTAAGCTGAATATGCTGCTCAATACGACGCTCAACGGAATGTCAATTGAGGAAATCAATCTGGGGCTGATAGCAAGGCTGAAAGAGCAGGCGGGAATCCACAGCCAGGTTATCAGCGATGTCCTGGATGCCGTGGCCGAGATCATCCATGTGGATGAGGACATGGAAATTTATACAAGCGGCGCCACAAATATTTTTAAATACCCAGAACTCAGCGATAAGCAGAGTGCCCAGGAGATTATCAGTGCATTCGAGGAAAAGCAGCAGTTGGCAGACCTTGTGACTGAGACGCTGGCCAGTGAGGAGAATCATGGGATCCAAGTATACATTGGGGATGAGGCTCCAGTGAAGACTATGAGGGACTGTAGTGTTGTGACAGCGACTTACGAGTTGGGCGAAGGCATGAAAGGCACGATTGGCATTATCGGCCCAAAACGGATGGATTATGAACATGTCATGAAGACGCTGAAAACTCTGCAAAGTGAGTTGGATGCGATTTATTATAAAGATCCAAAAGAACAGGAAGGTGAATAGCTGGTGGAAGAGATGAGCAAAGAAAAGATTGTAAAAGAGGCTGTAGAGGAAGCTAAGGCAAAGGCTGCCGAGGAAGCAGCTAAGGAGGATGCGCAGCCTGATGCGGCTGCAGCTGAGGAGCCGCTAGATGAGCAGGATGCCCAGACAGGCGGCAAAGCCGGCTTGGAAGAGGAGGCTGATATAGAGGGGAAAGACGAGGGCAGCAGCGATACACCCTCTAAAGAGAAAAAAAAGTTTGGCCGAAAGCCAAAGAAAGACAAAAAAGACGAGAAAATTGAAGATCTGACAGACAGACTTACCCGTCAGATGGCAGAGTTTGATAACTTCCGCAAACGTACAGATAAGGAAAAGTCCCAAATGTATGAAATAGGAGCGAAAGATATCATAGAAAAAATTCTTCCGGTCGTGGATAATTTTGAACGCGGCCTGGCAGCTGTGCCAGAGGAAGAACAATCCAACCCCTTTGCACAGGGAATGGAAAAGATTTATAAACAGCTGATGACTACATTGGAGGAAGTTGGGGTAAAACCCATCGAGGCGGTAGGAAACGAATTTGACCCGGACTTCCATAATGCAGTGATGCATGTGGAAGATGAAGAATTAGGGGAGAACACAGTGGCCGAGGAGTTCCAAAAAGGCTACACATACCGCGATAGTGTAGTGAGGCATAGTATGGTGAAAGTAGCAAACTAAATTTAGAGTAAATATTCTAGGAGGAAATGATTATGGGCAAAATAATAGGTATTGATTTAGGTACAACAAACAGCTGTGTGGCTGTCATGGAAGGGGGTCAGCCGACTGTCATTGCAAATACGGAGGGCGCAAGAACCACTCCTTCTGTAGTGGCATTTACAAAGACAGGGGAACGCCTTGTAGGTGAGCCTGCAAAACGCCAGGCAGTAACAAATGCAGATAAGACGATCTCTTCTATAAAGAGAGAGATGGGTACAGATTATAAAGTAACAATTGATGATAAAAAGTACTCTCCACAGGAGATTTCAGCTATGATTCTGCAGAAGCTGAAAGCGGACGCAGAAGGCTATCTGGGAGAGAAAGTGACCGATGCTGTCATCACTGTTCCGGCATATTTCAATGATGCCCAGCGCCAAGCTACAAAGGATGCAGGTAAAATTGCAGGCTTGGATGTAAAGCGTATTATTAATGAGCCTACGGCGGCAGCCCTGGCTTATGGACTGGACAATGAAAAAGAACAGAAAATCATGGTATATGACCTGGGCGGCGGTACATTTGACGTATCCATTATAGAGATTGGCGATGGAGTTATCGAGGTACTTTCAACAGCCGGCAATAACAGGCTGGGCGGAGACGATTTTGACCAGAAGATTACAGATTATATGCTGGCAGATTTTAAGTCTAAAGAAGGCGTGGATCTTTCTACAGACAAGATGGCGCTCCAGAGGCTGAAGGAAGCTGCGGAGAAGGCAAAAAAAGAACTTTCTTCTGCGACAACTACAAATATCAATCTTCCGTTTATCACAGCTACATCTGAAGGGCCGAAGCATTTTGACATGAATCTTACAAGGGCTAAGTTTGACGAGCTGACCCATGACCTTGTTGAAAAGACAGCTGAACCAGTGAAACGCGCGCTTTCAGACGCAGGGATCACATCCTCAGAGCTGGGGCAGGTATTGCTGGTAGGTGGTTCTACACGTATCCCGGCAGTACAGGAAGAAGTAAAACGCCTCACTGGCAAGGAACCCAGCAAGTCTCTGAACCCAGACGAGTGCGTGGCTCTGGGAGCTTCTGTACAGGGCGGTAAGCTGGCAGGCGATGCAGGTGCAGGGGATATCCTTCTTCTGGATGTTACACCACTGTCTCTTTCTATTGAGACAATGGGTGGGGTTGCCACAAGGCTGATCGAGAGAAATACTACAATTCCTACAAAGAAGAGCCAGATTTTCTCAACAGCAGCAGATAACCAGACAGCAGTTGACATCAATGTAGTACAGGGAGAGAGACAATTTGCAAGAGATAACAAGTCACTGGGCCAGTTCAGGCTGGACGGTATTCCTCCGGCTCCCCGCGGAATCCCTCAGATCGAGGTGACTTTTGATATTGATGCCAATGGCATTGTAAATGTTTCTGCCAAAGACCTGGGGACAGGAAAAGAGCAGCACATCACAATTACTGCAGGATCCAATATGTCAGACGATGATATCGATAAAGCCGTGAAAGAGGCTGCCGAATTTGAGGCACAGGACAAGAAGCGCAAAGAGGCCATCGATACCAGGAATGAAGCAGACGGCATGGTATTCCAGACAGAGAAAGCTATCAAGGAAGTAGGCGATAAGCTGGATGCATCTGACAAAGCGGCTGTGGAGGCTGACTGCCAGGCTCTGAAAGACCTTCTCGCTAAATCCGCCCCTGAAGAGACTACAGAGGCCCAGGTTGCAGAGATTAAGGCGGCCAAGGAAAAACTCATGGAAAGTGCGCAGAAACTGTTCACAAAGATGTATGAGCAGGCAGGAGCAGGCGCTGCAGGCGGCCCGGCCCGGAGGCAGGCCCGGCTCCAGACGGTTTCCAGGGTGACGATGTGGTAGATGGAGATTATAAAGAGGTCTAAATAAGTTAGGCATGGAATTACGCTTCAGAGATTCCGCCGCCTAAGCGGGTATCTGGATGATGGCAGATTTCTACGCTGAATTGTGGATCCCCGGAAGGGTTTTATGATACAGGCAGTTGCATAGGAATGTATCATAAAAGGGATTCTACGGAGCTTCTATGGCTTCGTAGAATTTCTTTATGGAAATAAGCAGACAGATGAAAGGGTAAAGTGTTATGGCAGAGTCAAAAAGAGATTATTATGAGGTGCTTGGCCTGGGAAAGGATGCAGATGATGCGGCAATTAAAAAGGCATACCGTGTGCTGGCCAAAAAGTACCATCCAGATATGAACCCAGGGGATGCCGAGGCAGAGAAGAAGTTCAAAGAGGCATCAGAAGCGTATGCAGTGCTCAGTGACCCTGAAAAACGCCGTCAGTATGACCAGTTTGGACACGCAGCATTTGAAGGAGGAGCCGGCGGAGCAGGAGGGTTCGGCGGATTTGACTTCAATGGTGCGGATTTCAGTGATATATTTGGGGATATATTTGGAGATTTGTTTGGCGGCAGCAGAAGAGGCGGCCGCGGAGGCAATGGCCCCATGAAGGGGGCAAGTATCCGCAAGAGTATCCGGATCACATTTGAAGAGGCGATTTTTGGGTGTGAGAAAGAGCTGGAAGTCGTCTTAAAGGATCCCTGTTCGGTTTGCGGCGGTACTGGTGCAAAGCCGGGTACTTCCCCGGAGACTTGCTCTAAATGTGGTGGGAAGGGGCAGGTGGTTTATACATCGCAGTCCTTTTTTGGTACGGTTCAGAATGTCCAGACCTGTCCTAGCTGCGGCGGGTCAGGCAAAGTAATCAAAGATAAATGTCCATCCTGTTCAGGATCAGGCTATACATCCAGCAAAAAGAGAATCAAGGTTTCTATTCCGGCAGGCATTGACAACGGCCAGAGCGTAAGGATCCGCGAAAAGGGTGAACCCGGGGCAAACGGAGGCCCAAGAGGAGATTTGCTGGTGGAGGTCAATGTATCCAGACATCCCATATTCCAGAGGCAGGATATGCATATTTTCTCCACGGTGCCTATTTCCTTTGCACAGGCTACTCTTGGCGGGGATGTCAAGATTCCTACTGTGGATGGAGATGTGGTCTATACAGTCAAAGCAGGGACTAAGACGGACACCAAAGTACGCTTAAAGGGAAAAGGCGTCCCATCTCTGAGGAATGCCCAGGTCAGAGGGGACCACTATGTCACCTTAGTCATCCAGACCCCTGATAAATTAAGCGCAGAGGCAAAAGAGGCACTGCGTGAGTTTGACCGCCTGTCGGGAAATTCTTTGAACCAGAAAGCGGGTGAGGAGAATGGAAAGCCAGGAAAGGGAAAGAAAAGGGGATTCATGGAAAAGGTTAAGGAAGCCTTTGACGAGTAATAAGTATTATTACAAAGAGCAATATATAGCTAATCAAAAAAGACCTATAAAAATAAACCGGTAAACTGAACTGCTTCCCGTCAAGTAGACAATTAAAAAAATATAAATGTTTCTGCCAGTGGGTATTACCTGCTGGCAGTTTTTATGCTGCCTGCAGATATCTTTCGTGTTTCTCCATCGGTGTTAATACACCAGGCTTCCTCTGTAAGCGTCTGTTGTTAACAACAGCTGATGGGGAAATCAACCGAGACAGGGAAGCACATGGGAAAAAGCCATTTAACGGAGGTTCGGGCAGCGGAACTGGGAAACTAAAAGAGGTGACAGTGTCCACGACAGACCCGGAAATCGGGGACTTCCCAAAAGGGGAACATAAACGCTGTTTTGCATATGGGGCCCATGCGGTCTGCGATAAACATAATCTGTTTTATGTGACCCCATAGAACATGACAGGCGTATCACTGCCATATTGGAATTTGATTTTGACAGCGGCATTGTCGGCGTTCGGGAGCAGGATGATCTGCAGTGGCGCGCCTATCAGCTGAAGGATGTCTCCATCGCTGTCAGCAAGGCGGAAAGACTTCCCCATCTTCCCTTGACGGCAAAGGGAATGATATTTGAGGACGCCCTGCAGGATCGGGAAATTTCTTTGCGGACTTTTGAAGAATCCTCCTCTCCTCTGCAGTGCATGTGATAAGGGTGAAAATAAAAGTTTTTTCTCTGGCTGCGATAAAAACGGAACGGCATAGAAATGAAAATCGAGTCAATAATCTTGTTATCCCAAGAAGTGCCTGCTATAATAAATAGTTAAGACGTATCTGAAATGAGGTGAACAGGCATGAATTATGACATGCTTCTTGATAAAAAAGAACAGCTTAATCGGATCAGGAATACAATCCCGTCAGAAGCGATGGAGAGTTTTGAGAAGAGTTTTGACATCGAGTACGCGCACAACTCTACAGCCATTGAAGGCAATACCCTGACGCTAATCCAGACGAAGGCAATCCTGGAGGATGGTCTTTCTGTCGGGGGGAAAACCCTCCGGGAGATTTATGAGGTGGCAAACCATGCGAAAGCCTTTGCCTATGTGAAGAAATGTGTAGCGGAAGGCAAACCGTTAAACGAAGCCATTGCCAAGGATATCCACGCCCTGTTGATGGAAAATATTCTGACGGGAGGGATCTACCGCAACGTGGAAGTTCGTATCTCCGGCGCGGGTTTCAAGCCTCCGACACCCAATGAAATGTACCGGCAGGTTAAAAATTTCTTTGCAGACCTGCCCTACAGAACAGCTCTCAACCCGATAGAACTTGCTGCATGGACGCATGCTGAGTCTGTAAAGATCCATCCCTTTATCGATGGGAATGGAAGAACCTCCCGGATGCTGATGAACTATCAGCTCATGTCAGGAGGATTTCTCCCGGTCTCTATCGCAAAAGAAAACCGACTGGAATACTTCGATGCGCTGGAAGCGTATGCTATAGGTGTGGATCTGAGGCCATTTGCAGATATGGTCGCAGGGTTAGAGGAAAACCGATTGGATGAATACCTTGCTATCATCAGCGAACAGGTTATGGAGGATGATTCTCCAACACAGACAATGTAAATTATCGTAATGTGTCAGACCGTGGGCAAATGATATGCTCCCTTCTAGGCAGACAGTTGAAATAATAAAACTGTTTATCAAGGAGGGAGCATATTTTATGCCTAGAAACATATCACCATTAGAAAAACTAAGGGCAATAAAAGAAGAACACGGGGAACATTTTTATCCGATACAGGCACTTTGCAAACTTGGTAGTATTTCCAGAGCAGCCTACTATAAATGGCTGAATCATGAAGTGTCAGAAAACGAACAGGAGAACCGATGGATTGCGGAGTTGATAGAAAAAATTCACAGCGAATCACCGGATAAAGGATATCGCAGAATTCGTGATGAACTGGGACGCTGCCATGGGATCGATGTAAATGATAAGCGGATTCTCCGCATTTTCCGGAAACTTGGTATCAAGTCCACTATTAAATATGCCAATGATGGCTGTACAAGACAAGCGGCAAATCCACAGTATATAGCAGAAAATATACTGAACCGTGAATTTACGGCAAAAACTCCGAATGAGAAGTGGCTAACGGATGTCACAGGGTTCTATTACTATATTGGAATTGAAAAACATAAGGTGTATTTAAGTGCGATTCTTGATCTGTACGACAGAAAAATTGCAGCTTATCGTATCGGTGACAGTAATAACAATCCACTGGTGTTTGATACCTTTGATGATGCAGTTAAATATTTTTTAATTGTCTACTTGACGGGAAACAGCTCAAACTTTGGGGAAACCTCATAGTTTATCGGTTTTTTGTTACTTGGGGCCTGGTCGTTCTATAACTAGCGGCAAGGTGATATTTACTGCAAAACCTCCATAAGAGCTGCGGCCGATTGTGACAGTCCCATGATGGGATGCAACCACCTGTCTGACGATAAGCAGCCCCAAACCATGGCGCTGCTCTGCCACATTGGTGTCACAAATCATATAATGAGGGGTATCGTTCAGATGTTTGATTTGTTCATCAGAAACCCCGGCGCCGTCATCCTCAACACGGATCATGCAGTTACCTTCTGATGTACTGACAGAAACATAAATGGCGCAGCCGTTTTCATTATGGTTCATGCAGTTTTGCAGGAGGTTGGAAACAGCTCTTTTTAACAAATCTTTATCTGCATTTATGAAGCAGGGCAGGGCAGCGCCGTCTGTATTCCATTCAATAGGATAAGCATTATAGATATCGGTGTTGATAAAATCCACAACAACCTGCCTTACAATGGTAACGGCGTTTTCTTTTTTCTCCACAAATGGCTGCATATTGTATTCTAGCTTGGAGGCCAGATTAAGGTCATTGATGAGGTTTCTCATTCTTTCGCTTTGCCTGCGTATGGCAGAAGCCTTCCTGCGTTCATTTTCTGGCAGGCTGCAGTCGCTTTCTAATTGTCCGGCATAACCCATTACCATGGACAAAGGCGTCCGTATGTCGTGGGATACGCCTGCGATCCAGTTTGCCCGGGCACTTTCTTTTTTCCTCAGTTGATGGTCCTGGGACTTAAGTACCTCAGAAGTTTTGTTGATGTTCGCGGCAATTTCAGAGAGCAGGCCCTTTTCTTTGATGCAGACAGCCTCCCCATTACCTAATGACTGTATACCGTTTGTGATTGGTTTTACTGATTTTAACAGTTTTGCATTTACAGACACAGATATCAAGAGCAGCAGTCCTGCATTCAGCAGAATTACAGAGAGGATAATTTTAGGGGAATTGGCGATCAGCTGATAATCCCAGCTGGGCCACATATGTTTCCAAAAACTATCTTTGGGATATCCCAATACAATAAGTCCATTCTCAGATTCTCCAGTAAATGTAGGGTAACTTTCCATGTAGCCGCGGGTAAGATTTGAAATTTCCGAAATTGTATATTTCATAGGAACGGTGTCAGGAAGGTTATCTGTGTGCCAGACTACCTGCATGGTATCATTGTCGATATAAATACCCCAGATATTATGGGCCTTCAATTCTGCCGTTATATTTTCAGGCAATATATAGCCGTTTTTTGTCAGCTGCAATGCATCAGCCGCCTCCTGGGCAGTTTTCCATGGAGAGCTATTTGGAGATTGCTTTGAGGCCACAATGGCCAGCAAAAAGAAATTAAAAAAAAGCAGAAGCAGTAAACTTAATAATAATATACCCACAAAACGGCGGATGAGTTTAGGAATGCTCTTCACCTTATTTTCCCTCCACATTCAGCTTGTAACCCAGGCCCTTGACTGTAACCAAGGACACAGGATGGGAGGGGGCGCTTTCAATCTTTTCCCTGATGCGGCGGATGTGGGCCATCAGAGAGTTTTCATACCCATAAGGATTATCCCCCCAGGCGGCTTCACATAAGGCATCTATTGTCACAATACGCCCTGCATTACGGTATAGGGCGGATAAAAGCTCATATTCTTTGGCGGTCAAAGGGATGTGTTCCCCATCTTTGATTACTTCTGCACGGGTAAAATCAATTTTACTGCTGTGAAGTTTAACAAGGGGGTTTTCTTCTTTGTAGCATCTTTTCAGGATTGCTACAATACGGTAAAGCAGCTCTCTGGGTAAAAATGGTTTTACAATATAATCGTCGGCCCCCAGGCCAAACCCCTTAAATTTATCATCGTCCTCACCGCAGGCGCTTAGAAATAAAACAGGATAATCTCCCTTCTTTTTTAACTGCTCCATAAAAGAAAAACCGTCTCCGTCAGGCAGCATGACATCAAGAATAGCAAGCTGCGGAGAATAGCTTTCAGCGATTTGGGCAGCTTCTCTTATAGTGCCGGCCGTCTTGACATTGACAAACCCGGCATCAGACAAAATAGACTTAACCATATTTAAAAGTTCCTGTTCATCATCAACAAGCAGGATACGTGTATCTTTAAGATATCCAACTTCCATAAAAGCACCCTCCTTTTTTGCTATTATACCATCCCTTACGGCCATAGTCTACCTGCCCATTAGAGTATGGGTTAAGGACGAAATGTAAGGCAGATGTAAGGTAAAGAGAATGTTGCCGTAAGGTAGGAAATGTAGAATAAAGCTGTAAAGAGAAAGGAGTACTGATTTATGAACATTATTGAGACAAAACACTTAACAAAATCCTATAAGGACTTTACAGCTGTATCAGATATTAACCTGCATATCCCAAAGGGGACAGTATATGGTTTTCTCGGGCCTAACGGAGCAGGAAAATCTACAGCCATGAAGATGTTCCTGGGACTGACAAAGCAGACAAGGGGTTCCTTTGTAATTCATGGAAAGTCATTTCCTGAAAATCGTGTTGAAATTCTGAGAGAAGTAGGTTCTTTGATTGAGGCGCCTGCATTTTATGGAAATCTTAGCGGAGAGGAAAATTTGGAGATTATCCGTAAAATTTTAGGACTTCCTAAACCTTCCGTGGAGGAGGCGCTTGAACTGGTTGGCCTTACCCAATATAAAAAGCGCCTTGCAAAGAAGTATTCACTCGGCATGAAACAAAGATTAGGACTGGCAGGGGCCCTAATTGGCAAACCACCTATCCTCATCCTTGATGAGCCGACGAACGGCCTGGATCCTGTGGGTATCCATGAAATCAGGATGCTGATCCGTTCTTTGCCCCAGAAGTTTGACTGTACGGTGCTTGTGTCCTCCCACCTGCTCTCAGAAATCGAACTTATGGCAGATAATATTGGCATACTGAACCACGGGCGCCTTTTATTTGAAGGCACCATTGAAGGACTGAGACAAAAGGCTGCATCCCAGGGGTACCCCACCGATAATCTGGAAGATACCTTCCTGGCTTTGATTGAGGAAGATAATAGGGTGAGAGGTGGCATAAGATGATTTTGGCTTTAGAATATAAGAAGGTAAAACGTACGGGGTTTGTGCCGGCCATTATAGCTGGAGGCGTTTTATCCGCCATGGTGCCTATAGTCAATATGGCTGTCCGGGCAGAACTTTATACTGGGCAGAGTAAACCACCGATCCAAATCCTCCTTGAGGCAAATTGGCAGATGATGGCCATGCTGAATATCCTGCTTGTCACCATAGGGGCATGTGTGATGTATAATACAGAATATTTGGGCAATGCCATACAAAAAATGCGTACTCTGCCTGTGGATGAGGGCAAATTGTTTTTGGGAAAGTCCTTCCTGCTGATGGCCATGTGCGCAGCAGTTTTGCTGATAGAAGGGGGGACTGTGGCTTTTTGTACCGCATATTGGTTTCAGGCTTCGGGAGGCGTCATTATAGAAATCTCAAAGAATTTTCTATATTCATTTTTATTAATGCTGCCGGTGATCCTGCTGTCTCTCCTGATTGCCTCCATGTGCAGCAATATGTGGATTTCTCTTGGCATTGGCGTGATCTGCATCTCTATAGCTACTATGCTGCCTGTAAATAAATTTATATTGTCACTATTTCCATTTGCCCTGCCGTATCAGATTTTTGCAGGGACTGCTAAGAGCAGCATCTGTAGCTTTGCCGTTGGGGCAATTTTGGAATGCGCCTGTATTGTAGCTTTAGAAATAGTATTCTTAAAGGTGAGGAGGTTATTTGTATGAACTTTTTATCTCTTGTGGGCGTTGAGATTCATAAAATTAGACGTTCTAAAATCATTTTAATTTTGTTTGCTGCAACAGTGATTCTCTGGCTGCCTTCTGTCTTGAATGCACATATGAATTTTCAAATGCAGGCGGAGGGTATTTCTCCAGAAAACAATTTTCTGATACAGGGTTTCCTGGGTATGGCATGGTTTATGTTTCCTGCCAGCATGGTTGTGGGCACGGTATTGTTAAACCAGACAGAGCGTTCGAACCATGGTATCTTAAAAATGCTTGCCCTGCCTGTGGGTACTGTAAGTATATGCTTTTCTAAATTTATTTTGCTGCTTATATTAGCGGCCTTGCAAATATTGATGACTGTTGGCATGTATTATGTCAGCGCCTCTATTGCAACTGTTGCCCAGGACTACAATTTTTTGCTTTCACCGGTATTTGTGTTTAAAGAGGCAGCCTTTATTTATCTGTCCTCCATTCCTATGCTTTCTTTTTTTTGGATGCTGTCTGTATGCATCCAAACGCCTGTTTTTTCCATTGGCATTGGCCTGGCCTCTATCGTGCCCTCGGTGCTGATAATAAACACGAAATTGTGGTTTGCCTACCCTATATCATACCCTTTTTATGTGGTCACAGCTGAATATGGGAAGCTGGCAGCAAACCTGACTACGGCACAGGCTGACTTTATCCCTTGGATTCCTGCCGCGCTGGCGGCCATGAGTATTTGCCTGTTAATTGCCTGCCTCTGTTTTGGGCGGCCTGAAAGGAGATAAAAATATGAAAAATAAAATTTTAACTGCCATCAGTACTATGATGCTTTTCATCCCGTGGACGATTCTTCCCCTCAGGACCTTTGACTGGGCATTGCAGCTGCACGCTGCAAGGATAATGATTTCCTGTTATGCTGCATTTATGATTTTCAGTGGAATCTTTACGGTCATTTCTTATACAAAACTAAAAGTCAAAAACCATCTGATGAAAGTCTGTTTCATTGTAAACAGCCTGTATATGGCTGGCGGCATTGCTGCCTTGGGACTTATGTAAAAAAGGGGTTGACTTTTCATTTATTATTTGCTATGATAACCGGCGTAGTCGGAGGGCGGATTGTTCATAGAAACAATGAGCTGGATAAGGCACGGACTGGAATGTCTGTACTTTATCCGGCTTTTTTTGTTATATAGGAAATTCCATTGTATTTCCTATGTAGCAAGAAATCATCCCCTGCCGGATTGCACTGCGGCGGAGTGGAAGTATATTCCTCATAGAACCTGCCGCAGGCTAAGAATCCTGCCGTGTCAGACTTTTTTCTTCTCTGCTCTGGCATAGCAGGGGACTTTGCCCGATAAGGCTAAATGAGAGGGGTTGTCCTCTTAATTATTAAGAAGGAGGGAAAAAGAATGGATTTTCTCAATGATAACGTCAAACCAATATATTTTAAGTATTTATGGGCAGCTTTTGGCAGTGCAATGATTACCTCTGTCTACTCTATTGTAGACATGGCCATGGTAGGGCAGTACCAGGGCCCGGATGGCACTGCTGCGTTAGCCGTTGTTGCCCCTGTCTGGAATATTATTTATAGCCTGGGTCTTTTGATGGGCATTGGAGGCTCTGTTATTTTCAGCACAAAAAGAGGGTATAATCCGGGAAAGAAAGGGGATGAGAACCAGTATTTTACTGCGGCTGTAATTGGATCGGTTATTTTATCCGTGGCGGCCTGGGCCTTCATCTTATTCCTGGATGAGCCAATCCTGCTGTTTTTTGGGGCGGACAGTACATTGCTGCCAATGGCCCAGGAATATATGAAACCAATCCAGTTTGTATTCCCGCTGTTTTTATTTAATCAAATGCTGGCGGCGTTTTTGAGAAATGATAAGAATCCAGGATTGGCAACTTTTGGTGTGCTGGGGGGCGGGATTTTTAATATATTTGGGGACTATATTTTTGTGTTTACTTTTGACATGGGGATTTTTGGCGCAGGACTGGCAACGGCCATAGGCTCTGCCATTTCTTTTATTATTATGATGTCCCATTTTTTCAGCAGTAAAAATTCCCTGGCGCTAATAAGGCCCCAAAAACTGTTAAAAAAGCTCCGGGACATTTCAATGACTGGATTTTCTACATTCTTTATCGATGTAGCCATGGGGATTCTGACTGTACTTTTTAACCGGCAGATTATGAGGTATCTGGGGACAGACGCGCTGGCAGTGTACGGGCCCATCATCAACGTAAGTACATTTGTACAGTGCTGTGCTTACAGTGTGGGGCAGGCGGCACAGCCGATCATCTCCACCAACTATGGGGCGGGCCTGGGCCTGCGGATCAGGGAAACACTTCGGTACGCCCTGTATACAACAGCATTTTTCGGCGTATTCTGGACGGCTTTAAGCTTGGCATGCCCTAATTTATATATCAGGATTTTTATGGATCCCACAGCAGAAATTTTGGCAATCGCCCCCACGATTATCCGGCGGTATGCCCTGTCCTTCCTGCTTCTGCCCTTAAATATATTTTCTACATATTATTTCCAGGCCATCTTAAAGCCAAAGGCAGCATTTATTGTATCCGTGTCCAGGGGACTGTTAATCAGCGGCATTATGATTCTGCTGCTGCCTGTAATAGGGGGAGCCGACGCGCTTTGGTTCGCCATGCCTTTAACGGAGCTGGTGGTTATGTTCTATGTGGCCGGCAGGATTAAAAAATATACTCCCCGGGCCGGGCGATTTGCGGCCGGCCAGATATAACACGGATTGTGGGGCAGGTCATTTATGCTGGTAGTAAAAAACAGCAAGCTGGGTCCTGTCCCTGAGTTTTAATTTATCCAATACCGAGCTGAGGTAGTTGCGTACAGTCCCCTCGCTTAAATATAGCTGGGATGCAATTTCACGGTTACTCTGCCCCTCGGCAATAAGGCGGATAATCTCGAGTTCCCGCCCGCTGATGTCGTGGGCGGCGTAATCAAAGGAGGCAGACTTTTGGAGAAGGGAGGGGATCCGGGAGACAATCTCATCCCCAAATACAGTCTGTCCTGCATAAACGGCACGGATAGAAGGGACAATGTTTTGGTAATCCTGTTTTAAGAGATAACCTTTTGCCCCCAGCTTTAGTGCCTGGACAATGTATTCATCGTCGGAAAAAGTTGTCAGCAGGAGGATCCGGGCATTTGGAAACTCCCTGAGAATTTGGGCGGAAGCCTCCAGGCCATCCATGTCTTTCATGCGGATATCCATCAGAAGGACGTCAGGCTGGTGCTTACGGTAGAGAGAGACGGCCTCATTCCCGTCAGTGGCGCAGGCTAAGACGTGGAAATCGGAATTGGCCTCCAGTATGGTTTTCAGTGCCCCTGCCACAAGGCAATCATCATCTGCAATTACAAGATTCATAATCAAAGCTCCTTTGGTAGCGTAATAAATATTCTATAGCCATTTTCTTTGTGTATCTGTATATTTCCCTTAAGTGAAAGGATACGTTCCTGCATATTCATCAGGCCCATGCCTGCCTTTTCATCCTGTATCAGGGTGCCATTATCCTCAATACATAGCTGGTACAGCGCAGGGTGCTCCCGGACAAGCAAAGCTACATGGGTTGCATTGCTGTGCTTTATGATGTTTGAGAAAGCCTCTTTGGTAATACTGATAAAGCAGTATTTTACTTCCCGGGGGATATCCCGGCCCATGTCATATTTGAAAGTAACCGGGCAAAAAGTAAAGTCCTGTACTAAATTCTGCAGAGTTTCTTCCAGGTTCACAGCCTCATCATGCAGGTCATGTACGCTGCTGCGTATACTGTCCATTGCCTGCCCCAGAGTATCGCCAAGGGTTTCAAGGGAATCTCTTACAGGGTCCTTTTGGCTTATAGTCTTTGCAGCACCCACTAAAAGAATGGCACGGGAAAGTAGATGGCCTACATTGTCATGGATTTCCCGGGCGATCCTGTTGCGTTCCCGTAAGGTTGCGGAGTAAATTTCGTAATCCTGCTTTTCAAGGAGGGCCTGATTCTTCTCTTTCAGAAGAAGAGTATGCTCTGTGCTGTCATCCCTGGTGTGCCTGTACAGCCAGCCTAGTTTTTCACAGTCGTCTGCATTTTTCAGCAGGAAGTACGACAGAACCAGTCCAAATGCACCTGTAAAAAGGGCATAGGCCTTAAAGGTGCCGGCCGGGACGTGCCAGCAGTACAGGCAGACCAGGGGGGCAAGAGGGACATAGTTTTTATGATGCAGAAAGACAAAGGCAGCAGCGGGAAGAAAAATAAGGAACGAGGGCATAAAAAAAGCGGCCCCCAGGTAAAAGTAAGATATAGCGCGGATCGGGAATTCTGTACTGCAGAAATAATCCATACAGCAGATAATAAAAACACAGAGAAATGCCAGTACATAAAAGATATCCAGCCTAGAATAAAAAAGGCTGAAAAAACAATATATCATTAACAGTCCAGTACTGGCCAAATATCTCATAATGATATTCCCTTCTTTCTCTGTACGCCTGAGCAGGGATGATAGGCTGCAAAATAATTTTAATATGCTCTGGCTTATACCGCCCATTATAGTATAAAAAGAGTAACTTGGCAAAATTTAAATTTCAGTATTGACTTAGTGTGGAAAAATACCGTACTATTTACCAGTGAATGGAAAAAGATGGAAATACCCTGTGGAGGATGTATCTTATGTGCCTGCATGAGGACTAAATTATATGGGGAAATCTTAATCCGGACATAGCGTTGAAATCAGCTGAAAGAAATGGAGAAATATACATGAAATACCCGGTATACCGCATAGCTGTCCTGGATGATGTGGAGGCTGACAGGGCAGAAATTGCAGAGATGACGGCAGAAGTGTGCTGCGAGGAAAAGATTTGTCCAGAGCTTTTCTGTTATGGGAGTGCAGAAGAATTTTTAAATGTGATGAAGCAGGGGCAGAAGTTTGACCTGCTTTTGCTTGATGTGATGATGCCAAAACAGGACGGAATGGAACTGGCCCGCTATCTGCGGGATGAAAAGCAGGATGAGGCCATTGTATTTATTTCCAATAACCGGGAAATGGCACTCTATGGATACGAGGTCATGGCCTCCCGGTATCTGGCAAAACCCCTTCGGAAAGTCCAGCTGAAAGAGGCGGTGGAATTCTGCTATGGGAAGAAGCGGGAGGCTGAGAAGGACACTCTTCTTTTGCCGGCGGAATCCGGGGTGAAAAAAATATCCGCCAAAGAAATATATTATGTGGAAATCAATGGAAGGAAATGCCGGATTGTGCAGGCGGAAGAGGAGTTCAATGTCAGGTGCTCCATAAGAGAGATGGAAGAAAGGCTGTCAGGCCAAGGGTTTATACGGTGCCATCAGAGCTTTCTTGTGAACTGCCGATACATCCGTACAGTGAAAAGTACGGTTATAGAGCTTACTGGAGGAAAACGGATTCCTGTCAGTAAGCACCGCATAAAAGAGGTGAGGAGCGATTTTTTTGCTTATATGAATTGCTGAGAGGAATGCGGGACTTTATTTCAGAGGAATGACAACTGTCATTTGGTATTTTGTCTCTGACTGTTCTATGTAGACCATGTCACCCCATCTTTTCATAACTTTGCGGATAATCTTTAAACCATACCCATGCTTCGGCGTGGGTCTTTCTTTTTTCTTGTCTGTTTCTTTCCCTATAGAGTTTTCCAGAAAAAATACAAAATGCTGATACCGGCAGTGAAGGTCCAGCCTTAAAAACGGTGTCGGAGAAGAAGAGGCGGCGGTGATTGCATTGTCCAGTATGTTTGTGAACAGACAGCATGCCTCTGTATCTGTGAGAGGCAGGGTCACTGGGGCGTGGGAGCGCACGACTTCGATTTCAATCCCATGCCTGGCGGCCGTGTTCAGCTCGCCGTTGAGAATGATATCTAAAAGCCGGTTGCCCGTTGCTACTACAGGGCGCACATTGCTTACCTGCCCGATCAGATCATCCAGGTAAATAACCAGGTTTTCGGGCGCTTCTTCCGCCAAACGGCGGAGCATCGTGTAATGGCGCATTGTGTCATGCCGGATCATCTGCATTTCTTCCGATTGGTGCCTAAGATTATCATAGCTTTTGAGGGCAAGTTCGTTTTTCTCTGTCAGGACTTCGGCCTCCGCCCGGCGTTCGGCTTCATGTTCCACGACTTCCAGGACTGCCGCGTAAAGCGTAGGGAGAAGCAAAAGGCCCCAGACCAGCTTCAGGGTAAAGGTGGGGAGCAGGATGGCTGCCTCAGAGGCAATCCGTGAAAATACACTGAGGGTATAGCCAGGAGACTGTATAGCACATACGGCAAGGAAAAGTACATATCCAATGGCAAGAGCCAGCGCCCCCTGGGACAGGCAGCGGAAAAAACGGCTGTGCCGGCGCCAGAGGATGAAGCTCAGGGCCAGGGCCGTTAACAGGCACAGAAAACCGGTGACCTGGGGCAGGTTTAGGAGGAATAGATAGAGATCCCCATAAGAAGTCAAATATCCGGCCTGTGCCAATGCAAAGACTGCAGTACTTCCCGCCTGAAAAAGGGAACATATGAAAAACAGAGGGCGGAACCCGTTTGCCTGTACAGCGAGAAACATTAGGAGCATCCCTATGGACAGGTGGAAAAATAATAGGCCCAGATCTACGGGAAACTCATGCAGATATTCATGGGCAAAGCTTGCACCTACCAGCACGCTGCATATTTGGATGAGTATGGTGAAGGCAAGGATGGGGAGTCCCGGCAGAATCTGGCCAAGAGAAGCGTTCCAGAGAAATACGCCCAATAGAAACAGCAGCAGTGCAAAGAGTAAGACCGCAGGAATCATTGTCCGGGCAGTTTCGGAGATCAGTTCACTTTCATAGGCATACCCGCAGTATAGCTTGACCTCAAGGGGGTAGACCGTTGCCTTGTAATCAGGTGTGTCTGACTCCTGGTCCGTCGGGCTGGACTGTGCGATTGTCAGAGTTTTTCCTTCATAATCCAGTGGGAGGGACACGGTAACGCTTTTTGTTCGGTCATAGTCCAGCATTGGCAGCTCCAGATATCCTATGCGGTTGTCCAATTCCGGAGAATCTGTATAGATCGGGGAATCATCTAAAAAGACGGCGATTGTCCGGTTGGCTACGCCAAGCTCCAGAGTAGGACTGTCCAGCTTTTCTGTCAGTTTGCGCGAATAATAGAATGTCTGCCCGGCATAGTCCAGTCCGGTGTAGCCTCCAAACCCATCGGCCGTTAGTTCCTTCTGCTTTCCGTTGGTCACAGTATAGACCGTCCATCCCTTACTGTCAGATGATTCTATCGTGGCCTCCCCGCGGGATTCAAACAGGGAGAGGTCATAGGAGATATCCTCCATTGTATAGGTGTAGTAAAAGATGACTAATGAAGCCGGGACACATAGAGTGAGGGAAATTATGAGGGCGGCTGCGAATTTGGGGAGCCTGCATAAATGTTGCATGATGCGGTACCTCCGTAATAAATAGTAATATGATTTTTTATGACGTCGAAATGGATTATTTCCAAACAGTAATTGTCATATTTATAGCATAGCAGTGGCTGTTTTTCTGTGTCAATGGGGAAAAAAGAAACCAGCGCCCAATTTTGTTGGTTTTTTGCCCAGTTTTGTAAAAGCAGTATACAAGTCCCGAAAATCTATTTATTGTAATAAAAAATCCTTATATTTTTCAGGGCGCAGGCATGGCACTGTAGAAAAAATCCGGCTGCCGGATAGTAGGAAATGGAAAAAAGAGTATAGTATCAGGGACTGCAAAACCTGATTTGCTATACAAATAAAGCAGGAAGGAGGGTACGGATATGGAAAAAAAGAAAAAAGAAAAAGATATTCAGAAAAAAGAACCTCAGAAAAAACCATTGAAGGCTGAAGAGCTTGAAAAGGTTTCGGGTGGGAAAGTAGAGATCACACGTACTTGGTGAATATAGGTGCGGGAGGCATACCCTTCCGCCCTCTCTCTGTTCAAATGCGGATTTTAAGACATACTGAGAATTGGAGAAAACGTAATGTCAGTTGAGTATTGGAGTGAAGGGGTCAGATCAGGGGTATTTTTTGTTTTTTGTATTTTTATAATATCTATGGTGTTAGAAAATAAAAATGCAAAGGGGAACCTTAAAAAGTATATTATTTTCGGGATTATCACTTTTGTGGCGTCAGTATTTTCCAAGTTTGCTTTTGAAGAAATTAAAAATCTGATTATCACTTATGAGGCTGCCCGGGGAGGTTCGGAGACATGGCTCGGCAATATCTTAATGTCTCTGGCAAATTTTATACAGCTTATGGTCCCCGGTGTGGCCGTGCTTACCGCAGCATTTTTCTTATATAAAGAACGGTGGGAAGAAAAGGTTTTTGTCACCCTTCTGGTTGTTCTCATTGAAATGATCGTACTGCATGTATTTTGCGAGATCACAGGGCGTCTGTTCTCTCCGGGAATTACAGAAAAGGTCTATGACTATCCGCCGGAATCGGCCAGAGTACTGATAGAAATATTCTGGATGGGGATCAGTACAGTTATATTGCGGGTATTTATTAAAAATATTCTTCTGGAAACATTAGATAAAATCAAGGAGGAATTGGGGAAATTCCTGAAGCTTCCGGTTGCATCCTATATTGTATTTTTGCTGGTAATCTCTGTGATTAAGCTGCTGGGACTGAATTTCAGAAGTGTTAACAGTTCAAATGTATTTGTGACTGGGGTTGTAATCGTAGGGTTGGTGGCACTGTATATTTTTATGTATATCGCGCTGTTTGATGCAGTCCGTATTTCCGCAGAGTCGGCTAAGGTACAGGCAGATCTGGTGATTGCCAGCGATATACAGCACTCAGCTTTGCCCTCTGTATTTCCCGCCTTCCCAGACAGACATGAATTTGACGTCTATGCAGACATGCGCCCGGCCAGGGAAGTGGGAGGAGACTTTTACGATTTCTTCTTAATCGACAAAGACCATCTTGCGCTTGTAATTGCAGATGTCTCAGGCAAGGGCGTACCGGCGGCACTTTTTATGATGGCGGGGAAAACCACAATAAGAAATCAGGCCATTATGGGGGAAAAACCAGGACAGGTCCTGGCCAACTCTAATGAACAGCTTCTGGAGGGGAATGAGAAAGGGTTGTTTATCACTGCCTTTTTCGGGATTCTGGATTTAAATACTGGCGAGATGGAATTCAGCAATGCAGGGCACAATGCCCCCTATATCTGCCGGGATGACAAAACTGTAGAAATGCTTAAAATGAGGCATGGATTTGTCCTGGGGGCAATGGAGGGGATACAGTACCGTACAGAAAGCACAGTGCTGCGGCCCGGGGAGAAGATTCTCCTCTACACAGATGGTGTTACGGAGGCAGTCAATACAGGGCTGGAGCTGTACGGGGAGGGCAGGCTTGAGACTGAGCTCCGGCAGATCCAAGGCAGGGGAATCCAGGATATTGTTGCCTCTGTCAGCAGCTCGATTGATGCCTTTGCCCTGGGGGCAATGCAGGCGGATGATATTACGATGCTGGTTGTAGAATACAAAGGAGCGGCTACATAATTATGTCGGTGGAATTCAGGGAGAATGCAAAAGAAAAATTAAGGGCGGGGGAGCGTTTTGATGCACCTGTCCGCCATATGCCTGCATATTGGTGGATTGCGGCGGCAGGCAGCTTATTTGTACTCGCTGCGTTTTTGGCCTGGGCCTTCTTAGGGAAAGTCCCTTTGACGGCAGAAGGCACAGGAATTTATATTCAGGAGAAAAACGAGGTTCTCTGTTTTGTGCCTGCAGGCCATACGGCAGACATTAAAGAAGGGATGCAGGTGGTTTTCAGGGAGAAAAACGGCGGGGAAGTGTCGGGATCCGCCTACATTGTTATAGAAGAAAATCTATGGGATACATGGGATGGGCTGCCTGCATATATAAAAGAAAATGAACTGCTGGTGAAATATCTGACAGGCGGCCAGGCAGCAGTTATTTACCACTGCGTGCTGGAGGAACAGCCGGGATTTAGGGATGGGGAAGTGCTGCAGGCGAAGATCCAGAAAGAAAGCGTACATCCGGCTGAATTATGGCTGTAGGGAAGAAGACATATGAGAAAGAAAAAATACGTGAGGACACAGCCTGTCTTTCAGATGGAGGCGGCGGAGTGCGGGGCTGCTGCGCTGGCGAGCATACTTGCATGGCATGGAAAAAACGTGCCCCTTGAAAGAGTCAGGATTGAGACGGGGATTTCCCGGGATGGATGCAGCGCGGGAAATATCCTTGAGGCTGCAAAGAGCTTTGGGCTTTTGGGGCATGCATATGAGATGGAGCTGGCGGGACTTGAAGATGTTTCACTGCCTTGTATTATTCACTGGAACTTTAATCACTTTGTCGTATATGAGGGCAGAAGAGGGAAGTACTTTTATATCAATGACCCTGATGCGGGAAGAAGGCGGCTGGGTGAGGAAGAGATAGACGGATGCTTTACTGGGATCGTGCTTGAATTTCAGAAAGGGGATTCTTATCAGGCCGGGGAAAAAGACAGAAAAGTGCGGGAACTTGTCTGGCGCAGAGTGAAGGAAGAACGCAAGGATATACTGGCTCTGGCTGTGGCGGGGGGGGTTCTTGCCTTTTCCGGCATGTTGGTCCCAGTTATGGGACAGGGGTTTATAGACCGTATACTGCTGGAAGGGCAGACAGGATGGCTCATGCCTTTTACTGTAGTTTTTTCAGGCTTCTTGTTGTTCCAGATGTTTTGGATGCTCTACAGAGGATGGATACTGAGGATTTTCAGGAACCGGATGGCGCTGCATACGTCATTTGAGTTTTTGCACCATATGTTCCGGCTTCCCATGAATTTTTACGAGCAGCGGTATGCAGGGGACTTAAGTGAGAGGGTATTGGACAATCACAGAGTCTGTGAATTTCTGTCCGGAAGATTGACGCAGATGGTACTGGATGTCTTTACCGCATGTTTTTATTTTTCCTATATGATCTTCTGCAGTGGAAAGCTTGCCCTGGCCGGCGGCCTGGGTGTCTTTTTATTCGTGTTGTTTGTCATGGCTGGATTTCGCCTTATTCAGGATGACATGCAACGGTTAAGGCAGGATGAGGGCAGGCTGGCAGGGGCGGTTTATGCGGGTATCAGTATAAGCAGGACCATTAAGGCGTCCGGCGCTGAGGAGGTTTATACAAGAAAGGTGCTTGGGCATTACGCTAAAGCAATGGGCCAGGAGCAGAAGATAGGAAAAACGCAGGAGATGATTCTTACGGCCACAGGGACAATACCAGAAATTCTGCTGATGCTCCTTCTTTTTTTAGGAAGCAGCCTTGTAATTGAGGGGAGCCTGACAGTGGGAGGCCTTACTGCATTTTTAAGTGTATTTGGGGCCTTTTTAGTACCGGTGATGCAGGCGGCGGAATTTGTCAGGCAGATCCAGGAGTTTCAGGTAGATATACTCCGCATGGACGATATTACATCCTATGAGGAAGAAGAACGGTTTAGCGGGGAAGAAGATGCGGCGTTAAAGACAGATATTGGCGGAGGGATTCAGGGAGGGATTGAAGTAAAGGGCATTTCCTTTGGATATCACAGGCTCAGGGCCCCGTTTATAAAGGAACTGTCTTTCGCTGTAGAGAGCGGGGGTTCCATTGCCTTTGTAGGTGGATCAGGAAGTGGGAAATCCACAGTGGCAAAGATGCTGAGTGGTTTATATCAGCCTTGGTCGGGGGAAATTTTTATAGACGGCAGACGGATCCAGGAAGTTTCCCGGGATGCACTCAGAGCGGGAATCGGCATTGTCAGCCAGGAGATTACATTATTTTCCGGGACGGTCCGGGATAATCTGACCATGTGGAATCCGGCTGTTATGGAGAGCGACATGATCCAGGCTGCAGAAGATGCATGTATCCACGATGAGATTATAAATAAGCCGGGCGCCTATGAATATCTCATAAAAGAAAACGGAAACAACCTATCCGGCGGGCAGAAGCAGCGCATAGAAATTGCCAGGGCTCTGGCAAAAAATCCTACGGTCCTCATTTTGGATGAGGCCACGAGCGCACTGGATGCAGTCACAGAAAAGAAAATACTCGACAATATTAAACGGCGGGGATGCACTTGTATTGTAATTGCCCACAGGCTGTCCGCCATCAGAGACTGCGGCCAAATCATTGTAATGGATAAAGGTGTGGCGTCGGCGTCGGGGACACAAGAAGAATTAGTGGAAACATCAGAGATATACAGGAATTTGATGAAGAATGAATGAGGAGCCTATCACTATGGAACTGAAGGCAGGAAAGACATATCGGACAAGGGATGCATCTATATATGGCAGAGTAGTAAAGGGCAGCCTGCTGGTCCATATTCTTCCCTATGAGGACAATGTTCCCTGCAGAAAACTGTATTTGTGTACTGTTAAGGCAGGGGAGGATATCCCCTTTCTGGATAAGAAAGCTGAGGGGAAAGACTGGAGTTTTCAGCTTACTGCGCTAGAACCGGCGGAAATAGAACTAAACCGTACAGGGATATCTCTGGAAAAGGTGCGGAGGGTATTTGCAGAACAGGCAGGAGTATTTCTCTTGGATGGGGATATGTTCCAGGAAGAAATAATTGAAAAATATAATATGGGCATGATTAAAGCAGAGGCTTATGTATATGCATCTGCCAGTGAGCGGATCAGCAGTATTGAAAGCTGTAGAAATCTCATCGCAGAAAATACAGGATGGGAACATGGCAAAACCCCTGTAAAAGATACTAAGCTCCCTGTAAAAAAGGACGTTCTGTATCAGACTGCCGCATTTCTGTGCAGAAGGGAGGGATATAAGCTTCTGCCCCTCGGGAAATTGAAAGAAAAGTATACAAGAAGCATGGATGTCTTTCAAATGGCTTCGGCATCCGGAATACCTGCCAGGGAGATATGGCTGGGGCCGGGGTGGCACAGGAAGGATTTTGGAAGCTTTATGGGCAGAAAAAAGAAGGATGGTCTGCCGGTAGCCTTGTTCCGAAAGCGGTCAAACTATTATATGTATGAGGCAAAGGCAGGGAGAATCACCCGGGTGGGGGATGCACAGGAAAGAGAGATAGAGCAGACGGGAATTATATTTTACCGTCCCTTTGAAAAGAAAACTATAGGGTTAAAGGCACTGGTCTGGTTTGGTATTCAGGAGACAGATTTGGCAGACTGGATCGCGGTTTTTGGCCTGACAGTTCTGGGTGCGTTTGCAGCGCTTATACTTCCTGCCTCTTATGAATATCTGGCAGATGTACTGCTGGCCGCCTCAGATATGAAAATTATTGCAGAGTTTGCAGCCATGGCCATGGTCTGCATGGCCGGGCATTTCTGCATAACACTCGTGAAAAATATGACTATGTACAGAAATCTGAATAAAATGCAGAATGCAGTTATGCCGGCGCTGTATGACAGGCTGATGCATCTCCCTGAGGAAATACTGCGCAGATATGACGCGGCGGACTTAGGGCAGCGGGCGGTCAGGTCAGCAAGGATATTCCGGGATGGGTTCAGAGGACTTCTGGGGGCAGCACTTAGCATTGTATATGGGGTTATATTTGGGATACGTATGTTAGCCTATCATTGGTGGATAGGAATGTACGTGATCCTTTGCGCGGCGGTGTTCGGCCTGCTGGCGTTTGTGCTCTGTAGGAACCACATTAAGGTGGAGAGGGAAAAGCAGAGAGAAGAGGGAAAGATGAATGCGCTCATGTTCCAATATCTGTGCGGCATTCAGAAGGTTCGTACAGATGGCATGGAAGACAGGGCACTGTACGAATATCTGAAGAAATATACAAAGATGTGCCAAAAGGAGATGACACAGGGGCGGGGGGAGGCATGGCTGGATTCGTT
Organism: Luxibacter massiliensis; assembly: GCF_900604355.1. NCBI lineage: Bacteria > Bacillati > Bacillota > Clostridia > Lachnospirales > Lachnospiraceae > Luxibacter > Luxibacter massiliensis. Next base: position 2,149,214 of record NZ_UWOE01000001.1, on the reverse strand, counting down.
TGCAAAACTGTACGCAGGATTCACAATGCTTTTGTTGTTTCTGCTGTACCTGCCCTGGATGGCAGAGGGGAGCATTGGAAGTTTTGTAGGCCTGTTTACTGTTTCAGAGTTGTTTGTGCAGAATGTATGTGACGCGGTCATATCTTTTTGGCAGGCAGATTTTATATTTCCCACATACGACAGGTGCAGGCCTATATTGGAAAATTATGCGGAATCTCAGGGACTCTATGGCAGTGTAGGAAAGCTGGACGGGAGAGTTGAAGTCAGCAATGTCTCTTTTTCCTATGGGGAGGGGGAAACGCAGGTCTTAAATAATATCTCAGTTAAAGCCGAGACGGGAGATTATATTGGCATTGTGGGGGGATCAGGCTGCGGAAAATCCACACTTTTTCAGATTATGCTTGGCTTTGAAAAGCCAGACAAGGGGGTAGTATTCTATGACCATAGGGATCTGGAGCATATCAATAAGCCGGAACTCAGGAAGAAGCTGGGCGTGGTACTGCAGGAAGAATCGCTTTTTACAGGAAGTATCTATGAGAATATTGCTGTCTCGGCGGAAAAGCTGACCCTTGAGGATGCATGGGAACTTTTAGAGGAGGTCCAGTTAAAGGAAGAGGTGGAAGAGATGCCGATGGGACTGCATACTCTTGTGACAGAATCAGGAAGTACGATTTCAGGAGGGCAGAAGCAGCGTATTCTTCTGGCCAGGGCACTGGCACATAAGCCGGCCGTGCTGTTTTTGGATGAGGCCACAAGCGCGCTGGATAATGACACCCAGGGCCGGATCATGAAAATGCTTGAGAAGAAACGTATGACTAGGATTGTGATTGCACACCGTGTTAATACCGTGAAAAAATGCAGCCGGATCTTTGTCATGGATCAGGGAAGGATCGCTGAGAGTGGGACCTATAGTGAATTACTCAGGCAAAAGGGGATTTTTTATGAACTTGCAAAAAGACAGTTGATCTCAGTATAGGCAGAGGATGGGAGAGATAGGATGCAGAATGAATTGGCCTTACCGGCAAAACAGGAGAATTGGGAACAGGTACATTGCTTTCTCAACCAATATCTGGATTCCAAGGGATGCACAGAGAAAGTACGGACGCAGCTGCTGATTGCGGCGGAGGAAATATATGTGAATATTGCCCAGTATGCCTATCAGGATAGGGGGGATATGGAACTTGCAGGCATAGTTTCAATAGAAGTTAACATGCAGGAGGATTCAGGGCAGGCCGTGATTACCTTTAAGGATAATGGGATACGCTATGACCCTCTGAAAAAAGATGCCCCGGATATCACGCTCTCGGCAAACCAGCGGCAGATAGGCGGCCTGGGAATATATATAGTCCGTAAAATGATGGATGAGGTAGAGTACAAATATGAGGATGGATATAACATACTGACCATTAAAAAGGGATAAAGAGGAAAATATTTGTAAGTATGGAGGAAGATTATGAAAATCAAAATGATGAAAGAGGGAAATGCACTGACGATTAACCTGGAAGGAAGGCTTGATACGGGAACGGCCCCGGAGCTGGAGCAGAAATTAGGAGAGTCGCTGGATGGCATAGAGAAGCTGTATATGGATTTTGCATGTCTGGATTATGTATCCTCTGCAGGATTAAGAGTGCTTCTTGCCACCCAGAAGACTATGAACAATCAGGGGGAGATGGTTCTGCAGAATGTAAATGACAACATTATGGAAGTCTTTGAAATGACGGGTTTCATAGACATACTAACAATTGAATAGAATAGGAGACCTGTGATGGGAGAAAAGAGGGAAATAACCCGCGCGGCGGCAGTCTGGTGCGGCCTGATGCTGTCTTATCTGGCAAGCGGCCTCCTGCAGCTTTTATGGCCGGGAATACCATTTGTGATTGTGGTAAATATCCTTTTTACTATCCTCTGTTTTGCCCTTGTAAAGGGAAAGGGGGAGGGCCGGGAAACCCTTGGGTTTGACCGGGGCAGGCTTGTGCCGTCCTGCCTGGCGGGACTGGCCTGGTCGGCGGTGATTGTAGCTGTCAATGGTATTATACCGGGAATACTCAGAGGAGGGGAACTATCCCCCCTGGGGAGTATAGTGCCTAATCTTGTATATTTTATGGCTCTGATATCCTTTCCCGAGGAAGTGATTTTCAGGGGATACCTGCTGGGCCGCCTGGAAAGTGTGATGGAAGGTAAGTATGGGGCGGTTATATTGAGCGGAGTGCTGTTCATGCTGCTGCATATTCCCTACCAGGCCGTGGTGAGCGGCAATTTTCTGGAGCTTTTACTGAATGGGTACGGCATGACGCTGGTTATGACCTTTGTATGGCATATTGTCTTTTGTATTCTTTTAAAGAAGACAGGGGCAATTTATGGAGCAGTATTGTTCCATGGTTTTATGGACTGGAGCAACGGACTGTTTTTATAAAATGAGATGGAGTTAAGGAGAGATAGGCAATGGCAAATGCATTATTTAGAAAAAAGTCTCTGGACAGGTTGTCATCCCCAGAGCAGCTGGACAAAATGATTGTGGTTAATTCCCCCATGACCTGGCTTGCCCTCATAGCAGGGGTTCTTGTTATAGCAGTTGTGGCCCTGTGGGGAGTGATAGGACGTGTGCCGATCACTGAGGAGGGGAAAGGGATTCTGCTGACAGAGAGTACTCTGACGTCTGTTTATGCCAAGACACAGGGCGTTGTGACTAATACGTATGTCAGCAGCGGTGATTACGTAGAAGAAGGGGATGTTCTCTATGAGGTGGGCAGTACGGAAGTCGTACAGGCAATCAAGCAGATACAGAAACGGATAGAGGATGTGGAGGCAGTTACATATGATTCCGAGAATGACGTTGTGACTTCTGACAATCAGGCTTTGATTGAAATTAAAGGAAATAAACTAGCATTATCTCTGGATACAGAGGCAAGCGAGACGGCCCTGGCCGCCCTTAGGGCAGAATATGAGCAGGCTCAGGCAGAGACAGCCAGGCTGAAAGCGGAGATGGAGGCAGCGGCAGATGCATATTATAATGCTTTGGCCTCTGACAATAGTTCTTCAGTGGAGTATGACTATTCTGCAGCAGCAGAAGAATACCAGGCGGCAGAGTCCGCCTATCAGGCAGCAGAGGCAGCCTACGGGGCGCAGCCGGACAATGAGGAGCTGAAAGCGCAGACGGAGGAGGCCGGGCGTATCAGGGATGAAAAAAAAGCGGCTTATGAGGAGAAAAAAGCTGCATATGAAAATTATGTAGGCAGCGCAGGAAGCACTGCTGCAGACAGAACAGCGAAATCAAACGCATATAACACTGCGCTCAGCCAATACACGACGGCAAAAAGTAAAGAAGAATCCATCAGCTCAGAGATAAAGACTATGGAGGTACAGCTATCAGGGGAAGCTTCGGCAGAGAGTGTACAGAAGGAAACACTCAAGAGCCAGTTTGACTCTACGAAAGAAGCCACTCTTGACCAGCTCAACACGGAACTTAAGAATTATGAGCAGCTCAAAGATGGGCAGGAGATTAAAGCCAGCGTATCAGGGACCGTTTATTCTACCTTTGCAACCAATGGCTCTACAGTTGCCATAGATATGGAGATGGCAAGAATCAGCCAGCAGGATATGGACAGCAATGGAAAACTCCAGGCCATTTATTTCATGTCTCTTGCCGAGGGGAAGAATGTAAGGGAGGGAATGAAAGTAAATGTATATGCCACAAACCTCCCAAAAGAGGAATATGGGCATATGACGGCGACAGTTACATCGGTAGCGAATTATGTCACTTCCTACGCAGATCTTTATACCCGCCTTGGGGATGAGACCCTGGCCACCACATTCAGTTCCGATGGGGCCGTCCTGCAAGTGGTGTGTGAACTGGATACAGATTCCCACACTGCCAGTGGATTTGCATGGTCTACTGCAAAAGGGGAGAAAGTGGATCTGGAAGTAGGTACTCTGCTGGAGGGAAGTGTGATTACAGAGGAGGTTCCGCCGATCACTATGTTGATTCCCAAGCTGAAAGAAAAATTCAACATGGAATAGTCAAAGACTGACGGAGTGAGAAAAAATGGCAGATAAAATTATTTTTGTGAAGAACAAAGCATATGTGAAAACTCCCACTGTTTTCCAAATGGAGGCGACAGAATGCGGTGCCGCATCCCTGGCTATGATATTTGGATGCTATGGGAGGGAAATTCCCCTTGAACAAATGCGTATTGAGACTGGAGTGTCGAGGGATGGAAGCAAGGCCAGCAATGTGGTCAAGGCGGCCAAGAAGCTGGGACTTGAAGCAAAAGGTTACAGATACAGTTTCAGGAAGCTTGTGGAGGAGGCGAGGGTTCCCTGCATTATACACTGGAACTTTAACCATTTTGTTGTATTTGAGGGAAAAAAGGGAAAGTACTATTATCTGAATGATCCAGCAGGGGGAAGGCGAAAACTCACAGAACAAGAGCTGGATGAAGGGTACACAGGAATTACGATTCAGTTCAAGAAGAAACCAGGATTTAAAAAAGAACGGCAGAAGAAGACGCTGATGCATTTCATACGCGGGCGTCTTCAGGGGCAGGGGGCCTCTATCCTGTCACTTCTTGTAATTGGCCTCTTTCTCGTTGTGCCGGGAATCATGATGCCGGTGTTTTCCGAGGTATTTATTGATGAAATCCTCATTGGAAGGACCACCGCCTGGTTTATGAAGTTTTTGATCCTTATGGGTATGACCATTACTTTTCAGGGGTTTTTTACGTATCTGAAAAGTGCGCTGCTTTTGAAACTTCAAAATAAACTGGCCCTCCTATCCGCCCATGGGTTTATCTCACATATGCTGAGGCTGCCAATGGCTTTTTATGAGCAGAGAAGCGTGGGAGATCTCTCAGGGAGGGTGGAGAACAATAATAATGTAAGTGTATTTCTGGCTGGCGATCTTGGAGAAACCATTCTAAATATTTTTGTATCCTGTTTTTACCTTGTTCTTTTGCTGCTGTACAGTCCCATGCTGACAATGATCGGTGTGGCAGGGGCGGCAGTCAACATCCTTCTAATGAAATTCTCGGCCTCAAGGCTGGAGGATATGTCTAAGAAGATGCAGCAGGACAAAGGAAAAATGTACGGAGTATTTTATACAGGCGTATCCATAACCAGTACATTGAAAGCCTCTGGAGTGGAAAATGAATATGTGGGGCGCATTATGGGACATTACGGGAAAGTTGCAACAAAAGGCCAGGAAATGTCTAAAACGCAGGAGATATTAAATTCTATACCAGAGATCTCAAAAAACACCACAAATGTCCTTGTCCTTATGACAGGCGGGCTTCTGGTTATCAGAGGAACGCTGTCTGTGGGCCAGCTTGTGGCATATACAAGCCTGCTCGCCTCATTTATTATCCCCATTAACAGCCTGGTAGGGTTTATTCAGAAGATACAGACAATGAAGACAGACATGGGACGGGTGGAAGATATACAGAGGTATAAAGCAGACATTGCCAAAGATCCCAATGCTGTCAGGGCCAAGCTGGACAGAAAACTATGTGGGAACGTGGATATAACGGATATATCTTTTGGCTATAGTATTCTGGAAGCGCCCCTTGTAGAAGATTTTTCTTTCCGGCTGTCCGCAGGGAAATCGATTGCCTTTGTAGGTGCATCAGGCAGCGGAAAGTCCACGGTTTCTAAAATATTGAGCGGTTTGTACCGCCCCTGGTCAGGGGAAGTGCTTTTTGACGGCGTGCCGATGGATCAGATACCGCCGGAGGTCATGGGCATCAGCGTGTCCACGGTCAGCCAGCAGGTGATGCTGTTCTCAGGAAGCATACGGGATAACCTTACTATGTGGAACAGGCATATTCTGGAAAGTGATATTATACAGGCGGCCAAGGATGCATGTATTCATGATGTGATTGTCAGGAAACCAGGCGCATATGACTACGTTCTCTCAGAAGGGGGGACAAACCTGTCAGGCGGGCAGAGGCAGAGGCTGGAAATCGCCAGGGCCTTGGTGACAAGCCCCTCTATATTGATTATGGATGAGGCCACCAGCGCATTGGATCCCCTTGTAGAGAAGGAAATTGTAGATAATATCAAACGGCGGGGCTGCACATGTATCATCGTGGCGCACAGGCTTTCCGCAATCCGGGATTGTGATGAGATCCTGGTAATGGACAACGGGAAGATTGTACAGCGGGGGACACATGAAGAGCTTGCAGCACAGGAAGGCCATTACCAGCGCCTGATTAAGAACATATAGACAAGGAGAAAGGCTATGGATAAAGCTACTTTGAAAAAAATGATACATCTGAAGGGCGGAGATACATACCTTACACAAAATAATACGGATACATACGTGGTGACGAAAGGTACTGTACTGGTCTTTGTCATGCCGGTCTTTGAGGACGGGGAAAACGGAAGACGGCTTTTACTCCATGAGGCCCAGGAGGGAGAAAGAATCCCGTCCTTCTACTATGAGAGATATGGAGAAACCCACTGCTTTTGCCTGAGCGCCCTGGATACGGCACAAATCCGCCGGGAAAGCGGTACGATGACAGAGGATCTGGGCGAGGAATTTGTGGACCGTGCCAGGCTGTATAATCTGGGAGAAGAAAATTATGTGGACCTGATCCTGGAGGTCTATGACCGTAATAGTATAAAAGAAGAAGGGTATATTTTCTCTGCGAAAAAAGAGCAGTCGGAGACACGCAGGCAGGGACTGCGGCTGATCTACAATCTGTTTGACAAAGGTTCCCACAGACAAGTGACTCCGGAGAGCGGCAACCGGCTGTACGATGCGGCGGCATATGTGTGTGACAGGAAGAATATCAGCCTGTCGCCCTATGACAAGATCGTTGCGTCTGCGGGGAGAAGGTTCCGGCTGGATGATATTTCCAGGGTATCGAATTTTATTATCCGGGAGGTGCAGCTTGAGCATGGCTGGTGGAAACATGATTCTGACGCCATGATCGGTTTCCTGGGAAAAGGGCATGGGGCCGTGGCCTTGGTGCCCAACGGGACAAGGGGGTATACGATTTACAACCCTGAGAGGCATGACAGGCGGCGGGTGGACGAGAAAATAGCAAGTCTGCTTGAACCAAAAGCATATGCTGTATATGCGCCCTTTCCAAACAAGAAGCTGACAATCAAGGAGATGTTTGCATTTTCCCTGAAAGCATCGGAGGCATATGACTGGATACGGTTCTGCCTGCTGACCTTGCTGGGCACATTCATCGGTATTTTGCTCCCAATGCTGACAGAGCAGATTTATGACAACTATATTCCTGTGGGGTCAGGGAATGGATTGATTCAGATATGTGCCGTCCTGCTGGCCTGCAACCTTGGAAATCTTGCTTTTACAATCGTGAAGAATCTTTCCTCCCTGCGGGGCGTCAGCAAGATGAAAAATGCGGTGCTTGCCGCGGCCTGTGAGAGGCTGTTCAATCTTCCGGAAAGTTTTTTCAGAAAATATAAGTCGGCGGAATTGTCGGACCGTGTCCTGCAAATTGACAGTATGTACAACCTGATTTCTTCTGTGGCCATCAAAACTTTTATATCAGCGGCATTTTCGCTTTTATACCTGTCGCAGATGCACGGCTATTCCCCAGAGCTGATGAAGTTTTCGCTGCTTATGGTCCTGGCTGTCATGATCGTTGTACTGATACTTTCATTCCTGCAGATGAAATATGAAAAACAGTTTTTGGAGGACAGTGCAGAGGCAAACAGCAGGATGTACCAGTATCTTTCCGGGATCCAGAAGATACGGAATGCAGGGGTAGAGGACAGGGCGCTCCTGGAATATCTGAAACCTTACAGCAGTGCGAAAAAGATTACACTGAGAAAGGAGAGGATTACCAATGTAGTTGATATGCTTACAGTCGTTGCGGCCAATGCATTTTCTCTCTTTCTCTATTTCCAGATGGTGAAAAATCAACAGGAGCTGGGACTGATCCTGTCCACTGGGCAGTTTACGGCATTTATGGCTGCATTTGGCTCATTTTCTGCGGCAATGATGGAGGTGGGCACGTCCCTGCCACAGTTAAATGGAATCTTTCCTATGTTAGAGAGGATCAAGCCGATTCTCCAGACTCTTCCGGAATATACGGAAGATGCAGAACTTCCGGGAGAGCTGACAGGGAATATTGAGATCGCGAATGTAAGTTTTGCTTATGACGAATCCAGCGGCATGGTGTTAAATGATCTGTCCGTACATATACGTCCGGGGGAATATGTGGGAATAGTGGGAGCTTCAGGCTGTGGGAAGTCCACGCTTATGAAACTGCTTCTAGGGTTTGAAAAGCCAGTTTCTGGAAAAATCTTTTATGATTCCCAGGATATTGAGCGGCTGGATAAGCGTGAACTGAGGAAAAAGTTTGGCGTGGTGCTGCAGGACGGCAGGCTGATAGGAGGCAGTATTTTCGACAATATTGTGATTGCTGCGCCAAAGGCAACACTCAAAGATGCAGAACGGGTGGCGGCCCAGGTTGGCTTGGCTGATGATATTGCCAGAATGCCAATGGGTATGCATACAGTTGTATCAGAGATGGGGGGCACGATCTCAGGCGGACAGCAGCAGAGGATTTTGATTGCCCGGGCCATTGCAGGTAAGCCGAAGGTTTTATTTTTTGACGAGGCCACATCGGCGCTGGACAATGTAACACAGTCTATGGTGTGCGACAGCCTGAACAGGCTTCATGTTACCAGGCTTGTAATCGCCCACAGGCTCAGTACTGTGATCGACTGCGACAGAATTCTTGTGATGGACAGGGGAAGGATTGTAGAAGAAGGAGATTTTGACACACTGATGGAGCAAAAAGGGGTCTTTTATGAACTGGCGAGCCGCCAGATGGCGTAAAAGGAACTATGCCAGTTAAGGAGTATGGTATGAGCAAGGTTAAAAAAATCAACACCCCCAGAGAAACGGAGGAAATTTATAAAGGACTGCAGGGGGAGGGACAGCCTCTGCCGCCTTTTCTGTACGGAGATCCCCAGTATACACCTGTCGTTGTGTCCTACATAAAAGGGGGGAATCCGGCCGGACTCACATTTGGGGTTATACAGGAAAAGGATGAAACTTTTTATATGCATTATCTGAGAATGGCCGCCTCAGCATCAGGCTGGCAGGATGTTATCTGCTTTACAGAACAATTTCTGGGATTAATCAAGCGGGACTACAAAGTGAGCCAAGTAATCATGCTTTTGGAGCAGAAGGATGATGCTGTCCCGGCTTATGCACGGCTGCTGGAGAATGTAGAAGGATGTACCCTCAAAAAAATAACATTTTTGAGGCAGGTCGGGGTAAATACGGCAGATTTCGGACATTTCAGGAAATACCACTGGTATTGTCCAGAACTTCTGCATAAGAAGGGGTATGATACGGTGCGTATAGACGATTTCCCAAGGCAGTGGCAGGAGGAACTAAGGAAAAAGGAGCTGGAAGGCAGCCTGCCAGAGGACTACCTCTCGCCAGGACTGTGGGAGGAGAACTGGGGGTATGATCCAGATACCAGCTTTGTCCTTGTGAGAAAGGGAGAGAAGGCACCGTCTGGATGGATTGTAACAGAACCCATGGCACAAGATATTGTAAAGATTAGGCGTTTTTATACATACAGGGCAGAAAGATGTTTTTGGCTGGGGCCGTCTTTTTCTACTTGGGTGCTGGACAGGATTTCTGAGAAGTACAGGCAGCTCTGGTTTGAGGTGGAAAAAGGGAACCGGCAGATGGAGATGTTTACTTTCTGCTATTGTAAACCAATTTTGGCATTTAATTATATTAAATGTAATTTAACAATACAACTCAATTAAAGGAGGAAAACACAATGAAATGGACACAGGAAAAAATGAATGAGATCTACCTTACAATTCAAAAAAGGGCGGTAACTGATGAGGAGTACAGAAAAGAACTGCTGGAAAATCCTAACGCTGTTATCGAAAAAGAGGTAGGCGCGCCTCTGCCGGAAGGCATGAAGTTCCAGGTGATTGAAAATGACCCGGCTTACAATGCAACTTTTGTCCTTCCAGAGTTACTGAGTGAAGAACTGGAGGAGGACGATCTGGATGATGTGGCAGGAGGCGTCTCAGTGGTACTGATCGTATCTGCCTGCGCATTGGCTGTAGGAGTCGGCGGATGCCCGGCAAATGCATGCGCCGCAAAGGCAGATGCAAAGTAAGGGACTTTTTATGAAATGGTCAAGATATAATCTTTTATTTGAATCTGACAATAACGGGTGGCTTTTGTATAATTCTGCATCAAATTCGTTTTTACAGCTAAGTGCTAAGGCTGCCGGACAAGTCAGAAAGATTGCCCGGGATCCAGCAAAGGTGGATTATAGTATCATGCCAGAACTGTACTTTCATTTGCGCAACGGCGGTTTTCTTGTGGAGGACGGCCAAGACGACGATTTTTTCCGTATTCTGAAAATGCGCAGGCTGACAGCCAACTATGCAGGGCATACTCTGATGCTGACCATTGCGCCTACGAGAGCGTGTAATTTTGCATGTCCTTACTGTTATGAAGGGAACAGGACGGCATCAATGATGACGGAAGAGACAGAAGATGCGCTTGCTGCGTTTATAGAAAAGCATAAAAAGATTTCCAGGCTTGCCCTTGTATGGTATGGAGGAGAGCCTCTGCTGGCGCTGGACCGGATCAGGAGCCTGAACCGGAAAATCAGCAGCCTGGGGAAAGAGTACACATCTTTTATTGTAACCAATGGATACCTGTTGGATAAGGAGGCCATTTCTTCTCTGGATGAGCTCAAAGCAACGATGATACAGATCACGCTGGATGGGAAAAAGGAAACCCATGACAGCAGGAGACATTTGATTGGCGGAGGGGCAACCTATGACAAAATCGTGTCCAACATAGAGGCGCTGATGCAGTCCTCCTGGGAGGGCAGGGTGAATATCCGCGTCAATGTAGATGGGACAAACAGGGAAGAGTTTGCAGATGTGTACCGATTTATAGAAAACCGTTTCCCAGATCAGTTTGGGAAACGGATCAGCGTATATCCTGGCTTTGTACATGGCGAGGAGGCGAATCCAGATACAAGCTGCTTTTTTGATTCCGGAGAGAAAGGGCGGTTTTTGGCGGACGTACATAAAGAGTATGGGATTAATGCCCTCTCCATGTTCCCTTCCGGGCTTATGGGGGGCTGCACGATGACAAAGCGAAATGCCTATGTTGTGGGTCCTGAAGGAGAGCTATATAAATGCTGGAATGATGTGGGGGTGCCTGAGCTGGAAATTGGCAATATATCGTCCCTGTTAAACTGGAATATGCCCCTTGTAGCGGAGGGGATGGTGGGGGCGTCGTTTTTAGAAGACCCCAAATGTGAAAAGTGCTTCTTCTTCCCTATCTGCGACGGCGGATGCCCCAGGATGAGACTGCTCAATAACCGGGACGGGGGAAAAAGAGATACATGCTCCTACTTTAAGAATCACCTGAAGACTCTGCTGGAGATGCATTATGAAGAAAAGTATGGAACAAAGTGATCTTAGGTGGGCCCTCCATAAGCGCCTGCTGGAACTGCATACTGCCGATCCTGGTCATTATAGCCTGCCAAAGGTTTCTGCAGAAGAACAGGAAGAATTTGAGGCAGTGTACCAAAGATTTCTTGCGCATGTGTATGCCTATATGGATGAAAAATGCTCCCAGGAAAAAATTGCAGATCCAAGGTTTAGGGCATGGTTTTTGAGGCAGAATGCAAGAAACAGATTCCAAAGCAGTATTATCCGGCATATGAAAGGACTGTACTATATTCCAGTCTCCTTTGAACTTTCGGAAGGATGCAGCATGGGGTGTAATTTCTGCTGTCTTGCGGCCGGGAAACTGAAAGCTGTGTACCGGTATACAGAGGAACACGCAGGAGTATGGAGGCAGGTGCTTGAGATAACGGGAGATGTACTGGGGGATATAGCAGGGGCAGGGCTGTGCTATTTTGCCACAGAACCCTTTGACAACCCGGACTATGAGAAATTTCTCGCAGATTATAGAGAGAGGTTTGGCTGTGTCCCACAGACCACAACTGCCGCTGCACAAAAGGATGTAGGGAGGACAAAGAGATTTTTGAAAAGCTTGGGAGATGAGGAACTGTCCCATGCTGCAGTCCGTTTTTCTGTCACTACCCTGGAACAGCTTCAAGAGATTTACAGATCCTTTACAGCAGAAGAATTGTATTATGTGGAGCTTTTGCTGAACAACCCAGAATCCGGCAACTGCTATTCCCGGTCGGGAAGGGCCATAGAACTATCCGGGAGTATGGAAGGAAAAAATTTCCTGGATTCTGCCTCCAGCGCATGTACCAATGGGTTTGTCGTCAATATGGCAAAGGGGACTGTCATGCTGGTATCAGTACAACGGCCCGGCGACAGATATCCAAAGGGGATGCGCGTATTAGAAGAAAAAAAGTTTCAGGAGCCGCAGGAGTATAAAAAAGCGCTTCTTGAGATGATTGGGAGATGGATGCCGGAGAAAATGCCCCTGGATTGTCCCCTGCCCCTTGCAGATCATATTTCCTATGAATGGACAGGGTACAGGCTGAGGATTCAGGGCGATGGAATCCGCCGCAGTATTATTGCCGGGGAAAAGGAGCGGGACGGCTTGAAGATGTTTCTGGGGGAACAGGCTGCAGTGAAAGATATTTTGCAGTCAGTTAGGATGTCAGAGTTTGAAAAAATAAAATTTTTGGACAAGGTAGAGTTGTTTTACAGGTCAGGATACTTAGAGGAAAATCAGATCAGATAAAAGGAGAGGATAAAATGGCATGGACACAGGAAAAAATTAATGAAATTTATACAGAGGTACAGAGGACCGCAATGACAGATGAGGAGTTCCGCAAGGAACTTCTTCAGGAGCCATCGGCTGCCATCGAAAAAATTGCGGGGGAGAAACTGCCAAAGGATTTTAAGGTGAATGTGGTGGAGAGTGATCCCGCATATTCGGCCACATTTGTCCTCCCTCCATTGGTCTCGGAAGAACTCGACGAGGATGACCTGGATATGGTGGCAGGAGGGGTCTGCTTAGCCGATGGGTGTGCGGCGGATGCGTGTGGCGGGGACATCAGTAAATAGGCTTTCTCAAGGGCGCCTTATTGATACACGTCTTTTCAGGTATTAAATACCGTATATTATGGTATTTATACATAAATATAATTTAAAAGGAGGAACTAACAATGGGATGGACACAAGAAAAAATCAATGAAATCTACGCTGAGGTACAGAGGACTGCATCTACAGATGAGGAATTCCGCAAGGAACTTCTGGAGGATGCATCTAAAGCAATCGAGAAGATTGCAGGAGAACCCCTTCCCGAAGGGTATAAGGTAAAAGTTGTGGAGAATGACCCCGCATATGCAGCGACATTCGTTCTGCCTCCGATGGTTTCTGACGAGCTCAGCGGAGACGACCTGGACGCTGTGGCAGGCGGCCTCTGTGCAGTTGACGGAAGCTGTGCTGCAAATGCATGTGCAGGAAAAGTGGAGAAATAAAGTGGGGGCAAACACTCCTGCATATATCCAGAGCGGGAGACAGGGGACTGTCTCCCGCTGCATTTAGGAGAAGAATATGGAGAATAGCAAGCAGAATATTATGGAAGAATATATCCACCGTTACCCTCAGCTATGCCTATTGGTGAAAGAAGGGATGAGCAGTACGGAGGAATATAAAGATATAGTACTCAGAGGGAAAATACCTGCCCAATTTCCCAACTATTTTATTGGGGATGAGGAGGATTCAGTGTGGGAAGTCAGCACGCCGGCAGGTACGGCAGAGATCCTGTACCTTGCACAGCGGCAGGACTTTGAACGGGCGGCCAGATGCCTGGCGTACAAGTGTGAGGACCGGGCAGTCCCTCCTTCTATGGGCGCTGTGACAATAGCCGGGATAATAAACTGGCAGAAGATCAGACAGCATAAAGAGAAGTACTTAACGTCAGGCAGAATAGACTGGCAGGCGGAGTTTAAAAGGTTCACTGCAAAGCCGGAGAATTACAAAGACAGGCTTATACTTTTGTCAAAAGGCGGGTATAGTGCGTTGACCGCAGAAGAAGCCGGGTATACGGATCAAGAGTGGGAGGCAGTTTCCCTTAAAATCCGAATGTACCATGAATTATGCCATGTTGTATGCCGTTCGCTGTTCCCAAAACAGAAGCATGGGGTGGTGGATGAAATTGTGGCCGACTGCTTTGGGATTTTAAAGGCAGCCGGTTTTTACGATGTGGTGCTGGCGGAAAAATGCCTTGGAATATGGGGGAGTAAATACAGGAAGGGAGGCCGCCTTGAAAACTATTTAGATATACAGGATACTCCGGAGCAGTATGTAGAATATGCAATAAAAGCAATCAGAATGCTCCGGGATTTTCTGGAAGAAATAGAAGAAAAGGAGTACTGGGATAAAATTCTGGCTGTGGAGGCCGGGTTATTTGGGACTCTTGCGGGGATACTCAAGGGAGATATTCCAGACTGACAGGAGCAGTTTATTTACAGAAAGATAGAATGGGAGTTTGGACAGTGTATATTGTTCAGATTCCTTTTTTATTCCCGCCAGCAACGAGCCAAGCGGACATGTTTATATGTCCATTTGGCGGCTGCCGTGAGGGTCAAATACCCCGATGCCTGCATCGCTGTTAGTTTGATGCCCCGTATGCCTGCATCGGGGTATTTGACTTTATAGGCAGATAACATAGAGGGCCATGAGTGTGTATAGTTATGACATTTGTCATATAGGGTTTATGACGTATGGCACTACAAAAGAAGGATGGGGAGAGGTATACTTCAGACAGGAAGCAGACATGGAGAATAGAAACCCATGGGGACGAAATCCTGTGATAAAGCTTCCGGCCAAAAGGAAGAAGGAGGATGCATTATGGTTAAAATAGAAAACCTGGTAAAACGGTATAAAGGCCTGGTGGCCCTTGACCACCTGAACCTTGAAATTGAGGAGGGGGAGATTTTTGGGCTTCTGGGGCCTAATGGGTCGGGCAAAACAACAGCGATCAATTGTATGCTGGCATTGCTGAAATACGATAAAGGGAATATTACAATTTTTGGGGAAGAGATGAGGCCGGATAATTATAAGGTAAAACAACAGACAGGGATTGTCCTGCAGAATGTTGCTGTTTTTGATGAGATGACAGTTCTGGAAAATATCGATTACTTCTGTGGCCTGTATGTAAAGGATAAGAGGGAGCAAAAGAAGCTGGTTGAGGAGGCTATATCATTTGTAGGGTTGGAAGAGTATAAGAAAGTGAGGCCCAAGAAACTTTCAGGGGGCCTTCTGCGCAGGCTGAATATTGCCTGCGGCATTGCCCATAAACCCCGTCTGATTATCTTGGACGAACCTACAGTGGCTGTGGATCCTCAGAGCAGGAATAAGATTCTGGAGGGGATTCAGGAGTTGAACCGGCAGGGATCCACGATTATATACACCTCCCATTATATGGAGGAGGTGGAGCAGATTTGTTCCAGAATAGCCATTATGGACCATGGGAGAAGCATTGCTGTGGGGACAAAGGAAGAATTAAAAAGCATGATTAAGACAGGTGAAACCATTACCATCGAGGCAGCAGCACTCAGGGAAGAACAGGTAAAGGGGATCAGACTTTTGCCCAATGTATTTGATGTACAGTATATAGAACAGATTTTGACTGTCAGGTGTACGAAGGCAAAACATAATCTGATCCGTATTTTGAATTATTTGCAGGAGGAGGAAATATCCTTTGGGAGGGTATTTTCTGAGCTGCCTACACTAAATGATGTTTTTCTGGAAATTACCGGGAAAGAGCTGAGGGATTAGGGGAGGGGATTACATGCTGCAGCTAATTAAATATAATATTATTGTGAAATTTCGGAATTTTAATGTCATTTTCTGGCCTCTCTTCTTTCCTATTATATTGGGGACATTGTTTTATTTTGCCTTTGGAAATATGGATGGGGAAGATTTTGTGACAATCCCTGTTGCTGTTGTCATGGAAGAGGATGAAAATAACGAGGGGTTCGCTGCATTTTTAGAGGAGATGCAGGCAGGGGAAGAACCCCTGATAGAAGTGGAGGAGATGAAGGAAGAAGATGCGGCACAGGCCCTGGAAAGCCAAAAAGTGGACGGTATATTTTATGCGGGGGAGTCCCCTTCCCTGACAGTGGCAGCGGTGGGGATGAAGGAGAGTGTGCTGCAGTCTCTGCTCGAGAGTTATACAGAGGGGAAAAGGACAGTTGAAAAAATAGCCAGTGAACATCCAGAAGGCCTGGGTGCCGCAGTGCGGGAGTTGTCTGACTATAAGGACATGGTGCGTCAGGTATCACTGGGCGGAAAAACAATCAACGGCAATTCCCAGTTTTTCTATGCCCTGATTGCCATGGCCTGTATGTATGGCTGTTTCATTGGGTTTGGATCGGCAATTACTTTACAGGCAAATCTAAGTCCTCTGGCAGCCAGGCGGTGTATTACACCTACACATAAGCTGAAATTGGTTTTCTCAGAAATGCTGGCCTCATTTGGAATCCACTTCCTGAATGTGGTGATCCTTCTTTTATATCTGAAATATATTTTGGGAATGGAATTTGATGGAGAAATACCAAAAATGCTGCTGGTGATATTGGTGGGCAGCATGCTGGGCGTTTCCATGGGGATCTTTGTCAGCTCTGCCGGCAGGCTGGGGGAGGGGATAAAGATTGGGATCCTGCTTGGAATCTCCATGGTCTGCAGCTTCCTGTCGGGTTTGATGGAAGGTACTATGAAGGATATTATAGAAAGGCACTGTCCTATTATCAACCGGATCAACCCGGCAGCTTTGATTTCAGATGCATTTTATTGCATCAACGTATACGATGACCCGGCCAGGTACAGCCGGAACCTGATCACACTGGTATGTATGGCCCTGGCGCTGACAGTGGGGGCATTTCTAATTATCAGGAGGGAACGCTATGACAGTATTTAAGGGGTATATAAGGATCATGAAGCGAAATGCAGGACTTATTATTATGTATGTTTCGATTTTCATGGTGATTACGGTGATGGTACAGAGGACTTTGGGGGAAAGCAGTGGAAGCTCCTATAGTGCAGAACAACTGAATATTGGGTTTGTTGATGAAGATAAAAGCGCTTTGTCAGAAGGATTGAAGAAGTATATGGGGCAGTTCCACGAAATAATCCCACTTGAACAGGACAAGGAAAAGCTGCAGGAGATGCTGTTTTATAGAAATGTAGAATATATTATACAAATTCCTGCTGGTTTTGAAAAACAATTCTTATCTGGCACAGAGACAGTGGAGGCCACCAAAGTACCTGGCTCTTATTCTGGATATTATGTGGACCAGCAGTTAAATAATTTCCTGAACAGTGTCAAAACATTCTGTGCTGCAGGCTATTCTGCCGGCGAAGCGGCCGAGGCTGCAAACGGCGGGGCCCAGGTACAGGTATTGATGCTGGATAGGAACGGCAACAGTGGGAAAATCCCCGGTTTTTCCTATTATTACAGATATCTTCCGTACCTGATGCTCAGCGTATTGTCCTATGTGCTCGGCAATATTTTATCAGCCTTTTACAAAGGGGATATTCCCAGACGTATGCAGGCCAGTGCAGTATCTGCCCGCAGGCAGAACCTGGAGGCTCTGCTGGCGGTCTCCATATTAGGGGTGGGGTTGTGGCTAATCAGCATTGGAGACAGTCTTGCCCTTTACGGGAAAGAACTGCTGCTGGCTTCAAATTTCCCATATTATATTATAAATTCACTGGCAATGCTGTTGGTGGCACTGGCAACTGCATTTATGGTGGGAATGCTCACTACCAATACAGATACGCTAAACGGCGTGGTCAATACGCTGACCCTGGGCATGTGCTTTTTGTGCGGCGTATTTGTACCTATGGACATACTAAGCAAAGGCGTCAGGGCCGCGGCCCAGTTCCTCCCGGTATATTGGTACGAATGGGCGAACGAACTCTTGGCCAAGTACGGAACCATCACAGGAGAAGTAAAAATACAGATCCTCCAGTCCGTGGGGATACAAATCGTGTTTGCGGCGGCTATAATCTGCATTGCACTGGCGGCGAAACGGTGGAGGTTGAGGACGTAACAAAATGAAAAAAGGCTACGTCCTAAATTGGCTTTAGACCTGTACCTTTTTGAATTTATATGATAAAATTATTTATAAGATGTTCTCTATTTTGTGTGGGGAGCATCTTTTTGGAGTACAGGTGATTTTTCTGCTTGCCTGGGCGCATTAGAACCTGCTCTAATGTTAAGAGACTATAATGGATGAGAGGATTTGTGTGGGAGATATGTTTGGGAGAAGTGTGGTACATAAGGATGACCAGCTGGGGATCGACTGGGGGAAGTTTTACCGGAATGTGTTTGCCCTTGTAGTCCCTATGGCTCTGCAGAATTTGATTAATGTGGGAGTCACGGCGGCAGATGTGATTATGCTGGGGCGTGTGGGGGAGAAGGCGTTATCGGGCGCCTCCCTTGCAGGGCAGGTACAGTATATTATGGTCCTGTTTTTGTTCGGGCTGACTTCAGGGGCCACGGTCCTGACCGCCCAGTACTGGGGCAAGGGTGACAAAAGGACGATTGAGAAAATTCTGGGAATCGGCATGAAAGCGGCGCTGTTGGTGACAGTGGTGTTTATGGCGGCTGCCCTTTGTATCCCGGGACTGCTAATGAAGATTTTTACAAATGACCCGGAGGTTATTTCAGAGGGCATTAAATATCTGCGGATTGTTGCGTTTTCTTATGTCTTTATGGGAATTACCCAGGTATATTTATATATTATGCGCAGTGTGGAGAGGGTGGTCGTTGCCACGGTTGTATATCTGGTATCTTTGCTGTGCAATGTAGTGTTAAATTCTATTTTTATCTTTGGCCTGCTCGGTTTTCCGGCCATGGGGGTGCAGGGCGCCGCCTTGGGAACACTGATTTCCCGGTTGGTGGAGCTGCTTCTGGTGTTTGGTTATGCCAGGCTGTATAATAAAGATATTAAGTTCAGGTACGCCTATTTCATGAAGTCGGACAGGATGCTTCTGATGGACTTCCTGCGCTATGCCCTGCCAGTTGTGATGAATGAAGTCATGTGGGGACTGGGGACAGCGGCCAATACTGCGATTCTGGGCCATATGGGCAGCGCAGCGGTTGCGGCCAATTCTGTGGCCCAGGTGGCACGCCAGCTTGCCACAGTTGTGGCCTTTGGTTTGGCCAGTGCCACGGCTATTTATCTGGGAAAAACAATCGGGGAACAGAAATTCGAGCAGGCAAAAGCCTACGCCCACCGCTTCCTGGTTCTCAGCGTAATCATGGGACTGGCAGGAGGCGCCCTTGTTTTAGGTGCGGCCCCCATCGCAACATCCATGCTGGCCTTGACAGATACTGCAAAAGAATATCTGAAGTTTATGTTTTTTGTTATGTCTTATTTTGTGGTGGCGCAGTCTTTTAACACGACTCTGGTTGTGGGCACTTTCCGCTCAGGGGGCGACACCCGATTCGGCCTGATAATGGATGTGGCAACTATGTGGGGCTGCTCAATTTTGCTTGGCTGGCTGGCAGCTTTTGTGCTTAAACTGAGCGTCCCAGTTGTATATGTTATTTTGATGTGCGATGAGTTAATAAAGCTGCCAATCACATGGATCAGGTACCGAAGCCTTAAATGGCTTAAAGATGTGACTAGAGAAATGGGGTAAAAAATGAGTGGAAGAAGGCAGGACGACCGGGGACATGGAAGATATCCGATGGTGCATGAGATTCCCGTTTTTTCAGGGCGTATAGTTTATCAAATGAGGTGGTGGTCAGTTGTCATCTGTCTGGTTCTTTTCTTTTTTCTGCCGGATGATGTGTCTAAAATATTAGCTGCCCTGGGTTTTGCGGCCATGCTGCTGCTTTTAGGCCTGACCGATAAGCTGTTGAAGAAATGTACATGGCAGTTTTATGGCAGCTACATAGAAAAGAATAGTTTTGGAATCCAGAGAAGATTTTATTATGAGGAAATCACGGAATTATTGTCATGCCGGAAGATGAGAGTGACGGCCTGCTGCTTTAAAGTCCCTACAGGCAGAGGAGCCATAAAATTCCACTATGAACTTGTAAAAGAGGAACAGCAGAAGCAGTTTATAGAAGGATATCAGTTTTTAAAAGGAAAAATACAGATGGAACTGCCCGAACTAAACTGGAAGGTCATGGATCTGATGGACCGCAGCTATTATTATAGGAAGATACGCAGAAGAAGCGGCGCTTTTATGCTGCTGGGCGGACTATTTACGGTGGTTTCCTGGTATGCACTGGCTGGTTGGGGCCATCTCATAGCCGGGCCCGGCGTTTTCGGGATTGCCATTGGACTGGCTCTGGAATATACTCAGATAAAAAGCTTGTATGAAGGCATATATTTTGGCAAAAAAAATGAGTCCAGGATACAGGACATTTTTATGCAGTATGATACAATAAAACTTAGGAAAACAGGCATAACATATTTCTGGCTGCTGGCAGCAGTTGTGCTAACAGTGGGAGTGAATTTGCTGTGTGTTATGGGGTGACAGGAGGGGACTATGATTCGGGAAAAGTGGTATGAGTGGAAAAACTGGAGGGAGATGGTTCATACAACATGGAACCCAAAAGATCCGGGGGCCATTAGAATACACATGATCCCACCGAAATTTAAGGTTTTTGGCTACGCGCCGTCTGTGGCTATCCTCAATGGAAATCAGATTGTCCCGGTCAATGAATCCTGGGCAGTGCTTCTGACGGAGTTTATCAGGCAGCTCAATACGTTTGGCGGGCAGGAGATGCCAGAGAATGCATTAGAGGGGGTTTTAGAACAGGTTATCAGGAATGTAAAGAAGGTCTATCCAGGCGCGTCAGGGGAAATGCTCAGGGAGGATCTGGAGATTATGGCAGAGGCTTTTGAGGCCATAGCAAGGGGGAAAGAGCCTGAAACCCATATCGGGCAGATGAGTATTGGAGAGTATGCCCCCAATATGACTGCACCCCACCGCATGGATTTGATGGTCAGCGCCATGGAGAGGGAAGGCCGGTGGAACTGTAACCTGCGCTGCATCCATTGCTATGCAGCGGGGCAGCCTCATGCCAATGAAAAGGAGTTGGGCACGAGGGAGTGGAAGAAAATTATTGAGAAATGTAAAAAAGCCGGGATACCGCAGCTTACGTTTACCGGAGGGGAGCCTACCATGCGGGAAGACCTGTGTGAGCTTATTTATACGGCCAGATGGTTTATCACAAGGCTGAACACCAACGGGACACTTCTGACAAAAGATTACTGCCTCAGGCTGGCGGAGGCAGAACTGGATAATGTGCAGATTACACTTTATTCTTCTGACAGGGACACCCACAATAAGCTGACTGGGTCAGAAAAATATGACGCAACTGTCGAGGGGATACAAAATGCACTGGAGGCAGGACTTTCTGTCAGCGTAAATACACCCCTGTGCAGAGAAAATGCAGATTATGTAAACACCCTTCAGCTTTTGAAATCTCTGGGGGTAATCTATGTCACATGTTCGGGCATGATCCCGGCAGGAAATGCAGTAAAAAAAGGAGTTGTTTCCATGAAACTTACTGAGGGGGAAATCACACGGGCAGTTATGGGAGCAGTGAAATACTGTGCAGAGAATGAGATGGAGATCCGTTTTACTTCTCCTGGATGGATACCAGGGGAAAAGCTGAGGGAGATGGGATTGGAGGTGCCCTCCTGCGGAGCTGCCCTGAGTAATATGGCAGTGACGCCGGGAGGGGAAGTGACCGCCTGCCAGAGCTGCCTGGACATAGATACATTCGGGAGTATACAGGATACGGACTGGAAAAAAATCTGGAATCATCCTGTATGTAAAAAGTACCGAAAGTTCTCTGCGTCCATGAAAGAGGTATGTCCATTGGGAGAGGGGGGAGCCTATGAGGGCAGCATGTAATCCAACAATAAAGACAGGAGGCTTCCTGCCAAAGAGCATAGAGCCGGGGAACGGCAGGGAGGGCGCGTATTGGGGCGGAGGTTTAAGGGGCATAGCCTTCAGGTGGATGGCGTTCTTGTGCCTCGGGGTTGTTTTATCCTTTTTCATGCCAGGATTTAAATCTGAAGCTGCCGGGCCCTTAGATGAGATCGAGAAGGAGCGTATCTGGATAGAGACACGGGCAGACGGATCCCTTAATATCTCTTATTATCTGGAATGGACAGTCCTCGACAGTACGAGTGAAGGTCCCCTAAGCTGGGTGAAAGTAGGGATTCCC
The DNA here is from genome assembly GCF_900604355.1 of Luxibacter massiliensis. NCBI lineage: Bacteria > Bacillati > Bacillota > Clostridia > Lachnospirales > Lachnospiraceae > Luxibacter > Luxibacter massiliensis. Next base: position 2,127,040 of record NZ_UWOE01000001.1, on the reverse strand, counting down.
AATGAATACGTGGAAGGACTGGCGGCAAAAAGCAGCAGTATTGATAAAATCAGCTATTATGGCCAGGGCGGAGAGTATGTGCGCCTGGATTTGGACCGGGAATATGTGGCGGGGGAGACAGTCACGCTGGAATTTTCTATTCACCAGCACCGGATGTATAAAATGGATGGGGGGAACTATCAGTTTCAGTTTACCCCTGGGTGGTTCGACGATATTTCAGTAAAGGAGCTGACTATTGGGTGGAAGTATGACCAGAATACGGAATCAGATATGCAGTTTTCAGAAGAAATAGATGGATATACGGTTACAGAGAAGAATCTGGCTCCAGGGGAGAGGGTCAGTGTAACGGTATATTATCCACAGTCCCAGTATTCATTTCAGGATGATTACACAAAAAAAGCATCTTCACCTGCCGGCATTTTCGTAGTCATTCTTGTTTTGGCTGGAATTTTAGGGCCCCTTGCCTATGCCGCCCTGCTGTTTGGCAGAAGAAAGGGAGCCAGGCCAAAGGACAGGTATGAAAAGCACAGAGGACTTGGCAGTATGTACGCTGCCCGCAGAAAAACTGGCAGAGGACACCATGGAAGGGGCGGCGGATGTGCCTGTGCCTGCGCCTGTGCTTGTGCAGGAGGCGGAAGGGCAGGATGCTCCAGAAAAGACTTTTATCTGGGGCAGAGATATCAGGATAAATAAAAAAGAAGGATACAGTATCCTGGAAGGCATCTGAGGGAAGGTGTATTTTGTGCTAAATTATGCTATAATAAAAGACAGTTGTAAGTAAAATCAGCTGTTAAACTATAAAGAAAGAGAAGGTGAATAGAATGTCAGAAGAATTCAGCAGCGGCTGCAGTGAGGAATCCTGTGCAGGATGTGCCCAGGCAGGGACATGTGGGGGCAAAAAGGAGGATTTCCGTGTTCCTGCCAATGCGTTTTCCCAGATTAAGAAAGTAATCGGCGTCATCAGCGGGAAGGGCGGCGTAGGTAAATCTCTTGTCACAGCGTCTTTGGCCCGCTTGATGCGTAAAGAAGGATATACAGTGGGGATTCTGGACGCGGACATTACAGGGCCGTCGATTCCTAAAATGTACGGCGTACATGAGATGGCAAAAGGGACAGAGGACGGTATGTTTCCTTGTATTGCGAAAGATGAAACAAGGATTATGTCTGTAAATCTGTTGTTGGAGGAGGAGGACATGCCGGTTATCTGGAGAGGGCCGGTAATCGCAGGTGTAGTGACACAATTCTGGTCTGATGTTATGTGGGGGGATTTGGATTATCTGTTTGTAGACATGCCTCCGGGTACAGGGGATGTGCCCCTTACTGTATTTCAGTCCCTTCCCGTGGATGGGGTTGTTATTGTGACTTCCCCCCAGGATCTAGTGCAGATGATTGTCAGAAAGGCTTACAATATGGCCAAACAGATGCATGTGCCTGTACTGGGAATTGTGGAGAATTATAGTTATGTCAAATGTCCTGACTGCGGCAAAGAAATCGAAATTTTTGGGAAGAGCCATATTGACGAGATAGCCGCAGGGCTGGGAGTCCCAGTGTTGGGAAAGATGCCTGTGGATACACAGCTGGCAAAAGCTGTTGAGGAAGAAAAGTTTTATGAGGTGGAGAATCCCTATTTAGAAGTCCAATTATAGGCTGCAGATAAGACTATTAGGGGATAAAGGGCGCCGTCTTGCCCCTGGCAGGCCTGCAATTTATTTTATAAGAGGAGTATGGGCAGGAGATAGCAGAGTATCCAGAGTTATAACATACATGCGGGCAGAGCCATTTCGGCTCTGCCCGCATGTGGATCCCTATATTTTTCTGCCTTACAGCTGAATGTTCTTGAATAAATCGCCCAGGCTTGTACCAATATTCTCACTTTTGGGGATCTCCACCCGCTCTTCAGTTTCCCTGGGAGCCTCCTCAAGCACCTTCATGCTCAGGCTGATTTTGCCATCCTTGATTCCTATAATCTTCACCTTTACGGTGTCTCCCACAGCCAGTACATCACCTGGAGTTTTGACTCTCTTCTGGGATATCTGGGATACATGTACAAGGCCGGAAAGTCCATCTTCAAGTTTTATAAATGCACCATAATTTTGGAGAGTCTCCACAGTGCCTTCCATAACCGTGCCTATTTTGACATTTGCAATCTGCTCTTCACGGGCCTTTCTTTCTTTTTCTTTTAGTATTTCCCTTGCAGATAAGACAAGACGGTTGTTAGCCTGGTCAACGTCAATGACGCGGACCTCAATATCTTTCAGAAGATAGGTTTCCAAATCTTCTATATAGGAAAGGGACAGCTTAGATGCAGGAATAAACCCACGCAGCCCTTCCACCATGGCAATGGCCCCGCCGTTTACAATTCCTTCTATCTTTACGGGCAGAACCGTCTTTTCTTCCATATAGCCGAGAACTCTGTTCCAGGGATTGGCATCATCGAAATGTTCTTCGTAGTCCGCCATTGTCTCAACTTTTTCTTCGTTTGTCTGCATTTCTTCAGTTTTCATTTCTTCGCTCATTGTAGCACCTCAACTTATCTTTTAATAATATGTGTAAACCGCATGGTTTCAGTATATCATAAGTAATACAAAAAAAACAACTAATCTTATAATTTCCTATACATGATATTTTTTTCTTATAGTTACTTTACGTGGGAAGGAAAAAAGAGTATGATATCACATGAAATAGAATACAGATTTTAAAGAAAGAGAATGTACAATGTCAGAACTATTTTATGAAATACAGGGATATTTTGCCGGTAACTTTAGTGAGTACCTGACCAGCCTGGGGGAGCATATCAGCATCAGCCTGCTTTCTCTGCTGGCAGCGGCGCTGATAGGCATTCCCCTGGGCTGTGCCTGTGTGAGAAATGGGCGGTGGGAGAAGTGGGTTACAGGGTGTTTTCAGGTACTTCGGATTATTCCCAGCCTGGCAGTCTTGATTTTACTGATTCCCATAATGGGGACAGGGGCCAGGCCGGCCGTATCCGCCCTGGTGCTTCTGGCAATCCCCCCTATTTTGATGAACACGGCAGCCGGATTTAAAGGGGTGCCAGAATTTATGACAGAGACTGCGGCGGGCCTTGGCATGACTGGACGCCAGATGTTCTGGAAGGTAGAGGTGCCCCTGGCCCTGCCCCTTATTCTGACAGGGATGCGTACGGCGGCAGTGGAAATTGTGGCCAGTGCGGCCATTGCCGCAAAAATTGGAGCTGGGGGACTGGGGGGCCTGATACTCACTGGACTGGGACTCAACCGCACAGACCTCCTGCTGGTAGGGGGGATTTCTGTGGCCCTGCTTTCTCTTTTGTTCGGCGCCTTATTTGGACTGGCCGAGAGATGGATGCTGCGGTATAAATACATTTAAGATAAGAAAGAATACGGAGGGTTAAAATTTATGAAAATACTTTGTAAGAGAATCATCGCTGTAGTGATGTGCCTGACGGTGGCAGGGGGATTTGCCGCCTGTGGCGCAAAAAAGGGTGCTTCTGAAGATGGGGGAGAGAAGGCGGAGATACGGGTTGGCTCCAAAGACTTTACAGAGGGCCTGCTGGTATCAGAAATCTATGCCCTTGCCCTGGAGGATGGGGGATATAAGGTGGACAGGGTATTTGACATCGCAGGTTCTGTAGTCCATACTGCACTGGTCAATGACGAGATTGACCTGTACCCTGAATATACGGGGACAGGACTTTTGACTGTCCTTGGGATGGATATGCTGACAGACCCCCAGGAAGTGTACGATACAGTGAAGGCGGAGTATCAAAAGCAGTTCCAGGTGACCTGGCTGGATTATGCAGCGGCCAATGACGGCCAGGGACTGGCTGTCAGGACAGAGGTGGCCAAAGAACTGGGAATCGAGACTATTTCAGACCTCCAGAAGTATGCAAAGGAGCTTAGGTTTGCATCCCAGGGAGAATTTGATGAGCGGGAGGACGGCCTTCCTGGTCTGGAGAAAGTGTACGGTGAATTTAACTGGAAATCATCGAAAGTATATGACAGTGGCTTGAAATTCGAAGTATTAAGAAATGATGAGGCAGACGTCACGCCTGTTTACACCACAGACGGCCCTCTGGCAGAAAAGGAGGAGTTTACCCTCCTTACGGATGACAAAAAAGTATGGCCGCCCTATAACCTGGCGCCAGTTGTGCGGGACGATGCCCTGGAAAATACGCCGGAGATTGCAGACATACTGAATACGGTCAGCGCTTCCCTGGACACAGAAATCCTCACTGAGCTCAATGCAAGGGTAGATGTGGAGAAAGAGGATTATGAGGATGTGGCTGCAGACTTTTATGCTTCCACATTTTAGTCCCCAGGGCGCTGGAAAAACAGGATACAGGCAGAGAGGAACAGATAAAAGGCAGTCCCAGGCCACTGGCACTGCCGGGAGGAAAGAATGGGAAGTACGGCAATTGAATTTCAGAATGTAAGTAAAAGGTTTAAGAAAGCCTCGGGTTACGCGCTGAAGGATGTGTCTTTTACGATAGAGGAGGGAGAATTTATTACCATACTGGGTTCCTCCGGCTGCGGGAAGACAACTCTCCTTAAAATGATAAACCGGCTGTATGACCCGGATGAGGGGGAGATCCTTTTGTCCGGTAAAAAGATCGCGCATCTGGAGCCTTCAGGGCTCAGGAGAAAAATCGGCTATGTGATTCAGCAGATAGGACTGTTCCCCCATATGACTGTGGCTGAGAATGTGGCGGCAGTACCCAGGCTTTTAAAGTGGGAGGAGGATGCGATAACTGGCAGAGTCAGGGAACTGCTTAAGCTTGTAGGGTTAGATCCAGGGGAATACCAGGCCCGGTATCCTTCCCAGCTCTCAGGCGGGCAGCAGCAGAGAGTAGGCCTGGCCCGCGCCCTGGCGGCAGATCCGGGGATCATGCTTTTGGACGAGCCATTCGGGGCCCTGGATGCGATTACACGTATAGGGCTTCAGGATGAACTGCAGGCAATACACCGGGGGATGAATAAAACTTTTCTGCTGGTTACCCATGATATGAATGAAGCCTTTAAGCTGGGCACCCGTGTTATGGTCATGAGCGGAGGGGAAATCAGGCAGTTTGATACACCTGGCGAAATTGTGAGAAACCCGGCAGACTCATTTGTAGAAATGCTCATCCGTTCTGCGAGAGAGCAGGAAAAGCTGTGGGAGGGACTGCTGTGACAGAATATATTTTCAGGCACTATGATGATTTGCTGGAGGCTTTGGCAGAGCATATCCAGATTGTGGCTGTGAGTTTGTTTTTTTCTCTTCTTATTGCCGGGGGCCTGACAGTTGCCTCAGCCTACAGCAGAAAGATGGGGGAAATACTGATCCAGATTTTTTCGGTTGTCTATGCCATCCCCAGCCTGGCTTTGTTTGCCCTTTTGATTCCTGTGACAGGACTGGGTGCAAAAACGGCCGTCATTGTACTGACTGCATACAATCAGTATATCCTGCTGAGGAACTTTATCACTGGACTTAACGAGACAGATGCCGCGGCAGTGGAGGCGGCCAGAGGTATCGGGATGAGTGTCATGCAGGTACTGGTGCGGGTAAGGCTTCCCCTGGGGAAAAAGGCGGTTTTTACGGGGATTCAGCTAAGTGCAGTGTCCACCATTGGTATAGCTACAATTGCAGCTATGATTAACGCAGGAGGCCTGGGAACTATTTTGTTTGACGGCCTGCGGACAATGAATGTCTATAAAATTTTGTGCGGCAGTATTCTTTCAGCAGGACTTGCACTTTTGGTAAACGGAGTTTTCGGGACTTTGGAGAGGCGGCTGTATTCAGGATACAGGCCATAAGGCATAAGATACAGATGAGGGAAGTCTAGTCCTATAATATGGGGCAGATAGACGGCAAACAGGTTTTCGGCCCTTGGATTTAGGGCCAGGTTTTAGTATGAATTAAGAAAAGGAAAATAAGGATGGAAAATAGAGTAAATAAGACAAGGGTATATGTGGTGGGCCACAAGAATCCGGATACAGATTCAATCTGTTCTGCAATTGCCTATGCAAACCTTAAGAACCAGGTAACAGGAAAAGAACATACTCCGCGCAGGGCCGGCCAGCTCAATGAGGAGACTCAGTATGTACTGGAACGGTTTAAAGTGAAAGTGCCCGCCCTGCTCTCAGATCTCCGTGTACAGGTTAAGGATGTAGAATTGAGGAAAATTGAAGGCTTAAGCGGAAGTGTTTCAATTAAGACTGCCTGGGCAAGGATGAAAGAGATGAATATTAAGACACTGCCGGTGACAAGAGAAGGGAAGTTAGAGGGACTGATTACAATCGGGGATATTGCTACATCCTATATGGATGTATACGACAGTACGATACTCTCAACGGCCAGGACACAATACAGAAATATAGCCTCCACGATTGGGGGAAAAGTGGTCATTGGAAATGACCACAGTTACCTTCTAAAAGGAAAAGTGGGAATTGCGGCATCTAGCCGGGATCTAATGTCTGAGTTTATTGAAAAGGACGACCTGGTTATACTGGGAAACAGAAGAGAGGCACAGCAATGTGCAATTGACCTGAATGTGGGTTGTATGGTAATCTGCCAGGGGGCCGGGGTTCCAGATGATATTATGGAGCAGGCCAGGAAGAAAGAAATCGTAATTATTACCACTCCCCATGATACGTTTACTGTGGCCAGGCAGATTAACCAGAGTATCCCGGTACGCCATTTTATGACAAAGGACAGCCTGATTACTTTTAAAATGCGTGATTATGTAGACGACGTGAAAGATGTCATGGCACATAAGAGATTCCGTGACTTCCCTATTGTGGACAATAAGGGGAATTTCCTCGGATTCATATCCAGGAGGCGGCTGCTCAACAGCAGAAAAAAGCAGGTCATTCTTGTGGACCATAATGAAAAGAACCAGGCCGTGGATGGTATTGAGGAGGCCGATGTGCTTGAAATCATCGACCATCACAGGCTTAGCAGCATTGAAACTATGGGCCCCGTATTTTTCAGAAACCAGCCCGTGGGGTGTACTGCCACCATTGTTTACCAGATGTATCAGGAAGAGGGAGTGGAGGTGGATTCTGTGACAGCGTCCCTTCTCTGCTCTGCGATCATATCAGATACGCTGATGTTCCGCTCACCTACGTGCACGGCTTTAGACGAGGCCTCTGCCAGGAAGCTGGCACAGATTGCTGGGATTAATATTGAAGAGCTGGCGCTGGAAATGTTCCATGCAGGCAGCAACCTGAAAGGCAAGAGTCCGGAGGAAATTATATTCCTGGATTTCAAGCAGTTTACAGTAAACGAGACAGTTATTGGGGTGGGACAGGTGAACTCCATGAGCGCAGAGGAGCTCCAGGATATAAAAGCCGATGTGCTCCCCCATCTGGACAGGGCCAGAAAGTCCCATAAGCTGGATATGGTATTCTTTATGCTGACCAATATAATTACAGAGTCATCAGAATTGCTCTGCTGTGGCTCTGACGCCAGAGATAAGATAATTTCGGCCTTTGATTTGAGGGAGGATACGGAAGATATTCTTCTGAAAGGCGTTGTATCCAGGAAGAAACAGCTCGTTCCCACATTGGTAGGGGCGCTGCAGCAGTAACAAGCAGGAGAGGAAAGGAGGCAGGCATGGGAAAACAGATATGGAAGCCGGGGAATATGCTCTATCCCCTTCCTGCTGTGATGGTAAGTGCGGGCAATAAGGCAGGGGATACAAATATCCTGACAATTGCATGGACAGGGACGGTCTGTACCAATCCCCCTATGGCTTATATTTCTGTCAGGCCCCAGCGCCATTCCTATCAGATGATATGTGACACAAAGGAATTTGTCATCAATCTGGCAACTGAAAAGATGGCAGAGGCTGTAGATTACTGTGGGGTCCGGTCTGGACGAGATGTGGATAAATGGAAGGAAACAGGACTGACTAAGGAGGCTTCCTCTGTATTAGAATATGCGCCCTGCATTCAGGAGAGTCCGGTGAATATTGAGTGCAGAGTGACAGAGGTACAGGAACTCGGGAGCCACCACATGTTTCTGGCAGAAGTGGCTGCGGTGCGGATCGACGATTCCTTTATGAATGCAGAGAATACATTCGAATTGAATAAGTCGGGACTGCTTGTGTATTCCCACGGGGAGTACCTGGGGACTGGCAGGACACTGGGGACTTTCGGGGGGAGTGTGAGGAAGAAAAACAGCAGGCCGAAAAAGAAGGGCAGGCACAGTAAGGGCAGAAGATGAACGGACCCCACCGATTGTGGGCCAGTGCGCTGATGCTGCCCATATGGCCGGTTAGGGGGAAAAAGCAGCCGGTGTTTTTACCCTGGTGCAGAATACAAATTGGATCATAATACAGAACGGCAGGGCGTATAAGATGGAATTCCTTATACGCCCTGCCGTTCTGTGTGCCCTGATATATGGTTTAAGAATAAAACCCGTTCCTATCATATTCTGTGGGCATGTAAGGGATGGGAAAAATTTTTACAGTGTTTTTACAAGATATTGAAGAGATATTTAAAACCCCTGTTTATAATGTCAAACATGCTCTGGGCAGATGAATACCGGGGCAGGAAAGGGAAGATTATGAAAGGTAGCATAAAATTTAAACAAATAGGCAGCGCTTCGTTATTTGTCCTGCCAGCTTTAATTCCGCTTATTGTATTCTGGATTTATCCTATATTGAGATCTGTATATATCAGCTTTACAGACTGGGACTATATGTCTCCTGAATATAATTTCGTACTTTTTGACAATTTCAGCGCCCTGTTTAGGGATACAAGGTTTTACGATGCCCTCTGGAATACAGTAGTATTTACTTTGGGGACATTAATTCCCACGATTGTGCTTGGGTTATTGCTGGCTCTTTTGATGCAGAAGGCATTTAAAGGAAGCTCAATTATAAAATTTATTTTATTTTCCCCATGGATTACACCTACAGTTGCAGTGTCCATTGTATGGACATGGATCTATGACCCTGGCACAGGAGCCGCAAATACGGTACTTAACTTTTTCCACCTCCCGGCGCTCCAGTGGATTAAAAGTTCGGATACGGCCATGTTGGCAGTAGTCATTGTGACAGTATGGAAGAGCCTGGGATATGCTATGATATTTTATCTTTCTGCCCTGGAAAAAGTTCCGGGAGAGCTGTATGAAGCCAGCGGACTGGACGGGGCAAAGAGATGGCAGAGGTTCCGGGATGTGACAATTCCCTGTATTTCGCCGACCACCTTTTTTCTTGTGATTATTACAATGGTTACTTCCCTGCAGGCCTATGACCAGATACAGATCCTGACACAGGGAGGCCCGTCAGGGAGTACCAGGACTCTGCTGTACATGTATTATCAGCTTGGCTTTGAAGAGTTTAATATGGGACAGGCCACGGCAGTGGCGATTGTCATGATAGGCATTACAGTGCTTTTGTCTGTCATACAGTTCACGGCATCGAAGAAATGGGTTCATTATTAGAAAGAGGGGCGGATATGAGAATAAGAACAGGGATAGAGAAGGCCGGAAAGGGCGTCATTCTGCTGGTTTTCAGCATTTTTACAATATTTCCGTTTATCTGGATGGTATTAAGCGCGCTAAAAACAAAGGCAGAAATTATGGACGTAAGTGCGTTCTTTCCAGCAGAATTTCAGTGGCAGAATTTTTATGAGGTTATTTTTAATTCCCCTCTGCTTAAATATGTGGGGAACAGCCTGTATGTGTCATTTATTACGCTGGCCCTGCAGATTGTGACAGGGGCAATGCTTGCGTATGCCATTGTATTTATGCGCTTTAAGGGGAAGAAGATACTGTTTGCAGTAATTATGGGAACCTATATGCTTCCCACAGCAGCGTCTTATATTCCCAGCTATATTATTCTGGCAAATGTAAATCTTTTAAATACTTTTACCGGACTGATTTTATCAAACTGTGTGAGTATTTTTGGCATTTTTCTTTTGAGGCAGGCTTTTATGCAGGTGCCGGCGGGGTTAATCGAGGCCGCCAGGATTGACGGCGCCAACCACTGGAAAATCTTGTGGAGGGTTGTCTGCCCCATGACAAAATCATCCTTTATTACTTTTGGCCTGATGAATTTTATAACCTGCTATAACAATTATATGTGGCCTTCCCTGATAACGGATTCAGATGAAAAGATGCTTGTCTCGCAGGGACTTAGGAAATTTTTTATTGAGGGGGGCGCCTATGGGACAGAATGGCCCCTTGTAATGGCTGGAAGCACGCTGATTGTACTGCCGCTTCTGATACTTTTTGCATTCACCCAGAAATGGTTTATCAATGGGATCGGCGGAGATACGGGTATGAAGGGATAATCCCTCTTACATATAAATTAAAAATCAAGGAGAAGATTATGAGAAAAAGAGTAATAGCAGCATTATTAGTATGTGCACTTGGAATGTCTGCGGCGACAGGCTGCGCGGACACCGCCAAGGCAGAGACAGCGAGGACAGAAGATGGAAAGATACAATTGGATTTGTGGTATTCAGGGGGGAAGACAGCAGTCAATGTTTTTCAGGAAATTGTAGATGCTTTCAATGAATCACAGGAGGAGTATGAAGTACATACAACCACCCAGGCGGATTACACTGAGACATATGAGAAGCTGCAGGCAGGCATTGCAGGGAAGAAGGCGCCGGATATGGCCCTGCTGGATACGGATAAATCAAGAAACCTGTCATCTAAAAACCTGGTAGCAGACATAAACCCATTTATTGAAGCAGACAGTGAATTTCCGGAGGAGGATTATCTGTCAGTCTTTTATGAGCAGGGACTGGATAAAGAGGGAAAGCTATTTGCGCTGCCTGCATATGGCACAACCCAGGTTCTTTATTATAACAAGGCCGCATTTGAAAAGGCAGGCATTGACCCGGCGTCTATTGAGACATGGCAGGACTTGGCAGGGGCGGCAGAAAAAATGACTGCCCAAGACGGCTCCTTCATAGGATGGGAACCCATGTGGGGTTCTGCAAACCTGATAGATGCAGCATTGAGCAACGGAGCCGCCTTAGTCAGCGATGATGGGAAAACTGCGCTGATTAATTCGCAAGAGTGGGTGCAGGTATGGGAGAGCTTCCGCACATGGATCCATGATGACAAGATTATGAAGGTAAATTCCGGCGGACAGGGTTGGGAATATTGGTATACAACCATTGATGATGTCCTCCAGAATAAAGCAGGGGGTTATACAGGCTCATCAGGAGACCAGGCAGACCTGGATTTTAGTATTGTCGGGGCAATGGAGCAGCCAGGATTCAATAACAGTCCCTCGGCACCTACGGCAGACGCCCTTCAGCTTGTAATGCTGGAAAATTCTTCAGAGGAAGAAAAACAGGGTGTATATGAATTTATGAAATATTTTACAACGCCAGAAAATCAGGCGAAATGGTCTATGGCAACAGGGTATGTGGCAGTGAGGGAGTCAACGCAGGAAGTAGATGAATTTAAGGCTTATACGGAGAAAAACCCACAGGCCCTCGTGCCTCTTAGCCAGGCTGCCCACGGGACGCCGGCTTTGGAGGATCCTACAGGAGGTAAAATCCTGGACGCACTTTCTATTGCAGCGGATCAGGTAGAACTGGAGAATACGCCCGCACAGGAGGCCCTTGACGAGGCATGTAAAACGGCTCAGGAAGCATTGGATGCATTGTAAGATGGAAGAGCGTATTATATTTAAAATCGGGAAAGCTAGTCATAAGCTGCACATGGAATCTTTAGACATTCCATGTGCAGCAACTCAGTTACATATAGATGTGGTATTACCCGGAGAACTCAGATACATGGGTTTTATCCTGGCAGAAGATCCAGACATAAATATCCGGCTTCAGAAGCTTTTAGGGTATGGGGAGCAAAGACTGGGAATCGGGGAAAGTGTACAGGATACGACAATCGGAGGTGTGCCAGGCAGGATACAGGCAGGAAGCTGGAGAATTGGGTTGGGTATTTTTACAGAATATGTGGAGCATACATTGGGGGAGCGGACAGAAGAAATTACAGTCATAGTCTCAGATAAAAAGGAGAAGATATCTGACCCCATAGATGGTGAATGCTGGGTAGCAAAGGGACTCTGTATATCTGAAGAGAAGTACATGTGGGATAAGGTGTATGGCGAAGAGAAAAGGTGGTATAAAGGAGATTTCCATACACATACAAGACTTTCTGATGGGAAGGAAAGCATTGCCAGTGCAGTGCATAGGGCAGAGCAGGTAGAAATGGATTTTTATGTCCCTACGGAACATAATCTGATGCACACGGGGTGGTGTAAGACCAGCCTTTGCATCCTTCCGGGCATTGAAGTCACAACAGACAAAGGGCATATGAATGTATTTGGCATCCAGAAAATGCCGGAAAGAATTTTTGATATTGTGGCGCACAATGGTGAGGCAATTGTAGATTCTTATGTAGAAGATGTGATTTTCCAGGCAAAGCAGGAGGGATGGATCTTAAGTATAAACCATCCATTCCTGACAATATGGAGGTGGCGGTACTCCCAGACAAAAATGCAGGATATTGACTGCATTGAGATCATAAATGACCCTACCTATCCCGACGGGCCGCCCTCCAATGACATGGCGATTCGATTTCTGGATACAGTCTGGAAGGAGGGGCACCGTATATGGGGAATCGGGGGGAGCGATTCACATAATCTGGAAAATGAACTGTATGAGGGGGCTGTTCTGCCCTCTGCGGCAGGGGATCCGGGGACATGGGTATTTTGCCCTTCCCTTACCCCCAGAAACCTAATGGAATCCGTGAAGGAGGGACACATATGCGTCACCAGGTTTTGCCGGATAGAGCCAGAAATATATGTGGGCAGGGAGAAATATCTGCCCGGCAGCAGGATCACAGACCGTGCTTGTACAGTTATATATAAAGCAGAAGTGACAGGACTGGATCAGGAACCGGATATTTTTCTTGTACTGGACGGAGAATATAAAAAGCTGCCTGTGGCAAACCCATCACCCGGCATATACAGTATACGGGCGGAGCTGGATCTTGCGGAAACTCTTTGGCAGTGGTTCAGATTAGAGGCCAGAAGCAGCGGCGGGGATTTTTTAGGGTATGTAAACCCAGTCTGGAGGGGGAATAAAGTGCCAAAGCTTAAAACCTTTGGGGAAATACTAAAAAAAGCAGAAGGATCAGAAAATGATTAAAGGAATTTTATTTGATAAAGATGGGACGCTTGTGGACTTTTTTTCATTGTGGCTGGGGGCGGCAGAAGAAGTCACAGGAAAATTTCTGAGGAAGAACAGTATGCCGGAAGACAGAGAAATGAGGGAATATATTATGGAGGCCATGGGGATTAAAAATAATAAGGCAGATCCCAAAGGTGGACTGGCATACAAATCCTATGCAGAAATTGCAAAAGATCTGGAGAAGGCCCTGAGTAAAAAGAATATCTCCATAAGCGTGCGGGAAATAGGCGCCCAGCTTGAGGGCATGTTTACCCAATACATATCAGGTGATGACGTATGTTACATAGAAACAGCAGATCTTAAAGTGCTTCTGGAGAAGTTAAAGAGGATGGAGATTTACATAGGACTGGCCACGGCGGACACCCTTTACAGCGCCCTGAAATGTCTTGAGTCACTTAACATATTGGCGGAATTTGACTATATTGGGGCGGACGATGGCGTAAAGCGTCCAAAACCCTATTCTGATATGTTTCAGGAATTCCAGGAAAAGTTTTCTTTAAAACCTGAGGAAATTGCGGTGGTGGGAGATACCTGTAATGATATGGTGTTTGCCAGACAAAACGGCGGGATAGGGATTGGCGTCCTCAGTGGCGTAAGTAAAAGGGAAGATTTTGGAAAAGAGGCGGACTATATACTTGCGTCCGTGGAAGGGCTGCCTGCTTTTCTCAAAGAGCTTCAAAACAGACAGGAGGAATAAATGTGGCTGATATTCAGTTAAAACATGTATATAAGAGATTTGACGGGGGTGTCACTGCAGTGGAAGATTTTAATCTGGATATTAAGGACCAGGAGTTTGTCATCTTTGTAGGGCCCTCCGGCTGCGGCAAGTCCACGACACTTCGGATGATTGCGGGGTTAGAGGAGATCTCGGACGGGCAGTTGATTATTGACGGCAAGGCCATGAACCAGGTGCAGCCATGGGACCGTGATATAGCCATGGTTTTCCAGAATTATGCCCTCTACCCACATATGTCAGTTTTTGAAAATATGTCTTACAGCCTCAGGCTGAAAAAGGTACCCAAAAAGGAGCGCAGGAAAAAGGCAGAGGAAATTGCCAAAATCCTGGGTCTTGAGGAAGTGCTGGACAGAAAGCCGGGGGAACTTTCAGGGGGACAGAAGCAACGGGTTGCAATGGGTAGGGCCATTGTCAGGAACCCTAAAATATTCCTGATGGATGAACCTTTATCTAATCTAGATGCAAAGTTGAGGACGCAGATGAGAGCAGAAATATTAAAGCTCTATGGCAGCCTGCATTCTACGTTTATCTATGTCACCCATGACCAGACAGAGGCTATGACCCTGGGAACAAAAATAGTTGTCATGAGGGAGGGGGTCATCCAGCAAGTTGCATCACCAGAACAGCTGTATAATGAACCGGCCAATGTATTTGTAGCTGGTTTTATCGGAACGCCCCCCATGAACTTCTTTCAAGGAAAATGCTGCCGGGGCGGAGAGTATGGGGTACGCCTGCGGACCGGGGATATATCTGTGGACCTCACGGAAGCTATGGCAGAAAGAGTACGCAGAAAAGGCTATATGGGGGAGGAGGTCATAATCGGTGTAAGGCCTGAAGATATGCTCCTTAATGAAGGGGGCATAAAGCATGAGATAAAAGTATATGAGATGCTGGGGGCAGAGGCATATCTTTACTTTGATTATGAAGGAAAAGATGTGGCGGTCAGGACAACTCCGGACATCCGGCTTAAAAGAGGGGACAGCGCAGGACTGTCCTTTAGAAGAGAAAGAATCCATTTATTCGATGCAGGCAGGCAGACAAGAATATGAAACCAGGGGAACTGAGCCTGGGGATAGAATAGGGGCGCCCTCTCAGGGAAGAGAGAGGGCGCCCCGTAAATATTCTGGCCTGGAAGTATTTAGGCCGGCGGCATCAGGGCGGGACATAATATAGATCTGCAAGTCCTGCCCTGTAAAATTTTAAAGCGCAGATATAAAACGGAAAAATGCTTCTCTGCCTTCTTTTGTATATTTGTAGACGCCGGCGTCCTCCAGTACTTGGCAGAATACCTTGCCTATTTCTTGTTTTAGGATATCTCCAATATTTCCGGCATGGATATCTGGGTAATGGGGGAGGAACCCCTCCGCCCAGTCTGCATGTTTGGCGAGGATATTGCTGCTTCGGATGTCTTTGCCTTCCAGTATATATTCTTCCAACAGCTCCATTTCTCCCTTCAGGCGTGAGGGGAGGACTGCCAGTCCCATGACTTCGATCAGTCCAATATTTTCTTTTTTGATATGGTGCAGTCCGGCGTGGGGATGGTATACTCCCAGGGGATGCTCATCGGTGGTGATATTGTTGCGCAGGGTCAGATCCAGCTCATACAGGCCGTCACGCATCCGGGCGATAGGGGTGATGGTATTGTGGGGCTGGCCTTCTGTCTCGGCAAATATAAAGGCAGACTTATCCGTATACCCCCTCCATTTTTTCAAGATATGGTCGGCAAGGCCGATCAGCCGGCTTTCATCTTCACCCTGTAAGCGGATGACAGAGAGGGGCCACTTTACAATCCCAGCAGTGACATCTTCAAAGCCAGGCACAGTAAAGCGCTCAACAATGGGCGCCCTGGCCATGGCAAAGGTATAATTTCCTCCCTGGAAATGGTCATGGCTTAAAATGGATCCCCCCACAATAGGCAGATCTGCATTGGAACCAAGAAAATAATGAGGAAATAGTTTGACGAAGTCAAACAGCTTGCAAAATGTGGCCTTATCTATCTTCATGGGGATATGCTCACCGTTAAAAACAATACAGTGCTCGTTATAGTATACATAGGGGGAGTACTGGAACCCCCAGCGGCTTTGGTTGATGGTGACGGGGATAATCCGGTGGTTCTCCCTGGCCGGATGGTTCATGTGGCCTGCATAACCTTCATTTTCCATACAAAGCAGGCATTTGGGGTAGGAAGATGCTTTAGCATTCCTGGCCGCGGCGATGGCCTTGGGATCCTTTTCCGGCTTGGATAGGTTGATGGTAATATCCAATGTCCCATAGATGGTCTCTACAGTCCACTGTATATCCTTTCTTACCCGGTATCTGCGGATATAGTCGCTGTCCTGGCTGAATGTATAATAATAGTCTGTGGCAGCTTTTGGTGAATGCTCATACAGGCCCCAGAAGGTGTGCTGTACCTGTGCAGGGCGGGGCAGCAGGCAGTTCATCAGCTTTGTATCAAATAAATCTCTGTCTGTAATATGATCCTCAATCATTCCCCGCCTGCATGCCTCGTCAAGAAGTTCTTTCAAAATATCTTCCAGCTTTATACAGGACATGTCGCAGTCTGTATCTTCATACTCATGTTCACCAAAAAGCTCCAGCAGGAGGTTGGTCGTATAAATCCTTTCGCATTCCGGTGTGAGTCCAGTGGAAATACCATACTGCACAAGCTTTTTAACTGCTTCATAAAACATATCTACACCTCCTGTGACTCAAAACCATGGGGGTGCCCACTGTGCCATTTCCATGCAGAGGAAATAATCTCCTTTAAGTCTGCGTGCTGGGGGTTCCATCCAAGGACAGATCTTGCCTTATCACTGGATGCAATCAGCCTTGCCGGGTCGCCGGCCCTCCTTTGCGCTGTCTTTGCGGCAATAGCAAGACCAGTCGCTTCCTGGGCAGCCTCAATGACTTCCCGCACAGTAAAACCTACGCCGTTCCCCAGATTAAAGGTATTGCTCTGCCCGCCCTTCATAAGATAGTCCACTGCCAGAATGTGGGCCTGCGCAAGGTCTGTCACGTGGATGTAGTCACGGATACAGGTGCCGTCTTTAGTATCATAATCATCACCAAATATGCTGATGTATTCTCTCTGCCCCAGAGGAACCTGCAGGATCAGTGGGATGAGGTGGGTCTCTGGACTGTGTGCCTCGCCGATGCAGCCCCTTTCGTGTGCCCCGCAGGCATTGAAATAGCGCAGGGCCACATATTTTAACCCGTGGGCCATATCTGTCCATTTCATCATTTTCTCCATGGCCAGCTTCGTCTCCCCATATGTATTGGTGGGGCAGGTTCTGTCCTGCTCCAGTATAGGGATATTCTCCGGTTCACCGTAGGTGGCGGCGGTGGAGGAAAAGACAATTTTTTTGACATCATGGGCAATCATGGATTCCAGAAGCACTTTGGTTCCGCAGACATTATTGTCGTAATATTTCAGAGGGTTGGACATACTCTCGCCTACCAGGGAGTTTGCTGCAAAATGGATGACTGCGTCAACAGGCTCCTTCTCAAAAACAGAGTCTACAAAAGCACGGTCCCTGATATCCCCCTGATAAAATCGTGCCTTTGGATGGACTGCTTCAATATGGCCTGTTTCCAGATTATCCACTATGGCCACATCTTCTCCCTTGTCAATCAGTTCGTAAACTGTGTGTGAGCCGATGTACCCGGCTCCTCCTAATACTAATACAGACATGTTGCTACCGCCTTTCTGAATACTGGTTATTAGAGTTTATGCGCCCCGTCCCCGATCTCTACTGTATAGAAATCAGCTTCATGGCCTACCTTTTCTTTGTAGGCTTTGCCCACTGTGTCAATGAATGTATCTATAGCGTCATTCTTCACGATGCTCACTGAACATCCTCCAAATCCGCCGCCCGTAATTCTGGAACCGATAACGCCGGGAATGGCCCAGGCCAGTTCTACCAGAGTATCTACCTCGGGGCAGGAGACTTCATAGTCATCCCGCAGTGAGATATGAGACTGGTTCATTAATTTGCCGAAGCTGCTTATATCTCCATCCTTCAATGCCCGGACGGCTTCAATTGTACGCTGGTTTTCAGAGACAGCATGTCTGGCCCTTTGTACCTGTACAGGGTCATGTATGGCTTCTTTAAATTTATTAAAAATATCCATATCTAAGTCACCCAGAGAGTGGATATCTAATTCTTCCTGGAGGGCCGCCAGGGCGTCTGCACATTCCTGGCGGCGTTCATTGTATTTGGAATCTACCAGGCTGTGTTTCACTTTGCTGTTTGTGATAATAATTTTAGCATCTTCAAGCTCCACTGGGGCATACTGGAAACTTAAGTTTGAAGTGTCAAGGAAGATGGCGTGGCCCTTCTTTCCCATGGCTACTGTAAACTGATCCATGATACCGCAGTTGCAGCCATTAAAATGATTTTCTGAGTATTGCCCGATTAAGGCTAAGTCAGTCATGGAGAGTGTGTCAATGCCAAAAAGATCGGTCAAAATCAGGCCTGTGAGGACTTCCAGGGAAGCAGAGGAGGAGAGGCCGGAACCATTGGGGATATTGCCCCATATGACCATATCAAATCCAGACTTTAAGCGGATGCCTCTCTGGGCGAAGGCCCAGACAATGCCCAGGGGATAATTGGCCCACCCATATTCTGCCTTGTTGGCAAGGTCATCAACTGACGCCTCCACAATGCCGAAATTGTCAAGATTCATGGAATAAAAGTGCATAAGGCGATCCTCCCTTTTCCGTGCCAGGGCGTAGGTGCCCAGGGTTAGGGCGCAGGGGAATACATGGCCGCCGTTATAGTCGGTGTGCTCGCCAATTAAATTGACACGCCCGGGGGAAAAATAAAGTTTGGTACCTTCAGCGCTCCCAAAGAGCTCTTTAAATTTTGCCGTCAGTTTTTTTCTCATAGAAATTCCTCACTTTCCTTCTGTTTGATTTCTGAATTTCATGTTACTTTTTATTATAGACAGGAAAGCGCTGGATGTATATAAAAAATCCGTGCAAATATATGTAATTATGTTGCGGGAAATACATATCCTCTGTATTGACACCGGCAGGAAAAGGAGTATACTGATTTTAACTTGGCTAAGGCGCCGGCATATGCCATATATCGGGATAAAAAAGGAAACTGTGGAAAGATTGGCTATAAAAAAGCAGCCTGTAAAAAATGCAGGCTATAACGTGAGGTGAGAGATGAAAGATTCATATAAATATTCATATAAAGTAGGGGGGAAACTCCTGACATCCTTATCTGTGTACAATGTGGGGTATCAGAAGTGCGAACCTTTTTATCAGTGGGGGCCGGGAATCAGGAACCATTTCTGTATCCACCATATTCTTTCAGGGTGCGGCACCTACAGTGTAAATGGAAATACATACCGGCTGTCTGCAGGCGATACTTTTATTTTGTTTCCGGACACAGAGGTTAGGTACTCTGCAGACAGGGAAAATCCATGGGAATATGCCTGGGTCGGCTTCATGGGGACAGACGCCGCGCCTATTATCCAGGCCACAGATTTTACGAGAGAGGCACCTTATATTCAAAAATCCGGCCCCCCGGGGAAACTCTTGAGGGACCGGCTGAACAAGATCTATGAAGTGAAAGGGAACAGCTATGAGGCGGCAGTGGCCATGGCGGGGGCCCTTTATACCCTGCTGGCTGCGTTTATGCAGTATGCATCCCGGTCAGAGCCTGTCAAAAATATACGGCTGGCCTATGTGGAAAAGGCCGAGGACTACATATCGACCAGCTATTCCTATCCAATTACGGTGGAAGATGTGGCATCCTATGTGGGAATCAGCCGGAGTTATCTGTACCGTTCTTTCCTGACCTGCCTGGGCCAGTCGCCCAAGGAATATTTGAGTGAATTCCGTATCCGCCAGGCCAGCCGCCTGTTAAAAGAGACAAGCCTTTCTGTGTCAGCAGTGGCCTACTCTGTGGGGTTTGAAAATAATCTGTACTTTTCTAAGGCTTTCAAAAAGCAGGTGGGAGTGACGCCCACGCAATACAGGGAAAAGGGCGGCATGGGAACCCTTAAGTCAAAGACCCCGATGCAGGCATAGGGGGCATCAAATTACCAGCGATGCAAGCACCGGGGGATCAGACCCCCGCGGCAGCCGCCAAATAGACATGTAAACATGCCCGCTTGGCGTGTTGCTCCCGGGGATAAATATCAGGGGGCCTCCTCGCCGGGGGTATCCTCCGGCTTCTCAAGAGGGATGAGCTTAAGGCGGTTTATCCTCTTAAATAAAAGTGTACATAACACAAGCGAGACAATCTCTGCTATGGGGATGGCCCACCATACCCTTGCCAATCCGAAAAGTTCTGCAAATATATAGGCCACAGGAAGAATCACGAACATCTGCCTGGCCACAGAGACAATGAGGCTGTACACACCGTTTCCCAGAGCCTGGAATACAGAGCTTACGATAATAGAATAACCAGCAAAGATAAAGCTGAGGCTGATGATTCTTAAGGCCGGCACGCCAATTTCCAGCATTTGTGCCGATGCATCAAAGAAAGACAAAAACTTTGCAGGGAATAGCTGGAACAGGGCAAGGCCTATCAGCATAATGCCTACTGCAAGCAGGATGCTCAGACGAATGGTGCCCTGGATACGTTTTTTGTCCTTGGCGCCATAGTTATAGGCAACAATGGGGATCATACCATTGTTCAGTCCAAATACAGGCATAAAGATAAAGCTCTGCAGTTTAAAATATACTCCAAACACTGCCGCTGCAGTGGAGGAGAACAGGAGAAGAATCTTATTCATGCCAAATACCATGACAGAGCCAATGGACTGCATAATAATAGAAGGAACCCCTACTTTATAGATGTTGGCAATAATCGTTTTGTTAGGCCGGAACCCTTTCATATTTAGATTCAGTTCTGTATTTTTTTTACAGTTAAAATAAAGAGAAAGCAGCACTGCCACAATCTGTCCGATGACGGTGGCAATGGCGGCGCCAGCCACCTCCAGCCGGGGCAGCCCGAACATACCGAAAATCAAGATTGGATCCAGGATAATATTGATGATAGCCCCGGTACCCTGGGTAATCATGTTATAGATAGTCTTACCAGTGGACTGCAGCAGGCGCTCAAAGGTAATCTGCATAAAGATTCCCGCAGAGACAACTGTAATAATAAGCATATACTGGGTTCCGTACTGGACAATTTCCGGGTCATTTGTCTGAATAGTGAAAAAAAGGCGGGAACCAAAAATTCCTATCAGGGCCATGACAATACAGCTGATAATGCCAAGAAAAATCCCGTTCCTGGCTGTTTCATCCGCTTCTTTAAATTTTTTTTCACCAAGATTCCTTGACAGAAGGGCGTTGATGCCTACCCCTGTACCTGCGGCGATGGCGATCATAAGGTTTTGCACAGGAAATGCCAGGGAAACGGCGGTCAGTGCATTTTCGTTAATCTGCGCGACAAACACGCTGTCTACGATGTTGTACAGAGCCTGCACTAGCATGGAGATAATCATAGGCAGAGACATGGATATCAGCAGTTTGGGGACAGGCATGACGCCCATTTTATTTTCAGATAGTGTTGTTTTTTCCATTTTAATATAACCTCCTCATATGTGGCACAATGGTAATTATAACATCAATAAAAATTTAGCACAATGCATATATTTAAAAGAAGTCTAAAAAGGTTGTGTGCTGTTTGCGATTAAAAAGATTGGTACAGTTAGCCGGCATGATGTATGTATTCATGCTTTTGGGATTTACATACCCGTCCTTTATACAAGGGAGTATTTGGGGCGGGGCAGGAGAAGGGGGCAACCTGGAGGCAGATGCAGCCATACAGGGCACACATGCTTTCGTATCTAAGGAGTCCGGGGACATGGCTGGGGAAAATACAGGGGGAGGTGAACAAAATCCAGACACTGCCCCAAAAGACAGCCAGGAAACCAAACCTAAGATTGCCCTTACCTTTGACGATGGCCCTAATCCTACCTGGACGCCGAAACTGCTGGATGGACTGAAAGAAAGAGATGTGAAGGCCACCTTTTTCCTGATAGGCATGAATATTGAACAGGAGGGCGGCAGTGAGATTGTAAAAAGGCTGTATGAGGAAGGACATCTGATAGGGAACCACACATACCATCATGTAGAAATTACAAAGCTTAAGGATAGCCAGGCGTATCAAGAACTGGCTATGACAAACAGCCTTATTGAGGGGATCACCGGAGAAAAAGTAGAGTTTATGCGGCCTCCCTTCGGAGCATTCCAGAAAGAGCTGGCTGAGAAGATCCAGCTCCTTCCAGTCATGTGGAGCGTGGATCCTCTGGACTGGGCTACAGAAAATGTAGATGAAATTGTAAATAAAGTAGTGACGGAAACAGAAGAAAATGATATTATTTTGTTACATGACTGTTATGGAAGTTCTGTGAAGGCGGCCCTGCGCATTGTAGATCTGCTCAAGGCTGAGGGATACGAATTTGTGACAGTAGATGAACTGCTGCTGGACTGACAGCATCTGCACGCAATGGTGCAGTATACTGCAGAAGTGCCGGGAATTTGACGTATATTCCCTAAAAGCGGCAATGGCAGAAAGGACTAATGTATCATGCTGAATGAATATTCCCGTACGGAATTGCTGATAGGGACAGAAAAAATGGAGAAATTAAAGCAGGCCTCTGTGATGGTATTCGGGGTGGGCGGCGTGGGTTCCCACTGTATAGAGGCGCTTGCCAGAAGTGGTGTTGGCCGGCTGACACTGGTTGACAATGATACTGTCTCCCTTACGAACATTAACAGGCAGTCTATTGCTTACCACAGCACCATTGGTATGTATAAGACAAAGACCATGGAGTCCAGGATTAAGGATATTAACCCTGCTATAGAGGTGGAGACTCATGAGATATTTGTCCTGCCTGATAATCTGGAGGCATTGCTTGCCAGGAAGCCGGACTATATCATTGACGCCATTGATACAGTGACTGCTAAACTGGCACTTGTGGAGCTGGCACATAAGAAAAATATACCTATTATAAGCAGTATGGGGACAGGGAATAAACTGCATGCTGAACTGTTTGAGATAGAGGATTTGGAAAAAACCAGTGTATGCCCTCTGTGCAGGGTGATGAGGCGGGAATTGAAGGCCAGGGGGATTTCCCACGTAAAGGTACTTTACTCCCGTGAGAAGCCTGTCAGCACAAAGGGCAATGAGACAGGGGAGGATTCAGGGGCGCGCAGGAGCATCCCCGGGAGCATATCATTTGTCCCACCGGTGGCGGGACTTTTAATTGCCGGGGAAGTGGTCCGTGAACTATCAGGCATTAATCAGGCATAAGCCTGGATGGCCAGAAGGGGCAGTACGGCAGTGACAGGAGGAAACATATGGATTTGTTTGATTATATGAGAGAGACGAAACAGGAAAAAGAAGCGCCCCTGGCATCCAGGATGCGGCCTGCTACATTGGAGGAGGTGGTGGGGCAGCAGCATATTATAGGCAAAGACAAGCTTTTATACCGCGCCATCAAGGCAGACAAATTAAGTTCCCTGATTTTTTATGGCCCTCCGGGGACGGGAAAGACCACATTGGCCAAGGTGATTGCCAACACTACCAGCGCCCAGTTTAAGCAGATCAATGCTACTGTGGCTGGGAAGAAGGATATGGAGGAGGTTGTAAGGGAAGCTAAAGAGCTGCTGGGCATGTACCAGAAGCGGACAATCCTGTTTATTGATGAGATCCACAGGTTTAACAAGGGGCAGCAGGACTACCTACTTCCTTTTGTGGAGGACGGGACAGTCACCCTTATCGGGGCGACTACGGAGAACCCTTATTTTGAGGTGAATGGCGCCCTTTTGTCCCGGTCCAGTATATTTGAGCTGAAATCTTTGAACCGGGAGGATATCAGGACGCTGATTAAACGGGCAGTGTATGACAAAGAAAAGGGTATGGGGAGCTTTGGGGCGGACATAGACGAGGATGCCCTGGACTTTCTGGCGGACATATCCGGCGGGGATGCCAGGAGCGCCCTCAATGCAGTTGAGCTTGGAGTCCTGACAACCAAGCGGGCAGATGATGGGCAGATACACATTACGCTGGATGTGGCGGCTGAATGTATCCAGAAAAGAGCAGTGCGCTATGATAAGGATGGCGATAACCACTATGATACAATCTCAGCGTTTATTAAAAGTATGCGGGGGTCTGACCCTGACGCTGCGGTGTACTATTTGGCAAAGATGCTGTATGCAGGGGAAGATATTAAATTTATTGCTCGCAGGATTATGATCTGCGCCTCTGAGGATGTGGGGAATGCTGATCCCATGGCCCTCACTGTCGCCGTGTCTGCGGCCCAGGCTGTGGAGAGGATCGGCATGCCGGAGGCACAGATTATACTGTCACAGGCAGTGACCTATGTGGCATCTGCGCCAAAAAGCAACTCCGCAACTTTGGCTATATTTGCTGCCGGGGAGAATGTAAGAAAGGTCAAGACCACAGTTCCGGCCCATCTGCAGGATTCTCATTATAAAGGCTCCAGGGAGCTGGGGAGGGGGACAGGCTATCAGTATGCCCATGATTACCCCGGACATTATGTAAAGCAGCAGTATCTCCCGGATGAGATAAAAGACGCCAGGTTCTATGAACCCGGCGAACTGGGATATGAAAAGAAAATAAAAGAATATTTAGAGAAGCTGGGCCAGGATTGACGCATAGACATCCTGGCTTTTTCTTGTCCAATGATTCACAATGGTCTCAGCCTCAACCTCCGTAGGTACTGTCAGTTTTAAGTCAATCAAGCTGAAGCCGTTTTCTGTGATCTGGCAGCGGATTTCGTATTCGTGGTTTGTATTCAGGTAGTAATCTGCCTTGACGGCCGCCTCCTCCTTTAAGTCATACTGCTTTTCCTTTAAAAAATCATTTATATCTTTCTGGATGGCGGGGGAGATCTTATTTTTAAAATACTGGATAGTTTCGTCCCCGTTTTCTGTGAGATGGTACAAGGTCCGGTTGTGGGTGGACTCCACCCGCAAAAGCTCAGAGTCCAGCATTTCAGATAAAGCTCCCTGCAGCTTAAAATAGGTGGTATATCCTTTGTCCAGAATAAATTCTGAGATTTGGGAGGTGGTCAGTGGAAAATCCACTTTCTTGAGCATGTACAATATAATTAATTTATATAGTGTCAATGTTTCAGTCATGATACTCCTTTCCCTGCCAGATATCTTGCTCCTTCAAATAGTGCTGCAGCGCGTTTAATACTGTACGCTTGTTTTGCGTCCACATAGGCGCAGCTAAAAGCTCCTTTGGGCCGTCCCCGGTCAGCCTGTGAATGGCAATCTGTGGGTTAAGCCTGGATATGCAGGTTCCAAGAAATTGGATGTATTCAGCCATGTCTGGCACATGAAATGGCTGGTTTTCATAAATAACCGCCAAATCAGTATCTCTCAAAATATGGAGCAGCTGCAGCTTAATCCCCTGGATATCCATGTGGTTTAAATATTCTAAGGTCTCCAGCATCTGTTCCTGTGTCTCCCCGGGAAGATAAAGGATTGTGTGGACAATCACTGTGATCCCTATGGCCCTCAGGTTCTGCACTGCCTGCTCAAAGACAGGGAGTTCATATCCCCGACGGATAAATGCTGCCGTGCCAGGGTGGATGGTCTGGAGGCCAAGCTCTACCCAGACAGGGCGGGTGCGGTTTATTCTCTCCAGAAGAGTGAGTACGGAAGGCCCCAGGCAGTCGGGCCGGGTGGCAATGGAGAGGATTTTCACATCAGGGTCTTTTAAAGCCTCTGTATACAAGGCTTCCAGCCTGGAGACAGGGGCGTAAGTATTGGTGAAAGCCTGGAAATATGCAATAAAGGAATGGACAGGGCGTTTTTCGGCCAGCTCTTTTTTCCCAGCGGCAATCTGTTGGGCAACAGATAAACCACAGGAGCCGGCAAAATCCCCTGAGCCTTTGGCGCTGCAGAAAATGCAGCCATTAAAACCCAGGGTGCCGTCCCGGTTAGGGCAGGTCATGCCCCCGTTGAGCGTGATTTTATAGACCTTCTCCCCATAGACCGTTTTTAGATCATAATCCATGGAATGATAGCGTTTCTCTCCCCAGCGGTTCATTTTATATTTGTTCCTTCTTCACATTTATATCAATTCTTTCACGGCCCTGCTTACAGCTTCGGACACGCGGGGGTCAAAGGCCTCAGGCAGGATATGGTTTTCATCTAGCTCATCGTCAGAGACAAGTCCGGCGATAGCCTTTGCTGTGGCCAGCTTCATATCTTCCGTTATCTGTGGGGCACGGCCTTCTAGGGCCCCTTTAAATATTCCAGGGAATGCCACCACATTATTGACCTGGTTGGGGAAATCGGAACGTCCGGTCCCGATGACTTTTGCCCCGCCGGCCTTTGCCACATCAGGCATGATCTCGGGCACAGGATTGGACAGGGCAAAAATGATGGAATCTTCGTTCATAGTCTCCACCATTTCCTTTGACAGGATATTAGGTGCAGAGACGCCCACAAAAATGTCGGCGCCCTTCATGGCATCGGCCAGTTTGCCTGTAATGCCGCGGGGATTTGTAATCTCGGCCATTTTCTTTTTGATCCAGTTCAGATTTGGCGCAGAGGGGGAGACGATTCCCTTGCTGTCACACAATATAATATCTGTAAACCCATAGGTCAGGAGAAGGTTTGTGATGGCCACGCCGGCAGAGCCGGCTCCATTAATGACTACTTTACAGGACTTTTTTTGGCGGCCTGTCACTTTCAGGGCATTGATAATCCCGGCCAGGACCACAATGGCTGTGCCGTGCTGGTCGTCGTGGAAAACCGGGATGTCCAGCAGCTCTTTTAACCGGTCTTCGATTTCAAAGCACCGGGGTGCAGAAATATCCTCCAGGTTAATACCGCCAAAGGCAGGGGCAATATTCGCCACAGTTTTGATGATCTCCTCTGTGTCCTGTGTATCCAGGCAGATGGGCACCGCATTGACGCCGCCAAATTCTTTGAATAGGACGGCCTTTCCTTCCATTACCGGCATGGCGGCGCGGGCACCGATATTTCCAAGGCCCAGGACAGCGCTTCCGTCTGATACGACGGCGATTGTATTTGATTTTATTGTATAGGTATAGGCAGCCTCCGGGTCTTTAGCAATGGCCTTGCAAGGCTCGGCTACGCCCGGGGTATAAGCGATGGCCAGGTCCTCTCTGGTGTTCACATGGGCCTTTGCTGTAGTCTCAAGCTTTCCTCTCCACTGTTCGTGCATCTGTAATGCTTTTTCGCTGTTTGTCATGATAATTACCTCTCTGATATTTAGTGTTTTCTTCCAGGCAAAATGGCCTTATCTGTTCTCTGTCAACTATAATAACACTGTTGGATTGGCAACGCAAGGAGGAAACAGGTAAGGGAGGGCAAGAGGGATTCGAAAAAATACTTTTCTTTTCGCAAAGTATGATGTATAATAGCAACAGATTGTATAAATATCTCATTTACAATGGAGACAGGTATTATAGGATACCTGAATTCAGACAAGTCATTTCAGACTACGATTCCCGCAATTAAAATTAATATTAAGAAATGATTAACATAAAATTTAAGAAAGGAAACTGCAATATGACCAGAGAAAAGTATGAATCCCTGCCCCTTGCCACCCTGAGGGATCTGGCTAAAGCCCGCAAGATGAAAGGGGTATCTGCGATGAAGAAGAGTGGGCTGATTGACGCCATGCTTGCGCAGGACGAAAAAGAGAAACTGGAGGCTGCGGCGGCGGAAGCGAAGGAAGAGGTAAAGGAAGAGCTGAAGGAAAAGAAAGAAGGCACAGACATTGAGATGCTGGACAGCGGAAAGTCAGCCAATGGAATCCTGGAAGTATTGCCTGACGGTTATGGGTTTATCCGCTGTGAAAATTACCTGCCCGGAGAGAATGATGTCTATGTGTCCCCCTCCCAGATACGCAGGTTTAATTTAAAGACCGGAGATATTATATCAGGAAATACAAGGGTTAAGACCCAGTCAGAAAAATTCAGCGCGCTTTTATATGTGTCTACTATTAATAAGATGAAGCCTTCAGAGGCAGCCAAACGCCACAATTTTGAGGATCTGACGCCAATTTTCCCCAATCAGAGGATACGCCTGGAGACTCCCGGAAGTTCTACCGCCATGCGGATTGTAGACCTGCTGTCACCCATAGGAAAGGGACAGAGGGGCATGATTGTATCTCCGCCCAAGGCAGGTAAAACTACACTTTTGAAGGAGACGGCCCTTTCCGTCCAAAAAAGGGAGCCTCATATGCATCTTTTGATTCTTCTGATAGATGAGAGGCCGGAGGAAGTGACAGATATTAAAGAAGCCATTGAAGGCCCCAATGTAGAAGTGATTTATTCTACATTTGACGAGCTTCCTGAACATCATAAAAGGGTATCGGAAATGGTCATTGAACGGGCCAAGAGGCTGGTGGAGCACGGTAAGGATGTCATGATACTCCTGGACAGTATTACCCGCCTTGCCCGGGCCTATAATCTGACAGTGCCGCCGTCAGGGCGGACCCTCTCAGGGGGACTTGACCCGGCGGCCCTGCATATGCCCAAAAGGATTTTTGGCGCGGCCAGGAATATGCGGGAGGGGGGCAGCCTTACCATCCTGGCCACAGCCCTGGTGGACACAGGAAGTAAAATGGATGACGTGGTATACGAGGAATTTAAGGGCACTGGCAACATGGAGCTTGTGCTGGACAGGAAACTGCAGGAAAAAAGAGTGTTTCCCGCCATCGATATACCTAAATCAGGGACAAGAAGGGAAGACCTGCTGCTCAGCAAAGAGGAGCAGGAATCTGTGTACATTATCCGAAGGGCCATGAACGGCCTGAAAGCAGAAGAGGCGGTTGATAACCTGCTGAATATGTTTGCACAGACAAAGAGCAATGCTGAACTTGTACAGATGGTAAATAAAAAGAAATTTATTTAACTGCTTGCAAAATAAAAAGACCTGTGATACAATAACAAAGCTGTTTAGAGATTATAATAATATTTTTAAAATAGAGAGGTGAAAATCATGAGAGAAGGAATCCATCCAGAGTACCATCAGGCAACCGTAACTTGCAACTGCGGCAATACTTTTGTGACAGGCTCTACAAATAAGGAAATCCATGTGGAAATCTGTTCCAAATGCCATCCATTCTACACAGGACAGCAGAAAGCCAACCAGGCTCGCGGACGTGTTGATAAATTCAACAAGAAATATGGTATTAAATAAGAAGGATTTATTGCAGGCTGAGGTTGAGATCTCAGCCTGTTGTTGCCTTTTCAACAAGATGATAGGCCCAGAGGTCAGTGCTTTCCGGAGGGGAGGACCTGACCCTTTTCTGGTATTATGGACAGGAGGAGATATGAAATCATCAAATATAGGCGGACAGGCTGTACTGGAAGGGATTATGATGAAAAATAAAGACCGCTATGCCGTGGCGGTGAGGAGGCCTGACAAAGAAATCGAGGTAGATGTAAAGGAGTATGCCAGCGTGATTCCCTGGAAACCCCTGTCACGGATTCCATTTATAAGAGGCATTTTCAACTTTATAGATTCCCTGGTTCTTGGCATGAGGACGCTCACATACTCGGCCCAGTTTTATGATGACGAGGAAGAAGAAAAGACAGAGATGACAGAAAGTGAGATTGCCAGGCAGGAAAAAAGGGATAAGATGTTCATGAACCTGACAGTGGCCGTCTCGGTAGTGATAGCAGCAGCTCTTTTCATGGTGCTGCCTTATTTTCTGAGCAGTGTTTTGAGAAAACATATTACTTCCAGGGGAATGATAACGATCATGGAGGGAGTCATCCGCCTGGCTATTTTTCTGGGATATATTCTTCTGATTTCCAGGATGGGAGACATCCAGCGGACCTTCATGTACCACGGCGCTGAACATAAATGTATTAATTGTATTGAGAATGGCCTGGTGCTGAATGTAGAGAATGTCCGCAAAAGTTCAAAGCAGCATAAGCGCTGCGGCACCAGCTTCTTATTTTTTGTAATGATTGTAAGCATTATTTTCTGTTTTTTTATTACTGCAGAATCACAGCTTATGCGCGTACTGCTGCGCATCGCGCTTTTGCCCTTGATTGCAGGAGTTTCCTATGAGATCATTAAACTGGCCGGAAACAGTGATAATTTTATAGTAAATCTTTTGAGCAAGCCGGGAATGTGGGTACAGAACCTGACCACGAAGGAACCCGACGACAGCATGATCGAGGTGGCCATAGCCGCTGTGGAAGCGGTCTTTGACTGGAAGGCATACTTAGCAGAAAACTTTGGTGGGGGCCGGACTGAGGCGGAGACCGGGCCTTATGTGAAAGGGCAGCAGGCATGACTCTTTTGGAAGTATGCCAGTGGGGGGAGCAGAGATTGGCTGCCGTAAATATAAAGGAGGCCCGCCTGGATGCCTGGTATCTGCTGGAGCACGCGGCAGGAATCAGCCGCGCCGCCTATTATGCGCGGCCAGATAAGGAACTTGACCCCTTTATAGAAGAAAAATATAGAGAATATATTGAGAAAAGGTCAAAACGGATACCGCTGCAGCATATAACAGGGGTACAGGAATTTATGGGACTTGCTTTCCAGGTAAATGATCATGTGCTGATACCCAGGCAGGACACGGAATGTGTAGTGGAAAATGCCCTGGAAATCCTAAAAGGTATAATTGAGGAAAGTTCCCGTGAAGGTTTTTTTGCTCAGCAGGCTGGCAGAACGGAGGAAGAGGGACGTAGCCAGGGGAAAGAGGAGGAGAAAAGAGTCAGGATTCTGGATATGTGTACAGGATCAGGCTGCATCCTCCTGAGCATCCTGCACTATGGACGGGAGTATATATGCCAGGCAGATGCCGGCATAGTGAATAGGTATGTACAGGAAAGCAGGCCCTGTAGGGAAGGCCGGGGTACAGATGCAGAAGAACAAGGGGCAATGGACCCTGCCTGCAGGATGAAAAGCGGGGTTATCCTGGAGGGCATAGGCGCGGACATATCAAAGAAAGCCATTGAGACAGCCCAGGTGAATGCAGGTGCCCTGGGCCTTGAGGCTGGTTTCAGGGCCAGCAATTTGTTTGAAGATATTGAGGGAAAATTTCAGATGATTGTATCTAATCCCCCTTACATTAGGACAGAGGTGATTGATACCCTGGAAGAGGAAGTAAGGGTTCATGATCCCCGTGGGGCCCTTGACGGCGGGGAGGATGGTTTATACTTTTACAGGGAGATTATACAAAAGTCCAGGGAGCACTTAGTTTTTGGGGGATATCTGATTTTTGAGATTGGCGCTGACCAGGGAGCGGATGTGGCAGGCCTGATGGAGCAGGCCGGATTCTGCAGGCTGGCCGTGAAAAAGGATCTGGCAGGTCTTGACCGGGTTGTGATTGGTGTGTATGATAAGTAGAGTGAATGCAGAGTGTATGGGGCCTTATATAATTAACCGCACTGCGGCAGATACGTAAATGCCTCATGTGCCCGGGCACAGCAGTGAGAAAGGATAGAGAGCGATGTTTGACAGATTAGAGGATTTACTTATCCGTTATGAAGAGATTATGGGGGAATTGCAGGAACCCCAGGTGGCCGATGACCCGGAACGGTTCCGCAAGCTGATGAAGGAGCAGAGCGACTTGGCTCCCATTGTGGAGGCATATAAAGAGTACCGGCAGTGCAGGCAGAATATTGAGGACAGCCTTGCCATGCTGGAGGAAGAGTCGGATGAGGATATGAGGGAGCTGGCCAAGGAGGAATTAAATGAATCTAAGGCGCGGGTGGAAGAACTGGAAACAGAACTTAAAATTCTCCTTCTGCCCAAGGATCCTAATGATGAAAAGAATGTTATTGTAGAGATCCGTGCAGGGGCAGGCGGAGACGAGGCTGCACTGTTTGCGGCAGAAGTTTACAGAATGTACCTGCATTATGCTGAGGGCCGCCGCTGGAAGGTAGAAATGATGTCCCTCAATGAAAATGGCATCGGCGGTTTTAAAGAGTGTGTATGTATGATAACGGGCCAGGGTGCGTATTCCCGGCTGAAATATGAAAGCGGCGTACACCGTGTGCAGAGGGTGCCTGAGACAGAGAGCGGGGGGCGGATCCATACGTCTACGATTACGGTGGCTATTATGCCAGAGGCAGAGGATGTGGATGTTGTGATTGAGGATAAGGATATCAGGATTGATGTTATGCGTGCCTCTGGAAATGGGGGACAGTGTGTCAATACTACAGATTCTGCCGTGCGCCTGACCCATTATCCCACAGGCATTGTTATCTACAGCCAGACTGAGAAATCACAGCTCCAGAACAAGGAAAAGGCGTTCCGCCTGCTGCGCTCCAAACTTTATGACCTGGAGCTGGAGAAACAGCAGGCGTCAGAGGCGGAGGCCAGGAGAAGCCAGATTGGGACAGGGGACCGCTCTGAGAAGATCAGGACTTATAACTTCCCCCAGGGAAGGGTAACAGATCACCGTATCAAGCTGACCCTGCACAAGCTGGACACGATCTTAAATGGGGACTTGGATGAAGTGATTGATAACCTTGTGGCCGCGGACCAGGCGGCAAAGCTGGCCAAGATGAATGAGGAGTAAGGATAATAGGGGACGCAGGCCAGAAGGTGAAAATTAGATAATGAGATATAAATAAGGTGCCCTATTTCAGTTTTAATAGCTGTAATAGGGCATTTTTTATTACATAGGAAATTCCCTGCGGCATATAGACGGGGGAAAGGAGAAAAGTATGAAAGAGAAACTTAAAAAGCTATTTGCCTATTATAGGCCATATAAAATATTGTTTTACAGCGACATGTTATTCGCAATCCTGGGAGCGGCTGTGACACTGGTGATTCCGCTGCTTGTACGCTATATTACCAATGAGGTAGTATACTTTGAGGCTTCTGTGGCCAAACAGGCCATACTCATAATTGGCGCGGCCCTGCTTTTACTGACTGCACTTGAGATGTTCTGTAATTTTTATATTGCCTATTTCGGGCATATTATGGGGGCAAAGATGGAGGCGGACATGCGCAGGGATATTTTTGGGCATTACCAAAAGCTTACCTTTGCCTTTTACGATAACCAGAAGGTGGGGCATCTGCTGTCCAGAATTACAAGTGATTTATTTGACATCAGCGAGCTTCTCCACCATGGGCCGGAGGATCTGGTGATCTCTGTTATTAAAATTATCGGTTCTTTTATAATCCTCCTGACTGTGAATGTAAAGCTGGCGCTGCTGGCATTTATTTTTATACCATTGATGGCTGTGTTTGCTTTCTATTATAATGGCAAGATGAAGAAAGCATTTAAGAGGAACCGGGAGAAAATAGCGGACATTAACAGCCAGATCGAGGACAGCCTTTCTGGCATACGTGTAGTCAAATCATTTGCAAATGAAAAAGAGGAGATGAAAAAATTTAAAGCCGGGAATGATAATTTTGTGGCGGCTAAAAAGACCAGCTATAAATATATGGGCATCTATAATTCTGGGCTGGGTGCAATGAGCACCCTGGTTACAGTAGTTGTGCTGCTCTCAGGCGTGGGGATGATGCTGGCAGGGAGTATATATGTAACAGATTTGATTACCTTTCTCTTATATATCAACAATTTTACAGAGCCTGTGAAAAAGCTGGTGAGTTTTACAGAACAGTTCCAGAACGGATATTCTGGTTTTGAAAGATTTCTGGAAATCCTCTCTATTGCACCGGATATTGCGGATAAACCGGACGCCCTGTCACTGCCCTCAGTAAAGGGGGAAATCGAATTTAAAAATGTGTCCTTTGGCTATGAAAATGAGATGGTGCTTGAGGGCATGAACTTTAAGGCGGCGGCAGGGGATTACATTGCTTTAGTGGGCCCGTCGGGTGTGGGGAAGACAACACTGTGCAGCCTGATACCCAGATTCTATGAGGTGACTAAGGGTGCGGTCTGCCTGGATGGCACGGATATCCGGGATATTAAACTGGAGGAGCTCCGCAGCCATATAGGCATTGTGCAGCAGGATGTGTACCTGTTTGCAGGCACTATCATGGACAATATCCGTTACGGCAAAATGGACGCCTCAGATGAGGAGGTCATACGTGCGGCTAAGAGCGCCAATGCACATGAATTTATTATGTCCTTTCCAGAGGGATATGATACAGACATTGGCCAGAGGGGCGTGAAGCTGTCAGGGGGGCAGAAGCAGAGGCTTTCCATTGCCCGGGTTTTCCTGAAGAATCCAGAGGTGCTGATTTTTGATGAGGCTACCTCGGCGCTGGATAACGAGAGTGAGATGATTGTCCAGAAATCTATGGAAGGACTTGCAAAGGACAGGACTACTTTCGTAATTGCCCACCGCCTGTCCACCATCCGCAATGCCCGGCGTATATTAGTGCTCACAGAGAGAGGGATTGCGGAAGAAGGGACCCATGAGGAACTCCTGGCGAAAAGGGGGGTTTACGCGGAGCTTTATGCGCTGCAGTTTAGCAGAAGGTGACTTTTAGCGCCGGGCAATTTCAGGCGGATCTGGGACTGGAACCGTATTTTAGGGATGCTGGGGAGGAATCCGCCAGAGAGGCATTGTCAGATAAATAGAAAGTATGCTATACTTAAAAATATGTGATTTCACCCGGATACTTTCAATTTATAGGAATATGTGAAGTCTTGTAAGCAAAAGATAAATAGAAGCAAAGAGAAACGCATCAGAGAGAAGGGAAATAATGGATGAAATAAAATTTAAAAGGCCGGAACTTGAGGATCAGGAGATTATTACTTCCTATTTCGCAAAAGCGCCCAGCAGGAGTTGTGAGAGGACATTTGCCAATGTGTACCTCTGGTCCCGGCACTATCATGTCAAATATGCGGTGATTGAGGATGCCTTGATTTTTCAGGATGATGAGACAGAACTGGCTTTTGCCTATCCTGCCGGGGAACCCCATTGTGTTAAGAAAGCGTTAGAGTTTCTGACGGACTATAGCCAGGGAAAGGGATATCCATTAAAACTATATAATGTGACAGAAGAAAACTTCACGCAGATGGACGCGTGGTATCCAGGAAAGTTTAAAGTGGAGTACATCCGGGACGCGGCGGATTATGTCTATGAGTCTGAAAAATTGGCTTCCCTGGCGGGGAAAAAGCTTCACAGTAAACGAAACCATATTAATAAATTTAAGACCCTGTACCCAGACTGGCGTTATGAACCCCTTACAGATGAGAACCAGGAGGAATGTTTTCAGATGGCATTAAAATGGCGTAATCAGAATGGGTGTGAGGAAGATATTGAGAAAAATGCAGAAATGTGCGTTACCCTGAATGCACTCAGGCTGTACAAGGAGCTGGGGCAGAAGGGAGGTATTTTGAAAGTAGGCGGCAAGGTTGCTGCATTTTCCATCGGTGAGCCAATGAATAAAGATACCTTTGTGGTGCATATAGAGAAGGCGTTCCCTGATATAGAGGGAGCCTACACTATGATCAACCAGCAGTTTGTCCTCCATGAGTGTATGGATTATAAATATGTGAACCGGGAGGAGGACACTGGGGCAGAAGGGCTGCGGAAGGCAAAGATGTCCTACAAGCCTGTTTTTATGGTAGAAAAGGGCATTGTTACAGAACGATAAATGAAAAGAATGGAGAATACAGGATGATTTCAAAGAAAATGGAGAATATGGTTGCAAATAGTTCTGCAATCCGTGCAATGTTTGAGGAAGGGAACAGGCTGGCCCAGATATATGGCGCTGAAAACGTATATGATTTCAGCCTGGGCAATCCCAACGTACCTGCCCCTGAGGCGGTAAAGAAAGCCATAAAGGAACTTCTGGATAAGGAGGATCCTTTGGTTCTCCATGGATATACAAACAGCAATGCAGGTTATGAGGACGTGAGGCAGGCCGTGGCTGATTCCCTGAACAGCCGTTTTGGGACAGCCTTTGAGGCAAAAAATATAACAATGACAGTGGGAGCTGCCGGAGGGTTAAATGTGATTTTAAAGGCGCTATTGAACCCCGGTGATGAAGTGATCGCCTTTGCTCCGTATTTTGGCGAATATAGAAGCTATACAAATAATTACGATGGCGTGCTTGTGGAGATATCACCGAACACAGAGGACTTTCAGCCTAAGCTGGATGAATTTGAGGAAAAAATTACAGCCAGGACAAAGGCAGTCATCGTGAACACGCCGAACAACCCTACAGGTGTAGTATACTCGGAAGAGACGATTAAAAGGATGGCCGCAATTTTGGAGGCTAAGCAAAAAGAATTTGGGACAGACATATATTTGATTTCGGACGAGCCGTACAGGGAACTGGTTTATGACGGTATTTTGGTTCCCTATCTGACAAAATATTATGCAAATACAATCGTGGGATATTCTTATAGTAAATCCCTCTCTCTCCCGGGGGAGAGAATCGGTTATCTTGTTATACCGGATGAGGCGGCTGACAGTGAAAACCTGATTAGCGCTGCAAATGTGGCCACGAGAATTCTGGGATTTGTCAATGCCCCCACACTGCAGCAAAAGGTAGTAAAAAAGTGCCTGGGCGAGGAAACAGATATTTCCTACTATAACCGGAACCGGGAAACTCTCTATGAGGGGTTAAAAGAGCTTGGATTTGAATGCATCAGGCCTGAGGGCGCCTTTTACCTGTTTGTGAAATCGCCGCTGGAAGATGAAAAGGCATTCTGTGCGGCTGCAAAAAAATATAATATACTGATTGTCCCCGGCACTTCTTTTGCCTGCCCGGGATATGTCCGCCTGGCATATTGTGTTTCTTATGAGACGATTGTCAATTCATTGCCCAAATTCAAAGAACTTGCGGCAGAGTTTTAATAGGCAGGGGTGTGGGAAATGGGATTAAATAAAAATGTAGTAGAAAAAATCAGGAAGGTGGTGCCCTATGTACCTGGGGAGCAGCCACAGAATACGGTGATTAAGTTAAATACGAACGAGAACCCCTACCCGCCTGCACCAGGCGTACAAAAGGCCCTGCGTGAATTTGAGGCCCACAGGCTTAAGTTATACCCAGACCCGTCGGCATCTTTGCTCAGGGATTCCCTGGCAGAATACTACAAGGTCGGGCCGGAGCAGGTTTTTGTAGGAGTCGGGTCGGACGACGTGCTTTCTTTGTGCTTTCTCACATTTTTTAATTCCGAAAAGCCAGTTTTATTCCCGGATATCACTTACTCCTTCTATAAAGTGTGGGCCCAGCTTTACAGGATCCCTTATGAATGCCCTATGCTGGATGACAATTTTTGTATCCGCAGGGAGGATTATTATAAGGAGAATGGGGGGATTATTTTCCCTAACCCCAATGCTCCCACCGCCGTATACGAGGACCTTGACTTTGTGGAGGACATACTCAGGCATAACCAGGATGTGGTTGTAATAGTAGATGAAGCTTACATAGACTTTGCAGGCAGGTCGGCAGTGGAACTGCTGGACAGATACCCGAATCTGCTTGTGGTTCAGACCTTTTCCAAGGCAAGGTCTATGGCAGGCATGAGGATTGGATATGCAATAGGAAGTCCGGAATTGATTCAATATCTCAATGATGTCAAGTATTCTTTTAATTCGTATACAATGAACCTTCCTTCTATTGTATGTGGTGTGGAGGCTGTGAAGGACAAGGCATATTTTGAGGACACTGTACGCACCATTATTGAGACAAGGGAGTGGGCGAAGATAGAGCTAAAACGCCTTGGATTTTCTTTCCCTGACGCACAGGCTAATTTTATCTTTGCGGCTCATCCCCAATATGAAGGAAAGGCCCTTTTCGAGGCATTAAAGCAGGAACAGATTTACGTCAGGCATTGGGATGGCAGAAGGATCGGGCAATATCTGCGCATCACTGTGGGGACAAGAGAGGAAATGAAAGAGCTTTTTGGAACACTGAAAAGATATATGCATAAATAGGAGAATTATAGTATATGAAAGAAATGTTAATTGACTGGTTTGTAGTGAATCTGGGAGGGAAAGTAGGGAAGGAATTTATTGTATTCCTGATTTCCATGGTTCCCATTCTGGAGCTCAGGGGCGGACTGATCGCTGCAGGCCCGGCGATTCTGGACGTGGCAAAATGGCAGGCCATACCAATCTGTATTATCGGAAACTTAATCCCCATACCCTTCATCCTTCTTCTGATCACAAAAATATTCGACTGGATGAAAGGCACCAAAAAATTGAAACCCATTGTAGATAAGCTGGAGGCAAAGGCACTAAGCAAGAGCGCCAATATAGAAAAATATGAGTTTTGGGGACTGGTTATTTTCGTGGGTATTCCGCTGCCGGGAACAGGGGCATGGACGGGATCTCTGATTGCGGCCCTGCTGGGGATACGGTTCAGGAAAGCTTTTCCGGCCATTGCCCTGGGAGTGCTCATCGCAGCCGCTATTATGACAATACTTTCTTATACGATTATCGGAGGGATATTCGCGTAAGGCAATGGATTTTATGGTGGGGCATAATAAACCCCGCAGCTTTATGATCTGTCGGGTTGCAGGCAGCGCCATAGTTTCTGGGGAGCTATGGCGCTGCCTGGCAGTTATTTGATTGTTTGCACCCGTACTTTTATATCCTCCTTTTCTTTGGGCGCGGGTTCCTCAACAATTCCGCCGAAAGGCATTTGCGCCACAAGGATATAGCTTTCTGGGATCTGGAATAACTCCCTGACTTTTGTGTTGATTACCGGGTTATAGTGCTGCAGGTTTGCGCCTATGCCCAGTTCACGGAGGGCGCCCCAAATATTAATCTGCAGCATTGCGCTGGCCTGATTGGCCCATACAGGGAAGTTGTCTGCATATTTTGGGAAAGAACCCTGCAGGTTTCTCACCACTGCCTCATCATAAAAATATAGCACAGTTCCGGCCCCATTTCTAAAACCTTGGATTTTTTCTATTGGGACTTTTCCCTCAAACACATCATAGACAGTATCCCAGAGAATGTCATGCTTTTCACCCAAAACAATCATGACTTGTGAGCTTTTCATATTAAATGCGTCCGGAACCAGTTCCGTGACTTTTTGTATGGTATTTATTACTGTATCCTCAGGGACTGGCAGTTCTTTATTGATGTTATAAATGCTTCTTCTTTTTTCTAATGTCTGGATGATACTCATGTTAAAACCTCCTTACATTTTAAAATTGATGTCCCCCTTGACAGCTATAGAGGGAGGGCCTTATGGTTTCTGTCTCTGTTTTGTTTTTTCCAAAGACAGTATAACTCTATAGGCCTGATATGTAAATATAGCAATATTTTTTACTTTGGAATACATTTTAAATATACTACAGAGAATATCCTATGATACTTATCCTAGATGAAAGCTTTTCTAAAAAAACCGTAAAATACCTATAATATGGAGTAAACCGTGATAAAATAAAGGATATATGCAGGGGGCCGTACCCGTTGACACAGCACTTGAAAATCCGTATAATAAAACAGAGGAAATAGAAGGGAAGTATATACATGCTTGCGAAGAATAACGAAGAGAAGAGAAATCAAATTTGGAGGGCCGTGATGGCAGTGACTACAGTGCTGATCATCATCATTGCGGCCTTTTTTCTGATAAAACTATTTACAGCCAATCCCCTGGAGGGGAGATGGAGCCATGAGGACAGCAGCATGGTGATTACAATCAAGAGCAGCGGGAAGGCTGTCCTGGAGTGGCCGGAGGAATTTGAAGGCGCAGGGGTTTCTGTGGCCTTGGAATATGGCATTGATAAGGAGACTAAGACCTTTACCCTGCGGGCCAGTGACGAGGCTATCATACAGGCTGCAGATGCCTCAGAGGGTGCGGTGACAGCCGATGGTTTAAGCTCGGCGGTGAATACACTGGAGGGGACATATGATTACAGCATTGAGCAGAAGAAGATGACTCTGACAGACAGGGAGTACGGCGACCAGATGGTATTCGACAAAAAGTAGAAAATATAGGATATAGACGGACAGGGAAGAAGTTTCCCTGTTTCTTCTATAAGTAGGGAATGTTTTGCCGGCAATTTTGTAAATACTGCTCTTTTCTAAAGTTTCTATGTATTTTTAGTATAGTGGCGGAGACACAGGCTGACAGACACCTACAGGCAGATGATTGAGAAAGGACGGGGCATGATGGGAATTCTGCGGGAGAAGACAAAGGAAGTGAAGATCGGGGACGTCACGATCGGGGGCAGCCATCCGGTTGCAATACAATCTATGACCAATACAAGGACAGAGGATGTAACTGCCACTGTGAGGCAGATACATATGCTGGAGGCCGCGGGATGTGAGGTGATCCGCTGTGCAGTGCCTTCTTTGGAGGGGGCCCTGGCGATCAGGGAAATAAAAAGGCAGATCCATATCCCGCTGGTTGCGGATATACATTTTGACTACCGGCTGGCCATAGCGGCCATGGAGAATGGGGCAGATAAGATCCGCATTAACCCGGGCAATATCGGGAGCAAAGAGAAAGTCCAGGCAGTGGTCTTTCAGGCGAAAGAGCGGGGGATTCCTATACGGGTGGGTGTCAACAGCGGATCTCTTGAAAAGCACCTGCTGGAAAAATATGGCGGCGTGACGGCGGAGGGTATTGTGGAGAGCGCCATGG
Source organism: Luxibacter massiliensis (assembly GCF_900604355.1). NCBI lineage: Bacteria > Bacillati > Bacillota > Clostridia > Lachnospirales > Lachnospiraceae > Luxibacter > Luxibacter massiliensis. The sequence continues at coordinate 2,086,659 of NZ_UWOE01000001.1, read as the reverse complement.
ACAAGGTGTCCATGATTGAACAAATGGGATATGATAACCTGGTGGTCAGCATCAAATCATCAGATGTGATGATGTGCGTAAAAGCCCATGAGCTGATTGCCAGAAAGTGCCCCTATCCTCTGCATGTAGGCATAACAGAGGCTGGGACTGTATATGCGGGGAATGTGAAATCCTCTGTGGGCCTGGGGATTATTCTGTATCAGGGAATCGGGAATACCATCCGGGTTTCCCTGACCGGGGATCCCCTGGAGGAGATTAAGACAGCGCGCCTGCTTCTCAAGACCCTGGGCCTTCGCCAGGGAGGCATTGAGGTGGTGTCCTGCCCTACATGTGGGAGAACCCAGATTAATCTTATAGAGCTTGCAAATAAGGTGGAGGATATGGTAGCAGATATTCCTCTGGATATTAAGGTGGCCGTCATGGGATGTGCGGTCAATGGCCCCGGGGAGGCTAAGGAGGCAGATATTGGAATTGCAGGAGGCGTGGGGGAGGGCCTCCTGATTAAAAAAGGCGAGATAGTAAAAAAGGTGAAGGAAGAAGAGCTTCTTGACACCTTGCGACAGGAGTTGTTGAATTGGAAAAAATAGGAAACCAGAGACTTTTTTTTGAAGTATTCCCCACATTAAAGGCCAGCGAAGAGATCAGGCTATTGTTTGGAGATGTAGAAGTTCAGAGAATAACTACAAACTCGGGCCGGGATTTTCTTAATGTACATATTTTCAGCAGGCATCTGATCCAGAAAAAACATATATGGCAGATGGAAGATCAAATTAGAGGGCAGCTCTTTGCAGATACACACATTAAAATCCATATAAAGGAGCAGTATGCCTTGTCAGAGCAGTATACGCCGGGTACTTTGATGATGGAGTACAGGGATAGTATTGTGATGGAATTGAAGCAGCACAGTATTCTGGCAGCCAATATGTTCGAGCAGGCCAAGATAGAGTTCGAGGGACGGGAAATTGTACATCTGCATCTGGAGGATTCCATAGTCTCCGAGGGGAGAAGAGAATACATTGTGGGACTTTTACAGGACATATTTCATAAAAGATTCCATATACAGGCGGACATCCGGGTGTCCTGCTGTGAGGCTAAGGAACACAAAGGCCGGGAATATGATGAACAGAGGATACAGCAGGAGATTAATGCCATCTTTGAGAGGAGAGCCAGGCACAGAGGGGAGAATCCGAAGGAGGAAACAGATATATCCAGAGAGGAGGCTAAGGATGCCCCTGATAAAAAGAAGAGCGGCATAAAGCTGAAGAAAGAGGCTCCGGATACCAAGAGAGGCACAGCCAGAAGGGGAGAATTCAAGAAAAAGGAGTTCTATAGGCCTCTCAAGCAGGGAGATGATCCGGGCCTGATTTATGGCAGGAGCTTTGAGGATGAACCCATTACACTGGATCAGGTGGCAGGTGAGATGGGGGAAATTACAATCCGCGGCAAGATTATTCATTTTGATACCCGGGAGATACGGGGGGAGAAGACAATTCTGATGTTTGCCGTGACAGATTTTACGGACACGATCACGGTCAAAATGTTTACAAGGAATGAACAGCTCCCTGAGCTTTTAGGAGAATTAAAAAAGGGGGCCTTTGTCAAGATTAAAGGTGTTACCACCATCGACAAGTTTGACGGTGAACTGACCATAGGTTCTGTGACAGGAATCAAAAAGAGCGGCGATTTTACTGTTTCCAGGCAGGATTTAAGTCCCATAAAGCGCGTGGAGCTGCACTGCCATACTAAAATGAGCGATATGGACGGCGTGTCTGAGGTGAAGGAGATTGTGAAGAGGGCCCACGACTGGGGACATCCGGCAATAGCCATAACGGACCATGGCGTGGTACAATCCTTTCCAGATGCAAACCACTATATTGAGACGTTAGATAAGGACGATCCTTTCAAAATCCTGTATGGTGTGGAAGGGTACATTGTGGATGACCTGACAGAGATAGCCGTGGGCGCCGGAGGGGAGAGCCTGGAGGGTACTTATATAGTATTCGACCTGGAGACCACCGGGTTTAGTGCCATCAAAGACAGGATTATAGAGATTGGGGCGGTGAAGGTGGTGGACGGTGAGATAACGGACCGATTCAGCACGTTTGTCAATCCAGGCATACCTATACCTTTTGAGATCACCCAGCTGACCAGTATCACAGATGAAATGGTGATTGGATCTCCAGGGATCGAAGTGGTTCTGCCCCAGTTTCTCGCCTTTGCTGGAGATGGGGTCCTAGTGGCCCACAATGCAGGATTTGATGTTGGGTTTATTGAGCAGAACTTAAGGAACCAAGGGCAGAAGCCGGAGTTTGTCTATGTAGATACAGTGGCCATGGCCCGGGTTCTTCTTCCCACATTATCAAAATATAAGTTAAATGTTGTGGCAAAGGCCCTGAATATTTCACTGGAGAACCACCACCGGGCGGTGGACGACGCGGCGGCCACTGCAGAAATTTTTGTGAAATTTGTCAATATGCTCAAGGAACAGAATATCCATACACTGAAGGAACTGAATGCTTTCGGCGACATGAATCCAAATGCAATACGCAAGATGCCCACATACCATGTGATTATTCTGATGAAGAATGATATCGGGCGGTATAATCTCTACCAGTTGATTTCCCAGTCCCATCTGACCTATTATGCCAGAAGGCCCAGGATCCCCAAAAGTGTGTTAAACCAATACAGAGAGGGACTGATTGTGGGGAGTGCATGCGAGGCGGGGGAACTTTACCAGGCAATCCTGGAAAGGAAGTCTGCTGAGTCTGTGGCACGTCTGGCCGCGTTCTATGATTATTATGAAATACAGCCTTTGGGGAACAACCGTTTTATGCTGGAGAGCGACCGTTTTTCCGATATTAATACAATAGAAGATTTGCAGAACATCAACAGGGAAATCGTAGAGCTGGGGGAAAAGTTTAAAAACCCGGTGGTGGCCACCTGTGACGTACATTTCCTGGATCCAGGGGATGAGGTCTACCGCCGTATTATCATGGCGGGAAAAGGGTTTGGGGACGCAGATGAGCAGGCGCCCCTCTATCTTAGGACTACAGAGGAGATGCTGGAGGAATTTGAGTATCTGGGATCTGCCAAGGCAAGGGAGATTGTCATTGAGAACCCAAACAAAATTGCCCATATGATTGAGAAGATTTCACCGATTAACCCAAACAAATGTCCGCCGGTTATCGAAAATTCAGAGCAGGATTTGCGGGATATCTGCTACAGCAAGGCCCACGAGATTTACGGGGAGAATTTGCCAGAGCCTGTGCAGACCAGGCTGGAGAGAGAGCTGACCTCCATTATATCAAACGGATATTCAGTGATGTATATTATTGCCCAAAAGCTCGTGTGGAAGTCCAATGAGGACGGATATCTGGTGGGTTCCAGGGGATCGGTAGGCTCTTCTTTTGTGGCCACCATGGCTGGGATTACGGAAGTCAACCCTTTAAGCCCACACTATTACTGCGGCAGCTGCCATTATAATGATTTTGACTCAGAGGAAGTCAGGGCGTATGCAGGGGGATGTGGTTTTGATATGCCGGATAAGTCCTGCCCGGTCTGCGGCGCACCGCTTGTAAAAGCTGGATTTGACATACCCTTTGAGACCTTCTTAGGCTTTAAAGGGGACAAGGAGCCGGATATTGACCTGAATTTTTCTGGCGATTATCAGGCAAAGGCCCACAAATACACAGAGGTTATTTTTGGGGACGGCCATACTTTTAAGGCAGGGACAATCGGCACCCTGGCTGATAAGACTGCCTTTGGTTATGTACGGAACTACTATGAAGAGCGGGGACAGAGGAAGCGGAAATGTGAGATTGACCGCATCACAGTAGGCTGTACAGGGATACGCAGGAGTACTGGTCAGCACCCGGGGGGGATTGTGGTACTGCCCCACGGCCATGATATTAACGAGTTTACGCCCATCCAGCATCCTGCCAACGATATGGCCACAGACATTGTGACAACCCATTTTGATTACCACTCTATTGACCATAACCTGCTGAAGCTGGATATACTGGGGCATGATGATCCTACTATGATACGTACCCTGGAAGAATATATTACTTCAGACGCCATGGAGAATGAATTTAACGAAGAAAACCCCTTTGTGGCAACTGAGATTCCTCTGGATGATGAAAAGGTATTGTCGCTGTTCCACGACACCAGCGCCCTGGGAATCAAGCCAGAAGATATAGACGGCTGTAAGCTGGGCTGTATGGGCATACCTGAATTTGGCACAGATTTTGTCATCCAGATGGTACAGGATGCCAAGCCTCAGTCACTGTCTGACTTGATCCGTATCTCCGGCCTGTCCCACGGGACAAATGTATGGCTGGGGAATGCACAGGAGCTTGTGAAGTCAGGAAAGGCAACTATTTCCACCTGTATCTGTACCCGGGATGACATTATGATTTACCTGATCAATCAGGGGGTGGACAGCGCCCTGTCCTTTACGATTATGGAAAGCGTGCGTAAGGGCAAGGGGTTAAAGCCGGAGTGGGAGGAGGCCATGAAGGAAAAGAACGTTCCAGACTGGTATATCTGGTCCTGCAAGCAGATCAGTTATATGTTCCCCAAGGCACATGCGGCGGCGTATGTTATGATGGCCTACCGTATTGCGTACTGCAAGATCAACTATCCTCTGGCATATTACGGGGCATACTTCGGTATCCGTGCAAACGCCTTTTCTTACGAGATCATGTGCCAGGGCAAGGAAAAATTAAATTATTATATCCGGGAATATAAGAAAAAAGGGGATGCCCTGAGTAATAAAGAGCAGGATGTCATGAAGGATATGAAGATTGTGCAGGAAATGTATGCCAGAGGCTATGAATTTCTTCCCCTGGATATTTACCGGGCCAAGGCCGCCAGGTTCCAGATTATAGACGGCAAGCTCATGCCTCCCCTTTCCAGTATAGAAGGGATGGGGGAGAAGGCGGCGGAGGCTGTGGAGGAGGCGGCTAAGGACGGACCATATCTGTCCTTGGATGATTTCAGGCAGCGCACAAAGGTCAGCAAGACAGTGATTGATTTTATGGCGGACCTGGGACTTTTCGGAAATCTTCCCCAGAGCAACCAGCTCTCCTTGTTTGATTTGTAGGATACAGATTCAGGGCAGGCTGCAAGGCTTTACAGGACAGCAAAATGGTGCATAAAGCCGGCAAAAACAGATAAAATGAATAATAATAAAATACCTAACAGTATAGGGAGGAAAAGAGAGATGTACGATTTTGTAGAGATTAGGAATGCAGATCCAGAAATAGCAGATGTAATCCAGGACGAGCTGGAAAGACAAAACTCACATATAGAGCTGATTGCCTCTGAAAACTGGGTGAGCAAGGCTGTCATGGCTGCCATGGGAAGTCCCCTCACAAATAAATATGCAGAAGGATATCCCCATAAAAGATACTATGGCGGCTGCCAGTATGTGGACGTGGCAGAGGATCTGGCTATTGGCAGGGCGAGGGAATTGTTCAAGTGTGAATATGTCAATGTACAGCCCCACTCAGGCGCACAGGCCAACATGGCAGTTATGTTTGCCATGCTTGAACCTGGTGATAAGGTCATGGGGATGAACCTGGACCATGGCGGGCACCTGACTCATGGATCACCAGTGAATATGTCCGGAAAGTATTTTGATTTTGCGGCATATGGAGTCAATGACGACGGTGTGATTGACTATGGGCGGGTTCTGGAGATTGCTAAGGAACATAAGCCAAAGCTGATCATCGCAGGCGCAAGCGCCTATGCCAGAACCATTGATTTCAAGAAATTCAGGGAGATCGCAGACCAGGTGGGAGCCTATTTGATGGCAGATATGGCCCATATTGCGGGACTGGTAGCTGCGGGACTGCATCCCAGCCCTATTCCCTATGCCCATGTGACAACTACAACAACCCATAAGACATTGAGGGGCCCCAGGGGAGGCATGATTCTGAGCAGCAATGAGGTAAATGAGAAATTTAATTTTAACAAGGCCATTTTCCCGGGTATCCAGGGAGGCCCTCTGATGCATGTCATTGCCGCAAAGGCGGTCTGCTTTAAGGAGGCGCTTCAGCCTGAGTTTAAAGCATACCAGGAGAAGGTAGTCAGCAATGCCCAGGCTTTGAGCAAAGGACTAAAGGAGCGGGGGATGAAGATAGTTTCCGGGGGTACGGACAACCATCTCATGCTTGTAGATCTGACCGGCAATGATATCAGCGGCAAGGAGCTGGAGAAGCGCCTCGACGATGCCCATGTGACCTGCAATAAAAATACCATCCCTAATGACCCCCGTTCTCCCTTTGTTACAAGCGGAGTAAGGCTTGGGACCCCTGCTGTGACCACCCGCGGCATGGGGGCAGAGGAGATGGATAAGATTGCGGGGATTATTGCAGCAGTGACAGAGAGCGAAGCAAATGTGGCAGCGGCAAGGGAGTCCGTGTCTGAGCTGACAGAGAAGTATCCTCTGTAGATTTTAGTAAGTGAATACGAGGCCGATACAGTCAGCCGGGCCCCTAAGGGCACGGCTGCCGTACAGGGTGCATAAAAGAGCAAGTGAGAAAGGGATGGCCTGTCACTTGCTTTTTCAAAGAACATGTCCAGGCTCTAGATGGCAGGCCTTAAATTTACTACTTTAATTCGGGAAAGTAATATGTTATACTTATTGAACATTAGTAGTTCCATGAGCATATCCAAAAGGACATCCCGCAATGTATGTCTTTACGGAGAGTACTTATGTGGGCAGCGAATGATATGACGAAGGAGGAATTAAAATGATTTGGGCAAAAGAGGAGACACTGCCTAGAGCTGAGATTGAGAAAATTCAGTTGGAACGGCTGAAGGAGACGGTATCTTATATTTATGAGCGTGTCGGGCCTTACCGCCAGAAGATGGATGAAGCTTCTGTGAAGCCGGCGGACATCTTAAGCCTGGAGGATTTGGGAAAGATGCCGTTTACATATAAAGCAGATTTCAGGGATCATTATCCTGACGGCCTGTTTGCGGTTGACAAGAAGGATTTGGTCAGATACCATGCCAGCTCAGGTACAACTGGAAAGCCTACGGTAGTTGGATATACAGCCCATGACCTGGATGTATGGCTCAATAATGTGGCCAGGATAGCCTGTATGGGAGGAGCCACGCCTGAGGATGTGGCACAGGTTTCTTTTGGCTACGGTACCTTTACAGGGGCCCTTGGCCTTCACGGAGGCTTGGAGAAGCTGGGCGCATCTGTAATCCCTATGTCCTCGGGAAACACAAATAAGCAGATTATGTTTATGGAAGATATGGGGGTGACTCTTCTGGTGGCCACCCCTTCCTACGCGCTTCATTTAGGCGAAGTGCTCCGCGAGAGGGGAATTGACCCATCCAGGGATTTGCAGATACATATCGGATTATTCGGAGGAGAAGGAATGACCGAACCTATGCGCAGGGAGATGCACAGAGTCTGGGGGGAGCAGTTTGTCTGTACTCAAAACTACGGCATGAGCGAACTGTGTGGCCCCGGGGTTTCGGGGGAATGTACAGAACTGTGCGGCATGCATGTGAATGAGGACTGGTTTATCCCTGAGATTATTGACCCGGAGACGGAGGAAGTGCTGCCTCCGGGGGAGACAGGGGAGCTGGTCATTACCTGCCTTGGGAAGGAAGCGCTTCCCCTGGTGAGGTACCGGACCGGAGATTTAACAAAGCTGATGTATGAACCTTGTAAATGTGGGCGTACAACTGTCCGTATGGCAAATCTGTCAGGACGGGCGGACGATATGCTGGTGATCCGGGGCGTGAATGTATTTCCGGGGCAGATAGAGGAAGTCTTGTTTAAGATAGAGGAGATTGGCCCGCACTACGAGATCCTTGTGGAGAGAAAGAGCAGGCTGGATGTTATGACCATCACAGTGGAATTGATTGACGACAGGCTTTTGGACAGCTACGCTAAATTAAGCGAGTTGGAGAAACGCATTAAAGCGTCGCTGAAGTCACAGCTGGGTCTGGCCACAAACATCAGGCTGGTTGCGCCTAATTCTCTGCAGCGGTTTGAGGGCAAGGCGAAGAGAGTCACAGATTTACGAAAGGATGGTTTATAAAATATGGCAGAAAAAGTAATTATGCTGGGGAATGAGGCGATTGCCAGAGGGGCCTATGAGGCCGGGGTAAAGGTTTCCTCTGCATATCCGGGAACGCCAAGCACCGAAATCAGTGAATATCTGGTGCAGTATAAGGATGATGTATATGAGGAATGGGCGCCCAATGAAAAGGTGGCGGCAGAGGTTGCCGTGGGAGCCAGTATTGCAGGGGTGCGCGCAATGGCTTGTATGAAGCATGTGGGACTGAATGTAGCTGCAGACCCTCTTTATTCTGTTTCCTACATGGGAGTCAGCGGCGGACTTGTATTTGTGGTGGCTGACGACCCGGGACTGTACAGCTCCCAGAATGAGCAGGACACCAGGATGGTTGCCAGGGCAGCCCAGATTCCCGTCATTGAGCCATCTGACAGTGCAGAGGCAAAAGAACTTTTTAAGGTGGCTTTCGAACTCAGCGAGCAGTTTGACCGCCCCTTTATCTTCAGGACAACTACCAGGCTGGCCCATTCCCAGGGACTGGTTGAGTTGTGCCCCCGCACAGAGGTGGAAGATAAGCCTTATGAAAAGAATATACGTAAAAATGTTATGATGCCTGGCAATGCGAAAATCCGCCATATTGAGATTGAGAAACAGAACCTGGAGTTAGCCGGGGCAGCAGACACAATGGAAATTAATAAGGTAGAGATGAATGATACCAGGATCGGCGTAATTACCAGTGGGATCCCGTATCAGTATGTAAAAGAGGCGCTTCCAGAAGCCTCCGTGCTAAAGCTTGGTATGGTAAATCCCCTGCCCAGGAAACTGATCGAAGAATTTGCATCAAAGGTGGATACTCTGTATATAGTAGAAGAGCTGGATCCAGTCATTGAGGAGCAGGTAAAGTCCTGGGGCATACAGGCAGTGGGAAAAGAGATTTTTACTGTCCAGGGGGAGTACAGCGCCAATATGCTCAGAACCGCCATATTAAAAGAAAAACCATATGATAAAACTGCTGCCGAGGCGCCCCAGCGCCCCCCTATTCTATGTCCAGGATGTCCCCACCGCAGCGTGTACCATGTGCTGAACAAGCTGAAAATGCATGCAGCAGGCGACATAGGCTGTTATACTTTAGGCGCGGTTGCCCCCCTCAGTGTGGTAGACACAACTATGTGCATGGGTTCCAGTATTTCTACACTGCATGGGATGGAGAAAGCAAGGGGCAGGGAGTATATCAAGAACTGGGTTGCCGTGATTGGGGATTCTACATTTTTACATACAGGTGTAAATTCACTGATGAATATGGTATATAACCATGCATCAGGGACAGTACTGATTTTGGATAATTCTACTACCGGGATGACGGGGCATCAGGATCATGCAGCCACAGGAAAAACACTGCAGGGCGAGGACACATATGCCATTGACATACCCGGCCTGTGCCGTGCCATGGGCGTTAAAAATGTAATCCAGGTCAATGCGTTTAATATTGGCAGGCTTGAGAAGGTAATTAAGGAGGAGAACGCAAAGGAGGAGGTTTCCGTCATTATCACGCAATCCCCCTGTGTGCTGCTGGACAAATCTAAAAAACCTCTCTATATTGCCCGCGAAGATAAGTGTAAGAAGTGCGGCATGTGTATGAAGCCTGGATGTCCTGCCATGACTAAGAACGAGGATGGGACTATCCATATCGATGACACAATGTGCACTGGCTGCGGCCTCTGTGAGACTTTGTGTAAATTTGGTGCAATAGAACTGGCAAAGGCGGGTGAATAAAGATGGCGACAAAAAATATTATGATTGTAGGAGTGGGGGGCCAGGGAACCCTGCTCACCAGTAGAATTTTGGGAGGACTTACGATTGACGGGGGGTATGACGTGAAACTCTCCGAGGTACATGGAATGGCCCAGAGGGGCGGAAGCGTAGTTACATTTGTGCGCTACGGTGAGAAGGTGGCAGAACCCATTGTGGAAGAGGGACAGGCGGACGTGATTATTGCCTTTGAAAGGCTGGAGGCCCTGCGCTACGCCCATTTTCTGAAAAAAGACGGGGTGCTCATTGTCAATGACTGGCGGATTGATCCCATGCCGGTCGTAATTGGGGCTGCGCAATACCCAGAGAATATTCTTGGCAAGCTGGAGAAAGAATATAAGGTTTATAAAGTAAATGCCACAGAAGAGTCCAGAAAACTGGGGAATCCCAAGGTTTTTAATTTGATCGTCCTGGGGATTGCCGCACAGCATATGGATTTTACAAGAGAGCAGTGGTACAAGGTAATTGAAAAGACCGTACCTCCAAAGACAGTTGAGATTAACAAAAAAGCATTTGATGTGGGATACACATTATAGCCGGGGCAGGTGAGAATATGATTAAACAGTTATCAGTATTTGTAGAGAACAGGCCTGGAAGCCTGAAACAAGTCACATCGGCGCTGACCGAGGCGCACGTAAATATCCGGGCGGTGGCTTCCTTTGACACGCCGGAATTTGGTATTTTACGCCTGGTGGTAGATAAGGCTGAAGAGGCGAAAGCCTACCTCACAGGCAGGGGATTTGTCGTCAGGATCCACGAGGTAATCGGCGCAGAGTTAAAAGATGAAAAAGGGAATCTGAACCAAATGCTTTCTATCCTTGCTGACGGAGGGATTAACATAAACTATATATATTCTTTTGTTATCCGTGAGGGCAGGGCACCGGTTATGGTATTTAATACGGATGATTATGAGAAAGCGGCGGATGTCCTTAAAAGGGCGGATGTAAAGATTGTAGAAGAAGCGGATTTATAAGTCTTAAACAAGATTAAAAATGGATAAAAAAGATAAGGAGCAGGGAAAATGGCGGCAGTATCATTAGAAAACTGGGTGGAAAGAATCTATGACCCCAAGATAGAATGTATGAGCAGTGACGAGATGGCCCAGCTGCAGGGCAGGCGCCTTCAGGACGTGGTGTACAGGGTATATCACAATGTAGATTTTTACCACAAAAAAATGAAGGATTTGGGCGTAGAGCCTGGAGATATCAAAAGCATTGAAGACATAGACAAGCTTCCTTTTACTACAAAGGAAGATCTTCGGGACAACTATCCATTCGGCCTTCTGGCAATACCCAAGAAAGAGGTTGTCCGGGTGCAGGGGACATCCGGCACTACAGGGAAACTGACACTGGCCTCTTATTCACAGAAGGATGTAGATGTATGGGGGGAGTGCGTGGCCCGGTGCTTATCCATGGCGGGGCTGACTGAGGAGGATATTCTGCATGTCTGCTATGGGTATGGGCTCTTTACCGGGGGCATGGGCCTGGATTTCGGTGCAAAGGCTTTGGGGGCAATGGCAATCCCTATGTCTGCCGGGAACACGAAACGACAGATGATGTGTATGGAAGATTTCGGAGCAACAGCTTTTGCATGTACCCCATCTTATGCCCTCCATCTTGCAGAATCTATGCAGGAAGCAGGCGTCGTAGAGCGGCTGAAAATCAAAGCGGGCATCCATGGTGCGGAGCCATGGACAGAAGAGATGCGCAAAAAGATAGAAAGTATCCTGAATATCAACTGTTTTGACATTTACGGACTATGTGAGATTACCGGCCCTGGCGTTGCGCAGGACTGTATCTACCATGAGGGACTTCATATCAATGTGGATTACTTCTATCCAGAAGTACTGAACCCAGCCACCCATGCGGCCTGTGAGGATGGGGAGACAGGGGAACTTGTATTCACTACGCTGGCCAAAGAGGCCATGCCTCTTATACGTTACCGTACAAAAGACCTGACCAGCATTGACCACAGTACATGTAAATGTGGAAGGACCACTCCTAGAATTTCCAAGTTTACCGGACGTACAGATGATATGAAGGTGATCCGCGGAGTCAATGTATTCCCGACTCAGGTTGAGACTGCCCTTCTTGGCATGGGAGGTGCAGTGGCTCCTCATTATCTTATGATCGTGGACAGGGAGGACAATATGGATGTACTGACAGTCATGGTTGAAGTCGATGAAAGTATGTTCTCCGATGAAATCCGGAAGCTGGATGCCCTGAAGAATAAGATTAGTGCTGTTCTGAAGCAGGCATTGGGAGTTTCGGCCCGTGTGAAGCTGGTGGAGCCAAAGACAATTCAGAGAAGTGAAGGAAAGGCAGTGCGTGTCATCGACAAGCGTAATCTGCAGTAGAGGAGGTAAGTGCTATGAGTATTACAATTCAACAGTTATCAGTGTTTCTCGAAAACAGAGAGGGCCGTCTGGACGAGGTACTTTCTGTTCTTGCCGGCAATGATGTAAATATTGTGGCCTTAAGCCTGGCAGATACGTCAGACTATGGAATGCTCCGCATGATTGTATCAGATCCCAATAAAGGCAGGAAAGTCCTCAAAGAAAATGGGATTACGGCAATGCTGACAGATGTGGTGGCACTGCGGGTGCCCCATGCTACAGGCTCACTGAGCAGGGCAATGCATCAGATCGTGGAGGGAGAGGTCAACATAGAATATATGTATGCCTTTGCCAATGGCGGCGACGCATCTGCTGTACTAAAGACGGATGACCCGGCGCGGGTCGTAGATATATTAAGAGGCAGCGGCTTTGATGTGTGGGAGGCAGCCGAGGCATACGTGTCCAATATCAGCCAATAGGATGCCAGCCTGCCGGTAAAAGTAAAGCGAAAAAAGAGAACGGAAAACCCGTTCTCTTTCTTTTAATCTCATTTTTCTGTATTACTTTTAAATATTAAATCCATTCTTAATTTATATATTAAAAGGTACATTTAAAATTCTGATTAAAGTTTTACTACGTTAGTTGCCTGTGGACCTTTAGAGCCTTCTGTCACATCGAACTCCACAGCCTGGCCTTCTTCTAAAGATTTGAATCCATCCATAACCAAGCCTGAATAGTGTACGAATACATCGTTTCCTTCTGAATCAGAGATGAATCCATAACCCTTTTGGTTGTTAAACCATTTTACTGTACCTGTCATTGTGTTACCCTCCATAAATAAAAATAAATAATAATAAAGTAGACGTATTGCATCTTCTATTAGAACAATACTCAGTTAGCGTAGCATATTTAACAATGAAAGTCAATGCGTTTATGAAAAGTTTCGTAATTTTATACAAAATTGTCGGTTTATGAAAGAATAAAAATAAAAGTAGTAGTTATTACTAAAAGAAAGATTGTAATTTTTGCATTTTTTGTTTACAATGAAGGGGCAAGAAAAACGATGATCCGGAGGCAGGCGTGCAATGCCTTGGGCCTGCAAAGGGAAAAGTATTGAAAAAGCAGCCGATGGGATGGCCGGGAGGCTTGATAGTTCAGGATAATAATCCCGCAGTTATGCCGTCCCTTTGTGGATAAAGGAGCAGAGTAGTCTATGAAAATGTCAACGAAAGGGAAATACGCTCTGGAAATTGCCGTGGACCTGGCTTTATACTCGTCAGATACAGGGCAGTTGGAGAGCCTGAAAAATATAGCTGAGAGACGGGGGTTATCTGAGAAATATCTGGAACGTATCATAAAAGCCTTGAAGCAGAAGGGAATTGTAAGAAGTGTCAGGGGGGCCCGGGGAGGCTACGCCCTGGCAAAACCACCGGAGCAGATCCGGGTAAGGGAAGTATTTAATGCTGTAGAGGGCCAGCTGGCTCCTGTGCAGTGCCTTACTAAAGAAACTGATTGTGGGATATCCTGTGATCTGTGCCCTACAAGGAATACCTGGGGAATGATGTGGTATATTATAACAGATGCCGCTGACAAGGTAACAGTAGCTGATATTGTAGAAAAAGTACGCAGAAACAAATAGTGACAGGCCCCTATGCCAGCAATCGCATAGGGGCCTGATTAAATTTGGCTGGTTTTTTAAGTTAAGCAGATCTTCTCCCGGATATGTTATATGGGTATCTGCCTATCCCTGCATATCAGCCTCAAATCTTTTAATGTTTTCCACCCTTCCAATCACTACGATGATGTCGTTTAAACTGAAGCGGTAAGAGGGCGATACCTCTATATCTGTAGAATGCCCCCTCTCGATGGCAATAATATTCAGTCCATATTGCTGACGGATATTGATTTCCTGTACGCTGACTCCGACCATATCTGGAGTGGCAGGGAGCTGTTGGATTTCCACTTCATTATCTAATGAAATGTAATCCAAAAAATTATGGGATACAAGTCTCTTTCCAAGGCGCAGGGCCATATCCCTTTCGGGATATACGACTTCTGCGCCGATCTTTTCAAGTACAGCCCCTTGATCACCGCTGAGCGCCTTAGCTATGACGTTAGGCACGCCAAGGCTCACCACATGTAAAGTGGTCAGGATGCTTGTATCGATTTTTTCTCCAATGCAGATAATGACTGTATCGCAATTCTGTATGCCAATTTCTTCTAAAGTTTCTTTTGTCAGATTGTCTGCCACATAAGCATATTCCGTATACTGGCGCAATTCTCTGACCTTTTCTTCATTACAGTCTACAACAATGACCTCTTTTCCAGACTGTGCCAGGCTCAATGCCAGGGCAGTTCCGAAACGGCCAAGGCCGATTACCCCAAAAGAAGCTGATTTTGTATTTTTCATTAGTTTTCTCCTTTAACCGATTGTTATGGACTCTTCGATATACCGGGCATTTGGCGCCGGGCGGCACACCCACATGGAGGCCAGGGTAAAGGCCCCCAGCCTTCCGATAAACATGATTAGGACCAGGGCCAGCTTACTTATATCCCTGAGCTCCGGGGTAATGCCGGTAGAAAGGCCTACTGTACCGAAGGCAGAGGTTACTTCAAATAAAATCTGAATAAATGTACATTGTGGCTCTAGTATACAAAGACCTAGCGTCCCCGCACATACAACCAGCAGAGAAAGCAAGGTGATGTGATAGGCCTTTGCGATCCCCTCAGCCGGAATACTGCGGTGGAACGCACTGTAGTGCTTCTTGGCCATAAGGCTCTTTACAGACTGAACCAGGGCGAAAAAGGTACTGGTCTTAATGCCGCCGCCTGTGGACCCGGGTGATGCCCCGATAAACATTAAAAGGACAAGGATAAAAAGTCCTGCATTGGTAAACTCACCTATGGGGTAAGTAGAAAATCCTGCTGTCCGCGCTGATACACTCTGGAAAAAAGCGCCCAGCCACGAAATATCCTCAGTTGCCTTAAGCAGAAGGGTTCCCATAATCAATAAAGCTGTACTCGTGGTAATTACTACCTTTGAATGCAGGCTGAGTTTTTTAAATGAGCGGTTTTTGAGTATATCAAGAATGACCAGAAAGCCTAAGCCTCCGAAAATTATGAGCACACTGGTTGTCAGGTTAAGCAGCACATCATTTTGATAGGGGATTAGGTTCTGCATACCGCCTAAAATATCAAAACCGGAGTTATTAAAGGCTGCTATGGAGTGGAAAATACTGATACCCAATGCTGCCGGAGGGGGATAGTCCCGGGCAAATACAATAAAACTAAGGATTGCCCCGCCCAGCTCGAAACAAAGCGTCATGAGTAAAACGGACTTTACCAGGCGGATCATACCCTTTGACGTATTTACATTCAGTGCCTCCCTCACTAGAAGCCGGCCTTTCATGCCTACCCGTTTGCCTGTGGCTAAAATAAAGGCTACGCCAACTGAGGTCACGCCAAGGCCTCCTATCTGAATCAGCAGTGCCACCACGGCCCGGCCAAAGACTGTGAAATGGTCGGCTGTATCTATGGCAATCAGGCCCGTGACACACACTGCGCTGGTAGATGTAAAAAGTGCGTCTGTAAAACTGACCTCCACCCCTGGGTTTATAGAAACGGGTAAGAGCAGCAAAAAGGTGCCAAGCAGTATGACACAGGCAAACCCCAGAGTAATCAGCCGCCCTGGGGGTTGTTTTTTTAGTAACTGAAACAGCCTAATCATAACCCCTCCACCTTCTGGCATATAGATCTGCCTGCTTTCACAGGGAAATGGCACACCATAACTGCAGAAAAGCGCAGGGTGTGCCGGACATCATGATCATTCATCACATCTTTATATGTACAAAGGGCAAAGCCGTTTGTGTGATTGTACATGGCTGGGAGTATCTCCTTTCATTTTAATATTACCTCCTGCATGATATCCCCTATCATGGCCCAAAGGCGCCTTTTGGTGAGAAACCCGTCCGTCTGCATAGGACATTTGTTAAGAGGGCCTTGGGAGGATAAATTATTGGGTATTATAAGAGATATTCTCGTTTAATGCAAGCAGGTTTCTGTGAATTTAGCGGAATCTTTATTTATTTCTCTGTCATTCAAAGTCTATTTAATAAAATAATATAGAAAACTAAAAATGTGGAATAATATTTAAATATTTTCCTATGTGTGTTTTGAAACAAAAATCTGTGTCATTATGAAAATAATGTGACAGTATTTCGCCAAAAAGAAGTGACACACTAAAGTTGGCACGACTCTTGCTGTTATATATGGGCAGTAAGATAAATACAAAAGTAGAAAGGGGGAATGAAGGTGGCAAAAAGAATTGTATTTCTGGCCAGTTACGCCACAGATTATACAGGCGTGTGCGCACATCTTCCCAGGGAAGGAGAGACAGTAACCGGAGATTACTTTAAAATTGGGCCGGGCGGAAAGGGAAGCAACCAGGCAGTTTGCGCCCACCGTCTTGGCGCAGATGTAGATCTAATCGTAAAGATTGGCCGTGATATGTCAGGGGACTATGCAAAAAGATTCTATGAGCAGGAACAGATACGTACAGATTACCTGATTGTAGATGAGGCCGTATCTTCCGGCGTGGCGCTGATTGCCGTGGATAGGGAAACAAAACAGAATCAAATACTGATTATGCCGGGCGCCTGTAAGACATTCAACAGCCAGGATATTGAAAAAGCCAGAAGTGTTATTCAAGAGGGTGATATTTTTATGGGACAATTTGAGGTGAATCTGGATGGGTTGGAGAAGGCCATGGATATCGCAAGAAAGGCCGGGAATATGATCATGATCAACCCAGCCCCGGCACAGAAGGTGTCTGATGAATTTTTGTCTAAAATCGATATAATTACACCCAATGAGACAGAGACGGAAATATTAACTGGAATCCATATAGATAGCATAGAAAATGGGCGCAGGGCCGCTGCAGTATTCCACAAGGCCGGCATCCCATATGTTGTCATTACTATGGGAGACAAGGGGGTTTTCGCAAGCTGCCGTGGAAATGACAAATTTATTCCTGCATATGACGTAGAAGCTGTAGACACTACTGGGGCAGGGGATGCCTTTAATGGAGCACTGGCAGCTGCTCTGTCAAGAGACGTAAAATTTATGGAAGCGGTCATATATGCAAACCGGGCGGCTTCTATTGCAGTCCAGCGTTTTGGATCTGGACCGTCTATGCCATATAAGGCAGACATGCAGTAGAAAGGAGAGACTATAGAATTCTTTTAAAAGTGTGGGCTTTAAAACAGATTTTAGATGAGAAGGATCATATAAAAATAGAAGGGAGGGAGAGAGATGATAGGCATTGTTGTTGTCACACATGGTGATTTCGGAAAGGAACTATTAAAAAGCACTGAGATGATTATGGGAGATATAGAGAAAATTAAAGCATTATCACTGTATTCAGGTGACAGTCTGGATACCTTAAGGGAACAAGTCACAAATGAGATCCAGAGCATTGATGAAGGGGATGGTGTGCTGGTGCTGGTAGATTTATTTGGAGGAAGTCCCTGCAATGCAGCGGCAGTGAATGTACGGGAGGATAATGTGGAATGTGTGGCAGGGCTGAGTATGCCAATGCTGATAAAAGCAGTGGAAGCGAGAATGAGCATGCCGCTGAAAGAGCTGCCAAAAGAATGTATGGAGTACGTACAGGAAAGTGCAGTCAATGTAAAGGCGTGCTATACATCCTAGAAAGAGAAAGACAGGAGGGAAAAAGAATGGGAAACTGTGTACTTGCAAGGGTAGATTTCCGTCTGATACATGGACAGGTTATTACAAAATGGGTAAAAAAGACATGTGCTGAAAAGATTATTATTGTAGATGAGGATTTGGCCAGAGATGACTTTATGGGCATGATTTATGCCAATGCGGCGCCTAAAGGGATGAGTGTCACGATTGATACGGTCCTGGGAGCGGCAGAAAAATGGAAGATGGATGAGTATGGAGATGGAAAAATAATGGTTCTGTTCAAAAATGTATCCACCTGCTATGAGGCCATTAAACAAGGAATGTGCATAGAGAAAGTCCAGCTGGGGGGCGCCCCCAATGAGCCAGGCAAAAAGAAAGTTACAAATGAAATATTCTTAAGTGGTGATGAAGTGAAGAACTTAAAGGAGCTTCATGATGCGGGAATAGAGATTTATATCCAGGCGGTTCCGGAAAAACCAGTGGCTGGATATGAAGAGATTATCAAAAGAGCAGGTTAAAGGAGGGATGGCTTTATGACATTTATATTGGCAACTGTAGCAGGATTGTGGTTCTGGCTTGCCAGGACAGAGTTTGGATATCAGTGGATACACCCATTTAAACAGCCGTTGGTTATAGGCTTGGGGTTTGGCATTATTACGGGAGATATTGCATCCGCTATGATAGTGGGCGCTTCATTAGAAATGATTTATATAGGAATTATTTCTCCAGGCTCCAATATTCCTACGGATGAAACACTTGCAGGTACTGTGGCAATCCCGATAGCGCTTTTAAGCGGCATGGATGCACAGACAGCGGTCACCCTGGCCATTCCTGTAGGTATTCTGGGAGTGATTCTGGAGACAGTGCGCAAGAATATCCAGATTGTCTTGGTACATAAGGCGGATAAATATGCAGAGCAGGCAAACATCAGGGGAATAGAGCGGTGTGCGGTACTCTGGCCGCTGCCTATTGGGTTTGTGCTGAGGTTTATCCCTGTTTTTGCGGCTGTTTACTTTGGCACTGATTTTATTCAGGCAGTACTGGATTCCATCCCAGAATTTGTTTCAAGCGGATTGAGTGTTGCAGGGGGCCTGCTGCCAGCTCTGGGTTTTGCAATTACAATTAATGTAATTGGAAAAAAGGTGCTGATCCCATTTTTCATAATTGGTTATTTCCTGGTACAGTACTTAGGATTAAATGTTATGGCATGTGCTATTTTCGGCATCTGTATTGCACTGTTAATAACTATGCTGAAACGTGAAAGTGCCAAAGAGTGTTAAAGGAGGGAATGCTATGAGTGAGGAATTAAAAAATGTAAATGTAGATGCAGAAAATGTAGAAGCCAATAAACTTGAGGATGCTCCCCTCCTTACAAAAAAGGATATTAGGAAATCCCTGCACCGCTGGATATTTGCCTGTGAGGCATCCAATAATTATGAGCGTATGCAGTCCCTGGCATTTTGCTATAGTATGATCCCATGCCTGAAGAAATTGTACAAGGATAAAGAGCAGTTAAGTAATGCCCTGAAACGGCACCTGAACTTCTTTAACAGCCAGGCTATATGGAGTTCCCCAATCCAAGGCATGGTTCTTTCTATGGAAGAGGAGATGGCTAAAACCGGCGCAGTATCGGAGGGTGCCATTACTGGTATTAAGACCGGGCTTATGGGGCCTTTAGCGGGAATAGGCGATACTATTGACTGGGGAACACTGAGATTGATTATTTATTCGGTTGCAGTGACTTTTGCAGCAGAGGGAAGCGCATTGGGGGCAATTATCCCATTTGTTTTTCCTATTATTACATATTTCGTGATTGCAAAACCCCTTTGGTTTTTGGGATACAGGCTGGGCCGGTCCTCTGTGGCAAATATACTGGAATCAGGCTGGCTTAAAGATCTAATCTTTGGATCTAGTATTCTGGGAATGTTTATGATGGGCGCTTTGAGCGGAAGTTATGTAACGCTGGCAACACCGGCAAGTTTTACAATCGGTGAATCTTCTTTTGTCATACAGGAGATTTTGGACAGTATTGCACCGGGACTGCTTCCACTGCTGGCTGTATTCCTTATTTATTACATAATTAAGAATAAGACACAAAAATATGGAAGGATTTCACTTGTTATTATTGCATTGGCGATTATATTATCGCTGATTGGGATTGTATAGGAGGAAGTACTGTGGACAATTTTGAATTCATACTGCCGACAAAATTTTATTTTGGTAAAGATGAGGATAAACGTGTCGGGGAAATTTGTAAAAGCCATGGCGCGACTAAAATTATGATTATTCATTACGGGGATTTTGTAAAGGAAACCGGATTATTCGGACGGATAGCAGATTCCATAACTAACGCGGGGATTTCCTGGGTTGAGATAGACGGCGTCCGCCCGAATCCACGAGTGGACCTAGTTAGAAAATGTATTACACAGGCCAGAGATGAAGGGGTCGATTTCCTGCTTGCCATTGGCGGCGGAAGTGTGATTGATACAGCAAAGGCAACGGGGGTTGGCATGAATTATGATGGGGATGTATGGGATTTATATGAAGGAACAGGAGACGCCAGTAAAATGACCCCGGTGGGTGTTGTGCTGACAATTCCAGCATCAGGGAGTGAGTCCAGCGACGGATCTGTAATTATGAATCAGGAGACACACAGTAAACGCGGCTACGGCAGGGAGTTTATGCGCCCGGCATTTGCTGTTATGAATCCAGAACTCACGTATACACTGCCTCCATTCCAGACAGCGGCAGGGGGGTTTGACATTATGGCCCATGTGATGGAAAGATATTTTACAAAAACTAAACATTGTGATGTGACAGACGAATTGTGCGAGGGAGTTTTGAGGGCCATGGTGAAGAACATACCTGTAGTTATGAAAGAACCCCAGAACTACGAGGCCAGGGCCGAGATTATGTGGGCCGGATCCATGGCCCACAGCGGACTTCTGGGAGTAGGGCGTAAGGAGGATTGGGGAAGCCATGAGCTGGGGCATGCGCTGAGCGCTTTCTATGATATAAACCATGGAGCTACATTGTCGATCATATTTCCGGCGTGGATGCATTATGTATATAAGCTTTGCCCCCAAAAATTTGCTCAGTTTGCAGAGCGTGTGTGGAATGTAGAGAAGAGTGAGGATAACGAATGGATGGCGTTGGAGGGGATCAAAAGGATGAAAGAATTCTGCAGGGGCCTGGGACTTCCGGTGCGCTTTGAGGATGCAGGAATCCCCCCGGATAAGATTGAGGAAATGGCTGGGCATTGTACGCTCAACGACACAGTGGCGGCAGGGGGAATAAAAAAACTATATAAGCAGGACTGTATCAATATTTATAGAGGAGCATTATAACAAAACAGTAAGGAAGGTAGAAACAATGGAAAAAACAAAAATGAGATTCTCATGCCTGGTAAAGAAAGGGGTTTCCGAGATAAGGGAACGCCCACTAGAAGAGATGAAGGAGGATCAGGTACTGGTAAAGCAGCTTGCCTGCAATATCTGTACTACAGATGTAGGACGGATTTTGCGGACATTCAAAATAAAAAAGAATGTGGAGGTAACAGACAATGGCAAAATCATTATTTGAGGAACTGGGCGGCAAATACGAAAGGCAAGGGGATTATTTGATACCGTGCTTAACTGTACCCGCCGAAGAAGAACAGGCAATAGGCAT
Organism: Luxibacter massiliensis; assembly: GCF_900604355.1. Lineage (NCBI taxonomy): Bacteria > Bacillati > Bacillota > Clostridia > Lachnospirales > Lachnospiraceae > Luxibacter > Luxibacter massiliensis. The sequence goes on along the minus strand of NZ_UWOE01000001.1, from coordinate 2,065,095 downwards.
CTGGGGGCAACGGCATTTAGATTATCTAAAACAGTACCGTAAAGTTACATACACCAATCTTCTTACAAGCGGCAGGCTAAACGCCTACCTTGCCGACATCAACAGACAGGCACAGGAACGCTTTGAAAGGCTCATAGAGGGTATGAAACAGGCACAGGGCATAACGGAACAGCTAAAGGCAGAAAACGCCTTAGAATGGACAGGATGCCTCAATAACATAAGGGCTTGTGCGAGGGAGATTGTGGAAAAGGAAATTATTTTTGCATAAACAGATGATTAGTGGCAGGGGGAAATCCTGCCGCTTTTTCTGCTTTAGTTTGTCAGCTTGACAAATAAAGGGTTAAGGAATATAATTAGATTCAGTATTATACAAGGAGTTAATAAATATGCGGCAAGGTATTCTTAAATAAACTGTCAATTTGATAGTGGGAACAAAAAGTAGCAGTCCCGTTTCACTTTTAATATGGGGCTTAGTTTTTTGTACCCAGTTTAAGAATACTTTTATCATGTAATTTTATATGCCCGAAAACATATAAGTGTTTTGGGGCTATTGGAGTTATTTACCCAGTGATAGGAGTATTTATCACTGGGTATTTTTATGCCCTTTTTTGGGTGTTGATAGGAGGAAAATCACATGAAAATAATTAACTTAGGCATTCTGGCTCACGTTGACGCAGGAAAGACAACATTAACGGAAAGTTTATTGTATACCAGTGGTGCAATTGCAGAACTAGGGAGCGTAGATGAAGGCACAACAAGGACAGATACAATGAATTTGGAGCGTCAAAGGGGAATCACTATCCAGACAGCAGTGACATCTTTTCAGTGGGAGGATGTAAAAGTCAACATTATAGATACGCCAGGCCATATGGATTTTTTGGCGGAAGTATACCGTTCTTTATCCGTATTAGACGGAGCAGTATTATTAGTTTCTGCAAAGGATGGCATACAGGCACAGACCCGTATACTGTTTCATGCACTACAGATAATGAAGATTCCGACAATTTTTTTCATCAATAAAATTGACCAAGAGGGGATTGATTTGCCAATGGTATATCGGGAAATGAAAGCAAAGCTTTCTTCGGAAATTATAGTGAAGCAAAAGGTTGGGCAGCATCCCCATATAAATGTAACGGACAATGACGATATGGAACAGTGGGATGCGGTAATTATGGGAAACGATGAACTATTAGAGAAATATATGTCAGGGAAACCGTTTAAAATGTCAGAACTGGAACAGGAAGAAAACAGGAGATTCCAAAACGGAACGTTATTTCCCGTTTATCACGGAAGCGCTAAAAACAATCTGGGGATTCGGCAGCTTATAGAAGTAATTGCCAGTAAATTTTATTCATCAACGCCTGAAGGTCAATCTGAACTATGCGGGCAGGTTTTTAAGATTGAATATTCAGAGAAAAGGCGGCGTTTTGTTTATGTGCGTATATATAGCGGAACATTGCATTTGAGGGATGTTATTAGAATATCTGAAAAAGAGAAAATAAAAATCACAGAGATGTGTGTTCCGACAAACGGTGAATTATATTCATCCGATACAGCCTGCTCTGGTGATATTGTAATTTTACCAAATGATGTTTTGCAGCTAAACAGTATTTTGGGGAACGAAATACTGTTGCCGCAGAGAAAATTTATTGAAAATCCTCTCCCTATGCTCCAAACAACGATTGCAGTAAAGAAATCTGAACAGCGGGAAATATTGCTTGGGGCACTTACAGAAATTTCAGATGGCGACCCTCTTTTAAAATATTATGTGGATACTACAACGCATGAGATTATACTTTCTTTTTTGGGGAATGTGCAGATGGAAGTCATTTGTGCCATCCTTGAGGAAAAATATCATGTGGAGGCAGAAATAAAAGAGCCTACTGTTATATATATGGAAAGACCGCTTAGAAAAGCAGAATATACCATCCACATAGAAGTCCCGCCAAATCCTTTCTGGGCTTCTGTCGGGTTGTCCATAGAGCCGCTCCCTATTGGAAGCGGAGTGCAGTATGAAAGCAGAGTTTCACTTGGATATTTAAATCAATCGTTCCAAAATGCGGTTATGGAGGGGGTTCTTTATGGCTGCGAGCAGGGGCTGTATGGATGGAAAGTGACAGACTGTAAAATCTGTTTTGAATATGGATTGTATTATAGTCCTGTAAGTACCCCCGCAGACTTTCGGCTGCTTTCCCCTATCGTATTGGAGCAGGCTTTAAAAAAAGCAGGGACAGAACTATTAGAGCCATATCTCCACTTTGAAATTTATGCACCGCAGGAATATCTCTCACGGGCGTATCATGATGCTCCAAGGTATTGTGCAGATATTGTAAGTACTCAGATAAAGAATGACGAGGTCATTCTGAAAGGAGAAATCCCTGCTAGATGTATTCAAGAATACAGGAACGATTTAACTTATTTCACAAATGGGCAGGGAGTCTGCTTGACAGAGTTAAAAGGATACCAGCCAGCTATTGGTAAATTTATTTGCCAACCCCGCCGCCCGAATAGCCGTATAGATAAGGTTCGGCATATGTTCCACAAGTTAGCTTAACAGCTTGCAAAAGTCATATAAAATGAGATTTGAAAGGATTAGAGACTAATTATGATGAAATGCGAATGGATATTGTGTCCTGTTTGTGGGAGCAAAACCCGTAATAAAATTAGGAAGGACACTGTTTTGGAGAATTATCCCCTTTATTGTCCAAAATGCAGACAAGAAAGATTGATTAAAGTTGACAACTTGAAGATAACTGTCATCAAAGAGCCAGACGCTTAAGACGCAGAGCCGATGAAATTGTGGAACAATTCACGAATCATCGGCTCTTTTTGTTTCGTATTTGAAAGAACAAACTCACCAAATAAAAAAAACGATATTCGGGTGGGTTATTTTGTTATACCCTAAATTACCCTCTGAATTTGTTTTTAAATTTGGAGGGATTTTTTTATGTCCTTTTTTCGGGCAGTTATCTATCTGCTCATACGAAGCAAAATTTATCAATACATAGCATATCAGAGAACGGCAGGAAACCAGTTAAAAAAATTTCTGCCAGTGCAACGGTACTTCTCACCTTGAAAGTAGAAGTACAATCTCCATACAATAGAATTACTATTTCCTATAACCGTAAAGGTCACAGAGCCTTTGCGGTTTTTCTTTTGTCGATTTTTGTTGGAAAGTGCCGTAGGGCTGTTTCTGATATGCGGTGTCGTTCTCCGCCTCTCCATCTGGATTTTTTACATTTCAAAAATTCAGATGGGAGGTATTTATGGTGAAATATGCACCAAGAAAGGTATATATCAGAGAAAGTGGCGGCTATGTGGAATTATCCTACACGGAGTTCTGCCGTTGCAGGGAATCCGACCAGACCTATATGGACAAGCTGTTTATCCCCATTCAAGGCTGTCTGCTTGAAGTCGTGAGGGAGCAATACACAGACTTCTACCGTGACAAGGAACGGTGGCGTTATCTGCAAAAATTAGATACAAAGAATAGACTGCTATCTCTCGACGGATTTACGGACAGCGAGGGGAATCCTCTGGACTTTATCACTGATGAAGCGGTGGACATTGCAGAAACCGTTGTCAATGCGGTCATGGTGGACAGGCTGAAAGCCGCCCTGCCTTTGCTGTCGGATAGTGAACAGGAGCTGATACAGGCAATCTTTTTTGACGGACTTTCCGAGCGTGAAGTCGGGGCGAGGTTGGGCATAACCCAGAGCGTTGTAAACAAACGCAAAGCCAGAATCCTAATAAAACTAAGAAAGATAATAGAAAATTAAAATTTAAGGCGTTCAGCCCCCTTGTTTTTTCCTTTGGGAAGATGAGGGGGCTTTTCTCTGCCCTCTCAATCAATTCTGATTGGAGGAAGTAAGAATGGCATACAACCACGGACGGGAGGACAGGAAATGGCGTATCTGGAAAGAAGCGGAGGAAAAGCTGCTGCGTGAGTGCGGCGTTGATGAAGCGACCATTGAGCAGATACGCATGGCGGACAGGGCAGACTTCAATTCCAACAGGCGGTTTTACCGATGGACGAATGACGTTGCGGAATATCTTGAGGACATGGCAGGCAGGGAGCGGCAGGCGGAAGTGGGTACGGTTGCGGAGTTACTGGAAGAGATTGAGAGCGAAAATCTCTATCAAGTATTAGTCACGGTGGACGGGCGTACCTTGAAAATCGTCCTGCTGAAAATGCAGGGGTATTCCACAAAGGAGATTGCCCCGCTTGTGCATTTGACGACTGGTGCCATCTATGCGAGGTTAGACCATCTGCGGAAGAAGCTGCGGAAAATTTTATAGCTTCTAAAACAGCCTGCCATCCTGCGGGCTACTGGGTGAGGGATGGAAATCCCCTCACTCATTTTTTGCAGGAGGACAACAGGATGGCATACAGGGTTAAGGCATACACGCTTCGGGAGGAATCCACGGAAAGCGGCACAAGGTATTTTATCAGCTTTAAGGACGGGCAGGGCAAATCCCACGAGTTGGAAGTGTCGGAACAGTTCTTTATGGAGTTTCGGCAGATGGAGCGCAGGAACAGGAATCTTTTCTAATGGGACGAGCGGCACAGGGAGTTTAACGAGGTATGGGACGAAACCCTTTACAGACGGGCGTTGCGTGTGCCTAAGAGCCTTGATGAACGCATGGTTGAGGAAGAACGGAATGAAACGCTCTATAAGGCGGTTGGGAGCCTTCCAGAGATACAAAGGCGGCGTTTCCTGCTCTACTACGAGTATGAGTTCAATTTTTACCAAATCGCCGCTATGGAGCATTGCACCGCTTCGGCAATACAGAAATCTGTTGCGATTGCAAAGGAGAAAGTAAAGGCGGAAATTGAAGAAATATCTCCAACCGTGACCGACACCGCCCGAAAAAGAAATCTGTTTTTTATTTGTGTGGGATTGGCGGCATTACATACTCTCACTTTTTTCCGTGGGAGTAAATCTATTTTTAAGGAGGTCAACGCCTATGTGCAACGAAAACAAAGACACCGCCCGAAAGGAGGAAAGCCATGCAGAAGTTACAGACAGTCAACGCCGAAACGCTCCTTTATGAACCGCTTGAGAAACCATCCTTTGTGGTGGACAGCCTTATCCCGACAGGCTTATCGCTGTTCTGCGGCTCACAGAAGATAGGCAAAAGCTGGCTCATGCTGAAGCTATGCTTATGCGTGTCGCAGGGAATCCCTTTATGGGATATGCCGACAATGGAGGGCGATGTGCTTTACCTCTGCCTTGAGGACACGTTCTGCCGCATACAGGACAGGTTATTTCGTTTGACGGACGAAGCAAGCGGGCGGCTCCACTTTGCCGTGGCAAGCTGCAAGCTGTCAGACGGTCTTATCGTGCAGCTTGAAGATTATCTGAAAGATTACCCAGACAGCAGGCTCATTGTCATTGATACCTTGCAGAAAGTCCGTACAGCTTCAAAAGACAATGCCTATGCAAGCGACTATGGGGACATCTCCCTCATCAAAGACTTTGCCGACAGGCACTCTCTGGCGGTCATTGTCGTACACCACATCCGAAAGCAGAATGACAGCGACGTGTTCAACAAGGTGTCTGGGACGACAGGATTAACGGGGAGTGCGGACGCTACCTTTGTTCTGGAAAAGGAGAAACGTGCGTCTGACACCGCCAAGCTGTATGTGACGGGCAGGGACACGCCTTATCAGGAATACACGCTGCGTTTCCGTGATTGCCGTTGGGAGCTTGTGGAGCGGAAAACGCAGGAGCAGCTTGCGAAAGAAACGATACCAGATGTCCTTTTTCGGTTGGTGGATTTTATGAGGGATAAGGAAGAATGGATAGGCACGGCAACGGAACTGTTAGCCGCTATGGGGGAAACGGAAACCATACCCACGGTGATTACGAAATGGCTGAATGAATACCGCACCACATTTTTAAGCGAGAACCGTATCTGCTACCAGTACAGCCGCAGGAAAGACGGCAGGCGGATTGCCCTTGCAAGGAGGGCGGGTGACAGCGGTGATGGTGGTGACAGCGATATTAGGATACCCCCCTGTTACTGTCATTGACGCTTAAAGCCATGTAAAGCTGGCGGCTCTGCCCTGCGGGTGACAGCAGTGACGGTGGTGACAGTGATTTTAGGATACCCTGCCGCTGTCATCCCTACGGGAGAACACCCCGTAAACGCAAAATGCAGGCGTGAGATTTACTCGCCCTTTTCGGTCGTGTAAAACCACCCCTGCGGTCAGAAAAATCATTCCGATTTTTCCGACTGCGTTTACAGGGTGTAACACACTACACTTTGCCCTGCAAAGTCGTGTGCCAGACGTTCCCTCTGGACTCCCTTAAGGCAGGGCTGTGCCCTGCTATCCTACGCCTTACGGCTTCGGATAAAAGAATGGCGGCATGACGGTGACGGCTCTTGCGAGGGGGGTATCCCAAAAACACCGTCATCATCGACATGACCGTCATGCAGGGGGTGAGGGTGACAGTTGCGGCAGTCGGCAGGGGGTATCCCAAAACTGCTGTCACCACCGTCACCGCTGTCACCCCAAAGGACGGTCACCCGCCGAAAGAAAGGAGGAATCCGCCTATGCCTTATGCAATCCTGCGTTTCCAGAAACGAAAAGCGGGCGGCGTTGCGGCTTGTGAACGCCACAACGAGCGGAAGAAAGAAGCCTACAAAAGCAACCCAGATATAGATATGGAACGCTCTAAAAACAATTACCATCTCATAGCACCACCAAAGTACACCTACAAGAAAGAGATTAACCGCATGGTAGCCGAAGCGGGGTGCAGGACAAGGAAAGACAGCGTGATGATGGTGGAAACGCTCATCACAGCTTCACCAGAATTTATGAACCAGTTACCGCCCGAAGAACAAAAAGCGTATTTCCAGACGGCTCTTGACTTCATTTCGGAGCGTGTTGGAAAGCAGAATATCCTCTCCGCTGTCGTCCATATGGACGAGAGAACGCCCCATATGCACCTCTGCTTTGTGCCGATTACGCCAGACAATAAGCTGTCAGCGAAAGCTATCTTAGGCAACCAGAAATCATTATCCGAGTGGCAGACCGCCTACCATGAGCGGATGTCCTCACGGTGGAATCAGCTTGAACGGGGGCAGTCCTCAATGGAAACCAAGCGGAAACACGTCCCCACATGGCTCTATAAATTAGGCGGCAGGCTTGATAAACAGTATGAAGAAATCGTGTCTGCCCTATCCGACATCAACGCCTTTAACGCAGGGAAGAAAAGGGATAAAGCGTTAGATTTACTCTCTGCATGGCTGCCAGACGTGGAGAAATTCTCTAAGGAAATCGGGAAACAGCAGGCGTATATCGACAGTTTGAAAGAGAGAATTGGGCAGGAATCAGACTATGCGGGGCGTATGCGTGATGAAAAGTACGAGCAGGAACTAAAGGTGCAGAAAGCGAATCAGAAGATATTTGAATTGCAGAGAACCAACGAGCAGATGGGGCGGCTGCTGTCAAAAATACCGCCCGAAGTGTTGGAAGAATTGCAGAAAAATCATAGAAGCAGAGCGAAAGAAAGGTAGATATGTGAATGAAGAAACAGGATTTTAAGGTGTTAAAGACCAAAGACTTGTACCCGTTCCCCGACAATCCGTTTCATGTGGCAGAAGATGAAACACTGTCAGAGTTAGCGGAAAGCATCAAGGAATTTGGCATTGTCACGCCGATAATCACACGCCCGAAAGAGGACGGGGACGGTTATGAAGTGATTGCAGGACAGCGGCGTGTCCGTGCTTCTGAACTTGCAGGGATAAATACCGTGCCTGCGTTTGTCCTGCCCTTAGACCGTGACCGAGCCATCATCACCCTTGTAGACAGCAATTTGCAGCGTGAGAATATCCTGCCATCGGAGCGGGCGTTTGCTTACAAGATGAAATCCGAAGCCATGAAGCGGCAGGGTTTCCGCACAGACTTAACCTCGTCACAAGTTGTGACGAAGTTGCGGACGGACGACAAGGTGGCACAGGGCTTCGGCGTGGGCAGGATGACCGTGCAGCGTTTTATCCGCCTGACGGAACTGATACCGCCGATTTTGCAGATGGTGGACGAGGGGAAAATCGCCCTCACGCCTGCGGTGGAACTGTCCTTCTTGAAGAAAGACGAGCAGGAAAACCTCTTTGCCACGATGGAGAGCGAAGAAGCAACGCCCTCACTCTCACAGGCACAGCGGATGAAACAGTTAAGCCAGAGCGGGCGGCTTGACATGGATACGATATTTGCGATTATGACGGAGGAAAAGGGCAACCAGAAAGAAACCTTGAAAATCAACACAAGCAAGCTGAAAAAATACTTTCCGAAGAACACAACGCCGAAGCAGATGGAGGAAACCATCATCAAACTTTTGGAGCGTGAGTTGCAGAGGAAACGCAACCGTGACAGCCGCTAATCTTCTTTTTTCGGGAAGTAAATACAGAGAGTTGAGGTATGGAGAATGAGAGAAATCCAGTATGAAATCGTAAAGGAAATCGCAGTATTGTCTACGGGCGACAGTGGCTACACAAAGGAAATCAATCTCATTTCATGGAATGGGAAAGAGCCGAAGTATGACATCCGCAGCTTTTCCCCGAACCGTGAAAAGTGCGGCAAGGGAATCACGCTGAACGCTGATGAAGCGGCGGCACTCCTTAAAGCATTACAGAAAGAATTAAACAGCGAGGATTAATGGTATCTGATTGGCAGGGCGGGGACATTTCCAAACTCTTCCCTGCCCTGTCTGGAAAGGAAGATTTAAGTATGGGCGAGGATAAGAAAGCAGATAAAAAGAGAAAGCGTATCGTGCCAAAAGCACCAGTGCAGATGATAATCAGCCGTGAATATGTCGGCACACAGACCGTTACAGAAGCGTTTGTCCCGATTATCTCCGAGGATATTCGGAAGAAGATTGCCGAGGGCGACACCTTCGACAATGAGGGGCTGTCCGCTTAGAATGTACGCAATGGGACATGAAAACAGATAGGACAGATACGGAGGTTTTACAGTATGGCAGGAATCAAAGAAGAAAAGAAAATCTATTTAGTCGGCATTTATTGCCGCTTATCTAAAGACGATGGTACGGATAACGAGAGTGCGAGCATTGCGACACAGAAATCCATCCTCACGGATTATGTGAAAAAGCAGGGATGGCACATAGCAAAAACGTATGTGGACGATGGTTATTCTGGTACAAATTTCCAAAGACCAAGTTTCCAGAATATGATAAAAGACATTGAAAGCGGTCTGATAAACTGCGTGATTACGAAAGATTTATCCCGTCTGGGGAGAAACTATCTTGATTGTGGGTTATATCTGGAAGTTTTCTTCCCAGAGCATAACGTGAGGTATATAGCGGTCAATGACGGCGTAGATACCTTGAATAAATCTGCTATGGACATCACGCCTTTCCGCAACATTTTAAACGAAATGTATGCCGCTGACATATCTGTTAAGATAAAATCGGCATATCGGGCGAGGTTTCAACAGGGGAAATTCATGGGAACTACCGCCCCTTATGGCTATATCAAAGACCCTGCCGACCACAACCATCTGCTGATAGATGATAAAGTGGCACATGTTGTAAAAGAGATATTCGACCTTGCATTAAAAGGGAATGGAGTTGCCAAAATTTGCAGACATCTTAATAAACAGCATATCCTACGCCCTGCCGCTTATGCGGCGGAGCGTGGCGAAACAGGCTTTGAACGTCATTTTGAGGGGAACGAGGACAAACGCTATATTTGGAGTGGGAACAGCGTGAGGAGCATTTTAAGAAGCCCGATATATGCGGGAAATCTTGTAGGCTACAAACGGATTGCCGCCAATATGAAAAGCAAGAAACGCCCCTCTAAGCTGCCCGAAGAATGGGAAGTGATACCCAATACCCATGAGGGAATAGTCACGCAGGAGGAATTTGATATTGTCCAACAGCTTATTACAAGTCGTAGGCTTCCACAGAACAAGGGAGGATTTGTAAATATTTTTGCAGGCGTTATCAAGTGTGTGGACTGCGGATGTGCTCTGCGGGCAATGAACGTACACAGGAGGAAACGCCCAGAGATTATCGACTGTGTACAGTATTCATGTAATAATTATGCAAGAAACGGAAGAAGCGAGTGTAGTGCCCACAATATAGAAGCAAGGGATTTATTCAATGCCGTTCTTGCCGACATCAACTGTTTTGCGGATATGGCAGTGAATGATGAAAAGGCGGTCAGGGCCATAGAAAAGCGGCTCACGGAAACAGACCAGAGCAGGGCGAAAGCATTAGAGAAAGAACGTAAGAAGCTGAACAAACGCCTTGCGGAACTGGACAGGCTGTTTTCCTCTCTCTACGAGGATAAGGTCATGGAGCGTATTACCGAGCGGAATTTTGAGATGATGTCGGGGAAATACCAGAAAGAGCAGCTTGAAATTGAAGCAAGGCTGAAAGAGGTGACGGAAACTCTTAATGAAAGCTACGAGAAATCACGGGGAATCCGTGACTTCCTCGCCCTTATCCGAAATTATCAAGGCTTAAAAGAACTGGATGCAACAGTTATAAACGCACTCATAGACAAGATACTTGTTTCGGAGCGTGAGAAGATGGCAGACGGAACAGTGAAGCAGGAAATCAAGATTTACTATAAATTCATCGGCTTTGTCGATGAATTACATATCATACCTACAAAACGGTGGGCAGCAATGCCCGCTAAAAATTGTACGGTGTGCGGCGTTGAATATGTCCCGGGCTCTGGTGCATCAAGGTATTGTCCTGCTTGTGCCAAGAAGATACGGAGGGAGAAATCAAACGAGAGCAAACGCAGGAGCAGAGAACAGAAAAGGATAGCATGTATGAACTGTCCGCAAAAAATGACCGACTGACTATGGACAGTGGCTGGGACTCCGTGAGCATCAGGGATATCCCCATGCAAATGGGCATGAGGGATCTGGCATCGTCGCTGCAAAGGGAAGTAAAGTCAGCGGCCTGGAAATTGGGGATATGGTTGCCATGGCGTATGATGGATGCGGCGAATGTGAATCCTGCCGCAGGGGGGATTATGCACATTGTGTGAAACTGAAGGGGAGATGGACAGAGGATGGGTACATTGGCGGCTTTGGATTTTCTGACTATTGTGTGAGAAATGCAAGGAGCCTAGTGAAAATGAACAAAGACATGGATCCGTCTGCGGCCGCATTTTTAGAGCCATTGGCAACTGTCGTGAGGGGCATTAAAAAGTTAAGGGTTCAGCCAATGGAGACAGTCGTTGTTATTGGAGCAGGAACCATGGGTATCCTGAATGCACAGATGGCACGGGCATACGGTGCAAGAGTTATTGTAAGTGAATTGATGGAGAAGAAAATCAATACAGCAAAATCCCTTGGATTTGAAGTGGTTAATCCAGGGGAGGCCGATCCGGCGGAGAAAATTAAGGAGATGACAGATGGTACCGGAGCCGACTGTGTGATTGTAGCAGTGGGAAATACGGCTGCAAACCAGCAGGCCCTTGATATGGTGAAATATACAGACGGGCGGATCCTTCTTTTTGCTGCAGGCTACCCGGTGCCGGAGTTAAAGGTGGATTCTAATATGATCCACTACAGAAGGCTGGAGCTCCTCGGCACTTTCGAGGCAGATGTAAATGACTTTATGGCCGCCGGGAAGCTTCTAAGCGACTATACAATCGATGTGTCACGGATTATAGAAGAACCAAGGTTTACCCTTAATACTATGCAGGAAGCATATGAACATGCAGCTGTCCCTGGCATGTACCGTGTCAGTGTTATATTGAATGAGAAGTAGTACATAGCATAGGAAGGTGGAGAAATGCCATTAGTAAATTTGAGGACAATATTAAAAGGATGTGTAGAAAAACATACGGCTGTAGGGGCCTTTGATGTTTTAGACCATACATTTGCGGAGGCGGCCATAGAGGCTGCCCAGGAGACAAATACACCTATTATCATTATGGTGGGAGATTTTGAAGGGCCGGATTATGATAACTTCTATCCATATCTCACACAGCGCCTTAAGAGGGCATCTGTGCCGGTTTGCCTGCATTTTGACCATGGAGAAAGCTTTGAGAGATGTATGCTGGCCATCAGGAGGGGATGCACTTCTGTGATGATTGACGGGTCGGCACTGCCCTTCGAGGAAAATGTGGCCTTGACTAAGAAGGTCGTGGAAGCCGCACATGCCTGTGGAGTAGATGTGGAGGGGGAATTAGGATGTATTGGTAGCGGCGCAGGTACAATAGAGGGCGGCCAGGAAGGCAGTTATACAGATCCTCAGTTAGCCCTGGAGTTTGTGCGGCTTACAGGAGTGGATGCCCTGGCAGTGGGGATTGGCACTGTACATGGAGTCTACAGAGGGGAACCTAAATTGGATTTCCCCAGACTAGAGGAGATCAGGAAGCTGGTAGATATACCTTTGGTCCTCCACGGAGGCTCGGGCCTTTCCACAGAGGATTTCAGGCAGGCTATCCGGTCAGGCATCAATAAGATAAACGCTTTTACAGGACTCTCTATTGCAGTGGCAGATGCAGTCAGAAGAAAAGCAAATGAGGCTGGACCTGGTATAAATGTGGTGCCCCTTATACAGGCGGCCACACAGACAGGCATACAGGAAATTAAAAGGCATATTAAAATATTCCAGACGGAGGCCCAGGAATCATGAAAAAAGCAGTTATTTTAAAAGATTATATGCACCAGGAAGGGCAAATGGAAAAGTTCAGCTTTCTGGAAAAGTATGGGTATAAGACAGTGGTGTTGCCTTTTATAGAAAACTGTACAGAGGATCAATTTATGGAGACTTTTTTGCTGTTTGAGACAAAAGGCCCTGATGCGGTTGCTTCCAACCCAAAGCTGCTGGAAGAAGTCCAGGATGCAGACCTGTTGATTACCCAATTAAGTCCTGTCAGCACAGAGACACTGAAAAAAGCCAAGAAGTTAGAGGCAGTCATAATACTTAGAAGCGGAGTGGAAAATGTAGATTTGGATTTTTGCTCAAAACGGGGCATAAAGGTCATAAATGTACCAGGACGCCTGGCGGTGCCGGTATCAGAATATACGGTGGGCATGATTATTTCAGAGACAAAGAATATTGCACGTTCCCACGAATCTATCAGGAGGGGGAACTGGACAAATAAATATCCTAACCAGGACTTCTCCTTTAATCTAAAAAACCACAATGTGGGGTTAGTTGGATATGGAAATATTGGAAGGCGGGTGGCAAAGGCCATGCAGAGCATGGAGGCAAATGTACTGGTATATGAGCCTTATCTCCCAGAGGAGGACATACGGGCGGAGGGATGCAGGCCAGTATCCCTGGATAGGCTATGCAGGGAGTCAGATGTAATTTCCGTACATTTCCGCCTGACAGACCAGACAAGAGGCATGATAGGAAAAGAACAGTTTCAGCAGATGAAGAAAGGAGCGTTCTTAATTAATACAGCACGCGCAGGATTGATTGATGAACAAGCTTTAATTGACGCTTTGAAGAGCGGCAGTATTGCGGGGGCAGCCCTGGACGTGTTTTATGAGGAGCCGCTGCAGAAGGGCCATCCTTTTATGACATTGGATAATGTGACGCTCACAGCCCATATTGCAGGCTTATCCTGTGACGCATTTGACCTTGCGTACGAGATTGTCTCAAAAGATATTTACAGATATTTAGAGACAGGAACGTGGACTGCAGTGGTGAACCAGTAGGAGAAAATATGGAAAAGGCTATATTGGTGGCTGATTTTGGCACATCAAAGGTACATATAAATTTAATAGAGCCAGGCAGGGGCCGTGTCCTGTATTGTGTAAGCAGAGGGTACAGGACACAGATCCCGAGGCCGGGGTATGCTGAGATAGACCCGCTTGAAATGTGGGAGGCAGTCCAGGAAGGGGTTGGGCTGGCAGCAGAAAATATCCCTCCGGGATATAAAATTTCAGGTATTAGCTTTTCTTATTTTGGCGACAGCATTATGGCTGTGGACCAAAATAAAAGACCTCTGACTAACCTGATCCTGGCCTTCGACGGGAGGGCGAAACAGCAGCAGCGGGAGCTTTCCGGACAGATTGGGGAGACAAGATACCGGCAGATAACAGGGGGCCTTACAAGCAGTGATGATACTGGCGCTAAGATTCTCTGGTTAAAAGAGAATGCCCCAGATATATATAGACAAACAAAGTACTATTATACAAACCAGCAGTTTATACTCCATAAGCTGGGGCTTATACCTTATAATGACATGACTATGGCGAGTAGGAAAATGCTCTTTGATGTGAGAAAAAAGTCGTGGAGCAAAGAGCTGACAGCATATATTGGGATTTCAGAGGAAAGCCTGGGACGGACTGCTAAGAGCGGCACGATAGCCGGGGAAATCAAAGCTTTTGGGAAAGTTAAGTTTGCAGACAGTATCCCCGTAGTTATCGGGGCCCATGACTGTGACTGCGGCATGGTGGGCGCGGGCCTGGATGGGCGGGACAGAAGCACACTTGTGGATATTACAGGTACCTGGGACCACCTTGGATATATAGCCAAAGGCATGGCAGATACTGAGATTGTGGTCAGGGAAAAAACAATGCATACATACTGCGGCCCGGTTGAGGATTCCCACGTTTGTCTAGGTGCGTTTCCAACATCAGGAGCCGTGGTAGAATGGTTTATGAAACAGATTGTAGGGAGCACTAGTGCCAGGGCATATCAGAGTATGTGGGATGAGATTGACTTTACACGGCCTGGCAGTGAAATGTTTTATCCTGATTTTGCGGTGAACAGGGGGAAATTTACAGGACTGGGACTGGGTACAGACAAAGGGAAACTTTTCCGGGCATTAATTGAATCATTGACATTTGAGGCCAGGGGAATTATGGAAATATGTGAAAAGTCTGTGAATAGGGAGTTTTCTACAGTGTGCCTAGGAGGCGGCACGGCAAAAGCGGGGAAGTGGGCGCAGCTTAGGGCGGATGTGTTTGGCAAACCCGTGGCAGTCCTTGAAAATACAGAGATTTCTTCGCTGGGCGCGGCAGTCATTGCCATGAATGCCCTGGGGATTTACAGCACAATAAAGGAAGCCGCGGACCATATGGTGCGGGTGGAACAAATGTTTTACCCAAAAGAATCTGACAGGTGCCTGTACCATGCAAAGTATGCGGCGTATAAAGGAGGTAAAGCAGATGGAGACAGCGTTGATGGCTGTGATGACAGATGTCAGAAAGCTGGAAATTAGAGAATACCCAATTCCTGAACCTGGGGAGGGACAAATTCTGATTAAAGATAGAAGCGACAGCCATATGTGGTTCAGACCAGCATATTTTTAACAACCCTATTGCATATCAGACGGCCCTGGGCCATGAATTTGTGGGCAGGGTCGTGGAAATGGGGAAGGATGCAGAGAAAGAAATTCTTTGTTATGACGGGGAAGTAAAGGTGGGGGACAGGCTGGCAGTCTATCCCTGGCTGACATGCGGACACTGTAAAAACTGCCTGACGTATGGAAGAGGAACTTGTACAGTATGTGATACTTCATTTTTTTATGGAGGCCCGGTAAGTCCTATGGGCCATGAGGCGGATGGATGGCACAGCTCCAACCCGGATATTTACCCTCATTTTAAAGCAGGATATGGGGAGTACTGCATCTTATTTCCGGGAACTTATGTATGGAAGGTGCCCCGCGAAATGCCATCATCAGTGGCTGCATTACTGGATCCCATGGCTGTGGCCATGCGGGGGATAGAATTGGCGCAGACCCAGTGCGGGGTGAAAGAAGAGGCCTTAAATACAAGTACCGATGCATGTATTGTGGGGGCGGGGCCCATCGGGATTATGGCAGGCATGATCCTGAAAATTATGGGAGTCAATTCTGTGACAATGATAGATGGGATTCAGTATAAGCTAGATAAGGCAAGAGAACTGGGAGCTGCAGATTATATCATTGACTTTACAAAGTATACCGATATGGAAGAGAGAAAGAAACTCTTAAATGAATATGCAGGCGGAGGCCCCCGGCTTGTGATCCAATGTGCTAATACGGTGGCCGCATTTGTGGATGCCCTGCACTATGTAAGACCTCTGGGCACAGTGGTAGAAATTGGAAATGCAGAAGATTACGGAGAGACAGTTACATGTAATCCGGCGGCGCTGATCTGCAAGAAACACCTTCGGGTCATGGGAATGTCCGCAAACCAGCCGGGTACTTACGACAAAGCATTTCAATTACTAAAGCGGTATCAGGAATATCCATTTGAAAAGCTATTTACCCACACATGTACACTGGACACCCTTCAGGATACCCTGGGGAAAATGAGGGATAGGGATTATATCAAAGGTGTGTGTCTTTATGACAGATAGGGGGGAAACAAATTGAAGCACATTATATTAGAGAATAAATATAACAAAGTAAAGGCCAGCGGCGTTATATATGGCCCGGGTGAGGCAGGCGGGCTTCTGGATAAAATGACATCCTATCAGTTTATGGATTACTATGTGTACAGAGGGGGGGATACCATTGATACTGCAAGAGTATATGGTTCCTGGTATATGGCAGGCAGGGCACTGAGCGAGGAGATGGTTGGTTCCTGGATGAAGTCCAGGGGGAATAGGGGACAGATAATACTTTCTACAAAGGGGGCCCATCCTCCCATGGACAATATGTATAGTCCCAGAGTCAATGCCAAAGAGATCCGGAAAGATTTAGAGGGCAGCCTTAAGGATCTGGAGACAGAATATGTGGATATCTACTGGCTGCACAGAGACGATATACATAAACCGGTCTCAGAGATAATGCCGGTACTGGATTCTTTCGTAAAAGAAGGGAAGGTGAGAGCCTTAGGAGCCTCTAACTGGACCCATAAGAGAATAGAGGAAGCAAACAGATTTGCTGAGGAAAATGGGCTGACACCATTCTCCGGAAGCCAGATGTGCTGGGCGCTGGCCAAGTACCGCCTGATGCCCCACGATGATACAGAAGTACAAATGACAAAAGAAGCCTATGACTGGTACCTGGCAAATAAAATGCCCGTTTTCGCTTTTACTTCCCAGGCCCAGGGCCTGTTCAGGAAAGCAGCCGCGGCCGGAGGGAGTTTAGAAGCGATGGAGGATGAAAGGTTTACACATTTTTTTGAAAAAGATATTACGAATAAACATATCCGTGCAGTACAGGCACTGGCAGAGAAATACAATGTCAGTCCCTCTACGGTTAATCTGGCATATTTTCACTCGAATAAACTGCCCGCTGCCGCACTTTTTAGTGCAAGCAGGCTTTCCCAGATGGAAGATACACTGGCAGATACTGATATGCTGCTGACTGATGAGGACATGAGACTGTTTGAGTGGTGAAATGGGGGTCACGAATTTCTATAATGCCTGGCAGGCAGACACTGCCCCAGGATATGTTTGAAAATTAAATTAGGAGGAAATATACAATGTTGTTGAATATGTCTGATTTATTGAGTGTAGCAAAGAAAAATCATTTTGCTGTCCCTGCATTTAATGTAGGGAGCAGTGAAATTTTGAAAGGGGTCATGGAGTCGTGCGAGGAGAAGGGTTCACCAGTCATTATACAGATCCATCCTGCAGAACTGGAGTTCGCAGGGGATTCATTTGCACATATGGTGGCTGCAGAGGCGGAGAAAACACATATCCCTGTAGTTTTACACTTAGACCACGGTGGAACCGTGGATGAAATTATGCGTGCCGTGCGCAATGGGTTCACTTCAGTTATGATTGATGCCTCCAGCTATCCATATGAAGAAAATGTGCGGAGGGTAAAAGAAGTTGTGGCCCTGGTCCATCCTTTGAATCTTTCCGTGGAGGCTGAGCTGGGAACCATTGGTTCCACAGGAAACGGTGCAGAGGCCGGGAATAATAAAATCATTTACACAGACCCGGGGCAGGCAGTGGAATTTGTAAAAGAGACTGGGACGGATACGCTGGCTGTGGCAATCGGCACGGCACATGGTATCTATCCAAAGGATATGAAACCAGAGCTGAAGCTGGACCTTCTGAGGGAGCTGGCGGAGGCGATTGATATTCCTCTTGTATTGCACGGCGGTTCTGCGAACCCTGATAAAGAAATTGAAGAATCTGTAGAAATTGGGATTTCCAAGGTCAATATCGCGAGCGACATTAAAGCGGCATTCTTTGAGGGATGCAGGAATGTACTTGCAGACCAGGAAATAAGGGAACCTCATGAGGTCTATGGAAAGGCAATGCCATGGATGAAGCAAGTGGTTTCCCATAAAATTGATTTATTACATGCAGCAGGCAAGGCAGGGCTGTATTAGACAGGAGCCATACCGAGAAAGCTACTGGAAAGGAAATGCCTGGAAAAAACATTACTAAACGAAAAAGTCAAAATAAACAGAGTATAATAAAAGGACAAAAATTCGATGTAGGAAGAGGCATGCCATGAATCGCAGAGAACGGATTTTGAAAGCGCTCACGGAGAACAGCGGTCTGGAAGGGTTAGACGCCCTTGCATTATCCGGACTGACAGGGATAGGAAGGGCAAACATCAGCAGAGAATTGAACGAATTGACCAGAGAAGGCAAGCTTGTTAAGCTCACCGGGCGGCCAGTGAAATACTTCCTTCACGGGATGGAACCCCAGAGACTGGCAGAGCCGGATAAGAAGGGGAAAAGTTTTTCTTTCATAACCGGTGAGGAGGGGCCCCTTGCGGTTCAGGTAAAACAGGCGAAGGCAGCCATTCTCTATCCGCCCAGGGGGTTACATACACTGCTTATCGGACAGACTGGTGTTGGGAAAACCACATTCGCAGAGCGGATGTATGCTTATGCAGTACATATGAAAGTTATCAGTGAAAAGAGTGGTTTTGTAAGTTTTAATTGTGCAGAATATGCTGAGAACCCACAGCTTTTGCTGTCCCAGCTCTTTGGTTATGTGAAAGGTGCCTTTACAGGTGCCGACCAGGAGAAGAGGGGACTTGTGGATAAGGCGGAGGGGGGGATTTTGTTCCTGGATGAGATACATAGACTTCCTCCAGAGGGGCAGGAAATAATGTTCCATCTCATTGACAAAGGAACTTACCGTAAGTTGGGGGAGACAGAAAGTACCCATAAAGGGAATGTCTTAATCATCGGGGCAACAACAGAAGATCCTGAAGAAGCGCTTTTATCCACTTTTATGAGGCGGATCCCTATGGTAATCAAACTGCCTTCGCTGGAAGAGCTTTCTGCCTTTATGAGGCTTAAGCTGATTGAGAATTTTTTTAGGGCAGAGCAGCAGAATATAGGCGTTCCTATTAGAGTAGAGAAGGAAATCCTGCTTGCATTATTACTGTATGAATGTAAGGGTAATATCGGACAGCTAAAGGCTGATATACAGCTTTTGTGTGCGCGGGGGTTTCTGGATTACAAAATGTCCGAGGCAAAACAGGTATATATCAGTACTACAAAACTTCAGGCATATATAGAAAGAGGATTGCTGCGCAGAAATAAAATAAAAGATGAAGTAATTGACTTTATTGAACATTCAATAGAGAATATCTTCTGTTATGAGGGGGCGCAAAAGCCGGAACATGAAGAGGGGATTTATACAGAGATATCCCAGAGATATGCCCACTATGTGGAAAAAGGGCGTGACAGCCAGGAGATCAGGGAAAATTTGGAGTATGGCCTTGAGGCTTATATTGAAAAGCTCAGGCAGCAGTATAATGTGGATAGGGAACAAAGGAGCAGTGATACTGGAGAAAACCTAAATAAGATTCTGGAACCGGAGGCTGCCAGGCCCATAAAAGAAATTCTTCAGTTCATAGAGATCAAACTGGAACGGCCTATTTCCCCTAAATTAAAAACAGGGTTTGCCATGCATGTTAACGCTTTAGTGGAGCGGCTGGAGAGAGGGATTCCAATTGAAAATAGGAATTTAGATAATATTGCGGGCCAATACCCCAAAGAATACAGGCTGGCCAAAATCATAGGGTTTATGCTGGAGGAAGAGTTCCACATTAAGATCCCAGAGGAAGAAGTAGGCTTTTTAACTCTTTTTCTATTAAAAGAAGATGAAAAAAGCGACGGCCCCAGAATCGGAGTCGTAGTGATTGCCCACGGAAAGTACACTGCTACAGGAATGGCAGAGTTTGCCAATCAACTGTTGGGGGCAGACCACTGCCGTGCCATTGACATGCCCCTGGAAAGCCCTGTGGATGAAATTTTGGAGGCGGCGGTGGAGGAAGTAAAAAAAGCGGATCAGGGCAAAGGTGTGGTTTTATTAGTAGATATGGGATCCTTAAGGAATTTCGGGGATATAATTTCTCATAGAAACAGACAGAGAGTGATCTGTATTGATATGGTTTCTACATTGACAGTAATAGAAGCTGTGAGGAAAACTACTATGTCTGACATAAATCTGGATACGTTGGCGTCCCATCTGAGAATGCTCCCTTTTTATACAAGCCAGATGTACATAAAAAATGAAAATGGCAGTGAAGGAATGTATACGATTATAGCGACTTGTATTTCTGGGCAAGGTTCGGCGAAGAAAATCGGAGAGATAGTGATGAAGGCTGTTCCCAAAGAGATTAGGCCTAGTGTGTCCGTCCAGTACATGAACCTGACAGATGCCGGGACGGGGGTAAGCCTGGTGAAGCAGAAAAATATTCAAAACCTGACTGCGGTTGTCGGAACCATAGATTTGGAACTGCCCGGCGTACCTTATATCCCGGCAGATGAGCTGCTGACACAGAATGGGATCAACCGGCTCAGGATGCTGCTTGGCCTGGCTGCGGAAGAAGGGCAGAAAGATAGCAGCAATTTAGGCCGTGAGGTTTTGGTAAATACGTTAAGAGGACTTTTGTCATTTTTAGATGCTGAGAAAGTTATTGATTTAATAGAAGAGTCTTTAGAACAGCTTACAGACAGCCTGGGTCTGGCCATCACAGAAAAAACAGAGATCGGGTATGTTGTCCATACAGCATGTATGATAGAGCGTAATCTGAAAAATGAAGCGCTTCCATATAGATATCTGGAAGAAAAAAAGCAGAGCCGTACCGCCCTGTTTGAAATCCTTAAAAATATACTGGCTCCGATAGAGGAGATGTGGTCAAAAGAAATACCAGACACAGAGATTGCGTATCTTGTAGAAATTGTTGAGAATATACCACGGATGGAGGCAGGGATTGATGAAGATTGAGATGTTAAGAGTGGATGAGCGCCTGCTCCATGGGCAGATTCTGTTGAAGTGGATGGAAGAAGCAGGCTGCACGAAGGTCGTCTTTGTGGATGATGAAACTGCAGAAAATCCTGTGATGAAAAAGATTCTGGAACTGTCATTTCCTCCCGGGTATGAGTGCAGTATCCAGGGAATTTCCGGATTTAGAGGGTTAATGGAGGCCCAGGGAGAGGAAAAGAGTTTTGTGGTGGTGAAAAAGATATCTACTTTATACGAGATGTTTAAACAGGGATATGTCCCTGGAATCATTAACCTGGGAAATACTTCCTATGGGATAGGAAAGCTGAAGCTGGCGCAAGGAGTGTATACTACCCTCCGGGAGAAGGAGCAGCTTATGGAAATATCCTTGAGGGCAGCATTGTTTTACCAACCTGTCCCCGACAGCAGAAAAGTAAATATAAATCAATTATTAGGGCATATTTAATTATTTGTGGGGCAGGCATGTCAAGGGCAGGCCAAAGGGACATTATTATTAATATACTTTGGATATTGGCAGCGGATAAGGGGAGGGGCAGATGAAAGACAGGCACATTTTGATTTTGACACATGGAAACTGGGGGGAAGAGTGTGTAAGAGGGGCGGAGATGATAATAGGGAAAATCCAGGATCTATCTGCTTATTCTCTGGAGCCTTCCGACAATTTGGATGAACTGATCGAGTATATAGAAAAGGATATAAAAGAAAGACATATTGAACATCCCATTGTAATTTCAGATTTAAAGGATGGGAGCACATCCCACGGGGCCACTTATATCGCACATGTATCCGGGGGACTGGCTGTCAGCGGACTAAATCTCTCTCTGTTGATTACGGCGGTAAATGAAAGGGGAGAGTGCGATGAGGGCAGGCTGTATGAATTAATGCTACAGCGGGGAAAAGAAAATATTAGTAATATCAGCATAAAGGGATAATAGGAGAAAGGATTATGGTAAAGGCAAGTATAATAGTTAGGAACAAGTCAGGCATCCATGCCAGGCCGGCGGCAGAGCTTTCTAAATTGGCAGCAAAATGTAAATCTGATATCAGCCTGAATTTTAATGGGAAAAGGGTAAACCCAAAAAGTATTTTGAATCTGCTTTCTGCTTCTATCAACTGTGGGTGTGAGGTGGAACTGGAATGTAAGGGGGATACGGAGGAACAGGATCTAAAAATGCTGGCTGCTGCAATTGAGGCTGGGTTGGGAGAATAAACAGGAGGAATAACATGGAATGCATTCAAGTTGACAGGACAGCATCAGACGGTACAGCCACAGGTGAAGCGTATATCTATCAGGGGGTAAGTCTGCCCTTTTGTATGGAGCTTATCCCTGAAGCTGCAGCAGGGCGGGAGATAGACAAGTTTTTACGGGCCAGGGAGGCTGTCTGCCAGAGGCTCCAAAAGCTCAGCCAGACAAGCACCGTTTTTGAGGCCCATCTAATGATGGCGGCAGATGCAACACTGGAAGAAGCCGTGGCCCATAGAGTCAAGGAGGAAAGGATGAATGCCGGGATGGCATTAACAGAGGCAGTGGGGGAGCTGAGAAATATTTTCCTGGGGATGGAAGATGAATACATGAGGGAGCGGAGCGCTGACATCAAGGATGTGGGACGCCAGCTTCTGGCAGAGATACAAGGGATAGATATTCATAGCTCCTTGGATATAAAAGAGCCGGCTATCCTGGTTGCCAGGGAGCTTATGCCGTCAGATACAGCAAGGCTGAACAAAGACTATGTTCTTGGGTTATTGACGGAAGAAGGCGGAGTTACCAGCCATGTGTCGATTATGGCAAAGGGATGGGGAATTCCGGCATTACTGGGGGTAAAAGGTTTGCTCCAAAAGGCAAAAAACAAAGATATTATATGCATGGATGCCGGGAAAGGCGAAATTATTATTTCTCCCACAGAAGAAATGAAACAAAAGTTTGACCAGAAAAAAGACAGGCACAAATTTGATACCGGGAATATTTAGCTGATAAAAGACGCCAGAAAGGAAAATAAAAGTGATAGAGTACGATCTGAAGCAGCAGCAAAGACAATATTTGTCCCAGACACAAATACAGTCTTTGGAATTGATGGGCATGTGCAATATGGAACTTAGTATTTTCTTAAATAACGAATATCTGGAGAATCCCATCCTGGAACAGTATGGGGGCGGGGAGGCGCCGGGAGCCACAGAAGAATTAGGAGACTGGTACAGCCGGAACCAAAATGATAATGAAGGGTATGGGCACGGGGATTATGCTGAGGGAAGGCATGGCGGTTTTGTGCCTGCAGATAGGGAACCTGGGATTGAAGAATATTTGAAGGAGCAGCTGGATGGAAGGCACTATAGTCCGCTTGAATGGCATGTTATGGAATTCCTTATAAAGAATCTGGATGATAATGGCTTTTATTCTACCTCAGTTAAGGAGACTGCAGGCCTGATAGGCGCCCCCAGGGAGGTGGTGCAAAAATGTTTAAGCCATCTGCAAAAGCTGGAGCCTTCCGGGATTTTTGCAAAAGATCTTTCCTCTTGCCTAATCAGGCAGTTAGAGACTATGGACATAAAGGACACTGCGCTGACCCAGATTTTGTCGGAACATCTTGAAGATATTGCCCAGGGAAGAATCAGCGCCATAACCCGGCATATAGGAATTTCTTCTGTGATGGCCAGAAAATATATTGCCTTTATCCGCACTTTAAACCCCAGGCCTCTGTCTGGTTTTTATTCTGGGAATACTTCTTATATTATCCCGGATGTCCTGGCTGAAAAGAAAAATAATCAATGGGAGATCCGGCTAAACGATCATTGGATGGGCAAATATCAGCTGAATGAATATTACCTGAAAATGCTCAATGAAAGTAAAGATAAAGACCTGAAAGAGTATTTTGGCAAAAAACTGGAAAGAGCCAGATTTATTTTAAAGAGTATCGAGCAGAGAAGGAATACGATCTATGCTGTCGCGGGGGAGATCCTGGAATCACAGAAGGACTTTTTTGAAGGGATAGGGGAGCTTAAATCTTATTCTATGGCTGAGGTGGCACGCAGGCTGGACATTCATCCGTCCACAGTCAGCAGAGCCGTAAAGGGGAAATATATCCAGTATCCGGGAGGGGTCCTGCCCATGAAAGATCTGTATCTCCAGGGCGGCAGGCAGGAGGGGGAGACCTGTGGCAGGACAGCGGCCCAAATGAAAAAAATTTTGAAAGCAGTGATAGACGGGGAAGATAAAGGGCATCCGTACAGTGATAGCAGACTGTCCAAAGAACTGAAGGAACAGGGAATACTGCTGTCAAGGAGAGGGGTGGCGAAATATAGAGAAGAACTGGGGATTAAAGGGAGCTTTGAAAGAAAAGAATACCCGTAAGGGCGCCTGGCTGTGGGCGCCGTTGCGGGTATTTTCTGGTTATAATAAAAAATAATTCTAATGTATTGACATATCAGGAAAATAGTGGTATAACATAATGCATATAATATATATAAGAATAGTAGGATTTAAAAGGAGGTGTTCTATGAAAATATCTACAAAAGGGAGATATGGATTGCGGGCACTTGTGGATATGGCAGTTTATGCAGAAGAGGAGCCTATATCCCTGATACAGGTGGCAAACAGGCAGAAAATATCTTTAAACTACTTAGAACAGGTATTTGGCACTCTGAGAAGGGCAGGGATTGTTGTCAGTATCAAGGGGGCCAGCGGAGGCTATAAGCTGGCCCGGGATGCGCAAAGTATAACGGTCCGGGAGATACTGGAGGCGCTGGAAGGAGAATTTTCTATTATTGACAGACATACAGGGGAGGAACCGGATGCTGTGCAGAGAGCCATTGCAGAATTGGTCTGGGATGAGATTGACAGGCAGGTGAATACATTCCTCAGTGAACGCACTCTGGCACAGCTTGTCAGCGAGTACCAGAAAAATTTAGATTACAATGCAAATATGTACTATATATAAAGAGATTTATCAGGCACATCCTTATATTTGCAGTTCCTTCCCGGTACATTACAATTTAAAAGGCACCCCATAATATATACCCTTAAATGCAGTACATTAGGATGGCAGGAAACATGTAGACAAAAGGCAAAGAAGAAAGTGAGGACGACAAAATGAGTAAAGAAAGACAATTAAAATTTGAGACATTACAGCTTCATGTAGGACAGGAACAACCAGATCCGGCAACGGATGCAAGGGCAGTCCCCATATACCAGACAACGTCTTATGTGTTTCGTGACTGCCAGCATGCAGCAGACAGATTCGGGCTTGCCGACCCGGGGAATATATATGGAAGGCTGACAAACAGCACCCAGGATGTATTTGAAAAACGCATAGCGGCTCTTGAGGGCGGCACAGCGGCATTAGGCGTGGCTTCCGGCGCAGCTGCCATTACCTACACGTTCCAGAATCTGGCCAGGAATGGGGAACATATCGTGGCCTCTAAATATATTTATGGGGGCAGCTATAACTTATTAGAGCATACCCTGCCTGAACAGGGGATAACAACGACCTTTGTAGATCCTGACCAGGAGGGGGCCTTTGAGGAGGCGGTCAAAGAAAACACAAAAGCTATTTTTATAGAAGCCATAGGAAATCCAAATGCGAATCTGGCAGACATACGCAAAGTGGCTGATATCGCCCACAGACACGGCATTGTCCTTGTGGTTGACAGCACTTTTGCGACCCCCTATCTCCTGCGGCCCTTTGAGTATGGCGCAGATATTGTAGTACATTCAGCTACCAAGTTTATCGGTGGGCATGGGACTGCGCTGGGCGGCGTCATAATTGAGAGCGGAAAGTTTGACTGGGAGGCATCTGGGAAATATCCACAGCTGTCAGAGCCGGATCCCAGTTACCACGGTGTGCGCTTCTGCCAGGCTGCAGCGGGGGCGGCTTTTGTAACTAGGATCCGCGCAGTTTTGCTTCGGGATACTGGCGCCACCATGGCTCCCCTCCATGCTTTCTTGTTCCTGCAGGGATTAGAAACCTTATCACTGAGGGTAGAGAGGCATGTAGAGAATACTCGGAAGGTGGTAGAGTTTTTGAATAACCATCCCAGGGTAGAGAGGGTGAACCATCCTTCACTGCCCGATAGCCCTTATCATAAATTGTATCAGGAATACTTCCCGAAAGGAGGGGCATCTATTTTTACTTTTGAGGTCAAGGGAACGGAGCAGGATGCAAAGGATTTTATTGACAGGCTGGAAATTTTTTCCTTGCTGGCGAACGTGGCAGATGTGAAATCGCTGGTTATCCATCCTGCCAGTACGACCCATTCCCAGATGACCCCGGAGGAACTTTCAGCTTCAGGGATCAAGCCTAACTCAGTAAGGCTTTCTATTGGAACGGAGCACATCGATGATATTCTGTATGATTTAGAACAGGCATTATCCTATAAGGGATAAGGATAAAAGTGCCCCGGCAAGGCAGCCATGCGTTATACGCTGCCTTGCCGTAGTATATTTTATGGAGATGTCCGCTGCACGCAAAGTATTCTATGTTTTTACATTTTTACACCCAAAGGGGCGCCCGATCATGTCTGCCCTCACAGGGGATTATGTCAAAAAAGGTGAACGTATTTTTTAGCTTTAACATGGTATTATATAATAAGTAGGAGGTAATGAGGATATGGTATATAAAAGTATAACAGAGTTAATAGGCAGGACACCTATGCTGGAGGTGGCAAATATTGAGAAGGAGCTGGGGTTAAAAGCAAAGGTTCTAGTGAAACTGGAGTATTTTAATCCCGCAGGCAGCGTCAAAGACAGAGTTGCCCTAAGTATGATTGAGGATGCTGAAAGCAGGGGCCTTATTAAGCCGGGAGCCACTCTTGTGGAGCCTACCAGCGGAAATACGGGCATAGGGCTGGCAGCCGCCGCGGCAGCCAAGGGATATAAAGCCGTTTTTGTGATGCCCGAGACAATGAGTGTGGAGCGCCGCAAACTTTTGCTTGGATATGGCGCAGAAATTGTACTGACTGAGGGTTCTAAGGGGATGAATGGGGCAATAGCAAAAGCAGAGGAACTTGTGAAAGAGCGTGAGGATGCGGTTGTACTGGGACAGTTTGTAAATAGCGCCAACCCTAAGGTCCATATGGAAACTACCGGGCCCGAAATATGGGATGATACAGATGGGAAGATAGATATTTTTATTGCAGGCGTAGGGACTGGGGGGACAGTCACAGGTACAGGGAACTACCTGAAGGGGAAAAAAGAAAGTGTACAGATAATCGCCGTGGAGCCTGCAGGGTCCGCCGTGCTCTCAGGGGATAAACCAGGCCCCCACGGAATCCAGGGAATTGGAGCCGGTTTTGTCCCGAAGATTTTGGATACAAAAGTCTACGACAGTATTTTTAAGGTAAAGGAAGAGGAGGCATATGGGGCAGCCAGGCTGCTGGCCAGGAGAGAGGGGATTCTTGTAGGGATTTCATCTGGAGCTGCACTCCATACGGCTATTGAAACTGCAAAACAGCCTGAAAATGAAGGCAAAACGATTGTTGCACTGCTGCCGGATACAGGAGAGCGCTATCTGTCAACACCGCTTTTTACATCATGATCCCCTGGACAAAGTGAAATTAAATAATTCTTAAGCAATTGAAAAAGTATCTAATATGGTATATACTAAGTTAAAATATAAAACAGGAGGACAAAAGTAGTATGAAAGAGTTTAAATATGTTGTGACAGATCCAGAAGGGATCCATGCAAGGCCTGCAGGGTTATTGGTTAAGCAGGCAGCAGGCTATAAATCTGATATTAAAATCGGCAAAGGGGAAAAGACCGCAGACGCTAAAAGAATTTTTGGTGTGATGGGACTGGGCGTCAAGACTGGCGAAGAGGTTGTAATGACTGCTGACGGTGAAGATGAAGATACAGCAATTAAAGAATTAGAGGCATTTTTTAAGGAAAACTTATAATTCGATGATTTCAGGGAAGGTATTATGATTACAATTAAAGGCAAAAGCGTATTCGGTGGTGTATCCATAGGAAAGCTTTCTTTTTATAAAAGGAAGCAAAAGGTAATTAAACGTACGCATGTAGACGACGTGGAAGCAGAATGTACACGTTTTCACGATGCGAAGGCAGAGGCGGTTGAACAGCTCAAGGATCTCTATAACAAATCTTTAGAGGATGTGGGAGAGGCCAATGCCATGATTTTTGAGATCCACCAGATGATGCTGGAGGATTTGGATTATATTGAATCTATCGAGAATATTATCCGTACACAGGAGGTAAATGCTGAGTTTGCAGTGGCCACCACGGCAGATAATTTTGCCCACATGTTTGCCTCTATGGATGATGCATATATGCAGGGGCGGGCGGCGGATGTAAAGGATGTGTCTGAGAGGGTCCTGGATATTTTATGTGGGACAGGCGGCGGTATTTGCCAGACTGATGAGCCGTGTATCATTGCGGCGGATGACCTGGCTCCCAGTGAGACTGTACAGCTGGATAAGAGCAAGGTGCTTGGCTTTGCCACAATGTACGGTTCCTCCAACTCCCATACCGCTATATTGGCCAGAACTATGAATATTCCTGCTGTTATTGGCCTTGGGGAGGAATTAAGCCAGGAGTGTGACGGGCAGATGGCTGTCATAGATGGTTTTACAGGTGAATTATATATTGACCCCGATGAGGAGACTCTGGCCGTGATGCAGAAGAAGCGCGAGAAAGACCTGGAACAGCGCGCCCTTCTGGAGCAGCTTAAAGGCAAGGAAAATGTGACGAAGAGCGGCCAGAAGATCAATGTCTACGCAAATATAGGCGATGCCTCAGATGTTGGGGCTGTCCTGAAGAATGACGCAGGCGGCATCGGATTATTCCGAAGTGAATTTTTATATTTGGAAAATGATAATTTTCCCACAGAGGAGCAGCAGTTTGCCGTATATAAACAGGTTGCAGAGAATATGGCCGGCAAGAAGGTGATTATCCGTACCCTGGATATTGGGGCAGACAAGCAGGTGGATTATTTTGGGTTAGATAAGGAAGAGAACCCGGCGCTGGGTTACCGTGCCATCCGAATTTGCCTGACCAGGACGGAGATTTTTAAGACTCAGCTGCGTGCTTTGTACAGAGCAGCCGTATATGGAAATATTTCTATTATGTTTCCTATGATTATATCTGTCAGCGAGATCCATAAAATTAAAGAAATTATTGCAGAGGTACTGGCGGGACTGAAGGAGGAGGGAATCCCTTACAAAGAGGATGTTGAACTAGGCGTTATGATAGAGACGCCGGCTTCTGTTATGATCAGCCGTGAGCTTGCCAAAGAGGTAGATTTCTTCAGTGTGGGTACGAACGACCTGACTCAGTATACGCTGGCCATTGACAGGCAGAACTCTAAATTGGATGAATTTTATGATCCCCATCATCCTGCCGTGCTGGCTATGATTAAGATGGCCGCTGACAACGCACATGCTGAGGGCAAATGGATAGGGATCTGCGGCGAGCTGGGGGCAGATCTGGAACTGACGGAGGAATTTTTAAAGATGGGACTAGATGAGCTGTCTGTGTCACCTTCCATGGTACTTCCTCTTAGAAATAAGATTAGGGAGTGCGACTAGAAAGTGAGTTTTTATATTCCAGAAGGTGTTTGTCCATCAGGCATATTTATGGCCTGAACCCCCAATAATTAAATAACTTAAGGAACGGCGCCTGCCGTGCAGTTATATTGCACGGCAGGCGCCGTCTTTGCTTCCCGTAAGACAGGATTGAAAAATAAAATGTTATATTCAGTAAAAGATTGGGGAACTTTAATATCAGGGCAGGAGTATGTATGCCTGTAAAAATTTTGCCTCTGTGGGAAACTGATGGAGGCTGGCTGATAGGAGAAGAGTTACTGAGATGGATAAACAAAAGAAATTTTTTATTAATAAATGGATTGGCCCTATACTGGTGGCGGTGTATGCAGTATCAGCAGCCTGTCTGGCCATATATTGTATAAGACTGAATATCTTTCCGGTTAAATACATCGTATATGCAGGGGTGTCCCTGGCCCTGCTGGGAGTTCTGGCAGCCATATTATTCAGGCGCCCTGCCACATCCCCAATAGGGGCACTATTAATGCTTGTCTTGACCGCGGCCTGTCTTACAGGATTTAATTATATCCAGATGACCTGGCAGGCTATTGATAAAGTGACAGAGGCGGATCTGCCCGCGGATATTATTTCTGTTTATGTGATGCAAGAGGATCCGGCCCAAACTGAGGAGGACATTGCAGACTATCAGATTGCTGCTGTCAGCGGGGCCTCTGCAGGGGAGGCAGAATATAAGAATGTAAAAAAGACAATAGAGGATCTGGAAAAAAATATTGGAGGTCCCCTGGATATCAGAGAATATGAAACAGGGTTTGCCATGTTGGATGATCTGAGGGAGGGAAAGATTCAGGCGGTGGTTCTGGGGGATGTCTATTTAAGTATGGCAGCCGATGTTGAAGGGTACGGCTGGGCGTCAGAAGGTCTCCGCAGGGTTGCGGCAGTGGAGCATCAGGCAGAGGAGGAGAACCGCATTGTAATTCCGAAAGATGTGCCAGAGACATTTATTATGTATTTGAGCGGCATAGATACTTATGGCAGTGCCGCCGCACGTTCCAGAAGTGATGTGAATATTTTGGCGGTTGTAAATATTCGTACAAAAAAAATTCTGCTTCTATCCACCCCAAGAGATTATTATATAGAATATGCGGTTACTGGCGGGGCAAAGGATAAGCTGACCCATGCTGGGGTGTACGGGGTGGATGCGTCTGTGGACGCACTCCAGAGATTGTATGATATACAGGTGGATTATTACCTGAAAATAAATTTTACGGGGTTCGTAGAAGTGATTGACGCTCTGGGAGGGGTTGACGTAAATTCAGATTATAGTTTTACAGTACCGGGCGCCGGAGAATTTACAGCAGGGCAAAATCATCTTACTGGGGAGGAGGCCCTTATTTTTGCCAGAGAGAGATACAGCTTTCAGGAGGGAGATTACCAGAGGGCCAAGAACCAGATGGAGGTAGTGCGGGCCATGATACAGAAATGTGCCTCCGGGTCCATGCTGAAAAATTACAGGAAGGTATTAAAAGGCATAGAGGGAAGTATTGAGACAAATATGCCAAATGAACAGCTGGCATCTCTCGTAAAAATGCAGTTGGCTGATATGGCCCAGTGGGAGGTTACGTCTTACACGCCCGGAGGGACGAGCATGTATGCAGAAACATTTTCCATGCCCGGGGAACTGCTTTCAGTTATAGAGCCGGACCAGGCCGAAGTTGAAGAGGCCAAAGCTAAGATACAGAGTATTTATACAGGGGGATCCACAGATATGTAAATAGACGGGGCAAAGATCCCAATGCAAGGAGATGGAGCGTCAAACTAGCAGCGGTGCAAGCATCATAGTATTAGACCCTGGCGGCAGCTGCCAAGGGGACATGCAGGTATGTCTCCTTGGCTTGTTGCCTGTGGAATAAATCTTGGGATCAGTCTGGATAGCCCTTGATTTGGATAAAAAAATGTGGTATCATAATGTAGAACATATGTTCTGAAAGGAAAGGGCGGGAGGGGGACTCCTGGAACCGGAAGAAAGGAAGTGTAGATAGGATGTCTGGAGTCATTCACGAACAGATGTCAATTTATGATAAACTGCAGATCCTAAGTGATGCGGCAAAATACGATGTGGCATGTACTTCAAGCGGCGTGGACAGGCAGGGCGATGGCACTGGCATGGGGAACTGCCATAAGGCAGGGATATGCCATAGCTTTTCTGCAGATGGAAGGTGTATTTCCCTGCTGAAGATTTTGTTTACGAATGAATGCATTTTTGACTGTAAATACTGTATCAACAGATCCTCCAATGACGTGGCGAGGACTTCCTTTACTCCGGATGAGATCTGTACGCTGACAATGGAGTTTTACAGACGGAATTATATAGAAGGACTGTTTCTAAGCTCAGGGGTTTTGAAAAGTCCTGACTATACAATGGAATTGATATATGCGGCGCTGTATAAGCTGCGCCATGAGCATAACTTTCAGGGATATATCCATGTGAAGGCGATTCCCGGGGCTGCCCAGGATATGGTTGAGAGGGTAGGGTTTTTGGCAGATAGGATGAGCGTGAACCTGGAACTTCCCACGGCAGAGGGCCTGCGGCTTTTAGCGCCCCACAAGAGCAGGAAGAATATCCTGTCCCCCATGAGGCTTGTACAGCAGAAGCACAATGACAATAAGAAAGAAATCATGCTTTATAAAAAGGCGCCCAGGTTTGTCCCGGCGGGCCAGAGTACCCAGATGATTATCGGCGCTACCTTAGAGACAGATTTTCAGATACTTAATGTAGCAGAATCTCTTTACAGGAAATTTGAATTAAAACGTGTATTCTATTCTGCCTTTATAGCTGTGAATGACGATTCAGCGCTCCCTGCCAGGAGGGATGAGGGGCCCCCGCTTCTGCGTGAGCACAGGCTGTACCAGGCGGACTGGCTTCTTAGGTATTATAGATTTGAGGCCAGGGAACTTTTGGATGAGGAGAACCCCAATTTTAATATATTTCTTGACCCGAAGTGTGACTGGGCCTTGAAGCATCTGGAATTTTTTCCGGTGGAGGTGAATCAGGCAGATTATAATACATTGCTGCGGGTGCCGGGGATTGGATATAAGTCGGCCTTACGGATTGTAAAGGCGCGAAGGATGGGGGCGCTTAAATTCGAGGATTTGAAGAAAATGGGAGTTGTGCTCAAACGTGCCCTGTATTTCCTGACATGTGGCGGAAGGATGATGTACCGGACAAAATTAGAGGAGGACTACATACTGAGGAACCTGCTGAATACAAAGGAGAGGCTGCCTGATTCTGTGGCAGGCATGACATACAGGCAGCTGTCCCTGTTTGACGATGTGAATTTCCGGGAAGGACAGGTGAAGAATATAATTGGATGAAAGAAGGAACACTATGAGACAGATCTATATCTGCAGTGATACAGTGACAGGGATTTTTTCAGCGATTTATGATGCATGGAAGGAAAACAGGGACGGCGATGCTGGGATTGCACTGAGCGGCATGGCAGCGCCCCAACTATTCTGCGAATACCATGAGGTGCGGGAAGAGGGGCGGAAATCCTCTGCAGTGGAACGCCTGATTAAGAAGAATCTTGGCAGCGGCGTATACAAAGATATTTATCACGCGCTCCTGGCTGATGATGCCATGAAGGCGGATGCAGTATACCAGGCCATGCTTGCATCAAGGAAGATCCATAACAGCCGCAGGATTATGGAGCATTTAAGCAACCCCCATGTGGCGAAAGTATTTGAGCTTAGCCGCAGTGTGATAAATGAGGCCCATCTATTTACTGAATTCATCAGGTTCAGAGAGCTTGAGAATAGAGTCCTGCTGTCAGAGATTACTCCCAAGGGACAGGTACTGACATGTATAGCAGACCATTTCGCTGACAGGCTGCCTTTGGAGAATTGGATGATATATGATAAAACACACAGGATGTTCCTTGTCCACCAGGCCAAAAAAGGATGGATATTGATCACTGGCGGGGAATTAGATGTAAACGCAGCAGAAAAAGTATCTGAGAAGGAATGTGAGTTTGAACGTATGTGGAAAGGGTTCTTAAGTGCCATTTCCATTCAGGAGAGAGAGAACCCTGCCCTCCAAAGGTCCCATCTCCCCATTCGTTTCAGGGAGGATATGACAGAATTTACGGCTTGCCGGCAGTCTATAGGGCCCGGGATTTCACTGAAGCAGGAAAACGCTGCATTCACGCAAAAAGTATTGTATAATAAGCAAAACCAGATTAACATATAAATATCATCAGAGGGGGGGAGGCGGCAGACGGAGGCAAAGGACGCCCCTTTGTTGGCTTAAAAGCCACCCGGGCCCCCTGCATTGGCAGACATTGTTTCTGCAAGGTGCACCTGGTGAAATTAAAATCGAGAGAAGGGAGAAAAATGGAGAGAGAAGCTTTTGTATGGCTTGGACTGCTGATTGTTTTTCTGGTCGTTGAAATTATTACAGTCGGGCTGACATCGGTCTGGCTGGCTGGCGGTGCACTGGCGGCATTGCTTTTGAACATTGCAGGGCTGAACCTTGTATGGCAGATAGGAGCATTTTTTATAGTCTCATTCTTACTGTTGTTTTTTACCCGGCCTTTTGCGGTAAAATACATAAACTCCCACCATGAGAAGACGAATTATGAGGGGGTGATCGGTAAGGTCGTCAGGGTTACAGAGACAGTGGATAATCTGGCCCAGACAGGGACGGCGGTTGTCAACGGACTGGAATGGACGGCAAGGGCCGAAAGTGATGAGGAGACATTGGAGCCGGGAGCGCTGGCAAAGGTAGTCAGTATATCCGGTGTAAAGCTGATAGTAAAGAAGTATGAGGAGGAATAAAAATGGGACTTTGGATAGGGTTTACGCTTTTGATAATTATACTTTTGATCCTAGTTTCAAATATCAGGATCGTGCCACAGGCACATGCATATATACTGGAGAGGCTTGGTGGGTATAAGGACACCTGGGGTGTGGGACTGCACTTTAAGATTCCGCTGATTGACAAGGTTGCCAAAAAGGTGTCATTGAAGGAGCAGGTTGTAGATTTTGAGCCACAGGCAGTGATCACTAAGGACAATGTAACCATGCAGATTGACACAGTTGTATTTTTCCAGATAACAGACCCAAAGCAGTATGCATATGGCGTGGAACGCCCCCTTTCTGCTATTGAGAATCTGACGGCTACGACGCTGCGTAATATTATTGGTGACCTGGAATTAGATGAGACCCTTACATCCAGGGAGACCATCAACTCTAAGATGAGGACTTCCCTTGATATTGCAACAGATCCCTGGGGAATCAAGGTGAACCGTGTGGAGCTGAAAAATATTATGCCTCCAAAAGCCATTCAGGATGCTATGGAGAAACAGATGAAAGCAGAGCGGGAACGAAGAGAGGCAATTTTGAGGGCAGAGGGTGAGAAAAAGTCTACCATCCTTGTTGCAGAAGGCGAGAAAGAGTCTGTAATCCTGGAAGCCGAGGCATCCAAACAGGCAGCCATTTTAAAGGCAGAGGCCGAGAAACAGAGACGGATTAAGGAAGCTGAAGGACAGGCGGAGGCCATACGGTCTGTACAGAGGGCAACCGCCGAGGGTATTGAGTTTATCAAGGAGGCCGGCGCGGATGAGGCAGTGCTCACAATCAAGAGCCTTGAGGCATTTGCAAAGGCGGCTGACGGCAAGGCCACGAAGATCATCATCCCGTCCGAGCTTCAGTCAATTGCCGGACTGACCAAGACGATTGCAGAAGTTGCCCGTCATGAAACCCACGAATAAGAAAGAAAATGCCAAGCATTGGCAGGCAGATGGAGCAGATTATGGCAGAAATATTAGTATTGGAAGATGACAGGGCCAGCAGAGAAGCGCTGGTAAGTATGCTCTGTGCCATATCCGGCCATGTGGCGGTGAAAGAAGCGGAAAGCCTGGCAGAAGCCAGGCTGCTTTTAAATGGCACGACTACTTTCGACTTGTTTTTACTGGATGTAAACCTGAATATATGTCAGGCAGAGGATGCATCAGGACTGGTATTTGCTGAGGAGGTGCGCCGTATTGATGAGTATGAATTTACTCCTATTGTGATGCTGACTTCTGTTGCCTCACTGGAAATGGATGCCTATAGGAAAGTTCATTGTTACCAATATATACTGAAGCCTTATGAGGCCGGGGAAGTGGAGGCAGTCACAAGAAAGGTGCTTGCCCATGCCAGGGCGGAGGAGAAACCGTACATTGTTGTGAAAAAAGATGGTATTAACTATAAAATATTCTGTGAGGACATTGTATTTATACGGGCTATTCCCCGGGGCGTATGCATCTGCATGCGCCAGGAGCAGATGAATGTGCCTTATTTGTCTATACGGCAGCTGCTGGACAGGCTGCCAAAGCAGGAATTTTTTCAATGCCATAGAATGTATGTAATCAATAAAAATTATGTAATATATTATGACATGGTAAACCAGATGATACAGGCAGAGGGGTATGAGGAGAAGATTGATATTGGCGTTACTTATAAAGGGGAGGTCAGGAGGCTTTTGAATGGATAAATCGGTCAGGAGGGCATTGTACAGGATCTTTTGTTTCCTGTCTCTTGTGATAGCTGTATATCTAGCCATTGACCTGAAAGTCAGCGGGACTCTGGATGTGAAGATGATGATTGTGTTTCTGTTGTTTCTGGCAGTCATCATATGGGGCACAATTGACTGGAAGGTGAACAGCGATATTATAAAGGAGCAGGAGAACGAGCTGAAAATGTACCGGCTCTATATCCATCCTCTTGAGGAGTTGGTTAAAGAAATACGTGCAAAACAGCATGAGTTCGATAACCATCTCAATGCTATATTGAACATGCATCTGACTGTAGATTCTTATGAAGGGCTGGTCAGACAGCAGTCTGCATATATCAGGGAAGTCCGGCACGAAGGCATGAATCAGTATCTGCCGCTGCTGAGGATCAGCGACAAAGTACTGGCCGGCTTTTTGTACAGTAAGATCGTGGGCATGGGGGAGCAGGCAGACACACAGATCCAGGTTTTAAATAGGGAGATTATATCCAGAGTTTCCGAGCACAGCCTGATAGAGATTGTGGGAGTGCTGGTGGACAATGCATATGAGGCTTGTCTGGACAGCAGCGGGGATATGTCCCAGACTTTGGCGGGCCGGGGTAAAGTACGCATGATTCTGGATTCTAGGCAGGACCATCTGTATTTTCAGATACTGAACAGGCATAGCAGAGTTTCTTTTGAGGAGATTGGGCGCTTCTTTGAAAAAGGCTATTCTACCAAGGATCATGGCTTCCAGGGGAGGGGACTGGGACTGTACAGGGCAAAATCCCTTGCTGAGAAGGCCGGTGGGGAAATTACCGTAGGCCAGGAGGAGATTGAAGGGGAGAATTATATCCAGTTCACAGTGTTAATTTAAGAGTGGCGTTTTTCCGGCTGCCAGGGTATAATGACACATATGGAAGAAAAAGAAGTAATACGGATATCTGTCAGGAATCTGGTAGAATTTATCCTCCAAAGTGGGGATATAGACAACAGAAGGGCGGGTGCCATGGATATGGATGCCATGCACCAGGGGAGCAGAATTCACCGCAGGATCCAGAGGCGGATGGGTTCTGCTTATTGTGCTGAAGTTTTTATGAAGATTCAGATGCCATGCAGTGAATTTATTATCCAGGTGGAGGGAAGGGCAGATGGCGTCATAGAAGATGAAGAAGGCACCACAATTGATGAAATTAAAGGGACCCTTCGGGGACTGGAGCATATGGAGGAACCTAATGCGGTTCATCTTGCACAGGCCAAATGTTATGCTTATATCTATGCAGAACAAAATGGCCTGAAAGAAATCAATGTCCAGATGACATACTGCCAGATGGAGACTGAGGAGTTGAAAAGATTCCTCTTTAAGTTGTCCTATGGAGAGTTAAAAGAGTGGTTTGTATCCCTCATAAATAGTTATGAAAAATGGGCCCGTTTTCAGATCCAGTGGCGGAAGAAGAGGGATGCATCTATCAGAGAAGTACAGTTCCCTTTTGAATATAGAGAGGGGCAGAGGGAGCTGGTTGCCTCTGTTTATAAGACAATCCTCAGAAAGAAGAAACTTTTTATCCAGGCTCCAACTGGTGCGGGCAAAACCATGGCAACCCTTTTTCCCGCGGTGAGGGCCGTGGGGGAAGGTTTAGGGGAGGGACTCTTTTATCTGACTGCCAGGACAATTACGAGGACAGTGGCAGAGCAGGCATTCCAGATTCTGAAGAAGCAGAAACTCTGTTTCAAAGTCATTACCCTGACGGCTAAGGAAAAGATCTGCTTTTTAGAAGAGACGCTATGTAACCCGGATAGCTGCCCCTTTGCGAAAGGGCATTATGACAGGGTCAATGAAGCTGTCTTTGACATGATCACCCACACGGATGACATGGGCCGGGAGGCATTAGTAAAGCAGGCCAGGAAATACCAGGTCTGCCCTTACGAGATGGCGCTGGACGTGGCCCTCTGGTCGGATGCCGTTATCTGTGATTATAATTATGTATTTGACCCAAATGCACATTTGAGAAGATTTTTCTCTGAAGGAGGCAGGGGAGAGTACTTGTTCCTGATTGACGAGGCCCATAATCTGGTAGAGCGGGGAAGGCAGATGTACAGTGCCTCTCTATATAAAGAAGATGTGCTGGAGATAAAGCGGCTTGTCAGATCCGATTCCCCCGGCCTGGCGAAATGCCTTGAAGAATGCAATAAGCAGCTCCTCTCCCTGAAAAGGGAATGTGAGAATTACCAGGTTTTAGACAGTGTGTCCCATGTGGCCTTAAAATTAATTAATGTTATGTCAAAAACCGAAGAATATTTGGAGGAAGTGCAGGATGAGGAGAAGAGGGAGGCAGTGCTTGGGTTTTATTTTGGGGTGCGGGATTTTTTGAATATCCACGATATTCTGGACGAAAATTATATGGTTTATACAGAGCTGGAGGGAGATGGGAGGTTTAAAGTGCGGCTTCTCTGCGTGAATCCGTCGGTGAACTTAAAGTCTTACTTAGATCAGGGGAACAGCACCATATTTTTTTCTGCCACGCTGCTGCCTATCCACTATTATAAAAATCTGCTCAGTGCACAGGACGATGATTATGCCGTATATGCGAAATCTTCATTTCCGGCCCAAAACCGGCTGCTTTTGTTGGGAAATGATGTCAGTACTAAGTATACCAGGCGGGGGCGCACCATGTATGAAAAGTTTTCCAGATATATTCTTTTAGTTGTGGAAGCCAGGAAAGGGAACTATATGGTTTTCTTTCCCTCCTACCGTCTTATGGAGGATGTATATGAATATTTTCAGAAGGCTGCCGGGGATGTAGGGGACATAGAATGTATAGTCCAGTCCCAGTATATGAATGAGGAAGCCAGGGAGATATTTCTGGAGAATTTTGAGGAGGAGCGCCAAAACAGCCTGGTAGGGTTCTGTGTCATGGGAGGCGTTTTTTCAGAGGGCATTGACTTGGCAAAGGACCGGCTGATCGGAGCCGTGATTGCGGGCACCGGACTTCCACAAGTCTGTAATGACCGGGAGATAGTGAAACAGTACTTTGACAGCAGAGGGATGAAGGGATTTGACTATGCCTATCTCTATCCGGGGATGAACAAAGTGCTGCAGTCTGCGGGGCGGGTCATCAGGACAGAGTATGACAGAGGGATTATTGTACTCCTGGATGAACGTTTTATGGGCAGGCAGTACCAGGAGATTTTTCCCAGGGAATGGAGTGGATACAAGGTCTGCCAGCTGGAGACACTGAGGGGCCAACTGGAAGAATTCTGGGATGAATCCAGCGCAGGAGAGCTTCCTATATGATATCCATCCTGGAAATATACTGGCCCCAGATTTTAGTAAGAAGATTAAAAATAATTTAAAAATTCTGCAGCAGTCCTGGAAAGGGGAATATGCTCATTACAGGCAATTACTAGATCCCGGGCAGGAAGTTCCTCCTGTGTTTCGACAATGAATAAGTCTTTGGGACTGTCAAGGAGGCAGTAGTCAGGAATAAATGCAATCCCAAGCCCTATCCGGGCCATATCAATGAGCAGGTCATTGCTTGTAAGCTCTATCTCGGGGACAAGATCAAGCTGGTGCTGCTGAAAGAGGCGGTGCAGGAACTCGCTTGTCGTACTGTGGCGGTCCAGCATGAGGATGGGATATTGGGAGAGCTGCTTATATGTCAGCTTTTTATTCTTAAGTGCCTGGAAAGTATGGTTGGCGATAAAGACGTCCCGGAAGGTTTTAATTTTCTTTATAGAAGAAACATTGCTCAGATAGTTATTCGGATAATTGACCACGATTAAATCTACCTGCCCGGTTTCCAGCAGCTCTACACATTTGATAGAGGTCTGGTTAATTACCTTTATATGTGCATTTGGAAAGGCCTTATGGAACCTCCCGAGATAAGGGACCAGGAAATAACGGCAGATAGTATCGCTGGCCCCGATGCGGATCTGGCCTCCTGTTGAGGAGGCATCCAGGAGCTGGCTTTCACCTCGTTTTATGAGATCCATGGCAGGCTCGATGTGGCGCAGCAAAATTTCGCCCTCTGGCGTAAGCTGGACTCTTTTGGTGCTCCGTATAAAAAGAACCTGGTCCAGTTTCCGTTCCAGTGTTTTGATAGACTGGCTGACTGCTGACTGTGAAATAAAAAGCCGTTTGGATGCTTCCGAAAAACTCAAGGTTGCGGCTACATGATAAAATACTTTATATAATTCATAGTTTATATCCATGATTGTCCCCTTAAAAAGTGATGTTTGTATTATAAAGCAATTAAAGATGAATTACAATCAGGTTTATGGTAGAATAAAACTATTCCCATCTTGCGTTCTAAAGGCCATCCGACTTTTTTACGGACCGCACGGGAATATATGGAAACGGGGATTTGGATTAAGGAAAGAAAGGAAAAGTAAGCAGATCATTTTTTATGTTGATTTGCCTCTTTTAAACACGGGTGGTTTTGTGTTTGGAAGAGAGGGGACAAATATGAAAAAATTGCAGTGGGTATTCGGGATACTTTTATCCCTTTCGGTGGTTGTGATCCTTCTGATTACAAGTTTTCAGGCAGCTATGTATGCCGACTTCGGGTTTTATCAAAAAGAATATGAAAAGTATGGGGTGCTCTCGGAACTGGATATGAATATGGAGGATGTGATGTACGTCACCCACGAGATGATGGCCTATCTGAAAGGGGACCGGGAGGCTTTAGAGGTAATCACGACTGTGGAGGGAAAAGAACAAGATTTTTTTAATGAGCAGGACAGGCTGCATATGGCAGATGTGCAGGCGCTTTTCCTGGGGGGCCTGAAGCTCAGGGTGGGGGCCTTTGTGGTTCTGCTTATCTGCCTTTTGGCCCTGGCAGGCTGCAGAATGGATTGGAAATATGTAATACCCAGGGCCTTCCAGGCGGCGGTGGCCCTGACAGCAGTGGCGGGCGTGCTGCTGGCATTTGCTTTTTCCAGAGACTTTACAGCTGCCTTTACAAAATTCCATGAGATTTTCTTTACCAATGATCTGTGGATTTTTGACCCTGCGCAGGATTATATGATCCGGATGCTGCCTGAAGGGCTGTTTGCTGATATGGTGGCCAGGATCGGAGCCATCTTTGGAGTGGGGCTGGCTGTGTTGCTGGCTGTAAGTGTGGTTTGGAGAAGGAAAACAAATATTAAAAAAACTAATGAGTAACTTAAGGTATATTAATTATACTAATGATTGGGAATATGGTAGGATGATATAAGAAAGTGAGAACATATACGCAGAAGCATCCAAGTGATACGTGCAGGCATACCATAAAGTGTCCTTGGGGGAATATCTGTTTGGTATGCTGTCCTGCGGGAATAAAATGTAAAGGAGACCAATTATGAGTAGTGTAAAGCGTGTTTATGTGGAGAAGAAGCCAGAATTTGCTGTCCAGGCGAGGGAACTTTGCCATGAGATTCAGCATTACCTTGGTATTTCAGGCATTTCAAATGTGAGGATGCTGATCCGTTACGATGTGGAGGGTATTTCAGAAGCTACTTTTGAGAAGGCCTGCGCTGGTGTGTTTGCAGAGCCGCCGGTGGATATACTCTACAGAGAGAATTTCCCGTCAGGGGAGGGGGACTATATATTCTCCGTAGAATACCTCCCAGGCCAATTTGACCAGAGGGCAGATTCTGCTGAACAGTGTGTGCAGTTTATAAAGGAGGATGAAAAGCCTGTCATAAAAACGGCTGTTACCTATGTGATAGAGGGGGGACTGACAGAGGCCGAGCAGGAGGCTGTCAAAAGCCACTGTATCAATCCTGTAGATTCCAGGGAGACTGGCATGGAAAAGCCAGATACGTTGGTGACAGAGTTTGAAGAGCCTGCGGATATCCCTATATTCGAGAAATTCAGGGAGATGTCTGAAAGGGAGTTAGAGGAGCTGTATGATTCCCTGGGCCTTGCCATGACTTTCAGAGATTTTCTTCATATCCAGAATTATTATAGAGGAGAAGAACACAGGGATCCCACAATGACGGAGATCCGTGTCCTTGACACATATTGGTCAGATCACTGCCGCCACACCACATTCTCCACTGAATTAAAAGATGTTACATTTGGCGAGGGAGATTATAAAGTCCCAATCGAAAATACGTACAGGCAGTATCTGAAAGACCACAGTGAAATTTTTGCAGGCAGAAAGGATAAGTTTATCTGCCTGATGGATCTGGCACTTATGGCTATGCGGAAACTGAAAAAGGAAGGGAAACTCCAGGATCAGGAAGAATCAGAGGAGATCAATGCCTGCAGTATTGTGGTCCCTATTCAGGTGGATGAAGTGACAGAGGAGTGGCTGATTAATTTTAAGAATGAGACCCATAACCATCCTACTGAGATTGAACCCTTTGGCGGCGCGGCTACTTGCCTGGGCGGGGCAATCCGGGATCCTCTCTCCGGGCGTACTTACGTCTATCAGGCAATGCGGGTGACAGGTGCGGCAGATCCCACTGTCCCTGTGAGGGAGACGATGAAAGGAAAGCTGCCCCAGAAAAAGCTGGTTCGCGGTGCGGCAGCCGGCTATAGTTCCTATGGCAATCAGATTGGGTTGGCTACAGGGGCCGTGAAGGAGATATACCATCCTGATTATGTGGCGAAACGCATGGAGATAGGCGCCGTCTTAGGTGCAGCTCCCAGGCGGGCCGTGATCCGTGAAACTTCTGACCCCGGGGACATCATTATCCTTCTGGGAGGACGCACAGGCCGGGATGGATGCGGCGGCGCCACAGGCTCATCTAAAGTACACACTGAGGAATCCATAGAGACTTGCGGTGCAGAGGTGCAGAAAGGGAATCCTCCTACAGAACGTAAGATCCAGCGCCTATTCAGGCGGGAGGAAGTAAGCAGGCTGATTAAAAAGTGCAACGACTTTGGGGCAGGCGGCGTATCGGTTGCCATTGGCGAGCTGGCTGCCGGCCTGCGGGTGGATTTAGATAAGGTGCCTAAAAAGTATGCCGGCCTTGACGGGACAGAGATCGCTATTTCTGAGTCACAGGAGAGGATGGCAGTTGTAGTGGATCCCAAAGATGTTGCCGGCTTTATGGCATATGCGAAAGAGGAAAACTTAGAGGCCGTGGAGGTGGCAGTTGTGACAGAGTCTCCCAGGCTGGTGCTTGTGTGGCGGGGAAAGGAAATTGTGAATATTTCCCGGGCCTTTTTAGATACCAACGGGGCCCATCAGGAGACTTCTGTAGAAGTAGAGATACCGGACAGGGAGGGAAGCCTTTTTGCCGTCCGGGAGATTGGAGACATAAGAGAGAAATGGCTGTCCATACTGGGCGATCTGAATGTATGCTCCCAGAAGGGCCTTGTGGAAATGTTTGACGGCTCTATCGGCGCAGGTTCAGTATTCATGCCCCACGGCGGCAAATACCAGATGACAGAGACACAGGCTATGGTTGCCAAAGTTCCTGTCTTAACCGGCAGGACAGACAGTGTGTCTATGATGAGTTTTGGGTTTGACCCCTATCTCTCAAGCTGGAGTCCTTATCACGGCGCTGTGTATGCGGTAGTAGAATCTGTGGCAAAAATTGTGGCGTCAGGGGGTGATTACAGGAACATACGTTTTACCTTCCAGGAATATTTCCGCAGGATGACAGAGGATCCAAAGAGGTGGAGCCAGCCCTTTGCGGCTCTGCTGGGTGCATATCAGGCGCAGCTGGGATTTGGGTTGCCTTCCATCGGCGGTAAGGATAGTATGTCAGGTACCTTCCAGGATATTGATGTGCCTCCCACTCTGGTTTCCTTTGCGGTGGACATGGCAACAGACAAAGATGTAATTACACCAGAGCTGAAGCAGGCGGGAAATAAATTAATCTGGCTCAGGGCCAGCAGAGATGAATATGACCTTCCTGTGTACAGCCAGCTGATGGAGCAGTATGGGAAGTTTACGGAGGATATACGTAAGGGCAGGATTGTCTCTGCCTATGCGTTGGATCGGCATGGGGTAATCCCGGCAGTCAGCAAGATGGCTTTTGGCAATGCACTGGGCCTGAAAATAGAGCATAGTATGGACAAGAGAGAGCTTTTTGCTCCTGCATTTGGGGACATTGTGGCAGAGGTGCCATCGGACAAGGTGGCTGAACTGGGCATTACGTATACACTAATCGGTGAGGTGACAGATGACGGGAAATTCTCTTATGGAAATACAGTCGTCAAAATTGACGAGGCCAGGACAGCCTGGGTTAAAACTCTGGAAAAGGTATTCCCCACAAAGTCCTCCGCAGACAGTGAGGAAATCCTTGAGGAAAAAGTTTATGATACCCAGGATATCTATGTATGCAGCCACAAAATCGGCCT
Source organism: Luxibacter massiliensis (assembly GCF_900604355.1). NCBI lineage: Bacteria > Bacillati > Bacillota > Clostridia > Lachnospirales > Lachnospiraceae > Luxibacter > Luxibacter massiliensis. The sequence continues at coordinate 2,020,642 of NZ_UWOE01000001.1, read as the reverse complement.
GCCCACAGTCTTTATTCCTGTATTCCCCGGGACAAACTGTGAGTATGACAGTAAGAGGGCCTTTGAGCGCGCAGGCGCCCGGGTAGTCACAAAGGTATTTAAAAATATGGGTCCAGAGGACATCCGTGACTCTGTGAGAGAGTTTGAAAGAGCTATATCCGGGGCGCAGATAATTATGTTCCCAGGAGGCTTCAGCGCAGGCGATGAGCCAGACGGATCTGCAAAATTTTTTGCCACAGCATTCCAGAATGCAAAGATTAAAGAGGCTGTAGAAAAACTGCTCAATGAGAGGGATGGCCTTGCCCTTGGAATCTGTAATGGTTTCCAGGCCCTGATTAAGCTGGGCCTTGTGCCCTATGGAAAGATAACAGGCCAGAAGGAAGATTCCCCCACACTGACATATAATACCATTGGCCGTCATATTTCAAAGATGGTTTATACAAAGGTGGTTTCAAATAAATCTCCCTGGCTTCGCTGTGCAGAGCTTGGCAAAGTGTATACGAATCCAGCTTCACACGGGGAGGGGCGTTTTGTGGCAGATTCAGAGTGTCTGGATAGGCTATTCGGGAATGGACAGGTGGCAACACAGTACTGTGACCCTAGCGGCGTGGCCAGCATGAGCGAGGAGTGGAATGTAAACGGTTCTTACCGCGGGGTTGAGGGGATTACAAGTCCAGATGGGCGTGTCCTTGGAAAAATGGCCCACTCTGAGAGGCGGGATGCTTCTGTGGCAGTCAATATATATGGGGAGCAGGATTTAAAGATTTTTGAGTCAGGCGTAAAGTACTTCCAATAGGGGATACTGCGTTAGCTATTTATGATTATAGAGGAAAAGCCGAATGTTTCAAATTTTAGTAGTGGAGGATGACAAAGAGCTGCGGGAGCTGTTCTGCACGGTATTGTCAGACAATGGATATACGGCCATACCGGCCACGGATGGCATGGATGCTTTTGATATAATGGAGAATACTTTTGTGGATTTGGTTATTTCAGATGTGATGATGCCCCTGATGGATGGATTTGAAATGACAAGGGTAATCCGCAGGAACGGCTATACCATGCCAATTCTTCTTATTACGGCGAAGGAGGACGCATCAGATAAGAGAGAAGGTTTTCTTGCTGGTACAGACGACTATATGGTAAAGCCTATAGATGTAAATGAGATGGTCTGGAGAGTGGAGGCGCTGCTTAGGCGTTCCCAGATTGTCAGCCAAAAGAAAGTGCAGGTGGGTACATCTGAGCTTAACTGTGACACACTGACGGTACACACGAAAGAATCTGTCACAGAGCTTCCACAGAAGGAGTTTTTCCTGCTGTTTAAACTGGTCTCTGCACTTGGCCGCATTTTTACAAGGCGGCAGATTATGGATGAAATATGGGGGCCGGAATCTGATGCGGATTCCCACACGTTAGATGTGCATATCAGCCGCCTCCGTGAAAAGTTTAAAAGTAATCCAGATTTTGAGATTGTGACTGTTCGCGGATTAGGATATAAGGCGGTGGCAAAGAAGCATGAGTAGGCATTCATTTAAAATTACAGTTATTTTTTCCTTTATAGTATTCATTACCCTGAGTGTGGCGGTACTGCTCACTGTATTATTGACGATCCTGCTGTTAAATTTGGGCGTCATCCAGAGTCCCCGCCGGGAACTAGGACTGATTGCCTTTGGCGCTGTATGTATCTTGTCAGGCACATTTCTGGCCAATAGGATCGGGAGGCAGCCGCTGAAAGTAATCCAGTCCCTGGATGAGGCCACCAAAGAAGTAGTGAGAGGAAATTTTCAGATCCAAATAAATGAAGATATTCCTGCGGCAGAATTGAGGTCCATGACCCATAATTTTAATGTGATGGCCAGGGAGCTTGCAAATACAGAAATTCTACGGAAAGATTTTGTGGAAAACGTATCTCATGAATTGAAAACGCCTCTTTCTGCTATTGAAGGGTATGCGTCCCTTCTGCTAAATGAAGGCCTGCCCGAGGATAAACGTGTCTTATATGCAGACAGAATCTTGTTCAATACCCGGCGGCTGTCTAATTTAACAGGAAACATCCTTTTACTGTCACGCCTGGAACATCAGGAGACAGAAGTGAAAAAGGAATGTTACTCCCTGGACGAGCAGCTCAGGGAAGTGGTTTTGATGTTTGAGCACGCCTGGACAGAGAAGGAGCTGGATTTAGATATTGATCTTTGCGCTATAGATTATACTGGAAACAAAGAACTTCTCGCACAAGCTTGGCAGAATATTTTGGGAAATGCTATAAAATTTGTGCGAAACCAGGGGAGAATACGGGTAATTCTAAAAGAGGGCCCTGGGGCGGTACAAGTTTCCATCACAGATAATGGCATAGGTATGGATGAGGATACTCTGAAACGGGTTTATGAGAAGTTTTATCAGGCAGATACATCCAGGGCAAGCATTGGCAATGGACTGGGCCTGACATTGGCAAAACGGATTATTGACCTCCACCGTGGAACCATAGAAGTGTCCAGCAAAGTCGGAAGAGGGACTACCTTCACTATTTTCCTCCCAGCCGTCCCGGCCGAATAAATATTATGGATATAGATAAAAATATTTGGGGTCAGCAGCAGGCAGAAAAGTTTAGAATATAACTTTTCTGCCTGTTTTTTGTTTTTAAAGAAAGAAAAAGTTGAGGTTGAGTTGAGGTTGGGGTGAGGTTGAATTGAGAAAAGAGATGTACCATGGATCCATAATGAACAAGGAGGTCAATATGATAAGAATATGTAAGTATTTGAAAAAGAGAGATTGGGAATTTGTCTGTCTCAGTCTTGTGTTTATTGTAGCACAAGTGTGGCTGGAATTAAAAATGCCTGATTATATGTCAGAAATTACTGCCTTGGTTCAGACAGAGGGAAGCGAAATGAGTGAAATCCTTTCGGCCGGCGGCTCTATGCTTTTATGTGCCCTGGGAAGCCTTGTCTCTGCCTTTATAGTGGGTTATTTTGTGGCAAAGATAGCAGCCGGGCTTGCCATGCGTCTAAGGGAGATGGTCTATAATAAAACGATGTCTTTCTCTATGGAAGAAATCAATGGTTTTTCTACGTCCAGCCTGATTAACCGTTCCACCAATGATATTACACAGATTCAAATGTTTGTAGCTATTGGACTTCAGGCATTGATCAAGGCACCTATTATGGCGGTATGGGCTGTTGTGAAAATAGCGGGGAAAGGGTTGGAATGGACAGGGGCCACTGGGGTTGCTGTTGCCGTCCTGGTGCTCCTGATTGGATTGATTATAGGATTTGTAATGCCGAAGTTTAAGAAAATCCAGGCACTTACTGACAACCTGAACCGGGTGGCAAGGGAAAACCTTACTGGAATCCGTGTAATCCGCGCTTATAATGCGGAAAAATTCCAGGAAGAACGTTTCGAAAAAGCAAATGAAGAACTGACTTCAACGAATATGTTTGCCAACAGGATGATGTCGGCCATGCAGCCGGGGATGACTCTGATCATGTCAGGCCTCAGCCTTTCTATTTACTGGATCGGCGCCTATTTAATTAATGCAGCGCAGATGGCAGATAAATTGGATCTGTTTTCCAACATGGTTGTATTTACTTCCTATGCCACACAGGTCATTATGGCATTTATGCTGCTTACCATTACCTTTATTATTCTGCCCCGGGCTTCTGTATCGGCAAAACGTATTAATGAAGTGCTGGAGACAAAGGAGAGCATTGTAGATGGGAATGTGAGAGACTCTGAGTTGTTTGAGCAGGGTGAGATTGAATTTAAACATGTAAGTTTCCGCTATCCTGACGCCCATGATTATGTTCTGCATGATATTAACTTTACTGCACATAGAGGTGAGACCGTGGCGTTTATTGGGTCTACAGGAAGTGGAAAGAGTACATTGGTCAATCTTATCCCCAGATTTTATGATGCCACAGAAGGAGAAGTATTGATAGACGGAGTGAATGTAAAGGATTATACGCAGGAAGCACTTCATAACAAACTAGGGTATGTCCCACAGAAATCTGTCATGTTCTCAGGGACTGTTTCCTCCAACGTGACTTATGGGGAAAATGGAAAGGCTCCTGCTGACCGGGAGGCCATTGAGAAATCTGTTGCCATCGCCCAGGCTGAGGAGTTTGTGTTAAAGATGAAAGGGACTTATGACGCGCCAATTTCCCAGGGAGGGACGAATATTTCAGGGGGACAGAAGCAGCGCCTTGCCATCGCAAGAGCTATTTGCCGCAGGCCGGAAATATTTGTGTTCGATGACTCCTTCTCCGCCCTGGATTATAAAACAGACAGGGTTTTGCGGAAAATCTTAAAGCAGGAAATAGGAGGGACGACTTCTATTATTGTAGCGCAGAGGATAGGGACAATTATGGATGCAGATAAGATTGTTGTGCTAGACAACGGGGAGATTGTGGGCCAGGGTACCCATAGAGAACTTCTAAAAAACTGTCCAGTCTACTTAGAAATTGCACAGTCACAATTGTCAAAGGAGGAGATGAAAAATGCCTGAAAAAGAATATGAATTTGGCACACATAAAGCAAGCAAGATGCCAGGCCCTGCAGGTCCGGGAGGTCCGGGTGGAAGGCCGGGTACTGGTGAAAAGGCAGAAAACTTTGGGAAAGCAATTGGGAAGTTAGGCCTCTACTCAAAAAGGTACCTGCCCTTCATGTGCATAGCCGTGATACTGGCAGTGGCCGGGGCGGTGCTGAATATTATTGGCCCTGGAAAACTGTCAGATATTACAGATTTGATTACAGAGGGACTGATAGGCGGGATTGATATTGACAAGGTTCTGAAAATAGCCTGGACTCTGGTTGTTCTTTATAGCCTGGGTTTTGTATTTAATGTATGCCAGGGACTTATTATGGCCACTGTGACACAGAAAATCTCGAAATCTCTCAGGAGGGATTTTTCAATAAAAATTAACTGCCTCCCTTTAAAATATTTTGATGGTACCACCATTGGCAACACTCTTTCAAGAGTAACGAATGATGTAGATACCATTGGGCAGACGTTGAACCAGAGCCTGGGCACACTGGTGACTTCCCTTGCAACTTTTATAGGCGCCCTGGTGATGATGTTTTATACCAACTGGATTATGGCACTGTCAGGGGTTCTGGCAAGCTTGGTGGGATTTGTATTGATGTTGTTAATCATTTCACGTTCACAAAAATATTTTATGCAGCAACAGTCAGAGCTGGGGGTTTTAAACGGCCATATAGAAGAGACTTATGCAGGCCATAATGTGGTTAAGGCCTATAACGGTGAGAAAAAAGCAAAAGAAAAATTTAAAGAAATGAATGCAAAACTATATGGCTGTGCATGGAAGAGCCAGTTTATGTCAGGTCTGATGCAGCCGCTCATGGGATTTATAGGGAACTTTGGGTATGTGGTTGTATGTATTGTAGGCGCTCTTTTGGCAATAAATAACCAGATTTCCTTTGGTGTTATTGTGGCGTTTATGATTTATATCCGGCTGTTTACACAACCCTTGTCACAGCTGGCAACAGCGGCAACCAGCCTGCAGTCTACTGCGGCGGCATGTGAGCGTGTATTTGAATTTTTAGAGGAAGAGGAAATGAGTGATGAAAGTAATAAAAAAATCCGTCTCGTCACGGCCAAAGGCAATGTAGAGTTTGAACATGTTCAGTTTGGGTATAACAAGGATAAAACCATCATCCATGATTTCTCTGCAAAAGTAAAAGCAGGGCAGAAAATTGCAATTGTAGGGCCCACAGGCGCCGGGAAAACTACGATGGTCAACTTGCTGATGCGCTTTTATGACACTCAGAAAGGGGAAATTCTCATTGATGGCATTCCAATCAGCCAGATGGCACGTAAGGATTTACGCAGCCTGTTCTGTATGGTTCTGCAGGACACATGGCTGTTTGAAGGGACGATTAAGGAAAACATCATATATTCTACGCCAAATGTAAGTGACGGGCAGGTAGTTGAAGCAGGCAAGGCCGTTGGACTGCATCATTTTATTATGACGCTGCCCAAGGGGTATGACACGATGCTCAGTGATAATGCAAGCCTGTCCACAGGACAGAGACAGCTTATCACCATTGCACGTGCCATGGTGGCCAATGCGCCAATGTTGATTTTGGATGAAGCAACCAGTTCAGTGGACACAAGGACAGAGATTCTGATTCAAAATGCCATGGACAAATTAATGGCAGGAAGGACCTCTTTTGTCATTGCCCACCGGCTTTCCATAATCCGTAATTCAGACTTGATTCTTGTAATGAAGGACGGGGATATTATTGAAAGTGGAAATCACGAGGACTTGATGGAGAAAAATGGATTTTATGCAGGTCTGTATAACAGCCAGTTTGAGGATGCAAAGGCTGTGTAACGAAAATTAATTGTATTGTCAGGGTGCACGGCAGATGCCTGTATCCCTGCCGGGAATGAAGGGACAAGGCTTATGAATTATAATTATATTGCTATTGAACGGGAATATGGAAGCGGCGGGAGCAAAATAGGGAAAAAACTGTCCGAGGAAACAGGGATCCCCTGTTTTGGAAGTGAGATATTGGAGGAAGTATCAAAGAAATACAATATTTCTGTCGGAGAAATCCAGGAATATGGGGAAAAGGCCACTAACAGCCTGCTGTATTCTTTATATATGATGGGCCAGATACAAAAGGGCCAGGAAAATGTAGTTTCCATGGAAGGCAAAATTTTTCTGGAAGAACAAAAAGTCATACGCCGTCTGGCCGAAGGGGGAAAAGGGATTTTTCTGGGACACTGCGCCTCAGAAGCATTAAGAGGCCAAAATGGGGTTTTAAACGTATTTATCCATGCACATCCAGATGATAAAAAGGAACGGATACAAAGGGATTATGGGGTTTTGCCAGAGGCGGTTGAGCGGACCATGAGGAGGTTTGATAAAAAGCGCGGAAATTATTTTTATGTAAACACGGCTAGAAGATGGAATGATTTATGGCAGTATGATATTGTGCTGGACAGCAGCAGGCTGGGGATTGGGGGCTGTACCTCTATTCTCAAAAGATGTCTGGCGTCTGAAATATGACCCAGGGGCATCACTGATACGCATCCATAGGGAGCGGCAAAGTTCCTGGCAGGAAGCAGGGGCAATCCATGGATGTTGGTTTTATAGGTGTGTATCTGAACGCCCCAGATACACACCTAGTTTTAAGAACTTAAAAAATGGTGCAAGAAAATTAAAAAAACTGTTGACATTTGATGGAAGATAATAGTATAATAGCAAAGCGAGTTACGGGTGAGACAAACTGTAAAGCGCAGAGTATATGGGGTCTTAGCTCAGCTGGGAGAGCATCTGCCTTACAAGCAGAGGGTCACAGGTTCGAGCCCTGTAGGCCCCATACATCTAAAATTAAATATGGCGGAATAGCTCAGTTGGCTAGAGCATACGGTTCATACCCGTAGTGTCGCTGGTTCGAATCCAGTTTCCGCTACTATTTGAGGAGTCCGTTTTTACGGACTTTTTCTTTTGTACAGAATTATATGATGGGGGCAAGATAGCTGGCTGTTTTGTGGTATCTGGGACAGATGGGTTCCCCTGTGGGGGGGCAGTTTCATAAAAGAAAATCTATAGGAATAATTTGCCATATTCGTACATATAATTTAATAGAGCCTTAATTGGGACACAGAGGTAAAAAGAAACGATAGGAGAGAAAAATATGGCAAGACAAAGAAAACCACTAACAGAGCAGATTGAGATTTTAGACGGACAGATTGCAAAATTGCAGGAGAAGCTAGATATCCTGACAAAGCAGCGGGAAGAGCTGATTGTCAAAAAAAGAGAGGAAGAGCTCAGTGAATTATATAAGTTCATGCAGGATAATCAGATATCTATCCAGGATTTATATGGAATGATACAACCCGGGGAAGAGGATAACTGGCAGACAGCATGATGTATTTTTTGTATATCCGCCAGACAGCGCTGTATTTCAATATGGTAAATAATATCTTATTGAACATTAGTGGTTCAATACGTATACCTCATTGAACATTAGTGGTTCAATACGTATACCTCATTGAACATTAGTAGTTCAATGAGTATATATTTTTAATATGTTGATGAATCTATGGGACGGCCGGAAATGGCCGTCTTTTTAATTACATAGGAAATTCTGCTGGATATCCTATGTAATAACAAAATCACTCTGTGCTGGGCCGCACTGGGGCTTAGTGGGATTATATTGTTCATGGGACCCGCCCCAGGCGGAGAATCCTGCTTTGGCAGAATCCTGTTTGATGGGAGTATATAGAATGTATCTATAAATATATTGATAAGAATAATTTGTGCCTGGCTCAGGCAGAGAGTATAATTGTCGTATAGAATTTTATGAATACTAAGGAGGATCATCATGAAAATTGGAGTAACAGAAATTAGTCCAAGGGCTGTGCAGAGGGTGGCGGAGAAAAAGTTTAAAGGAGGTTATTATTGCTGTGAGGCGCTGATGAGCGCTCTCCGCGATGAATTTAAACTGGATGTCCCGGAAGAGGTTATAGGGATGGCATCGGGAATGGCTGTGGGAGCTGGAAAGTCAGGATGCGTCTGCGGCGCGTTTAACGGAGGTATACTTGGACTTGGCATGTTTTTTGGGCGGACAGAGCAAAACGGCCCCAAAGATCCCAAGAGCGTAAAATGTATGGAGCTGACACATGAGCTGCATGAATGGTTTAAAAAAGCGAACCAGAAAAATGCAATCTGCTGCAGGGTTTTGACAAAAGAATTTAATATGGGACAGGGGGAACATAAAGAGCAGTGTATTTTCTATACAGGATTATGTGCATGGAAAGTTACACAGATTGTCTGTCGGGAACTGGGAATCAAAAATTTAGATGAGATTGACGAGCCTGCTGAGCGCCGTGCTCTGGCAGAGATTTAGGGAAAATGGAGAAGGATGATGAAAAATGTAATTAAAAAAGTACCAGTCCCACTTTGTGGAGTAATGCTTGGCACGGCTGCCCTTGGGAACCTGCTGCAGAGCTATTCGGAGGGAATACGTTATGTGTGCGGAGTATTTGCGGCTTTTCTTCTTATACTTGTTCTTTTAAAGCTGGCCATGTTTCCGAAAGCAATAAAGGAAGACATGGGAAATCCAATCATGGCAAGTGTAGCGGCAACATTCCCCATGGCACTTATGATTCTTAGTACATATGTAAAGCCATTTATTGGGCAGGCGGCATATTATATCTGGCTTCTTTCCATAGTGCTGCATGTAATATTGATTATTTACTTTACTATAAAGTTTATTGTGAAGCTTCAGGTTCCAAAGGTATTTGCAAGTTATTTTATTGTTTACGTTGGGATTGCAGTGGCGGCAATCACCGCACCAGTTTATGATAAGCTTTCAATTGGAAGCGCAGCCTTCTGGTTTGGCTTTGCGGCTCTCGTCCTTCTTCTCATTCTGGTTACATACCGGTATGTTACGGTAAAAGAAGTGCCGAATCCAGCAAAGCCACTGATTTGTATATATGCAGCCCCGACAAGCCTGTGCATTGCCGGCTATGTCCAGTCAGTGACACCAAAATCTTATGGGTTTCTGATGGGGATGTTCGCAGTTGCAGCCATTCTTTATATTTTTGCCCTGGTGAAGGCAGTTACATATTTAAAAATGCCGTTTTTCCCAAGCTATGCAGCGTTTACATTCCCCTTCGTAATCAGCGCTATTGCATCTAAGCAGACCATGGCATGTGCGGCAAACTTAGGGCACCCAATGCCATTTCTTCAATATGTGGTCTTGCTGGAGACTGTCATTGCGGTTGTTTTAGTGGTATATACATATATCAGATTTATGGGGGCAATATTTAAACAAGACAAATAGGGAGTGTTTTTGTGCCCTCAAATGGGAAAGAAAAGCAGGTGTGGTTCTTTTGCAGGCCACACCTGTTTTTAGTGTGTGGCTATCCGGTATTCAAGGGAACCAACTCTTGGAAATATATACTTATTGTACAAATTAGTCCAATAAGTATAGAGAAAATGTATATACCTGATGCAAAAGAGCAATGAATATGATATTATGGGGACATGTCCCCCTGGCTCGTTGCTGGCGGGAATAAAGAATTGATAATCTTTACAAAGTACGTATTTGTCAAAAATTAAGTAAGTAAACGGAGGAAGCAAATTATGAATGAAAAGTCCAGGCTGATACTCAGGGTCGTGGCAGGTTTATACCTTGCATATCTGGGGATACAAATGATACGGGGATTAATCGCGGACAGGCCGGAGAACTTTGCATTTATGGCGGCTATGGCTGTAATATTTATTGTAGTAGGAATTGGGTTTGTTATTTTTTCGGCGAAAAATGTAATAGCGCTTAAAAATGAGGAGCCAGAAACCGAGCAAGAGGGGGAAGAGGATACAAAGGAGAATAGTATTACAGAAACTGAAGAAAATATAGAAACAGTGGAAGTAAACGATAAAGAGGAGGGTAAGACCCAAGCATCCGGGGAGGATGAAGAGCCGAAGGCTTAAGTTAAAGGCCCCGATGCAGGTATACGGGACATCAAACTAGCAGCGATGCAAGCACTGGGGCATTAGAACTTTGCTGCAGCCGCCAAATGGACATGCAGGCATGTCCCCTTGGCTTATTGCTTGCGGGAATAAATTTACAGTATAAGGAGGCGGGCAGTATGCGTGTAGGACTGGGATATGATGTGCACAAGCTGACAGAGGGCAGGCGTTTGATTCTGGGGGGGGTGGAGATACCATATGAAAAAGGGCTGCTGGGACATTCAGATGCAGATGTGCTTGTGCATGCGGTTATGGATGCCCTGCTGGGCGCGGCAGGACTTGGAGATATTGGAAAGCATTTTCCTGATACAGATGAACAGTACAGGGGCGTATCAAGTATAAAGCTGTTGAGGCATGTGGCCCAGCTTTTAGACGACAGACAATATCTGATTGAAAATATTGATGCAACTATAATTGCACAGAAGCCGAAGATGGGGCCCCATATCGAGAAGATGCGGGAGAATATAGCGGAAGCACTGGGGATTCTTGTGGAGCAGGTGAATATAAAGGCCACCACAGAGGAAGGGCTTGGCTTCACTGGCAGTGGGGAAGGAATCTCATCCCAGGCAATTTGTGCCCTGGAGAAAATTATGAATTACAGCAGCTATGATGTTACACCCGGCCAGGGAGGGTGTGGAGAGTGTAAAAGCTGCTGCCATAGTATGCCCAAGGGTACTCCTTAATTTGCCCTGGGGCAATCTCACCGGATATTTTAGCAGCCGTCGGCCCAGGGCATCTCAGGTAAACAGCGCTGGTTACTTCAGCATCCATCTGCCTGGCAGGGTATGTATGAAAGGGTGCTCCTGGGGAGGAATGGATGATGAAGAGGGACTGGCAAAGAAAGGATACAGGAATATGCAGCTACGGAAACTGGAGAATAACGAACATGGATTGACAAGAAGCCTGTGGGAGCAAGTATTTTCGGAGGACAGCCGGGAATTTTTAGACTATTACTATTTTATAAAAACAAGGGATAACCAGATATATGTCATTGAGGAGGACGGCACGATACGTTCCATGCTTCAGTTAAATCCTTATCTGCTGAGGACTGGGGAGCAGGAGTATCTGGCTGAATATATTATAGCAGTGGCCACGGAGGAGGGGTACCGCAGGAGAGGGTATATGGGACTGCTGCTTAACCGCGCCATGACGGACATGTATGCCCAAAAGCAGCCCTTTACTTTTTTGATGCCGGCGGCGGAGGCTATTTATACTCCCTATGATTTTAGGTTTATATATGCCCAGAATCAGGAAGAATCACAGGGAGAGCGGGGAGAACCACAGATAGAAGTGGCAGAGGCCGCTATGCGTGACGCCGGCAGTATGGCAGAATTTTTTAACAGGCATTTTAAAGATAAGTATCAGGTATGTGCTGTCAGAGACGAGAAATATTATCAGACTATGATACTGGAGCAGCAGAGTGAAAATGGCGGAGTAAGGCTGCTGAAAAGAGATGGCCAGATTGTAGGTATGTTTGCTTACGCGCAAGAAGAAAGTGTGGAAATTAGAGAGCCTTTGTATCTCCAGGAATACGAAGGGGACTTTGAGAAGATTATAAGAAAATTAAAAGAAGAGAGTGCAGGGACTGTAAAAATATTTGCAGGGAAGGATAGCCATGATAGCAGGAAAGTGCCTGTCATCATGGCCAGAATCCTGCATTTGGAGACAATGTTTTCCCTTCTTAAGACAAAAGAAGGGAAAGACATAGATTGTTCCTTTGCAGTTCTGGATTCTATTATTACAAAAAATAGTAAAGTATGGCGGCTGCAGAGCTTTGAAGATAACAGGCAGATACAAGTGCGGGAGACAGAAGATTCAGAAGGTGTGCTGACAATCGGGGCGTTGGCAAGTCTTTTGTTTGGATATAAGGCTGTGGAAGAGATAAAAAATGAGGAGAATGTTGTAATTTCTGACAGGTTGGAGGAAGAATTGGGGAAGATCGAAACGCTGAACCGGGTTTTTCTGAATGAAATAGTCTGAATATTCTGAAAACGGAGGGCAAAGGGGACAGTCCCTCTTGCAAGAGGGACTGTCCCCTTTGCCCTCCGTTTTCAAAATTAGTTGACAAATTCCAAAAATTTGAATAATATATATCTATATTTATACAGTATAAAAGACTATGAACGGAAAGAGTAGCTGATTTGAAACCATCAGAGAGGGCCTGCCGCCGGCTGAAAGCAGACCTGGAATAAGAATCTGTGAAGTGCATCCGGGAGTTGACTCCGTGAGAGGGTTTTGGTAGCGGAGTACGGGCAGGCATACGTTACATGTGATGAGTGGAAGAAGAAATTTTTTTAGTAGAGTGGAACCGCGGATAATAACTTCGTCTCTTGCAGGAGATGGAGTTTTTTTATTCCATAGAAATTCTGTTGGATTCCCTATGTAATGCAGAAGCATTCCGTGCCAGGCCGCACTGCGGCGGAGTGTTTTAAGAAAGTGTAACTTGTAGTTATAAAAAACCGGTGATAGTTATACCGTAGCTTATTGGTATTTGAAACTTTTGGATGGAGGGAAAACATATGGGAATGATATCTTATATCAGAAATGAGATCCAGGTCATCAGAGAGCGGGATCCGGCAATTAAATCCAATATGGAGGTGTTGCTTTACCCCAGCTTTAAAGTTATACTAAGGTACAGAATAGCCCACCGGCTGTACAAGAAGAACCATTTTTTCCTTGCAAGGTGGATATCACAGAGGGCTGCCAGGAAAACCGGGATAGAAATCCATCCAGGGGCACAGATAGGGCGGGGCCTGTTTATTGACCATGGCAGCGGAGTGATTATTGGAGAAACTACGGTGATCGGGGATAACGTGACCCTCTATCAGGGCGTGACCCTGGGGGGCACTGGAAAGGAGCAGGGGAAGCGGCATCCCACTCTGGAAGATAATGTGATGGTCAGCGCAGGCGCCAAAATTCTTGGCTCTTTTACGATAGGAGAGAACTCTAAGATCGGGGCAGGCTCAGTAGTGCTTGAGGAGGTTCCGCCAAATTGTACGGTGGTTGGAGTACCGGGGCGTATTGTGCGTATGGGCAACAAGAAAGTGCCCAGGACTGACATGGACCAGATCCATCTGCCAGATCCGGTACTCAGTGATATCAAAGAATTGCAGGATGCCAACCTCCGGCTTTACAGACAGCTTAAGGAGATGGAAAAGCATATGAGATGTATGGCCCAGAAAGAAGACATTTAAAAGGAGAAGAAAAATGAAATTATACAATACACTGTCAAAAGCAAAGGAAGATTTCGTCCCTATTGAGGAGGGAAAGGTAAAAATGTATGTATGCGGCCCTACCGTGTACAATTATATCCACATTGGAAATGCAAGGCCTATGATTGTGTTTGATACAGTGAGGAGATATTTTGAGTATAAAGGATATGAGGTGAATTTTGTCTCTAATTTTACCGATGTAGATGATAAAATTATTAAAAAGGCTATTGAGGAAGGCGTAACTGCGGAGGAAATCTCTAAGCGTTATATTAAAGAGTGTAAACACGACATGGATGGGATGAATGTAAAGCCGGCCACAAAGCACCCTCTTGCCACTGAGGAGATTGGCGGCATGGTGGAGATGATACAGACATTGATTGGAAAAGGCTATGCATACGAAAAAAATGGGACTGTATATTTCCGTACAAGGCGGTTCAAAGATTATGGCAAGCTGTCACACAAAAATCTGGATGACCTGCAGTCCGGCGGACGTTCTCTTTTAGTGACAGGGGAGGATGAGAAGGAGGATCCGCTTGATTTTGTACTGTGGAAGCCGAAAAAGGAAGGCGAGCCTGCATGGGAATCCCCCTGGGGGGAAGGACGCCCAGGCTGGCATATTGAATGCTCTGAGATGTCCAAGAAGTACTTGGGAGAACAGATCGACATTCATGCGGGAGGAGAGGATCTTGTATTCCCTCACCATGAAAATGAAATTGCACAGAGTGAGGCAGCCAATGGAAGGGAGTTTGCAAAATATTGGATGCACAATGCATTTTTGAATATAGATAATAGAAAAATGTCAAAGTCCCTTGGCAACTTTTTTACTGTCAGGGAGATTAGTGAGAAATACGACCTTCAGGTTTTACGTTTCTTTATGCTCAGCGCACATTATAGGAGTCCTCTGAACTTCAGCGCAGATTTAATGGATGCAGCCAGGACTGGCCTGGAAAGGATAAGAAACGCTGCAGATAATTTGAAGTTTCTCAGAGAAAACGCAAAGCTTAAAGAGATGACAGAAGCAGAAAAAGAGAAATTGGACAGAGCTGGTGAGTATGTACGGGGATTTGAGAAGGCCATGGACGATGACTTTAATACCGCAGATGCCATAGCTTCTATATTTGAACTGGTGAAATATAGTAATACCACTGCAGATGAAGAGAGTTCTGCAGAGTATTTGGAGAGCTTGCTCGGCCTTATTGTGAAGCTGTCAGATGTCCTTGGGATTCAGTCCGAAAAGGAAGAAGAAATATTGGCAGATGATATTGAAGCTCTTATAGAAGAACGCCAGGAGGCAAGGAAAGCCAGGGATTTTGCGAGGGCAGATAAAATCAGAGATGAGCTGCTTGCAAAAGGCATCATTCTGGAGGATACGCGGGAAGGAGTAAAATGGAAAAAGGCATAGAATTGGAGTTTCACGATTGTATTGAGGAAGTACTGGGACTCAAGGAGGTAAATGCGGCAGAATACTCACCTCTCGTCCTGGCATATATCGGGGATTGTGTCTATGATCTGGTAATTAAGACAATGGTAATCAGCTATGGGAACAAACAGGTGCACAAGCTCCATGAGGAAACCAGCAGTTTTGTAAAGGCATCTTCCCAGTCATTTATGATGCGCGCCATGCAGCAGCATCTGACTGAGGAGGAACACGCAATATACAGGCGGGGGCGAAACACAAAATCAGTTTCGCCGGCCAAAAACCAGACAATCACAGATTACAGAAGAGCCACAGGATTTGAAGCTCTGATTGGCTACCTGTATCTCAAAAGGGAATATAAAAGGCTGCTTGATCTTGTGAAAATAGGCTTGGACAGCTTAGAAGGACAAATAGAATAGGGGGAAACTATGAAGGAAGATTTTGAGCATACTTTAATAATCGAAGGGCGCCATGCAGTCCTGGAGGCTTTTCGGTTTGGGAAACCTATCGATAAGTTATTTGTGTTGGAGGGATGCCAGGACGGCCCGGTCCAGTCCATCATAAGAGAGGCAAAAAAGCACGGTACGATAATCAATTTTGTGGGGAAAGACAGGCTGTCAAGAATGTCAGAGACCGGGAAGCACCAGGGTGTTATTGCCTATGCGGCCGCCTATGAATACGGGGAAATATCAGACATGTTTAAACTGGCAGAACAAAAGGGAGAAGATCCCTTTTTTATCCTTTTGGATAATATCGAAGATCCCCATAATCTGGGGGCAATCATCCGTACTGCAAACCTGGCAGGTGCCCACGGTGTCATTATACCTAAACGCAGGGCCGCAGGACTTACGGCAACAGTGGCCAAGACATCTGCAGGCGCGCTGAACTATACGCCTGTGGCAAAAGTGACGAACTTGGCAAAGACAATCCAGGAATTGAAGGAACAAGGTATGTGGTTTGTATGTGCAGATATGGCGGGAGAATCTATGTACAGCCTGAACCTGACAGGCCCTATGGGACTGGTCATCGGAAATGAGGGGGAAGGGGTTGGCAGGCTTGTGAGAGAAAAGTGCGATTTTACTGCCGCAATTCCTATGAAAGGAGAAATAGATTCCCTCAATGCATCTGTGGCGGCAGGTGTGCTGGCATATGAGATCGTACGCCAGAGGATTCAGAAATAGAAAGGAAACATCTGATGGATAAATATGAGGCGATTGCTGATGAACAGTTGATTGCAGATTTCAGAGAAGGGAACTCTGAGATTATGGATTATATTATGGTGAAATATAAAGCAATGGTCAGAACAAAGGCGAGAGCCATGTATCTAATCGGAGGTGAAAATGAGGATCTGATCCAGGAAGGGATGATAGGCCTGATAAAAGCAGTGCGGGATTATGATATTACCCAGAGAGCCTCATTTGCCAGCTTTGCAGAACTATGTGTGTCCAGGCAAATGTACACGGCCATAGAAGCGTCCAAAAGGAAAAAGCATCTCCCCCTAAATTCATACATATCTCTTTATGAGGAAGGGGGGGAGGCAGGGGGAGAGAAAAAAATTCCCCTCATAGATACTATCGAGCCGGATGTGGAGACGAATCCGGAGGCCTTGTATTTTAGAAAGGAATTTACAGAGGCTTTTGTAGAGCAGCTTAAGGAGAACCTAAGCGCCCTGGAGAGCCATGTGCTGTATCTTCATCTTTTAGGCACAGATTACCGGACAATTGCGGAACTGCTGGGGAAAAGTCCAAAGGCAATCGATAATGCACTGCAGAGAATACGGGGAAAGGCGGAGAGGCTGCTAGGCAGGTAAAAACTGCTTTTCCTGGTTTTAGGACATAAAAATAGAGCTGGACAAAAGGGCAGCATACAAAGCCATTTTAGAACAACTCTTCAATAAAAGCTGTCGAGCGGAATCGAACCGCCGACCTCCGCCTTACCAAGGCGACGCTCTACCGACTGAGCCACGACAGCTTATGTGCATTTCATACACAACGTCATTAATATACACAATAATATGGTTTTTGTCAATATACTTTTAAAAATATTTATACCCCCCCCCAAGGCGCCCAGGGTATATACTCTTCAGGACATTGCATACAAAACAGCAGATGGGGCCTGCCTGCAGGGCGGCAGGAGGGAACAGCCTACATATCCCTGGAATCCAGTATAATGGTGAAAGGTCCGTCATTGACAAGGCGGACTTTCATCTCTGCCCCAAACTTTCCAGTCTGGGCGCGGGGGATGGTGGCCCTGCATTTTTCAATAATATATTCGTATAGTGCATTGGCCTTTTCTGGTTTTCCAGCCTCTATGAAACTTGGACGGTTGCCTTTTCTGCAGTTGGCATAAAGGGTGAATTGGGAAACTAGCAGCAGATTTCCTTCCACATCGGTGAGGGAGAGGTTTGTCTTGCCGTCATGGTCCTCGAAAATACGCAGTCCGAGCATTTTTTTTACCAGCTTATCGGCAGTTTCTTCAGTATCGCTGTCGGAAATGCCTATTAGTACAAGAAACCCTTTCTGGATTTCTCCTATAATAGTACTGTCTACGGTTACAGAAGCTTCTGTGACTCTTTGGATTACAAATTTCATGTCTTTCTCCTTAAAATTCCTTTTCATTTGTCAATAGCAATAGGTGTGCAGGACCGGGTGGCCGGCACAATGGAAACTCTATTTTCAGCTTGTATTTGGCACAGCATTTATTTTATACTTATTATAGAATAAAGTCCAGAGTGTATGTAATAATTGGTTTAATGTTGTTTTTCGGGATTTTATAAAACAGAAGTGAGGGGGAATTGATACATGAAAAAAACTACGATTATGACCGAGGGGGCCATCTGGAAAAAACTACTTTTCTTTGCGATCCCTTTGATCTTGGGCAATTTATTTCAGCAGCTGTACAATACGGTAGATTCAATCATTGTTGGGAACTACATAGGGAGTGAGGCACTGGCTGCCGTGGGCGCCAGCAGTTCTATTATTAATCTCTTGATTGGCTTTTGTATCGGGGCCTCTGCCGGGGCCGGAGTTGTCATCTCACAGTTTTTCGGGGCCCAGGATGGCGAGGGGGTACGAAAGGCTGTGCATACGACAGTGGCGATATCCATAGCGGCGGGGATTCTGCTGACAATTTCTGGTATTGCCCTGACTCCTGTACTGCTGCGGATGATGGGGACTCCCGCAGAAGTATTTTCAGATGCAGCGGCATATCTGCAGGTATTTTTTGGGGGGATTGTGTTTTCCGTCATTTATAATATGTGTGCAGGAATTTTAAATGCGGTGGGGAATTCCAGGCGATCCCTGGTTTACCTTCTCATAGCGGCATGCTCCAATATTTTCCTGGATTTATTTTTTGTTGTGGTCCTGAAGATGGGGATTGTGGGAGCGGCTCTTGCAACAGATATCAGCCAGCTTCTTTCCTGTGTGTTTATTCTTCTTTTTCTGACGAGGACAGAGGAAATGTACAAAGTCAGGATCAGGAGTATCCGCTTTTACGATAATCTGCTTGGAAAAATCCTGAGAATTGGACTGCCCACAGGAGTGCAGAATATTGTGATATCCCTTTCCAATGTAATTGTACAGTCCACTGTAAACAGTTTTGGGGCCGTGGTGATGGCAGGGTTTGCGGCTTATATAAAAATTGATGGCTTTAATTTGCTTCCTGTGCTGAGTATCGGCATGGCAGCCACTACATTTACTGGACAGAATATAGGGGCCGGGAAGATTAGCCGGGTGAGAAAATGTATTGCAACCTCCATTGCCATGGGAGTGGCATACACGGTGGTGACGGGGATTCTCCTGATGCTTTTCGCCCCACAGGTAATCCGGGTGTTTACAGGCAATCAGGAGGTTGTGGAATGTGGGGTTTATCTTATGAAGTTTTTCTGCCCGTTTTACTGGCTGCTGGCCGTCCTGCAGATTTTTTCAGGAACCATCCGGGGAGCGGGGAAGACGATGGAGACAATGCTTATTTTTCTGGCGTCGCTCTGTGTGTTTAGGATCGCCTGGATATGGGGAACCATGGCCATTGAACACCGGTTGGACTGGCTGATGATGGCTTATCCCACTTCCTGGCTTGTGGGGGCAGTTTTGATACTATTGTATGGATGGAAAGGGCATTGGCTCCCTAAGATCACGCTTAAAGAGACAGAGGATGTGCAGGGGATGCCAGAATGACAGGCCTGCACACTCCGGCGGTTAAGGGGCGGCAAACAGGGAAATTGAAGGCGGATAATAGGTGAAAATAAGAAAGCAGACCCCCAGTGCCAGTGTGCAGAGAAAATAAAAAAATGTATATTTTTTCCGGCCGGGCAGGAGCAGAGAGCGTCCCCGGGCATAAAAGCCAACAGCCGCGCAGATAATAAATATCAGGATGTCAAGGGCCAGATAATGGGCGCCTAAAATTCCAAGGGATGTGTAAAATATGACCGGGATGAGCAGGGTACCAGTAAGAATCCCGATAATATCTGCCCGGAAAAGCCGGGGCATGGAGCGGTATAAAAAAACGTACTCAATCATAAAGAAAATAAGCATGGGGAAATAAATGAGCTTCATATGTTCCCATGTAGACTCATTGACAGGTGAGAAGAGTCCAACTATATAGTTTTGGTTTGTCCAGCCATAGGTAAAGTGGAGCAGCACGCCTGCCAGGCATACAGCAAAAAAACCGATGGCTGAACATATGCATAGCCTTTTATATTTTTTATAAAATAATTTCATGAATGTTTCCTCCAATCGGAAATATTAAATCTGCCCAAATGGGGTGCCCTTTGGGCATACCTTAATGGACGAAGTCCATCAGTCCTAAGGACATGAATAGTGGGGTGCCCTTTGGGCATACCTTAATGGACGAAGTCCACCAGTCCTAAGGACATGAATAGTGGGGTGCCCTTTGGGCATACCTTAATGGACGAAGTCCACCAGTCCTAAGGACATGAATTGTGGGATGCCCTTTGGGTATAATATTCGGGAAAGTGGACTTTTCTGGATAGTATGTACAATATTTGGGAAAATATACATATATTTTTGTGGATTGGCAACAATTTGTCGAAATATATATAAATATGTCGAAACTTAGCGAGGTTCCGGTAATAGTATGTTATAATACAAAAAATTCGATGTGTTTTTGGTACAGGCATTCAGAAAGGAATGCCATGGGTAATCTTATGAGGGAGGATTTGGAACCGTTAAAGAAGCGGCTGCAGGAACTGTCAGAGTTTCTATACGCACTACATGTTGAAGAGCTTCCATATTTTCACAGGTTTATTGAGAATATGAAGAATAATCTGGAAATATGCTTTCTGGTTCAATATGATGGGTGGGAAGATTTAGAACATATTCTCAGAAGGGACTGGAATGCTGCAAACAATGTACTGACAGGAATCCCGGACTTTGTTATCTGGGTTGAGAACCAGGAGAGAAGGGCAGAACTGAACTGCCAGTTTATTGAGTTGATAGCGGATGTTGGGAGGTACTTGGAGCTTAAAAGTATGCGGGAAATTGAATAGGAATCATCGGGGACGGCCTGGCGGCTTCTGGTACCTTACAGCAGAACTGCCGGCCGATTCTTTTTGCCCTGGATCACTATGCCTTATGAGCATGGACATCGCTGACTCTTCTATAAACTACAGTATTAATACGCCCAAGTGCATATAGTTGCGCATTTAGGGGACTGATGATTCAAGTATTTCAAATATTAGGAAGTACCATGAAACTATTTGCAGGATACATACGTCTAATAAGTAAGGAGAAGGCAGCCGGCGCTAAATGAAATTGCCTGCGGATACAGCCGTTCTCTGTAGTCTGAGACAGGGGCATCTGTTGGGAAGCTTATAATCCGGGGTGTACCTGACATATAGGATCCTCATTTTGGAATGTGGGTTACACAGAAGGAGGGATTTTGATTGAAATACCTTGTGAAAAAGGCTCAAAAGCATGATAAACAAGCGTTTGTGGAGCTTATGGAGCTGGAAAAGCAAAATATGTATAAGGTGGCCAGAAGCTATCTGAACTGCCAGGAGGATATTGCAGACGCTATTCAGGAGACAATCGTTACATGCTACGAGAAAATAGACAGCCTGAAGAATCCTGAGTTTTTTAGGACATGGCTTGTCAGGATACTGATCAACAAGTGCAAGGATATTCTGAGGTCCGGGAGAAGGGAGTATCTGCTGGAGACATTTCCTGAGCAGGAGGATACATGTATGGAGCTTTTGAATTATGAATTTGAGGAACTGATGGGCCAGATGGATGATAAGTACCGCATTGTCCTTCTACTGTATTACTCGGAAGGTTTTAAAGTCAGAGAGATCGCGCAGATACTGGATCTGGAGGAAAGTACAGTAAAGACAAGGCTTGCAAGGGGCCGGAAGCAGTTTGAAAAAGTATGCTTATTGAACTGCTAATGTTCAATAAGATATGCCTACTGAACTGCTAATGTTCAATAAGATATGCTTATTGAACTGCTAATGTTCAATAAGATATGCCTACTGAACTGCTAATGTTCAATAAGATATGCCTACTGAACTGCTAATGTTTAATTAAGATATGTTTATAGAACTGATAATGTTCAATCGTGCAAAGGAGGTAATGGATGTGAGGAAGGAATATTCCCCAAAAGAGATAGAGAGAATCCTAAAACAAAATATAGAGATCCCAGGTGCTGTGGAAGACCGGATACAGCAGACATATGAAACTCTTGGGATGGAGGGAGAGGTGACAATGAGATATACAAAGAAGCACAAGGTGTGGGCGGCAGTAGCAGCGGTTGCAATATTGACAGTTGGAATATCTGTTGTAACAGTGGCTGCCAGCAAATTTTTGACGGCGGATCTTTTGGAAAAGGAGGGTTCAGTGCAATATAACTTCCAGGTAGACAAAGATTTTGAGGCCCATGAGATTTCTGTGGAACCCACCTATATGCCAAAGGGATACGAGCTGGGCGATGAGAATAGTCCATATGGCGGTAAATGGCACAATTATGATACAGATGGAGGCATAACGATTAATCCCCTGAATGCGGCAGAGCTGGATCGTATAGAAAGAACTGGCGGCGCTGATTTCCTGGAATATCCCAGGGATGAGCATATAAAAGAGATGGAAATAAGCGGGATGAAGACGAATGTGTTTGTCAGTGACAGCTTTTACATGGATAGTGCAAAGACAACTAAGAATCTTTACCTGTTTAATGAGGAATATGGGTACGGGGTGCAGATATTCAGTTACAGTGACCTGCCGGCAGAAGAGCTGATTAAGGTGGCAGAGGGACTGGAGATAACGGTGCTTGATACGGTTGTGCCCTATGCGACAGACGAAGAACTTGCAGCAGAGAAGGAAGACGAAGAAACCTATCAGTCAGAGGAGGAACAGTATAGAAGTACAGGTGTTATTGCAGAGCGTATTTTTGAAATAGGAGATGAAGTGAGGGATCCTCTAATGGAAGCAGACCTGGGGGATGATGCCTATCAGTGGGATGATATCCGCTTTACAGTGGAAGAGGTTCAGATAAAGGATGCACTTCCGGCTGATGAGTATCCGGCGGAAAACTATATCTCCTATGAAGAGATCCAGCCATGGATGAATGAGGACGGCTCACTAAAGGCACACGAAAGGTATAGGTATACAGAAGGACAGGGGGAATCAGAGAAAGTCCTGGAGACAGCGAGTTCTAAATATGTAGTGGTAAAGATGAAGGCAAAGAACTGTGGGACAACAGCAAGTGACTGGAACAAGGAGAGCGGGGTGTCTATTGCCCCAGACCTCACAACGCTGACGCCAAGGGAGGATGGGAACTATTCTTACCCAGAATATTCTTTCATGAGTGCCAATGAAGGCTATTCCCTGCAGTGGTATGCATCAAATGGGAGCAGTTTTCCAGTATATTTTGACCAGATATACTATACAGAGGGCACACAGCGCCTGAAACATGCTTTGTTTAGGCCCATTGAACCAGGGGAAGAATTGGAGTATACGCTTGCCTATGTGGCAGATGAGGATCAGCTTGACAATTTGTACCTTTGGTTTTTCCCCGGGACTGGAGGAACTGCGGCAGACGGAACTATGATCCAAAGTCTTTATGTCAGGATAAGCGAGTAAATCCACAAACATTTGCTTATGTATGATAAAGCAATAATAGAAGTTTAAAATGTTTTTGCAAGCTGGAATCGCGGTCTTTCAGTTCCGCAAAGAGCAGAAATAACAAACCAGACAGAGAATGGATAACAGCGTGTGCGGGGAAGGTTGTAATTATCGAAGTAATCTATGCATAAAGGCATTGGCAGGGAGAAATCTCTGCCAATTTTTTGCAGAAAACAAATATTAAGAGCATATTTGTTTCCTAACAGTTGATTTTATTTCCAAAAGTATCATACCATTCCATTGATTTTACACTCTACTGTAGTTAAAATATAAGGGAAAGAAGGAGATTAGTTTGAATAGTTTAAATATTGCGGATAATATTGTCCGATTACGGCACAACAAAAAAATTACACAAGAACAGTTGGCGGAATTTATAGGTGTTACAAAGGCATCTGTTTCAAAATGGGAAAACCGGCAGAGCACTCCTGATATAACTATTTTGCCGCAGCTTGCCACATTTTTTGATGTCACAATAGATGAGTTGGTAGGATATACTCCTCAGTTGTCAAAAGAACAGATACAACGTCTTTATCAAAGATTCGGGAAGGATTTTGCAGAACGTCCTTTTGAAGAAGTGATGAAAGAAACACAGGATTATGTAAAACGATATTACTCCTGCTACCCTTTCCTGTTGCAGATATGCATTTTATGGTTGAATCATTGTAAAATGGCAGAGAATGAAGAAAGACAAAAAAACATCTGGTTATGCATCGAGGAACTTTGCAGGCATATAAAAGCAAATTGTACAGATATGAAAACCCACGGAAATGCGGTTGTGATTCAAGCACTTGTCTATTTTCAGATTGGACGCATACAGGAAGTTGTTGATGAATTGGAGGAGTTTTCTGCTTCTAACCGATTCGGCAACCAAAGCAGTGTTCTGCTTTCACAGGCTTATGCAATGCTTAATAGTAAAGAAAAGGCAGAAGGTTATGCTCAAATCAGTATGTATGACAATGTAATGAATCTGCTGGCGAATGCAGCCTGTTATCTTTGGATACACAACGAAAATCTGGCTGTGTGCGAGGAAACTATTGAGCGTATTGAGCGTGTGGCAGAAGTCTATAAGATTTCCAAACTGAATCCCAATAGTCTGTTGGCTTTTGAATATCAGTCGGCAATCTGCTATTTGGGACATGGCGGCAATCAAAAAGCGTTGGAACATATTGATAAATATATACAGAATTTATTCAATCTTTTTTCCACAACAGATTTACGCCTGCATGGAGACACTTATTTTGACAAAATTGAAGATTGGTTTGACAAGGAACTTGATAACGGAACAAATGCTCCGCGCAATCGGAAAGTCGTTTTAGAAGATGTAAAAAAAACATTAGATGTACCGCCGTTCACTATACTAAACGGAAACTCTAAATTTGAGAGATTAAAAAGTAAATTAAAGGAGTTAAACTGATGAATACGATTACTGAAATGTTACCATTTTTGATTCCCCTTGTCATTGTGGAACTTGCACTTCTTGGATATACACTGTGGCATATTCTTACACATAAGAATTACAAGCGCGGCACACGGACATTATGGCTGATTGTTGCGGTTGTCGGCATGAACTTTATTGGTCCCATTTTATATTTTGTGTTAGGTAAAGAGGAAGCATAATGAATATTTTAGAGATTTCGCACGTAACGAAAACATTTGGGACAAAGAAGGTTTTAAATGATCTGAGTTTTTCCGTACCTGAACATTCTGTGTTTGGGTTTATTGGACAAAATGGTGCAGGAAAAACAACAACGATGAAAATAGTGCTTGGTCTGTTAAAAAGCGAGCAAGGCGAAGTTTTTGTAAACGGCGAACAAGTAACTTTTGGACAGAATAGCACGAATAAGTATATTGGCTACCTGCCCGATGTTCCAGAATTTTATGGCTTTATGACGCCAAAAGAATATTTGACAATGTGCGGTCAGATTACAGGAATGTGTAAAGAGGAAATAGCAGAAAAATCCGCAGAGTTATTAAAACTTGTGAGACTTGAAACAGAAAACAAATGCATCAGAGGTTTTTCACGTGGAATGAAGCAAAGGCTTGGCATTGCCCAGGCACTTTTGAACAGTCCCAGGCTATTGATTTGTGATGAACCGACATCAGCACTTGATCCTATGGGAAGAAAAGAGGTTTTGGATATACTCGCTTCTGTGAAAAAACATACGACTGTTGTGTTTTCCACGCATATTTTGTCCGATGTGGAGCGTATTTGTGACCGAATCGCATTTCTTCACCAGGGAAAAGTTGCTCTTAGTGGAACATTGGAAGAAATCAGGAACATCAGAAAAGGCGATAGTATAGAAATTGAGTTTTTTACAGAACAGGATGCAGATGCATTTCTGCATATTTGTTCAGGCGGTAAGAAAACAGGCAGAACAAAACTGCTATTCTCCCAAAAGACGGAGCGTGATATGTTAGAAATGATGGGATGTCTGTCAAAAAAACAAATCCCTATTTTGCGCTTGGAGAGGCTAGAACCGACGCTTGAGGATTTGTTTTTGGAGGTGGTTGGAAAATGAAGCAATTAACGGCTTTCATTAAAAAAGAGTTTTTAGGACAAATACGGGGCGGCAGATTTATGATTCTTGGAATTTTGTTTTGCCTGTTTGGAATTATGAATCCGGCTACCGCTAAAATGCTTCCGTGGCTGCTGGAAATAATGTCGGAACAGCTTGCAGAGAATGGTATGTTCATTACAGGGATAGAAGTGGACGCACTGACCTCCTGGACTCAGTTTTTTAAAAATATGCCTGTTCTGCTGATTGTATTCATTGTGATGTTCAGCGGCATTTTGACAGCAGAATATCAGAAAGGGACATTGATCAATGTTATTGCCAAAGGACTGAAACGCTGGAAAATACTGATTTCTAAACTGTTGATTATGTTTGTGGCTTGGACAGCCGGATACCTGATAACATTTGGAATTACTTATGGTTATAATGCGTATTTTTGGGATAACCACATTGTCCAGAATTTATTGTTTGCTGCCTTTGGCTATTATTTAGTGGGAGTGTGGCTTATTTCAATCATATTGCTGGCATCTGTCATTTTAAAATCAGCATCCGCTGTCATACTCTTAGTGGGAGCAGCGTTTGTTATTTCATACCTGAACGGTTTTCTGCCTGCATTTCAGGAATATGTACCTACCTATCTTTTAAATTCTGATGAATTGCTGATGGGAATCCTTAATAGCAGCCGGTGTATGGCTGCCGTAGGGATAACGGTTTTTCTGACGGTATTTAACGGGATTTTATCTGTTCTTATTTTTAATAAAAAGAGGATATAGTCTAATACCCCGATGCCTGCATCGCTGCTAGTTTGACTCCCCGTATGCCTGCATGGGGGTTCTTGACTGGAGATTAACATAGAAATAACAGGGGTAGATATTGATAAAGTTATAAGAGGAAGAGAAGGGGAGACTACTGAAGTGCCTGTATGAAAAGATGAATAAAATTATTGTTTGCATTTAGGAAAGAAGGTATAATAAAAAATAATAAATGAGCCAGCGAAGTAAAGAAGAATTAAAAGAATGATCCAATGCCAGTTCCTCTGCCAGGCAGAACTGGCAATTTGATTTCAGGTGCCCTTTTGGTATACCGTATTGGACGGGGCCAGCCAGTCCGAAGGACATAAATTATGGGGTGTCCTCAGGGCATATGAAATTGAAGGCTTATACAAACATATGGTAGGAGGAATAAAAATGCCGTCATTTTTAAAAGATATTTCATCATTTTATGGAAACAGAGAGAAAAACCAGGAGGGCCAGACATTAGAGGAGTTTTTGGAGACATATGACCCGTATAAATACAAGAATCCCAGTGTGACAACAGACGCTGTTGTATTTTCTTGTGAGGGGATTTATAAGAATTCTCTGGATAAGCTGAAAGTATTGCTTATAAAAAGAGGAAACCATCCAAGTATTGGATTCTGGGCATTGCCGGGAGGTTTTATTAATCTGGAAGAGAATCTGAAAGATACGGCGGCCAGGGAGCTGAGGGAAGAGACTGGGGTGGAAAGCCTTCCCATGGAACAGTTTGCGGTATATGGAGATTATGACAGGGATCCCCGGGCCCGCATTATCACTGCTGCCTATATGGCCCTCATAGATGAGGATGCTGTCAATGTAAATGCCGGCGATGATGCGGCAGATGCGGCATGGTGCCAGGTGGAGATGGAACAGTCTGGCCAGCAAGTGGTTCGGGGGTATACGGAAAAGACGTATGTCCTTTCTTTTGTGAATGAAGAGAAAGGAGTGCACACAAAGGCGGAAGTTGTACATAAGACACGTGGCAGCCTTATAAAGGAAGAAAGCTTTAAAGTGGCAGACGGAGGGGAGATTGCGGTTGACCATGCTGCTATTATTGCTCAGGCGGTCTTAATTTTAAAAGAGCGGCTGGAGGGATAACATGAATTTGAGAGTTTAAAAGACGGCGCATGGGGAGGGGAGGCTTCAATCCTGAGAATCGAAATATTGCAGGTTCAGTCCTTGTGGATGGATACATTTTATGGTAAGATAGTTGGCAGAATGTGACGACTTTGAGGAGGAAACCATGGAAAACGAGACAGTTTCAAAGAATTTTATCGAGCAGGAGATAGATAAGGATCTGGCAGAGGGAGTATATGACCATGTCTGCACTAGATTTCCGCCTGAACCGAACGGATATCTGCATATCGGACATGCCAAGTCCATCCTTTTAAATTATGGACTGGCGCAGAAATATAATGGTACATTCCACATGCGCTTTGATGATACAAATCCAACAAAAGAAAAGATGGAGTTTGTAGATTCTATTAAAAAGGACATCCAGTGGCTTGGGGCTGACTGGAAGGAGCATTTATACTATGCATCTGATTATTTTGAGCAGATGTATGAATATGCTGTCAAACTGATTAAGAAGGGAAAGGCTTACGTCTGCGACCTCACTCCTGAGCAGATCCGCGAATACAGGGGTACCCTAACTGAGGCAGGGAAGGACAGTCCTTACCGCAGCCGGTCTGTGGAGGAGAATCTTGAGCTGTTCCAGAAGATGAAAGATGGTGAGTATCAGGATGGTGAGAAGGTTCTGCGTGCTAAAATTGACATGGCTTCGCCCAACATTAACATGAGGGATCCGATTATTTACCGAGTGGCGCGTATGTCCCACCATAATACAGGAGACAAGTGGTGCATTTATCCCATGTATGATTTTGCACATCCTCTGGAGGACGCAATCGAGGGGATTACCCATTCTATTTGTACCTTAGAGTTTGAGGATCACAGGCCGCTGTACGACTGGGTTGTAAGAGAATGTGAATTTAAGAACCCTCCCAGGCAGATTGAATTTGCGAAACTATACCTTACCAATGTGGTGACAGGAAAGCGCTATATTAAAAAGCTGGTGGAGGATGGCATCGTGGACGGATGGGACGACCCTAGGCTTGTGTCCATTGCCGCACTGCGCCGCAGAGGGTTTACGCCCGAATCCCTGAAAATGTTCGTTGAGATGTGCGGTGTATCCAAAAGCCAGAGTTCTGTGGATTATGCCATGCTTGAATACTGTATCCGTGAGGATTTGAAGCTGAAGAAGCCGCGCATGATGGCAGTTTTGGATCCCATTAAGTTGGTGATTGACAATTATCCTGAGGGCCAGGTGGAATATCTGGATGTGGCCAATAATCTGGAAAACGAAGAGCTTGGAAGCAGGAAGGTGCCATTTTGCCGCGAATTGTATATAGAAAGAGACGATTTTATGGAGGAACCCCCTAAGAAATATTTTCGGCTGTTCCCAGGCAATGAAGTACGCCTGATGCACGCCTACTTTGTGAAATGTGAGAGCTTTGTAAAAGATGAGGAAGGCCGGGTTAAGGAAGTCCACTGTACCTATGACCCAGAGACAAAATGCGGCAGTGGTTTTGCAGGGAGAAAGGTAAAAGGCACGATTCACTGGGTGCCCGCCCCTTATGCTGTAAAGGCAGAGGCCAGACTGTATGAAAATCTGGTGGATGAGGAGAAAGGGGTATATAACAAAGAAGATGGGAGCCTGAATTTGAACCCCAATTCACTAAAAGTAGTTAAAAACTGTTATGTAGAACCCAGTTTTGAGAACGCAAAACCATGTGATAGCTTTCAGTTTGTGAGAAATGGCTATTTCTGTATTGACGGGAGAGATTCTTCGCCTGATGCACTTGTGTTTAACAGGATAGTCTCCCTTAAGAGCTCTTTTAAATTACCTAAATAGAGATAAGGGACAGGCTCCAATCCAGGGCCCTGTCCCTTCACTGATATTTGGGGAGATATTTTGTCATAGATAGAAATGTAGATATACCCGGAATAATGGGAGGCAAAGGCACCCGCGGCAATCCCAGTCCATGCAACGATATTTTGATTATGAGGAGACATTCCATGAATGAGCTGACAATCAACCTGCAGCCGAAGTCAGAGATTCCGCTTTATGAGCAGATTTATACGTATATTAAGAGAGATATACAAAATGGACGTATTCTAAGCGGAGAAAAACTGCCTTCCACCAGGGCCCTAAGCAGACATTTGGAGGTCAGCAGGAGCACTGTGGAGCTGGCCTATGAGCAGCTCCAGTCGGAGGGGTATGTGGAGGCCGAGCCATACAGGGGATATTTTGCGGCCCAGGTTGATGGCCTGTATCAACTGAAGCAGACAGTCGGCCCGCTGCCTGAAGAACCTGGAAGGGGGCAGGTAAAGCCTAAATATGATTTTACCCCCAATGGGGTAGACTTAAAAAGCTTTCCCCATCATGTCTGGAGAAAGCTCTCAAAGGAGTGCCTTCTTGACGACCAGGCGGAACTGTTCAGGCTGGGGGATCCCCAGGGTGAGCCCGGTCTGAGAAGGGCCATATGTGGATACCTGCACCAGGCCCGCGGCGTAAACTGCCTCCCAGAACAGATTATTGTAGGGGCAGGGAATGACTACCTTTTGATGCTTCTGACAACAGTGATAGGGCCAGGCCATAAAGTGGCACTGGAAAATCCTACTTATAAACAGGCCTACAGGCTTTTTAAAAACCTGTCCTATGAAGTCTGCACTGTAGATATGGATGAAAAAGGCATGGAGGTGGAGAAACTGGGGAATACAAATGCAGATATTGCTTTTGTAATGCCATCACATCACTATCCCCTTGGGACTGTAATGCCAGTTAAAAGACGCACAGCCCTGCTGAAATGGGCGGAGGAAGAGGATGGGCGCTATATTATCGAAGATGATTATGACAGTGAATTTCGCTATAAAGGAAAACCAATTCCCGCGCTCCAGGGATATGACAGTAATTCAAAGGTGATATATATGGGTACATTTTCAAAATCTATCGCGCCGGCAATCCGTATGAGCTATATGGTACTGCCTGTCCCCCTCTTGAGGCTTTTTAGGGAAAGGAGCGGATTTCTGAACTCCACAGTATCAAAAGTGGATCAGATGATATTACAGAAATTTATAGAAGGGGGATATTTTGAGAGACATTTAAATAAGACAAGGGCATTGTACAAAAGCAGGCATGATACACTTCTGGGATGCCTTAAGGTGCTTAGGAAACGGTGCAGGATTTCGGGTGAAAATGCAGGAGTCCATCTGCTGCTTCATTTTCAGGATGGGACGACAGAGGAGGAATTAATACAAAGCGCGGAGGCAAGAGATGTAAGAGTATATGGGTTATCCCAATATTTTATTGGGCCGCGGAAAAATGGGCAGGCCACTATATTGCTGGGTTATGCCAATATAGATGAGGAGAAGATTCAAGAAGCTGTTAAGATATTAGCTGAGGCGTGGAAATAAAGGGGAAAATAAAGCTGCCCTACAATGAAACTTCTACATGAAAGTTAGGGCAGCCTTATTCTTTAAAAATGCTATTTTTCTTCCCCGGCAGTCTCTTTATCTTCTTCTTTATTCTCCTCAGCCTCGGCGGCCGGTGTATCAGAAACTGAATCAGCCGTTCTGTGCAGTGGGACATATTCTCTGTCAGCAGGCTGCAAATCGCTGTCTAAATCAAAATCCTCTTCTTCCGTATCCTGGCCGTTATCGTGGCAGTCATCAGAGCATCTGCCTTTGCAGAAATAAGCGATGATCAGGCCCACTGCTGAACCGATAGCTGCAAGGGCAATAAACCATTTTAGAAATTTTTTCAATGTAAGAGTCTCCTTTCTGAACTTCTTTCACAGATATACTGTGCCAGATAAAATAATTCATTATCTATTGTAATACTTTTCTTCTGCAATTACAACAATAGAGAGTAAATAAACGGCATTTATTGTGTATATTTGCCGGACTTCTAATGCGGGATGAATTGTGCTATACTATTGTGTATTGGCGCGCATACATGAGGGATACACGGGAGGTGTGTATGATAAAAGACCAGACTTCCAGGAAACAGACAGTCAGAAAAGCACAAAAAGGATTGCTTGGCGTTATATTCAGCCGTACGGCGCTTTTGCTTCTGCTTGTCCTGATGCAGCTTCTCCTTATGCTGGGGGCAGCAACTTATCTGAGTGATTATGTAGTATATGTCTATGGGGCCATGAATATACTTGGCGCTGTTATTGTTGTTTATATTATTAACCAAAGGGGCAATCCTGCCTTTAATATGACCTGGGTGCTTTTAATCCTTGTTTTTCCGGCATTTGGATGTCTTTTCTATATATATGTAAAATCACAGATCGGTACCAGATATATTGGGAAAAGGCTGGCCAGGCTTAAACTCGATACATATCATTATATGGAGCAGAGAAAAGACATTATTGAGGATTTGCGTCTGAGTAAGCCGGCAAATGCAAATTTGGCACATTATATGAAGTATCAGCTGGGTTTTCCTACTTATAGAAATACAAAGGCTCAGTTTTTCCCCTCTGGAGAAGCAAAATTTCCCGTAATGGCCGAAAAACTCAAACAAGCTAAAAAGTTTATATTTATGGAGTATTTCATAGTCGAAGAAGGGTATATGTGGGGGACGATCCTGGATATTCTGAAGGAAAAGGTGCAGGAAGGGGTGGAGGTCCGCTTTATGTATGACGGGATGTGCAGTATCTCCATGCTTCCTTATAATTATCCAAAGCTTATCCGGAGATATGGCATTCAATGTAAAATGTTCAGTCCTATAAGGCCTGTGCTGTCTACCACACAGAACAACAGGGATCATAGGAAGATTTGCGTGATTGACGGGACAATCGGCTTTACCGGAGGGATTAACCTGGGGGATGAATATATTAACAGGAAAGAGCGTTTCGGTTACTGGAAGGACACTGCCGTCATGCTTCAGGGAGATGCCGTGCAGAGTTTGACTATGTTATTTCTTCAAATGTGGAATGTCACAGAGATAAGGCCGGAGCAATATAAAAAATATCTCACTCCTATGTCGGCAGGACTTCACAGGGAGTTAGGGTTTATGATTCCTTATGGCGACAGTCCTTATGACAATGAGGATGTGGGGGAGGAAGTATATTTCCATATATTAAACCATGCCAAAAAATATGTACATATTATGACCCCATATCTGATATTGGATAATGAAATGCTGGATACATTAATGCGGGCGGCCAAGAGTGGAATAGAGGTATGTATTATTATGCCCCATATACCGGATAAGTGGTATGCTTTTGCAGTAGCTAAAACATTTTACAGAGAGTTAATTGAGTCTGGGGTGCAGATATATGAGTTCACCCCCGGCTTTGTCCATGCCAAGATCTTTGTGTCTGACAATGATACGGCCGTTGTGGGGACAATCAACCTTGATTACAGGAGCCTGTACCTCCATTACGAATGTGGTGTGTTTATATATAATAATCCAGTGGTCCAGGATATCGAGGGAGACTTCCAAAAAACATTAAAGCAGTGCCAGAGGATTTCTATTGCGGATTTAAGAGAAACTGGACTGCTGATGGCTGTGTGCGGCCGTGTACTCAGGCTGATAGCGCCCCTGATGTAAGAATCCCCACAGACAAGAAGGCCAGACAGCTGCGAACAATGGGGAGAATGGGAAATAATATTTTACATCACACAAAAAATATAGTATAATTTTTAAGGTAGTTTGATTTCTTAGGCTGCCGTGCACAGAGGACAGGGGGATATGTATCCCAAAGCCTGGCATAAGGGGTGCATATCCTCCTGTCCTCTGTGGATGATCAAGTGTAATAGCGACAAAATACGCAGGAGGGTTTGAAATGGTAAAAGCAGTAGTAGGTGCTAACTGGGGCGATGAAGGGAAAGGCAAGATTACAGACATGCTCGGTAAAGAGGCTGACATCATTGTCCGCTTTCAGGGAGGGGCGAATGCAGGCCATACAATCATCAATGATTATGGGAAATTTGCCCTTCACACACTGCCGTCTGGAGTTTTTTACAGCCATACAACCAGTATAATCGGCAATGGGGTGGCACTGGATATCCCTGTATTGTTCGAAGAAATCCAGACGATTGTGGGCCGGGGGGTACCCATGCCAAAGATTTTGGTATCCGACAGAGCGCAGATTGTGATGCCATACCACAAGGATTTTGACGCATATGAGGAGGAACGGCTTGCAGGGAAGTCCTTTGGATCCACTAAGTCAGGGATTGCACCGTTTTATTCTGATAAGTATGCTAAGATTGGTTTTCAAGTGAGTGAGCTCTTTGACGACGGACTTTTGAAAGAAAAGACAGTGCGTGTGGCAGAGCAGAAGAATGTGCTGCTTGAACATTTATACCATAAACCACTGATCAACCCTGAGGATTTATATAAAGAACTGAAAAAGTATAAAGAAATGATAGCTCCCTATGTCTGCGACGTATCTCTGTACCTCAATCAGGCGCTGAAGGAGGGCAAGAATATATTACTGGAGGGGCAGTTGGGTTCCTTGAAGGATCCAGACCACGGCATTTATCCTATGGTGACATCCTCCTCCACTCTGGCTGCCTATGGCGCTATAGGGGCGGGCATACCTCCATATGAGATTAAGCAGATTATCACCGTATGCAAGGCCTACTCCAGCGCAGTGGGGGCAGGGGCATTTGTCAGCGAGATATTTGGCGAGGAGGCAGATGAACTGAGGCGGCGCGGAGGCGATGGCGGAGAGTTCGGAGCCAAGACAGGACGTCCCAGGCGTATGGGGTGGTTTGACTGTGTAGCTTCCAAGTATGGGTGCAGAATGCAGGGCACAACAGATGTGGCATTTACGGTCCTTGATGTGCTGGGGTATCTGGATGAGATTCCTGTATGTGTGGGATATGAGATTGACGGGGAGGTTACAACCGAGTTCCCTGTTACCCATCTTCTTGAGAAAGCAAAGCCTGTTTTAAAAACACTCCCGGGGTGGAAAACAGATATCAAAGGTATCAGGAAATACGAAGAACTTCCTGAGAACTGCCGTAAGTATATTGAATTTGTGGAGCAGGAGATTGGATATCCAATTACCCTGATCAGCAATGGCCCGGGAAGAGATGATATTATTTATCGATCATAAAATTCTGATACACACCAAAATCTTATAAAAATAATAAAGAAGGATTGTTATAAAATGTATCTCTCATACAGGCCGGTAGGCTCCAGGAGGATTTTACGTTTTATGGCAGTCCTTTTTTGGCCACAGGAATATTTAAGAGACAGATTATAAAGTTTTTAGAGTTCTTCCATAGCTCCGACACATTTGGCGGCTACAATATACCTGTAATAACAAATGAGCAACACATAAGGATATAAGTTTTTAGGAATATTTGCAGGTATGTATTCATATAATGATAAGGCTGAGATTTAGTAAAGGAGGTATTTATATGTATAGAAGCAATAAAAAGAAAATGCAGGAGATGATATCCATGGAAGAATATCTGGAAAGAAGGAAACAAAAGGAAAATACAGAGAAAAAGCATAAGACTTTAACAGAAAAAAGAGCAGCACAGTGGGGAGCTGCCCTGGAGCTTGTACAATTATATGTCTGATGGGTTATTGCTCTGTATCTGTTTTATCTGCCCTGTCTTTATGGGCCAGGCGGAAGAGGAGAGTGTATCCATATATGAGGACGGGAAGCAGGATTGTAGCGGCCATGGATGCTTTCAAAAGTCCCAGTGAAGCAGAGCTGCCAGACAGTGCAAAAACCAATGTGCTGCCATAAAGGCATATGAGAAGAGCTGCGGCGGCCAGCGCCAGGATCCGTTTCGTTTTTTTCATAAATACATCCTTTCTGATTACATAACATGTAATTATAGATATTATAACAAAAAGCAGGTGTAATGCAAGCCCAGATTCCCGGCAGATAAAAAAGGTTTTTAGTAATCGTACAAACGGATAATATTTATTTACTATATTTGAATTTTGGTATATAATGGGGACACGAGTGAAAAATTAAAAAAGGAGTTATATACAATGAGTGAAAAGTGTTTATTGGATCAATGGAGAGACACGGCCTATAACAAGGATTTGACAAGGGAACAGCTGGAGAAGTTCTGGGGAGTGTACTTTAATATCGAGAAGGAGATTTATGAGCAGCTTCTGACAGATCCTGATGTGGAAGTAAAGGGGACAGTAGAAGAGCTTGCCGGCAAGTACGGCCAGGACGTCATGACAATGGTAGGTTTCCTGGATGGCATTAATGACAGCCTGAAGATTCCCAATCCAATTGAGACAATGACAGAGACTACGGAGGTCAGCCTTGCTTTTGATAAAGAGAAACTATATAAAAATATGGTGGATGCTAAAGCAGACTGGCTGTATGAACTGCCCCAGTGGGAAAGTATTTTTGATGAAGAGACAAGAAAGCGGCTCTACCGGGAGCAGAAGCAGTCAGGTACTGTCCGTAAAGAGAAGAAGATAGGAAGAAATGACCCATGTCCCTGTGGAAGCGGCAAAAAATATAAAAAATGTTGTGGGAAGAATATTTAATTCCCTTAAGTCTATATCGGATTTGGACATCCCCCGGACAACTGCGGCCGGGGGATGTGGCTGTTTTATAGGATGGTTTTTGGGAAGGGGAAGCGATGCACATTTATTTTGGGGTGGCGGGCCTAATTTGTGTTGTGTATTATCTAATAATTTGTAAATATACAGGAAGGTGGAATTCTACTTTTTCCGGTTTCTGGCTCATGGCGGCAGCCTTGAATTTTCTTTTAGGGATTTTTTCAGGACACCCGGCTGTGGATAAATTTTTATTTATAGTGATGCTGCCTCTGTGGAGCGTTTTTGTAGTGACAGAACTTTGTATATGTATGGCAATGAGAAACCGGGATGGTGTGAAAGTTAAGTATTTAATTATTCTGGGTGCGCAAGTACGGGGGACAAAGATTACAAATTCCCTGCTAAGGAGGCTGGACGCTGCCCTGAAGTATTTAGAGGAACATCAGGAGACCATTGCAATTGTGTCAGGAGGGCAGGGGAAGGAAGAAGATATAACAGAGGCCTGTGCTATGGCCAGTTATCTGGAAGGGCACGGGATCGAAAGACAGAGGATCTGGCTGGAGGATGCCTCTGTCTCCACATGGGAAAATCTAAGAAACAGCCGGGCCCTGATCGGGGATGGCACACAGCCTGTGGCGGTTGTGACGAATAATTTCCATATGTACCGTGCCTTGAAGATTGGGAGAAGGGCCGGATTTTCTGATATTCATGGAATTTGTGCAAGTGCAAACCCGGTTTTGCAGTTAAACTATATGGTACGTGAATTTTTCGCCGTGATCTGGATGTATGTGCGGAATCTTTCGGGTTGACAAAAGCTAAAGCAGTGTTATAATGAGTCTATATTCAAACTGACAATACATTGATGAGACGAGTAAAGTGTGGAAAGACACAGAGAGGGGAATCTTAGGCTGGAAATTCCCTGTCCTGGAAACATTTGAAAACTACCTCTGAGTGGCTGAAAACAGTCCGGTGATTCCGTTATAATCAAAATTAAGAGGTGCCGGCAATGAGATAATGCCGGGGCAATTAGGGTGGAACCGCGAGATATGTCTGTACTCGTCCCTTTCTGTATTATTATATACGGAAAGGGACTTTTTTATTTCATAGGAAATTACGTCCTATGAAATAAAAACTCTCCGCGGGATCGCGCTGCGGCGGCAGGGAATTATGTTGCTAATGCAGCCCGCCGCAGGCGGAGAATCCTGCAAGCAGGATTCTTTCTTAGTGTCATTAGAAAGGAGAATTTTATGAATAGTATTCGAGATTGTTTTACGTTGAGTAATGGTGTAGAGATTCCCTGCATGGCTTTTGGGACGTATAAAGCTTCTGAGGGCCAGACTGCCGACGTTATTAAAAGGGCCATCGAAGCAGGCTACCGGTATTTTGATACTGCCTCTTTTTACGGTACGGAGAAATATTTGGGGCAGGCTATCAAAGATAGCGGCATACCCCGCAAAGAATTTTTTATTGCCTCCAAGGCATGGAAAGATGAGATGGGACATGAAAAAACAAAAGTGGCCTTTGAGTCCTCTCTGGAAAGGCTTAAAACAGACTATCTTGATTTATACCTGATCCATTGGCCCCTTCCGGTACCAGAGTGTGAAGATTGGAAGGAGTTGGATGTGGATACATGGAGGGCGCTGGAGGAATTATACGGTGAGGGACGGGTGCGTGCCATTGGCCTGAGCAATTTTCTGCCACACCATATTGAGAATATTTTGGAGCATTGTGAGATTAAACCAATGGCAGACCAATTGGAATTCCATCCGGGTTATTCTCAGGAAGCAGCCGTCAGATACTGCCAGGAGAGAGGAATACAAGTCCAGGCCTGGAGTCCTCTGGGGAGAATGCGTATGTTTAAAGAGCCGCTGCTTGTAGAGATATCTGAAAAGCATGGGGTATCTCCGGCACAGGTATGTTTAAGATATGCATTGCAGAGGAATATTATTCCTCTGCCAAAATCTTCTTCTATAGAGAGAATGAAACAGAATCAGGAGATTTTTCATTTTGAGCTGTCCGCTGAGGAGATGTACAGGCTGGAGACAATGCCTCAGGCCGGGTGGTCGGGAGAGCATCCAGACAGGGAGAGGATTATTTTAGGGTAACTGAAATCTATAAAATTTGAATGAAGAAAAGTGAGGAATAAATAATGATTATCAAATTAAAAGACGGTTCCTGCAGAGAATATGCAGAGAGTAAGGCGGTGATTGAAATTGCGGCAGATATAAGTGAAGGACTTGCAAGGGTGGCCACAGCGGGGGAAATCGATGGCCAGATTGTGGATTTAAGGACTATAGTCGACCGAGACTGTGACTTAAGCATCCTGACTTTCCAGGATGAAAACGGGAAAGGTGCATTTTGGCATACGGCCTCCCATATAATGGCACAGGCAGTGAAGCGTTTGTACCCAGATGCAAAGCTGGCAATCGGGCCGTCTGTGGCAGATGGTTTCTATTATGATATTGACAAGGAAATCCCGCTGACAGCAGAAGACTTGGAGAAAATCGAAGGGGAGATGAAAAAAATCGTAAAAGAAAATCTTCCTATCCAG
Source organism: Luxibacter massiliensis (assembly GCF_900604355.1). Taxonomy (NCBI): domain Bacteria; kingdom Bacillati; phylum Bacillota; class Clostridia; order Lachnospirales; family Lachnospiraceae; genus Luxibacter; species Luxibacter massiliensis. The sequence goes on along the minus strand of NZ_UWOE01000001.1, from coordinate 1,981,968 downwards.
CAATATACAAAGCCAAGAGAAGAGGCAATTGCATACTTTAAAGAAAAAAACGAACCATATAAAGTAGAATTGATAGAGGATCTTCCCGAAGATGAAGTCATTAGTTTCTACTCGCAGGGTGAGTTTACTGATTTATGTGCCGGGCCTCATCTGATGTCTACTAAGCCAGTTAAAGCGTTTAAGCTGACAAGCCTTGCCGGCGCCTATTGGCGGGGAAGTGAAAAAAACAAAATGCTGCAGCGGATCTATGGCACGGCATATCCTAAAAAAGCAGATCTGGAAGCATATCTGACAATGCTTGAGGAGGCAAAGAAGCGGGATCACAGGAAGATTGGAAAAGAATTGGGCCTTTTTATGATGCGCGATGAAGGCCCTGGGTTCCCGTTCTTCCTCCCCAAAGGGATGGTTCTTAAAAATGTACTTCTGGATTATTGGAGGGAAATCCACCGCAGAAACGGCTATGTGGAGATCGCCACGCCTATCATGCTCAGCAGGCATCTCTGGGAGACGTCAGGGCACTGGGATCACTACAAAGATAACATGTATACAACGGTCATCGATGATGTGGACTTTGCCATTAAACCTATGAACTGTCCGGGAGGTATTTTGGCGTATCAGTCAGAACCCAGGTCCTATAGAGATCTGCCTATCCGGATGGGAGAATTGGGATTGGTACACCGCCATGAAAAGTCCGGGCAGCTTCACGGACTGATGCGAGTCCGGTGTTTTACTCAGGATGACGCCCATATTTTTATGATGCCAGATCAGATCAGAGATGAGATCAAAGGAGTTGCCAGGCTTATTGATGAGGTGTACAGGCTGTTTGGCTTTAAATATCATGTCGAGCTTTCCACCCGGCCTGAGGACAGTATGGGAAGCGAAGAGGACTGGGAGATGGCAACAGACGCACTCCGGGGCGCCCTGGATGATTTAGGGCTTGACTATGTAATCAATGAAGGGGACGGCGCCTTTTACGGGCCAAAGATAGACTTCCACCTGGAGGATTCTATCGGAAGAACCTGGCAGTGTGGGACCATCCAGCTTGATTTCCAACTTCCACTCAGGTTTGACCTTGAGTATACGGGAGACGATGGGGAGAAGCACAGGCCTATAATGATCCACCGCGTTGCATTTGGGTCTATTGAGCGTTTTATCGGTATATTGATTGAGCATTTTGCAGGTGCATTCCCTACATGGCTTGCGCCTGTACAGGTAAAGGTACTGCCCATCTCAGATAAATATATGGAGTATGGGAAAAAGGTTCTGGATGTGTTAAATGACAATGGGATCCGTGCAGAGATAGATACTCGTGCAGAGAAAATTGGATATAAGATACGCGAGGCGCAGATGCAGAAGATACCCTATATGCTTGTAGTCGGGGCAAGGGAGGAAGAGGAAGGCCTGGTATCAGTGAGAAGCCGGTTTGCAGGCGACGAGGGCCAAAAGAGGACGGAAGAATTCCTTGCGGATATACAAAAGGAAATTTCTTCCAGGTCTGTAAGAGAGACAGAGACGCAGGAATAAATGCATTGATTATGGGGCATAATGATACTGATTTCAATATAGAAGGAGGTATGATCATGCCAGAATTAAAATGTACAGTACAGACATGTGTGCATAACCAGCAGTTTTTATGTGCTCTTGACAAAATCCAGGTGGGGGGCAGCCAGGCTACGACCGCAAGGGAGACAAGCTGTGACAGTTTCCAGAAGAGAAACGGGGACAGCTACAGTAATGTGACAGGGGCGGCTTCAGACTGCAGCTGTATTGACTGTAAGGCGACAGGATGTAAATATAATGATAACTGTGAATGCCATGCAGGGAAAATCAGTGTGGAAGGCAGCAATGCCTGTCAGTGCGAAGGTACTGAATGTGCCACATTCTCCTGCAGAGGATGAGGAAAATAACATCCGCTTTGTAAAAAGTGAAGTATATGGGCAGGCGCCCGGCATATATCCGCCGGCACCTGCCTTTTACATGTGCAGAAAAATTTCACCTGCCTAAAAGGCTGTCCTATGTTGACTTGCCTATAGCAGACGCGCTATAATCATCATATGTGTAAAATTGGGAGAGGACTTAAGGATGAAAGATGATAAGCAAAAACAACAGGATAGGATAAAAGGGGATTTTCAGGAAAAGGACAGGCAGCATGTAAAGCAACAGGAAGAGAGCAGCGGATATTATGCAAACAGGCCTTCTTTTGGCAACGGCGGCCCATCTAAGCTGCGGCAGAAATTCAGCCGGGGAATGACATTTTTTGTGGTGATTGCCGCATGTATTATATTTTATTTTGCACTTTTGAGGGTTCACGCCATATCTGGTGTATTAAAAGAAATTATTCAAGTTTCAAAGCCAGTAGTCTACGGACTTGCCATTGCATATCTTTTGAATCCCATTGTAAAATTTGTGGAAGGCCATTTAAAGCCATTCCTTGAAAAAAGGATTTCCAATGACAGACGTGCGCAGAATATAGCCCGCTGTACGGGGATTTTTATAGCGGTCACGGTGCTGCTCCTTATTATTGTGGCACTTTTTAATATGATGATCCCTGAACTGTACAGGAGTGTCCGGGATATGATCCTGACTGTGCCAAGCCAGCTGAACCAGGTAGTAAATTCAATTATGAAAATGAACAGCCAGGATTCTACACTGAGCCAGCTTCTTGCAAATATATTGAAGGAGCTCACTGATTATGTGCAGACATGGATGCGCAGCGATCTTTTGAATCAGATTAATATTGTAATGTCCAATCTGACTGTGGGGGTTATCAATATAGTCAGTGAGCTGTTAAATGCTGTCATTGGAATCATTGTGTCTGTATATGTGCTTTTCAGTAAAGAAAAGTTCTCAAGCCAGTGTAAAAAAATTGTATATGCACTGTGCAAGCCGTCCCACGCAAATATGGTTTTGCATCTGACCATTAAAAGCAACCAGATTTTTGGCGGATTCATTATTGGCAAGATTATTGATTCGGCTATTATCGGGGTTCTGTGCTTTATTGGGTTATCGGTGCTGAATATGCCCTACACGCTGCTGGTCAGCGTGATAGTGGGGGTGACAAACGTCATTCCCTTTTTTGGCCCCTATATTGGGGCAATACCCAGTGCTATCCTGATTATGCTCTCAGATCCGAGGATGGGGTTATATTTTATTATTTTTATACTTGTCCTGCAGCAGCTTGACGGGAATGTAATCGGGCCTAAAATCCTGGGGGACTCTACAGGACTGTCGGCTTTCTGGGTTGTATTTGCTATCTTGCTGGGCGGAGGCCTCTTTGGTTTCTTGGGAATGATACTCGGAGTACCTACTTTTGCTGTGATCTACTATATTGCGAATATGCTGATTAACCACAGGCTTGAGAAGAAAGGCCTGCCTGTGGAGACTGTGGCATATGGTGAAATGAGTTATGTGGATTCTGACGGGACATATGTATCCTCGGATGACAATGAGATGAACCAAGAGCCTGTCATGGGCAGCGGACCAAAAGAAAAAGTAAAAAAAGGAAAGGGAGAATAGAAGATGCCAATACGTGTACAAAATGATTTGCCGGTAAAAGAAATATTAGAACAGGAAAATATTTTTGTTATGGATGAATACCGCGCGGCGCATCAGGATATTCGCCCAATCAGTATTGGACTGTTAAATCTAATGCCCTTAAAAGAGGACACGGAACTGCAGATTCTGCGTTCTCTTTCTAATACGCCCCTGCAGGTGGATGTGACATTTGTGCGGGTAAAAAGCCATGTATCCAAAAATACTTCCACAAGCCATATCTATAAATTTTATGAGACTTTTGACAGTATAAGAGACAGAAAGTTTGATGGATTTATCATAACAGGGGCGCCAGTAGAGCAGATGCCTTTTGAGGAAGTCGATTACTGGGAAGAACTGAAAAGTATTATGGACTGGACTGCTTCTAATGTGACTTCGACCCTGCATCTGTGCTGGGGGGCACAGGCAGGTTTGTATTACCACTATGGGATAGATAAAGTGCAGCTGCCCCAGAAAATGTTCGGTGTATTCAGGCATCATGTGAGAAACCGAAAAATTCCGCTGGTAAGAGGGTTTGACGATATCTTTTATGCCCCCCATTCCAGGCATACTACAGTTCCGTCAGAACTCCTTAAGAAGGATGCAAGGATTACAATTCTTGCAGATTCTGATGAGGCAGGAGTGTTTTTGTGTATGGCCAAAGATGGGCGCGAGATATTTGTCATGGGCCATCCAGAGTATGACCGGGTGACGCTGGATACGGAGTATAAGAGAGATAAAGGGAAAGGGTTGGATATTCAGATTCCTGCCAATTATTATCCAGATAACAATCCAGACAACAGGCCGGAGCTTGTATGGAGGTCCCACGCAAATAATCTGTACACAAACTGGCTGAATTACTACGTGTACCAGGTGACGCCATATGATATGATAGGGACGCCGTTTTAGAATGATGTAAATGGTGTGGTAAAAAAGAACTGGAAATAGTGTAAGGAGAAAAGGCATGAAAAGATACATAACAAGACAGACGATAACATTCTTAAGAAACGAGTATAAATATTTAGTGGGTTGGGGCGCTGGAAGAGATGAGTTCTTTAGGCGTTATAATCCAGCCATGTATCAGCTGGATTATATGATTGACAGTAAAAATTGTTATTTTGGTGATATCTGCGGCATAAAAATATCATCGGAGGCTATCCTGGATGGCCTAAAGGATAGAGGGAGGATTTGCTTTATTATATATCCAAATGCAGAGCTGGAAATTATAGAACAGATTCAGCAACACGTTTTAGATTTTGATATAATTGCGGCCAGACTTATTGACTGCGGTGATCAGCCTGTTAGTACTGGGTTTTCTTCAGATAATGAGGATATCATAATTGCCCATGCATTGTCAAAACTTGGTGTGGAAAATCCTTATTATGTGGATATTGGAGTGTGTCACCCGGTAATCCGTAATAATACGTATTTGTTTTATGAAAGAGGGTACAGGGAAGGGGTTTTGGTAGAACCCAACTTGGATATGTGTGGACTTGCAGAAGCTTACCGGGGAGAAAATACAATAGTCAGGGCTGGAGCCTGTGCCTCAGAAAGCGGGATACTTAAATATTACCGTCATCCTTTATCTACTTTTGCCGGGCATAATACATTTAGCTTAGAAGAGGCAGAAAAAGGAGGGTTTGCTGATAATTATATCGAGGTTCCTGTCTATAATATCAATCAGATAATGGCTGAGAATTGCAGAAGAAATCCAGATATACTTGATATAGATACAGAGGGAATGGATTATGAGCTGCTGAGAGTTCTGGACATGGAGAAATATAGGGCAAAGATAATTTGTACAGAGTCATGTATGATCAGGGAGCAGATGAATAAGCTGATGGCAGAGAAAGGATACATACATTTTATGGATACTTTGGAGAATTCCATTTATATAGCCAGAGAATGTATGGAAATGCTCATTAAATAGTCATTGGTGTGCAGCTTATAGGAGGGATATGGTTACTTTATAACCATGTCCTTTTGTTTTGGGGAAGGATTGCTTGTGAAAATACAATAGGCGGCATGCAAGTCCTATTTTTGCCTTATAGGTTCAGTCCAAAAAGGCAGGATATGGCGGCGCGGAATTCTTCTTTTATCAGTGCGGAATCAGCTTCAGGGTTCTGGCATTTATATTCTATCTTATATTTGCAGTATGCAACACTGATCTCATTGAGTATCTCCAGGTTGTCAGGCGTGACAGCCGTGTCCTCAGAGAGAAGTATCTTAAGCAGATGCAGGGAACGTTCTGTAAGATTTCTGCCAAAATACATAATCTCTATATCATCAGAAAAATATTCACGCTCTTCCGGGAAAAGCTCATAATACGTATTCATTATATTATATAAATTATCACTGTCCTTGCCGAAAAAGAAATTATAGAATACGAGAGGTTCTTCCAGGACAGCATCAAAAAAATAATTCCATATCTTGATAAACTGCTCTATAGGGGTACGGGCCTCATGGCTTAAGTGGTTTAATGCGTGGCTGTATTCTCCGAAATATTTCATGGATGCCAGCATAAGGAGCTGGTTTAAGTCCTGGAAATATAAATAAAGTGTAGAGTTGTGGAAACCGGCCCTTTGGGCGATCTTCCGAATAGAGACATTCTGGAAGCCTTCCAGGTCAATCAATTCCTTTGCCGCATTTATAAATTGGATACGTTTCTGCCTCTTCTGCGCGTCTGCTTCTATATCATTTACATTCATAATCTGTTCTCTTTTCTCCGGCCATATGCCGGTCTGAATTTCTTTAATAATATACCACATTTTTGAAACTAATAAAACGGATATCTGTTTAACTTTTCCGCAAATGTCGGCCTGATTATAGATTATGTCTATAATCAGGGCCAGCAAGGGGACTTTTATGATAAAAAAATAACAGGTATACCTTGACAATAAGCGCGCTTATTGTTAAGATGATTGTATAATATTTATTATAAGCGCGCTTATCAAAATGTGGAATTGGCAAAAATGACATATAGATAATATCTATATGAAAAAGAAGGAGGAAGTCATGAAACTGGAGATTGGTAATTTCTATGTGAAAGATATCGTATTTGGGGAGCAGCTGTCGTTTAATGACGGCGTGCTGACCATTAACAAGGAAGAGGCTCTTAAGTTTATCTGCGAAGATGACCGAATCACAGAAGCAGATCTCTACATCGCAAAGCCAGGCGATAAGATCCGCATGTGCCCTGTAAAGGAAGCCATCGAGCCAAGGACCCGTCCAGACGGGAGAAGCCTGTTCCCGGGATATACAGGAGATTTGGCCCAGGCAGGAGAAGGCGTTACCTATGCATTAAAGAATTGTAGTGTACTGGTAGTAGGAAAGCATTGGGGGGGATTCCAGGACGGACTCATTGACATGAGCGGCGAAGGCCAGAAATATACATATTTTGGACAATTGAACAATATTGTGCTGGTGGCCGACACAAACGAAGATTTTGAAAAGAATGAGCAGCAGAAGAAGAACGATGCGCTCAGGAGGGCAGGGCATAAGCTGGCCGAGTTTATCGGTGCCTGCTTAAAAGACCTGACACCGGAGGACACAGAGGTTTATGAGTCTAAACCAATGATTAAGCGGGGGGAAGAGATTGAGAAACTCCCTTCTGTTGTCTATGTAATGCAGCCGCAGTCCCAGATGGAGGCGATGGGATATAATGACCTTATCTACGGCTGGGATACAAACCACATGGTACCCACGGTTATGCAGCCTACGGAGGTGCTGGATGGCGCTATTGTATCAGGAAGCTTTATGCCGGTTTCCTCCAAGTGGTCCACTTATGACTTTCAGAATTGCCCCAATATTAAAGCTCTTTACAGAGAGCATGGCAAAACCATCAATTTTCTTGGGGTTATCATGTCCAATCTGAATGTTGCCCTTGAGGAGAAAGAAAGATCTGCCCTTTATGTTGCGCAGATTGCGACGACCCTGGGAGCCGATGCAGCAGTTGTGGCAGAAGAAGGGTACGGCAACCCGGATGCGGACTTTGTAGGGTGCATCGTTGCACTGGAGGATGCAGGCGTTAAGACAGTAGGCGTGACAAATGAGTGCACGGGCCGTGACGGGCAGTCCCAGCCTCTTGTGACATTGGATGAGAAATGCGATGCAATCGTATCCTGTGGTAATGTATCAGAGATGATTGAATTACCTCCTATGGAAACAGTACTTGGAGAACTGGAAGCCCTGGGAAGGGACGGACTTTCCGGCGGATGGGCAAATGACGAGATTTTAGGGCCATCAGTCAGGGCAGACGGTTCTATCATTATGGAAAATAATGCAATGTTCTGCGGCGACCAGGTTTGCGGATGGTCTCCGAAAACAATGAAAGAATTCTAATGGAGGGAAGAAAATGAAAAAAGCGATTGTATATATAAATCAGTTTTTTGGCCAGATTGGCGGAGAAGAGCAGGCTGGGATAGAACCTCAGATTCACGAAGGGCAGATAGGCCCGGCTATGCAGTTTGACAAACTTTTGGATGCAGAAGTGACACATACGATTATCTGTGGTGACAACTATATGGGGTCTAACACAGAGGCCGCCATTGCAACAATTTTGGGAATGCTGGAGGACAAAGAGTTTGATATTTTTCTGGCAGGCCCGGCGTTCCAGGCAGGGCGCTATGGAGTTGCCTGCGGTACCATCTGTAAAGCTGTAAAAGAAAAGTTTGGCGTTCCGGTTGTTACTTCTATTAATGAGGAGAACCCAGGGGCGGAGATGTTCAAGAAGGAGATGTATATATTAAGAGGCGGAAATATTGCATCTAAGATGAGGAAGGATGTTGCCGCCATGGTCAGCCTTGCCAATAAGCTGCTGAATGGGGAGCCGGTGGGCAGCGCTGAGGCGGAGGGGTATTTCCCGAGAGGAATCCGCCGCCAGGTATGGCGGGAAGATGCAAAGCCTGCTTCTGAGCGTATGGTAGAGATGCTTGTTAAAAAAGTAAATGGGGAACCCTTTGAGACGGAACTTCCTATACCTAAGATGGACAGAGTGCCTATAGCGCCCCCTGTGAAAGATTTAAAGACAGCCAGGATTGCCTTGCTCAACACGGGCGGTATTGTGCCGGTGGATAATCCAGACCGTATCCAGTCCGCATCCGCCACACGCTGGGGAAGATATGATATCTCTTCCACAGAGGCTTTAAAAGGCGGAGAATATAAGACAATCCATGCGGGGTTTGACCCGGCTGCAGCAGATGCGGACCCCAATGTCATCACACCCGTAGATGCACTGAAGGTATTGGAAAAAGAGGGAGTGTTTGGAAGCCTGCACCCATACTTCTATTCAACAGTAGGTACAGGAACTACCCAGGCGGAAGCGCAGAGAATGGCGCAGGAGATGATTCCATATCTTAGGGAGGACCATGTAGACGCATGTATTATGGTTTCCACGTGAGGCACCTGTACTCGTTGCGGTGCAACGATGGTGAAAGAAATTGAGAAGGCTGGCTTCCCGATTGTACAGATGTGTAATCTGGTTCCTGTGGCAAAGACCGTAGGATCGAACAGGATTGTGCCTACCATTTCCATCCCATATCCTCTGGGAGATCCGGGGACAACCAAGGAAGAGCAGTGGAAGCTGCGTTATCACAGGACGAAAGTGGCTCTGGAAAGCCTGGCTACTGAGATTAAAGAACAAACCGTATTTCGTGTTTAATGGTACAGAGAGTAAAGTGAAATAAGGTTGGAAGAAATTCATAAGGGAAGGGAAAGGGTATGCAAATCACTCTTTCAACCTGAGATTTGCAGGACTGCCCTAAAATAAATATTCACGCGGGAGAAGTGTGGCGGCTGTGGCCATGAAGTGATATCCTGCTGGAGCTTCATATTTTAAGGCAGTCCCATGGTGCAAAATATGGAAAAAAGTAAAGTGAGCAATGTCGTTTTTTATGCATCATTGATACTGACAGGTGGTATTGCCATCTGGGCAGTGGTAGGGAATGCTAGTTTTTCAATTGTATCCAATGCCGTATTTGGATTCCTGACTACGAATATGGGGTGGTTGTATCTCCTTGCAATGACCTTTTTTGTAATCTTTGCGATTGGCATTGCGTTTAGTAAATACGGGAATATCCGCTTGGGCCCGGATGGATCCAAACCAGAATATAAGACGGTGTCCTGGTTTGCCATGCTCTTCGGGGCAGGTATGGGTGTAGGGTTAGTATTCTGGGGGATTGCAGAGCCAGTTTCCCACTATATCAACCCAATTGCAGGGGTGGAGCCGGCTACGGCGGAGGCAGCGGATTTTGCTATGAAGTCATCCTTTATGCATTGGGGAGTCCATCCGTGGGCTGGCTATGCCATCATAGGTATGGCGCTGGCATATTTCCAGTTCCGTAAGAATAAACCAGGACTGATTAGTTCTATTTTTGAGCCTCTGATCGGTGAAAAAGGGGTGAAAGGCCCTGTAGGGAAATTGATAGATGTACTTGCTGTGTTTGCGACTGTTGCAGGAGTTGTAACTTCTTTAGGACTGGGAGTCCTCCAGATTAACAGTGGGCTGCAGTATCTGTTCGGGATTCCCACCACCCTGATTATCCAGATTATTATTATAGCTGTCATTTCTGTAATTTATATATGGTCGGCTGTATCTGGAATTGATAAGGGCATCAAGATTATATCCGATGCAAATCTGTATATTGCCTTTGCCATTATGATTGCGGCAGTCCTGGTGGGCCCGAAGCTGGAGATTGTAAATAATCTTGTGAATGGCTTTGGGAGCTATATTGGGAACTTTATGCAGGATAGTCTGGGAATCAGTACATACGGTGATAATTCCTGGGTAGAGGCATGGAGAATTTTCTACTGGGCATGGTGGATTGCCTGGGCGCCATTTGTCGGTATTTTTATTGCCAGGATTTCCAAAGGCAGGACCATCCGGGAATTTGTCCTGGGTGTAGTTGCGGCTCCCAGCTTGGGGTCTATCCTGTGGTTTGCTATTTTTGGGTCCATGGGCCTGCACTTGGGGGAGACAGGGACGTTGTCCCTTGAGACATTAAAGGAGGTTGCAGCGGTTCCTGAAACCGGCCTCTTTGTAGTCATGAAAGAATTCCCGCTGGGAACAGTGCTGTCGCTGGTTGCGCTTGTACTGCTGTGTACGTTCTTTATTACATCGGCAAATTCTGGCACATTTGTGCTATCTATGCTGACATCGGACGGAAATTTAAATCCGCCGAATAACAAAAAGGTATTGTGGGGAGTTGTCCAGTCTGTGACTGCAGTGGGCCTTTTGATTGCAGGAGGGTTAAAACCTCTTCAGACGATCTCCATTGCAGCTGCATTTCCATTTATATTTATTATGCTGTTCACCTGTGCTTCGTTAATAAAAGCATTAAAGACGGAAAAGAAATAAGGATAGTAACTGACAGGCAATAGTTTGAGAAAATGCAGGGCGAAGTTTTTCCTGGGATGCTTTGGCCCATGGGTTAATTTGCGGAGATCCATACCCTGCATTTTCTATGAGAAAGAGAGTGGGTGCAGGTGAGTACTTTAACTGGATGGACGCGCCAGGTTCCGCAGGTCTGGGAAGAAATACAAAGGACAGGCCAATACAGTGTGAGAGAAGAGTATATACAGTCAAAAAATGATACGATTGCAGATTATTATATCCGGCTGTACCGCTGGTATACCCAGAAGAGCCGCAGCTATATCCATATCCCCCCAGAGGAGGAGTACCCTGTGTGGTTCTCCCTCTCTGAAGGGTTCCGCTTGCAGAAAGTTCCGGATACGGTTATACTAAAGGTGGAGATTCCAATAGAGAAGGCGCTTATTATTGATATAGAAATGTGGGAGTACCGCGGGAATATGATGTATGTGCCTGTGGATAAACAAGACAGGAATGCCTTTGAAAAGGAACTGGCCCGTTATGGCATCGGGGATGAGACTGCCCTGGCAGAATCTGCCAAGGGAAATTACTATCCTCTGCTGAAAAAGAAAATCATAGACAGCTGGGAACGTTTGTTTACTATGCCCTGCAAGGATCCGGAAAAAAGCTACGCCACAACCTGGGGGATTCAGAGGGAGTGGGTAAAGGAGGTAATATCCGATGAATAGCGGGAAAAGGGTACACATGTGGACTGGGCAGGACGGACGTGTTATGGAGACATTGGCCCGCTCAGGCAGATATGCTGTTAAACAGGCATTTATTGAGGAGAAGTACCAGGATACTGCATGGATTTTTAAAGAGGCTTATCAATTTTTGGCATCCTGTGCCCAGGAAAGGATTTCAAGGCCGCCTGATGCACAGAGTCCGGTTTGGGTCTATAAATGTGTCCAGAATATCCACGGAGGGGCGGGACTTTATTATCTGCAGCTTGCCATACCTGAAGATCAGATCCTCATCTTTGACATCAGAAAATGGAACCGGGTTCTGAACCTGAATTTTATAGGAGAAACAAGGGAAGAGGAAGAAGAGTTCCAGAGAAGGCTGGAAAGAAAGGGAATTAAAGATTCGGTCTCTGTGTTTACTTCCCCCTTCTATCCTGTGGAAAAGCAAGAAATTAAGAAAAGCTGGAACAAACTGCTGGAAATGCCGGCAGAAGAAGAAATGTACGTGCAGGGCATGACTTGGGAGATCAGGCAGGAATGGATTGAGAAAACCATCACATAAAAAATAAATATGGGGGCAGGAAGGTAACTGGTGTGCCTCCTGGTCTTCAAAACCAGTGTTGGGCGTTTGTAGCGTCCTGGGTGGGTTCGATTCCCACATGCCTCCGCCAAAAGAGAATACAATTCCAAGACCTTTAAGCAATGTTAAATCATGTGGCTTAAAGGTTTTTATGCGTCATCTTTTTCAGATAATATAGTTTTAATTCTTTGATAAATCTTATCTTTTTCCAGATTAATCTCTCCTGGCTGGCTGATATAATCAGCGAAAAAGTCAGGTGTCTCTTCAAAGAAACGTTCTTGGGCATCTTCCGGCAGATCGGCAATATATTCTTCATAAAACTGAAAGTCATCCATAAAAATAAATTCCAAGAACCTTTTATGTTGTTCTAAAGTCATCCGTGTAATCATATTGAATCACCCCTTATAACAATTATAGTCTTTATATAGATTATAGTCAATTAAAAGACGCCATACTATCCTATAAACAGGAGGCGACGAAAATGATTGATTATAGTCCTTTCTGGCTGACGCTGCAGAATTCAGAAGAAACTACGTACACTTTAATCCACAAACATCATATATCTGGCTCAACATTGGACAGGCTGAGGAAAAATCTGCCTTTAAGTACAGTCACGATCAATGATTTGTGCAGGATACTGGATTGTGACATCTCAGATATTGCACGGTACATCCGATCGGACGATGAACAGAAATTATAAATATGCTGTATATACGAGGGAAAGAGATGCGGGAGGCATGGCTTTCCTATTTTATTTCCGCGGGCAACGGGCCAGGGGGTGCCCTGTGGGTATACCTTGCTGGACGGAGTCCGCCCGTCCGAAGGACATGTGTCAAGGGGTGCCCTGTGGGTATACCTTGCTGGACGGAGTCCGCCCGTCCGAAGGACATGTGTCAAGGGGTGCCCTGTGGGTATACCTTGCTGGACGGAGTCCGCCCGTCCGAAGGACATGTGTCAAGGGGTGCCCTGTGGGTATACCTTGCTGGACGGAGTCCGCCCGTCCGAAGGACATGTGTCAAGGGGTGCCCTGTGGGTATACCTTGCTGGACGGAGTCCGCCCGTCCGAAGGACATGTGTTAGGGGGTGCCCTTTGGGTATAGATTTATGGATGATATTATGTTGACAGCAAATTGGTATTAATATATAATACCAATTAGAAAGGGATATAACTTTTGCGCGGGAAGGAGGAAGCTATGCGGATTTTTCAGAAAGGCTTTAATTATTCCCAGGATGGGTTTGGGAATAGGCTTGTTTATCATTTGCAGGGGTGCAATATGCATTGCCCCTGGTGTTCCAACCCAGAGGGAATGAAGCAGGAGGGAGTCCTTATGACGGACGAAGAGTGGTTGTTGGACTCTGTCTGTCCCAAACATGCAATCAAGGAGGGAAAATTGGACCGTACCTTTTGTGCCGGCTGCCAGGAAAAGGAATGTGTCACCCAGCATCGGACAAAGGGGATCCGGCTGTCTTATGAAGAAATGAGTGTGGAGTCAATCGTGGATGAGGTTCTGGCAAACAGTCCAATGTTTTATGACAAAGGAGGAGTGACTTTTACAGGGGGCGAGGCCACCATACAGTTAGGGGAACTTCTGTCTGTATGCAAGCTGCTCAGGGAATGCGGCATCCATACGGCCCTGGAGACAAATGGGAGCCACCCTAAGCTTAAGCGGGCATTTCCTTTCGTCAGCCAGCTTATCATGGACTGTAAGCTTTGCGATGAGGAAAAGCATAAAAAGGCGGTTGGGATATCGAACGCGGCAGTGATGGAAAATATACGTCTTGCGGCGGCTGAGCACCCCTGTGTACATATCCGGGTTCCCCTGATTGGCGGCATCAATGACAGCAAAGAAGATATCCGGGAATTTCTGGACTTTTTTCAGGAAATTGGCGGGGGCAACGTAACTTTTGAGATATTGGCGTACCATGAGTTTGGCAGGAAGAAATGGGAACAGTGCGGTTTCAGTTACCAGATGACGGACAGGGCCCATGTGAATGCGGCAGCCGTAAGGAGATTTCAGGATGAGATTGTAAGGCTGGGACTCAAATACATGAGGACATGATTGGAAGGAGAGAGGAGAATGCATACAATGACAGCAATGCAAGTATTGGAAAAGTCACTTACACCAGGACAGATCACAAAGATAGCAAAAAGAAGGTTTCAGGAGGAGAGAAGCATTGACCATCTGGAGGGATGGTTTCTGGCGAAAGAAATAGGAAGGAAATGCGATCAGGAGTATAAAGATGATGCAGACTGTATGAGGGCGGCAAAAACATTATGTGCAGTTGCAGAGGAACTTCCGCTGTGGATTGGTGACTATCATTTGTTTGCAGGCACCCAGGATGACGCCTTTGCCCGCTCCTATGCTTTAATTAATCCGGCCTTTACTGTAGACTCTTTCAGCGGGTACTGCGACCCAGTGGCTGTATTTGGAGATATTGAGCCTACCCGGGAGATATCCAGGGAGAGGATTGAGGCGCTGAAAGAGTACAATGACCATACAGCCTTTGCAGACGCCCTGCGCAGAGCCTATGACATAGCCGGGGACAGTACAAGTGAGGCCGTCTTTTTCATAGAACAGGTGACAGGGCATATGATTCCTGACGTACGGCCTCTCCTGAGAATTGGCGTGGCAGGTGTCAGGGAAGAGATACAAAGTGCCATGGGACGAGAAACAGATGCTGAAAAAAAACTGTATTACCGGGCAATGGACAGGGCCTTGGAGGCTGCCCTGATCCTGGCCAGGAGGTATGCCCATCTGGCCCACGAAAAATGGGAGAAGGCAGATGAGGGTACTAAGCCTGTATTTGCCATGATGGAAAACACCCTAAAAAAGGTGCCCGGGCAGGGAGCGGAAAATCTTTATGAGGCGATCCAGTCATTTCTTTTAATCTGGCAGGCGATGTGCCTGGAGCAGGCGCCCAACCCCTTTGCTTTTTCAGTCGGGAATGCAGACAGAATTTTTGAGCCTTACCGGGCCATGGAGAATACGGGCCAGGAGATGGCGGCTGCGCTGTTTAAGCATATGCTTGTATTTTTTAATGTGGCCGACAGAAGCTGGGCCATATCCCAGAATCTGATAGTGGGAGGGAAATCATCCGGCGGCAGAGACATGACGAACCTCTCTTCTTATGCTCTTTTGGATGCCTATTATGACATGAACCTTCCACAGCCGATCCTCTCGGTGAAGCTCCACAAAAATACGCCTGATCGACTATATAAAAGTCTCGGGAGATTTTTCTTTACTCCCGGCTGCCTGACGCCTTCTATTTTCAATGATGATGCTGTGTTCCAGGTGTTGGAGGAGAAAAGCGGGGTAGATAAGGCGGAGTTGGAGGACTACGCTGTTGCAGGCTGCCAGGAGCCATTGATCATGGGGAAAGACAATGGGAATACGACCAACAGTTGGCTGAATCTGGGAAAAATACTGGAACTCTCTTTAAATAGCGGCGTGTCTGCCCTGACTGGGAGACGGCTGGGAAAAAGTGACGGGGAGATGGGGTTTAAGACCAAGACAGAGGTTCTTAAAAATATCAGGGAGATATTTTACCGCAACTTGGAAGAATATACAGACAAAATGGTGGAGTCTGCCAATGTCGCTTCTGAAGCTATAGGACTTCTTAAGGTTCCTTTCCTGTCAGCAATGATGGGGGGCATCACGAGCGGGGCGGATGTAAGAGATACAAAGCGCCAGGGGACAAAATATAACGGAAGCGGCTGCCTGATCCATGGCCTGTCAGTGGTGGCGGACTCTTTTATTGCCATTGACACGCTGCTTCAGGAAAGGCCCCAGGATGCAGGCCGCCTGATAGAGGCGCTGAGGACAAATTTTGAGAATGACCCGGAAATGCAGCAGTATCTTTTAACTGCCCCTAAATATGGAAATCATATTGCCAGGGCAGACCAGGAGGCGGCTGATATAGCGAACCGTGTCAGCGACCTTATAGCCTCTAAGAAAAATTATTTAGGAAATCCATTCAGGGCCGACTGGTCTACGCCGTCAACACATTTGCTGTATGGGTACTGGGTGGGGGCCACGCCAGACGGAAGAAAGGCCAGGGAACAATTGGGATATGGTATAGACCCATTATATGGGGAGGCCCATCAGGGGTTAGGTTTCCGTATACTTTCCAATATGGGGCTGCCCTTTGAAAAAATGAACGGCGGCTATGCCTCACACTTGGGAATTAACCCCCATTATTTCAGGGGCGCTGATTATGAGGAGAAGGGACTGGAATTTTACAATAAGATTATCAGGCCTCTATTCTATAATCCACATAAGGCCGGTGTATCTCCTTTCTATTTGTATGTAAATGTCACCACTCCTGAGATGCTGCGCAAGGTTCTTGCAGATCCCAAAAAATATGCGCCCAGTGGTGTATATATTATGAGGATACATGGAACTTTTGTAAATTTCCTGGATCTGTCGCCGGATATACAGGAGGATATTATCAAACGCCTGGATCTGGAGTCCACCAGCCTGGAGGCCAGCTGATTGCCAGCCAGAGCGTGCCTGAAAACGGAGATGCAGGAAAGCGAGGCGCCCGGATGGGAATGGGGGCCAACTTACCCTGGCCCATAATAGGCCCGCTGTTTATGAAAAAGGAGAGAAGGATGAAGTACTATATTGGAATTGACCTGGGTACTTCCAGTGTAAAGTCGCTGCTGATGCAGGAGGACGGGACAGTGGTGGGTACCGCACAGGAGGGGTACGATATTGTAAAACATAAACAACAGTATGCGGAGCAGGACATGGATCTGCTCTGCCGGGCTGCGTTTCATACGGTCAGAAGCCTCACAAAAAGGTATCCTTTGGAGGCAGGGAAAGTGAAAGGGATTGGGTATTCCGGGCAGATGCACGGACTTGTCATGACAGATGGTGAAGGGCGGCTTGTGCGGGATGCAATTATCTGGGCGGACCAGCGCTCTGCCGGCGCCGTCCGGGATATATACAAGGTTATACCAGAGGCAGAATATAACAAAGTCACGCGCAATGCCCTGAGTACTGGGTTTTTAGCCAGTTCCCTTGTATGGGTAAAGGAGCAGGAGCCGGCTGTCTATGAAAGAATCAGGAAAGTGATGCTCCCCAAAGATTATCTGAGATTTCAGATGTGCGGGGAAATGGGGACAGATATGTCAGACGCCTCCAGTACAGTGATTTTTGATACTGGGAAAGGGCAGTGGGCCTGGGAGTTTATTGACCGTCTGGGATTGGAGAGAAGTTTTTTTGTGCCCTGCCATGAGGCTTGTGAGACGGCCGGCGAGGTGACGGCGGGATGCGCCGCCCTGACAGGTTTGGAAAAGGGGATACAGGTGGTGTATGGAGGCGGTGACAGCCTCATGCAGGCAGTGGGGAATAATATGGTGTCTCCGGGAGTGCTTTCCTCCAATATTGGGACTGCCAGCCAGCTTGCCTGTGTGCTGGATGAACCACTGTGTGACAGCTTATACAGGACAAACACATTCTGCCATGTAAGAAATGGGCATTGGATGCTTATGGGGGCAAATTTAAGCGGAGGAGTGGCGCTTAAATGGCTGATGAGCCAGATTCTGCACATGGATTCATACGATGAAATGAACGAGTTGGCTGGGAAATCTCCTGCGGGGAGTCAGGGACTCTTGTTTTTACCTTATCTGAGCGGGGAACGCACGCCCCATAATGACCCGGATGCAAAGGGGATTTATATGGGACTGACTCTCAAACACAGCAGAGAGGATCTAATCAGGAGTACAATGGAAGGGGTGGTATTCGGCCTAAAGAATTCCCTGGAGATATTCCAGGCTATGGGAGTGGGATATGAAAAGATTCTTGCCTCCGGGGGCGGGGCAAGGGGCCGCCTTTTCCGGCAGATCCAGGCAGATATGTTTGGCAGGGAAATCTACACAAGCCTTATCACAGAGCAGGCTTGTGTGGGGGCTGCAATAGCGGCAGCTGCAGGCACCGGAGGATATGCATCCCTGGAAGAGGCGTGCGGGGCCATTGTCCGTTTCAGCAGTGAAGTTACAGAACCGGATGCAGAGAGCCAGAAAATATATGCAGAGAGGTTTGAGGTTTACAAGGAGCTGTACCCACGGAATAAAAATCTGTTTATGAAAGGCTGATAATATCAGATATTTCAGAATGGGAGAGAGCCTATTTTAGGAAAAACAGCTTATCTGCTGCAAATACCGCCATATAGGGGGATAGGAATCAGATTGCTGCTTGCATAAAAGGAATTTCAGAAATATAATGGTCAGTATGAGTGAAGAAAATCTTTATTTAAATGTGAAAAACAGAATCTGTGATTTTATTTTCCAGGGCGCCTACGAGGAAGGGGGGCGCATACCGGCAGAACGGCAGCTTGCAGAGCAGTTAGACGTCAGCAGGGTGACGGTGCGCAGGGCCCTGGAACTTCTGGAGCAGGACAGGCTGGTGGTCAGGGAAGTGGGAAGCGGCACCAGGGTCTGCCTGCATAATTATGGAAATATGAGCAGCATGGACATGATTGTGCTGGTGGCGCCGGCGAAAAATCCGTTTTTTGCAGAATTTATCGCACATTTCCAGGAATATGCCCAGAAAGAAAACTCCCTGCTTCTGTATGTGGAAAAACCAGGAAAAGAGTCCCTTGAGAACTGTCTGTACCGCCTGTATGGGCGGGGCCTGCATGACGTGGTCATATGGCTGGAAGATTTGGCGGTGGATCTGGAGAAATTGAAACGCCTGAGGGCCCTGGGGATGAATATGGTGTTTTTTGATACAGACAGAGGATTTCCTTATGCAGACTGCGTGACTCTGGACAATGAAGGGGCCATCCGCGCCTTATATGAAAACCTGAGGGACAAAGGATGTACTGAGATTGCATATGCCGGGTGGGACAGAAAAGATATATATAGTATTGCCAGGAGGGAGAAGGCATACGCCTCTGTATCCGGCCAAAGAGAGGTGTTTTTGCATCTGCCCTGGGGGGAGAGGCAAAAAAGCCATGATATTGTCCTCGCCAGGCTTTCCAGTGGGCCGGAGGGTCTCCCTGACGCTATCATTTGCGGTGACAGGGAGTGTGGAAAGGCTGTTTCCGGCGCCCTGGGAAAGCTTAAGCTCAAGCAGGTACGGGCGGCGGCGGTGGATGGGTTCCCAGAGGCCAGGAGACGGCATGTGACGGTCTGTGCGCAGAACCTGGAGCGGACGGTGGGGGAGATATATGACTGTCTGCGGAGGCAGAGCCGGGAGGGAGAGAAGTGGAAAGCAAGAGTGTATATGATAGAGGGGATCCTTCATCTGCATTGAGGGGCCTTCTCCTAATAAATATTTTTTGCTTTTCATATATGGCCTGGGTTTCCATGTGTTTATTTCAGAGCGGCACATGAGGGCAGATTTAGAAAGTACTTTAATTTTAAAAGGAAAGAGAGGGACAAAAGAGTGGATTATAGTGAAGTGATAAAGAAAGCCGCCTCTTGTATCGGGCCTTACTGCAGGGCCTGTGCTGTCTGTAATGGGAAGGCGTGTAAAAATACCATTCCGGGCCCTGGGGCAAAGGGCAGCGGGGACGTGGCAGTGCGTAATTTTGAGAGTTGGCAGGATATACGCATCAATATGGATACAGTCTGCGGGCAGAAATCCGTGGATACATCTTTCAGCCTGTTTGGCAGACGTTTTGCATATCCGTTTTTTGCCGGCCCGGTCGGCGCCGTAAAGCTGCACTATGGAGATAAGCACACAGACCAGGAATATAATGAAATCCTTATAGAGGGGTGCGCCAAAAATCAGATCGCTGCTTTTACAGGAGATGGAACTGACAGGGAGGTTATGAAGGAGGCCACAAAGGCAGTCAGTAAATTTAATGGCCTGGGGATTCCCACGGTAAAACCATGGGATATGGGAACCATCCGGGAAAAGATAGAATTGGCCAAAAAGTCAGGCGCTTTTGCAGTGGCCATGGACATTGACGCGGCGGGACTGCCATTTTTACAGAACTTAACGCCCCCTGCCGGAAGCAAGTCTGTGGAAGAACTGAGGGAGATTGTGAAAATGGCCGAGGTACCTTTTATTTTAAAAGGAATTATGACCCCTAAGGGGGCCCTAAAGGCAGTGGAGGCTGGAGTCTCGGGCATTGTGGTATCTAACCACGGGGGACGTGTTTTGGATCAGTGCCCTGCAACGGCAGAGGTGCTTGAATCCATTGTAGATGCTGTGGGGGGAAAAATAAAGATTTTAGTGGATGGCGGCATCAGGACTGGGACAGATGTGTTCAAAGCTCTGGCTATGGGAGCGGACGGGGCGCTGATTGCACGTCCATTTGTAACTGCAGTTTACGGAGGCGGCGTAAAAGGGGTGTCTGCCTATGTGCAGAAATTAGGGGCAGAGCTGAAAGATACGATGGCAATGTGCGGTGCATTTAACCTCGGTGAAATACAGAATGATATGGTCTGGAAATAAGTCGGAAATAGTCGGATGATTATTCACTAAAATTTCCTTCTGAAAAAACTGCGTTTTTTGTGAAAGATTTTGTATTGACGATACACATCAGATAGTGGTAGTATTGTTTGTACTGGCACATGATATGGAGTGAAAATCATGTGAGGCATACTAAATATAGAAAAACAGCGGCTGGAAGGGAGTTTTGAGAATGATTCATGTGGTGAAGAAAGATGGTACAAAAGAGGACTTTAATGTGCAGAAAGTGGTGGTGGCTGTGAATAAGTCTGCCTACCGCGCCCTGATTAAGTTTACAGATGAAGAGCTGGATTATATCTGTAAGTTTGTGAAAGAAAAAGTAGAGTCTATGCACATTACGGATATTCCCATTGCAGAGATGCACAATGTGGTGGAAGGCGCTTTAGAGAAGGTAAATCCGGTTGTGGCGAAGAGCTACCGGGATTACCGGAATTATAAGCAGGATTTTGTACAGATGTTAGATGAGGTGTATAAAAAGAGCCAATCCATCATGTATATCGGCGACAAGGAAAACAGCAATACAGACAGCGCTCTTGTGTCCACCAAAAGGAGCCTTATTTTTAATGAGCTGAATAAAGAATTATATAAGAAGTTTTTCCTGACAGTGGAGGAAATACAGGCAATCCGGGAGGGATATATCTATATCCATGATATGTCCGCCAGAAGAGACACAATGAACTGCTGCCTTTTTGACGTGAAGAGTGTTTTGAGCGGCGGTTTTGAGATGGGGAACCTCTGGTACAATGAACCCAAGACCCTGGATACGGCTTTTGATGTAATTGGAGATATTGTCTTAAGTGCGGCCAGCCAGCAGTACGGCGGATTTACAGTGCCCAGCGTGGATGAGATTCTGGAGCCATATGCGGAGAAATCCCACAAAAGGCTCCTGCAGAAATATACAGATCTTGGACTGCCAAGAAAGACGGTAGAAGAGGTTGCCTGGGCAGACCTAGAGAAGGAGATGGAGCAGGGATTCCAGGGATGGGAATATAAATTTAACTCTGTATCCTCAAGCCGCGGCGACTATCCCTTCATAACCGTGACAGCAGGTACCCGGACAAGCCGCTATGGAAAACTGGCCACCATAAAAATGCTGGAAGTACGGCGCAAGGGGCAGGGGAAGGAAGGGCACAGAAAACCAGTCCTGTTTCCGAAGATTGTATTTTTATATGACGAGAACCTGCATGGGCCGGGGAAGCCGCTGGAAGACGTGTTTGAAGCAGGCATTGCATGCTCGAGAAAGACAATGTACCCAGACTGGCTCAGCCTTACCGGGGAAGGTTACGTTCCCAGTATATATAAGAAGTACGGTAAGATTATCAGCCCTATGGGATGCCGGGCATTTTTATCCCCCTGGTATGAGCGCGGCGGCATGGAGCCTGCAGACGAGAAGGATGAACCTGTATTTGTGGGCAGATTTAATGTGGGGGCCATCAGCCTCCACCTGCCCATGATCTATGCCAAAGCACAGCAGGAGGGCAGGGATTTTTATGAGGTTTTGGATTATTATCTGAATCTGATCAGAAAGCTGCACCAGAGAACCTACGACTATTTGGGGGAGATGAAGGCCTCCACCAATCCCCTGGCATACTGTGAGGGAGGGTTCTATGGCGGCCGCTTAGGGTTATATGATAAGATCAAGCCGCTTTTGAAGGCTGCCACCGCCTCTTTTGGCATTACGGCCCTCAATGAACTGCAGCAGCTCCACAACAAAAAGTCTATAGCAGAGGATGGCAGTTTTGCCCTGGAGGCTTTGAGGTACATCAATGACAGAGTGAATGAATTTAAGCAGGAAGATGGGCATCTGTATGCAATTTACGGGACGCCGGCAGAGAATCTGTGCGGCGTGCAGGTACAGCAGTTCCGCAAAAAGTATGGCATTATTGAAAATGTATCTGACAGGGAGTATGTAAGCAACAGTTTCCACTGCCATGTCAGTGAGGAGATCACTCCCATAGAGAAACAGGATTTAGAAGGCCGGTTCTGGAATCTGAGTAATGGGGGAAAGATTCAGTATGTCAAGTATCCTATAAGCTATAATACTGAGGCGGTAAAAGCTCTTGTCAGACGCGCCATGGACAGAGGTTACTATGAAGGGGTGAACCTGTCACTTTCATACTGTGACGATTGTGGGCATGAGGAGCTGGATATGGATGTGTGCCCCAAGTGCGGGAGCACAAACCTGACAAAGATAGACAGGATGAATGGATATCTTTCTTATTCCAGGGTAAAGGGAGACACTAGGCTCAACGATGCCAAGATGGCGGAGATCGCAGAAAGGAAAAGTATGTAGTATGCGGTACCACAATATTACAAAGGACGACATGTTGAATGGTGATGGACTGCGGGTTGTCCTGTGGGTGGCGGGGTGCTCCCACCATTGCCGGGAGTGCCATAACCAGGTCACATGGGATCCAAAAGGGGGAATCCCTTTTGGCCCGGAGGCTAAGCAGGAGATCTTTGAGCAGCTGGAGAAGGACTATATCAGTGGTATTACATACAGCGGGGGCGATCCCCTGTTTGAGGGCAACCGTGCCGCAGTTACAGAGCTGGCAGCGGAGGTGAGAAAGAAGTTCCCTGGCAAGACCCAGTGGCTGTATACAGGATGGGAGTGGGAAGATGTCAAGGAGCTCCCTGCCATACAGTATTTGGACGTGCTGGTGGACGGTAAGTTTGACGCCAGCCTGAAAGATACGCAGTTACACTGGAAGGGAAGCTCTAACCAGAAAGTGATTGATGTACAGGCCAGCCTCAGTCAAAATAAAATTGTGCTGCATAATTCTTAAGCAGGCAGGAAAGGTATATACATGAGAAGAATAGCAAAATTCCACAAAGTTAGCATAGAGCAGTTTTCAAAGGATTGGGAAGATACTTTTGGGGATGGGAAAAGAGAACAGGTTCAGGACATATATGAGGGAATCGTACTGCCAAAAAGGGCCACATCGGGATCCGCAGGCTACGATTTCTATGCGCCTGTCAAGTTGGTTCTTAAACCAGGGGAGACGGTAAAAGTCCCAACCGGAATCCGTGTACAGATGGAGGAAGGATGGGTCCTGAATTGTTATCCCAGGAGTGGGTTGGGGTTTAAATACAGACTGCAGCTGAATAATACGGTTGGTATTATAGACAGCGACTACTTTTACTCTGACAATGAAGGGCATATTTTTTCTAAAATAACCAATGATACTAATGAAGGGAAGACTGTTGAAATCGCCAGAGGCGAAGGGTTTATGCAGGGGATCTTTACTGAGTATGGCATCACAATGGATGATGAAGCCAGTGAAGTAAGAAACGGCGGATTTGGAAGCACCACCAAAAAATAGACGATTTTAAGTTCCCCACCAGGATTTTTTTGTATATTTAAGGAGTATATGGGGATTCTAACCATAGGATATGTATAGCATACACTTTGCAGATAGCATTTGGAGAAAGGACGCACATTCTATGGTTAAGAAAAATACAAAAAAGGTCAGCTCCTATCAGGAGAATATTGAGTATATGGATCAGGCCCTGCCGCTTAAGGAGAGTTTTGATATTATCCGGCGGGATCTGATGATTGGTGGGAAGAAGGCTTCATTTTATTTCATAGACGGGTTTACCAAAGATGAGACAATGCTGAAAATCATGACATCCTTTTTCGGCCTTAAAGAGGATGCTTTGCCGGGGGATGCAACCGCATTTGCCCAGCAGTGTATCCCATATGTTGAGGTGGATATTGTAGGAGATTTTGACCAGGTACTGCGCAATGTCCTTTCAGGCATCACCTGCATGTTTATGGAAGGATACGACGGTGTATGTATCGCCATCGACTGCCGCACTTACCCGGCCAGGGGCGTGGAGGAGCCTGATAAAGACAAATCACTGCGTGGTTCCAGGGATGGGTTTGTGGAGACCATTGTTTTTAATACTGCCCTTATGCGAAGGCGGATTCGAGATCCCCATCTGGTTATGGAAATGGTGGAAGCCGGGCAGACAACCAGGACAGACATAGCAATCTGCTATATGTCGGACCGGGTGGACGATGAATTGCTCAAAAATGTAAAGGGCCGGATTGAAAAACTGGAGCTGGATGATCTGCGTATGACCCAGCAGAGCCTGGCAGATGCCATGTTTAAGCGTAAATGGTTTAATCCATTCCCTAAATTTAAGTTTACAGAGAGGCCGGATACAGCGGCGGCATGCCTGCTGGAAGGGAAGGTTGTCATTATGGTAGATAATTCGCCTTCCGCGATGATTCTGCCTACCTCCATACTGGATATGATAGAGGAGGCGAATGACTATTATTTCCCTACTCTGACAGGGGTATACTTGAAAATATCGAGGACTCTGATCACGATTCTGACAGTATTTCTGACACCAATATTTCTGCTTTTTATGCAGAATATTAACTGGCTTCCAGATATTTTTGCCTTTGTGGCGGTTAAAGATACAGTGAATATCCCCCTGATTTTCCAGCTCTTAATACTGGAACTTTCGATCGACGGACTGCGGCTGGCCGCACTGAACACCCCCAGTATGCTCAGTACACCTTTGAGTGTAATTGCGGGCCTTGTCATGGGAGAGTTTTCTGTCCAGTCAGGGTGGTTTAACTCGGAGGTCATGCTGTACATGGCTTTTGTGGCAGTGGCCAATTATACACAGCCTAATTTTGAGCTTGGGTATGCCTTAAAGTTTATGCGCCTGCTGCTGCTAATCCTTACAGCATGTTTCAACGTAGTAGGATTTGTGGCTGGATGTATTATTATTGTATGTCTGCTGGCCTTTAATAAAACACTGTCAGGCCGCAATTATCTGAATATAAAACTTCAGTAATCTTTTGGCAGAAAGAAGAACAAAGGGCAGATATATCCCAGCCAACGGCTTTCCCATGAGTATATAAAATATGTATTCCCGCAAACAACGGGCCAAGCGGACATGTTTACATGCCCATTTGGCGACTGCCGCGAGGGTCTAATACCCCGATGCTTGCATGGGGGTCTTTGACTGGAAGATGATTAGACATGGTCACAGATGGGGCGGATCAATCAGAGTATAGGAAAGGTACTGGGACAGGCTGGGAAGCCTGTGCGGTACCTTTTCTATTTTGTATACCGGAAAGTGCGGCTATATTTTCAGGCAGGGGGCTGCAGGCGCCTGCCCTTAACCCCGCTTTTGTAAAGAATAATCCCGGCTGCCGCAGCAGTCCAAATGAGAAGAAACTGCAGTGTGGAGAGTAATATGTTATCTCCTGAATAGAAGTAGGAGGAGAATAAAAACGTGCCCCAGAAATTAAATAGAAAATGGAGCAGGATGCTTAAATAAATACTTCTTCCTCTGTCGCAGACATATCCAAGGAGGAGGCCCAGAAGGAATGCATAGATCCCCTGTACAAGATTCATATGGTAGACACCAAAAAAGGCGGCCTGGAACAGGTTGGCAATCCAGAAGGGGAGCGCTTTTTTGGCATAATATAGACAGACTCCCCGGAATATCAGTTCCTCACATATGGGGGCCACAATCACGCTGTAGAGAGCTAAGATTAAAGTGATGTCATTTATTCCTGCAGAATCCATCAGAAGCTCATAGCTTTGGTACCAGGAAGGGCGGAGCGCCTGAATGAGAATAATGAGGTAGGTGGTGATGTACTGGAAAGAAGCAGTAAGCAGTACCATTGCCAATAAGATTTTCCCGTTTATAACTTGCCCAAGGCCGCGCCTTAAAAATCCTTTGGGCACGGCGGCAACACGGTACCAGATCCCCAGCAGCAGGATGGCAAAAAGTCCATAGATAAAAAGGACAAGGGAGTTAAACTGGGAACTTGCGACATAAGTATAGTAATTCTCCATGGAAAATCCTGAGGGATTTGCCAGGAACATAGAAATGGCTTTTAGAAGCATGGCTGCAAAAACAATTATATACTGCAGAATATTTGCGGCAATGAAAGGAAGAATACTCAAAAGTAAAAAGCCAACCGCCTTAAAAAAATTTTTCATAAAATATTGCCTCGCTTTCCTGGAATATCCATAGCTGTGAAACAGTGGGAATATAACTGTTTTAACTATAGCATTATCTGGAGGGAAATTCAATTTTGAAATGGCAGGTTTTCATCCTGCTGTTTTTACTCTGGGGCATTCAGCCCGTGATTCCCACACTTGCAGGCTGTGTGTCTGCCGCCCGCTGTAGAGTGGATTAGGAGAGTCTGGGTATAGAATATAAGGTAGTTTTGTGATATACTAAATGTTACACGGCCAGAGTATAACTGCAGGGAAAGAAGGGATTTAAGATGGAAGCAAGCAGAGGCAGGGAGAAGGATGGCCAGGCAGGCGGACAGGATGAGAAGCTGGGGAGCGCCCCCTTAGGCAGGCTTATTGCAAGCATGGCTCTTCCAGCTGTAGCGGCACAGATTATCAATGTATTATATAATATTGTGGATAGGATATACATAGGACATATCGAGGGATATGGGGATATGGCCCTGACAGGGGTGGGAGTCACATTCCCGATCCTGATGGTCATAACTGCATTCAGCGCTTTTGCGGGCATGGGCGGCGCTCCCCTTGCGTCTATTCAGCTCGGGAAGAAGAATTATCAGGCGGCGGAAAAGATTCTGGGGAACTGTGTGGGAATGCTGCTGATCTTTTCTGTCTTGCTGACAGTTTTGTTCTCTATATTTAAGACGCCGGTTCTGTATGCCTTTGGCGCCAGCGAGATGACCATCATGTATGCAGAGCAGTATATAGGGATTTATTTGATTGGAACGGTTTTCGTCCAGACAGCGGTAGGCCTGAATACTTTTATCAGCGGCCAGGGAGCCGCGCGGACAGCTATGCTGTCAGTGCTTATCGGCGCAGTGATTAATATTATTCTGGATCCAATATTTATTTTTCTGTTCAAAATGGGGGTGAGGGGAGCGGCCCTTGCCACGATTATATCCCAGGCAGTCAGCGCGGCCTGGGTGCTTAGATTCCTTACTTCTAAAAGGAGCGTGATCAGAATCAGGATGAAATATATCAGGCTGAACCCGGGAACTGTGGGAAGTATTGCTGCCTTAGGGATTTCGCCGTTTATTATGCAGAGTACAGAGAGCCTGGTTATGATTACTTTAAATTCTGGCCTGCAGAAATATGGAGGAGATCTCTATGTGGGGTCAATGTCAATCCTGTCAAGCATTATGCAGCTTATTGTTGTTCCGGCACAGGGCATATCCCAGGGAATACAACCCATTATAAGCTATAATTTCGGGGCCGGCAACAGAGACAGGGTGAAAGGCGCTTTTATCAGGATGATTTCAGTCTGTTTCCTGATGACCTTTATATTTGCCGGAATTGCTATAATAAGGCCGGAGATATATGTGGGAATATTTACGGAAAATCCAGATCTGATCCGCCTGACATGCCAGGTGATGCCGGTATATTTCCTGGGCATTACCATTTTTGGAATACAACTGGGATGCCAGTCCACATTTCTCGCATTGGGGCAGTCGGTTGTTTCCTTAATTATTGCACTTCTCAGGAAAGTGATTTTTTTGATACCACTGGCAATTCTGCTGCCAAAGTTCATGGGAGTTATGGGGATATATCGGGCAGAGCCGGTTGCCGACGTGACATCCGTAATAATTACAGTGATATTGTTTCTCATTACAGCGAAAAAGATTTTGCGAAATGAGGAAAAAGATGTTATGATAGGAAAAAATAATAATCTGGAGGGTAGAGCATGAGAGAGTTTGTAATTACAGTTAACAGCACTGTTGATTTGCCGAGAGAGTGGGTAGAAGAACGGAACGTTCCGGTTATCCCTTTAAAATATACAATTGATGGCGAGACATATACAGATATGTATGGACTTTCAGGCAAAGAGTTTTTTGCAAAATTGAGGGAGGGGCATATGTCAGTCACATCCCAGGTGAACCCAGACGAAGCAAGGGAAGCGCTGGAACCATTTTTAAAGGCTGGGAAAGATGTATTGCATCTTGGATTTTCTTCTGGACTGAGCGGTACCTATAACAGTATGAGGATCGCCGGGGAGGAGCTGGCTGAAGAGTATCCTGATGCCAAGGTGATTATTATAGATACACTCTGTGCCTGCCTGGGTGAGGGCCTTCTTCTCTACAAGGCGCTTCAGCTAAAGGATGCCGGAAAGAGCGTGGACGAGGTTGCGCAGTGGGTGGAGGAAAATAAGCTCCATATCTGCCATAATGTCACAGTGGATGATTTAAACCATCTCCACAGGGGCGGAAGAGTCTCCAAAGCTACAGCCATACTGGGTACGGCTGTTCAGATCAAGCCTATTATCCATATGGACAATGAAGGCAAGCTTCAGGTTATCGGTAAACAGAGAGGACGGAAGAAATCTCTCAACAAGATTGTAGATATGGCTGTGGAACAGTCCAGGGGTTGGGACAATGATATGGTCATGATTACGCATGGAGACTGCATTGAGGATGCACAGTATGTCGCAGATTTAGTGAGGGAGAAGATGGGAGTCCAGCAGATACTGATCCACAATATCGGGACAGTGATAGGCAGCCATACAGGCCCCGGGGTAGTGGCAGTATTTTTTATGGGAGAGAAGAGATAGGGTTTGTGTAAGGATAAGAAGAGCCTGGCGGTGAAACAAAAGTTTGCCGCCAGGCTCTTTTAAAGTCCTGCAAATTTATATCCAAAGTCAGAACTTGATTATTGATCAGTTGTTATGCCCTGCCGGACGGATTACAGCTTGATAATGCCAAATGCATTTAATACAGAACTTACCAAAATTGCTACCAGGAATACAGGCGCAACCCATTTAATCATCACGATGAACAGCTTTTTACTTTTAAAGGCTGCCCCGTCGGCACATGCCTCCTCAATGATCGTTTTCGGTTTGATGAAAAAGCCTACGAAGATACAGGTAAACAGTGCGACAATAGGCATCAGGACACTGTTACTTATGAAATCCATAAAGTCAAGGATCGACATTCCGAGGGGCTGTATAAAGTCCCATACGCCGAAACCTAAGGATGAAGGGATTCCCATTGCCAGCACATAGATGAATACGATAATACAGGTTATTTTTCTGTTCCATTTAAATCTGTCCATAAGAATAGACACAATTGTCTCCATCAGTGAGATGGCTGATGTAAGGGCGGCAAAGAATACGAGAACAAAAAAGGCCGTCCCTATCACTGTGCCCATGGACATACTTGCAAAGACTTTTGGAAGGGTGATAAACATAAGGCCCGGACCCGCGCTGAGGGCAGATTCATCTCCCCCGGAAAAAATAAATACGGCCGGTACAATCATAAGGCCTGCAAAGAAAGCAATGCCTGTGTCAAATAACTCTATATGCCTGACAGAACCCTCCAGGTTTGTAGACTTCTTCATATAGGAGCCATAAGTAATCATGATTCCCATGGCCAGAGACATGGAATAGAACAATTGTCCCATGGCAGAGAGAAGAGTCTTGATAGAAAAGTCAGACATGTGGGGCATGATATAGTACTTCAGCCCTTCCATGGCCCCATCCATTGTCAGCACATAGATAGAGATGCCGACTGTCAGTACTACAAGGATAGGCATCAGGAACTTGCTGACTGTCTCCACTCCTTTTTCTACCCCAAAAATAACAATTGCAGCTGTAAAAACTACAAAAAGTACGAACCATAACAGGGGACTTCCTACGCTGCCGATAAAGTCATTAAAGTAAGTATCACCGGCTGCTGCCTTTGTATTGCCGGAGATAAAAGTTGTAAAATATTTAATAACCCATCCGCCGATTACAGAATAGTAAGGAAGAATGATAATCGGCACGACGGAGGCCAAAATGCCGAGGAAGCCGAAACGCTTATCCAGTTTTTTGAAGGCTCCGATTGCGCTCAAGCCAGTTTTACGCCCAATAGCAATCTCAGCCGCCATCAAAGTAAAGCCGAAAGTGACAGCAAGTATTATGTAACAGACCAGGAAAGTCCCCCCTCCATATTGGGCGACTAAATAGGGAAAACGCCAGATGTTCCCCAGACCTACGGCAGAACCGGCTGCGGCCATAATAAAGCCAATCTTGCCTGTAAAATTACTTCTGTTTTCATTCATTAATAGAAATCCTCCTCAATCCTCTCATTATATTTAGACAGTAATAAAAGTATTATGACATGAAGTATGACGAAATACAAGAGAAAACATCTTATACAGTTATAAATTCTAGGTTTCACATGTAAAATAGACAGAATATTCTGAAAACGGATCGCAAAGAGGGTGTCGCAAAATCATCAAATTAGATGATTGAGCGGCACCCTCGCTCTATATAGGAAAAATCCGGATGGAATCCTTTTGTTTCAGGAATCCTTCCGGATTTTTGGCGTACTTTAATAATGCTTTGTTTTTCTTGTTTTTTAAGCGGTCTCTTTTACTGGAAAAAGATGACTTCCAGTGCGTTCCCTCTGGATTTTTGCATGCAGTTTATTGATGTTGTATCCCATACACAGCAAAATAATCTCCAGTTTTACCTTGGTTTTCCCTCGCAGCAGAAATCTTTGAAATTCGTAATCATTTTTCAAAACACCAAAGGCTCCCTCTGCCTGGACGGAACGGTTCATCCGATATTTGATTCCCGTTTCACTTAGGATATTTTCATAGGATTCCTGTCGTTTTTCCAGAAAGCTTTTTGAAATGTATAACCGCTTATTTCCTTTTGCTTTAGTACATTTTTCTTTATAAGCACATCCGTTGCAGTCTTCACATTCGTAAACGGTTACTTCCGATTCATACCCGCTCTTGCTTTTCTGCTTTTTGATAAAAAGTGGGGACAGGGATTTCCCTGCATGACAAATGTATATATCTGCTTCTTGGTCATATCCCATATTTTCACGTTTGCTGATATCCTGCTTGAAGCTCCGTTTCTTCCATTTCTCATAAGTCTGTGGTTTTATGTATGGTTTTTGCTCTGCACTTCTCAGATAAGTATACGCTTCTTCACTTTCATATCCTGAATCAGCCGTTACACTCGGATAACGGAAACCCAGATTCGTTTCCATTGTCTTTAAAAAAGGAACCAATGTCCAGACATCATTTCGATCCTGAAAAATATCTGCTGCTACGATATATTCACTGTCTACTGCAATCTGTACATTATACCCGGGCTTTAACTGTGCATTTCTCATATGGTCATCTTCCATATGCATAAAGGCTGCATCCGGATCTGTTTTACAATAATTATTTCTTCCCTGAAAACTTGCCGTATGCCAGTCATAAACGCTTTGTCGTTCAAGAAATCTGCGAAAAAGCTCTAAATACCGTTGGTTTTTGCTTTTCTTTTTTCCTCGTCCGTGGACAAAAACGGTGTTGTCTCTCTGGCATCGGTTTTCTAAAAACCGGACTATGTTCTGTAAATCCTGGGTCCTTGATTCTGAAGTGACAGAAAAATCCTGCAGGTATTCCTTGTTCAGAAGCTGTATGGTTTCCTGTATCTTCCGAAACATTTTTTCTTCCCACTTTCCTACGGATTTTTTCCAGACAAACGTATATTTGTTTGCACAGGCCTCTAACTTTGTCCCGTCAATAAATACAGTCTCCTTTAACAGTTCCCCGGAATCCCCCAAACGTTTTACCATCTGGTAAAAGAGATTTTCACAGGCATCTGCCAAAAATCCGGTACGAAAGCGGGCAATCGTGCTGTGATCAGGAGCCTTTTGTCCAGCTAACAGCCACATAAAGTTGATATCCCTTTTGCAAGCTGTTTCCATTTTTCTTGAAGAATAAATGTTTTGAGAATAAGCGTAGGTCAGGATCTTGAACATGGTCTTTGGGTCGACTGCGGGATTTCTGCCTTTTGCAGAGTAAGCCTGATACAGCAAGCTGTAATCTAAATCCTCCAATTCGTGGCTGAGCAGTCGAACAGAATCATCATCAGGAACCAAACCTTCCAAATTTAATGGCAAAACCAGTTGATAAGGTTCGCCAAATTCGGTATAATTTTTATGGTATTTTAATTTACTTGACATATCTTATTATACCATGGATTGCGGACTCTTCGGAGTCCGTTTTCTATTTTAGGGTACAAAAAAGGAGCGCTGCTCCATAGGTGATTACTCACCTATTTTGCAACGCCCCCTTTTAATCTACTTCAGTATTTTTTCAAAGAGCAGGCCTGCCCCAAACCACAATGGGGCATAGTCGAACCGGATGACGCCATTGAGGTTATATTTAGCGCCGCTGTAATCCCAGGGGCAGGCATGGTGCCTCCTAAGAAAGCTTCCGGATAGGAATTCTCCCAGGAAGATACAGAATGTGTAAACGCTCCCCCGGAAGATTGTACTTTTCCCTTTCAAGATATGGCAGACAGGGGAGAGCAGGCAGGCTGCCCCGTAAATGGGGAACATCCATATGGAGGTGCGGCCCACAAGGGTGAATTCTTTTCTCTTAAAAGAATGCAGCGCTGTAAATATAATTTCCATACACCAGCCCACAGTACCGCAGATAATAAATTTGTTTTGTGCAATTGATTTATTTTTCATATTCAAAAGTATGTTTCAGAAAAGTAGATTTTATACGTAAAATGTATTATAATGTTTTTGTTTGTGTAATGGAAAGGAAAAGGGTGAGATAAAATGGCGGCATTGGAAGAACTGAGGCTACAGTTGGATGAGATTGACCGGCAGATAGCAGGATTATTTGAGGAGAGGATGAAGATATGCAGGGAAGTCGGCGAGTTTAAAGTAAAGGCAGGGCGCAAAGTATTTGACCGGACACGGGAGCATGAGAAACTGGCAGACGTGGCAGGGATGGTATCTGGCGAGTTCAATAAGAAGGGGATTTTGGAGCTGTACGAGCAGCTCATGTCCATGAGCCGGAAACTGCAGTACCAGCTTCTGGTAGAGGCGGGGGCGCTGGGCAGGCTGCCGTTTATCGAGGTCAAGAGCCTGGATGGGGATAATGCCAGGGTTGTATTTCAGGGTGTTGAGGGGGCATACAGCCAGGCGGCCATGCAGCACTACTTTGGAGAGGAGATAAATAGTTTTCATGTAAGGACTTTCAGGGAGGCAATGGAGGCCATTGAAGAGGGGTCTGCGGACTATGCGGTCCTTCCCATAGAAAATTCCTCCGCGGGGGCTGTCAATGAAATGTACGACTTGCTTGTGGAATTTGAAAATTACATTGTGGGAGAGACAATCATCCCAATCACACACACACTATCCGGGTTAGAAGGAACCAGGCCGGAGGAAATACAGAGGGTATATTCTAAGGCTGAGGCCCTTATGCAGACTTCCCGTTTCCTGGATGCCCACAGTGGATGGCAGCAAATAAGTGTCGTCAATACTGCTGTTGCCGCTAAGAAGATATTACAGGATCAGGACAAAGCGCAGGCTGCTGTCTGCAGTGCATATGCCGCCAAGGTCCATGGCCTGGCTGTGCTGGAAGCAGATATCAATGATGAACCCAATAATTCCACCCGGTTTATTGTCGTGACAAACCAGAAAATCTTTCTGGAATCTGCCTCTAAGATCAGTATCTGTTTTGAACTGCCCCATGAGAGTGGTTCACTGTACCGGATTTTGTCTCATTTCATATATAATGACCTGAATATGACCAAAATAGAATCCAGGCCCGTGGAAGGGAAGAACTGGGAGTATAGGTTTTTTGTGGATTTTGAGGGCAATCTGGCTGATGCTGCCGTTAAAAATGCCATACGCGGCCTGAGGGAGGAAGCAAGGAATCTGAAGATACTGGGAAACTATTAAGATAGACTGTGAGGGGAATTGGACGAAACGAGGTGGAACATGCGTACAAATGAATTAATGCTTTATAAAAATATGGAATATGGGCAGATCCTCCAGGACATGACATTTCTGATGGAGAACTACAGCAATGAATATTATAACAAGGATGATTTAAGGGGACTGCTGTTTGAGTGTGTAAATATGCTTCTGGAACTATCTGTAAGCCATGGCTTTGAGGGGAACCTGTGGCACACTTACCTGACCTTTCTGCTGGCCAATGATGAAAATGCATACAGTACTTCCTGCGAGATTGTGGGGGAAGTAAAGGGCAGCATCAATGAGGTGGCGCTGCATGACTTTTCTGTATTAAAAGAGCTGTTTGATTATCATTTTGAGGAGCTGGAGGAAAAGCTGGATGCCGGCTGCCTTTCACTATTGTTTGATTATAAAAATGTAAATGAGAGGAGCAAAGTATTCAACAAGAGGATCCGGGACAGAATCTGCAGTTTAAGCCGCGCCCTGTCAAAGACTTTGGATGCCGCAGAATTTAAAGATATTCTTACACAGTTTTACAGTGAATTTGGAGTGGGGAAACTGGGCCTTCACAAAGCTTTCAGAGTGGAACATAAGGAAGGGGCAGGCGTGGAGATTGTCCCCATTACTAATATTACCCATGTCCATCTGGATGACCTTGTAGGCTATGAAATAGCAAAGAAGAAGCTCCTTGATAATACAGAAGCATTTGTGGAGGGGAGAAAGGCCAATAACTGTCTCCTGTTCGGGGACGCGGGAACAGGAAAGTCCTCGTCAGTAAAAGCTATTCTAAACCAGTATTATGATAAAGGCCTGAGAATGATAGAAGTTTACAAACACCAGTTTCAGGATTTGAATGATGTGATTGCCCAGATTAAAAACAGAAATTATAAATTTATTATCTATATGGATGATCTCTCCTTTGAAGAATTTGAGATAGAGTACAAGTATTTAAAAGCGGTTATTGAGGGAGGGCTGGAAAAGAAACCTGACAATATATTAATCTACGCTACCTCCAACCGGCGCCATCTGGTCCGGGAGACATTTAAGGATAAGGCCGACCGGGATGAGGAGCTGCATACAAACGATACAGTACAGGAGAAGCTTTCACTGGTGGCCAGGTTCGGCGTGACAATTTATTTCGGGTCGCCTGATAAAAAGCAGTTCCAGGAGATTGTAAAAGAGCTGGCAAAGCAGAATCAGATTGATATGCCTGAGGAGGACCTGCTGCTTGCGGCAAATAAGTGGGAATTAAGCCACGGGGGACTCTCCGGGCGTACGGCACAGCAGTTTATTGACTATCTGCTGGGACAAAAATCAAAAGCAGGTAAATACGATGGATAAAAAACGAAAATCAGCAATATGTGCCCTGGCAGGATTTCTGGCAGGGACTATTTTCATAACTGGATGCAGCGGCAAGCTGACGCCTGAAAAGCTAATGGCGGATATTACAGAAAACCTGGCTGAAGTACAGTCAGTGTCAAATACTCTGGACATGGATATAGAATTGGAGGATGTACTTGAGACAACCAGCATCGCTATGGATATGGAGCTGGAAAATACAACCGATCCGAGGGCAGGGCACGCAAAAGGAACAGCGGCCGTGGAAATGGGAGAGACGAAAGTAAGCAGCGATATAGAGATCTATCAGGTGACTGAAGGGGAGGAGTCTGTCACATACAGCAAGATGTATGATCAGTGGAGCCGGGAAAGCGCTGGAAGCTCTGACACAGGCGCCTTTGACGGGAACCTTTTTCAGGAGTCTGGCGATTCCGTAGGGGCTTTTAGGATTGCGGAGGAAACAGTAGAGGTCAATGAAAGAGAATGCTATGAGATGTACGGTGATATAACAGGGGCGGAGTTGATGCAGTTTTTAGGTGCGGATATGATGGGAGCTTTTGGGCTTGTAGAGATTCCCGATGCTGGCATCATGGAAGACATGCAGATCCCTGTTATCATTGATGTCTATAAGGAGGAGGTACTTCCTGCCAGGGTGATTGTGGATATGACAGATGTGATGAACGGCCTGTACGATGATTACGGCAAGAGCACCAATGTCAATGACTTTACAATCGAGTTAGGGTATGCTGGCTTTGACCAGGCAGGAGAAATTGTGGTACCCGAGGAAGTGCGGCAGGCCTGCGGGGAGCAGGCAGGCCCTCTGGATACCACAAGTTAAGGCGCTTCCTGTATCTTCGAAATATCACTGTCGATGATAAGGGAATAATTCGTATAATAGACGACGAACCCAGGTTTTGCCCCCTTTGGTTTTTTCACATGCTTTTTCTCCACGTAATCTATTTCTACTTTCTCACTGCCCCGGGCCTTGGAATAGTAGGCGGCAAGCCGGCCGGCTTCCTCAAAAGTACTGTCGGGAAGTTCTTCCCCGTTGGTTTTGACAATTACATGGGAGCCGGGGGTTTCTTTGGCGTGGAACCACCAGTCGTCCCCAACGGCAAAATGGAAAGTCAGATCATCATTCTGGAGATTATTTTTTCCCACATATATATGGAAGCCATCGCTGGAAATATAGTGCAGCGGCTTGTTTTTAACTGTACTTTTTTTCTTTGTGTATTTTCTGCGCATATAGCCGGCGTGTATCATTTCTTCTTTTATCTGGGCCAAATCGTCCTCGGTCAGGGCAATGTCCAGGGCAGTACTGATAGATTCCAGATAGGCAATGTCATCCCGGGTTTCACATATGAATTTTGACAGGGCGTCAAAAGTGCGCTTTTGTTTGTTATATTTATCAAAGTAACGCCGCGCATTTTCCTGAGGAGATTTGGCGGCATCCAGAGGGATGGAAACCATTTTGTCCGTATAATAATTGAGTGCCTGCAGATTCTTCGCACCTTCCTCTAAATGATAGCCATAGACATTGATAAGTTCTCCGTAGACCTTATATTTATCCCGGTTCTGGGTGTCCTTAAGCTGCTTGAGCTGTAGGTCGTATTTCTTGCGGCTGCGCTCCAGGGCTGTCTGCACGATATGGCGAAGGCCGGCAGATTTCTGCCGGATGCGGGTGATTGTATTTTTAGAGGCATAATAAGTCTCAAGCACCTCAGATATGGAGGCGTATTTACAGCAGGTGCAGTCCCCCAAATAGGTCAGGGGCAGGGCAGAAAATTCCTTTGGCTCTTTACCTTCATAATAAATAGAAGGAAAAAAGAGGGTATCCTTCAGGGCGGAGAAAAAGATAGTAAACTGGTTGAATACGTGCTTTAGGATATCCTCAGAAAACTCCCGGGGGGTGACGGAAGAATCTACTCCTGCAAGATGGCATATTTCTTCAGAAACTACGGGACTGATGCCTGTAAAGGATGTATAGAGAGCCTTGGAAAGGGGCATAGGTTTTTCGGACAGTATGCGGATAAAATCCTCTTCATTTACAGCAAGAGGATTGGATTTCCCCATCGTATCAGGTATAAAATATTTTCGCCCGGGCAGGACTTCACGGACAGAGCTCATCTGCGCAGAGACATGTTTGATACTGTCGATGATAGTTCCATCCTCTGTACAGAAAATAATATTGCTGTGCTTACCCATAATCTCCACAATCAGATCTTTTCTGCATAGGTCCCCCAGTTCATCCAGATGTTCCACTGTAAAATGGATGATACGCTCCAATCCTGGCTGAGAAATATCTACAATCCGGCCATTGCTGATATGTTTCCTCAGCAGCATACAAAAATTCGGCGCCGTCATGGGACTTGGCTTGCCAGATTCTGTTAAATACATAAGCGGCAGTGAGGCGCTTGCCGAGATACAGAGTTTCTTTTGGCCGGCAGGGGATTTGAGCGTCAGCAGCAGCTCGTCTGCCTCAGGCTGTGCAATCTTAGCTATTCTTGAGTTTAACAATTGTCCTTTTAATTCATGGGCCAGGCAGGCCACGGTTATTCCATCAAAAGCCATACTATATTCCTTCTTTCAGAAAACTTGGATTTTATTGTATCACAGAATACATTGACAGACAAATATATTTACTCTCTGCCGTCCCGGTCAGCCTGGCATTGGGCGGCCTGTGCAGCAGCAGATTTTCATCTTTGCAGTCCTGCACAATAGGAAGCTATGAAATATAAGGGTGAGAGGTTGACCCAGACAGAGCTTACAGGGTATAATACATTCAGCAGGCAGGAGGGAAAACCATATCTGCCGGATGCAGCCAAGAATGCATAAGCGAATATGAAAGACAAGAGGATGGACAACCATGATTAAGAGCATGACAGGTTTCGGAAGGTGCGAGGTACTGAGGGAATCCAGGAAGTTTACGGTGGAGTTAAAGGGTGTAAACCATAGGTACCTGGATACGAATATACGGATGCCAAAGAAACTGAACTTTTTTGAGACCGCAATCCGCACCCTTCTGAAGCAGTATGCCAACAGGGGCAAAATTGATATTTTTATAACCTATGAGGATATGGCGGAGAGCCAGGCCTCACTCAAATATAATGAGGGCCTGGCTGCAGAATATATGAAATATTTTAAGAAGATGGAGGAGGCATTTGGCATTGAAAATGATATTCGGGTGTCTGCCCTGTCACGCTGCCCGGAAGTCCTCACTATGGAGGAGCAGAGGGGCGATGATGAAGAGCTTTGGGCAGGGTTAAAAGAGGCGCTGGATGGGGCTTTTGCACAATTTGTGGAAACCAGGACGGCAGAAGGGGAGAACTTGGAGCGGGACATACTGGAGAAATTAAAAGGCATGGAGGAGCTGGTGGCTTACATTGAGGAGCGTTCCCCGGACATTATATCGGAGTACAGGGCCAGGCTGGAAGAGAAAGTGAAGGAACTCCTCGCAGATACCCAGTTAGAGGAAGGCCGGATAGCGGCTGAGGTTGTTGTCTTTGCGGACAAGATATGCACAGATGAAGAAGTGGTGAGGCTGAAAAGCCATATAGGGCACATGCGCGAGACCCTGAAAGAAAAAGAGGGAATCGGCCGGAAGCTGGACTTTATAGCCCAGGAGATGAACAGGGAGGCCAATACAATTCTCTCTAAAGCTAATGACATGGAAGTATCCAACTGTGCCATAGGGTTAAAGACGGAGATCGAGAAGGTAAGGGAACAGATACAGAATATAGAATAAAGGATGTAGGTCATGGATAGAAGAGGAATTTTGATAGTTGTGTCTGGATTTTCAGGCTCTGGGAAGGGAACACTTATGAAGGAGCTTCTCAGCCGGTATGCGGAGAAGTATGCTTTATCAATCTCTGCCACCACAAGGCAGCCCAGGGAGGGGGAGAGTGACGGAAGAGAATATTTCTTTAAATCAAAAGAAGATTTTGAAAAAATGATTGCGAAAGAAGAGCTGATAGAGTATGCTAGGTATGTGGAAAATTACTACGGGACACCCCGTGGGTATGTAGAAGAGCAGCTGGATTCTGGAAGGGATGTGATCCTGGAGATTGAGATCCAGGGCGCCCTGAAAGTCAAGGAGAGGTTCCCGGATACGCTGCTTATGTTTGTCACGCCCCCCAATGTACAGGAGCTTAAGAGCAGGCTGGTGGGGAGAGGGACAGAGACCATGGAGGTCATTGAATCCAGGATGCGCCGCGCGGCGGAAGAGGCCCAGGGGATGGACCAGTATGATTACCTGATTGTAAATGATGACCTGGATACCTGTGTGGAGGAAATGCACACCATCATCCAGGGAGAGCACCACAGAAGCACACGGAACGCAGAATTTATGAGAGAGATAAAAGAAGATCTGAAAAGAAGTTTGAAAGGAGAAATATAACCTATGCTGCATCCATCTTACACAGACCTGATGCGGGTCGTAAACAAGGACGTGGAGGAGGGCGAGACAAAGATTGTCAACAGCCGTTATTCAATCGTGCTGGCCACTTCTAAGAGGGCAAGACAGCTCATTGACGGAGAACTGCCCCTTGTAAATGCCAGGGACGGGCAAAAGCCTCTTTCTACGGCTATTGAGGAGTTAAACGAGGGAAAGCTTAAGATTATTGCTGAAAATGCAGAAGAATAAAAAGAAGGCAGATGCACATTGGGTATCTGCCTTTCAAACATATGGGAGGTTTTATGAGAATACTATTTATATCCCTTGGGTGTGACAAGAATTTAGTTGACACAGAGGTTATGCTGGGAATGCTTGCATCCAGGGGGTATCAGATGACAGATGATGAGAATGAGGCCGATATTATTGTGGTGAATACCTGCTGCTTTATACATGATGCAAAGGAGGAGAGTATCCAAAACATACTGGAAATGGCCGAATATAAAAAGGGAGGGCGGCTTAAGGCCCTCATCGTGACAGGGTGCCTGGCCCAGAGATACCGTCAGGAGGTTTTAGAGGAGATCCCCGAGGTTGATGCCGTCCTGGGGACAGCATCCTACGATAAGATTCTGGAGACTATTGACCAGGTCCTGGGAGGGGGCACGGCAGTTACAATGGCAGACGTCGACATACTTCCTCAGGTGGAGACTAAGAGGCTGGTAACTACTGGAGGGCATTTTGCCTACCTGAAAATAGCAGAGGGCTGCGATAAACATTGTACGTACTGTATTATCCCCAAAATCCGGGGGAGTTTCCGGAGCGTTCCCATGGAAACGCTTCTTGACGAGGCCCGGTAC
Organism: Luxibacter massiliensis; assembly: GCF_900604355.1. Classification (NCBI taxonomy): domain Bacteria; kingdom Bacillati; phylum Bacillota; class Clostridia; order Lachnospirales; family Lachnospiraceae; genus Luxibacter; species Luxibacter massiliensis. Next base: position 1,941,089 of record NZ_UWOE01000001.1, on the reverse strand, counting down.
CTGGCAGAAGGAGGAGTTAAGGAGCTGATATTGGTGGCTCAGGAAACTACCCTTTATGGCAGGGATTTATATGGAAGAAAGATGCTGCCCGAACTTTTAAGAGAACTCTGTAAGATAGAGGGTATCCGTTGGATCCGGATCCTATACTGTTATCCCGAGGAGATTACGGATGAGCTGATAAAAGTAATGAAAGAGGAAAAGAAAATATGCCATTATGTGGACCTGCCTATTCAGCACGCGAATGATGAAATCCTGAAACGGATGGGGCGCAGGACTACAAAGCAGGAACTGAAGGATATTATTTTTAAGCTGCGCCGGGAGATACCCGATATATGTATACGGACTACCCTTATAACTGGTTTCCCAGGGGAGACATCCAGACAACATGAGGAATTGTTGGAATTTGTAGAAGAAATGGAATTTGACCGCCTCGGGGTGTTTACGTATTCCCCTGAGGAAGATACGCCGGCTGCTTCAATGCCAGGCCAGGTGGAGGAAGAGATAAAGGAAGAAAGGCAGGCTGAACTGATGGAGCTTCAGCAGGAAATCGCCTTTGGCCAGGCCGAACGTATGACAGGGCGGGAAGTTCTGGTCATGATAGAAGGGAAAATAGCCGATGAAAATGCTTATGTGGGCAGGACCTACCGGGATGCCCCAAATGTTGACGGCCTGATTTTCGTAAATACGGAAGAAGAGCTGATGTCAGGTGATTTTGCCAGAGTGCAGGTGTCAGGAGCAGTGGACTATGATTTGATTGGAGGTATCGTATCATGAATTTGCCAAATAAACTTACAATATTGCGGGTAGTTATGGTTCCCTTTTTTGTCCTGTTTATGCTGACAGACTTGGGAGGATGGGCCAACAAATGGATTGCCCTTGTGCTTTTTGCCGCAGCCAGCCTGACAGATTTACTGGATGGGAAGATTGCGAGAAAATATAATCTGGTAACAAATTTCGGTAAGTTTATGGATCCCCTGGCAGATAAGCTGCTTGTATCTGCGGCTATGATCTGCCTGATAGAGATGGGGAGGCTGTCAGCCTGGATAGTCATTATCATTATCAGCAGGGAATTTATTATCAGTGGATTCAGGCTGGTGGCGTCAGATAACGGGATTGTTATTGCGGCAAGTTATTGGGGGAAATTTAAAACTGTTTTTCAGATGGCCATGATCCTTGTTTTGATTGCAGACCTGGGAGGGATATTCGACGGTATCGGCACGGCGCTTATATGGATTGCCCTGGCCCTGACAGTCATATCTCTGGTTGACTATGTTTGGAAGAACAGGCAGGTCCTGACACAGGGAGGGATGTAATTATGTATCCAGACTGGGTTTTAAAGAATCATGAAAATCATACAGAAAGCCTGGAGGAACGGCTGATAAAAGAGCTGGCTGACAGGAAATATACTATCACCACAGCAGAATCATGTACTGGGGGCCTGATTGCGGGGACTCTGGTGAACGTAGCCGGCGCCTCTGACGTGCTCCATGAAGGATATATTACCTACTCCAATGAAGCCAAAGAGAGGCTGGTGGGCGTGAACCGCGCGACCCTTCAGGAATATGGGGCCGTGAGTGCGCAGACAGCGAAAGAGATGGCAGAAGGGGCGGCCCGCTCTGCGGGAGCGGAGGTTGCCTTAAGTTCTACCGGGATTGCCGGCCCAGGAGGCGGGACAAAGGAAAAGCCAGTAGGCCTTGTATATGTTGGCTGCTATGTATGCGGCCATACTGCCGTGGCCAGATGTGAATTTAAAGGGGACAGAATGGAAAACCGGCTTATGACTGTGGAAAAGGCTTTATCTCTCGCCCTTGAAGAGCTAAAAACCATGGATCCTTAAGGAGTCTGGGGCTGTAGTTTGGCGTTGTCCGGCAGGCTGAATCTTGTCGGGTAAAAGGGCCTGGGGATGTAGAAACTTGTATAAAGTCACAATTGACGAATGTCGAAAATTATGCGAGAATAATCTATATATGGTGTTAAATTAATATCAAACGCCTATAGGAAGAAAATCATACATATTTGAAAGGAGTTTTAACATGATTTATTCACATGAAGTAGAAATGATGTGTCCGGTGGCTCAAGGTGCAAATCACGGACCAGCTCCGATTCCGGAAGAAGCAAAATGGGTACAGGCTAAAGAAGTAAAAGATATTTCTGGTTTGACACACGGAGTAGGCTGGTGCGCTCCGCAGCAGGGTACCTGTAAGCTGACTTTGAATGTAAAAGATGGAATTATCCAGGAGGCTCTTGTGGAAACAATCGGATGTTCAGGAATGACTCATTCCGCTGCTATGGCATCTGAGATTCTTCCGGGTAAGACTATTTTAGAGGCACTTAATACAGACCTTGTCTGTGATGCCATTAATACAGCAATGAGAGAATTATTCCTGCAGATCGTATACGGAAGGACTCAGAGCGCTTTCTCTGAGGATGGGCTTCCCATCGGCGCAGGACTGGAGGATCTGGGAAAAGGACTCCGTTCCCAGGTTGGAACTATGTATGGAACACTGGCGAAAGGTCCTCGTTACCTGGAGATGGCTGAAGGCTATGTGACAGGCATCGCCCTGGATGACAAAGATGAAATCATCGGCTACCAGTTTGTAAGCCTGGGCAAGTTCACAGATTTCATTAAAGCAGGCGATACACCGAATGATGCATGGGAGAAAGCAAAAGGACAGTATGGCCGTGTGGACGATGCTGCCAAGATTATTGACCCACGCAAGGAATAGTCGGAAGTACTCAATACAGGTAATGTTAAAATAAATCAGGAGGAGAATTAAATGGCTTTATTTGAATCATATGAAAGAAGAATTGATAAAATCAATGAAGTATTAAATAGCTATGGCATTGCTTCTATCGAAGAGGCAGAAAAGATTACGAAGGATGCCGGACTTGATGTATATAATCAGGTTAAGGGGATTCAGCCGATCTGTTTTGAGAATGCCTGCTGGGCATATATAGTAGGTGCGGCCATCGCTATTAAGAAGGAATGTAAGACAGCAGCAGAGGCGGCAGCGGCAATCGGCGAAGGCCTCCAGGCTTTCTGCATTCCCGGATCTGTAGCTGACCAGCGTAAGGTTGGACTGGGACATGGCAATCTGGGCAAGATGCTTTTGGAGGAGGATACAGACTGTTTCGCATTTCTGGCAGGACACGAGTCCTTTGCAGCGGCAGAGGGTGCTATTGGTATTGCAGAGAAAGCAAACAAAGTGCGCCAGAAGCCTCTCCGTGTTATCTTAAATGGACTCGGCAAGGATGCGGCTAAGATCATCTCCAGAATCAATGGTTTTACATATGTACAGACAGAATACGACTATTATACAGGAGAGCTTAAGGAAGTACAGAGAATCGCATATTCTGACGGACTCCGCTCTAAAGTAAACTGTTACGGTGCAAACGATGTGCGTGAAGGTGTTGCTATTATGCACAAGGAGGGAGTAGACGTCTCTATTACAGGTAATTCTACGAACCCGACGCGTTTCCAGCACCCGGTAGCAGGCACATATAAGAAAGAATGTATTGAGCAGGGCAAGAAATATTTTTCTGTGGCATCAGGCGGCGGTACAGGACGTACGCTCCATCCAGACAATATGGCAGCAGGCCCGGCTTCCTACGGTATGACAGACACACTGGGACGTATGCACTCTGACGCACAGTTCGCAGGATCCTCTTCCGTACCGGCCCACGTTGAGATGATGGGTTTAATCGGCGCAGGGAATAACCCTATGGTAGGCATGACTGTGGCTGTGGCTGTTTCCATTGAGGAAGCAGCGAAGGAAGGGAAGTTCTAGAGAAAAGCGTAAATACGGTTTTTTAAAACTTATTTTTTACTAGATACTAAACGGCTTGTGTGTATGATACACGCAAGCCGTTACATTTTATAGGATGATATATGTCAAAAGGATCGGCTCCTATTGACTATATGAATTGATAAATATTATCAGGAGGGAGTTATATATGAAGGTGTTATTGATTAACGGCAGTCCCCATGCAGGCGGGAATACATATACGGCCCTGCATGAGATGGAGGAAATCTTTGGGCAGGAAGGTGTTGAGACGGAAATTATACATATTGGGAATAAGGATATTAGAGGATGTATCGGCTGTGGTTCTTGTAAAAAGACGGGCAAATGTGTGTTCAATGACTCTGTTAATGAGACAGCGCCTAAATTTGAAGAGTGCGATGGCCTTGTTGCTGCAAGTCCGGTCTATTATGCGTCAGCCAACGCTACGTTAATTGCATTTTTGGACCGTCTGTTTTACAGTACGCCTTTTGACAAAACAATGAAAGTGGGAGCAAGTGTAGTGGCGGCAAGAAGAGGCGGCCTGTCATCCACCTTTGATGAGCTGAATAAATATTTTACAATCTCCGGGATGCCGGTGGCCTCCGGCCAATATTGGAACAGTATCCATGGAGCGGCACCTGGTGAAGCCGCTCAGGATGCAGAGGGACTGCAGACAATGAGGACTCTGGCAAGAAACATGTCCTTTTTGATGAAAAGCATCCATTTGGGGTTGGAAAAGTATGGCCTTCCCCAAAAGGAGGAGGTACAGCGTACCAATTTTATCAGGCCAACGGTTTAGTACAGTGAATATGAATGAAATACAATCCTGCGCATATGGGGCAGAAATTTCGTGTTCGCTGGATTAGAATTCATTAGGTTGACATGATATAGTTTGTAAGAGGGACGCCTTTGCGCTGGACTGTTTGTTGTTTCTGCACATGGTACCCTCTTTTTTTAAAAAAGGGGAGGGCTGTGGCGGAGGAGTGTGTGGTGAATTTCTCTGCCTTTGCGGTACTTTCCAATTTATCGCAGAGGGCTGTGGCTATGCCCCGGCCCTGGAAAGCGTGATGTACATAAAGCCGGTCCAGGTAGCCGGAGGCATCCATGTCTGCAAATCCAAGGATTATGGAGCCTTCCTCTGCAATGGCCGTGAAATGCCCGAGCAGGGAAAGATTCCATTTCTCCTTGTCAGGCTGCCCGTCCGCCCAGGCATCCAATTGCTCTGGGGTATAATCCTTTCTATTGACAGTATGTACAGTGTCATAGAACAGCTGCAGGATTTCGTCTAAATCCTGCCTTCTATAAGGCCTGATTATCATAATGTGCCTCCTTGGTGAATAGATAACTGTAAGTTGATGGGTACCCCGCAATGTTATGCCCCATGAGAGGGGAGACTGGGGATAGGCGAAAGCCTCCCCCTAATCTTTGATAATCAGGGCCATGAAAACCAAATCTTCCAGTCCTGTATTTGCAAGGCCATGCCCTTTGCCGCTGGGAGTAAAGGTAACATCGCCGGCTCTGACTGTACGGGTGTTTCCGTTATCATTATAGTTACCTTCTCCGGAGAGAATATAATATGTCTCACTCTCCCCGTGATGCTCATGGTAGCCAAGAGTACAGCCGGCTTCTAATATGACTTCCCCATACAGGCCACATTTTCCATTTAGCTCCTTCTCTCCAAGGATTCTTTTAATAATGACATGTCCCTCTCCGCCACACATATTTTCTACTCTCTCAATTTTCATAATCAAACGTATTCCTTTCTTTTTATTCCCGCCAGCAGCGGGCCAAGGGGACATGTTTACATGCCCATTTGGTGACTGCCGCGAGGGTCTAATGCCCCGATGCTTGCACCGCTGCTAGTTTGATGCCCCCTATGCTTGTATCGGGGTCTTTGGCTCAGGCACCAAACACATTGAAAATAGGATCCCATTTAAGACAATCAAATCATGTGCCTGCGGACAAGGCAGGATATAACACCTGCGAGGCAGAGTCCGAGAAGCACATTGTGGAGGGATCCAAAGACGGCCAGGGCGCCTCTTATGCCGTTTAAAATATCCAGTGATTCAAATCTTTCCGGCAGGAAACTACAGACCAGGAAGGACAGGTAGGAGGAGATATAGATAAAAATAAAGGAAAAAAGCCCTCTCCCTGTATCTTCTTTATACATCCTGCGCCCATCCCGGACACGTGTCCTTGTCATGGACCAGAAAAAGGCAACCAGTTCAAATAAAAGAAAGACAGAGGCAACAGCAGCATAGGCGCCAAGAGTGTAGTTTTTTTCTGAAAGGATGGCCTCCCAGTCTCCATATGGGGCGGCTCCCCTCCAAAAGTTGTACAGAAGCAGGCCAAGGGTGCCGGCGGTTATCAAAAGAGAAACTACCCGGATGACGGCCCGTGCGGTGCGGTAGATAGATTTTGTCCCATATTTTGGGGTGCGCCTGGCTCTGTAGGCGTCTCTGCCTTCTGGTATATACCCATAGTCATCGTAGTCCTCATCATAAGGCCGGCTTCCCTCTGTGTAGCTGTATTCATAGTCATCGTCTGAGAAGCTGCCATAGTCCCCATAGCCGTCATCTGTATCGTACTGCTCTGGGATATATCTGTCTGTATAGGACTGCGGGGCAGGGCCGGAAGATACCCGCCGCGCTTTCCTGGGGGCAGTTCTGCCAACGCTCTTGCTGTGTAGGGGACGGTAATCAACTGTATCTGCAGAGGCGGTCCTTTTATTTGGCATAGGACGAGTCTCGAAAGTATAGGAAAAAGGGATCTCCTCCTCATAGGTAACTTCAAAATTATCATCAAATACGGAAGTATTATTTTTGGCTTTATTCATGTAACTCCTCCTCAAAAAGAAACAACGGCATATAAATCTGCGACTTATTGTATAACTTTTTTCATATATACTCAAGGGGTGGAGGGAAAAATTCATAAAGTTCTAAGAACTCTAAGAAATTCTTTACGCTTTATCCAAAGTTTGTTACGGCGTCAGTGCATCTTTCTGCCGGCCCTGTTTTTTGCCGGTACAGGGAATACAATATATAGAAATAAGGACATAATAACAATAAACAAGAAGGAGGGTTCATTATGAATATACAGAAATGCGGGATTATCGGATGTGGAGGAGTAGGGGCAACGACGGCATATACCCTGGTGGAGAGCGGGTTATTTAATGAGATGGTGCTGATTGATATTGACAAGAAGAAAGCAGAAGGGGAGGCTCTTGATATTGGCCATGGAATTCCCTTTACAGTGCCTTCGGATATTTATGCAGGAGATTACCCTGATTTAAAGGATGCCTATCTTGTTGTGGTGACAGCAGGGGCGAACCAGCTGCCAGGTGAGACCCGGCTGGACATATCAGCCAAAAATGCAGAAGTATTCCGAAAAATTATCCCCAATATCGTAAAATATAATACAGAATGCATCTTGCTGATTGTCACAAATCCAGTAGATGTGCTGACAAGCTTGTCCCTGCAGCTCTCTGGCTTTCCGGCCTCCAGAGTCATTGGGAGCGGGACAGTTTTGGATACCGCCAGGCTTAAATACTTGCTGGGGAAGAAATTTAATTTGGATTACCGGAATATCCATGCATGGATGATCGGTGAGCACGGGGACAGTGAGCTGGCTGCCTGGAGCAGCGCCACTGTGGCGGGACTGCCTGTGGATGAATATTGCCGTCAGCATGGCAGGACCAGGGCCAGCCTGCAGCTCAATGAGATCTATGAGGAAGTGCGGGACAGTGCCTATGAAATTATTGAGAGGAAGGGTTCCACATTTTATGCTGTGGCCATGGCGGTCAGGCGCATTGCCCAGGCGCTGGTGCGGGATGAGCATTCAATCCTGACAATCTCAAGCCTGGCTCAGGGACACTATGGCATACAGCAGATATGTATTGGACTGCCGGCAGTGCTGGGCAGGCACGGGGTGGAAGATATTATTGAAATTCCTTTAAACCCGGGAGAAAAGGAAATGCTGCATGAGTCCGCAGGGGCATTGAAAAAAATTTATGATCAGATAAAGGGAGACTAACACCATAGTCAAAGACCCCGATGCAAGCATGGGGGTATTAGACTCCCGCGGCAGTCGCCAAATGGACATGTAAACATGTCCGCTTGGCTCGTTGCTCGCGGGAATAAAATCAGTGTGCAAAAACACAGGCTGCCCTGAACCTTAAACGCATTGACGCTCTGGCAGAAATCATTTATGATAGTGATATTGCAGAATGAAGAGCAGGAGCGGTAAGGATGAATATCATAAATATAGAGCACATTAGTAAAATATATGGGGAAAAGGTTATTTTCCGGGATGCCTCTTTTGGGATCCAAGAAGGAGATAAGGTAGGGGTTATCGGGATAAATGGAACTGGGAAAACAACACTCCTGCGGATGATTGCAGGACATGAGGTGCCTGACAGCGGCCAGATTACCAGGCAGAACGGCATTAGGACAGCGTTTCTCGTACAGAACCCGGTATTTGAGGAGGGGGCCACTGTATCGTCTTATGCCCTGGATTGCGACGTACAGGTTCAATGGCTTGTCCAGAGCAATTTAAATAAGCTTGGGATTACAGATTATGAGATACCCGTGGAACATCTGTCTGGGGGCCAGAAAAGAAGGCTGGCAATGGCAAAAGTACTGGCCCAGGATTTTGATGTCCTTTTGTTAGATGAGCCTACCAACCATCTGGACGGCGAGATGATTGCATGGTTAGAAGAATACCTGAAGAATTATAGAGGGACTGTGGTCATGGTGGCCCATGACCGTTATTTCCTGGATATTGTATCAAACAAGATCCTGGAGATCAGCAGAGGCAGTATGTACAGTTATGAGGCAAATTATTCCAAATTTCTTGAAATGAAGGCTCTCAGGGAAGAGATGGAGGCGGCCTCAGAAAGAAAACGCCAGAGTATTTTGAGGATGGAGCTGGAGTGGGCGAAGCTAGGATGCAGGGCACGTTCTACGAAACAGAAAGCCAGGCTTTTGCGGCTGGAAGGATTGAAAAATAGGGATGTGCCTGATAAGGAACAGAGGGCCAAGCTGGATGCCCCCAATGTCCGCATGGGAAAAAAGACTATAGAGCTTTGCCATGTGGGCAAACACTATGGGGAGAAAGTCCTGATTAAGGACTTTAATTATATTGCCCTGAAAAACCAGTGCCTGGGGATTGTCGGCCCAAACGGCTGTGGAAAATCCACCCTGCTTCAGATTATGGCCGGGATTCTCCCTCCCGACGAAGGCAGCGCCGAGGTGGGGGAGACCATAAAGATCGGATACCTGGCCCAGGAAGAGCCGGATATGGATACAGACAGCAGAGTCATTGATTATGTCCGGGGCATAGGCGAGTATATACAGACGGGAGAGGGGCGTATCAGTGCGTCGCAGCTTCTGGAGCGTTTTCTTTTCAGTCCTGACATGCAGTATACCCCTGTGTCCAAGCTGTCCGGAGGGGAGAAACGCAGGCTGTATCTGCTCTGTGTGCTTGCAGAAGGGGCAAACCTGCTGATTCTGGATGAACCTTCAAATAATATGGATATTCCCACACTGACTATACTGGAAGATTTTCTTAATTCGTTTTCAGGGATTGTAATCACAGTCTCCCATGACCGTTACTTTCTGGATAATGTGGCAGACAGGATACTGGAGATGGATGGGAAAGGCGGGATAGAGCAGTATGAAGGGGGGTATACAGATTACAGGGAAGCCAGGGCGAAACGGCAGGCGGACAGTCTGGATACACCGAAAGGGGCACAGCAAAGAGAGGCTCTGGAAAAACCAGCAGCCAAGGCTGGAAAGCAGAAAAGTCCCTCCAAGCTGAAATTCTCTTTTCACGAGCAAAGGGAATTTGAGACAATCGACGATGTCATTTCTAAGCTGGAAGATAAGATCAGCCGTTTGGATAAGGAGATGGCGGATAATGCCACGAATTCTGCCCGTCTGTCTGAGTTAATGTCTGAAAAAGACAAAGTCCAGGAAGAACTGGACGAGAAAACAGACCGGTGGTTTTATTTGCATGAGCTGGCAGAGAAGATTCAGGAGCAGAATGGATAGAATATCCGCCCTCATTGACCTATGGTACATATAGAAGTATAATATGAAAGACATAGCCAGTGCAAAAGGCTTTATACATGGAAGCCTAGGCAGGCGGGAGAATAGGAGGGAGATCATGAAAAAGCCGGTATTGGTAATTATGGCGGCGGGCATGGGAAGCCGGTATGGCGGCCTGAAACAGATAGAGCCGGTAGATGGGGAAGGCCATATTATTATGGATTTTTCCATTTTTGATGCAAAACGGGCAGGGTTCGAGAAAGTCATATTTATAATTAAAGAGGAGAACGAGGAAGAGTTCAAAAGATGTGCGGGGGACAGGATTAGTAAATATATGGAAACGGCCTATGTATATCAAAAACTGGATCATCTTCCTTACGGATATGAAGTCCCGGAAGGACGCATAAAACCTTTTGGCACAGGCCATGCTGTTTTAAGCTGCGCCGGACAGGTAGACGGCCCGTTTGTAGTGATTAATTCGGACGACTATTATGGCGTGAATGCATTTGGCCAGATATACCATTATCTGGAGGAATACGAGGATGACGCCAGATATAGATACGCTATGGTTGGGTACCATCTGGGAAACACGCTGACGGAGAACGGCTATGTGTCCCGGGGAGTGTGCCAGATGGATGAAGAAGGGTTTCTGACAGGGATTACTGAGAGGACCCATATTGAAAAGCATGGAGAGAATGCAGCCTATACAGAGGATGAAGGAAAGACGTGGCATAGCATAGATGCTAAGACTTTGGTCAGTATGAATATGTTTGGATTTACAAAGAGCATGATGCAGGAGCTGATAGAACGTTTCCCACATTTTTTGGATGAAAATTTAAAGAATAACCCTCTGAAATGTGAGTATTTCCTGCCGGCGGTTGTCAGCAGCCTTATTGAGGAAGGCAGGGCCACTGTCAAGGTGCTTAAGTCTGAGGACCGCTGGTATGGAATCACATATAAAGAGGACAGGGCAAGCGTGGCAGATGCTGTCAGGAACTTGAAGGAGGCTGGGGTATACCCCCCTCATCTCTGGGGATAGACAGCAAGTGCCAGGCAGCCTACAGAGGGGACGGACGTGTATTTATAAGGCGGGTCGGATGTTTCCCTTTACAGTTGCTTAAACGGACAGGAGGGCATCCTTGAATGCCTGGTATAAAAAGGAGGATGAAAAGTGGCAATTTTGGTGGCAGGGGGCGCCGGATACATTGGCAGCCATACATGTGTAGAACTTTTAAACAGGGACTATGAAGTTGTAGTCGTAGATAACTTGTATAATTCCAGTGAGGAGGCGCTCAGGCGGGTACGGCAGATTACGGGCAGGGAATTAAAATTTTATCAAATAGATATTCTGGACAGGGAGGGCCTGGAAGCAGTTTTTGAGAAAGAGGCGGTTGAGGCTGTCATTAACTTTGCAGGCCTTAAGGCTGTGGGAGAATCTGTCTCTAAACCGTGGGAATATTATTATAATAATATCGCAGGGACTTTGGTACTCTGCGATGTGATGAGAAACCATGGATGCAGGAATATGATTTTCAGCTCTTCGGCAACTGTATATGGAGATCCGGCCGAGATTCCGATTACAGAAAACTGTCCCAAGGGAGAGATTACAAATCCCTATGGCTGGACAAAGGGAATGCTGGAGCAGATTCTGACCGACCTGCATACAGGAGACCCCCGGTGGAATATCACTCTTCTGCGTTACTTTAACCCCATAGGAGCCCATGAGTCTGGTTTGCTGGGGGAAGATCCCAAAGGAATCCCTAATAACCTGGTGCCCTATATTGCCCAGGTGGCTGTGGGTAAACTGGACTGCCTGGGCGTATTCGGTGATGATTACGGCACGCCCGATGGGACAGGGGTGAGAGACTATATCCATGTGGTTGATCTGGCCGTGGGCCATGTGAAGGCCATTGAGCATATGGAATCACAAAAAGGGGTACATATATACAATCTGGGAACCGGTGTGGGTTACAGTGTTCTGGATGTTGTAAAGGCTTATGAAAAGGCATGCAAAAGGAAAATCCCGTACCAGGTTAAACCACGCCGCCCTGGGGATATTGCAGTTTGTTACTGTGATGCTTCAAAAGCATACAAAGAGCTTGGATGGAAGGCAGAAAAAGGAATAGAAGATATGTGTGCAGATTCCTGGAGATGGCAGTCTATGAACCCGGATGGGTACAGAAGCAGGCAAGAATAGAAAATGGTTCCATGGCACGCTGCCGGGATGCATATTTGTTTGGGCCGACTAGCCATGTCAGCATGTCTGCTTGGCCCATTGCCGGGGGAATAAAAAAGATTCATGAATTTAGCTTGACAAAGAAGAAAGAAGTTGTTATGATTAAAAAACAGAACGCACTCTGTTTTCGGGTAAATTATAGCAGAGAAAGTGGGGAATCATATGAGAAGACAGGTTTATTCCCTTTTAGTTGACAATAATCCGGGAGTTTTAAGCCGGATTTCAGGTTTGTTCAGCAGAAGAGGGTACAGTATTGACAGCATCACGGCCGGCATGACGGCTGATCCCAGATTTACGAGGCTCACGGTTGTGACAACAGGTGATGAGCTGATTCTGTCTCAGATAGAGAAGCAGGTTCGTAAATTGGAGGATGTTGTTGAGATTAAGCTCTTAAAGGACGGGGAATCCGTGTGCAGAGAGCTGATTATGGTAAAAATACGCGCCAATGCAGCGCAGAGGCCTGAGGTTATTTCTATAGCAGATATTTTCCGGGCAAAGATCGTGGATGTTGAAAAAGAATCTATGATTATCGAGCTGACAGGCAGCCAGTCTAAACTGGAGGCGTTTCTGAACCTATTGGATGGATATGAGATACTGGAACTGGCCAGAACCGGGATCACAGGTTTAGCAAGAGGGATTAAGGATGTCACATTTATTGATTAACCCAATCCCACCGTTTGATACATACAGAAGCTAAAGGCGCCCAGCCTTTAACTCATACATTGACCGCAGATTTATCTGCGGCCCGCCCACCGGGCATGAAATAAGGTGTGCCCCGAGGGTATACATTGACCGCAGATTTATCTGCGGCCCGCCCACCGGGCATGAAATAAGGTGTGCCCCGAGGGTTACGTGAATATGATAATCAGGCGCAAGCCTGAAAAGTAAGAGGTAAACAGGAGGAAAATTAAAATGGCAGCAAAAATTTATTATCAGGAAGACTGTAACCTGTCTATGCTGGAGGGAAAGACAATTGCGATTATCGGCTATGGAAGCCAGGGACATGCACATGCGCTGAACTTAAAGGAGTCAGGCTGTAATGTCATTATAGGCCTCTATGAGGGCAGCAAATCCTGGGCAAAGGCAGAGGCGCAGGGATTCGAAGTATTTACAACAGCAGAAGCTGCAAAAAAAGCAGATATTATCATGATTCTGATTAATGATGAGAAACAGGCTGCAATGTACAAAAAAGATATCGAGCCAAATCTGGAAGAAGGCAATATGCTGATGTTTGCACATGGCTTTGCAATTCATTTTGGGCAGATTGTACCTCCGCCGTTTGTGGATGTTACGATGATTGCGCCAAAGGCGCCGGGACATACAGTGAGAAGCGAATACCAGGCGGGCAAGGGAACCCCATGCCTTGTGGCTATTGAACAGGATGCCACAGGAAAAGCGCTGGACAAGGCGCTGGCATATGGCTTGGGTATCGGCGGAGCTAGGGCAGGTGTACTTGAAACTACATTCCGGACAGAGACAGAGACAGATTTGTTTGGTGAGCAGGCAGTCCTCTGCGGCGGCGTGTGCGCATTGATGCAGGCAGGGTTTGAGACACTTGTTGAAGCAGGATATGATCCAAGGAATGCATATTTTGAGTGTATCCATGAGATGAAATTGATTGTGGACCTGATTTACCAGTCCGGATTCGCAGGCATGAGATATTCTATTTCTAATACAGCAGAGTACGGCGATTACATAACAGGCCCCAAGATCATCACAGAGGATACGAAGAAGGCTATGAGGCAGATCCTGAAGGATATCCAGGATGGGTCTTTTGCGAAAGATTTCTTGCTGGATATGTCACAGGCAGGCGGGCAGGCTCATTTTAGGGCCATGAGAAAGCTGGCTTCTGAACATCCGGCTGAGAAGATCGGAGAAGAGGTGAGAAAGCTTTACAGCTGGAGTGATGAGGATAAGCTCATCAATAACTAAGTTTTCAGGGATGCCAATATAAAAAAGGATGGCAGAAAAGTCCCCGGTATCTGTAAATGCAGATGCCGGGTTTTTCTGCTTATCCCACACAAAGATGTATATAAGTCGGCCATAGGGTGTTTGGCAGCTGCTTTGCACGGGCCGGGCAAATTCTTCAGGGGGATAGTGTGTTTGGGGCGGGGCGCCCGCCTATTCGACAGGGGGAAGGTGTATGAGAGAAAAAAATGATTTCAGCCAGGGAAGCATTGCGCGCAGCATACTAGGACTTGCAGTCCCCATGACGCTGGCGCAGCTGATTAATGTACTTTACAGCATTGTGGACAGAATTTATATTGGGCATATACCCCATGCATCTTCCGAGGCCTTGACAGGGATTGGACTGACACTGCCGGTGATTACGATAATAACGGCATTTTCAAATCTTTTTGGAATGGGGGGCGCGCCTCTGTGTTCTATTGCCAGGGGAAGCCATGAAAAGGACAAGGCGAAGCGGGTAATGGGGAATTCCTTTACCATGCTGCTTGCGGCGGGGGTCATCCTGATGGCTTTGGGGTTTTTGTTTAAAAAGCCTCTTTTGTATTTGTTTGGGGCAAGTGACATCACGTATCCCTATGCCAATGATTATATTACAATCTATCTTCTGGGCACCTTGTTTGTTATGGTGAGCCTGGGAATGAATCATTTTATCAATGCCCAGGGATTTGGCAGGATTGGGATGTTCACGGTCTTGCTGGGGGCTGTGGCCAATATTATACTGGATCCAATTTTTATTTTTGTTTTTCATATGGGAGTGAAAGGGGCAGCGGCGGCAACCGTGATTTCTCAGGGATTATCTGCCATATGGGCCATTCATTTTCTGACAGGAAAAAAGGCGCTTTTTACATTGGACAGGAGTGCCATGAGCCTGGATTGGGGACTGGTAGGTGAAATTATCTCGCTGGGGACTTCTAGTTTTGTGATGTCTGTGACCAACGGGACAGTACAGATTGTCTGTAACGCTACACTGTTCAAATATGGCGGTGACTTATATATTGGGATTATGACAGTGATAAATTCTGTGAGGGAAATGATCACAATGCCTGTTATGGGACTGACATCCGGCGCCCAGCCTGTGATAGGGTATAATTACGGGGCAGGCTGCTATGGCAGAGTAAAATCTGCTATTAAATTTATGTCAGCAAGCTGCATTATATTTACGGCCTTTGCCTGGGCGGTGCTATTCTTTGAACCAGAATTTTTTATGAAGCTGTTTACAGGGGAGCAGGCGCTGATCCGGGCAGGCGTGCCGGCTATGCGAATCTATTTCTGCGGCATTTTTATGATGGCGCTTCAGTTTTCCGGGCAGTCCACCTATCTTGCGCTGAACAGGCCGAAGCAGGCCATCTTTTTCTCCATTTTTAGAAAGGTTATTATCGTTGTTCCCCTGACCCTGCTGCTGCCCATGGCAGGTGGTTTGGGGACAGACGGTGTGTTTTGGGCCGAGCCGGTCTCTAATGCAATTGGCGGGGCGGCCAGTTTTGTGACAATGCTTATAACGGTTTGGCCGGCCTTGAAGGAGGGGAGAGAGTAAATTATTCCCGCGGGGAACGGGCCAAGGGGATAGGTGTATATGTTCAGCTGGCGGCTGCCGCGGGGCCTAACGCCCGGATGCCTGCATCGCCGCGCTCGTTTGATGCTCTCTATGCCTGCACCAAGGGCCTTTGGCTTAAGAAATAAAAAATCCCGCCTGACGGAAGCGGGATTTTTAAAGGATTTTATATTATTAAAAATTAAGCAATAGTATTTACGGCTTTTGCTAAACGTGAAATCTTTCTTGAAACTGTGTTTTTGTGATACACACCTTTGCTGCCAGCTTTGGATATTTCCCTGATAGCAGCCTTAAGGGCAGTGTTTGCTGTCTCTGTATCCTTCTGTGCAACTGCGGCATCGACTTTTTTGATAGCAGTCTTAACTCTGGATTTGATTGCTTTGTTTCTTGCAGCTTTCGTCTCATTCACTAAAATTCTTTTCTTAGCAGATTTAATGTTGGCCAATCTGTACACCTCCAAATATGTGAAATTGTCAATTAGTTGATTTTTAATTCCGCGGAAATCGGACACGGACGCTTCGGCGGAACATACTCATTCATTTTATGATAAGGAACAAGGGATGTCAATACATATTTCCTAAAATATTGTAAAAACTAGCAATAAATTCAAATGAGATAAAAGTGAGGACGAGAGATGTTGGAAAAGTATAGTGTAAGGACAGACCTGGCCCTGGAGGAGAAAGAGCGGTTTGAGTCAGACAATGTAGAAGTCCAGGGAGTAGTCCTGGAGGAAGAGTATGATGAGGAGCGGGAAATCCGGGTATCCAGAGTCCGCATTGAGACAGAGAAAGGCGCAAAGATTATGGGGAAGCCGGTCGGTACTTACCTTACCGTAGAGGCGCCAAATCTTGCAGTTCCCGATGAAGACTGCCACAGAGAGATTTCGGTAGATCTGGCCGGGTTTATACAAGAACTGCTGGAAAATACGGGCCTTGGGGAAAAGGAAGATCTATCTGTCATGGTTGTAGGCTTAGGGAACCGGCAGGTGACGCCGGATGCACTGGGCCCGAATGTTGTGGACAATTTATGCGTGACCAGGCATATTGTAAAGGAATATGGCAAATATGCCATGGGCATGGAGCATGCCAACCTAGTCAGCGCCATTGTGCCTGGAGTGATGGGGCAGACAGGCATGGAGACAGTAGAGATTATAAAGGGGGTCGTCCAGGAGACGAAACCAGATCTTGTCATTGCCGTAGACGCCCTGGCTGCCCGGAACAGCAGGAGGCTGAACAGGACAATCCAGATTGCGGACACAGGCATTCACCCTGGATCCGGCGTGGGGAACCATCGAAACGGCCTTACCAAGGATACCCTGGGAATCCCGGTGATAGGGATTGGAGTGCCTACTGTCGTGGACGCGGCGACAATTGTGAACGACACAATGGAAAATCTTATCAGCGCCCTGGAAACATCTGAAATGCTCAAAGGCGTGGGGGATGTGCTGCGCACTTATAATGCGGCAGAAAAATATGAATTGGTGAAGGAACTGCTCTCCCCCCATCTAAATGGAATGTTTATGACACCTAAGGATGTGGACGAGATGGTAAAGCAGATCAGCTATACAATCTCAGAGGGGATAAATATGCTGTTTACAAATGCAGGGAAGGAATAACAGATATGCCAGGGGCATATATATGGAGAAGAGTTCAGTCTCTTCTCCCCAAACAGTCCCTAGCCGGTATAACTGTCTGGGGGAATTCTCTGGAAAGAAGGCGGTATATGAAGCAGTCGGTAATCTCACAGGCCTTGCTGTTGATTTTGGGCGGACTGGCCTGTATAGGCATCTTGTACACAGTAGGCGGCAGTATCACAAACCATTTTAGATATGAAAGCCAGGAGTCTGTGCAAAAGCGTACAGAGGAGATGTACATGCCAGGCCTGGCCTATATGAAGCAGGAAGATAAACCAACAAAAGTACAGTGGATAAAGGAAGCGGCGCTTTCCTGGCTGCCCCTTGTCCGATACATAGAGGAGAAGGAGCCATATGAATCTGCCGTGGAGGATCAGGAGACAATCGCAAAAATTTTGGAAAATCAGGCGAATGATGAAAATATGGTAGATGAAAACGGGAACTTGGTGGGTGAGGAGGCGCCGGCAAAGTCTGAACCTGTGGTAGAGCAGGGGCAGTCATCTATAGATATGTCCATCGAGAGGCTTAGGGACTTTGACTATCTGCTCAGTAATTTCTACATTGTGGACAGCACGACGATGATCGGGCCTGACCAGCTCAATGCAGATGACCTCCTGGGCAGGAGCATGAAAATTGACAAAAGCACAGGGGGCCCTAAAATTTTAATTTTCCATACCCATTCACAGGAGGAATTTGTGGATTCTACGCCTGGGGATCCCAGCACCAGCATTGTGGGAGTTGGGGAGTATCTCACAAAACTATTGAATGATAAAGGGATTGAGACGATACATGACACTGGCGTGTACGATATTATCGACGGCCAGCTGGATAGGAGCAATGCCTATGAGAATGCGGAGGCATCTGTAAGGCCTATCCTGGAGGCAAACCCTACGATTGAAGTTGCCATTGACCTGCACAGGGACGGCGTGGCTGAAGGGACACATCTGGTGACGGAAGTAAATGGCAAACAGACGGCTAAGATTATGTATTTTAATGGACTGAGCCGTACAAAGACAAACGGGGATATCGCTTATCTATACAATCCTTATATACAGGATAATCTTGCTTTTTCCCTGCAGATGGAACTGGCTTCTGAGAGCATGTACCCGGGATTTGCCAGACGTATTTATCTGAGGGGGTACCGCTATAACCTGCATTTGGTACCTAAATCTCTGCTGATTGAGGCTGGGGCCCAGACGAATACAGTGGAGGAAATGATGAATGCCATGGAAGTCCTGGCCAATACACTGGAGCATGTAATTACAGAATAATTTCTGTTTGCGTAACAAAACACTTTGTGCTAATATGAAATGAATGTAAAAAGGAGAGGGATTTATGGGAAATCAAAATACATATGATGCGGACAGTATTGCCGTACTAGAGGGATTGGAGGCAGTCAGGAAAAGGCCCGGCATGTATATAGGGAGTGTTTCTACGAAAGGACTGAACCATCTGATATATGAGATTGTAGACAATGCCGTAGATGAACACCTTGCGGGTTACTGCACGCAGATTCATGTAACGCTGGAAAAGGACGGCTCGGCCACGATTGAGGATAATGGCCGGGGCGTCCCTGTAGGCATGCATCAGAAAGGTGTCTCGGCAGAGCGTATTGTATATACCACGCTGCACGCGGGGGGTAAATTTGACGATTCCTCCTATAAAACAAGCGGCGGGCTCCATGGAGTAGGCTCTTCAGTGGTCAACGCACTCTCCGCCTTTATGGATGTGCAGGTCAGCCGGGAGGGCGCCGTACATCATGACAGGTTTGAGAGGGGCGTGCCGGTGATTGAACTGGAAAACGGCCTCCTGCCCGTGATTGGAAAGACAAGAAAAACAGGGACGAAAATAAATTTTCTCCCTGACAGTACCATATTTGAGAAAACACGGTTCAGGGCAGAGGAGGTAAAGAGCAGGCTTCACGAGACAGCCTATCTGAACCCGGATCTGACAATCACTTTTGACGATAAGAGAGGGGAATCTCCGGAACATATTATTTATCACGAGCCGGATGGCATTATTGGTTTTATCAAAGACCTGAATAAAAAGAAAGAAACGATACATGAGCCGGTGTATTTCAAAGGAGAGGCAGAAGGCATTGAGGTGGAAGCTGCGTTTCAATATGTAAATGAGTTCCACGAAAATGTACTGGGTTTCTGCAACAATATTTATAATGCAGAGGGGGGGACACATCTGACTGGCTTTAAAACCACATTTACCACGGTGATGAACCAGTATGCCAGGGAGGTGGGCATATTAAAGGAGAAGGATGTAAATTTTACTGGTGCCGATATCAGGAACGGCATGACGGCTATTGTATCCATCAAACACCCGGATCCCAGGTTCGAAGGGCAGACCAAGACAAAGCTGGACAACCCTGACGCGGCCAGGGCCACAGGTAAAGTGGCCGGGGATGAGATTGTCCTGTATTTTGACAGAAACCTGGATACACTTAAGAAAGTATTGGCATGTGCGGAGAAAGCGGCAAAGATCCGCAGGACTGAGGAGAAAGCTAAAACAAACCTGCTCACAAAGCAGAAGTATTCTTTTGACAGCAATGGCAAACTGGCAAACTGTGAAAACAGGGATCCCGGGAAATGCGAAATATTTATTGTGGAGGGGGATTCAGCCGGAGGGTCTGCAAAGACAGCCAGGGACAGGAACTATCAGGCTATCCTTCCTATCCGCGGGAAAATTTTGAATGTGGAAAAGGCAAGTATTGACAAGGTTTTGGCGAATGCAGAGATTAAGACCATGATCAATGCATTCGGCTGCGGCTTTTCAGAGGGGTACGGAAATGATTTTGATATTTCCAAGCTGCGCTATGGCAAGATCATTATCATGGCCGATGCAGACGTGGACGGCGCCCATATTTCTACCCTGCTTTTGACTTTATTTTACCGCTTTATGCCGGAACTGATTTATGAGGGACATGTCTATATAGCAATGCCTCCCCTGTATAAGGCAATGCCTAAAAAAGGGCAGGAAGAATATCTCTATGATGATGAGGCATTGGAAAAGTACAGAAAGACCCACGACGGGGCCTTTACACTTCAGAGATACAAGGGCCTTGGGGAGATGGATGCAGACCAGCTCTGGGAGACTACCCTAAATCCTGAGACAAGGCTTTTAAAACTGGTAGAGATAGAGGATGCAAGAATGGCGTCTGGCGTGACGGAGATGTTGATGGGCACTGAGGTGCCCCCAAGAAGGGCGTTTATTTATGACAATGCAACAGAGGCAGAGCTGGACATATAGTTATGGGAGCCGGGTTTTGGGTAAAGTATGGTAAAAGGATATCCCTTGATTTAGAAGGAGTAAGTAAGAATGAGCAGTGAAACACAGATCATCAGAACAGAGTATTCTGATATAATGAAAAAATCTTATATAGATTATGCCATGAGCGTTATCATAGCCAGGGCCCTGCCTGATGTGAGGGACGGCCTTAAACCAGTGCAGAGAAGGACATTGTACGATATGTATGAGCTTGGCATCCGTTATGACAGGCCATACAGGAAATGTGCCCGTATTGTAGGGGATACTATGGGTAAATACCATCCCCACGGTGACAGCTCCATCTACGAAGCGCTGGTGGTAATGGCACAGGAATTTAAAAAAGGGATGGTGCTGGTGGACGGGCATGGCAATTTTGGATCCATCGAAGGGGATGGGGCCGCCGCCATGAGATATACAGAGGCCAGGCTCACGAAATTTACCCAGGAGGCCTACTTAGCGGACCTGGATAAAAACATCATTGACTTTGGCCCTAATTTTGATGAGACAGAAAAAGAACCCTTTGTATTGCCCGTACGTGTCCCAAATCTTCTTGTAAACGGCGCCGAGGGCATTGCCGTGGGTATGGCCACCAGCATACCCACACATAATCTGTGTGAAGTCATAGATGCAGTGAAAGCATATATGAAAAATGATGAGATCAGTACAAAGCAGCTGATGAAATATGTGAAGGGGCCAGATTTCCCAACCGGCGGGATTGTAGTAAATAAAGATGAATTGGCTGGTATCTATGAGACAGGCCAGGGAAAAATCAAGATCCGGGGCAAGGTAGAGGTGGAGGAATTAAAAGGCGGCAAGAAACAGCTTGTCATTACAGAAATCCCTTATACCATGATCGGCAGCGGCATCGGGAAGTTTTTAAACGATGTGTGCGGCCTGGTAGAATCCCGTAAAACCAGCGACATAGTAGATATTTCTAACCAGTCGTCGAAAGAAGGCATCCGCATTGTGCTGGAGCTGAAAAAGGGCGCTGATGCCGAGAACCTGAAGAATATGCTCTATAAAAAAACAAGGCTGGAGGACACGTTTGGAGTCAATATGCTGGCTGTGGCAAACGGGAGGCCCGAGACTCTGGGCCTGAAAGCCATTATTGAACATCATGTGGACTTCCAGTTTGAGCTGGCCACGAGGAAATATACCACCCTGCTGGCCAGGGAGCAGGAGCGCAGGGAGGTGCAGGAAGGCTTGATCAAGGCCTGTGACGTCATTGACCTGATCATCGAGATACTGCGGGGAAGTAAGTCTGTGAAGGATGCCAAGGCCTGCCTTGTAAACGGGGTGACTGGTCCTATTACTTTTAAATCCGGGATATCCAAAAAAATGGCGGCGCTGCTCCGCTTTACAGAAAGACAGGCAACGGCCATACTGGAGATGAGGCTGTACAAATTAATCGGCCTGGAGATCGAGGCCCTCCAGAGGGAGCATCAGGAGACTTTGAAGAATATTGCGCGGTATGAGGATATCCTGAACCACTATGACTCCATGGCAGATCTGATCATCGGGGAGCTGGATGCTTATAAAAAAGAGTATGGGAGAAAGAGGCGCACAGCAATAGAAAATGCAGAGGCGGCAGTTTTCGAGGAGAAGAAGATAGAGGAACAGGAAGTGGTGCTTCTGATGGACCGTTTCGGCTATGCCAAGACAGTGGACACCTCCACATATGAGCGGAACAAAGAGGCGGCGGACAGTGAGAATAAATATATCATCCATTGCATAAACACCGGGAAGGTATGCCTGTTCACAGATACAGGCAGGATGCACCAAGTGAAAGTGCAGGATTTACCTTACGGGAAATTCAGGGATAAGGGGACTCCTATAGACAATGTAAGTAATTATTCCAGCAGCGGGGAACAGATTGTCATGGTCTGTGATGCTGAGCAGATGCGTTTTGCCAAGCTGCTGTTTACCACGAGGCAGGGTATGGTCAAGCGAGTGGAGGGGAGTGAATTCCAGGTATCCAAGCGGACCATCGCAGCTACAAAGCTGCAGGAGGGAGACGCACTGGCAGATGTCCAGGTAGTGACAGAGAACCAAACATTGGTGCTTGCCACTAAAGGAGGGTTTTTCCTTAAATTTCTGGCGGCCGAAGTGCCGGAGAAGAAAAAGGGCGCCGTAGGAGTCCGGGGGATCAAACTCCAAAAGAAGGATGAATTGGAGCATGTCTATCTCTTTGATGATAGTACAGAGACAAAGGCTATGTGTGGGGACAAAGAAGTGAATTTAAACAGGTTAAGGCTTGCCAGGCGGGATGGAACCGGGACGAAAAGGGGATAGGGAACCTTCCAGGCCAGTTATTCCCGGGAAGGATCATCCCGCCGCTATAAGGGGGGCCGTATAAGTAAAACTATTTTTTCCTTGCAATTGCTGGGAAAAGGTGCTATACTTACCACAGTTACATAAGGAACCCGGCAGAAGAGTGAACGCAAGTTCACTCTTCTTTGTTGGTAGGCTTATTTTAACAATGATGAATAAAGTTCAAAGGAAAAGGAGTTTAGTGTGTCAAGAAGAGAACAGTATGAGCAGAAAACAGAGGAACTATTGGAGCCGATTGTGACGGGATCTGGGTTTGAGCTTGTGGATGTGGAATATGTGAAAGAGGGCGGAACATGGTATCTGCGGGCCTATATTGATAAACCCGGCGGAATTACCGTGGATGACTGTGAGAAGGTCAGCAGGGAATTTTCAGATATTCTGGACCAAAAGGATTATATTGAAGATTCCTATATATTTGAGGTGAGTTCCCCGGGACTTGGCAGGCCTTTAAAGAAGGAGAAGGATTTTAAAAGGAGCCTTGGCGAGGAAGTAGAGATACGGACATACCGGATGATCGGCAGGCAGAAAGAATTTACAGGGATTTTAAAGGATTTTGATAAAGATACTGTGACCATAGAATACGAGGACGGCGCTTCACAGACCTTTGAAAAGAGTGAGATTGCCTTGATCCGGCTGGCTTTTGATTTTTAATTTAGGAGGAAATAATAATGAATACAGAATTGTTGGAAGCGTTGAATATTCTTGAACAGGAAAAGAACATCAGTAAAGATACGATGCTGGATGCCATTGAGAATTCTTTAATCAGTGCGTGTAAAAACCACTTTGGGACAGCCGAGAATATAAAAGTGATCATGGACAGAGAGACTTGTGATTATGCGGTATATGCGGAGAAAGAAGTTGTGGAGGAGGTATTTGACCCGGCCCTGGAAATCAGCCTTGAGGAAGCAGAAAACTTAGATTCCGCCCTCCAGATTGGGGATGTGGCACAGATACCTATAGAGTCAAAATCCTTTGGCCGTATTGCCACCCAAAATGCCAAGAACCTGATTCTCCAGAAGATCAGGGAAGAAGAGCGGAAAGTGGTATATGACCAGTATTTTGAGAAAGAGAAGGATATTGTAACAGGAATTGTGCAGAGATATATGGGAAGGAACATCAGCATCAACTTAGGCAGGGCAGATGCAATGCTGACAGAGAATGAACAGGTAAAAGGCGAAGTGTTCCAGCCTACAGAACGTATTAAGTTATATGTGGTGGAAGTAAAGAATACGCCGAAAGGGCCAAAGATTCTTGTATCCAGAACGCACCCGGAGCTTGTGAAAAGGCTGTTTGAGTCCGAAGTGTCTGAGGTAAGGGACGGCACAGTGGAGATTAAGAGCATTGCAAGGGAGGCAGGTTCCCGCACCAAAATGGCTGTCTGGTCTAACGACGACAATGTGGATCCGGTAGGCGCCTGTGTGGGCATGAACGGCGCCAGGGTAAATACAGTCGTCAATGAATTAAGGGGAGAAAAGATTGATATTATCAATTGGAGTGATAACCCGGCCCTTCTGATAGAAAATGCCTTAAGTCCTGCTAAGGTTATCTCGGTAATGGCGGACCCGGATGAAAAGACTGCCAGTGTAATCGTGCCGGATTACCAGCTTTCACTGGCTATCGGCAAGGAGGGCCAGAATGCCAGGCTGGCAGCCCGCCTGACAGGGTATAAGATCGACATTAAGAGTGAGACCCAGGCTATTGAGTCCGGGGAGCTTCCAGAAGATTATATGGAACAGATGGCCATGATGGAAAACGGTTATGAGGACGGCTATGAAGAACCGTTTTCAGAAAAAGAAGAGGCCGATTATGAGGGAGGGGAGGTTCCCGGGGATACTCAGGAGGAAGAGTATGGCGAGATAGAATTCATTGAAACAGAGGATGAGTAATAACCTTATGAGAGGTGAAATAATTGAGAAATAAAAAAATACCGATGCGCAAATGCGTCGGATGTGGTGAGATGAAACCAAAGAAAGAGATGCTGCGTATTTTGCGGACGGCAGAAGAAGAATTTGTGTTGGATGCCACAGGCAGGAAAAATGGGAGAGGGGCCTATCTGTGCTGTTCACAGGACTGCTTTCTGAAAGCTGTGAAAAGCAAAGGCCTGGAACGCTCATTCAAGCAGCCAATTCCTGAAGGAGTATATAAGCGCCTGGAAAAGGAGATGAGTGAGATTGAAACAAGATAGAGTATTATCTCTGGTAGGCCTTGCAACAAAGGCAGGAAAAACTGCGAGCGGAGAGTTTATGACAGAGAGCGTGACAAAGTCAGGGAAAGCTGCGCTCGTGATCGTGGCGAAGGATGCTTCGGACAACACAAAAAAGAAGTTCCAAAATATGTGTGAATTTTATAAGGTTCCAATTTGTTTTTACGGAGATAAAGATACCTTAGGGCATGCAATGGGAAAAGAATTCCGTGCATCTCTGGCGATATTGGACGAAGGATTTGCAAAGGGAATTCGAAAACAATTAGAGGCGAAAGACAATACAATTGCATAGAGGAGGTAGCAAATATGACAAAAATGAGAGTACATGAACTGGCCAAAGAGCTGGGAATCGAAAATAAGGCATTGATGGATATGCTGGGAAAGAAAAATGTGGAGGTGAAAAGCCACATGAGCTCTTTGTCTGATGAGGTGGTGGAAGAGATCAGAAATGAAAGGAAAGGCTCTGCCCCGGCAGAGAAGCCTGCCCAGTCAGAGAAACCGGCAGATGAGTCTGCTCCTAAAAAGAAAAATATTGTACAGGTGTTCCGGCCTCAGAATTCTAAAAGCGGCGGGCGGATGCCAAACGGACGCCAGGGCCAGCGCCCCCAGGGACAAAGACAGCAGCCTGGCCAGCGCCCCCAGGGAAGCCAGGGACAAAAACCCCAGGGCCAGCGCCCTACAGGGGCCTCTCAGGGGCAGAGGGCGCAGGGAACCCAGCAGAACAGCCAGCGTCCCTCAGGCCAGGGCCAGCGTCCTGGAGGAAATGTGCAGGGCCAGCGTCCTACAGGTATGCCTCAGGGCCAGCGTCCCCAGGGAAGCCAGCAGGGACAGAGAACGGCAGAGCCGGGGCAAAGGCCCGCACAGAGGGCCGCAGTATCAGGCCAGGAGGCCAGGCCAAGCCAGTCCTATGGGCAGAGGCAGCATAGCGGCCAATCTCCAAATGGGGAGGGAACCCAGGGACAGAGGTTCGGCGGCCGTGACCGTGGACAGAGGCCGGAGGCAGAGCAGGATTTGGCAGGGGGCCAGGAGCGGTATGGCGGCCAGGGAGGCAGAAATGCGGCAGGCCAGCGGCCCGGAAGCCAGTCCTCACGTTCAGGAGAACAGTGACAAGGAGATGACAGGATCGAATCCGCACAGAGAGAAGAAGAGCCGAGAAAAAGGCTAAAGATAAGGAAAAAGAATACAAGAAAAAGGAATACAGAGAGGAAGAGTTTGACGGCAAAGGCAAGAAGGGCAGAAAACAGAAGCAGGCTGCCGAGGTCGTGAAACCCCAGCCAAAGGCAGAAAAAAAAGAGGAAGTGATCAAACAGATTGTAATTCCTGAAGTCCTGACAATCAAAGAGCTGGCTGATAAGATGAAGCTTGTGCCTTCAGCAATTGTGAAGAAGCTTTTCCTGCAGGGTAAAGTTGTGACAGTAAACCAGGAAGTGGATTATGAGACTGCTGAAGAGATTGCCATGGAATTTGATGTGCTCTGTGAAAAGGAAGAGGTCATTGATGTCATTGAAGAACTCTTAAAAGAAGAGGATGAGGATGAAGGCAGCATGGAAAAGAGACCGCCTGTTGTCTGTGTCATGGGGCACGTAGACCATGGCAAGACCTCCCTGCTTGATGCCATCAGGGACAGTAATGTGATAGACCGGGAGGCCGGTGGGATCACCCAGCACATTGGGGCCTATGTGGTAGAAATAAACGGGGAGAAAATTACGTTCCTGGATACGCCAGGACACGAGGCGTTTACCGCTATGCGCATGCGCGGGGCCAACTCCACAGATATTGCCATACTGGTAGTCGCGGCAGATGACGGCGTAATGCCCCAGACAGTGGAGGCTATCAACCATGCAAAGGCCGCAGGGATAGAAATTATTGTGGCCATCAATAAAATTGATAAGCCAAGCGCCAATATAGACAGAGTTAAGCAGGAATTGGCGGAATATGAGCTGATCCCTGAAGATTGGGGCGGAAGTACCATATTTGTGCCAGTATCTGCCCATACAAAAGAGGGAATACCGGAACTGTTGGAAATGATCCTCCTTACAGCAGAAGTGATGGAGCTGAAAGCCAATGCAAACCGTTCGGCCAGAGGCCTTATTATTGAGGCTGAGCTGGATAAAGGGAAGGGGTCTGTGGCCACTGTCCTTGTACAGAAGGGAGTGCTTCATGTAGGGGATGCAATCGCGGCAGGATCCGCCCATGGCAAGGTGCGCGCTATGATGGACGACAAGGGGCGCCGTGTAAAAGAGGCAGGGCCATCCCAGCCAGTTGAGATTTTGGGGTTAAATGACGTGCCCAACGCAGGGGAAGTCTTTGTAGGCTGCCAGACAGAGAAAGAGGCAAGGAATTTTGCAGAGACATTTATTTCTCAAAACAAGGTGAAGCTTCTGGATGAGACAAAAGCCAAGATGTCACTGGACGATCTGTTTACCCAGATCAAAGAAGGAAACTTAAAAGAGCTGAATATAGTCGTAAAAGCAGATGTGCAAGGATCTGTGGAGGCCTTAAAGCAGAGCCTGCTCAAACTCTCCAACGACGAAGTGGTCATTAAGATCATACATGGAGGCGTGGGAGCTATCAATGAATCAGATGTAAGCCTGGCTTCTGCATCAAACGCCATTATCATAGGTTTCAATGTCCGTCCCGATGCCACAGCCAAGGAAATCGCAGACCATGAGGGTGTGGATTTAAGGCTGTACAGGGTTATCTACAACGCTATAGAGGATGTGGAGGCTGCTATGAAAGGAATGCTGGATCCAGTATTTGAGGAAAAAGTACTGGGCCATGCAGAAGTGCGGCAGACATTCAAAGCATCTGGCGTGGGGACAATTGCAGGGGCATATGTGCAGGACGGTATTTTTGAGAGGAATTGTTCAGTCAGGCTGACCCGCGACGGCGTTGTCATTTTTGACGGCCCACTTGCATCCTTGAAGCGTTTTAAAGACGATGTGAAGGAAGTAAGGGCTGGATATGAGTGCGGTTTTGTGTTTGAAAATTACAATGACATTAAGGAAGGCGATCTTGTAGAGGCATACAAGATGGTAGAGATAGAGAGAAAATAAAAGGGGTATTATGGGACAGCCGGGCATACCTCAGTGAGCGGGCCTTATCCCATTGGCTTACTGTGGGATAAGGGGGCAGGCGGGCACTGAAAGAAAACAGCAGGAGGCATATTATGAGGAAGAACAGCATAAAAAATACAAGGATTAATGCGGAGGTACAAAGAGAACTGAGCAATATCCTACGGGGGGGCATCAAAGATCCCCGTATTGCGCCCATGACTTCTGTTGTGGCAGCAGAGGTGGCGCCAGACTTGAAAACATGCAGGGCATATATCAGTGTGCTGGGGGATGAGTCAGTCCAGCAGGAGACACTCAAAGGCCTTAAGAGCGCGGAAGGGTATATAAGGAGGGAACTTGCCAGGACACTGAATATGAGGAATACTCCAGAGATTCGTTTTATTTTGGATCAGTCAATCGAGTATGGCGTCAATATGAGCAAAAAAATAGATGAGCTGACCAGAGATTTGAAAGATGAGGCAGAATAAGTATGAAGATACAATTATCGGAAGTGCTCACAGGCAAAAGGACTGTGGCACTGGGCGGGCATGTCCGCCCGGATGGGGACTGTACAGGGTCTAGCCTGGGACTATATATCTACTTAAAGGAGCAGTACCCCCATATCGAGACAGACTTGTACCTGGAGGAGATTCCAAAGGAGTACCATATTCTCCGGCGGACGGGTGAGATTAAGCACCAAATTGCGGCGGGAAAACAATATGATTTGTTTATCTGCCTGGACTGCGGGGATGCAGGCAGGCTTGGTTTTTCTGCGCCCTTATTTGAGCAGGCGGCTGAGACATTGTGTATTGACCATCATGTCAGCAATGAGGCCTTTGCCGATAATAATTATATTGTGCCAGATGCAAGCTCCACTTCAGAGCTGGTATTCGGGCTCCTGGATTATGAAAAGATCAGCCTTCCAACGGCTGAAGCACTTTACATGGGGATTGCCCATGATACCGGAGTGTTCCAGTACCCCTGTACATCCCCGGAGACAATGGAGGCGGCCGCAGCCCTGATGCGCAAAGGAATAGACGGAAGTAATATTATTGATAAGACTTACTATGAAAAGACCTATGTACAGAATCAGATTTTAGGCAGGGCCCTTCTGGAGAGCATTTTGATCCTGAATAAAAAATGTATTGTATCCTCAGTGAGCAAAAGGGAAATGGAATTCTACGGAGCCGGCCCCAGCGACCTAGAAGGGATAGTGAGCCAGCTTAGGCAGACTAAAGGAACAGAAGTCGCGCTCTTTATGTATGAGCTGGATACACAGCAGTTTAAGATAAGCCTGCGCTCCAAAGGGCAGGTGGATGTTAGTGTAATTGCAAAATATTTCGGCGGCGGCGGCCATGAAAGGGCAGCAGGATTTACGATGAACGGCTCCTGCCATGATGTAATCAATAATGTAGGGCGCCAGATTGAGCTCCAGCTGCAGACAATAAATACGCAGGTGGATGCTGTATGTTAAACGGTGTAATTAATGTATACAAAGAGAAGGGGTATACTTCCCACGATGTAGTAGCAAGGCTCAGGGGCATATTAGGGCAGAAGAAGATTGGGCACACAGGGACTCTGGATCCAGATGCAGAGGGGGTCCTTCCGGTCTGCCTCGGCAGGGGGACCAAGCTGTGCGGCATGCTGACAGACAGAGATAAGACTTACGAGGCAGCCCTTCTTTTTGGCAAGGTGACAGATACCCAGGATATTTCAGGCACAGTACTTTCTGACAGGGATACTTCTGCACTTTTGGAGGCGGAGAAACTCCCGGGGCAGCCGATAAAAAAATGTATTGAATCTTATATTGGTGAATACTGGCAGCTCCCTCCCATGTATTCCGCTCTAAAGGTCAATGGGCGGAAGCTGTATGAACTGGCCCGGGAAGGGGTGGAGGCAGAGAGGAAGCCGCGGAAAGTATGGATACATGATATCAAAATACTGAAAATGGATCTTCCCAGGGTTTCTATGGAAGTGACATGTTCTAAAGGCACTTACATACGCACTCTCTGCCATGATATAGGGCAGGATATGGGCGTTGGGGCATGTATGGAAAGCCTTTTGCGGACCAGGGCCAGTGGTTTTCTGCTGCAGGACAGCCTGAAGCTGGCACAGATAGAAGAACTTAAAAGGGAAGGCAGAATCAAGGAAGCTATCCTGCCAGTGGATGCAATGTTTCCCGAATTGGAGGAACTGGGGGTGCTGGACAAATACAGGCCTCTTGCCTATAATGGGAACCCCTTGAAGGAGCAGTATATGCAGAAACACTTAAAGCCGGCGGATGGACAGTGGTTCAGGGTATATGACGGAGACAGAGTTTTTATAGGGATTTATAGGTATTGGGCCCAGAAGCAGGAATACAGACTGGAACAAATATTTTTAGATCAGGAAGAATTGCGGTGACAGACATGCAGTATTATACAGATATTCAATCTTATCAGGGAACAGGGCGCACAGTGGTTACGCTGGGAAAGTTTGACAGTCTGCACCGGGGGCACCAAAAGCTGATCGACTGCGTGCAGAAATATGCGTCTTCAAAAGGGGATTACAGCATTGTGTTTGCCTTTGACATGCAGAGAGATACATTGCTTACAAATGAAGAGCGCAGAGAGAGGCTTAAGGGTAAGGTGGATTGCCTCATACAATGTCCGTTTACAGAGGAAATACGGGAAATGCAGGCAGAAGCCTTTATTGAGGACATACTTTTGAGAAAATTCCATGCTTCCTGCATTGTGGTGGGCAGTGATTTTAGGTTTGGCTATCAGAGGCGCGGCAATGCGGCTATGCTGGCCCAGTTTGCGGACAGGTATGGGTATCATCTGGAAATTGTGGACAAGGCGGTGTATTCCGGCAGAGAAATCAGCAGCACATATATAAGAGAGGCCTTAGCTGCAGGAGATGTGGAGCTGGCCGGGGAACTTCTCGGATACCCGTATTATATGTCAGGTAAAGTAGAGTATGGTAGGCAGCTGGGAAGAAAGCTTGGCTTCCCCACCATGAATGTGGCGCCGGAAAATAGGAAAATTGTACCCAAATATGGGGTATATATATGTAGGATCCTAGTGGACGGCGTCCCTTTTGAGGGGATTGGGAACGTAGGCACGAAGCCTACAGTGACGGACGATTTGAGAGTCCTAAATGAGGTGCATGCATTTGATTTTCACGGGGATGCGTATGGGAAAAAAGTAATTGTTGAGTTTTGTAAATTTGCAAGGCCGGAAAGAAAGTTTGCTTCCATATCCCAGCTGAAAGAACAGGTGGAATGGGATATTGAGTGCGCAAAGCAATATTTTAATCGGGATTCCCTAGTGTCAGCTGCGGAATGTAGGCCTTAAAAAGAGATGGGGGTTCATTGCAGGGGGAAATAAAAGTGCTGCTTTACATTGGGAAACAACTATGTTATACTGTCAAAGTATGAATTCAGCCGGTGTCCGGTAACAGGAGAACTCCAACCGTTACTTAATGCCAGGCGGTTTAACAAGATTTTAAGAGGAGGAAACAAACATGATCGCAAAGGAAAAGAAACAGGCAATTATTGCAGAATATGGAAGAAGTGAGGGGGATACTGGTTCTCCAGAAGTTCAGGTTGCAATTTTAACAGCAAGGATTAATGAACTTACAGAACATTTTAAGGTAAACCCCAAGGATCATCATTCAAGAAGGGGCCTTCTGAAGATGGTAGGCCAGAGAAGAGGCCTTTTGGCATATCTGAAGAAGATGGATATCGAAAGATACCGTAGTTTGATAGAGAGGCTTGGCCTGAGAAAATAGTCCAATATCCCCGATGCAGGTCATTGGGGCATTTGGCCCTCGCGGCACACTGCCGGCGGGAATAAAAGCTTTATATTTGCTGCCATGGGATATGATTTAAACCATATTCTGTGGCAGCATTTTTGCCCTCAGGGGGATGGCCGGCCCTCTTGTTTTGCCCTTGTATATGGAAGAATGGTGTGGTATAATATTTAAGGTTATGGGCAGGATGGGAGAACCCGAGACCACTGAAAAGGATATTGGGGGTATACTAATATGTTTTTCAGTAGTTTCGGAGCCTCCTGGCCAAGAAAATACTTTATTAAAGGAGAACAATATGTATAAGAAGTTTGAAATGGAACTGGCTGGCAGGACTTTACAAGTCGATGTGGGGAGAGTGGCCAAGCAGGCCAACGGCGCAGTACTGATGCACTATGGAGATACAACGGTACTTTGTACGGCAACTGCATCTGAAAAACCAAGAGAAGGGATTGATTTCTTCCCCCTGAGCGTGGAATATAATGAGAGACAGTATTCTGTAGGCAAGATTCCGGGAGGATTTAATAAAAGAGAGGGAAAAGCATCAGAGAATGCCGTGCTTACATGCCGCGTCATTGACAGGCCGATGCGTCCGCTGTTTCCAAAGGATTACAGGAATGATGTGACACTGGAAAATCTTGTCATGTCAGTAGACCAGGACTGCAGTCCTGAACTGACAGCCATGCTGGGGGCGGCCATTGCCACATCTATATCTGACATCCCCTTTGACGGGCCTATTTCTACCACACAGGTGGGACTGGTGGACGGGGAGTTTGTATTTAACCCTACTGCTCCCCAGAAAGAGGCCTCAGACATGGCCCTGACAGTTGCCTCTACAAAAGAGAAGGTAATTATGATCGAGGCAGGCGCCAACGAGGTGCCGGAGGCAAAGATGATCGAGGCAATATTTGCGGCACATGAGCTGAACCAGAAAGTAATCGCCTTTATTGATACTATTGTCGCAGAGTGCGGCAAGGCAAAGCATACTTATGAGAGCTGTGCTGTGCCTGAGGAACTGTTTGCCGCAATCCGCGAAGTGATCCCTCCGGCAGAGATGGAGGAGGCTGTCTTTACAGACGACAAGCAGACTAGAGAAGAAAATATCCGTATACTCACCCAGAAGCTGGAGGAGGCGTTTGCTGACAGGGAAGAGTGGCTGGCTGTATTGGGGGAGGCCGTTTACCAGTATCAGAAAAAGACAGTCAGAAAGATGATTTTAAAGGACCACAAGCGCCCTGACGGACGTGGGATTGATGAGATTAGGGCGTTGGCTGCTGAGATAGATTTGATTCCTAGAGTACATGGATCTGCCATGTTCACAAGAGGGCAGACACAGATCTGTACAATCACGACTCTGGCGCCTCTCTCAGATGCACAGCGGATTGATGGATTAGATGAGGCAGAGACATCCAAGCGGTATATGCATCACTACAATTTCCCGTCATATTCTGTAGGTGAGACAAAACCCTCAAGGGGCCCTGGGCGCCGCGAGATTGGACATGGGGCGCTGGCAGAGAGGGCGTTGGTTCCGGTACTGCCGGATGAGGCACAGTTCCCTTATGCCATACGCACAGTGTCTGAGACATTTGAATCCAATGGCTCCACATCCCAGGCAAGTATCTGTGCATCCAGTATGTCCCTGATGGCTGCCGGCGTGCCCATAAAAGCGGCAGTGGCAGGAATCTCTGCAGGCCTTGTGACAGGGGAGACAGACGATGACTACCTTGTGCTTACGGATATCCAGGGCCTGGAAGATTTCTTCGGGGATATGGATTTTAAGGTGGCGGGGACACATAAGGGTATTACTGCAATCCAGATGGATATCAAAATCCACGGACTGACAAGGGCCATTATCGAGGAGGCAATTGCAGCCACCAAGAAAGCAAGGACTTATATTTTGGATGAAGTGATGAACAAGGCGATTGCACAGCCCAGGCCGGAAGTTGGGCCATACGCCCCCAAAATCATGCAGATGCAGATTGATCCCCAGAAGATTGGAGATGTGGTCGGACAGCGGGGTAAGACGATCAATGCAATCATTGAGCAGACAGGCGTAAAGATAGATATTACTGATGACGGCGCTGTTTCTATCTGTGGGACAGAGCAGGAAGGTATGGATGCAGCGGCTAAATTAATTGCGACCATTACCACAGACTTTGAAGCCGGGCAGGTCTTTGAAGGAAAAGTAATCAGTATTAAGGAATTTGGGGCGTTTCTTGAGTTTGCCCCAGGCAAAGAAGGAATGGTCCACATTTCTAAGATTTCAAAGGAACGGGTGAACAAAGTGGAAGATGTGCTTAAAATGGGAGATGTGGTAAAAGTAGTCTGCCTGGGGAAGGATAAAATGGGCAGGTTCAGTTTCAGCATGAGGGATGTTGCTGAATAAACCCCAATCCCATTTGTGCTTATGTTTGTCTGGATAGGTATTTAAATATGGAAAGGGCGGGAGTCCTTATGAACAGCGCCGGCTGTGTAATCGTCAGATTATGCGGCCGGCGCTGTTTTTTCTTTACATAGGAAATTTTGTTGGATTTCCTATGAAGCCAGAGACCCCGATGCAAGCACTCTCTGCCGGATTAAGCTGCGGCGGAGTGGGATTATATGGCCCATGGGATCCGACCCAGGCGGAGAATTATGCCATAGCAGATTCTTTCTTAAAAACCCAATGTCATATTTTCATCCATGCCACATATATTGTTTAGAGAGGTGGACAAGATGAACAGGGAAAACAGAAAGAAACAGGTTTTACAAGTGCTTTCCAGGAAGGTCAGGGAGATCGTGGAAAACGAAGGGGCAGATTTCTGCAAAGTACAAGAGATTCGGATGCGGGTGGGGAAACCCCTTATCATGGTCTATGACAATGAGGAAATATTTCTTCCCTCCGGGGGGAGGGAAGGGCACCTTATTACAAAAGAAGAAATACGGGAGACGATGGAATATATCAGCCATTATTCCCTTTATGCTTATGAGCATGAACTAAGGCAGGGGTTTATTACGATTGAAGGAGGGCATAGAGTGGGAGTGATGGGAAAAGCAATTCTGGAGGAGGACAGAGTGAAGAATCTCCAGTATATTTCTTCAGTAAACTTAAGGATGTCCCATGAAATTTTGGGTTGTGCGGACAGAGTGCTGCCCTTTATCACAAAAAACAGACAGGTGTGCCATACATTGGTCATCTCTCCCCCACGCTGTGGGAAAACTACGCTGATCCGTGATTTGATCCGGCAGATTTCTGACGGCAACAGTTATGTGAAGGGGTGCACGGTGGGGGTGGTAGACGAGAGATCCGAAATAGGAGGATGTTATCTCGGCATCGCACAAAATGACCTGGGCATAAGAACCGATGTGCTGGACTGCTGCCCAAAGGCCGAGGGGATGATTATGCTGATCCGTTCTATGGCGCCTCAGGTGATTGCGGTAGATGAGATCGGCTCCATGGAGGATATCCACGCGATTGAATATGCCATGCAGTGCGGCTGTAAAATGATTGCCAGCGTACACGGGCTTTCGATGGATGAAGCTTCCTCCAAACCGGTTTTGGGAAAGCTGATTAAGGAGCGCAGGTTTGAGCGCTATATTGTACTGGGGAACGAAAAAAATCCCGGGGAGATCCGGGAAATTTATGATGAACGGGGGAGCCAGCTATGCAGAGATTTATAGGGAGCCTGCTTATTATAGCGGCCACCACAGGGGCAGGGGTGCTTTACGGCACAGAGCTTAAACGGTATTTAGAAAAGCTTTTGTACATACGGCATGTCATATATATGCTTAAGGGAGAGATGGAGTATTCTAATGCACCTCTGGGGGAAGTTTTTGGACGAGTCGCGGCAAGGGTCAGGGAACCTTACAGGACATGGCTTGTGACCATGGAGAGGAAGGTTGAGAACAGGGAGGAGGATGGGTTTGCCAAGATCTGGAACCGGAGCATTGACACATGCCTGGGGGAACTTAAGCTGAAAAGTGCCCATTCCATTCAGCTAAAGGAGCTGGGAACCTTTCTAGGGCAGCTTGACAGGGGGACATCGGACCGCACTATGCAGCTGTATTTAAACCGGCTGGAGCTGGAAATCGAGAAGGTAAGAGAGGGGATGGCAGCAAAGAAAAGAATCGGAAACTGTCTGGGAGTGATGGGAGGGATCTTTCTTGTTGTCATATTGATATAGACAGGAGGGGCCCATGAGCATAAATTTGATATTTAAAATTGCGGCGGTAGGCATCCTGGTATCCATTTTAAGCCAGGTGCTTAAGCACAGCGGGAGGGACGAGCAGGCATTTCTGACAAGTTTCGCCGGACTGATCCTTGTACTGTCATGGGTACTGCCGTATATATATGATTTATTTCTATCAATCAAACAGCTTTTCTCCCTGTAGCCGGAGTACAAGAAAGGAGGGTATCTCTATGAGTATGATCCAAATCGGGATAATCGGCGTGATAGGGGCACTTTTATCTATACAATTTAAAACAGGGAAACCTGAATATGGAATCTATATGAGTGTGGCTGTAAGTATTCTTATTTTTGCATGTATTGTGGACCGTCTCGAAATGTTTGTAAGGACTGTGTCACAGATCAACCAGTATATTAAAATTGATACAAGCTATATTGCTACCATGCTGAAAATGATAGGGATTACATACATAGCGGAATTTTCCTCCAGTGTCTGTAAAGACGCAGGGCACCAGACCATTGCGGTACAGATAGAAATTTTCAGTAAACTGACCATCCTGGCTTTGGGCATGCCTGTGCTGCTGGCACTTTTAGAAACCATCAGGGAGTTCCTGACATGAGGCTGGAAGGGATAGGGGGCATGGTGATAGGCAGGAGAAAAGCAGCAAAGTACTGCCTGATTTTTATTTTCTCTGCTGCCATGGCTGCCGCCGCAGGACTGTATCACAACGATTTAGAAGTATATGCGGCGGATAGGGAGGAGGGAGGAATAAGGGCCGGGGAAGATACGGCAGGCGTTGAGGAAAATGGGACAGACTACAATGCTGTGGCGCAGGAAACTCAGGATAAGCTGTTTGATGAATTTGACTTTCAGGAAATAGACGACAGCCTGCAGAAAATATTCCCAGAGGAAAAAATGGACTTTCAGGGCCTGGTTGAGGGCCTGGTCCAGGGGGAGTGGGAAAATGCCGGCAAACTTATAGGGGAATTTATTCTAGACCAGGCCGCCTATGAATTCAGATATAACAGGCAGAATCTTGCCTATATGCTTTTAATTGCAGTGATCGCCGCCGTGTTTACAAATTTTTCCAATGCTTTTCAGAATAGGCAGGTGTCAGAGATCAGCTTTTATGTATTGTATATGCTTCTGATTACGATGTGCCTGAATGCATTTAGGATAGCAGTAGATGGAATTGAAGGGCAGCTTGAGCTGCTGCTGGATTTTATGCGTGTGCTGTGCCCCAGTTATTTCCTGGCCGTTGCCATTGCCTCAGGGAGCAGCAGCGCATTGATTTTTTATAATATTGTGCTGTTTTTGATTTATGTGGCAGAGGTACTGATACTTAGGTTCCTGCTCCCTGTAATCAATATTTATATTATGGTGCAGGTTATGAATTATCTCTCAGGGGAGGAATATTTATCCCAGTTTGCCGGCCTGCTAAAAAAACTGGCAGAGTGGATACTAAAGACACTTTTAGCCTGTGTGGCAGGGATCAATATAATACAGGCCATGCTGGCGCCCGCCATTGACACTTTAAAGCGAAGCACACTGACAAAAACTGCCGAGGCCATACCCGGCATAGGGGGCGCCATAGGCGGGGTGACAGATGTGGTACTGGGGGCCGCCGTACTGATTAAAAATGGTATTGGCATGGCAGGGGCGGTGATACTCATAGCTATCTGCGCAGTGCCTCTGCTGCAGATGGTGGTTATGATGTTTTTGTACAAAATGACGGCAGCCTTGGTGCAGCCTGTATCTGATAAAAGAATTACAGGCTGCATAAGCGGTGTGAGTGAGGGGTTTGAGCTGCTTGTGAAAGTGATTTTTTCCACCGGGGTGCTGTTTTTGCTGACAATCGCGGTTGTAGCGGCTTCCACCACTTAAGGACATAGAAGGAGTGCAGGAATGTTTGAGTATTTATATGAGTGGATACAGAATATCGCTTTTTATCTGGTTATTATGACGGCGGTGCTTAAGATCATACCCGGAAAGGAGTACAAAAAATACGTACAGTTTTTTTCCGGATTAGTCATGATACTGCTTATGCTCACGCCTGTACTTAAGCTGGCAGGGATAGAACAGACCTTTTATGAATTGTACCACAGCAGGGAATATGAGATGGAGAAGGAGGAAATTGAGGCCCATAAAATGTATCTGGAGGAGATGGACATCCTGGATTTTTTACCCCAGGAATACCAATACAATGATAGCAGCAGGGAAGATCCTAAGACGGACCCAAATAAGATAGAAGTGGAGGGGATTCAGATTGGAAAATAAGTGGAAGGAGATCGTAGAAAAACTCAAAGGCCAGAAAGGGATTCCCGGAAAAAACCAGCTGCTTATTATATTTCTGGCAGGGCTCCTCCTTGTGGTCATCGCCATCCCTGCATCAGATAAAAAGGGGGGCGGCACAGAGAGGGAAGATACCTCCGTGCAGGATGGCTTAAGCTCATATTCTTCTCAGAATTCCAGCGGTGAATATGAAGAATATATGGAAAGGCGGGTTGCAGAGGCTTTGGAATGTGTAGAGGGGGTGGGGAAAGCGGAGGTGATGATTACTCTTAAATCATCAGGCCAAAAGATTGTGGAAAAGGACCAGCAAAGCAGCAGCCAGGTGTCACAGGAGGAGGACAGTTCAGGCGGCACAAGGACTGTAGAGGATCAGACAGCCGATAAAACAAGCATATATGAACAGACATCGGACGGATCCCAGTCCCCCTATGTGAGTAAAGAAATGGCGCCGGAAATAGCGGGCGTGCTTGTGATCGCCCAGGGAGGGGACGATGCAGTTGTCGTGCAGAACATTACTGAGGCGATCCAGGCATTATTCGGAGTAGAGGCGCATAAAATAAAAATAATGAAAAGGACTGATACATAAAAGGAGGATTCCAAGTGAAGCGTTTATTTAAGAAAAATCAGATCATCATTACTACACTGGCAGTTATGATTGCCATCGCCGGATACCTGAATTATTCAGGGCGGCTGTTCGGGCAGTCCGAGAAGAGTACCACAGAGGCCAATGCAGAACTGGCGAACAAGGAGCTGTTAGACATTTCGGAGGAGGATATTGAAACAGGATCCGGGGATATTGCCAGCAATGACTCTGAGATAGAAGGGACGCCCGGGGAGGCTGTTCTTACAAACGGCGGCACAGACACCACTGTGGCACAGGCAAAGGTGGCAAGAGAACAGGTGCGGGCCCAAAATAAGGAGACACTGCAGTCTATTATAGACAATACAAACATCAGCGACCAGGAGAAGCAGGATGCCATTGCACAGATGGTAAAAATGACGGAGCTTTCCGAGCAGGAGGTTGCCATAGAGACACTGATGTCCTCAAAAGGGTTTTCTGACGCCGTGGTCAGCCTGACAGAGGACTCCGCGGATATTGTGGTGAACAGTGCAGAGCTTACAGACGCCAACCGGGCGCAGATAGAGGACATCGTGACAAGAAAAACAAGCATAGCGCCGGAAAATATTGTCATCACTCCTATCCATGAGGGAGCTGAGTAAAAGCGGCAGGAAATTACATACAGTCCAGTTTATAATTTCTGGAAAAGGGGAAGAATATTTCCAGTAAACAATTGCGGCAGATTATTTCTTATGTTAAACTTATTAAATATGTCCTGGATAAAGAGGTATCTGTTCTGCCGGAAGTTCCTGCCCGGCGGGGCAGATATGCTTTGTACCGTGGACTTTGTAAGGACAGGAGAGGAAGAATATGTCAGAGATTACGAATGAGATAAAAAAGAGAAGGACATTTGCAATTATTTCCCACCCCGATGCGGGAAAGACTACGCTGACTGAAAAGTTTCTGCTGTACGGAGGCGCCATTAACCAGGCCGGCTCTGTCAAGGGGAAGGCGACGGCAAAACATGCGGTATCAGACTGGATGGAGATTGAGAAGGAGAGGGGGATTTCCGTTACATCCTCTGTACTTCAGTTTAATTACAGTGGATTCTGTATCAATATCCTGGATACGCCCGGCCACCAGGACTTTTCTGAAGATACGTACAGAACTTTGATGGCTGCAGATTCCGCGGTCATGGTCATTGATGCCTCCAAGGGGGTGGAGGCCCAGACAAGAAAATTATTTAAGGTCTGTGTCATGAGGCACATACCTATTTTTACGTTTATCAATAAGATGGACCGGGAGGCGAAAGATACTTTTGATTTGTTGGACGATATTGAAAAAGAGCTTGGGATTGCCACGTGTCCCGTAAACTGGCCAATAGGTTCGGGAAAGGCCTTCAAAGGGGTATATGACAGGCAGAAGCAGGAGGTAGATCTGTTCTCTGACACTCATAAGGGGACGGCCACCGGAGCGGTTAAGGTACTGGATGCCAATAACCCGGAACTGGACTGGATATTAGGGACTGAAGCAAAAGTGACACTCCAGGAGGAGATTGAGCTTCTGGACGGCGCAGCCGCTGAGTTTGACCAGGAGCTTGTAAGCAGAGGCGAGCTCTCACCAGTTTTTTTCGGGTCGGCGCTGACAAACTTTGGCGTTGAGACGTTTCTTAAACACTTTCTGGATATGACAAGCTCACCCCTCCCAAGGAAATCTGACAAAGGGGAGATAGACCCGATGTCAGAAAAGGATTTCTCAGCCTTTGTATTTAAGATCCAGGCAAACATGAACAAGGCGCATAGAGACAGGATTGCCTTTATGCGGATCTGTTCTGGCAAGTTCGAGGCGGGGATGTCTGTGTATCATGTGCAGGGAGGCAAGGACGTCAGGCTGTCCCAGCCCCAGCAAATGATGGCCAGTGAGCGTAAGATGATCGAAACCGCTTACGGGGGCGACATTATCGGAGTATTTGACCCAGGTATTTTTTCTATTGGGGATACATTGACCGCCGCCAAAGACCGGTTCGCATATGAGGGAATCCCCACGTTTGCCCCGGAGCACTTTGCCCGGGTACGCCAGGTGGATACTATGAAGAGGAAGCAGTTTGTAAAGGGGATTAACCAGATTGCCCAGGAGGGGGCCATCCAGATTTTCCAGGAATTTAATACAGGTATGGAGGAAATTATAGTCGGTGTTGTTGGCGTCCTGCAGTTTGACGTACTGAAATACCGCCTTGTCAATGAATACAATGTGGAGATTAAACTTGAACCCCTCCCCTATGAGCATATCCGCTGGATTGAAAACCATGACGCCGACATGGACAGGCTGGTTGGGACTTCCGATATGAAGAAGATTAAGGACCTAAAAGGGCGTCCCCTGCTTCTTTTTGCACATGAGTGGAGCATTAAGATGACCCTGGACAGAAACCAGGGCCTTAAGCTGTCTGAATTTGGGCGTTCCTGATATTACCCTTTTCAAATATTGGGTTGTTTGTTATAATATAAAAAGAGATTAAACCAACAGGAGGTTTTTACGATGGCAAAGGACGAAAGAAATACGTATACAATACAGAATGATTCCAGCTTGGGCGAGGTGAAGATTGCAGATGAGGTGGTGGCAATCATTGCGGCCCTGGCAGCCACAGAGGTGGAAGGAGTCGCTTCCATGGCAGGGAATATAACCAACGAACTGATAGGCAAGCTGGGTATGAAGAATATTTCAAAAGGCGTAAAGGTTGATGTGCTGGAAGGCGTTGTGACTGTCTCCCTGGCATTGAACCTGAAATATAACTACAGCATCATGGAGATTTCATCCAGGGTGCAGGAGAAAGTAAAGAATGCCATTGAGAACATGACCGGACTGGAAGTTGCAGATGTCAATATTAAGGTTGCAGGAGTAGAAATGGAGAACCCTTCATAACCTTTTCGTTGCAAAGGGCAGAGGGTGTGTAGTATAATAAGGGATGTCGTAAGACATCCCTTTCTTTATGATGTGGGAAAGCTTCGGCTTTCCCACATCATAAACTCTCCGCAGGATGCGCACGATGTGCCGAGGCAAGCTGCCAAAGCAGCTGTGCATCGGCGTGCAGACCGGAGCAGGTCCCTCATTTTTGAGGGACTTAGGGAGTCTGGTGGGCGGATAATTCCGCTTTACCCTATCCAGGCTGGAGAACCCTAAAATAAGTTTTTGCGGGTGGGTCTTTACAGAATAATGGGGATGGGGCGAAAGGAGCGAACATGGTAAGAAGAGAACTTCGGGAGCATATTTTTAAAATGCTTTTCCAGATTGAATTCAATGAGACCAGTGATATGCCAGAGCACTTGCTGTTATATTTAGATAACCTGCAGAGTGCATCTGAGGATGATAGAGACTACATAAAGAGAAAATTTGAGGCGGCCAGCCAAAAAATACCAGAGATTGACTGCATTTTGAATGAGAAAACGTCTGGGTGGAAGACTACTAGAATGAACAAGGTAGACCTGACCATCCTGCGCCTTGCTGTCTACGAGATGAAATGGGATGATGAAGTACCAAAAAGAGTAGCGATTAATGAGGCTGTGGAGCTGGCCAAAAGATTCAGCGGCAAGGAAGGGCCTTCCTTTGTAAATGGAGTGCTGGCAAAGCTGGCGGGTGATAAGGAGGACTGACCCTGGCCCGGCGGGAGATAAGGGATGCGCAATGTATATACAGTAAAGCAGGTAAATGCCTATATCAAGAATATGTTTACACAGGATTTTATGCTGAACCGGATTTATGTGAAAGGTGAAGTGTCTAACTGTAAATACCATACTTCAGGGCATATATATTTTTCATTAAAGGATGAGTCCGGCACCATAGCCTGCGTTATGTTCGCAGGCTCCAGGTCAGGACTTTCTTTTCGTATGCAGGAGGGCCAGCAGGTGGTTGTGTTGGGAGCTGTCAGTGTGTATGAGAGGGATGGGAAATATCAGCTCTATGCCCGTGAGATTATACTGGACGGGGCAGGGCTGCTATATGAGAGATTTGAGGCATTAAAGTCTGAGCTTGCCCAGATGGGGATGTTTGCACAGGAATATAAGCAGCCTATCCCGAAGTATGTGAAGACAGTGGGGATTGTGACAGCGCCCACGGGAGCGGCTGTGAGGGATATTATCAATATTGCTGCCAGGAGGAACCCTTATGTCAGGCTTATCCTCTATCCGGCCCAGGTACAGGGTGACGGAGCTGCTGACAGTATTGTCCGGGGAATTCAAATGCTGGAGAAAAAAAAGGTAGATGTTATAATCGTGGGCCGGGGAGGCGGATCTATAGAGGATTTATGGGCCTTTAATGAAGAAGTGGTTGCCAGGGCAATCTTTGACTGCCTGGTGCCGGTCATCTCAGCCGTGGGGCATGAGACAGACACCACCATAGCAGATTATGTGGCGGATATGCGCGCCCCTACGCCCTCGGCGGCGGCGGAGCTTGCCGTGTATGAATACCTGGGGACAGCCAGCGCAGTCAGGGAATATGAACTGGCTCTCAGGAAACTGATGGGGCAGCGGATTTCAAGAGAAAGAGAGCGGGCCAAACAGGCGGCGCTAAAGTTAAAGCTAAAGCATCCCAGGCAGAAACTTTTGGAGAAGCAGCAGCGGCTTGCCGATTTACGCCAGAGGACGGCGTTTCTGATGGAGGCGGCCCTGCAGGACAGGAGGCGCAGGCTGGAATTATATATAGAACAGATGAAAGGGTGTTCTCCCCTTGCTAAATTAAATCAGGGGTATTCCTATGTGGAAAATGCCGGGGGTAAGAATGTTAAAACAGTTTCGCAGGTGCAGGCGGGAGATGTACTGAAAATATATATGACAGATGGATATGTGCGGGCAGCTGTCAGGGAGATAACGGAGGTGAAGCCAGATGGCGGTAAATACAAATAAACAGGGCCAGCAGGAGGAAGAAAGGCCTTCCCTGGAAGAACTGTTTTCTGGGCTGGACAAGGTCATTGCCAGGATGGAGGGGGAGGATATCACCCTTGAGGAGTCATTTTCTCTGTACCAGAATGGGATGGATATGCTCAGGCAGTGCAGTGAGACTATAGATGCAGTGGAAAAGAAGGTGCAGATTCTGGATGAGGATGGTGAGGAGCATGACTTTTAAAGAGGAGTATCAAAAAAGGACGGAGAATATAGAGCGTATTCTTTCCCAGTACCTGCCTCCATCAGAGGGATACCAGTCTGTAATTATGGAGGCAATGGAATATAGCCTAATGGCCGGAGGGAAGAGGCTACGCCCCATGCTCATGCAGGAGGCTTTCTCTCTGTTTGGCGGCCAGGGTGAGGTGATAGAGCCGTTTATGGCTGCCATTGAAATGATCCATACTTACTCCCTGGTACATGATGACCTGCCGGCCATGGATAATGACGATTACCGGAGAGGAAGAAAGACTACCCATGTAGTGTATGGCGAGGATTTGGGGATCCTGGCCGGGGACGCTCTGTTAAATTATGCCTTTGAGACAGCAGCCAGGGCCTTTGATATGGATCCTGGCCGCAGCTTATGTATTGGGCGGGCCCTCCAAATCCTGGCGGGGAAAGCCGGTATTTATGGCATGATAGGGGGCCAGGTGGTGGACGTAAAGTCAAGCGGGACAGTGATTTCAGGGGAAAAGCTGGACTTCATCTATAGACTGAAAACAGGGGCTCTTATCGAGGCCTCCATGATGGTGGGGGCTGTATTGGCAGATGCCGGATCAAAACAGGTGGGGCAGATGGAAGCAATCGCCAGGAAAGTAGGACTGGCATTCCAGATTCAGGACGATATTCTGGATGTCACCAGCACAGAAGCGGTCCTTGGCAAACCCGTACACAGTGATGAGAGGAATGCAAAGACGACTTATGTGACATTAAAAGGCATTGAGGAGGCAGGCAGGCTTGTGGGACAGATATCCAGGGAGGCCATGGCTTCCCTCCATGAATTACAGCCCCAGGACAGTTATTTGGGGCAATTACTGGAGTCATTGA
Organism: Luxibacter massiliensis; assembly: GCF_900604355.1. Classification (NCBI taxonomy): domain Bacteria; kingdom Bacillati; phylum Bacillota; class Clostridia; order Lachnospirales; family Lachnospiraceae; genus Luxibacter; species Luxibacter massiliensis. The sequence goes on along the minus strand of NZ_UWOE01000001.1, from coordinate 1,896,223 downwards.
TCTACCGTGACAAATAGAGAGGGAGATTCCTTATGGTATTAGAACGGATGCAGGAAGAGAATGATATCAAGCAGCTAAATCAGGAGGAGCTGGATATACTGGCAGAAGAAATCAGGGAGTTCCTGGTTGCAAAAATCAGCCGGACAGGGGGGCACCTGGCCTCAAACCTGGGGGTCGTGGAACTTACGATGGCTCTTCATATGGCTTTTTACCTCCCTGAGGACAAGCTGATCTGGGATGTGGGCCATCAGGCTTATACCCATAAGCTGCTCACAGGCCGCAGGGCAGGCTTTGACGATTTGAGGAAATATGGGGGGATGAGCGGATTCCCCAAAAGGAAAGAGAGCGACTGTGACGCCTTTGATACCGGACACAGCTCCACCTCCATCTCGGCAGGGTTAGGATATGTGGCTGCACGGGACATCCAGGGGCAGGGCCATCATGTTGTCTCAATTATAGGGGATGGCGCTATGACCGGGGGAATGGCCTATGAGGCGTTGAATAATGCCTCCAGGTTAAAGAGTAATTTTATTATTGTGCTTAATGATAACAATATGTCCATCTCTGAGAACGTAGGCGGCATTTCAAAGTACCTGAACGGACTGCGCACGGCTGAGGCTTATACTGGCCTTAAGAAAGGGGTGGAGGATACACTTTTGAAGATCCCCGTGCAGGGTGAGAAGATTGTTCACCAGATGAGAAAGACAAAGAGCGGCATCAAACAGCTGATTGTCCCGGGTATGTTTTTTGAAGATATGGGCATCACCTATTTGGGCCCCGTAGACGGGCATGATATTAAAAAGCTGTATAAGATATTAAATGAGGCGAAGCGGGTGGACCATGCGGTTCTTGTACATGTACTGACACAGAAGGGGAAGGGGTACGGACCGGCAGAAGATAATCCTGCACGATTCCACGGGACAGGGCCTTTTGATGTGTCAACGGGGGAGGCTGTCCCCGCAGAGGGCAAAGACAGCTATACAGATGTCTTTTCAAAGGTGCTGTGTGATATTGCCAGGAATGACGACAAGGTAGCTGCAATCACGGCAGCCATGGCCGACGGCACTGGCCTTGGGCGTTTCCGCAGGTACTTCCCGGAACGTTTTTTTGATGTGGGGATTGCAGAAGAACATGCGCTGACATTTGCAGCAGGACTGGCGGCAGGGGGGATGAAGCCAGTCGTGGCAATCTATTCTTCCTTCTTACAGCGGGCATATGACCAGGCTATACACGATATATGCCTGCAGAACCTGCCTGTGGTGCTGGCAGTGGACAGGGCAGGCTTAGTAGGCAGTGATGGGGAGACACATCAGGGCCTCTTTGACCTGTCCTTCCTCACCACAATTCCCAATATGACGGTGATGTCCCCGAAAAACAGGTGGGAGATGGCGGACATGGTCAGGTTTGCCGTGGATTTTGGCTTTCCCTGTGCACTGCGCTACCCCCGGGGGGAGGCCTATGAAGGGATGAGAGATTTCCGCAGTCCGGTTGCGTATGGGAAAAGTGAGGTTTTGTTTGAAGAGGAAGATATTGCTCTTATCTTTGTAGGGCACATGGCAGGATTGGCCGGAAAAGTGCGCGCCAGGATCAAGGATATAGGCTACAGCTGTACCCTCATCAATGCCCGCTTTATGAAACCATTGGACACAGAAATGCTTGAACTCATATCAAAAGAACACAGCCTGATTGTGACAGTAGAAGAAAATATATTGACAGGCGGGTATGGGGAGCAGGTGCTCTCCTACATAGCAAAGGCCCGCCTGGATGTCCATGTCCTAAATATTGGGATACCGGACGAGTACGTGGAGCACGGCAATGTGGATGTCCTCAGGCGGGAAGTCGGATTGGATGAGGATACAGTGGTGAAGCGGATTATTACAGAGTATGTGACGATAAGGGATGGGCGGCCATGAAAGAACGATTAGATATATTGCTGGTAAAAAGAAACCTGGCAGAGTCAAGGGAGAAGGCGAAGGCTGTTATCATGTCAGGCAGTGTATTTGTAAACGGGGAGAGGGAAGATAAGGCCGGTTCGGCTTTCCCGGAGGATGTGCAGATTGAGGTCAGGGGGCATACCCTTCCCTATGTCAGCAGAGGGGGCCTGAAGCTGGAAAAGGCCCTGCAGGTTTTTGACGTTACTGTGAAAGGGAAAGTATGTACAGATGTGGGTTCTTCCACTGGCGGGTTTACAGACTGTATGCTCCAAAACGGGGCGGTGAAGGTCTTTGCCATTGATGTGGGGAGAGGGCAGCTGGATTGGAAGTTAAGGCAGGATGCCAGGGTCGTATGCATGGAGAAAACCAATATCCGCTATGTGACTTTGGAGGATATCGGGGAGATGGTTGGCTTTTCTTCAATTGACGTATCCTTTATATCTCTGACAAAAGTGCTGGAGCCAGTGAAAAAGTATTTAACTGAAGACGGGGAGATCGTGGCGCTTATCAAACCACAGTTTGAGGCGGGCAGGGAAAAAGTCGGAAAAAAGGGAGTTGTTCGGGAACAGAGCACGCACTGTGAGGTCGTGGGAAGAATAATCTCATATGCAGCCTCCATCGGACTGGAGGTAAAAAATCTCGATTTTTCTCCTATAAAAGGGCCGGAGGGGAATATTGAGTACCTGATCCATCTTAAAAAGTGCCGGGGGGAAGTTTTGCTTCCAGAGATAGAACCGGCGGACGTGGTTGCAAAGGCATTTAGTACACTCAATAAATGAGAGGGAAACAATGGATAATTTTTATGTGATAACGAACCAACTGAAGGATACCGATTATTCCATTACTGGTGAGATACTGAGGTATATAGAGGAAAACGGCAGAAAAGGTATTTTGGCAGAAAAGGATGTTGAAGGCCATATCATAGAGGGGACGGTGCCAAAAGGCGTGCAGTGTGGGATTGTGCTGGGCGGCGACGGCACTTTGATCCGGGCAGCCAGAGAGCTGGAAGGGTATAATATCCCCCTGCTGGGCATTAATCTGGGCACTTTGGGATATTTAGCCGAGGTAGAGCTTCGGGATTATAAAAGGGCCCTGGACAGACTGTTTGCGGGACGCCTGGATATTGAAGAGCGGATGATGGCCCACGGCGCAGTGGAGGGCGTTGTCTCAGATGTGGCGCTCAATGACATTGTCGTCACCCGGGAGGGAAGCCTGAGAGTTGTTCATTTTAATATTTATGTAAATGGTGTGCTTTTAAATAGTTATCTGGCAGACGGGGTGATTATATCCACACCTACTGGGACCACAGGGTATAATCTTTCAGCGGGGGGGCCTGTTGTGGAACCTACGGCCAGCATGTTTGTCATTACCCCCATCTGCTCCCATGCATTAAACACAAGCAGTGTGGTACTCTCTGCGGAAGATGTGGTGGAAGTAGAGATTGCAGAGGGGCGCTATGGCAAGACAGAGCACGCCTCGGTTACATTTGACGGCGCGAATACGATCCCTCTTGTAACCGGGAATAAAATTAAAATCAAAAAAGCTGAGGTGACAACCAGGCTTGTAAAACTCAGCAAGGAGAGCTTTATGAAGACCATGCGCAAGAAAATGAAAGGAAACTAGAAAGATGAAGGTCAGCCGTCATGCAAAAATAATTGAACTAATCAGCCAGTATACCATTGAGACTCAGGAGGAACTGGCAGAGCGCCTGAACAATGCAGGCTTTAAAGTCACCCAGGCGACGGTATCAAGGGACATCCGGGACATGAAGCTTACGAAGGTATCTGTGGATGGCGGTAAGCAGAAGTATGTGGTCCTTAAGCCGGAAGAGGATGGGATGGGTGAGAAATATATCCGTGTCTTGAAAGATGGGTATGTTTCTATGGATATGGCACAGAATATCCTTGTGATAAAAACGGTATCAGGAATGGCGATGGCGGTGGCCGCGGCCATAGACGCCATGAAGTGGAAGGAAGTGGTGGGCTGCATAGCGGGGGATGACACCATTATGTGCGCAGTCCGCAGCGTGGAGGAAACGGTAACTGTGATGGATAAAATCCGGAAGATTGTGTCAAAAGGGAATTAGGAAAAGCGTATGTTACAATACTTGCATGTAAAAAATTTAGCATTGATTGATGAAATTGAAGTGGAATTCCGGCCGGGACTTAATATTCTGACCGGTGAAACCGGGGCAGGGAAGTCTATCATCCTGGGTTCTGTCAATCTTGCACTGGGGGGGAAATACAGTGCGGACATGCTCAGGAAGGGTGCCCAGTTTGGCCTGGTGGAACTAGCCTTTACTGTGGAGGAAGATCATATAGTAAAGCAGCTTGAAGGGTTGGATATTTTCCCGGAAGACGGGGTGATATTACTTTCCCGGAAACTGATGGAGGGCCGCAGCACAAGCAAGATTAACGGTGAGACCGTGAATATGGGGACGCTGCGTGATGTGGCTGGCATTCTGATCGATATCCATGGCCAGCATGAGCATCAGACGTTGCTGCACAAGAAGAACCATCTGTCACTTCTTGACTTATATGCGAAGGATGAGACGCTGCCTTTAAAGCACCAGGCTGCGACTGCTTTCAGGGAATATCAGAAATGCAGAAGGTCCCTGGAGGAGTCCGGCCTGGATGAGGAGGGCAGGAAAAAGGAAATCGCTCTCGCAGAATTTGAAATTCAAGAAATCGAGGAGGCCGCCCTTTTGGACAATGAGGATGAAGACCTGGAGAGGCTGTACCGGAAGATGGCAGACAGCCGTAAATTTGCCCAGAGCACTGGGGAAGCATACCAGTATACCAGCGGGGGGGCACAGGGCAATGCCAGTGATTATTTAAGCCGGGCCATCCGTGCCCTTCAGGATGTAGAAGAATGTGACGAGCAAGGGAGCGCCCTGTATGGACAGCTTAACCAGATTGACAGCCTGTTAAATGATTTTAACAGAGAATTGTCTGAGTATGCCAAAAGTTTTGAGTTTTCTGAAGAAGAGTATTATGAGACCGAGAACAGGCTGAACCTAATGAACCATTTAAAGGCAAAATATGGAAATAGTGTCAGCGAAATCCGGGAATATTGCGCCTCAAAACAGCAAAGGCTAAATGAACTGGAAGATTACGAAAATTATATAAAAGGCCTGGAAAAGGCGCTCAGTAAAAAAGAAGCAGAATTAAAGAAATACTCTCTGGCGCTTAGCAAAGTAAGAGCCAAAGCCGCAGTATCCTTTGTGGAAGAAATCAGACAGGGTTTAAAAGATTTAAACTTTCTGGATGTCCGTTTTGAGATGCATCTGGAGAAATTAAAATCCTACTCAGCCGGGGGAATAGACGACGGAGAATTTTATATCTCCACGAACCCGGGGGAGGCATTGAAGCCTCTTGGGAGTGTGGCGTCAGGCGGTGAACTTTCCAGGATCATGCTGGCCGTCAAGGCTGTCCTTGCAGATAAAGAAGATACGCCTACGTTGATCTTTGATGAGATTGATACTGGCATCAGTGGAATCACTGCCGGGAAAGTGGCTGAGAAGATGCAGGTAATCGGCCATGTAAGGCAAGTGATCTGTATCACCCACTTGCCCCAGATTGCGGCAATGGCAGATGCCCATTACCGGATTGCCAAAGAGGCGGATTCTAAATCTACAAAAACAGAAATTTACTGCCTGGATAAGAAGCAGTCCATAGAGGAGTTAGCCAGGCTGTTAGGCGGAGCCAAGGTGACAGATAAGATAATGGAAAGCGCCGCCGAGATGAAAGAAATGGCAAAGCGAGAAAGATAATACCAGTGTGAAAAAGCCCATGATGGTACATACTAAAACAGATACCTGACAGGTATCTGTTTTTGGGTTTGTGGAAAGTTTTTTCCTCAAAGCAAAAGATGTTCTGACTAAAAAGAGGAAAGGATGTGGGCATATGGGTAAACACTGGCTGCGCAGATTGACACTGTTTGTCTGTGCCGTTTTTCTGTCCGGCACGGCAGGGTATTTTGGGTGGATTGCCGCTGATGCAGTGGAACAGACAGAAGTAAGTACAGAGACAATCAATGAAGATACAGTACTGGTTGGAGGAATGCCGGTAGGGATTTATATGGAGACTGACGGGGTGATGATCCTGGATACAGAGCATATCAAGGGATTGGATGGGGTGGAATATGAGCCTGCCAGCCATCTGGTTAAAGGCGGCGATTATATAACAGGGCTGAACGGACAGACAATAGAAAACAAATCAGAGCTCATGGAGGCCTTGAAACATTTAACAGGGGACGAGGTGGTGCTAAAGCTGAGGAGGGACGAAGAAACGCTGGATGTAAAGCTCAAACCGGTAGAGTGCAGTCCGGGGGATTATAAACTGGGACTATGGGTCAGGGACAATGTGCAGGGCCTGGGAACCATTACATTTTTGACAGGCGACAGTAAATTCGGCGCCCTGGGCCACGGCATACATGACACAGACACAAATGCGCTGCTCTCGATTGCCGACGGGACATTATACAAGACAAGCGTCCATTCCATTAAAAAAGGAGAGAATGGAATTCCAGGGAGCATGGAGGGGATTATTGTCTATAACGGCTATAATAAATTAGGCACTATAGAGAAAAATACAGATGCAGGGATATATGGAAGCGTGGATAAAATTGACGAACTTTTTGCAGAACAAATACCAGTGGAGATTGCCCCAAAGGAAGAAATAGAAATCGGGGATGCTACTATACGTTGCTTTGTCGAAAATGAGGTGCAAGAATATGATATAAAAGTGACAGATATCGACTATTCTGGACATGAAATTAACAAGGGACTTGTGATACAAGTGACAGATCCTGAGCTCCTTGACAAAACAGGGGGAATTATACAGGGGATGAGCGGAAGTCCGATTCTCCAAAACGGCAGGCTCATAGGCGCAGTAACACACGTTTTTGTACAGGATTCTACAAAGGGTTATGGTATCTTTATAGAGAATATGTTGGAAAATACGGAAGGTCACAGTTTGTCGAATTAGAGCAACAAAATAGCCTTGATTCTGCTATCACGGCCAGATATAATAAGCGAGTGGCGTTTCTCAATAAGGGGCTTTAGAGGAGAGAGGGATTATGGAACATTTAAACGTGGCCATCGCTGATGATAATGAGCGAATTTTAGATTTGCTTGAAGAAATCATCAATATGGACAAAGAGCTGAATGTGGTGGGGAAGGCTAAAAATGGTGAGGAGATGTGTCAAATTATTAAAAACCAACAGCCGGATGTGGTTCTTCTTGATCTGATTATGCCGAAAATGGACGGTTTAACCGTTATGGAGCAGATTAACGGAGATAAAACCATGACAAAACGCCCCGATTTTATTGTCGTAACAGCGGTCGGCCAGGAGAAAATTACAGAAGATGCTTTCAACAAAGGCGCGAATTACTATATCATGAAACCTTTCAATAATGAGATGCTGTTGAATCGTATAAAAACTGTAAGAAAAGTGTTCCGTAGCCACGAAAAGAAAAATGAAGAAATAACTGGAAATACAAATATAAGGGAAGAAGACTTGGAAAACCGTGTCACAAATATGCTTCATGAAATAGGGATACCTGCACATATTAAAGGGTACCATTATCTCAGAGACGCGATCATTATGGCAGTTGAGGATATGGATGTGCTCAATGCAATCACGAAGGTACTCTACCCCACAGTGGCAAAAAAGTATCAGACAACATCCAGCCGTGTTGAGCGGGCGATCCGCCATGCAATAGAAGTGGCATGGAACAGGGGGAAGCTGGATACGCTGGATGAATTGTTTGGCTATACTGTAAGCACAGGGAAGGGAAAACCTACAAATTCTGAGTTTATTGCACTGATAGCTGACACAATACAATTGGAGTATAAGCATAGATAATCCTTTTCATTACTGGCAATATGCGGTATAATAATCAGTAATATGAGGTTTGGAAGAGAATCTGAGGAAAGTGGAGGGTTATTTATGAAAAATATTTTATTTGCATCTTCAGAGTGTGTACCGTTTATAAAAACAGGCGGACTGGCTGATGTTGTAGGATCCCTGCCGAAGTATTTTGACAAAAAGAAATACGATGTCAGAGTCGTGCTGCCAAAATATTGCTGTATGCATCAAAAATGGAAAGATATGATGGAATATGTAGGCCATTTTTATATGGATATTGCCGGACAAGAAAAGTATGTCGGAATTATGAAATGTGTCTATGACAAAATAACATTTTATTTTATCGACAATGAATTTTACTTTGGCGGCGCTGCGCCTTATGACGGCGACCCGAAATGGAATATAGAAAAGTTTGCGTTTTTCTCAAAGGCAGTGCTGAGTATCCTCCCTGTGATTGGATTTAGGCCTGAGCTGATCCACTGCCATGACTGGCAGACCGGATTAATCCCCGTGTATCTGGATAATTTCCGCTACCTTGGGGAGTATTACCGGGGAATTAGGACAGTGATGACTATACATAACCTGAAATTCCAGGGAGTATGGGATACAAAGACGGTGCGCCAGATAACAGGGCTGCCAGAGTACTATTTTGTCCCTGACAAGATGGAGGCATATAAAGATGCAAATCTGCTCAAGGGCGGAATTGTATATGCAGACAAGGTGACCACTGTCAGCCAGACATATGCCAGTGAGATCCAAACTCCATTTTACGGGGAGGCATTGGACGGACTTATGAGGGCCAGGAGCAATGACTTGTGCGGGATTGTGAACGGGTTGGATTATGAGGAGTATTGTCCCTTCTCAGACGCGAAGATTGCAAAGAAGTTTACAGTGGAAACTTTCAGGAAGAACAAGCCGGCCAATAAAACAGCCCTTCAGGAGGAACTGGGACTCAATGTGGACCCTAAGGTCATGATGATCGGCATGGTGTCCAGGCTGACTGACCAGAAAGGGTTCGACTTGGTAGAATGCGTGATGGATGAGCTGTGCCAGGATGCTGTGCAGATTGTAGTCTTAGGCACGGGGGATGTAAAGTATGAAAATATGTTCCGCCATTTTGCCTGGAAATATGGCGGGAAGGTGTCAGCCAATATTTTTTATTCTGACGAGCTTTCCCATAAAATATATGCATCCTGTGATGCGTTCCTCATGCCGTCCCTGTTTGAGCCTTGCGGACTCAGCCAGCTGATGAGCCTCAGGTATGGGACGCTGCCGATTGTGCGGGAGACAGGGGGCCTGAAAGATACAGTGGAGCCATACAATGAATTTGAGAAAACTGGTACTGGCTTTAGTTTTGCCAATTATAACGCACATGAGATGCTTGCCTCAGTCCGATATGCCGAGAGTATTTACTACGATAAAAAGCGGGATTGGAACAAGATTGTGGAAAGAGCCATGAACGCTGATTTTTCATGGAAAAATTCTGCAAGACATTATGAGGAAATGTACAGAGGGCTGATAGGCGGTTGATTTTGGTAAAAATACACAGGAGAAGGACATGAAGATAATAGACAGACTGAGAGAAGATAAGATACATATATCATTTGAGATATTTCCTCCAAAGACAGAGGCAGGAATTGAGAAAGTGATGACTGCGGCTGATGAGATTGCCGGACTGGGGCCGGATTTTATTAGTGTCACCTATGGCGCCGGAGGCGGAACAAGCAGGAACACTGCCAGGATAGCGGAGCATATTAAGAAAGAACTGGGGGTAGAGAGCCTGGCCCATCTGACCTGTGCCTCTTCTACAAAGGCGGAAGTCAGGGAAGTCATCCGGAACCTAAAAGAGCTGGGAATTGAAAATATTCTTGCGCTTAGGGGGGATATCCCCCAGGATATACAGTTTCCTTCAGAGGACCGGTTCCGGTATGCATATGAGCTTGTGGAGGAGATACGAAACAGCGGGGATTTCTGTATAGGCGCCGCGTGCTACCCGGAGGGGCATGTGGAGAATGAGCACAAGGAGGACGATATTAAATATCTCAGGCAGAAGGTAGAGAGCGGCGTAGATTTTCTGACCACCCAGATGTTTTTTGACAATGATATCCACTATAATTTTCTGTACCGTATAAGGGAGGCCGGGATCACAGTGCCAGTGCTGCCCGGGATTATGCCCATCACCAGCGCCCGTCAGATGAAGAGGAGCTGTGAGCTTTCAGGAACTGTATTCCCAAGGCGCTTTCAGGCAATATTGGACCGGTTTGGGGATTATCCAGATGCCATGCTGCAGGCAGGGATTGCCTATGCCACAGATCAGATTATCGACCTGCTGGCAAACGGCGTCAAGAATATCCACATTTATTCCATGAATAACCCTGGGGTTGCAGGGGCCATTATGGGCAATATTGCTGAAATTATTAAGTGTTAGGAGATATGACAGATGGACAGGATGACAAAAGAGGCTGTCCGCTATCTGGGATATGGAAAACATGCGGTAGATGAACATACTCTTGCGCTGATCTCAGATTCCTTTCGGGATCTGGAAGCTGCTGCAGGAAGGAAATCCATCTATCGCATATTTGATTTCACCCAGACGGGGGACGATAGGTTTTATCTCGGGACACTGGAAGTACAAAGTAAGAGTCTCGGGCGGAATTTAAAGGGCTGCTCTAAAATTGTCCTATTTGGAGCTACACTGGGGACGGAGGTGGACAGGCTGTTAAAACGGGTATCCCTTACAGACATGGCCCGGGCAGTGGTTCTGCAGGCATGCGGGGCGGCTATGCTGGAAGAGTACTGCGATGAATGCCAGCTGGCCATAGAGAATGAACTGGCCAAAGAGGGATTGAGCCTAAGGCCGCGTTTCAGTCCCGGGTACGGGGACTTTTCCATTAGCTGCCAGGCGCAGATTATGCAGATGCTGGATTGTGCAAAGCGCATAGGCCTGACAATGACCGACGGATATATGATGACTCCGGTTAAGTCGGTGACAGCGGTGATGGGAGTGAGTGCAACTAAAGAAAAATGCCACATAAAAGGCTGTGAAGCCTGCGGCAAAAAGGACTGCATATATAGAAGGGATGTATTATGATTTTAGACAGACTGGGCAAGGAATTGTTATTTTTTGACGGTGGGATGGGGACACTTCTGCAGGAGGGCGGCTTAAAGCCAGGGGAGCTCCCAGAGACGTGGAATCTGTCACATCCAGAAATAATCAGGGAGATCCACAAAAGGTATATGGAGGCAGGCAGTGATATTATACTTACAAATACTTTTGGGGCAAATGCACTGAAGTTTCATGACACTTCCTGTACTCTCGAGGAGATTGTCCAAGCGGCTGTGGGCCATGTAAGAGAAGCAAGGAAGCAGGCCGGCATTGCAGGGCGGACTATCTATACGGCTCTGGACATAGGCCCCACGGGGAAGCTGTTAAAACCTATGGGAGATCTGGAATTTGAGAAAGCCTACGAAGCATTTGCAGAAGTCATGCGTTATGGGGAGGAGGCTGGGGCTGACCTGATCCATATAGAGACAATGAGTGATACTTATGAGCTGAAAGCAGCCGTGCTGGCTGCCAGGGAAAATACAGGGCTTCCGGTTTTTGTGACAACCATTTTTGATGAGAGGGGAAAGCTGCTCACAGGTGCGGATGTCCCTGCTGTGACGGCACTTCTTGAAGGACTGGGCGTAGATGCCCTGGGAATTAACTGCGGCCTGGGGCCCCGCCAAATGGAGCCTATTTTAGAAGAGCTGCTTTTGTATACCTCCCTGCCGGTGATTGTGAAACCTAATGCGGGTTTGCCCAAGCAGGTGGAAGGCAGGACATGCTATGAAGTATATCCTGAAGAGTTTGCCTCCATGATGTATGAGATTGTACAGAAAGGGGCCTCGGTTATTGGAGGGTGCTGCGGTACTACGCCGGAGCATATAAAAGCTATGGTTGGCCTGTGCCAGGGGATAGAACCAAAGCCGGTGGAAGCCAAAGAGATTACAATCGTATCTTCCTACGGTCAGTCGGTCTGCCTGGGGCAAGGTTCTAAAATCATCGGGGAGAGGATCAACCCTACAGGTAAAAAACGTTTTAAGCAGGCCCTGAAAGACCATGACATCGATTACATTCTGAAGGAGGGAATTATCCAGCAGGAAAAAGGGGCGCATATTCTGGATGTAAATGTGGGGCTGCCAGACATAGATGAGGCCCAGGTCATGCAGGAAGTGGTGACTGAGCTGCAGAGTGTCACCAGCCTGCCTCTCCAGATTGACACAGTAGATATAAAAGCCATGGAGAGGGCGCTGCGTGTTTATAATGGCAAACCGATGGTGAATTCTGTCAGCGGCAAGCAGGAGTCTATGGATGCCGTTTTTCCCCTGATACAAAAATACGGGGGGGTTGTCATCGGCCTGACTCTGGATGAGCGGGGAATACCAGGGACAGCCGACGGCAGGGTTGAGATTGCCAGGCGAATCATAACAGAGGCGGCAAAATATGGGATACAGAAGAAGGATATAGTCATAGACGTGCTGGCTATGACTATAAGTTCAGAGCCAGAGGGAGCAGCGGTGACGCTAAAGGCCCTGCAGAAAGTACGCTATGGCCTTGGCGTCCATACAGTCCTTGGGGTATCCAATATTTCATTCGGACTTCCGTCCCGCCCGGTTATCAATGCAAATTTTTATACCATGGCCATGCAAAGCGGCTTAAGTGCAGGTATTATTAACCCGTCTTCAGAGGACATGATGAAATCCTATTATGCCTACCATGCGCTGATGAACCTGGATGACAATTGTAGTGCATATATAGCCAAATATTCCAACAGTGGCGGTGAAACAAAAGAAGTTTCTGCCCCAGGAGGAGATATGTCCCTGCAAATGGCCATTGAAAAAGGCCTTAGGGAGGAGGCCCAGCAGATTACCGGCAGCCTTGTCAGGGAGCAGGCGCCTCTTAAGATCATTAATACACATTTAATCCCGGCCCTCGACCAGGTAGGGAAAGGCTTTGAAAAAGGAAGCGTATTCCTGCCCCAGCTTTTGATGAGCGCTGAGGCGGCCAAGGCTGCATTTGCAGTCTTAAAAGAAAAGCTTGCCCAATCTGGGGGAGAAGGGGATAAAAAAGACAAGGTCATACTGGCGACAGTAAAAGGAGATATTCATGATATAGGGAAAAATATCGTAAAAGTATTGCTGGAAAATTATAGTTTTGAAGTCATTGACCTGGGTAAAGATGTGCCCCCTGAGAAAATTGTGGATACAGCCGTTGAGCAGGATGTGCGTCTGGTAGGTTTAAGCGCCCTTATGACGACAACAGTGGTCAGTATGGAGGAGACCATCCGGCTTCTCAGGGAGCAGGCCCCTGGATGCAGTGTGATGGTAGGGGGGGCTGTCCTGAACCAGGAGTATGCGGACATGATAGGGGCGGACTTTTATGGCAAGGATGCAATGCAGTCTGTCTATTATGCACAGAGGCTGTTTAAGGAACAGAAATGATGTACCCTTTTTTATACAAGAATCTGTATTGACTATTTTTTAACAAAAAGGTATAGTGAAAGTGCAAATAATTGATATGGCATAGAACTGCCGTTTTTCAGAAAATTTGGGAGGATAAAAACCTATGATGAGAGGACTGCAGACACCGGTCCGGGCAATCCGGAGAAAAGTATTTACGGAAGTGGCGAAGCTGGGATTCAAGGCAAATGCAGATACACTGTTAGACGATATGGAGGCAATTCCCTATGAAATTGTGAATGATGATACGGTAAAATACCGGGAGAGTACTTACCGTTCCCGCGCCATTGTAAGGGAACGCCTCAGGCTTGCCATGGGACTGTCTCTGAGGCCGGAAAATAAGCCAGTCCATCTGACTGCAGGCGTAGAGGCCAGCAATATATCAGAAAAATATTATGAACCCCCTCTTATGCAGGTGGTACCCTCGGCATGTGAGAGCTGTGAGGAGAATAAATATGAGGTGAGCAATATGTGTAAGGGATGCCTTGCACATCCATGCCAGGAAGTCTGTCCAAAGGGCGCCATATCTATGGTAAATGACCGTTCTTATATTGACCAGGATAAATGTATCAAATGTGGAAAGTGTAAATCAGCCTGTCCCTACGATGCCATCGCCAAAAAGGAAAGGCCCTGTAAGAATGCCTGCGGGGTGGGGGCCATTGTATCGGACAAATACGGCAGGGCCTACATTGACACGGAAAAATGCGTATCCTGCGGCATGTGCATGGTGAGCTGCCCATTTGGCGCCATATCAGATAAATCACAGATATTCCAGCTTACCCGGGCCCTTCAGGAGGGCGGCGAGATTGTGGCGGAGATCGCCCCTGCCTTTGTAGGACAGTTTGGCGATAATATTACTCCCCGCAATATCAAGGCGGCCCTGCAGGAATTAGGGTTTTCGGAAGTATATGAAGTGGCCCTGGGCGCAGATATTGGAGCAATTGCAGAGGCGCACCACTATGTGGAGAAGGTTGTCTCAGGGGAACTTCCCTTTCTTCTCACATCCTGCTGTCCCTCATGGGCCATGATGGCAAAGAAATTCTTCCCGGACCTGATTGACCAGATTTCCCAGGAACTGACCCCAATGGTGGCAACTGCCAGGACAATTAAAAAAGAGCATCCCAATGCAAAGGTGGTATTTATTGGGCCCTGTGCGGCGAAGAAGCTGGAGGCTTCCAGAAGGACAGTGCGCAGTGACGTGGATTTTGTTGTTACATATGAGGAACTTCAGGCAATGTTTGATGCCAAGAACATTGATTTGACTAAATATGAAGCTGAATCTTCCTTCCATGACGCAACAGGGGCAGGGAGAGGCTATGCATGTGCCGGAGGCGTGGCCGAGGCCATTGAGAAGTGTATCAATACGTATTACCCGGATGTGGAAGTCAATATAGAACATGCAGAGGGACTTGCTGAATGTAAGAAGATCCTGACCTTGGCGAAGGCGGGGAAGATGAACGGATGCCTGATTGAAGGCATGGGGTGCCCGGGAGGCTGTATAGCGGGGGCCGGCACAAATATACCTGTGGCTAAGGCCAAGAAGGCGCTGGCCAACTATGTCAAGAATTCTACGACGCCTGTTCCGGCAAAGGAACTGGAGGAGATTGAATTAAAATAATATTTGAAAATCCTTTTCAGCTATGATATGATAGGTAGGCACAGAGTGGATCAATATCCACTCTGTTTCTGATGAATTTGTATACAATGCCCCCAGGCGTTTAAATCTAAGGCAAAGATAAGAATGCTGGGCATGTCTGTAATATAAGTTCTGTTGTGTAGAGTGACAGATTAGTCTACAGCAACATTTTGGATACAACTCGCCGGGATATTCAGTTCAGGTATCCGGGGTGTATATAGACAGAGATTTCTGTCTCAGATAAAGAAACCGGGAGGGTAAGGTTATGCAGCCATATGGAGTAAACCAGTTGAGGAAGATGTTTTTGGAGTTCTTTGAGAGCAAAGGGCATCTGGCTATGAAGAGTTTTTCGCTTGTGCCCCACAATGATAAGAGCCTTTTGCTTATCAATTCAGGGATGGCTCCTCTTAAGCCATATTTTACAGGACAGGAGATCCCGCCGAATAAAAGAGTGACAACCTGCCAGAAATGTATCCGCACAGGGGATATTGAGAATGTGGGGAAGACGGCGCGCCACGGTACATTCTTTGAGATGCTGGGGAATTTCTCTTTTGGAGATTATTTTAAGAAGGAAGCCATTGAGTGGTCATGGGAGTTTTTGACAGAGGTGGTGGGATTGGATCCAGACCGGCTGTATCCTTCTGTCTATGTGGACGATGATGAGGCGTTTGAGATATGGAATAAAGATATGGGGATTCCAGCAGAACGGATTTTTAAATTTGGCAAGGAGGACAACTTCTGGGAGCATGGGTCCGGCCCCTGCGGCCCTTGTTCTGAAATCTATTACGACCGGGGAGAGAAGTACGGCTGCGGCAGGGAAGACTGTACAGTAGGCTGCGAATGTGACCGGTATATGGAAATCTGGAATAATGTCTTTACCCAGTTTGACAATGACGGCAAAGGCCACTATGCAGAGCTGGAGCAGAAGAATATTGACACGGGCATGGGCCTGGAAAGGCTGGCGTCTGCTGTACAGGATGTGGATTCTATTTTTGACGTGGATACGATGAAAACCCTGCGCGACCATGTATGCCGCCTTGCAGGCACTGAATACGGCAAAGATGACAAGGAGGATGTGTCCATCCGTGTAATCACAGACCATATCCGCTCTGTGACCTTCATGATATCAGACGGAATTATGCCTTCTAACGAAGGGCGGGGGTATGTGCTGCGCCGTCTTTTAAGAAGGGCGTCCCGCCACGGAAGGCTCTTGGGCATAGAAGGGAGCTTTTTGCCTGCCCTGGCCCAGACAGTGATTGAGGGATCCAGTGACGGCTATCCTGAACTGGAAGAAAAAAGAGATTTCATCCTGAATGTGATCGATAAGGAAGAAGAGCAGTTCAACAAAACAATTGACCAGGGACTTGTGATTCTATCAGAAATGATTGCCGGGATGGAGAAGGAAAGAAGTAAAGTGCTTTCCGGCGAACACGTGTTCAAACTCTATGACACATATGGATTCCCCCTTGATTTGACTAAGGAAATTCTGGAAGAAAAAGGCTTTACGGCAGACGAAAAAGGCTTTGAACAGGCCATGGAGGTGCAGCGGACAACAGCCCGCAATGCACGCGGGGTGACCAACTATATGGGGGCTGACGCTACAGTCTATGAGTCCATAGACCCGTCTGTAACCAGTCAGTTTGTCGGCTATGACAGGCTCAGCCATGAGTCAGAAATCACAGTCCTCACTACGGAAAACGAGGTGGCAGACGCCCTGTCGGATGGGGAGAGGGGCACAGTGTTTGTAAAAGAGACCCCCTTCTACGCCACAAGCGGCGGGCAGGAAGCTGATACAGGCATTATCAGCACTGCTGAAGGTGAATTTAAGGTGGAAGATACAATTAAGCTTCTTGGAGGCAAGATTGGGCATGTGGGGCAGGTTGTCAGCGGCATGTTAAAGACAGGCGACAAGGCTACGCTGCGCGTGGACGGTGAGAAGCGCGCTTTATCCGCCCGGAACCACAGCGCCACTCATTTGCTGCAGAAGGCCCTGCGCACAGTGCTTGGCACCCACGTGGAGCAGGCAGGGTCCAGCGTAAATGAGGACAGGCTGCGTTTTGACTTCACACATTTTTCAGCTGTGACTCCAGAAGAACTTAAAAAAGCAGAAGATATTGTAAATGAAAGTATTATGAAGGCCCTTCCTGTAAAGGCTGAGAATATGCCTATCGAGGAGGCAAGGAAAACAGGGGCCCAGGCACTTTTTGGCGAGAAGTACGGAGATATTGTACGTGTCGTGAACATGGGAGATTTCTCCATTGAATTTTGCGGCGGCACGCATGTGAATAATACAGGTGAAATCATGGCATTTAAAATTATTTCAGAATCTGGCGTTGCCGCTGGCGTCCGCCGGATAGAGGCTTTGACTTCGAAAGGCCTTCTGAAATATTATGATTCACTGGAAAAGAAACTGCATGAGACTGCCAAAGTGCTGAAGGCCACCCCAGATAATCTCATAGAAAAAGCCGCACACCTGGTTGCTGAAAATAAAAACCTCCGGGGAGAAGCAGAGAGCCTGAAAAGCAGGCTGGCCCAGGATGCCATGGGGGATGTGGCAGACCAGGTACAGGAGATCAAAGGAACCCGGCTCCTTGCAGCACAGATTGACGGCGTGGACATGAATGGACTGCGGGAGCTGGGGGACCAGCTTAAAGAGAAGCTGGGAGAGGGCGTGGTTGTGCTTGCCTCGGAAAGCAGCGGCAGGGTGAACCTTATGGCTACTGCCACAGAAGAGGTTATTTCTAAGGGGGCCCACGCTGGTAATCTTATCAAAGCCATTGCCGGCATGGTGGGCGGCGGCGGCGGCGGACGCCCCAACATGGCACAGGCGGGAGGCAAGAACCCGGCAGGTATCAAAGAAGCCCTTAAAAAGGCCGCTGAGGTACTGGAGGGACAACTTTCTTAGTTTTTTTTCCAGAAACAGTTGACGTTTAGTGAAAATATGATATAATCTTTTGTAGTGCAATAAATATACCCGAACAGTCGTATGATGCACAATACAAGGCTGGAGGGGAGGTTAGGTGTGAGACTATGTCAAATGTAATCGTTAAAGAAAACGAGACGTTAGATAGCGCTTTACGCAGATTCAAAAGAAACTGTGCAAAGGCTGGCATTCAGCAGGAGATTCGCAAAAGAGAACACTACGAGAAGCCAAGCGTAAGACGTAAGAAAAAATCTGAAGCCGCTAGAAAACGTAAATATAATTAATATGTGCAGATAAATAGAGTGTTGTAAAGCACTCTATTTTTATGTTAAAGAAAGGCCTGTTTACTGAAATTAGTTAAGAATTATTTAAGACTTTCTAAAGTGAATAGAAATGCCTGAAAAGTTGTGCTATGATAGTGCATGTAAATTTAAAGTGCATAGAAGTCAAAGACCCCGATGCAAGTATACGGGGCATCAAACTAGCAGCGATGCAAGCATCGGGATATTAGACCCTCGCGGCAGCCGCCAAATGGACATGTAAACATGTCTCCTTGGCTCGTTGCTCGGGGGAATAAAATGGAGAGTTGAGAATGTGGGATAAGATGATATTTGGGAATGATCTGTATCATGTGATATTGTGGTTCCTTACATATAGTATACTAGGGTGGCTTGTTGAGTCTATATACATGTCTATCTGTAACAGAAGGTGGACAAACCGGGGGTTTTCCAGGGGTCCTATCTGTCCTATCTATGGGATTGGAGCACTGACAGTGTATTTTCTGCTCAGTCCATACAGCCACAACAGGGTTCTTTTGTTCTTTCTGGGCGCCATTCTGGCCACTACAATTGAATGGGTTACGGCCCGGATCATGGAGAAGATGTTTGGTGAAATCTGGTGGGATTATACGGACAAGCCTTTTAATTATAAAGGGATCCTATGCCTGGAAAGTACACTGGCATGGGGACTGTATACTTTGATTTTATTTGGTATTCTTCATGCTTTTGTGGAACGCATTGTAAATGCCATCCCATTCCGTATTGGGAGGATTGCAGGCATATTGATATTGCTTTTGTATCTTGCAGATTTTGTGAGGACTGTATATCAGGAGAAAAAAGGTGAACTTCCGGCCTCCATCCACAGGCTCAAAGACCGGTTCAGAAATTTAATAGGGCGGTGAATGATATAAAATACGCCTATATTATGTGCAGGGTATTAGGCCTGTCCTTTTATGGCAGGCAGCGCCCTGCATTTTATGTTATAAGAAATTTCTCTGGACTTTCCTATAATATAAAACACACATAGTGTGATGATGCATACTGGCTCTGGTTTCGGGAATGTGCCAAAATTCTTCCTTCTTTCTTTTGGAACTGAAAAAGTGAATTATTATATTCGCATTCCTGCAAAATATTTATTTTCTGAAATAGACAAGAAAAATAAACTGCGGCAGAAATTAGAGCATGGAAATGTTAAAACCAGAATAAATGCGGGGGAAATCATACAGGTAATTGTTATAAAATTTTAATGTCAAAAAGGATTTAATGAGATAAAGTGATAAAGTTGTAAAAAATATGAAATTTTTAATTGACAATACTTCATTAAGCTCTTAAAATAAATGAGGAAAGAGAAGAATTAGTATTCCATGTTCCCGCAGCCTGTCTGCGGCCGCCCCGGGCCTGATATTGCGGCTGCCTTTTGGGCAGGCACCTATTATCCTGGGAGATTTATACTTTAGGAGGTAAGAAGGATGTCATATGTTGATGAAGTAATCGAATTAGTCGTAAAGAAAAACCCTGCTGAACCTGAATTCCATCAGGCAGTCAAAGAGGTGCTCGAGTCTCTGCGCGTGGTCGTGGAGGCCAACGAGGAGAAGTTCCGCAAGGATGCACTTCTGGAAAGACTGGTTGAGCCTGAGAGACAGCTGAAATTCCGTGTGCCATGGGTGGATGACAGCGGGCAGGTACAGGTTAATACTGGTTTCCGCGTACAGTTCAACAGTGCAATTGGGCCATACAAAGGCGGACTCAGGCTGCATCCCTCTGTGAACTTAGGCATCATTAAGTTCTTAGGGTTCGAGCAGATTTTCAAAAACTCACTGACAGGCCTTCCCATTGGCGGCGGAAAAGGCGGGTCTGATTTTGACCCCAAAGGCAAGTCAGACAGGGAAGTCATGGCATTCTGCCAGAGCTTTATGACAGAGCTGTGTAAATATATTGGGGCGGACACCGATGTCCCGGCTGGAGATATCGGTACAGGAGCCAGGGAGATTGGCTACATGTATGGTCAGTATAAACGTATCCGCGGCCTGTCCGAAGGCGTACTTACAGGAAAGGGATTAAGCTACGGCGGTTCTCTGGCACGTACAGAGGCTACTGGCTATGGACTTCTCTACCTGACACAGGAGATGTTAAAACTGAATGGGATAGAGATTGCCGGAAAGACAGTTCTTGTCTCAGGTTCTGGAAATGTGGCGATCTATGCAACACAAAAGGCACATCAGCTGGGTGCTAAAGTAGTGACAGTCAGTGACTCAAATGGATGGATATACGACCCAGATGGGATAGATGTAGAGGCTTTGAAGGAAATTAAAGAAGTAAGGCGTGCAAGGCTGACAGAATATAAGATGTACCGTCCAAATGCAGAGTACCACGAGGGCAGGGGCGTATGGTCAGTAAAAGCCGATGTGGCACTTCCATGTGCGACACAAAACGAACTTCTTCTCGAGGATGCGAAAGCACTGGTTGCCAATGGATGTATTGCAGTGGCCGAGGGCGCCAATATGCCTACTACATTGGAGGCTACAGAGTATTTACAGGCGAACGGAGTACTGTTTGCGCCGGGCAAGGCGGCGAATGCAGGCGGTGTGGCTACATCGGCCCTGGAAATGTCACAGAACAGCGAGAGGCTGAGCTGGACATTTGAGGAAGTGGACGAGAAGCTCAAAAGAATCATGGAGGATATCTGCCACAACATGGCAGAGGCTGCGGAGCGCTATGATGCCAAAGGCAATTATGTGATTGGCGCCAATATCGCCGGTTTTGAGAAGGTAGTGGATGCTATGACAGCACAGGGGATCGTATAGTAGTAAAGTATAAAGGAAATATAAACGGACAGTCTGAAGCTGGGAGTACAGCCAGGGCAGTCCGTTTTTATGTTCTAGGAAGTTCTCTGCCCTCTATAACATATGCACAGGCTTCGTGTGATGATGCCTACTCGCGCGAAGATGAAGAGTGCCGCAAGGAGCCGCGCTGGCTGCGAGAATGTGTCTTGGCACAGTCTTTTTATGAGTTAGAGAATCTGTCACATTTTATCAGGAAAGACCCCTCAAAATAATTCGGAATCCATAGATATTTGTAGAGATATCTGCTATACTGTGTATCAGAAATAAGATACCCTTTGGCGGCCCATGGGCCGGTCAGCGGGGGATGTCCCTGGCAGAGGCATCTGGATGGAACGTATATTTTTGTCCGGTGTTCTTCGGGGAAAGGATAAACAGAGGATGGCAGAGAGGTGAATTATGAACATTTTTGATATTTTGGGGCCTGTCATGGTAGGGCCTTCCAGCTCCCATACAGCAGGCGCCGCCAGAATTGGCTATATTACCAGGACATTGCTGGGCAGCCGGCCAGTACGTGCAAGTATCGGCCTTCACGGTTCTTTTGCAGCGACTGGCAGAGGACATGGCACTGACAAGGCCATTGTGGCAGGACTTTTGGGGATGAAACCAGATGATGTGCGGATCCCCCACAGTTTTGAGATTGCGGGCAGCCAGGGACTGGATTTTCAGATACAAAACATACAGATAGCCGGTGCGCATCCAAACACAGCCTTTTTAGAAGTGTACAGTGGGGAGGGGAAAAAGATCGAGGTGCAGGCATCTTCACTGGGCGGCGGACGGATTATGGTGAATAAGCTGGACGGGATTGTGGTAAACTGTACAGGGGACTGCCCCACCCTGATTGTCCATAATGAGGACAGGCCGGGGCATGTTGCGGCCGTGACTTCCATGTTGTCAAAAGATAAAATCAATATAGCTACCCTGCATTTATACCGCGGCAAGAAGGGGGGCCGGGCGGTCATGGTGATAGAAATCGACCAGCCTGTGCCTGAGCAGTCACTCCTGTGGCTTAAGTCACAGGAAGGCATCAGCCAGGTAACATATTTGGATGGGGAGGGTATGTGATGTCTTATCAGTCTTTAGAAGAAATAACACAGTTATGTGAGGAAAAGAAGATTCCATTTTGGAGAGCCGTGCTTTTGGATGATATGAATGAAAGGTCTGTCAGTGAAGAGGATTCCTTTTCTGTGATGTCTGGAATGTGGGACGCCATGTTAAGGGCCAGCGGGGAGTATGAAGATAGCCTGACCTCAAACAGCGGCCTTGTAGGAGGCATGGGAGGGCAGATGGAACAATACAGGCAGAAGGGGGATACCCTGTGCGGTGATTTTGTATCTGAAGTGATTGCCCAGGCTCTGCAGATGGGGGAGTCCAACGCCTGCATGAAACGGATTGTAGCGGCTCCTACGGCAGGAGCCTGCGGCGTCATCCCGGCTGTTTTTGTGCCCTTATACCGAGGCGGGAAGGCAGACAGGGAGGACATCATCAGAGGGTTATATGTGACAGCAGGAATCGGGCAGGTGATAGCTGCCAGGGCGTTTATTGCCGGGGCGGCGGGCGGCTGCCAGGCAGAGATTGGCGCAGCTTCCGCCATGGCGGCAGGGGCGCTTGTATTCCTGAAAGGCGGTGGGAACAGCCAGGTTATACATGCGGCAGCTATGGCCCTTAAAAACCTCCTGGGGCTTGTCTGTGACCCGGTTGCCGGACTTGTCGAGGTGCCCTGTGTGAAGCGCAATGTCATAGGCGCCGTGAATGCACTGGCGGCAGCGGATATGGCCCTTGCGGGAATTACAAGCAGAATCCCTCCGGATCAGGTGATTGATGCCATGAAAGAGGTAGGAGAGGCCATGCATGTATCACTGCGGGAGACAGGGGAAGGCGGAGTGGCGAATACCCCTCAGGCAAAACAAATTGTAGAGAGATTGGGAATGTAAGCAAAAAGTGACAGCTTTAAAAATAGAGGGTTTTCCCTTGACAGAATTTGCCCGCTGTATTATAGTAATTTTTAGTAAAAGGGAGTAACTGGCGCTGAAGTTGGGCGTTTGCGATGTCGTCAGTACGATGGGATGCCATCCGTATCGTGATTAAACAGTGAGACTTTTATTGCATTACATAAAGTGCAATAAGAGTCTCCTTTTTATGCCGGCAAAGCAGAGGGGGAGATTGGCAGATGCATGGCTTAAAGGGCATCCTTTAAAACAGGCCCTCCTGGCCATAAGTATTTGCCCTGTTGTGCAAAAGAAATGGAGGATATTAGATGAAGGAATTTTATCAGATTTCTGGTGAGGAAGTTAAAAAGAGAGTCAATGGTACTTTGGAACCGCTGACAGATGAGGAAGTAAAGAAGCACCAGGAGCAGTATGGCCCCAACGAGCTGGTGGAAGGGAAGAAAAAGACTGCAGCACAGATATTTCTGGAACAGTTCAAGGATTTTCTGGTGATTATACTGATCATAGCGGCCATTGTGTCAGGATTTCTGGGAGATGCGGAAAGTGCAGTGGTTATCCTGATCGTAATTACCATTAATGCAATCTTAGGGACCGTGCAGACAGTAAAGGCGGAACAGTCTCTGTCCAGCTTAAAAAAGCTCTCTGGGCCAGGGGCAAAAGTGCTCCGTGGAGGAAATGTTGTTCCAATTCCTTCTGCGGAGGTGACAGTGGGAGATATTGTTATGCTGGATGCAGGGGATTACATACCTGCTGATGGGCGCCTGCTGGAATGTGCCAGTCTCAAGGTGGATGAGAGTGCGCTTACCGGGGAGAGTCTTGGCGTGGATAAAACAATAGATCCTGTCACCGGCGAGGTTCCTCTTGGAGACAGGGTGAATATGGTTTATTCCGGCAGTTTTGTCACATATGGGCGTGGTTCCTTTGTCGTGACGGGTATTGGCATGGAGACAGAGGTTGGAAAGATAGCAAGCCTTCTGAAAACAACCTCTGAAAAGCGCACCCCTCTTCAGATAAATTTGGATCAGTTTGGCCAGAAGCTTTCCATTATCATTCTAGTTTTCTGCGGTATTTTATTTGGGGTCAATGTCCTGCAGGGAGGCAAGATCGGCGATGCTTTCTTATTCGCCGTGGCACTGGCTGTTGCGGCCATACCCGAGGCCCTGAGCTCGATAGTCACAATCGTCCTGTCCTTCGGCACACAGAAGATGGCCAGGGAACATGCAATTATCAGGAAGCTGCAGGCTGTGGAGGGCTTAGGAAGCGTGTCCGTCATTTGTTCAGATAAGACAGGTACCCTGACACAGAACAGAATGACAGTGGAAGATTATTATGTGGATGAAAAGAGAGTCCTGGCTGAGGACGTAGACCTTTCATTGCCGGGACATAGTATGCTGCTGCTCTGCAGTATACTATGTAATGATTCTACAAATGTAGACGGCGTAGAGATAGGGGATCCCACAGAGACTGCCCTGATTAATCTGGGCAGTGAATTGGGGGTGCCTGCCCAGGATGTGCGGAAAAAATATCCGCGGCTTGGAGAAAATCCTTTTGACAGTGACAGAAAACTTATGTCCACTGTGCATACAATTGATGAGAAGCACGTGGTGATTGTGAAAGGGGCCGTGGATGTCCTTCTTAAAAGAATGTCCCTCATCCAGGTACAGGATCAGGTAAGGAAATTTACGGAAGAGGACAGAGAGAAAATAGAAATCCAGAACCAGGCGTTTTCCAGAAATGGCCTTCGGGTACTGGGATTTGCATATAAAGAAATCCCACAGGACCATGAGCTTACATTGGAGGATGAGTGCGACCTTATATTCGTGGGACTGATATCAATGATGGATCCTCCCCGGAGAGAGTCAAAGGCAGCGGTGGAAGAATGCAAGAGGGCAGGAATCCGCCCCATTATGATCACAGGAGACCACAAAGTGACTGCGGCGGCCATTGCCGCCAGGATCGGGATTCTGGAAAAGGAATCAGAAGCCTGTGAGGGCCGTGAGATCGATAAAATGTCTGACGAAGAGTTAAAGGAATTTGTGGAAGGGATATCAGTGTATGCCCGTGTGTCGCCGGAGCATAAAATCCGTATTGTACGTGCATGGCAGGAAAAGGGCAATATTGTTTCCATGACTGGGGACGGAGTCAATGATGCGCCGGCTTTAAAGCAGGCGGACATTGGCGTGGCTATGGGCATTACAGGAAGCGAGGTGTCCAAGGATGCGGCCTCTATGGTCCTTACAGATGATAACTTTGCCACAATTGTCAAAGCTGTTGAAAATGGCAGGAATGTATACCGGAATATTAAAAATTCTATACAGTTTCTCCTGTCAGGTAATTTTGGCGCAATACTGGCTGTCCTCTATGCCTCTATTGCCGGACTGCCTGTTCCCTTTGCCCCGGTACATCTTCTGTTTATCAATCTGCTTACAGACAGCCTTCCGGCCATAGCGCTGGGCCTGGAACCTCACAGTAAATCTGTGATGGAGGAAAAACCAAGGCCCATGCATGAATCTATCCTTACAAAAGACTTCCTCATGAAGATAGGGATCGAGGGGTTTTCAATAGGCGTGACGACAGTGATTGCTTTTCTGGTTGGATATAAGGGACAGAATGCACTGCTTGGCAGTACAATGGCATTTGGCACTCTATGTACTGCCCGCCTTGTCCATGGCTTTAATTGTAAGTCAGATATGCCGGTAGTGTTCAGCAAAACATTTCTTAATAATATATATTTAATTGGGGCGTTTTTGCTGGGACTTCTCCTCATAACGGCAGTTATGGTGATCCCTGGACTGCAGAGCGTCTTTAAGGTACAGACCCTGACGCCGGTGCAGCTGTTGGCCGTATATGGGCTGGCGCTCTTGAATCTGCCTGTCATACAGGGACTGAAGTGGTTAAAACACTTTATCCAGAATAATAAAAATTAATTGACGGGCAGATAATAGAAAGTCCTCCGGATACGATATATTATATCCGGAGGACTTTTTATTCCCGCGGGCAATGAGCCAAGGGGACATGTTTACATGTCCATTTGGCGACTGCCGCGAGGGTCTAATATTCCGACGCTTGCATCGCTGCTAGTTTGATGCCCCGTATGCTTGCATCGGGGTTTTGACTGTAGGTGTAAATATTACTGGTTATTGATTTCCTGGAGGTCAATATCCAGTATACGGCCAAACTCAGGGAACCTGCGTTTTGCATAAGCATAAAATACCACGCCCAATAAGGTCCACAGGCCAATAATCATCCATTCAGGGTAGGACAGGCCGGAGGGCATCCCGGGCATATAAAGAATAAGCATGAAACTGCTCAGTAAAATTGCCATGCCGCCGATAAATCTATGGTTTTTAACTTTATAAGGCCGGGCAAGCCCAGGTTCTTTTTTGCGAAGTACAAGAAAAGAAATAGATACCATCAGATAAGCTGTCACAGCGCCGATCCCCCCGGCATTAGTCAGCCATTCCATCATGGCCCTCCCAAAAAACGGGGCGATACAGGAGATTGCACCGATAAGAAGTATGGCATTGGAAGGGGTCTTGTATTTAGGGTGGATCTTAGTCAAAAAGGCAGGCAGGCATTTGGCCTCTGCTAACGCATAAATGGCCCTGCTGCCTCCCATAAAGAAGGAATTCCAGCTGGATAGAATACCAGCCATGCCGCCGATAATTAAGATATCTGCCATAATCGCCCGACCGCCGTAGGCTTTCTTCATAGCGTCCGCCGTAATCAGGACAGAGGTCTGCATATCCGACTTGGTCATCATCAGAGAAACAGCAAATATAATAAGCGCATACCATGCAATGGCTGACCCAATGGATATCAGGATAATCTTACCAATCTGCTTAAAGGGGACAGCGATTTCTTCTGCGGCCTGTGGTATGACATCAAATCCCACAAACATAAAAGGCGTCATAACTGCCACGGATAACAGTCCCCCAAACCCATTATCAAACAGAGGCTTCGTGTGGGAAACATCTCCACTGACAGCAGAGCCGCCTATGAGGACGACCCCTATGCTGACAATAATAAATGTAAAGACTCCCTGCATATATGCGGCAGGCTTGACCCCTACATAGTTGACAATCGTTATGATGATGGAGCTGACCACGCCGATGGCCACCCACACGGCATAAATATCAAATCCCTCAACAGTATACATATAACCTTTCATAATTCCTGGGGCAATATATTCCAACACAGTGGGAAGGGCACAGGCTTCGAAGGCCACGACCCCCACATATCCTAAAATAATTGCCCAGGTACACAAGAAGGACCAGTTTGGCCCCAGGGCACGGAGGCTGAATATTTGTTCCCCTCCGCACTGCGGCAAGGCGGAAGTCAGTTCTGCATAAGTAAGGCCCACGAACATAATCATAATTCCGCCCAGGACAAACGCAAGCATGGCTCCGGCAGTTCCGGCCTTCAAAATCCATTGGCCTGCCATAACTACCCAACTCCAGCCGATCATGGCGCCAAAGGCGATAGAAAAGACATCCTTCTTTCCGAGGACGCGGTCAAATTTGCTCTTTTGTTTTTTGATGCTGCTCATCATATCACTCCAATCAATATTTTTGTATTCCCCAGACTGTATTGTCTGAAATGCCGACTATGTATACCTGAACCCCCTCGCAATGTACGCCCATACAGGCAGGCGGATGCAAATGTGCCCCATGAGGCGTGCCCCAAAGGACTGCCTTGGCCTATATAGGCAGCAGGACAGGAATGTGCCCAGCTCGTACAGCGAATATAAATTCATTGCTATATCAACTTGCCTGATTGCCCTATTGCTGTGTTGTATTCAATGGCCGCAGCTGCCGCTGCGCTTCATGCAGACATCTTACACTCGGGCAGTCACCCTGTGCCGATATAGTGGAAATTTATGATCCGCTGTACTTGGTATATCTAAAGACATCCCCCAACCTATGCCCCTAGATATACTGAATATTAATTTCAGTATAAGATAACATAATCAAGCCATAATATTTTTTTATTATACACAAAAATTTGATTAGACTCTAGTACTAATTTAAGCCAGGGAAGGAATGCATCTGAAGTCAAAGACCCCGATGCAGGTATACGGGGCATTAAACTGGCAGTGATGCAGGCATCGGAGGGTTAGACCCTCGCGGCAGTCGCCAAATGGACTGTAAACATGTCCGCTTGGCTCGCTGCCCGCGGAAATCAAAGTATGTGTTATAATTTATACCCGAGGGTATCCCCTGCCGGACGTAGACCGCCCATGCCAATGGCCGGTACCTTTCAATGTTAAATGGCCGGCAGGCTTTATGAGATAAATAAAAAAACGCACAGAACTGCGGAGATAGTTCTGTGCGGGCATATGGCACGAGTTTAAGTATATCTTTTAATGGTTTCTTTTAATACATATTTTTTGTCACTGTAACGGCCGGAAATATAACTGTTTGCAAGTTTTTCAAGCTCATCAGGAAGCGGATTTAGGCGGATGTCAGGTCCATATTTGCGGATCAGGGCCTTTTTAAGGAGATAATCGCAGACATGGGGGTTTTTAGGAAGGAGGGGGCCGTGCAGGTAGGTGGCAATGACATTTTTATAGACTACCCCTTCATAGCCTGATTTGCCTGTATTCCCCAGGCCAAAAAAAACTTTTCCGAAGGGGGTGTGGCTGCCAATATATGTCCTGCCACCGTGGTTTTCAAAGCCTACAACAGGTGTGTCAAATAAAGGGCTGTTCAGGACAATATTGCGGATCAGGCGTTTGGGTTCCCATTCTGTTGTGATATCTAAAATAGAGAGTCCCTCAATGGTTTTGCTGTCTGTCCTGTAATATTTGCCGAGAAGCTGATAACCTCCACATACGGCCAGGACAACACCGCCGTCCTCCACATAATCTTTGAAATCCCGGCGGATATTCTGAAGATGCCCGCAGACCAATTCCTGCTCTCTGTCAGAGCCGCCTCCCAAGAGTACAATATCTAATTTATGGAAATCTATGGCATCTCCGGAAAGGAAAGGGATGACCTGGGCCTCTATTCCCCGCCACTCCAGGCGTTTCCTGAAACACTGTATATTTCCCCGGTCCCCATAAAGGTTTAATAAATCCGGGTATAAATGGCCTATTGTCAGTTTTCTGTCCATAGTTATGCATCTCCTTTCTGTGATTCCTGAAGATTTGTCAGCATACGGTTTGTACTGTAAAGGCCGGAATAGTTGACGATTACATACAGATTGCCTGTCCCGCCTGCAAGCAGGCCCGTGACAGAAGCCTGCAAATCTGTAGTGGATTCACAGGGAATATCCTCATATTTAAGGCGGAGCCCCATATCATGGCGGCGGGTGCCAGCCGTAATAATAGATTTACACTGCGCGTCAGCCAGATACTGAAAATCCACATCCCAGAGCCAGGAGACATCTTCCCCATCCTGGTAGGTGTCGTTAATCTGGATGATAATATCTTTTGGCTTTGTATCTTTTAGTACAAGAGAAATCTTCTGCTGGAAACCAATCGGATTCTTAGCAAGGTGGAGCTGGATACAGGCGTTGCCCACAGTAAAAATACTTTCCCGGTTATTGCCATAGTCAAATGCCTCCGCCATAGACTTAAAATGTCCTGTATTCGCCCCCAGCGCGCGAAGGGCCGTATAGGCGGACAATGTATTGTATATATTGTAGGGCGTGCGGGCAGTAGAATGTATGTCCATGCCATCCATGAAAAAAGAATACACTCCATCCTGAAGCTGGATATTCTCGGCCGTATAGTCAGGGTCAGGGCGCCCTAAGCCGCAGGAAGGGCAGTGATAAATGCCGAGCTGGCCGTAGTGGAAGAAATCATACTCCAGTTTTTTGCCGCAGGAACGGCAGAATATACTTTCCCTGATTTCTGAACGGGAAATATCGTCGAAAATCTGTTCGCTGATCCCATAGGTGACAAAAGGATTTCCACTCTCCAGAGCCAGTGTATAGGAAAGTACATCGTCACAGTTTATGGCCAGTACTGTATCAGGGACACTGGATATGGCGGTTTTTAGCTTATTGAAGGTAATATCTACTTCACCGAAGCGGTCCAGCTGATCTCTGGAAATATTTGTGAGAAGTGCGCAGTCCGGCTTAAGTCTGGGCAGCACGCCCACAGATGCAATCTCGTCCACCTCAATGCAGGCATAATCAGCGTCCAGGCGGCAGCGGCTGTCTGTGGCCAGCACAAAGGCAGAAATAATTCCGTTAAGCATATTGGCGCCTGTGCGGTTGATGATTACTTTTTCCCCCTCTGCTTTCAGGGCATGATATATAATACTGTTTGTTGTAGTTTTCCCATTGGTGCCCATAGTGACGACAGTCTTTTTACGTACCATGCCGGACATGGTAGAAAGAATCCTGGGATCTATCAGGCGGGCCACATATCCCGGGAAAGTAACCCCGCTCCCTCTGTTTAGTTTTTTGATCAGTGTGCTTGTGAGTTTGGCACACTTTATGGCAAGTATACTTCTAAGTCTCATAATTTTACTTCAACTCTTATCCTTTTCTATATAATTTATGTAGGACTGTAATGGGCGGCCTGATCTGCTCTAAGGCTGCGCCGCATAATTTAGGAGCTTCTTAAGGCTGTTGTGGAACTGCCTATTCTGTGCGTGGAGCTTTAACCGTTCGGTTCCTGTTTTATTCTGCTCAATGTAAGCATCGTATTTAGAGAATAATACGTGATAGTCCATGTTCTGCTTCTGCCCCCAGCGGACTAGTACCCAGTTCATGGCATCTGGCTGCCAGTAATCCATAGGGATATCGGCTATTTTAAGTGTGGTGATACACTGCACGGCGTTCATGGCAAGGGCGGCCAGCTGTTCAGTAATTTCTGCTTCATAACGGCTGCGCCTTCCCAGTTTTTTTAAAAGCCTGGCGGGAAGTCCTTCTTTTTTGGTATTCAGATCCATCAGGCTGGCGCCCTCTGCCACAAGTTCATACAGCCGGTAGGCAGCATTCCAGTAAGTTGCAAAGGAAATCTTAGGTTCCTCCCCAGGCTGAGGGTTTTCCACAGTATAAGTGCGGAATATCCGTTCAGTGCCGCCGGACAGCTGGAGGTCATACTGCTTTCTTTTGTCAGGGACGGAAAGAATGCGGTAAGCTTCTAAAATTTCCTGCATATATGATGTAGTATCTATATTACTGCCCATATTGGCATCAGGATGGTATACTTTTGCCAGGGCATTCTTTGCAGCTGTTATTTCTTCAAGAGTTGCTTCTCTGGACACACCGAGAATTTCATAATATGTACGGGTTTCCATTGCCTCCTCCTTATCTTAATTATTCATAATTCCCACGTTTATATTACGATATATAGTTGGAAAAATCAAGAAAAGATACTGCCGGACATATACAGGTGCAATGAATATCTCCGGCAGGCCGTTTGATATTGTTTTATGGCTGTGTATGGAAAGTCAGCATATCAGCCCTGGAACAGGCTTTCTACATAATTTCTCATTTCTTCCCGGCTGTGTTTTTGGCTGGCCTTCTCAATAATCTCCTGTTGTTCAGGGCGGGAGAGCTTTGAGAAATAATTCAGTGCATCGGAATGCTGGGCAAGGGCCATTGTAAAGCCTATGGGAAGTTCTTCATTATATATCATAATTGTATTCTCCTTTCAGGAAATCTTGCGGCCGCAGCCGGCCTGTCAGCAAACTGCGGCCCTCATAAGGTTAGTATGTACGGGTTTCTCAAGTTCATACTGATTATTATAAAGTGGCTGGAGTTTGTCCAGCCATGATGAAATTTAGGTTATTAGCCAGAGACCCGATGCAGGCAACAGGGTATTAGTTCCTGGAGGCAGCCGCCAACTAACTGGACATGTAAGCATGTCCGCTTGGCCCGCTGCCTGCGGGAATAAAAAATAATAAAATTTTATCCCAAAATAGAAAAAGAATGACTGAAAATCAGGGAAATGCTATAATGTTTTTAAAGGGGGGGACCTAGATGATTCTAAGTGTGAGCAGAAGGACAGATATACCATGCTGTTATACAGAATGGTTTTTTAACCGGCTGGAAGAGAAAAGGGTATATGTGCGCAACCCTTTTAATATAAGGCAGATTCATGAAATTGAGATTACTCCAAAAACAGTAGATGCAATTGTATTCTGGACTAAGAATCCAGAACCTATGTTGGGAAGGCTGGGACTTTTGCGTGAATTTATGTATTATTTTCAATTCACATTGACAGGTTACAAGGAAGATGTAGAGCCAGCCCTGGCAGATAAAAAATACCTTGCCACAGTATTTTCCAAACTGGCTGAAAGGATTGGGAGCGAGAGGGTAATCTGGAGATATGACCCTATCTTTTTTAATTCCAGATACACACAGGCATACCATATCCAGGCATTTACAAGACTGGCAGAGATGCTGGAGGGCAGCACCCGCAGGGCCATGATCAGTTTTATGGATCCATACAGGCGGACAAAGGCAAACGCAGGCCTGCTGAATGCAGAGAGGCTTACAAATCCCAGTCTTATAGAATTTGCCGGGCAGTTGGCGGATATTGGGGCCGCACATGACATAGAGATATGTACCTGTGCAGAGGAAATAGATTTGGCGTCAGCAGGAATCCAACATGGCTGCTGCATTGACAAAAAGTTAATCGAAGAGCTGACTGGCAGCCAGCTCAATGTGAAAAAGGATACATCCCAGCGGGCGTACTGCGGCTGCGCAGAAAGTATAGATATTGGCGCCTATAATACATGCAGGAACGGGTGTCTGTATTGCTATGCCAATTATAGTGACAGTCTGCTGGCAAGGTCCCGGGTCGCCTTTGATGTGGGCGCGCCGATTTTGTGCAGCCAGTTAAGTAGTGGAGATAAGGTTGTGAAAAAGAAAATGAAATCTCTCAAAGACCCTCAAATGCGTCTTTGTCTGTAAAGGGAATGGCGCTGCAACTTTAGAAAATGAAAGAGAAAATATAAAAGCCGGCATAGAGGAGAAATATATATGCAATATACAGTACCACAATATTACAGCAAATTTCAGTGCCTGGCAGGAAGCTGCCCGGATACATGCTGTGCAGGGTGGCAGATTGGGATTGATAAACACTCATTAAGGCGTTATAGGAAAGTAGGGGGAACCCTCAGGAACAGGCTTTATAACGAAATAGATAAGGGGAATCAGGTATTTCGTCAGTATGAAGGACGCTGTGCTTTTTTAAATGAAGAGAACTTGTGCGATCTTTACCTCGAAGGGGGGAAAAGTTTATTTTGCCGCACCTGCAGGATGTACCCCAGGCATATTGAAGCATTCGAGGGACTGCGGGAGGTGACGCTTTCCTTATCCTGCCCTGGGGCAGCGGAATTGATTTTAAGGGAAAAGGAATGTGTTAAGTTTGTGACAAAGAATATCCCCAGGGAGGAGAAAGGGGAATATGAGAATTTTGATTTCTTGCTTTTCACGAAACTGATGGATACAAGGGATGTTATGTACCAGATTTTGCAGGAAAGGGATACTCCTTTTAAGGTCAGGATGGCCATGGTACTGGCCCTGGGCCATGACTTACAGCAGAGAATGAATAGAAATGCCCTGTTTGGGGCAGACAGTCTTCTAAAGCGGTATCAGGGGAGAAAAGCAAGGAAATGGTTCGCCGGGCAAATGGCAGGTTATGAAGGGCAGAACCCGCAAGTTTATAAGAAGATTATGGAAAATGCCTTTTCTATACTGGACTGCCTGGAAGTGCTGAGAAAGGACTGGCGCAGATATTTGAGGCAGAAAAGGGATGTCCTCTCCAGGCATAAGTGGGGCAAAGAGGCAGCCATACAGGGAATACTGCCAAAATTCTATATACAGAGCGGCAATAGGGATAAGGCTGGGTATGAGATCCAGTTTGAAGTCATGTGGGAGCAGCTTATGGTTTACTTTTTGTCTGTTTATTTCTGCGGCGCGGTCTATGATGGAGATGCGTGGGGAAAAGTAAAATTTTCATTTTTTAATACTATATTTATAAGAGAAATGGCCGACGCTCTGTGGATTCAGAATGGAGGGGATATTTCTGCTGTGGAGATCCAAGAGGCTGCATGCAGGTATTCCAGGGAAGTAGAACATTCTGATTTTAACCGGAGAAAGATGGAAGAATTGCTGGGAAATGAAAAATTATTTGGGATAGAGGCATTGCTGAAAATGATCTGAGGATAGAGCCGCAGTACAGCATTTCAAAATAATCATTTCAAAAAGTCATACAGCAGGAGGTGTGGAAGATGAAGGCAGTTGTTTATGAGGGGAGAGGGAAAATAGCACTAAAGGAGCGCCCGATGCCGGAGATTTTAAAGGATACCGATGCAGTGATACGGGTGACTCTGGCTACAATATGTTCCAGTGACCTACATATAATCCACGGGGCGGTACCAAGGGCAGAGGAAAATATTATATTGGGGCATGAGTTTGTGGGTATTGTGGAACAGACGGGGCCTGAGGTAAAGAAGGTGAAACCAGGGGACCGTGTGGCGGTGAACGTGGAATCTTTCTGTGGGAACTGTTATTTCTGTAAAAAAGGTTATGTAAACAACTGTACAGATCAAGATGGGGGATGGTCCTTAGGGTGCAGGATTGACGGCGGGCAGGCCGAATTTGCCAGGATCCCCTTTGCTGATAATGGGCTGACAAGGATTCCTGACAGTGTCAGTGATGAGGCTGCGCTTTTCACAGGGGATTTATTGTCTACTGGATATTGGGCAGCCAAAATGTCGGATGTTGGGCCAGAAGATACGGTAGCCGTATTAGGAGCCGGGCCTGCAGGCATGGCAGCCATGATGTGTGTAGGGCTGTATCATCCAAAGAAGATTATAGGTATTGATATTGACGAGAGGCGGCTGGAACTGATACAAAAAAATGGACTGGCCGATCTGGCTCTGAATCCATGCAGGGATGATGTGGACAGAGCCGTCAGGGAAATGACTGGACAGAGAGGAGCGGATTTTGTGCTGGAGGCCGCCGGAACTAGCGATACTTTTGAGATGGCATGGAGGATTGCGCGCCCTAATGCTGTTGTCGGGATCGTGGCTATGTATGAGGAACCTCAGATATTGCCCCTGCCGGATATGTATGGAAAGAACCTGACCTTTAAAACTGGAGGCGTGGATGCAGCAGATTGCGGAAAGATTCTGGAGTTAATTGCACAGGGAAGGCTGGATGCAGGATGCATGATTACTCATAGGACATCCCTGGAGCACATTCTTGAGGCATACACTATTTTTGAAGGCAGGGAGGATGGTGTGGTAAAGTATGCAGTGAAGATTCCGTAAGTTTTGGGTTCTATTTATATACTCCTTCTACTATATTGTTAATAGACAATGTGGCAGAGGGAGTTTTTTATGAAAAAATTTCTGGCAGTATTTTTAAGTGCATTGCTGTGTGTGCAAAACGTGTATGCAATGCCGGCGAAAGAGTATATTGTCTATGAAGATACGGAGGAGGCCGCACAGGGTGAGAATGCTGAGACGGCCGGTGAGGAGGGGGCCCCTGCCCAAAATGCAGGCCCAGAGGTCAGCGCCCCGTCCGCTATATTGATGGAAGCATCTACCGGGGAAGTTATCTATGAAAAAGATGCGGATACACCCCGCCCACCGGCCAGTGTCACAAAGGTGATGACCATGCTGCTTATATTTGACGCATTGGCGGAAGGGAAAATAAAGGCGGAAGATGAGGTGACTACATCAGAATATGCTGCCTCCATGGGCGGTTCCCAGGTATTCTTAGAGCCGGGGGAAACCCAGAGCGTGGATACAATGCTAAAATGCATTTCCGTGGCCAGCGCCAACGACGCCTGTGTGGCCATGGCAGAATACATATCTGGAAGTGAGGAAGAATTTGTCAGGCAGATGAATGAGAGGGCAAAGGGACTGGGGATGGAGAACACAAACTTTGTCAATTGCAATGGACTGGACGTGGACGGACATGTGACCACTGCCAGAGATATTGCCCTGATGTCAAGGGAGCTGATTACGAAATACCCACAGATACACGATTATTGTATGATATGGATGGAGAATATTACGCATACAACCAAAAAAGGTACTACAGAATTTGGACTTACAAACACAAACAAGCTCGTCCGCCAATATGAATACGCAACAGGTTTGAAGACTGGGTCTACGGGTTTGGCTAAATTCTGCGTGTCTGCAACAGCGAAAAAGAACGATATTGAAATGATTTCTGTTATCATGGCCGCAGAAGATTCAAAAGCACGGTTTAGGGATGCCACGGCACTGCTCAACTATGGTTTCGGAAAATGCCAGCTTTACAAAGACGAAAACCCTGAAGCGCTGAGCAACATAAAAATAAAAGGCGGTGTGGAGGAAAGCGTGCCATGCGAATACAATAAAACCTTCAGTTACTTAAATACTACAGGAGAAGACCTTTCCGGCATCACCAAAAAACTTAAATTAAAGAAAGACATGGACGCACCTGTTAAAAAAGGCGATATTGCAGGAAGCCTGACATATGAATTAGATGGGAAAGAAATAGGGAAAATTGATGTAGTTATTACCAAAGATGTGGAGAAAGCAGGATTTTTAGACTATTTGAAGAAGGTGGTAGGTTATTTTAGGACGTAACCTTTTTTCAAAAGGTTACGTCCTAAATTGAACTCAGTGGTGTACCAAAACCAACAATAATTTGTATTTGGTACTAAAAAATGGTAGGATAGTAAAATAAACGGGTATTTTTAAATTGTATACTAGAATACAATTAAGGAGGGAGTTATGGATTTTGCGAGGATGATCGACCACACGGTTTTAAAGCCGGAGGCTACGAAGGCGGATGTGGATAAGTTATGCCGTGAGGCTGTTGAATGTGGATTTCATTCAGTCTGTGTAAATTCTAGTTTTGTATATTATTGTGCACAGAGGCTGAAGGAAAGTGATGTAAAGGTCTGTACAGTTGTGGGGTTCCCGCTGGGGGCAATGTCCACAGAGGGAAAGGTGGGAGAGACGCTTGCAGCTGTCAGGGACGGGGCAGATGAGGTGGATATGGTGGCACACATAGGTATGATTAAGAGTGGAGACTGGGAGTATGTCAAAGAGGATATTACATCTGTGGTAGATGCAGCCGGGGATCGTATATGTGTGAAAGTAATTATTGAGACATGTCTGCTTACGGATGAGGAGAAAGTACAGGTATGCAGGATTTGTAAGGAGGCCGGGGCGGATTTTGTGAAAACATCCACCGGGTTTTCCACAGGAGGGGCAACTGTGGAGGATATCGGGTTGATGCGGCAGACGGTAGGGCCTGTCATGGGGGTAAAGGCTTCAGGGGGCATCCGTTCGGCTAAGACGGCTAAGGCCATGGTACAAGCAGGCGCAGACAGGCTGGGTACAAGCTCGGGCGTTGCCATCGTGGAAGGACAGCTGGATGATTAAGGGGATCTTAGCAGTCCTACTGGGACTGGCCGCTGTATTTCTGGCAGAGTCAAAAAGAGAGCTTGGATTCTTTAAAATTACCCGGTATAGTCTTAGTGTTCCAAAATTAAAGGCGTTAGATAGTGAGAAGAAGATTCTGCTGTTGGCAGACCTGCATAATAAAACCTATGGGGACAACAATGAAAGGCTGCTACAGGCTGTCAAGGAAGAACACCCAGATTTGATTTTGATAGCAGGAGATATGCTGATAGGAAAGGAAGAACCTGCCTATGAGAATGGACTGAACTTTGTCAGTATGCTTCCGTCCATATGCCCTGTGTATTATAGTCTGGGAAACCACGAGCAGCGGATGAAAGAAATGCCCCAAAAATATGGCGGGGCAGCCTTTCGTGAATATAAGGCCAGGCTGTTGGGCGCAGGTGTCCATATGTTGGAAAATGAGAAAGCTGAGATTATGCTGGACAGGCTTCGCGTACAAATATATGGCCTGGAGCTGCCTCTTTATACCTATAAGAAGTTCAAAAGACATACAGTGGCTCCAGGGGACATTCAAAAATGTATTGGACGTGCCCATAGGGATAAGTTTCAGATTCTCCTGGCCCACAACCCTGTATATTTCCCCGCATATAGAGGCTGGGGGGCTGATCTTACAGTATCAGGCCATTTACACGGGGGAATTATACGCATCCCGGGCCTGGGAGGGATCATTACGCCCCAGGCCATCCTTTTCCCAAAATATTCCGGCGAGATGACAGTTGAGGATGGCCAGGCAATCGCTGTCAGCCGCGGCTTAGGCACGCATACAGTGAATATGCGGTTCTGCAATTATGCAGAAGTGGTCGCCATTACTCTCAGGCCGTACAAAACACTTGTACATTCATGAAAATTCCCGTATAATGAAATACAGTGCCAAAATCCAAAAGTGGAGAGAAAAGCTATGGGAATACCGGTGAAGCTGGAAGTGTTCGAAGGTCCTTTGGACCTTCTCCTTCATCTGATAGATAAAAATAAAATCGACATTTATGATATACCTATCGTGGAGATCACAAATCAATACATGGAGTATATACGCAATATGAAACAGGAGGATTTGAACGTCATGAGCGAATTCCTTGTCATGGCCGCCACACTCCTTGACATAAAATGCAGGATGCTCCTCCCAAAAGAAATCAATGAGGATGGCGAGGAGGAGGATCCACGGCAGGAACTGGTAGAACAGCTCCTTCAATATAAAATGTATAAATATATGGCCTATGAGCTAAAGGACAGGCAGGTAGAGGCGGACCAGGTGCTTTATAAGAAGCCTACGCTTCCCGAGGAGGTAAAAGAGTATGTGGAGCCGGTGGATTTGGATGCCCTTCTGGGAGATTTGACGCTTAAGAAGTTAAATGACATATTTACAGACGTGATGAGGCGCCAGGATGATAAGATTGACCCGGTCAGGAGTAAGTTCGGAAAAATAGAAAAAGAAGAAGTTCCACTTCCCGTGAAGTTATCTTATGTAGAGGACTATGCCAGGAAGCACCGGCGATTTAGCTTCAGGCAGCTGTTGGAGAAGCAGGGAAGCCGTATGCATATTGTGGTGACATTCCTGGCAGTTCTGGAATTGATGAAGCTGGGGACTATCCGTGTAGAACAGGAGGGAACCTGTGGGGATATGATGATTGACTCACAGATTTGAAAGGGATGGATAAAGATATGGAAATAGAAAAGCTGCAGGGAGCTATCGAAGCAATCCTCTTTACGGTGGGGGAATCCGTGGAGCTGGGGAAGATTGCGTCTGTGATAGGCCATGATGAAAGTACAACCAAAAAAATAATCCATAATATGATGGACAAGTACGAATCAGAAGATAGAGGAATCCGTATTATAGAGCTGGAAAATTCTTTTCAGATGTGCACAAAGAAGGAAATGTATGAATACTTAATACGGATTGCAAAACAGCCCAGAAAGTTTATACTCACAGACGTGCTTTTGGAGACACTCTCCATTATCGCATACAGGCAGCCTGTGACAAAGCTGGAAATCGAGAAGATCAGGGGGGTAAAATCAGACCATGCAGTCAGCAAGCTGGTGGAGTACGGCCTTGCGGAAGAAGCCGGAAGGATGGAGGCTCCTGGCAGGCCTCTTCTGTTTAAAACCACAGAAGAGTTTCTGCGCAGGTTTGGCGTCCAGTCTCTGGATGAGCTTCCCACAGTGAATCCAGAACAGATGCAGCATTTTAAGGAGGAGGCAGAAGACGAGGCACAGCTAAAGCTGGATATATGACAGAGCTTTGCAGGGGAGGTTCTACCCTGCTCTTTTTTTGCATACATACTAATAATAGTATATAGTTGGAGCGAAAACGAGCGTGAGGGAGAGAGAAGGAAAAACAGTAAGAAAATTGCCTGTACATAAAAGAAGATGGACGTCGGTTCTCTGTATAATTAGTCTATGCTTTTTAAGCCTTTTTCCTGGGAAGGGCCGTATGCCTGAGATACAGGCAGCAGAAGGAGAGCCGGACAATTTATACGCCCAGTCGGCAGTGTTAATGGATGCGGACAGTGGGCGTGTTTTATTTTCAAAAAACGGGCAGCAGGAGAAGGCCATGGCCAGTACCACGAAAATTATGACTTGCATTTTGGCGCTGGAGTATGGAAAGCTGGATGAACAGATGGAAGTCAGTGATTATGCGGCCTCCCAGCCTAAAGTGCATCTGGGGGTGACGGCCGGGCAGCAGTTCTATTTAAGGGATCTCCTTTATTCCCTGATGCTGGAATCACATAATGATTCTGCCGTTATTATTGCCGAGAATATCGGGAAAAGCGTGGAAGGCTTTGCGGATATGATGAATGCAAAGGCAGAACAGCTAGGCTGTGGCAATACATATTTTATTACCCCTAATGGCCTGGATGCGGTGGATGAAAAGGGAACCCACCACACCACAGCAGAGGATCTGGCGAGGATTATGAAGTACTGTATTATGGACTCCCCCCAGAAAAGTATGTTTCTCGAAATAACAAGGGCGGGAAGCTACCAGTTTACAGACTGTTCGGGCCAAAGGTCATATTCCTGCACAAACCACAACGCATTTCTGCAGATGATGGAAGGCGCCCTTTCAGGTAAAACAGGCTTTACAGGAGATGCAGGGTATTGTTATGTGGGTTCCTTAAGGCAGGGAGAACGAACTTTTATTGTGGCTTTGCTGGCCTGTGGCTGGCCCAACAATAAAAGCTACAAATGGGCGGACACCAAAAAACTCATGAATTATGGGTTGGAAAATTATGAGTACCGGGAAATCTGGCAGGAAACAGATCCTGGGAATATCCTGGTCAAAAATGGGGCTGACAATGAAGAGCCTTTTAAAACAGAAATAGCTGTTCCGCTTGAGACAGTGGGGGAGGAAAAAGAGCTGAGGATGCTGCTAAGGAAAGATGAGCAGATAGATATTGCCCTGCATAAGGAGGAAATTCTCACGGCCCCTGTGTCAAAAGGGCAGAAAGTAGGGGAAGTCACATATATGCTGAATGGGGAAAAGATCAGGGCCTATGATGTGGTTACAACATCAGGGGTGTCTGAAAAGACTTTCTCCTGGTATTTTAAAACGATATTTGATCTATATTTTATGGAGCCTCCTAAACCCTTATCTCCGGGAAAAACAGCAGCATAAAGAATTCCTAAAATCATCAAATATTATATTTTTACATGGAGGCCTTTGGTAAAGCCATAAAATTAGAAGTGAATAATAAAAAAAATCAATATAAATGATTAAATTTACCACTGGATAAGGGCGTGTTCTTATGTTAGTATAGATGAAGATAAAAAAAGACAATTAATTTGATATAATATAAGGAGATGTCATTATGAACAACTATGAAAAGTATGAAAAGATGTATTTTATGCCGCCAGAACCATGTTATGACTGGGTGAAAAAGGACCATATTGATACCTCCCCAGCCTGGTGCAGTGTGGATTTAAGGGATGGGAACCAGGCGTTGATTGAACCTATGGGATTGGATGAGAAGATAGAATTTTTCCAGCTTTTGCTGGAGGTAGGCTTTAAAGAGATAGAGGTAGGTTTTCCCGCTGCTTCGGAGACAGAATATCAATTTTTAAGAACAATTATCGAACAGAATATGATTCCCAATGATGTCACCATACAGGTTCTGACCCAGGCCAGGGAACATATTATAAAGCGTACTTTTGAGGCAGTAAAGGGCGCTCCCCATGCTGTAATCCATGTATATAATTCGACTTCCGTGGCTCAGAGAGAGCAGGTTTTCCGGAAAGATAAAGAAGAGGTAAAGCAGATTGCGGTTGACGGGGCAAAGCTACTGAAACAGCTTGCACAGGAGACGGAGGGTAACTTTACATTTGAATATAGTCCTGAAAGTTTTCCGGGGACAGAAGTAGAGTATGCCTTAGATGTCTGCAATGCTGTCCTGGAAATATGGAAGCCTTCCGGGGAGAACAAAGCGATCATCAATCTCCCTACTACCGTGGAAAATGCGATGCCCCATGTATTTGCAAGCCAGGTAGAGTATTTTGATAAGAACCTTTTATACCGCGACAATGTAATTTTATCTCTCCATCCACATAACGACCGCGGTTCAGGAGTCAGTGATGCAGAACTTGGCATCCTTGCAGGTGCTGACCGCATAGAGGGGACTCTTTTCGGGAATGGTGAGAGGACCGGGAATGTGGATATCATCACCCTTGCCATGAACATGTTTTCACACGGCGTG
This sequence comes from Luxibacter massiliensis, assembly GCF_900604355.1. Classification (NCBI taxonomy): domain Bacteria; kingdom Bacillati; phylum Bacillota; class Clostridia; order Lachnospirales; family Lachnospiraceae; genus Luxibacter; species Luxibacter massiliensis. Next base: position 1,854,209 of record NZ_UWOE01000001.1, on the reverse strand, counting down.
GATCCGGGATTGGATTTTTCAAATATGAGCGAAATCTGTGAGGTGTACGAGCGCCTTACTAGAATGAAAGTATCCCCCCGCCAACCTTATGCAGGGGAACTTGTATTTACTGCATTCTCAGGCTCACATCAGGACGCGATTGCCAAAGGCATGTCCTGGAGAGAGGAAAAGAAACTGCAGAAGTGGAACGTGCCATATCTCCCCATCGATCCAAAGGATGTGGGCAGAAGATATGATTCAGACGTAATACGCATCAACAGCCAGTCAGGCAAGGGCGGTGTAAATTATATTCTGAAACAGAGTTTTGGAATCAGCCTTCCAGAGAAGATGAAAGAGGAAGTGGGATATCTGGTTAAGGATGTATCCGACAAGGCACACAAGGAACTGGATCCTGACTGGGTTTACCATATTTTCGAGGATCATTATATTAATGCAAAATCCAACTTTACTTTAGATGAATGCCATTTTAAGCAGGAGGATGGGATAGTGGCGGATGCGGTTATACACCATGCAGGCAGTGAGCGGGTGATAACCGGAGTGGGGAACGGCCGTTTAGATGCGGTGAGCAATGCTATAAAGCACTACTTTGACATCAGCTATGAGCTGGCCTTTTATGAAGAACATTCCCTCACCAAGGGCTCTTCATCCAAGGCTGTCGCATATGTGGGCGTGGTATGCAATAAGAAAAAGTACTGGGGCGTAGGCATTGATGCTGATATTATAAAAGCTTCTGTAGAAGCGCTGGTAGTTGCCGTAAATAAGCTGGACGACATTAAAAATTCAGAATCCTGCAAGGATGAGCGGCTTTTGGAGATAACCAATTACATTTATGCAAATTATAAGGACGTGACGCTGGATGATTTATCTGAGAAATTTTATCTTTCCAAGCCTTATTTATCTAAGTATATCAAAGAAAAATCAGGTATGACCTTTGGCGATATTTTAAAAAAGGTCAGAATGAAGAAAGCCAGGGCAATGCTCAAGGGCAGCAGCGCTACAGTGGAAAGCATTGCTGAATCAGTCGGCTATCAGAATGTAGAGCATTTTAACCGGATATTTAAGAAAATGTATAATACGACTCCAGTACAGTTCAGGAATAGGAAATAAAAGGTCAAAGACCCCGATGCGTTGCATTCGGGGCCTTTATCAGTTTTGGAATATGATCAGAGGATATAGACAGATGAAATTATGTGGGCTGTATGGCAATGGGCCGGGGCATAATGCCCCGGCCCATTTTGTATCCTGCAGCGACGCAGGTCTGCCCACGGTATAAAGATACATACTGTTTAGTGGGCGGAATTTAGTAATTAATCTTCCGCAGCAAGTTTATCAAGCTTACCGCTGAATGCCCATAGGATAATTCCAATCACAATTACCACAATTGCGAGCACCCCATATCCAGCCTGGAATGAAACTGTCTTCAAGTATGAATACAGTGCAGGATAGATACTGTTTGCAAAGAATACGGCGATTGGCCAGAAGCCAAGCAGCAGTCCGAGAACCTTTGCGGGAGCCAGCATAGTGATGAAGGAGTTTCCAAGAGGAGAGAAGATCATCTCACCGATGGACATCAAAAGTGCTACGAGCACGATCCAGATAAGAGATGCCTGGCCGTCGCCCCTGATGAAATCAGCAGCTACCATTGCCACGAAAGCGCAGCCTACAAGGATAATGCCTAAAGCTGTTTTCTTGAACATACTCATATCGCCCTGCGGCCTTTTTGCCATTTTGGCCCATACCATAGCCAGTGTTGGACCAAGAACGATACATGTAAGGGCGTTTACAGAGTCAAACCATGCAGTCGGAACCTGGAAGCTTCCGATATACCAGTTGGCATGGTTTAAAAAGTCAGCGCCGTCGCCCCATCCGAAGTGATAGTATGCAGGCATGTAAGCCAGATACCAAACCATCCAGAATACAACAGAACAAAGTGTTACGAGGATGATAGCGGCAATACGTTTTTTGTCCCCTGCTGTAAGAGGTTTGTTCGCTTCATCTTTCTTTTTGTTGCTGTCAACAAACTGTCTCTGGTCATTTTTGAAAGGTTTCTTTCCTGCTTCTCCCAGAGATCTTGAGTTAGCTGCAAACCAGATTGCGTCTACAAAAAGGAAGATTGCGCAGAGTAAGAATACGAAGTTGTAGCTGACACCAAAAGTTGCCGGCAGGATTGCGATAAATGTAGTTCCGATGAATGAACCCACGTTGACAAAAGAATACTGGATGGAGAATGCAGTGTTCAGTTCATCTTTGTCCTCGAACAACAGGCCGTTTACACCGGAAAGGTTACCCTTGAATAAACCAGTTCCTACTGAAACAAGGATGATCATTGCCCACACAAGTCCTGTAGAGTGGGCCTGCCATGTACACAGGTAGCCAAGTCCCATAAGAATCATACCTGCGATAACACAGATTCTTGGACTTAACCAGTAGTCAGCGATGTATCCGCCAAAAATTGGTGTAATGTAAGTAAATGCCACGAATAAAGCTGACATGGAAGCTGCCTTGGCATCGGTCAACCCCAAGCCGCCGCCAGCAGCGTTTGTTGCGATCCAGATGGCCAGTAAATATTTTACTGTGTAGAATGCACAACGCTCAAATGTGAAACCCAAAGAGCAGACATAAAAGCCAAAAGGTCTCTTCTTTTTTGCTGTTTCCATAATAAAAACCCTCCAATTAGTTTTTTATAGTGCTGCACTGACATGGTGCTAGATGCTGAGGATATCTAGTATCCTCCCAGAGTTTGAAAAACCTCCTTCTTTGTCAAAAATTTCTCCATGAAGAAATTGTACCATAGTTTATAGGAAAGAACAAATAAAAATTTATAATTTATTTACAAATTTTCATAAGGTTTTTATAAATACTTCCTATTATAATACTCTGGCCATACAAATATAATTTCAGGGTATGTTTTAGCAAGTAAATTTTGGCATGCCGAAAATTTACTTGTGGTGTTTCCAAGGACTGTGAAAAAAATATCAGAATCTGTATTTATGAATTGAAATTTTGTATTAAGTATTATATACTAGAATAGGCAGAAATTTTGGTTTTATTTTAAACAAATTTTATAATATGGAGGGCTAGGATATGAGCTACAACGCTACAGAAAACCCGGCGAGCAGAAGAATTGCCATGCTGCTTGATGAGGGGAGCTTTGTTGAGATCGGCGGTGCTGTTACAGCCAGGAACACAGATTTCAACCTGCAGAAAAAAGACACTCCGGCAGATGGTGTCATCACTGGTTACGGGGTGATTGATGGCAATCTTGTGTATGTGTACAGCCAGGATGCTACTGTATTGAAGGGGGCAGTGGGCGAGATGCACGCAAAGAAGATTGCAAATATTTATGATATGGCAATGAAAATGGGGGCTCCAGTCATCGGTATGGTAGACTGTGCCGGTTTAAGGCTACAGGAGGCTACGGATGCGCTGGAGGCTTTTGGAAGCCTGTATTTTAAGCAGTCTATGGCTTCCGGCGTGATTCCGCAGATCACTGCTGTATTCGGAATGTGCGGCGGCGGCCTTGCTGTTGTTCCCGGATTGACAGATTTTACTTTTATGGAAAGCAGCCAGGGCAGATTATTTGTAAATTCTCCTAATGCACTGGAGGGAAATGAGATGTCCAAATGTGACACAGCCACCCCAGAATACCAGAGCAAGACAGCAGGCTTAGTGGATGGCATCGGTGAGGAGGCAGAGATTCTCGGGCAGATCCGTACTTTGGCCTGCATGATTCCTGCAAATAATGAGGACGACCTTTCCTACACAGAATGTACAGATGACCTGAACCGCGCCTGTGCAGATATTGCCAATGCATCAGAAGATACAGGCATTGCCCTTGCAGCAATTTCTGACAACCATGTTTTCTTTGAGACAAAGAAGGAATATGCAAAAGACATGGTGACAGGGTTCATCCGTTTAAACGGCATGACTGTGGGCGCCGTTGCCAACCGCTCTAAAGTATACGGCGAGGATGGCAGCGCCGCAGAGGAGTTTGACAACGCCCTGACAGTGGACGGATGTAAGAAAGCGATTGATTTTGTGAATTTCTGCGATGCGTTCTCAATCCCAGTCCTGACGCTTACAAATATTTCAGGATTTGCCGCTACCGTGGAGTCTGAAAAGAACATGGCGAGAGCCGTTGCGAGACTCACATATACATTTGCCAATGCCACGGTTCCCAAGGTAAATGTGATTGTAGGAAAGGCATTTGGAAGCGCTTATGTAGCCATGAACAGCAAATCTATCGGCGCGGATATGGTCTATGCATGGCCTTCAGCTGAGATCGGCATGATGGATTCTGGCCTGGCCGCGAAGATTATGTATGAAGATGCGGATGCTGAGACGCTGAAAGAAAAGGCGTCTGAATATAAAGAGCTGCAGTCCAGTCCACTTTCTGCTGCAAGAAGGGGATATGTAGATGCAATCATTGAACCGGCAGATACGAGGAAATATGTAATTGGAGCATTTGAGATGCTGTTCACAAAGAGAGAGGATCGTCCGGACAAAAAACACGGTACGGTTTAGTGAGGTGAGGCGAAGTGAAGAAAAAAATCAGTTTAACAGGGCTTGTTTTACTCCTCATCCTCAGCTTTACAGGATGTGGGAGCAAAGCAGCCGACACAGCACAATATGATCAGGACATGATGCAGCAGTATGCAGACACAGTCATCCAGAGTTTTAATAACATGGCTGAAAGTGATTTTGAAGGGTTTTCTGAGATGTCTGACCTTGAGCTGAACCTGACATTGCTGCAGTCAGGGCTGCCCATTGAGTCAGACGACTTCCTGGCAATGATAGAAGCATGGAAGGCCGGAATCAAAGAATGCGGCGGACTTATAGATATGGGAGAATACCGGCTGGAGACTTCAAACAGCGGGGCAACGCTTAGTGCAGAGGCAGACTTTGAGAATAGGGATGGAGAACTTTCTTTTGCTTTTGACGAGAAGATGAACCTGGAAAGCCTGACGGTGAATGCCAATTATACAACCGGCGAGATTCTGGAGAAGGCGGGACTTAATACAATACTGGGAATGGGAACTGTATTTGTTGTATTGATTTTCATCTCATTCATTATTTCTTTATTTAAGTTTATCCCTGCAATTGAAAAGAAATTCAGTAAAAAGGCAGAGGCCGTAAATACAGAGCCGGCTCCTGCTAAGGCGGCAGAGCCTGCAGCGGAGGCTGTACAGGCATCAGACGACGGCGGAGAGCTTGCAGCAGTAATTGCAGCGGCAATTGCTGCATCCGAAGGTACTTCCACAGATGGGTTTGTGGTCCGTTCCATAAAGAGAAGAAAATCAAATAAATGGAGTTAATCAGGAGGAGATTAAGAGATGAAAAATTATACAATTACAGTAAACGGAAATGTGTATGATGTAACAGTGGAAGAAAATGGGGTAGGAGCGGCTCCCGCACCAGTGGCTGCACCCAGGCCGATGCCGGCTGCAGCGCCGAAGGCAGCACCAGCGGCACCAGCAGCTGCTAAGTCTGGTTCAGCAGGAAGTATTCAGGTAAAAGCAGGGGCAGCCGGAAAAGTATTTAAAATTGAAGCAAATGTAGGACAGAGTGTACAGCCTGGTGATGCAGTTGTCATCATTGAGGCAATGAAGATGGAAATACCTGTAGTAGCCCCGGAGGCAGGAACAGTTGCCAGCATTGATGTAGCAGTAGGAGATGCGGTGGAAGCAGGAGCAGTGTTAGCTACATTAAACTAGTTCACCAGGAGGTTTGACAAATGGAATATATTTCAAATACGCTGGGAAACCTCGTGCAGCAGACCGCATTTATGAATCTGACCATAGGAAACCTGGTCATGATTGCGGTTGCATGTGTGTTCCTCTATTTAGCAATTAGGCACGGCTTTGAGCCGCTGCTGCTTGTTCCTATAGCCTTCGGTATGTTGCTGGTCAATATCTATCCAGATATTATGCTTCATGCAGAAGATGCTGCCAATGGAACAGGAGGACTTCTCTATTACTTTTATATGCTTGACGAATGGTCAATTCTGCCATCTTTGATTTTCCTTGGTGTAGGGGCGATGACAGACTTTGGGCCATTGATTGCCAACCCGAAGAGTTTTCTTCTCGGTGCGGCAGCACAGTTCGGTATTTTTGCAGCCTACCTCGGCGCTATGGCTATGGGATTTTCAGACAAGGCTGCGGCAGCTATTTCTATCATTGGCGGTGCAGACGGCCCTACATCTATTTTCCTTGCCGGGAAGCTGCAGCAGACTGCCATACTGGGACCCATTGCGGTGGCGGCATATTCATATATGTCCCTGGTTCCGATCATACAGCCGCCGATTATGAAGCTCCTTACAACGAAAAAAGAGCGCCAAGTCAAGATGGATCAGTTGAGGCCAGTTTCAAAGCTGGAGAGAATTCTTTTCCCGATTATTGTTACCATCGTGGTTTGTGTGATTCTTCCTACAACAGCTCCATTGGTAGGTATGCTGATGCTTGGCAACTTGTTCAAGGAATCTGGTGTGGTCAGACAGCTTACAGACACTGCAGCAAATGCCCTGATGTACATCGTTGTAATCCTGCTCGGCACATCAGTAGGGGCTACCACAAGTGCAGAGGCATTCCTGAATATGGATACCATCAAAATCGTAATTCTCGGTTTGATTGCATTTGCATTTGGTACTGCTGCAGGTGTGCTTTTCGGTAAAATCATGTGTAAATTATCCGGCGGAAAGGTAAATCCGCTGATTGGTTCCGCAGGTGTTTCCGCGGTCCCCATGGCGGCCAGAGTTTCACAGAAGGTCGGGGCAGAGGCAGATCCAACAAACTTCCTGCTGATGCATGCGATGGGGCCAAATGTGGCGGGTGTTATCGGTACTGCCGTGGCAGCCGGGACATTTATGGCTATTTTTGGGGTTAAATAATAATGGAGGACAAATAAATGGCAGAGATAGAAAAGAAACCAGTTAAAATAACAGAGACAATACTGCGTGACGCGCATCAGTCCCTGATTGCCACGAGAATGACAACAGAGCAGATGCTGCCTATCGTAGATAAAATGGACAAAGTAGGGTACCATGCTGTAGAGTGCTGGGGCGGCGCTACATTCGATGCCTCCCTGAGGTTCCTCCATGAGGATCCATGGGACAGACTCCGTAAATTCCGGGATGGTTTTAAGAATACTAAGCTGCAGATGCTGTTCAGAGGGCAGAATATTCTTGGGTACCGTCCTTATGCAGATGATGTGGTAGAATATTTTGTGCAGAAATCAGCCGCTAATGGCATAGACATTATCCGTATCTTTGACTGTATGAATGATATCCGAAATCTGCAGACAGCAGTTACGGCGGCAAACAAGGAGAAGGCGCACGCACAGGTGGCTATGTCCTATACCCTGGGGGATGCCTATACAATGGAATACTGGGTGGATCTGGCAAAGAGAATCGAGGACATGGGTGCAAACTCTATCTGTGTAAAAGATATGGCAGGACTGCTCTGCCCATACCAGGCCACAGATCTTGTGACAGCGCTGAAAGAAGCTGTCAGCATCCCCATCGAGATGCATACCCACTATACTTCCGGCGTAGGTTCTATGACATATCTGAAGTCAGTGGAGGCTGGCGCAGATATCATTGATACTGCTATGTCACCTTTTGCCCTCGGCACTTCACAGCCAGCCACAGAAGTTATGGTTGAGACGTTCAAGGGGACGCCCTATGATACAGGGTTGGATCAGAACCTGCTGGCTGAGATTGCAGACTATTTCAGGCCAATCAGAGACGAGGCCCTTGAGAGCGGACTGCTCAACCCGAAGAATATGGGCGTAAATATCAAGACTCTTCTCTATCAGGTTCCGGGAGGTATGCTTTCCAACTTGACTTCACAGCTCAAAGAGCAGGGGGCAGAGGATAAGTTTTATGATGTACTTGAGGAAGTACCGCGGGTGCGTAAGGATTTAGGCGAGCCGCCGCTTGTTACTCCATCTTCTCAGATCGTGGGGACACAGGCTGTATTTAATGTCCTGATGGGAGAACGCTACAAAATGGCTACCAAGGAGACAAAGGATGTGTTAGCTGGAAAATACGGGGCAACAGCAAAGCCGTTTAACCCAGAGGTGCAGAAGAAGGTTATTGGGGACACAGAGGTCATTACATGCCGCCCGGCAGATTTAATCCCCAACGAGCTGGATACTCTGCGCAAAGAATGTGAGCAGTGGATACAGCAGGATGAGGATGTGCTGACATATGCGCTGTTCCCCCAGGTTGCGACAGATTACTTTAAGTACAGGGAAGCACAGCAGACAAAAGTGGATGCAAAAGTAGCGGACACTGAAAACGGGTCATATCCGGTATAAACTGCAAGTAGTTTAAAAGAAATATATAAATATAAAAGCAAAGGGCATCGCAAAGCCATCAGATAAGATGACGGAGCGGCGCTCCTATTCCCGCGGGCAACGAGCCAAGCGGACATGTTTACATGTCCATTTGGCGACTGCCGCGAAAGTCAAAGACCCCGATGCATGCATCGGGGTCTTTGACTTTGTCTGAGAATTTCCCTACCTAATATGAGGAAATAGTGATATAATAAGTCAGAAGAATGTAAAGGAGGTTTTTTCATGAAAGTATCAGAAAGAGTTGACAGACTCCGCCAGCTGATGGAAGAAAAGGGCATAGATGTGTATGTTGTGCCTACTGCTGATTTCCATCAGAGTGAATATGTTGGGGAACATTTCAAGGCCAGGGCGTTTATGACAGGATTTACAGGGTCAGCAGGGACGGCTGTATTTACGAAGGATGAAGCGGGCATGTGGACAGATGGCCGGTATTTTATCCAGGCGGCACAGCAGATGGATGGTTCCGGCGTGATGCTGCGCAGGATGGGAGAGCCTGGGGTTCCCAGTGTGGAGGAATATGTAAATATGGTCCTGCCTAATGAAGGAATCATTGGTTTCGATGGGCGCACCGTGGGTGTGGATGAAGGACAGGCATATGCAGATATTGCGGCGGATAAAGGGGGAACGGTGGTTTATGACTGCGACTTGGTAGATTCTATATGGCAGGACAGGCCGCCCCTGTCAGAAAAACCAGCCTTTTTGCTGGACATTCAATATGCCGGTGAGACTACTGAGTCTAAATTGGGCCGGGTAAGGGAAGTCATGAAGCAGGCGGGGGCATCCAGGCATATAATAACCAGCCTGGATGACACAGGATGGCTGTTAAATATCAGAGGAGATGATGTAGAGTACTTCCCGCTTCTTTTGTCCTACACGGTTGTCAATATGAATACTGTGGACCTGTATGCAGATGAGAGAAAGTTTAACACTGAAATTCTGGAGGAATTTAAGAAGAACCATGTTTGCATACACCCATACAATGATGTCTACGAGGCTGTAAAAGGATTTTCAGCAGATGATGTTGTTTTAATAGATCCAAGAAGGATGAATTATGCCCTTTATAATAATATTCCTGAGAACGTAAAGACAGTAAAGCAGGAGAACCCTACAGTCCTCATGAAAGCTGTAAAAAATGACGTGGAGATTGAGAATATCAGGAAGGCGCACATCAAAGATGGTGTTGCACATACGAAATTTATGTATTGGCTGAAGAATACAGTGGGGAAAGAAGTCATAACAGAACTCAGCGCCTCGGACAAGCTGGAAGCGCTGAGGGCAGAGCAGGAGAATTTCCTGTGGCCTAGTTTCGAACCCATTTGCGCATACAAAGAGCATGGGGCAATCGTGCATTATACCTCCACGCCTGAGACAAATGTGGAGTTAAAGGAAGGGGCGCTTTTCCTGACAGACACAGGGGGCCATTATTATGAAGGCTCAACAGATATTACAAGGACTGTGGCCCTTGGGGAGATCAGCCAGGAGGAGAAGGACCATTTTACAGCGGTAGCTGTCAGTATGCTGAATCTGGCAGATGTAAGATTCCTGTATGGCTGTACTGGCATGAATCTGGACTATGTGGCCAGGGAGCCATTCTGGAGGCAGAACCTGAACTTTAACCATGGTACCGGACATGGGGTGGGGTATCTCGGCAATATCCACGAACCACCTACAGGTTTCCGCTGGCAGTTCAGGCCCAACGAGATACATCCTTTTGAGGCGAATATGATTATCACAGATGAACCGGGTATTTATATTGAAGGGTCACATGGTATCCGTACAGAAAATGAGCTTCTTGTATGCAAGGGAGAAAAGAATGAGTACGGCCAGTTTATGTATTTTGAGCCAATTACATTTGTGCCCATTGATTTGGATGCCATAAACCCTGACCTGATGACAGAGAAGGAGAAGAAACTGCTCAACGATTACCATAAAAAAGTATATGAGCTGATTGCCCCTCATCTGGCAGAAGAGGAGAAAGAATGGCTTAAGAAGTATACGCAGGCTATATAGCCTAACAAAAAAGGATGGTGCGCTTTAGGCACTATCCTTTTTTATGTGGGAATTTCTAAAGGACAAAAACAGGGCAATATACTCCAATAATCCCCAAGATATGAAATATATCTCTTTTATAAAATAAGCTGGTATATAATCCTTTCACAAGGAGGTGCTAAAAATGTATATACAAGTTTCTAAGGAAAGTTCATCCAGAAAAAGAACAAAACCTAAAACAAATATCCAGCATCAGGATCCAGGACTACAGGAGGGGCTGAGGGAGGCCCCCATAAATCAGGGGATTATCCAATATTTTATAGGGGAATCTTTATGCAAAGGCATCCCTATGCCCTCAGCAAATCCAGATGATCCCTATTTAAGATTGGCAGCATGTATAAATATTCTTATGGAGATAATATCTGAAAAAACCCATGGAATGGCAAAGAGAATAAAAAACCAATTTATTGAAGGGGATGAATTAGTGGAATTAGAAAAAATGATTGCTAAAGAGCTTGGAGAAAAAATAGTATCTTCAACGCTAGTATTATCAGAGGAAGAATACGAAGGTATAATAGGGCCGATGACGTCCATGCTTATGGCTAAAATTACAGAAGTTCCGAAAGTCCTATTGGCACAAGAGGACGGCGCCCATGAAGGGAGTAAGCCTAAAATCTCTGAAATCCTTGCTTTGCAGAATTATTCAGAACAATATGAGCCGGGCCTGCTTGCACAAGCAGGACTCAAAAGGGGCGGAGAAGTAGATTTTGAAAGTGCAGGCAATTGTTTTGACCCATTTGACACTCCAATTATAACAAGGCCAGAGGATATAAGTAATGCCTATGAAGATTGGTTTGGATTGACGAAAGATGGTGGAGAAGTTAAAAAGACTCCTTTCGATAGGAGGCAGAAACGTATTTCTTATGATGAAGCAGCATTTCCTAAGCATGCCTCGGGGAAAAGCAAAAGAGCTAAGGCAATTTTGGATATCTCCAGGACTCCTAAAGCACATATTGAGCTATTGACTAAAATATTTCGAGAGGATTTAGTTAGATTAGAACGTATAGTGTCTGCAGCAGATACGTTAAAATTGCCAGAAGAAGAAAAGAGTGATATTTTCCAGATGACCAATACCTATGTAGTATTTTATGCAAATATGACGCGGCCAGACGTGGTAGATTGTTATTTGGCATTAAAAGAAGTGTTCGATACCGCAAGAGCTACATTTTCAGGGATAGAAATGTTTGCGGATGAAGATGGCCAGGAGGATACAGAAGGATCTTCCGCCCTTGGGTTTGATATGTTGTTGGGTCTGTCGGACTATTAAGCGGTGTCTCTCCACAACTGTTTCAGCCTGAAGTCAAAATCAATACCTTAATGGACAAAGCCCACCCGTCCTAAGGACATGAATTATGGGGTGCCCTTTGGGGCAAGTTAGAACATCCTTGCAAAGAAAATGCCCGTATTGTATAATCAGAATGTTAAATCAGCAAACGGGCAGATCTTATCATAAATGATACTCTAAGAAGAGGAGCTACTGTGGGTGAAAATAAATTGAACGTAAGTGAGAACGGCACCAATGAGCTGCTGTTGAGAATTGAAGAAAAATATAAAAAACTCAGCAAGGGACAGAAAAGGCTTGCTGACTATGTATGTGCGAACTACGACAAGGCTGTATTCCTGACAGCAGCCAGGCTGGGGGAAACAGTGGGGGTCAGTGAATCTACCGTCGTCCGGTTTGCCACTCAGCTCGGGTATACAGGGTATCCTGGCTTTCAGAAAGCACTGGAGGAGCTGGTCAGAAACAGGCTGAATTCTATCCAGAGGATGGAGGTGACCTATGGGAGGATCAGCCAGTCTGAAATACTGGCCACTGTGCTGCAGTCCGATATTGAGAAGATTAAACTGACCTTGGGAAGCATTGACCAAAAGGCCTTTGAGCTCGCTATAGATACAATTTTGAATGCCCGGAAAATATATGTGATCGGAATCAGAAGCTGTGCGCCCCTTGCTTCTTTCCTCACATTTTACCTGAATCTAATATGTGAGAATGTGACAGCTGTAAATACAAATAGCTCCAGTGAGATATTTGAACAATTGATCCGCATTAATGCAGAAGATGTGATCATCGGGATCAGCTTTCCCAGATATTCCATGCGTACTTTGAAAGCTCTGGAGTTTGCCAGCAACAGAAAGGCAAAAGTAATTACTCTGACAGACAGCGTGCATTCCCCTATGAATCTGTATTCCTCCTGTAACCTGATTGCCAGAAGCGATATGGCCTCGATTGTAGATTCTCTTGTGGCCCCGCTTAGCGTGGTGAATGCACTGGTTGTGGCCCTCTGTATGAAGAAGCAGAAAGAAGTCATAAGGACTCTTGAGACTTTGGAGGAAATTTGGGGGGAGTACCAAGTATACAGTGGGGACGAACTGAATCATGTAAGTGAGGCAATGCCCATAACATCAGGAAAGGCAGAAGGAGTTAGTGATGAGTAAAGTAGCCATAATAGGCGGCGGCGCCGCAGGGATGATGGCCGGGATTTTTGCAGCCAGAAAGGGCCACGAGGTGCACATATATGAAAAGAACGAAAAACTAGGAAAAAAGCTGTTTATTACCGGGAAGGGGCGATGCAACCTGACAAATGCAGGGGATATGGATACTTTGTTCCTAGCTGTTGCAAGCAATCCTAAGTTTTTGTACAGCGGCTTTTACAGTTTCACAAATGAGCAGGCAATTGCTTTTTTTGAAGAGCTGGGGGTTAAAACAAAAATAGAAAGAGGGAACAGGGTGTTTCCGGCCTCGGATCACTCCTCGGATATTATTTCTGCTATGAAAGCTGAACTGAAAAGGCTGCATGTGGAGGTACATTTACATATGGAGGCCGTTTCAGTTGAGGCAAAGGATGGGGAGTTTTGCTGTATCCGGCTGAAAGACGGGAGAAGGATTAAGGCCCAGGCATGTATTGTGGCCACAGGAGGCATCTCTTATCCTTCCACAGGCTCCACTGGGGATGGCTACCGTTTTGCCCAGTCGTGCGGCCACCATGTGACAGAGCTTCGCCCGTCTCTGGTGCCTATGGAAGTGAAAGAGAAGTTTGTCAAGGAGCTGCAGGGGTTGTCCCTCAAAAATACAAATGTATGTATTTACGATGGCAATAAAAAGATATATGAAGAATTTGGTGAAATGTTGTTTACACATTATGGAGTAAGCGGTCCTGTGATTCTCAGTGCCAGCAGCCAGGTGGGGCCCTTGCTGGAAGAGAGGGAGCTGACTCTGTCCATAGACTTAAAGCCGGCCCTGTCCTTAGATCAGCTTGACCAGAGGATTTTAAGAGAATTTGAGGAGAATAAAAACCGGCAGTTTAAAAATGCCGTGGACAGGCTGTTTCCGGCAAAGCTTAGGCCGGTTATGGTTGAGCGCAGCGGAATCTCGCCGGATAAAAAAGTGAATGAAGTCAGCCGCAAAGAGCGGATTAAGTTTGCTGGGGCCATAAAAAAATTTGATATGACCCTCATTGGACTGAGAGGCTTTCAAGAAGCGATTATTACAAAAGGGGGCGTTGATGTCAGGCAGATAGATCCTGGCACGATGGAGTCAAAACTTGTGAAAGGACTTTATTTTGCGGGGGAGGTGCTGGACTTGGATGCCCTCACCGGAGGTTTTAATTTACAGATTGCATGGTCCACCGCATATTTGGCAGGCAATTCTATTGTTTAGGGAGGAGCTTGCCAATACAAATGAAGGGGATTTTAGAGAATTCTGGAAAGAAGGTATAGCATATGAAATTCAAAGAGTTTATAAACAGCAGAAGACTCTCATGGGTTATTACAGGGGCAGGGATGATACTTACATTGATAGTATTTTTCTTTCTGCCCGCCCAAATTCCTATGCATTTTACTGCCAGTGGAATAGCGGACGACCATTCAGGAAGAATACAAATATTTTTGTTTCCCATACTGCAGCTTTTGATTATGCTTCTTACAGGGGGTAAAAAGATAAAATACTGCCTTACGCATTCAAAGATGTTTTTAAGTGACATACAATATAATTGGATTGTAAGCGGCCTCTGCTTATTTATAATTCTAGGGGAGGCGTTGGTATTGTCCGTTGTTTTTTAACCCCTGGCCATAGTTAAAAAGCCGCCGGCTGGGGTTGGCTAAGTCAAAAAGTGAGAATTATAAGAGAGTTTTCAAATTCAGATAAAAGGAGATAGAAATGGGATATAATGTTGCGATAGATGGGCCGGCAGGCGCCGGAAAGAGTACCATAGCAAAGCTGGTTGCAAAGAAAAAGGGATATATTTATGTGGACACAGGTGCCATGTACCGTGCCATGGCACTTTACTTCCTGGACTGCGGCATTGACCCCAAAGATATAGAAAGGATTGGGGATGCCTGTAAAAAAGCGGATATCAGCATCAAGTATGAGGGAGAGAGCCAGCAGGTGTTTTTAAACGGTGAGAATGTGACTTCCCGGCTCAGAGATGAGGCTGTTGGAAATATGGCTTCAGTCACTTCGGCTATTCCCAGTGTAAGGGAAGCGCTGCTGGAGCTTCAGAGGAATCTGGCACAGACAGAGGATGTAATTATGGATGGCAGGGATATTGGCACACATATCCTTCCCAATGCGGATGTGAAAATTTACCTCACTGCAAGCATTGCCACAAGGGCCAGGAGACGTTATGAAGAGCTGTCAGAAAAAGGGGAGTCCTGCAATTATGAGGCCATAGAGAAAGATATTGAGGCACGTGATATGCGTGATATGACCAGGGATATAGCCCCCCTTAAACAGGCAGAGGACGCACATCTGATAGACAGCTCAGACATGGCCATTGAGGAGGTTGTGGAGGCAATTATCAAGTTTTGTAAATGAGGAGTATAAATTATGCATGTAGTTAGGGCTAAGACAGCTGGTTTTTGTTTTGGAGTCAGGAGGGCGGTAGAAACTGTGTACGGCCAGCTTGGCAGTGGAAAAGAGCAGGGCAGGGAAATCTACACATATGGCCCCATCATCCATAATGAAGAGGTTGTGAAAGATATGGAAAAGCAGGGCGTCCAGGTCTTAAGAACAGAGGAAGAGTTAGAGAGCCTTGCAGGAGGGACTGTGATTATCCGGTCTCATGGCGTACCAGAGCGCATTTATAAGAAAATGGAGGCCAGGGGACTTGAAATTGTTGACGCCACATGCCCTTTTGTCAAAAAGATACACAATATTGTCCGCAGAGAGAGCCAGTCAGGGAAACATATCGTGATTATCGGCGATCCATGCCATCCCGAGGTGGAGGGGATCAGGGGGTGGTCTGCTGACCGGGCGGCAGTAGTCCAAGACGCCGAAGATGCCAAAAGGCTTCCGTTAAATAAGGAGGATGCTGTCTGTATTGTCTCCCAGACGACATTTAATTACAATAAATTTAAAGAATTAGTTGAAATTATTTCTGAAAAGAGTTATGATGTAAGTGTTTTAAATACAATCTGTGGTGCCACAAAAGAGCGTCAGACTGAAGCACAGAGCATTGCAGAAGAGGTGGATGCTATGATAGTGATTGGCGACAAACATAGTTCCAACACCCAGAAGTTATTTGAAATATGCCAGAAAGCATGTAAGGATACGTACTATATACAGACACTTGACGATTTGGATTTGAATCAATTAGGGTCAGTGGAAACAGTAGGTATTACAGCAGGGGCATCCACGCCCAACAATATAATTGAGGAGGTTCAAAATAATGTCAGAATTATCTTTTGAACAAATGTTAGACGAGTCATTCAAAACTATTCATAACGGAGAGGTAGTCGAGGGGACTGTTATTGATGTGAAGCCGGATGAGATTATCCTGAATATTGGATATAAGGCAGACGGAATTGTTACAAAAAGTGAATATTCCAATGACCAGTCTGTAGATTTGACCACTGTTGTTTCCGTGGGCGATCCGATGACTGTGAAGGTTCTGAAAGTAAATGATGGAGAGGGCCAGGTGCTGCTCACATATAAGAGGCTCGCAGCAGAGAAAGGGAATGAAAGACTCAGAGAAGCTTTTGAAAATAAAGAAGTATTAAAGGCTACTGTCACACAGATTCTGGGGGGCGGCTTATGTGCCACAGTTGAAGAGGCTCGTGTATTTATTCCGGCAAGTCTTGTGTCAGACTCCTATGAGAAGGATTTAAGTAAATATGAAGGGCAGGAGATTGAGTTTGTAATCAGTGAGTTCAACCCAAGAAGGAACCGTGTGATCGGCGACAGGAGGCAGCTCCTCGTAGCGGAGAGGGCCGAAAGGCAGAAAGAGTTATTTGCGAAACTGCAGGTTGGGGATACAATTGAAGGCACTGTTAAAAACGTAACAGATTTCGGCGCTTTTGTAGACCTTGGCGGCGTAGACGGACTGCTGCATATATCTGAGATGTCCTGGGGCAGGGTTGAGAACCCGAAGAAGGTATTCCAGGTAGGGGATTCCCTGAAAGTACTTGTGAAGGACATCAATGATACAAAGGTTGCTCTTAGCCTCAAATTCCCTGAGACGAACCCATGGGCACATGCAGCAGAAGATTTTGCTGTGGGCAATGTTATAACAGGAAGAGTCGCACGTATGACAGACTTTGGCGCTTTTGTAGAGCTTGCGCCTGGAGTGGATGCACTGCTCCATGTATCCCAGATATCCAAAGCACATGTGGAGAAACCTTCTGATGTCCTCTCAATCGGCCAGGAGATTACAGCTAAGATTGTGGATCTGAACGAGGCAGACAAGAAGATCAGCCTGAGCATGAAAGCGTTGGAGCCGGAAGTACAGGATCAGGCAGATACAGAATAATCGTACTAAATAGGTTTTTAAAGAGAGGTTTTTGATTCTCTGTTATAGAATTTTGAGGCACAGGAATAATATTCCAGTGTCTCTTTTTCTCGTACCGGAAATTTAGTGTCCCAAGGACGGCGTGGCTGTGTTAAATATTCGACAAGATGTACCGATTTATATGCAAGAAAATGTTTATATTTACTAGATTTTGCATACAATTTTTAGTACAATATTAGAGTATGTTTGAGGCTGATACATGTGCCATATATGTCCTGTTTGCCGGCATTTTTCTTGTCTGTATAGAGGCCTGGCAGGCTGGGGCACTTATTTTGGCGGAAGTAATAATCAAACATATTCTAGTATTGCATAAAGAGAAAGGAAGGTAATTGAGAATGGGGCTTTTGACTTTTAAAGGCGGAATTCATCCCAATGACGGAAAAAGTCTGGCAAAAGACCAGGCCATTACTGCTATACTGCCTGAAGGCAGTCTGGTGTATCCTCTTTCGCAGCATATAGGCGCTCCTGCAAATCCTATGGTAAAAAAGGGCGACCATGTGTTAAAAGGCCAGAAGATTGCTGAGGCGGGAGGCTTTGTGTCAGCTCCTGTTTATGCGTCAGTGTCAGGTACTGTAAAGGGTTTGGAAAAGCATTTTAACCCTTCGGGGAGCAAGGTAGAATGTATAGTAGTAGAAAATGACGGGGAGTACCAGGAGGTCGCGTATGAACCGGCCAAACCTTTAGAGGAGATGACAGAGGAGGAAATTATAAATAAAATCGGGGAGGCTGGCATCGTAGGTATGGGAGGCGCCGGGTTCCCTACAAAGGTAAAACTCTCTCCTAAAGAGCCAGATAAAATAGAGTATATTATTGCAAACTGTGCGGAATGTGAGCCTTACATAACTGCAGACTACCGCAGGATGCTGGAGAATACGGAAGAACTCGTGAGTGGAATGCGGGTTGTATTATCCTTGTTCAAGAATGCCAAAGGTATCTTTGCAGTGGAGGATAATAAAAAGGATTGCATTGAAAAGCTTAAAGAGGCCGTAAAAGGGGAAACCCGCATGGAGGTTAAAGCGCTTCAGACGAAGTATCCCCAGGGTGCGGAGCGTCAGCTGATCTATGCGGTGACCAGGCGCGCCATACACGCCGCCATGCTGCCGGCTGATGCAGGATGCATTGTGGATAATGTAGAAACCCTGATAGGCATTGACCAGGCGGTGGTCAAGGGAAAGCCTTTGATGGAAAGAGTCGTGACTGTCAGCGGGGATGCTGTAGCAAAGCCTGGAAATTTCCGGGTTCTTTTAGGCACAAGCCACCAGGAGCTTATTCAGGCTGCAGGAGGCTTTAAGACAGAGCCTGAAAAGTTGATTTCGGGCGGTCCCATGATGGGGTTTGCCATGGTGGCCCTGGATGCGCCGGTTACGAAAACCTCTTCCTCCATCCTTGCGTTTAAGGAGGATATAGTGGCAAAGTCAAAACCCACCCCATGTATAAACTGCGGCCGCTGTGTGGAAGTGTGCCCCAGCCGTATTATTCCTTCTAGGCTGGCGGATTATGCAGAAAGACATGACGAAGAGACCTTTACGGCACAAAACGGCCTGGAGTGCGTGGAATGTGGTTCCTGCAGCTATGTCTGTCCTGCAAAGAGGCCGCTCAAGCAGTCCATAGGGTCAATGAGGAAAATCGCCCTGGCAAACAGAAAGAAAAAATAACAAAAGAGGTGAATTAAAAGTGAACGAGAAATTAAACATATCATCCTCACCGCACATACGGGACAAAGTAACCAGCGGCAATATTATGCTGATGGTAACTATTGCACTGCTTCCGGCCACTATTTTTGGGATTTATAATTTCAGGCATGAGAATGCATGGCTATTGGTAGTTGTTACTACTGCCTCTGCGGTGCTGGCTGAGTACATATATGAGAGGCTGATGCATAAAACCGTCACAATCAAGGATTTCAGCGCAGTTGTGACGGGACTTCTGCTTGCGCTGAACCTGCCGCCCACACTGCCTTTGTGGATGGGGGCGCTGGGTTCTGTGTTTGCCATTATTGTTGTAAAGCAGCTTTTCGGCGGACTGGGGCAGAATTTTATGAACCCAGCGCTGGGAGCAAGATGTTTTCTGTTGATTTCCTTCACAGGCCGCATGACATATTTTGTATATGACGGCGTGACAGGAGCCACCCCCCTGGCAGAAATGAGGGCGGGCAATGCCGTAAATACGATGGATATGCTGCTTGGAAATATCCGTGGTACAATCGGGGAGACATCAGTGATTGCGATTATGATAGGCGCTATGTTCCTGCTGCTGATGGGAGTGATTGATTTAAGAATCCCAGGTACATATATTGTGACATTTGTTATTTTCATCTCCATTTTTGGCGGCCATGGGTTTGACCCCTATTTTATAACAGCACACTTGTGCGGCGGCGGCCTGATGCTGGGCGCATGGTTTATGGCAACGGATTATGTCACATCGCCAATCACAAAGAGCGGCCAGATTGTTTATGGAATCTGCCTCGGACTTCTGACCGGACTTTTCAGGCTCTTTGGGGGTTCGGCAGAAGGGGTTTCCTATGCGATTATCATCAGTAACCTTTTAGTCCCACTGATTGAGAAGGTTACTCTTCCAAAACCATTTGGTAAAGGAGGAGAGAAATAATGAATAAAATAGCAAAAAACACGTTTATACTTACGGCAATCACTTTAATTGCGGGAGTTTTATTGGGGTTGGTTTATGAGGTGACGAAAAACCCTATAGCAGTGGCCAAAGAAAATACTAAGCAGGAGGCATACAGAACGGTTTTGCCAGATGCGGCATCTTTTGAAAGCTATACGGATTTCGATGGCTCAAAAGCATCCGAAGTGCTGCAAGGCGCCGGATATACAGGTGAAGATATCACGGAGGTGGCCCAGGCGGAGGATAAAAATGGCGAGCTGATCGGATATGTTATTACGGCCACTTCCCATGAGGGATATGCTGGGGATATCCAGATCTCCGTAGGGATCTTAAATGACGGGACCGTAAAGGGGATTGATATGCTTTCTATCAATGAGACAGCGGGATTAGGCATGAAAGCAGATGAACCAGAATTTAAAAATCAGTTTAAGGATAAGCAGGTAGAAAAATTCTCCTATACAAAAAGTGGAGAAGAGGGCGATGATAAGATTGACGCACTCAGCGGGGCAACAATCACTACAAGTGCGGTGACAAACGCAGTGGATTCTGCCCTTGTATATTTCCAGAACGTGTTAGGAGGTAGTGTTGATGAATAAGTACGGAGAAAGACTGTTTAACGGCCTGATTAAAGAAAACCCTACTTTTGTACTGATGCTGGGAATGTGCCCTACACTGGCAGTCACCACGTCAGCAGTCAATGGCATAGGCATGGGACTTTCCACCACAGTGGTGCTTGTACTGTCAAATATGCTGATTTCCATGCTCAGGAAGATTATCCCGGATTCAGTCAGAATGCCGGCATTTATTGTAGTAGTGGCCTCATTTGTTACTATCGTGCAGTTTCTGTTGGAAGGTTTTGTCCCAAGCTTATATGCTTCTCTGGGACTGTATATCCCTCTCATTGTGGTAAACTGCATTATTTTGGGAAGGGCAGAGAGCTATGCCTCTAAAAACCCCATACTTCCATCCATGTTTGACGGAATAGGGATGGGACTTGGATTTACGGTGGGACTTACAGCTATCGGCGTGGTCAGAGAATTGATTGGCGCCGGAAAGATATTTGACATACAAGTACTGCCTTCCTCCTATGAGCCTGTGACAATTTTTATACTGGCTCCTGGCGCATTCTTTGTTCTCGCCTGTCTGACTGCCCTGCAGAATAAGGTTAAAAACCGCTTGGCAAGAAGAGGGGATCCGGCGGCAG
Source organism: Luxibacter massiliensis (assembly GCF_900604355.1). NCBI lineage: Bacteria > Bacillati > Bacillota > Clostridia > Lachnospirales > Lachnospiraceae > Luxibacter > Luxibacter massiliensis. The sequence goes on along the minus strand of NZ_UWOE01000001.1, from coordinate 1,833,191 downwards.
AGAAAATCGGATGTGGAACGGGATGTGAATCCTGTGGCCGGAAAGACTCCTGCGGAGGCGGTATTTTTCCAGCAGAAGCAGAGATTATAAAAGCAGAAGCAAAAGAGAAGGAATAGGAGGAGAGCGGGATGAAAGAATTATTTTTAATTGCAGTAGGCTCTGCCTTTGTAAACAACGTCGTGCTGAGCCAGTTCTTGGGAATCTGCCCGTTTCTCGGCGTGTCTAAAAATGTTAAGACGGCCGGGGGCATGGGCGGCGCTGTTGTATTTGTCATTACGATAGCTTCTCTTGTCACAAGCCTGATTTACCAATTTATCCTGGTGCCTGCGGGGTTTGAATATTTACAGACAATTGTATTTATTCTTGTCATTGCTGCCCTTGTACAGTTTGTGGAGATGTTCCTAAAGAAAGCCATGCCTCCTTTGTATAATGCCCTAGGGGTGTATCTGCCGCTGATCACAACAAACTGTGCTGTGCTTGGCGTGGCGCTGACCAATGTCCAGAAGTCTTATAATATTCTGGAGGGTGTGGTAAATGGCATTGCCACAGCATCTGGATTCTTGGTGGCGATTGTCTTGATGGCCGGCATCCGGGAAAAGATCGAGTATAACGATGTGACAGAGTCTTTCAAAGGAACACCTATTGTCCTGGTTACAGCTGGGTTAATGGCAATTGCATTTTTCGGATTTTCAGGATTGATTTAGGAGGAAAGAGACATGAGTATATCAGCAATTTTAATAGCTGCGGCAATCGTCGGCGGAACTGGATTATTCATCGGTATCTTCCTTGGGATATCTGGAAAGAAGTTTGCCGTGGAGGTAGATGAGAGGGAGGAGGCTATCCTTGGCGTCCTTCCGGGAAATAACTGCGGCGGCTGCGGCTACGCAGGATGTTCAGGCCTTGCAGCGGCCATTGTGGAGGGAAGCGCAGAGGTAGGGGCCTGCCCCGTGGGAGGAGCCCCTGTCGCAGCTCAGATCGGTGAGATTATGGGAATTTCGGCTGGGGAGCAAGTACGCCAGACTGCATTTGTGAAGTGTGGTGGGACCTGCGAGAAGGCCCAGGACCAATATGAATATTATGGGATCGAGGATTGTGTTATGGCAAGCATGATGCAGGATGCAGGCCCCAAAGGCTGTTCATATGGGTGCATGGGTTTCGGTACTTGTGTAAAGGCGTGCCCTTTTGACGCAATACATATTTTGGATGGAATCGCCGTTGTGGACAAGGAAAAATGTAAGGCCTGCGGAAAATGTATCGCAGCATGTCCAAAACATTTGATTGAAATGGTGCCATATAACCAGAAAACGTTTGTACAGTGTAATTCCAATGATAAGGGCAAGGCCCTCATGGATGTCTGTCTGGTGGGCTGTATCGGCTGCAGGCTGTGTGAGAAAAACTGCGAGGCGAAGGCTGTGACAGTGACAAACAGCCTGGCCCATATTGATGCTTCCAAATGTACGAACTGTGGGATATGTGCAAAGAAGTGCCCGAGGAAGATTATTATACCTAGGGAAATACCAGTAGAATAAAAAAGAATATAGAAAGCTAAACCGGGGCAGCCAATAGATTTGTGTCTGCTCCGGTTTATTTCTGTGGGCAAAGGGCCAAGGGGACAGGTTTACATGGCCATTTGGCGGCTAATGCGGGGGTATGATAAAATACACTGATGGCCCCATAGCTGCCAGTTTGACGTCCTGTTTGCATTGGGGGAATTGGCTTACCCTACATAGTGAAGCTCAAAATCATCTGTAACATAAATAGCCTGCACATGGTCGAGAGATTCTATCAGGCGGCTGCCCTCCTCCAGTCCCAGTGCGAAGCAGGAAGTGCTCAGTGCATCCCCGTCTGTAGAAGAATCTGAGATAATAGTGACCTGTAAGATATTGCTTTCATAAGGGTACCCTGTCTCAGGGTTCAGGATGTGGTGGTAAATATGCCCGTCCTTTTCAAAATATCTCTCGTAGGTTCCAGAAGATACTACAGACTTGCCGCGGATATCTACATCTGTTATGACCATATTTCTTTCTTCAAAAGGCATTTGGATCCCTATGTGGAAATCTTCTCCGTTCATCTTTCCGCCTATGGCAAGCACATTCCCGCCCAGATTAATCAGGCCGTGGCTGACCCCTTCTTTCTCCAGAAACTCTTTCAGCTTATCGGCAATGTACCCTTTCGCGATTCCGCCAAGGTCAATGGAGGCCTGGGGATCCTTAAGCTGGATTGAATTTCCTTTTACCAGGATATTCTCATATCCTACATGGCTGACCGCCTCAGAGATGGCGCTCTCATCGGGTATATTCCCTGGGTTATGGCTGATATCCCACAATTCTGTCAGGGGTGCGATTGTAATGTCAAAAAGTCCGTCTGTAAGCCTGCTATATTCCAGTGATTTCTCAATCAGCGCCGCTGTTTCCCAGGAGACGGTGACAGGATTCCCGCCTGCTGTATTGATTTTTGCCACATCGCTTGTTTCCACAGTTCTGCTTAGGAGCTGTTCATAATATTCACACAGGTCTTTACACTGGGTCAATAAGGTTTCGTCAGTGGTTCCCCATATTTCGATTGTAACTACTGTGTCAAAATACATATCTGTCATTTTCAGAGGTTCTTCAGATTGAGCAGAAGAGGCGCTGCAGCCGCTGAGTAAGAAAAGCGCAGATAACAGGATATATAAAAGAGTATGTTTCATAATGTAACCCTTTCTTTATGTAATGCCTATATTCAGCCGTATATTTATTGAACGTTAGGAGTTCAAGAAATATAATGTTTTGAATTATTATAAACACTTTCAGCCTAAATTACAATCGAACATGTGATTGCATTCTAAAGGCCTGTATGCTATGATAATGGCTGGAGGACTGTATGAGGAAAAATGATTTTGTTTTATTAGGCTTTTTTCTGGCAATTGCGCTGTTGGGAACCGTATATATTTTTATTGCGGGCAAGGAAAGCGGAGGAACTGTAAAGATCAGTGTAGATGGCAGGGCGTGGGGGAATTATGATTTGTCAGCGGACCAGACTGTGGATATAAAAGGGACAAATATATTGGAAATCCGGGATGGCAAGGCATCTATGAAGACGGCTGGCTGCCCTGACCAGATATGTGTCCACCAAAAGCCTATATCCAAAAATGGGGAGAGTATTATCTGCCTCCCAAACCGTGTGGTGGTGACAATAGATAGTGAAAATGAAGCTTCATTGGATGCCGTGAGCGGATAACAGTGGGCGGAGTTAAAAAGGAGGGTTCTGTGAAGGGCAGAGCAGCATATTTTGGAGTATTTACGGCACTGGCTCTTATTTTCAGCTATGTGGAGATGCTGATTCCGATTCAGCTCGGGGTGCCGGGCATTAAACTGGGACTTGCCAATTTGCTAGTTGTAATCATGCTTTATAGGTGCGGGGTTAAAGACGCATTTCTTCTCTCGGCAGTCAGGGTTGTGCTGTCCGGTTTTATATTTGGCAGCATGTTCAGCATTCTGTACAGCCTGGCAGGCGGGATTTTAAGCCTGGCAGCTATGGGACTTTTAAGAAAGACAGATTCTTTTAGTGTCATAGGGGTTAGTATGGCAGGCGGAGTTTTTCACAATATGGGACAGCTGCTTATGGCTATGGCGGTCACAAAAACAATAAAGATTGGCTATTATTTTCCCGTGCTTTTAGTTGCAGGGGTGGTGACAGGCATATTAATTGGGGTGGTATCGGCTGAGGTTTTAAAGAGGGTCCAAAACCTTCCGTTAAAAAGTTGAAGGAAAAGGCCCCATGCAGGCATACGGGGCATCAAAAGGGCGGCCATGCAGGCAGCGGGGCCTTAGACGCTGGCGGCAGCCATTAATTGGCCATGTGAGCATGTCAGCCTGGCTCGTTGCCGCGGGAATAAAAAGGATTGTGGGGGATAGGTATGATTTCATATGTTCGAGGTGAACTGGCCTATATTGAAAAGGAAAAGGTGATTATAGATGTGGGGGGAGTAGGGTATGGTATTTATATGCCAGGCCAGGCAATGAGCCTTCTTCCCCAGCCGGGAAATGAAGTTAAAATACATACATATTTGAATGTCCGCGAGGACGCCATGCAGCTGTTTGGCTTCCTGACACGGGATGACCTGGAAGTTTTTAAGCTTGTGATAGGGGTCAGTGGGATTGGGCCCAAAGGAGGCCTCAGTATTTTATCCCAGCTTACTCCGGATGAGCTTAGGTTTGCAGTGCTGTCGGGCGATGTGAAAGCTATCAGCGCATCTCCCGGGATTGGTAAGAAAACGGCAGAAAAGCTGATCATTGAACTGAAGGATAAGCTGGATATTGAAGATGCCCTGCACAGGGTATCCGGGGGCGGCGCTGATGAACCGGCCTATGAGCTGTCTGGAAGCGTTCAGTCTGAGGCAGTACAGGCATTGACGGCGCTGGGGTATTCCAGCGCCGACAGCCTGCGGGCCGTAAAGCAGGTAAGCCTTGAGAATCCTACAGTCGAGGATGTATTGAAAGAAGCGCTCAAAAAGATGCTTTAGCAGTATAGAGGGGACATATGGGAAAGCGAATTATAACTACAGAAAATTTAGAAGAAGATGTGAAGATCGAGAGCAGTTTGAGGCCTCAGTTTCTGGAAGATTATATTGGCCAGGAAAAGGCAAAGGAGACACTCCATATATATATCAGGGCTGCGAAAGAGCGGCAGGAAGCCCTGGACCATGTGTTGTTTTACGGCCCTCCTGGACTTGGCAAGACAACCCTGGCTGGGATCATTGCAAATGAGATGGGGGTGAATATAAAGATTACCTCTGGGCCGGCCATAGAAAAACCAGGAGAGATGGCTGCGATTCTGAATAACCTGCAGGAAAATGATGTTTTATTTGTAGATGAAATACACCGCCTCAACCGGCAGGTGGAGGAGGTCCTGTATCCGGCCATGGAGGATTACGCCATTGACATTATGATCGGTAAAGGGGCCACGGCCCGGTCTATACGCCTGGACCTGCCTAAATTTACCCTGGTGGGCGCAACCACCCGCGCAGGGATGCTGACAGCCCCCCTGCGTGACAGATTCGGCGTGGTGAACCATCTGGAGTTTTATACAGAGCATGAATTAAAAACCATTATTCTGCGTTCTGCCGCAGTCCTGGGGGTAGAGATAGACGAAAGAGGAGCCTTAGAGCTTGCAAAGCGTTCCAGGGGTACTCCCAGGCTTGCAAACCGGCTGTTGAAGAGAGTCCGGGACTTTGCACAGGTCAAATATGACGGGGTGATTTCAGAGGCTGTTGCAAATTATGCGCTGGATTTACTGGATGTGGACAGATATGGACTGGACCATATAGACAGAAATATTTTGCTCACAATGATCCAAAAGTTCCAGGGAGGCCCTGTGGGCCTTGATACGCTGGCTGCCTCTGTCTCTGAGGATGCAGGTACACTGGAAGATGTCTATGAGCCATATCTCTTGAAAAGCGGCTTTATCCAGAGAACCCCCAGAGGCCGGATCGCCACAGAGCTTGCCTATGGACATCTGGGAATCCCTAGGGAAATTACTTGAAAAAATAGTTGGTTTTTGATTTCATATAGTTTATAATAACAGGTAAGAAACGCGAGGAGGATGCTATGAGTTCAGCAAAACATTTCACGGAAGTTTTAATCGGAGGAAAAGTCTATACACTGAGCGGATTTGAGGGTGAAGAGTATCTTCAAAAAGTTTCTTCCTATCTGAACCATAAAATTACAGAATGTACCAACAGTGAAGGGTACCGAAAACAGAGTGCCGATACCCGTAATGTGCTCCTTGCTCTGAACATTGCAGACGACTATTTTAAGGCAAAAAAACAGGGTGATTCCCTGGAAAATGATATCGAACTGAAAGATAAAGAGATGTATGATCTGAAGCACGAGCTGATATCTGTGCAGATTAAGCTGGAGAATGCAGAGAAAGAACTGGCGAAGATGAAGGAAGAGAATAACGATCTTCAGATGCAGATTGTAAAACTGGAGACTGAGATGAAGAATCGCAGAAAGTAAGGACGCGCTGCCTGCAGACAGCTTTATAGCATAGAGAGGCCTTATGGCCCCTGTGCTGTAATGTGCTTTATGTGGTGGCAGCCGGGTTGCAGCAGAATAATTTTTCATACAGGATAAGGGGAGGGATAGGCTTGACTGTATTGCAGGCAGCAACATAGGGCCTGCAGATGCGCTTTGGCGCCGGCTTTAAGAGACGTATGGAGGAGCAAGGTTGATTAGGGGTAAGGCAGGAAAAAGGAAAATAGAAATATTGGCGCCGGCGGGTTCATATGAGAGCTTTAAGGCAGCCATTGCAGCAGGGGCGGATGCAGTGTATGCAGGCGGCCCTTATTTTGGTGCGAGGGCCTTTGCAGATAATTTTACAGAAGGTCAGCTCCTGGAGGCAATTGATTATGCCCACCTGCACGGCAGGAGGTTTTATCTGACAGTAAACACACTTTTAAAAGACAGGGAGCTGGATATGCTTTATGGATATCTGGAACCTTTATACCGGCAGGGCCTGGATGCCGCCATTGTGCAGGATATAGGTGTACTTGCCTATATCAGGAAGCATTTCCCAGGACTTTCCCTACATGCCAGTACCCAGATGACAATCACAAATGCAGTAGGAGCTGAGTTTTTGGAGCAGCAGGGCGTCGAGAGGGTGGTGCCGGCCAGAGAGCTTTCCCTGGGGGAGGTCCGTGAGATCTCAGAGAATACAGGACTGGAAGTTGAATGCTTCGTCCATGGGGCGCTTTGCTATTGTTATTCTGGACAGTGTCTGATGAGCAGCTTAATCGGCGGCAGGAGCGGGAACAGAGGCCAGTGTGCCCAGACATGCCGTCTGCCCTTTAAGGCGGGAGGCAGGACATCCTACTTAATGAGCCTGAAGGATATTTGTACGCTGGATATCATACCTGAGATGGCTGAGGCTGGGATTGACTCATTCAAGATTGAGGGACGCATGAAGAAGCCAGAATATGTGGCCCTTGTCACATATATGTACCGGAAATATACAGATCTGTACGTGAATGGAACAAAAGAATCTTTTTATGTAGATAGGCAGGACAGGGAGATGCTGATGGATATTTACAACCGCGGCGGGTTTAGCAGCGGGTACTACCTACAGCATAACGGGCCGGATATGATATCTTTAAAACAGCCAGGACATGCCGGGACGGCCCTTATAAAAGTGCTCTCCCAAAATGGCCGTGAAATGACAGGCATGGCCCTTAAGGAGATTCACAAAGGGGATGTAATAAACCTGGCCCTTCCCGGTTCAAAAGATCAGTCCAGGGACAATTATACTTTTGGAAAGGGCGTGCCGTCAGGCAGCCAGGTGAGGATACTCCTCCCCAAAGGGAAGATATTAAAAAAGGGCAGTGTCCTTTTCCGCATCCGCAGCCAGTATTTGTTAGACTATATAGAAAAAAGGCTTCTCGGCAAACCAATCCAGGAGCCTATAACCGGCAGGTTTACTATGGCAGTGGGAGAACCGGCCAGCCTGTCTGTCAGTACGGATACAGTGTCTGTGTCTGTCACTGCAGGGGAAGTACAGCAGGCGAAAAACAGGCCCCTGGATGAGGAGAGTATCCGCCGTGGGCTCATGAAAACTGGAAATACAGATTTTACATTTTGTGATTTAGAGATTGTGGCAGTGGGAAAGGGGTTTCTCCCTATGCAGCAGGTGAATGAGATGAGGCGGCTTGCACTGGTACGTTTGTCCGAGAAAATACAGGCACAGTTCAGAAGGGAAAAGGGAGCCATGCCTGAAGGGGAAAAGATATTCTCACCAGGGGTCATCCCAGGCATAAGCCGTGCAGAGGGCCCGGCCTATCTTTCTGTCCTTGCGGAAACCATGGACCAGCTTCTGGAGGCCGGCAAATTTCCTGCAGTCAGGAGAGTGTATGTGGACAGCAGTATGACTGAGAATTTCCTTTCAGATAAAAGCCTCAGGCACATATGCAGGGAACTGCGCGGCCAGGGCAAAGAAATTTTTTTGGCCATGCCCCATATTTTCAGGCAGGATGCAGTATCTTATTTTTCTGCGCAGTACCAGGCCCTTCTGGACTTTGGATTGGATGGGGCGTTGGTTAGAAATTATGAAAGCCTACATTTTTTGACAAAACATCGGTTTGACAAGAAACTCATATTGGACCATAATCTATATGTATTTAATAAATATGCCAAACAGTTCTGGCTTGGGCAGGGGATCACAGCTTTTACAGCTCCTGCGGAGCTGAATATGCAGGAGCTTGGAAATCTGGATATCAGCTGTGCAGAGCTGACGGTTTACGGCAGGCAGCCTGTGATGGTGTCTGCACAGTGCATTGTAAAAACAACAGAGGGATGCCGGGGAAAAACGAAAGTGACAGAGATACAGGACAGGTACCAAAAAACTTTTCCTGTACGCAGTTACTGCAGCTTTTGCTATAATGTCGTATATAATACAGTACCTTTATTCCTTCTGGATGAGAGGGAGGCTTTGACAGGACTTACGCCGGCAGGGTTCAGGATCCATCTGACTGTGGAGGACAGGCAGGAGGCAGGCCGTATCCTCGCTCTATATGAGAATATGTGGGAAGGCAAAGGTGGCACTGGCGGGCAAGACTATGGCATGGAATTTACCAGAGGGCATTTTAAACGTGGTATAACTTAGAGGCAGGTGAAGAAGTGGTTAATATAGTAGTAGAATTATCAAAATATGTTATGATTATACTGATGGCAGTATATACATTCTCATGTTTTTCCATATTTGCCCGGACTTATGAGGAGGATAAGAAATGGATCCTGATCCGGCAGAATGTGCTGATGTTCTTAATCCAGTTCACTGCATATCTTGTCATGTACCTGCAGGTGAAGGAGAAGAAGCTGATGCTGTTCTATCTGGCCCAGGTCATTCTGCTTGTTGCAGTCCTTGTTCTTTACCGGATTATATATCCGAAAGTGTCACGGCTGATTGTGAATAATATGTGCATGCTGCTGAGCATTGGTTTTATTATTATCACGAGGCTGACATATACAAAGGCTGTGAAACAATTTATTTTTGCAGTCCTGGGGACTGCCGTTGGGCTTGTGGTCCCTGTGGTCATCCGTAAGCTGCGGTGCCTGAAAGACTGGACATATATCTATGCAGGGATCGGAGTGGCGGCCCTGGGGGCCGTGGCAGTTCTGGGACAGTTTTCAGACGGGGCAAAACTGGGGTTTACTATCGCAGGATTTGGCATACAGCCATCGGAGTTTGTAAAAATTCTTTTTGTATTTTATGTGGCCGCGAGCCTGAATAAATCCACCTCGTTTAAGAATGTGGTTATTACCACGGCAGTCGCCGCACTTCATGTGCTGATTCTTGTTATTTCAACAGACCTGGGCGCGGCATTGATTATGTTTGTAGTTTATCTTGTTATGCTTTATGTGGCAACAAGGCAGCCTTTATATGCCCTGGCAGGAATTGGGGGAGGCAGTGTGGCAGCCGTGATTGCCTATCATCTGTTTTATCATATTAAAGTCAGGGTCTCAGCCTGGCAGGATCCTTTTGCATCCTACAGCGAGGGCGGATATCAGGTAGCCCAGTCCCTCTTTGCAATAGGGACAGGCAGCTGGTTTGGGATGGGACTTTATCAGGGACTGCCAGACAGTATTCCGGTGGCAGAGGAGGATTTTATTTTTTCTGCCATATCTGAAGAAATGGGACTAATTTTTGCCCTTTGCCTGATATTGGTATGTGTAAGCTGCTATGTCATGTTTCTGAATATTGCCATGGCAATCAGGAACCAGTTTTATAAGTTAATTGCCCTTGGCCTTGGGACTTGCTATATTTTCCAGGTGTTCCTTACAATCGGCGGAGTTACAAAATTCATCCCCTCCACGGGAGTGACATTGCCCCTGGTAAGCTATGGGGGCAGTTCTATGCTCAGCACGATGATTATGTTCGGGATTATACAGGGCCTGTATATTTTAAGGGAAGACGAGGAAGAAATTATTGAGAAGAGAAGAGAGAGAGAATTTCGAAGAAGTGAGCCGGCAGGGAGGCCGTCCGGCCAGCGCAGGCAAAAGAAAAAGCCAGCGTTCGAAGAAGTTCCGAAACAAAGAGTTCGCTAGGGTGACATACCTATTTGTCACACTGTTTCTTGCTTTGATGTCTTATATTGTATATTTCAACATTGTGCGGGCAAAGACTATTGTAAATAGTCCTTACAATGAACGGCAGGATGCATTTGCGGACCGGGTCATCCGGGGCAGCATTGTGGACAGAAATGGAAATGTGCTGGCCCAGACAAGCGTAGGGGAAGATGGAAGCGAGACACGCAGCTATCCGTACGGGGCAGCCTTTGCCCATGTTGTTGGCTATAGTTACCCATCTACAGGAAAAAGTGGGTTAGAATCCGTGGAAAACTTTGAACTGCTGACTTCTAATGCCTTTTTTGTGGAAAAGCTGATGAATGAGTTTAAAGATGAAAAAAATATGGGGGATACAGTGGTCACCACATTGGATGCGGATCTTCAGCAGGCTGCTTATAATGCGCTGGGAGCCAACAAAGGGGCCGTTGTTGTGATGGAAGCAGGCACTGGGAAAATCTTATCTATGGTGTCAAATCCCACCTTTGACCCTAATACTGTGGAGGCGGACTGGGCGGCCCTGAATGCTGACGATACAAACAGCCCAATGCTGAATCGGGCGACCCAGGGCCAATATGCGCCTGGGTCTACCTTTAAGGTGGTGACTGCCCTTGAATATATGAGAGAACACAGCGATTACTCAAGCTATAATTATGAATGTTTTGGTGAAATAACTGTGGATGGCACAACAATACGCTGCTTTGACAACACAGTCCACGGACTGGAAGATCTGAGAAGTTCCATGGCAAATTCATGTAATGCCTCCTTCGCGAATATAGGGCTGTCACTGAACAAAACTTCCTATAGAGAGACTGCAGAAGAGCTCCTTTTTAACAAAAAGCTTCCTTCTGTGCTGGATTATTCTAAAAGCTCGTTTAGGGTTCAGGAGGATTCCACCAGCGCAGAGATGATGATGACAGCAATGGGACAGGGGGAGACCTTGGTGAGTCCGTACCATATGGCCCTGATCACATCCGCCATTGCGAATGGGGGAACCTTGATGGAACCTTACCTGGTGGAAAAAGTGACAAATTATACGGGTTCAGAAATACGGACCAATGTACCGAAAAGTTATAGGAAACTTATGTCCTCAGATGAGGCCGCACAGCTCAAAGAATATATGAGAGCCGTAGTGGACGAGGGGACGGCCACTATGATGAGCGGCCAGTCATATACTGTGGCCGGCAAGACGGGAACCGCTGAGTATAGCTTGGATGACGGTGAAAAGACACATTCCTGGTTTATGGGATTTACAAATGTGGATAACCCTGAACTGGTTATCAGTGTAATCATAGAAGGCTATGATGGAGATGCAGGTGCAAAGTCTGTGCCTATCGCCAAACAGATATTGGATTCTTATTATTATTAATTTTGGCTGATGGTGAAAATCATGCAGATTACTTACTACTGTGATATATATATCAGTGAAGCATTGGAAAAGAAAAAAAAGAAAATTATGAAGAAACTGGCATCAAACAGCCTGCAGCCTTTTGTCTATATTATTACGCTGGCCCAGGGAGAACAGAATCATTTGGAATTTTATTCCTCGGTTCTTTTAAGACAGCATGTATATGAGAATACACCATTGTTTGTAGTAGGGATAGCAGATGGATACGATGGGGCTGTGGGCCTGGTGGAGCACATCGCAGAAGATGTCTACAGCGAAACCGGGGAAACAGATATACGGGAGTATATTCTAAAGCGCCAGAGAGAATATGAGGAAGGCAGAGTGTAAAACGGATGTTACATATAATCCTGCTAATTCTGAAAATTATAGGTTGGATGCTGCTTGCAATACTTGGCTTAATCGTATTGCTGGTTTGTGTTGTGGTTTTTGTGCCCCTCAGATATAAGGCGGAAGCCTCCTGCAAAGGGACTGTGGATTCCGTGTGCGCAGCATTTCATTTTTCCTGGCTGTTCCATCTGGTAGGCGGGCATATCCTATACAAAGAGCAAAAGACCTACTGGAATATCCGCATTGCCTGGAAAAGCTACGGTTCGGGAATGGAACAGGGAAAGAGGGCAAAGAGCGCATCAAAAGAGGATCCTGGGGAAGCAAAGGAAGAAACGGATATCTCCAGTATGCAGGAAAAAAAGGCCTCCGCTATAAAGGAGGATATTGATAGCGTAAATAGGGAGAGACAGGCCCCCGCAGCCATAGAGAGGCAGCCAGAGGCTGCAGAGGAATCCGGTGGGGGGCGGATGAACAGCCAAAAACAAGAGAGGGCAGATAGAAAAGAAAAGCCCTCCCCTGATAAAGGAAAGCCATGTGCAGCACAAAAAGGCCAGAAAGAAAAAAATGGGAACAGCCGGGACACAGGGCAGGGACGGCCTCATGGGATAAAGGCCAGGATCCGGCAGATATTTAGAAAGATAAAATATACTTTTCAAAAATTGTGTGATAATATAAAATCATTGTCCGGGAAAAAAGATAAAATAAAAGAATTCATAACTGACGAGGCGCACAGAACCGCATTTGGGGCAGTACTCATAGAACTAAAACGAATTTTGGCTTTCTTAAAACCGCGGAAATTACAGGCAAATCTCCTGTTTGGGTTTGAAGATCCCTGCCTTACCGGCAGGGTACTCGCCTTTCTCAGTATATTATACCCTTATCTAGGAGGCCGCACAGAGATCCGGCCAGATTTTGAACATAGAGTTCTCAAAGGGGAGATTCAGATATGCGGCCACATACGGGGCCTCTATGCAGTGGTTATTATATGGAATCTGGTATGGAACAGGCACGTAAGGACAACCTTTGCCCATATCAGGGCGTTCCAATGGTAAGAGTTTTATTTAGATAAATTGTACTGCCAGCAGGGCAGAGAAGCAGAGCAAAATTATACAGATGTGATATAAGGAGGATTCAGTTATGGCAGAAGCAAACAATTTTAAGTCAACCGTGGAAGCGCTCTTTCAGGGGATGGATGGTATTATTTCTTCGAAAACTGTGGTGGGGGAGGCCATCCATATTGATGATACAATTATTCTCCCCCTGGTAGATGTTTCCTTTGGGATTGGGGCAGGATCTGCATCTGCTGATAAAAAGGAAAAAGGCATGGGAGGACTTGGCGGAAAGGTGACGCCCAGTGCGGTTCTTGTTATTAAGAATGGGTCAACGAAACTAGTTAATATTAAAAACCAGGATACAATCACAAAAATCCTGGATCTGGTACCAGATATGGTTGACAAGTTCACAACAAAAAAAGAGGATAAGATAACAGAGGATGATGTCATGGATATTTTAAATTCTGAAGATTCGGAAAAAGAAAATGACGCACAGATATAAATCTTCTGCATATACTGATATAAAACCACCTGCTAAAAGAGAGAGAACATGAAAAAAGTAATAGGCTTTGCGCTGCTTTGGTTTGCAATCGGAATGTTTTTTATGTTGATACTGCCTAATGCCATGGGACTTATCATCACCCTGGTCTGCCTGGCTGTGGGTTATAAACTCTTCTGTGGGTGAAATGCAGGGGGATTTCTGGACTTCCTGAGTCCCCCAAAGCAATCCATAGGGGGATTTTCTGTTTTCAAGCACGTAGTTCTATGCCCGGGGATACCCTATAACATGAAGTGCAGGGAGGACAAGCCTGTAATCCGGCTCCCTGGTGGATGGCTGGAACCCTTTATCTTTGTGCAAATTCGTATTGGCACAGGGAGTACTTTTTTTATTCCTGCGAGCAACGAGCCAAGCGGACATATTTACATGTCCATTTGGCGACTGCCGCGAGGGTCTTTGGCCACATAGGAAATTCCGTTGAATTTACTATGTAATAAAAAAAGTACCCACTTAAGTGAGTACTCCCGTGTCAACTAAATTTTAATTAAGCACGTTCTACGCGCCCTGATTTCAAGCAAGAAGTACACACGTACATCTTTTTTGAACCACCTTCTGTTTTCACTCTAACAGACTTTATATTAGATTTCCACATTCTTGGTGTTTTTCTATGAGAGTGACTTACACTGTTGCCGAAGTGAGCACCCTTATCACAAATAGCACATTTAGCCATCACTGCACCTCCTAACGATCTGAACTAGTCCATACAGACTCACAACACTGTTATTTTAGCAGAAAGCTTTCTTTTATGCAAGTGTTTTTTGTTATTTATTTCGTGGACCTAACTTTATGTAAAGTCCGCGCCCCATTGGGGAGGGGATGGATCTGCCCCCGTACAAAATCCATGCGTGATGTATTTGGCTGGCGTGTCCAGGGAATAAAAAAAGCTATGTTGCAGGTTAGTGGTTCACAGAAACTGGAAATCATGATAAAATCAATTTAAATGGAAGTTATGTAAAAACAGTCTGTAAAACAGGCAGAAAGTGGGGAATACTATGGGCAGGCGGGTGATTACGATCGGCAGGCAGTATGGAAGCAACGGTCATAATATTGCAAAAAAACTATCTGAGAGGCTTGGAATTCATTATTATGATAAGGAATTAATAAAAATAGCCGGAGAAATGCAGAATATTTCTTATGAGGAGCTTTTAAAGGTAGATGAAAAAAGAGCGAATCCCTGGAGATATCCTGTGGAGGATGATGCCCAGATGGGCAGGCAGTTCAGATTTGAACCCATGAATGACGTGCTGTTTTATACACAGGCGGAAATTATCAGGAAGCTGGCTGATAAAGAGGATTGTATCATTGTGGGCAGGTGTGCCAATGATATTCTGCGTGGCCATGAAGGATGCCGCAGTGTATTCATACATGCGCCTTTTGAAAAACGAGTATCCGTGATTATGGAGAGGGCATCAATAGATGAAAGAGAAGCAGGGGCCCTGGTCAAAAAGATTGATAAACAGCGCAGATATTACTATAACTATTTTACAGACCAGAAGTGGGAAGACATGGACCAGTATGACATATGCCTTGACAGCAGCACTCTCTGTGAAGGGCAGATACTGGATGTTTTGGCGGCACTTTATGAATCTGTATTGTAAATTTCAGGCAAAGAGAGTATAATACGTGTGTTATTGTGCGAAAATCCATTAAGAATTGGAGGGAATATATGATGAAGGGTAGCATGAGTACAGACCTTGGGATTATAACCATTAATCCAGATGTGATTGGCAAATATGCAGGTTCTGTGGCCGTAGAATGTTTTGGGATCGTAGGGATGGCTGCGGTGAATATGAAGGACGGACTTGTACGGCTTTTGAAGAAGGAGAGCCTGACCCACGGAATACATGTGGATATTTCTGAGGATAATGTCCTGGTTTTGGATTTTCATGTGATTGTTGCATATGGGGTAAATATTCTTTCAGTTTCTGACAATCTGATGAATAATGTAAAGTATAAGGTAGAAGAATTTACGGGAATGTCTGTAGATAAAATAAACATCTTCGTCGAAGGTGTCAGAGTGATTGATTAAGGAGGATACTTGTCGTGGCAACAAAAACGATAAATACAGAGCTGCTCACAAAGATGTTTTTAGCAGGGGCGGCCAATCTGGAGGCAAAAAAGGAATTTATAAATGAGCTGAATGTATTTCCAGTCCCGGACGGTGACACAGGCACCAATATGACGCTGACAATTATGTCTGCGGCAAAGGAGGTAAGCTCCCTTGACAAACCGGATATGAAAGCCCTGGCTAAGGCAGTATCTTCCGGGTCACTGCGGGGGGCAAGGGGAAACTCCGGTGTAATCCTCTCGCAGCTTCTCAGAGGGTTCACAAAGGAAATCAGGGATTTCAAAGAAGTCGATGTGCAGGTGCTGTCCCGGGCCTGCGAGAGGGCGCGCTCAACGGCATACAAGGCAGTCATGAAACCTAAAGAAGGGACCATTTTAACAGTGGCTAAAGGCATTTCACAGAAAGCAGCAGAGATGGCGGAGATAACTGACGACTTAGAAGTATTTCTCCCCGATGTTCTGAAACATGCTGAACATGTACTTTCCAAGACGCCGGAGATGCTGCCTGTTTTGAAAGAGGCTGGAGTGGTAGATTCCGGCGGACAGGGGCTGCTGGAAGTTTTAAAGGGCGCTTATGACGCATTTCTGGGCAAGGAGATTGATTACAGCGCCATAGAGGCAAGCTCAGGCACAGTGATGGTAAAACCAGGGGCGCAGGCAGAGGCAGATATTAAATTTGGGTACTGCACGGAATTTATCATTATGGCTGAGAAAGAGTTTTCAGAAAAGGATGAGACAGAATTTAAATCTTATTTGGAATCTATCGGAGATTCCATTGTCTGCGTGGCGGACGAGGATATCGTAAAAGTGCATGTACACACCAATGACCCGGGGTTGGCTATCCAGAAAGCGCTTACTTTCGGGCAGTTGTCCAGGATGAAGATTGACAATATGCGGGAGGAGCATCAGGAGAAGCTGATCCGGGAGGCGGAGAAGCAGGCAGCGGAGGAAAAAAAAGCTAAACCTAGAAAAAGCGTAGGTTTTATCGCTGTTTCCATTGGCGAGGGGATGAATGAGATTTTCAGGGAACTGGGTGCAGATTATATTATTGAAGGCGGCCAGACTATGAACCCAAGCACCGAGGATATGCTGACGGCAATAGATGCTGTCAATGCCGACCATATTTTTATTCTTCCCAATAACAAGAATATCATATTAGCCGCGAACCAGGCCCAGTCATTGACGAAAGATAAAGATATACTTGTGATTCCAACCAGGACAGTCCCACAGGGAATCACGGCAATTATTAATTATATGCCTGAGGCCGATGTGGATACCAATGAGGAAGCCATGAATGAGGGGATTAAGCATGTCAGGACAGGACAGGTAACGTATGCTGTGAGAGATACCCACATTGATGATAAAGAGATCCACGAGGGTGATATTATGGGAATCGGCGATGCCGGGATCCTGGCCGTAGGACAGTCGGTAGAGGGAACTGCCAAAGAGATGCTGTCCCAGCTTACTGACGAGGATACGGAACTGATCAGCCTGTATTACGGCCAGGATGTCCTGGAGGAGGATGCATTGAGGTTTGCAAAGGAAGTGGAAGAACTTTATCCAGATGCAGATGTAGATACACATTTTGGAGGACAGCCGATTTACTATTACGTGTTGTCTGTCGAATAAGAAAGAAGCGGTACCCTCAGCAGTGAAAGGGACAGAAGAGATCGTTCGGGATCTACTCTGTCTGCTGAGGGTAAATTTATGTGACAGGACAGGTGTGTGGGTGGAAAATGATAGATGAGTATTCTAAAATCAGTACATTAAAAGGAATTGGGGAGAAGACGGAATCCTTGTTCCATAAGGCCGGGATACGCACAGTGGGGGAACTGCTGCGCTATTATCCGCGAGGGTATGATGTGTATGAGGATCCAGTTCCCATAAGTGAGGCGCAGGAGGGACGGACTGTCACAGTTACCGGAGCCATTTTCGGAAGAGTGCAGGTAAGCGGGAGCAGGAATATGCAGATTACAGCTATGCATATACGTGATCTGACAGGGACGCTGAAAGTGATTTGGTTTAGGATGCCCTTTTTAAGGAATACTCTGGCAAAGGGAGGCGTGATCACTCTCAGGGGCAGGATCGTCTGCAAGAGGGACGGCCTAGTAATGGAACACCCGGAAATATTTTATCCAAGCTCTAAATATGAAGAGAAACGGCATACTCTGCAGCCTGTCTACCCATTGACCGCGGGCCTGACGAATAACGCTGTGAAGAAGGCCGTCATGCAGTCTTTAGAATATTTGGACCTGAGACAGGATTTTCTTCCTCAGAGTATTCGGCTTAAGTATCATCTGGCCGAATACAATTATGCTGTCAAGGGCATTCATTTTCCTGAGAATAAAGAAGAGTTTTATAAAGCCAGGCAGAGGCTGGTGTTTGAGGAATTTCTTGTTTTTATTTTATCCATCAGAAGTTTGAAAACAAGGGAGGGCAAGGCGGCAAACCATTTTACGTTCCAGAGGCAGCCGGCTATTGGCCAGTTTTTAGAGTCCCTTCCCTATGAATTGACTGGCGCACAGAAAAGGGTATGGGATGATATAAAGAAAGATATGCTGGGCCCCCACGCCATGTCCCGGCTTGTCCAGGGGGATGTAGGCTCTGGGAAAACAATTGTGGCCCTGTTAGGCCTTATGTTTGCCGGTTTGAATGGTTTCCAGGGAGCGCTGATGGCCCCCACAGAAGTTTTGGCCAGGCAGCATTACGAGAATATACAGTCTATGCTCTCGCAATATGGGATTCCCCTTAAGGTGGAATTGCTGACTGGATCTATGGCCGCAAAAGAAAAACGCAGCGCCTACACACGTATTTCCTCGGGGGAAGTGCAGATCATTGTAGGCACTCATGCCCTGATACAGGAAAGGGTACAGTACCAAAACCTGGCTCTTGTAGTGACAGATGAGCAGCACCGTTTTGGAGTAAAGCAGAGAGAAAAACTGGCGGGAAAGGGCACGGCTCCCCATATTCTTGTCATGAGTGCCACTCCCATCCCGCGCACACTGGCAATCATCCTCTATGGGGACCTGGACATATCAGTGATTGATGAGCTTCCGCAAAATAGGCTTCCTATTAAAAATTGTGTGGTGGATACCGGATATAGAAATACAGCATATAAGTTTATGAAAAAACAGGCGGCCGCAGGCAGGCAGTGTTATGTTATCTGCCCTATGGTGGAGGACAGCGAACATCTGGAGGCGGAAAATGTCATTGGATATACAGAGTCCCTCCGGGAGGCGCTGGGAGAAGGGATTCAGGTATCCTATCTCCATGGCAGGATGAAGCAGGCTGAAAAAGACAGGATTATGGAAGCTTTCAGCCAGAATGAGATACAAGTACTTGTGTCCACTACTGTCATAGAGGTAGGTATTGATGTCCCCAACGCCACGGTTATGCTGATTGAAAATGCAGAGCGCTTTGGCCTGGCGCAGCTTCACCAGCTCAGAGGCCGTGTGGGAAGAGGAGGGCATCAGTCCTACTGTATATTTATGAGCGCCTCAAAGGCAGAAGAGACAAAAGAAAGGCTGGACATACTGAACCGCTCCAACGATGGCTTTTTTATTGCGTCGGAGGACCTGCGCCTGCGGGGACCGGGAGATCTATTTGGGATCCGGCAGAGCGGGCTTCTGGACTTCAAACTGGGGGATGTATTTCAGGATGCGAAAATATTACAGATGGCAAATGAAGCTGCAGAGCATCTGTTAGGGCATGACCCGGACATGCTTTTAGAAGAAAATAAAAAGTTAAAACAGCAGCTTGACTGTTATATATCTGAAATTATGCTGGAATCTACCCTTTAGGAATTTCCCTCTTATTTTGTTTACAAAAACCGCTAAAGGAGGCAGGAACTTCCAGTTTAAAAGATGAATTCCTCCATATACTATGGTTGTAACACGAAAGCAGTGTTGCAAAAAAATATGAAAACAAGTTACAAAAAGGAGGAAATTTATCATGGCAAATCGTTCATCTAATCGTGCAGCCGTACCAGAGGCTAAGAGTGCCCTGGACAAATTTAAATATGAGGTAGCAAGCGAGCTCGGTGTTCCGCTTACAGACGGATACAACGGTGACTTAACTTCTAAGCAGAATGGTTCTGTTGGTGGTTATATGGTTAAGAAAATGATCGAACAGCAGGAAAGACAGATGGCTGGTAAATAAGCAATTTTTGTTAGAAAAAGCACTTGGGATTGACCTGAGTGCTTTTTTCTGCTAAAATTCAGCATAGTTAGAAAATGGAAGGTGCAGCAGATGCGGGTAATTGCAGGAAGTGCAAAAAGATTACAACTAAAGACACCAGACGGCCTTGATACCAGGCCCACCACAGACCGGATCAAAGAAACATTATTCAATATGATCGCGCCGGGGATCTATGGCAGTATATTTTTAGATTTGTTCTGCGGAAGCGGCGGTATCGGTATAGAAGCGCTGAGCAGAGGTGCAAAAGAGGCTGTATTTGTAGAGAACAGTCCCAGAGTCATGGACTATGTAAGAGAAAATTTAAAATTTACGAAACTGGAACGCAAGGCCCTTACCGTGACTAAGGATGCCATGGCAGCATTGTACCATCTGGAGGGGGAGAAGGTATTCGACTTTATTTTTATGGATCCGCCCTATGGCAGGGAGCTGGAGAGAAAGGTGCTGGAATACCTGTCAGGTTCCAAAATGGTGTATGAAGATACAGTTATCATTGTGGAGGCATCCAGGGATACAGACTTTTCTTATCTGGATGATATGGGGTTCATTTTAGTAAAAGAGAAAATATACAAGACGAATAAGCATGTGTTTATTGAGAAAGCCGGAAAGGAAGAAATATGTTAAGAGCTATCTACCCGGGAAGCTTTGACCCGGTTACATACGGGCACCTTGATATTATCAGAAGATCCTGCAAAATTGTGGATGAGTTAATTGTAGGGGTGCTGAATAATAATGCGAAAATGCCGTTGTTTTCTGTAGAAGAACGTGTTAAAATGTTAAAGGAAGTGACAAAAGACTTGACAAATGTCAAAATAGTTCTTTTTAAAGGACTTTTGATTGACTTTGCCCGGCAGCAAGAAGCAGATGTGGTAATCCGGGGACTGAGGGCCATTACTGACTTTGAATATGAGCTGCAGATGTCGCAGACAAACCATAAGCTTGAACCGAGTGTTGAGACGATGTTCTTGACAACGAGTATTGAATATTCCTACTTAAGTTCCACGACCGTCAAGGAGATAGCAGCTTTTGGGGGAGATATTTCACAGTTTGTGCCGGAGGCTGTAGCGGTGGAATTGGAGAAAAAGACGAAAGCAAAAGGAGAGTGTAACTATGAGCAGCCGCATTGAGCAGATTATCGAAGAGATCGAAGAGTACATTGACAGGGACTGTAAGTTCCAGCCGCTGTCAACTACGAAGATCATCGTTAATAAAGAACATTTGGACGAGTTACTGCGTGAACTCAGGATGAAAACCCCAGATGAAATTAAAAGATACCAGAAAATTATTAATAACCGGGATGCTATTTTAGCAGATGCTCAGGCAAAGGCAGATGCCATGATCGAGGAGGCCCAGGTGCAGACAACAGAGCTGGTCAGTGAGCATGAGATTATGCAGCAGGCGTACGCCCAGGCCAATGAGATTGTGACACAGGCTACGGCCCAGGCTCAGGAGATCCTTGATAACGCCACAGAAGATGCGAATGCAATCCGCATCGGCGCTATTCAGTACACAGACGATCTTCTTGCCAATGCCGAGAGTATTATCGGGCATACTCTTGACAGCTATACGACAAAGTACGATGGATTAATCAATTCCCTGGAGGAATGTTTCAATACGGTCCGTACCAACCGTGCGGAGCTGTCTGTCACAGAGGAGGGCAGTGCAGATTATCCCTCCCAGGAAGGGTCAGAGGAAATATAAATAAAGACTGGATATCAGGCTGGCTACTGTTGCAGTAGCCAGTTTTTGTATTATGTAATGCATAAGTGGCAGGCCCGTTCCCTGTATCATGCACTGTGTCTGTGCCGCGGCACAAAATCCCCCAAAAGCTGTCAGTCCGATTATGGCGGGATACTGTATGGAAAAAGGCAGCGTGGATTTTCCCAGGATCGCAATGCCGTTGGTGACTTCCAGGGAAGGAAGCATATATGCCAGAGGCTTTGGCAGAAATGTGACAGACTGAAACAGAGTCAGTATAACGGAAAAAAGAATAATATATCCCCCCACTTTTGTGATAGTTTCAAAGCCGCCCATGATACACTTGTCAATCATCTGGAAGTTCCAGGCTTTTTTCCCATCAGCCGCTTTTTTTAAAGTGGGAAACGCATGTTCCTTTTTTAAATATAACCTTCTGAATATAAAACTCATGAGCACAGGGGTGCCCAGTAGGATTAGAAGGGAAGGCAGAAGGAGTTCCTCTTTGCCCAGGGTTTTCCACACAATAAAATTCAATATGAATACAGGACTGGTGTTATTACAGAAAGAGAGCAGATAACGTCCCTCTGACTGGGTGATGTAGCCAGAGGCAATCAGATCTGCCGTCACCTTGGCCCCCATAGGGTAGCCGCATAAGAAACCAGTGATAACTGCGAAGCTCCCGTTTTCGGAGACCCTGAATATTCTGCACAGTATTTTCCCGAAAGCGCTGGATATATAGTGGATGCTGTCTGTACATATGAGAAGATTTGTGACAAGGATGAAGGGGAAAAGAGTAGGCAGGATAATTTGGAACCAGAGGAGGAGGCCTTCGCTGGCCCCGTTGAAAACAGCTTTCGGAAAAACCAGCATGAGGGCAAAAAGTATGACAATACCGACTCCAGCCAGGGTATGTTTCATAGATAAGCTCTCCTTTGGATTTGGCCGAATAAATGTTAATAAAGATATATGAAACAGGTTGATTTTTTATGCCCGCTGTGACAAAATGATAGCAATAACTGATATAAGGAAGGGGAATGAAAGATGCCGATTTTAGAAGAGCTGGAACCAAAGGAAGTGTTTCACTATTTTGAGGAACTGACCCGGATTCCAAGGGGGACATTCAACACAAAGGCAGTCAGCGATTACTGTGTTAAATTTGCTGAGGAGAGGGGCCTAGAGGCCATCCAGGATACCCTGAATAATGTAATCATTAAAAAGCCGGGGACAGAAGGGTACGAAGAGAGTGAGCCGATTATCATTCAGGGGCATTTAGATATGGTATGCGAGAAAACCCCGGAGTCTGTACATGATTTTACAAAAGACCCTCTAAAGCTGTATATTGAAGATGGGTTTGTGAAGGCCAGGGATACCACTCTGGGGGCAGATGACGGCATCGCCGTGGCCATGGCCATGGCACTTTTGGACAGCCAGGATATCCCCCACCCCCCATTGGAAGCTATATTTACGGTGGATGAAGAAGTTGGCATGGGAGGGGCCGAGGGGATCGATTTGTCACCTCTAAACGGCAGGATGCTTTTAAACCTGGATTCAGATTGTGAGGACACAATTATTGCAGGATGCGCAGGCGGCCTGAGTTTTCGTATGAATCTGCCCGTGGGCAGAAAGACCGTGGCGGGAAGCTGCCTGGACGTAAGGATCCATGGCCTCAAGGGCGGCCACTCCGGCATTGAGATTGACCAGCAGAGAGGGAATGCCAATAAGCTGGCAGGACGGCTTTTGAACCGCCTGAACCAGAATATGGATATATTCCTCGCTGACATCAAGGGCGGGGCTAAGGACAATGTTATCCCTTCATCCTGCAGCTTTACGATTATTGTACATGACAGCATAAAAGCAGAGATGATCATCGAGAACATGCTGAATACGTGGAAAATGGAATTTGGTGCAGATGAACCCGAGTTGGATATTACAGTGGAGAAAACGGAGAATGTTGAAAAGAGTGTCCTGTCTGATGCAGATATGAGAAAGGTTGTCTTTTTTATTGCAAATTGCCCTGACGGAGTCAATGGCTTCAGCCGTTCCCTGAAGGGACTGGTGGAATCCTCAGATAATCTTGGGGTTATTACATCTGAGGAGAATATGGTTTCCTTTGTATTGCTGATCCGTAGTTCTGTGTCATCTAAGCTGGAAGAGATTAAGGAGGCTCTGAACAGCTGGACAGAATTCCTTGGGGGGACTTGTGAGCTTTCCGGAGCTTATCCGGCGTGGATGTATAAAGAAAATTCTAAAATCCGCCCTATTGTGGCAGAAGTTTTTGAAAAAGTATATGGCAAAGAGCCAAAAATCTCCACTGTACATGCAGGGTTGGAATGTGGGCTGCTTTCGGGCAAGAAGCCGGAGCTGGACTGTGTTTCCTTTGGCCCCAATATGTACGATATCCATTCAGTGAATGAGCGGCTGGATATTGCGTCTACATGGAGAACCTGGAATATGCTCAAGGAAATTCTGAAGGAATGCAAATAGGACATCCATACCGGCATATATTGTAAAAAATATTGCAGTGAAAAGGGTGTTGTCAATTTTTGAAACTAAAACAAAAGTTCTGTTATCAGAGAGGAGCCAGGCATACTTTTAGGTATAAGGCAAGAAGAGGCAGTAATAAGATACAACATTACATAGTTTTTAATCTGCTTGCAGCATTTTTCCTCACTATAGGCATACAGAATCTCCTTACAGCCGGCGGATATGCCAGGCTGAATGAGGGAACTGCCGCCACGGATGCTTTTCGCAGGCAGGCCATGGATGAGGGAATACTTAGCAGCATACAGGCGACAAAAGACCCAGGGAAAATCCTGGGTCTTTATTGGCTGGACACAGACTTCCACAGAAAAGGCCTTTCTGTCAATCTGGATGAAGAGGGGATTGAAAAGCTGGAACATAAATGGGTTTCCCGGGATGGCTGGGAATCTTATGTCTCTGCATGCAGGGGAATATGGAATGATGTCCGGTATTTTCCTGTACCCCAGTCATCAGGCCGTGAGGAAAAAGGCGTGTCCTTTGTGGACTCCTGGATGTATGAGCGGAATTATGGCGGAAAAAGAGGACATGAGGGGACAGACATCATGGCGGACAAAAATGAGAGGGGCCTGTACCCTGTTGTCAGTATGACAGACGGTGTTGTACGGCATAAAGGCTGGCTGGAGCAGGGTGGCTGGAGACTGGGCATTGTGGCGCCGGGAGGGGCGTATTTTTACTATGCCCACATGGATTCCTACGCCGATATTCAGGAAGGAGATACAGTCAGTGCAGGGGACATCCTTGGATATATGGGGGATACCGGCTATAGTAAGACCGAAGGGACCACAGGCAATTTCCCAGTGCATCTCCATGTAGGTATATATATTTTTCACAATGACCAAGAGGTCAGTGTGAATCCCTACTGGGTTCTAAAATACCTGGAAAGCAGAAAATTAAAATGTGCTTACTGATTCTACAGTGCGCTGGTCTTTTGGCGGGAATTATGCTATAATCACTTTCGTGTGGAGGAAATGAAATGAATTTACCAAAAGCATTTGAAGAGAAAATGATCGGCCTGTTGGAAGAAGAATACAAGGAATACCTCCAGTGCTTTGATGAGGCGAGGCACTATGGGCTACGCGTCAATACAAATAAAATTACAGTAGAAGACTTCTTAAAAATTGCACCCTGGCCTCTTACGCCCATTCCCTGGATTAAGAATGGATTTTATTATGACGGGGAGACGGTTCAGCCTGCAAAACATCCGTATTATTTTGCAGGATTATACTATCTTCAGGAACCAAGCGCCATGACCCCGGCTGACCGGCTTCCTGTTGAGCCGGGGGACAGGGTACTGGATGTCTGCGCGGCTCCCGGCGGGAAGGCCACGGAACTGGGCGCAAGGCTGAAGGGCCAGGGCGTGTTGGTTGCAAATGACATCAGCAATTCCAGGGCAAAAGGCTTGCTGAAAAACCTGGAATTATTTGGAATTAGCAATATGCTGGTGCTCAGTGAAGAGCCGGGGAAACTCACTGGATTTTTCCGGGAATATTTTGATAAGATATTGATAGACGCCCCCTGTTCCGGGGAAGGCATGTTCCGCAAGGACAAAAAAATGATAAGGGCCTGGGAAGAGCATGGACCTGATTTCTTTTCAAAGATACAGCAGAGTATTATCATCCAGGCAGGAGAGATGCTGAAGCCTGGAGGCATGCTTTTATATTCAACCTGTACCTTTGACCCTCTGGAAAATGAAAGGACTGTGGAATACCTTTTGTCCAAGTGCCCTTCATTTGAAATCTGCCCTATGACTCCTTTCGAAGGGTTTTCACCTGGACTGCCAGCCTGTTCTGAGGGGGGCCTAAAGGAGCTGAATCAGACTGTGCGCATATTTCCCCATAAGATGAAAGGGGAGGGACATTATCTGGCGCTGCTTAAAAAAGCTGCCGGTGAAGGCCAGGATAGCGGGGAAGGTAGAGCTGCCATCCAGGCGTCCCGGCCGGAAACTCTGGCTGGAAGGGGACACAGGAAAGGCACCCCCTGGGGCGGGGGATATAATGTAAGAAATCTCCCAGATAGCCTGAACGAATTTTTTGAAGATGTGGCCAGGATTTTTGAGGGGACACAGCTGTCTATCCAGGGGGAAAGAGTCTATTATATGCCGGAAGGACTTCCGGCGCTCAGAGGACTTAGGTTTCTTAGGTCAGGTCTTTTGATGGGGGAATTGAAAAAGAACCGTTTCGAGCCAAGCCAGGCTTTGGCCATGTGTCTGAAAAAGCAGGAGTATAAAAAAGTGTTAGACTTTCCCCTGACAGATGTAAGAGTAAAGAAATACTTAAAAGGGGAAACATTGGACGTGGGGGATCTGGTTTCTGATAAAGAAAAGGGTTGGTATCTTGTGTGTGTGGATGGATACTCCCTGGGATTCGGAAAAGTATCGGGCCAGACCTTGAAAAACAAATATCTGCCTGGCTGGCGCTGGCAGTCTTAAGAAGGCAGGGAACAGCCGCCTGAACTGACTTTTTTTGCCGGAGACACCTGTTTGCGGTAAGGGTATGTTTGCTGGGAGGCCGGGAGGTTATATGGGGAAATTAAGATTAGATAAGTGGCTGGCGGATATGGGGGTTGGTACCCGCAGCGAAGTAAAGAGGGCCATTATAAAAGGGCAGGTTTCTGTAGACGGAGTTATCATAAAACGCCCTGAAACTAAAATAGATACTGCCCAAAGTAAGGTGGAATTTATGGGGCAGGATGTGGGTTACGTCCGGTATGAGTATTATATGCTGTATAAGCCTGCCGGTGTTGTTTCCGCCACAAAAGACAAGAAGGATAAGTGTGTGGTGGAATTCATCGAGAGTCCCAGGCGCAAAGACTTATTCCCAGTGGGGAGGCTTGACAAAGATACAGAAGGCCTGCTTTTGGTCACCAATGACGGCGCCCTTGCACACAAGCTTTTAGCCCCCTCGCGGCATGTGGATAAAGTATATCATGCACAGGTATCCGGAAAGCTGACAGAAGCAGATGTAAATAGATTTGAGGAAGGCCTGGATATCGGTGATGAGAAAAGAACTATGCCAGCCAGGCTGGTTATCATAAAATCTGGTGAATTGTCGGAGGCAGAGGTGACTATCCAGGAAGGGCGGTTCCATCAAGTCAAACGGATGTTCCGCGCCGTGGGTAAGGAAGTGGTCTATCTGAAGCGTTTAAGCATGGGCAGACTTACCTTGGATCCTTCTCTTGAACCAGGATCTTACAGAGAATTGACAAAGGAAGAGATTGATAAATTATGTTAGAAAATAAGAAAGCTGTGATATTTGATTTGGACGGTTCCCTGGTGGATTCTATGTGGATTTGGCCAGAGGTGGATGTACAGTATATGGAAAAATATAATCTTACGGCGCCTGTGGATTTCCATAAGGCGATTGAAGGGATGAGCTATACGGAGACAGCACAATATTTCTTGGATACCTTTCCCACCCTTCCTTGTACATTGGATGATGTACGCAGGGAATGGCGGGATATGACTTATGAATTATATACTACCCGTGTTCCCCTAAAGCCGGGGGCCCTTGGGTTTTTAGAAGATATGCGGAAGAGGGGAATTGCCCTGGGAATTGCCACCAGCAATGCCAGGGAGCTGGTTGACGCGGCCCTGAAGGCTCTGGGGGTGGATACGTTTTTTAAATCTGTGAGGACATCCTGCGAGGTGTCAGCAGGCAAACCTGCCCCGGACGTATACCTAAAGGTTGCAAAAGATCTTCAGGTGCGCCCACAGGAATGTCTTGTATTCGAGGATGTACCCCGGGGTATTGAGGCAGGTAAAAACGCAGGCATGGAAGTATGTGCTGTGGATGACCTGTTTTCCAGGCCGGATGAGGCTGAAAAGAAAAAGTTAGCCGATTATTTTATATATGATTATTATGATATACCAAACCATACTTATGAAATTTGCAGATAGGGGGAGTGCCCCTGTCTTCTGGGAGGTAAAGGATGAATCAGGGGTTTTTGCCGTTATGTAAACAGGATATGCTCGACAGGGGATGGGACAGTGTAGACTTTGTTTACGTCATAGGAGACGCCTACGTAGACCATCCATCCTTTGGACATGCTGTTATCAGCAGGGTCCTGGAGGCACACGGCTACCGGGTGGGCATTATATCACAGCCAGACTGGAAGCAGTCTGTAAGTATTGCCGAGTACGGCGAACCCCGCCTTGCTTTTCTGGTCAGCGCGGGCAATATGGATTCTATGGTAAACCATTATTCTGTCTCTAAAAAGCGGCGCAGGCAGGATGCCTATACACCAGGAGGCGTGACTGGGAAACGTCCTGACTATGCGGCTGTTGTATATAGCAACCTGATCCGGCAGACATATAAAGAAACCCCTATTATACTGGGAGGGATTGAGGCAAGCTTAAGGCGGCTTGCACATTATGATTACTGGTCAGATAAGGTGAAACGTTCCATTCTCCTGGATGCTGGAGCTGATATGATTTCCTATGGGATGGGGGAGCGCACAATTGTGGAGATTGCCGAGGCGCTGGACGCGGGCATGGCTATAGAAGACTTGACTTATTTAGATGGGACTGTAGTAAAAACCAAAAGTCTGGACTTTGTGTATGACGCCTGTGTCCTTCCCTCCTTTGAGGAGGTAAAGGGAAGCACAAAAGCTTATGCTGAGAGCTTTTATACCCAATATAAAAATACAGACCCATTTTCAGGAAAACGTCTGGCAGAACCCTACAGCAGCCATCTTTATGTTGTGCAGAACCCTCCGGCCAAACCTTTGGACACGGTTGATATGGATGACATCTATGGACTTCCCTATATGCGTGCCTGCCATCCTTCCTATGAGAAGGCAGGAGGGGTGCCGGCAGTACAGGAAATCCAATTCAGCCTGACAAGCAGCCGGGGATGTTTTGGAGGCTGCAGCTTCTGTGCGCTGACCTTCCATCAGGGCAGGATTATCCAGTCCAGAAGCCACGAATCCCTGCAGAGGGAGGCTCAGATCCTCACCCAGGACCCGGGGTTCAAGGGGTATATCCACGATGTAGGCGGGCCTACTGCGAATTTCAGGCAGCCTTCCTGTAAAAAACAGCGTACACATGGCGCCTGTCCGGACAGGCAGTGCCTATTTCCAAAACCCTGCCCAAGCCTAAGGGCAGACCACAGGGATTATGTGGAGCTTTTGAGGAAGCTGCGCAAAATCCCAAAGGTAAAAAAAGTCTTTATCCGTTCCGGCATACGGTTTGATTATCTGCTTGCTGACCCTGACCGGACATTTTTAAGAGAGCTATGTGAATATCATGTAAGCGGGCAGCTTAAGGTGGCTCCTGAGCATGTGGCAGATGAGGTGCTGCAGATGATGGGGAAGCCTGCGCACAATGTATATAAAGAATTTGCGGGGCAGTTTAAGCACATAAATGAAAAGCTGTGCAAAAAGCAGTTTCTGATTCCGTACCTGATGTCCTCCCACCCAGGGTCAGATATGAAGGCTGCCGTTAAGCTGGCAGAATACTGCCGTGATTTGGGATATATGCCGGAACAGGTACAGGATTTTTACCCCACCCCATCCACCATTTCAACCTGTATGTATTTTACAGGACTGGATCCAAGGACAATGAAAAGGGTCTATGTGCCCAAAGATCCCCATGAGAAAGCCATGCAGAGGGCTTTGATCCAATACCGCAATCCAAAGAATTATGATTTGGTCATGGAAGCCTTAAAAAAGGCGGGCAGGATGGATCTTGTGGGATTTGACAGAAAATGTCTCATAAAGCCGCGCAAGCTTGCAGCAGAAAAAGGCGGAGGCAGAGGGACACATACAAAAACAAATACTAGTAAAAGGAAGTATGGCAAAGAAGGGCATAAGGGGCAGGGAAAGAAGAGAACAATACGGAATAATCGCGGCCGGACTGAAAAATATGCCGGGACGTATGCTGGAAAGAAGGGAATAAGATGAAAATTGCAGTTGTAACCGGCGCCTCATCAGGGTTAGGCAGAGAATTTGTAAAACAGCTTCCTTATTTTTACCACGGATTGGACCAAATATGGGTCACAGCAAGAAGAGGGAAACGCCTTACGGCGCTGGCAAAAGATGTACGCGTCCCCCTTAGGATTTTTGAAGGGGATCTTCTCAGGGAAGAAGTATTCAGTGAGCTTGAGGGAACCCTCCGCACAGAGAAGCCGGATATCCGCATACTGGTCAATGCTGCAGGATTTGGCAAGACAGGGGCCCTTACAGATATCTCTGGCCGGGAACCAAAAGCACAGTCAGAAATGATAAGCTTAAACTGTACGGCTTTGACACGAATCACAGAGATCTGTATTCCCAGGATGTCCCATGGGAGCCGGATTGTGAACCTGGCCTCGGCGGCAGCTTTTTGCCCTCAGCCATTTTTCAGCGTCTATGCAGCTACAAAAGCCTATGTGCTGAGCTTTTCCCAGGCGCTGGGGGCGGAATTAAAAAGAAGAGGAATTTTTGTGACAGCAGTCTGCCCGGGACCAGTCAATACAGAATTTTTTACTGTTTCGGGCCGCCTTACAAATCCATGGAAGAAGCTGGTTATGGCTGATCCTGTCCTGGTTGTAAAAAAGGCGCTGAAAGACGTGAGAAAAAGAAAGCCGGTATCGGTCTATGGCTGTTCCATAAAAGCAGCCAGGCTGGCCGCTGGCCTTCTGCCTGAGCAGCTCTTAGTAAAAATAGAAATGATGGGAAAAAACTGAGGAGAAAGGCAGAATGAAAAAAGTAGATAAAGGAAAGTTTGGCTATCTGGATTATAAAAAAAGAATAGAGATCATCCGCACGGCTGTTTATTTTGCGCTGGTGGCAGCTATTTTCTTCATTGGCTACAGCCAGACACATACAAGGCTGAACCTGCTGACAGTGGTGGCAGTCCTTGGCTGCCTCCCTGCATCCAAGGCGCTGGTAGGCGTGATCACACGTTTTCCATACCCGTCCATTCCTGCAGTCAGAGCAGAGGAGATCCTCTTAAGGACAGGGCATATTACGGTTATTTTTGATATGATACTCACAAGCAGGGAAAAAATTATGCCCATAGAGTGTTTTGTAATATCAGGGAAGAATGTTTTCGGGTATACAGGCAGCGACAAGGTGGACCTCAAATATGCGGCAGGGCATGTAAAAAATATATTGGGCCAGAACCAGATTGGGGATGTGTCTGTAAAACTTTTAAATAATTATACTGCATTTTTGGCAAGAGTGGAGGGACTTGACTCTATTGCCGCTGTGGAAAAAGCAGATACCCGCAGGCAGGAAGAAGAAATTGCACATATAATACTAAATATCTCTATGTGACTGAATCTGTAAATTGAAAGTTGTTTTAGAAAGGTACCCAACCATACTGGCCCTGCCAGGCAAAGGGGCGGCAGGTATGCGGGGAATGAAACGTTTAGAAAGGATGTTTCCATGCAGCAGATTACGATTGCTGAAAATGAAGCCGGGCAGCGGCTGGATAAATTGTTGGCTAAATATATGGACAAGGCTCCCAAGAGTTTTCTGTATAAGATGTTGCGGAAAAAGAATATTACCCTGAACAATAAGAAAGCAACGGGCAATGAGAGGCTTAAGAGCCAGGATGTGGTAAAACTATTCTTATCAGATGAAACCATTGCCGGGTTTTCTGGTCCTGGGATCTGCCTCACAGAGGAGAAATTGGATATTATTTATGAAGACAAAAATATCCTCCTGATCAACAAGCCAGCCGGTATGCTGTCACAAAAGGCTGCTCCGTCAGATGTATCTGTGGTGGAACACCTCATTACATATCTGGTCAAGTCAGGGCAGTTATGCGGGCAGGACCTTAAAACCTTTAAACCCTCAGTCTGTAACCGGCTGGACAGGAATACAAGCGGCCTGATTGCGGCAGGGAAGAGCCTGGACGGCCTGCGGGAGCTCAGCCGCTGTTTTAAGGAGCGGAGGCTGGAAAAGTATTACTTATGCTTAACCGCAGGGCAGGTAAAGAAACCGGCACACATCCGGGGATTTTTAGCAAAGGATCCTGGGGCAAACAAGGTACATATTACAGAGGATGGGACAGATAAATCCTCTTTTATAGAGACAAAATACAGGCCCTTGTATGCCAGGGGGGACGCCACACTTTTGGAGGTTCAGTTACTTACGGGGAAACCCCACCAGATCCGGGCCCATCTGGCCTCCCACGGACATCCGATAATCGGAGATTATAAATATGGGGAGAGGGAGCTAAATGATATGTATAAAGCTGCCTATGGGCTTAAGCACCAGCTTCTTCATGCATACCGCATAGTATTTCCAGTATCCGAAGGAATATTGTCCGGCCTTTCAGGAAAAGAATTTTGTGCAGAACCTCCCTTCATTTTCCAGAAAATTGCAGAGGACAAAGGAGTTTGGAAGAATGGCAACATGGAATTCAAGGGGCCTTAGAGGTTCTACGCTGGAAGATCTGATTAACCGCACAAATGAGAGATATGAACAAATGGGGCTGGCTCTGATACAGAAGATCCCTACCCCTATCACGCCTGTGAGGATTGATAAAGAGAGGCGGCATATTACACTGGCTTATTTTGACAAGATCAGCACAGTTGATTACATTGGGGCAGTACAGGGGATCCCAGTCTGTTTCGATGCAAAAGAGTGCAGCACCAGGACCTTCCCGCTGCAGAATATCCATGAACACCAGATGATATTTATGGAGAAATTTGAGCGCCAGAAGGGCATCTCTTTTCTGCTTATTTATTATAGCAGCAGCAACGAATTATATTATATGCGTTTTGAGGAAATACAGCATTTCTGGAAACGTGCACAGGATGGAGGCCGTAAAAGCTTTCGATATGAAGAATTAACCCCCGGTTACTTTATGGGACTTAAGAATGGCTGCTTTGTCCCATACTTGGATTATATCCAGAAGGATTTGGATGCCAGGGATTGACATTTACTGATAAACTGCGTATAATTACTGGAGAATTTAACGTATTAGCACGATAAAGTGAAAGGGTAGTAATATGGAACAGAAATTACATACTCCCGAGGGAGTCAGAGACATTTATAATACAGAGTGCAGAAGGAAAATAGCTGTCCAGGAGGGACTTCACCAGATTCTGCACACATATGGGTATCAGGATATCCAGACTCCTACTTTCGAATATTTTGATGTATTCAGGAAGGAAATTGGTACAATCTCCTCCCGGGAATTATACAAATTTTTTGACCGGGATGGAGATACTATGGCGCTCCGGCCAGACATAACACCATCCATTGCCAGGGCGGCAGCCACGCTGTTTGAGACAGAGGAATTCCCTGTACGGCTCTGCTATATTGGGAATACTTTTATAAACCATTCTAGCTACCAGGGCCGTTTAAAAGAAAATACCCAGATGGGGGCGGAGCTCATAGGCATTGACTCTGCCGAGGCCGATGCAGAGATATTGGCCATGGTTGTGGATGGCTTAAGGAAGGTTGGGTTAAAAGAGTTCCAGGTGAATATAGGACATGTGGATTTTATCAGGAGCCTGATGGAGGCGGCCGGGTTAGATGATGATTCCCGTGCAGAGATCCATGAACTCATAGCAAACCGGAATTATTTCGGCGCCCAGGAGATTTTGGACAATAAAGATGCAGAACCCAGTGTAAAAAAGGCATTTCAGATTCTGCCGGAACTGGTGGGGGATGTGGAAGTGCTTGGGCGCGCCATGGAGATAGCGCCAACGAAGGAAGCAAAGCTGGCTGTCACGCACCTTAAGCAGATATATGAACTCCTCAAGCTATATGGAGCCAGCGATTATGTGACCTTTGACTTAAGCATGAGCGGAAGCTATGGTTATTATACAGGTATTATTTTCCGGGCCTATACATATGGGACTGGGGATGCGGTTGTAAGAGGGGGACGTTATGACCATCTTTTAGAAAAGTTCGGTAAACAGACCCCGTCAGTGGGTTTTGCAGTTCTTGTGGATGAATTGCTCAGTGCGCTGGGGAGGCAGAAGATTCAGATAGAAACGAACCACACAAATATTATAGCATATACAGAAAAAACACAGAAATGGGCCATCGCCCTGGCAAAAAATTTCCGCGCAAAAGGGAAGTGGGTGGAGATGCACAGGCGCACTGGAAAGGACAGCAAAAAAGAGTATATAGATTATGGAAAACGCATTCAGTCAGTCAGTCTGCTTTATCTTCAGGATAACCTGACCATTGAGATGGTCAATCTGATAACAGGTGAAGAAAAGCTGATCAATGCGGCGAAAAAAAAATAAAGGAGCTGACATGAGATATTTGACCTTTGCCCTGACAAAAGGGCGTTTAGCGAGTGAGACACTGAATATGCTGGAAAGGCTGGGCATCCGCTGTGATGAAATGAAGGATAAGGACTCCAGGAAGCTGATATTTGTTAATGAGGACCTGAAGCTGAAGTTCT
The DNA here is from genome assembly GCF_900604355.1 of Luxibacter massiliensis. Taxonomy (NCBI): domain Bacteria; kingdom Bacillati; phylum Bacillota; class Clostridia; order Lachnospirales; family Lachnospiraceae; genus Luxibacter; species Luxibacter massiliensis. The sequence continues at coordinate 1,798,897 of NZ_UWOE01000001.1, read as the reverse complement.
TTCTTGCCAAGGGGCCTGATGTACCTACCTATGTGGAATACGGTGCAGCTGATATTGGCGTAGCCGGACGGGATACGGTCATAGAAGAGGGGAGAAAAGTGCATGAGGTGCTGGATCTGGGATTTGGAAAGTGCAGAATGTGCGTGTGCGGCCAGGAGAAAGCAGGAGAGCTTTTAAAACACCATGAACTGATCAGGGTAGCCACTAAATATCCCAATATTGCAAAGGATTATTTCTATAATAAGAAGCATCAGACTGTTGAAATCATTAAGATGAATGGATCCATTGAGCTGGCGCCTATAGTCGGACTCTCAGAAGTGATTGTTGATATTGTGGAGACAGGTTCCACCCTGAAGGAGAATGGACTTGTTGTATTGGAGGAAGTCTGCCCGTTATCTGCGCGTATGATTGTAAATCCAGTGAGCATGAGGATGGAAAACAGCAGGATTAAGGAGCTGATTATGAATCTGAGAAAATTGTTACAGGAGGAAGCATAATGCGCATTGAAATTTTAGATGAAAGTACAAAGCAAAATCTGCTGAACGACTTGTTAAAGCGAAGTCCTAATCATTATGGTAAATATGAAGAAAGTGTACGGGTGATTCTGGATACTGTACGGGAAAAAGGGGATGAGGCGCTTTTTTCCTATACCAGGGAGTTTGACGGTGCAGAAATCAATGCCCAGAATGTCCGTGTGACAGAAGAGGAGATACAAAAGGCTTACAGCCAGGTGGATCCCTCACTTTTGTCTATTATAAGAAAGTCTCTGTATAATATTGAAGCTTACCATGCAAAGCAGAAGCAGTATAGCTGGTTTGACAGCAGGCCTGACGGGAGCCTCCTGGGCCAGAAGGTGACCCCTTTACAGAGGGTGGGCGTATATGTGCCTGGAGGAAAGGCAGTTTATCCCTCGTCAGTCTTGATGAATATTGTGCCTGCAAAGGTAGCAGGCGTAGATGAAATTATCATGGTGACTCCGCCAGGAAAGGATGGCCAGGTGAATCCTGCTACACTTGTGGCAGCCAAGGAGGCAGGGGCCTCTGCTGTGTATAAGGCGGGCGGGGCGCAGGCGGTGGCCGCTTTGGCTTTTGGGACTAGGAGCATCCCCAAGGTAGATAAAATCGTTGGTCCTGGAAATATATATGTGGCTCTGGCCAAAAAAGCTGTCTATGGCCATGTAAGCATTGATTCCATTGCCGGGCCTAGTGAAATACTGGTTTTGGCAGATGAGACGGCCAATCCCAGGTACGCGGCGGCTGACCTGCTCTCACAGGCAGAACACGATGAGCTGGCCTCCGCTATTTTAATTACAACAAGCAGGGAACTGGCGGAGAAGGTATCTGCTGAGGCAGATGTTTTTGTCAAGAGTTTGCCGAGAGGCGGGATCATTCAGAAATCTCTGGATAATTATGGCCATATTCTTGTGGCTGAAACTATGGAAGAGGCCATTGGGGCGGCCAATGAGATTGCATCAGAACATCTGGAAATTATGACAGCGGATCCTTATGCTGTTATGACTAAAATACGTAATGCCGGCGCCATATTTATTGGGGAATACAGCAGTGAGCCGTTAGGGGATTACTTCGCCGGGCCAAACCATGTGCTGCCCACAAATGGGACTGCAAAGTTCTTTTCCCCTCTCTCTGTAGATGATTTTATTAAAAAGTCAAGTATTATCTCTTACTCTAGGGAAGCCCTTGAGTCTGTACATACGGACATAGAAACGTTTGCTGAGGCGGAACAGCTTACGGCCCATGCAAATTCTATCAAGGTGCGTTTTGAGGATTGACTGCAGGCGAACTATGGGAGGTAAATTATGGCGGACAGGACAGGCAGCTGTACAAGGAAAACAAAAGAAACAGATATTACACTGACCCTTTGCCTGGATGGCAGAGGCAACAATAAAATAGACACAGGAATCCCTTTTTTTGACCATATGCTGGACGGTTTTGCCAGGCACGGCCTGTTTGACCTGGAGGTAAAGGCAAAAGGGGACCTGGAGGTGGACTGCCACCATACAGTGGAGGATACGGGGATCGTGCTTGGCCATGCCCTTGCCGACGCTTTGGGCGATAAAGCAGGTATACGCCGTTATGGGAGTTTTATGCTCCCCATGGATGAGACGCTGGCTCTGTGCGCTGTAGATTTATCCGGCCGTCCCTACTTAAATTTTTCTGCACAATTTCCCTCCCAAAGACTGGGCGGGTTGGATACAGAGATGATAAGGGAGTTCTTTTATGCAGTATCTTACAGTGCAGCCATAAACCTGCACTTAAAAATACTGGACGGCGGCAACAGCCACCACATGGCGGAGGCCCTGTTCAAGGCATTTGGGAAAGCACTGGATATGGCTGTCATGGAGGAACCCAGGATAAAAGAGGCCTGGTCCACAAAGGGCAGTTTGTAAAAGGAGAGAAAGAATGAGTTATAAAAGATTGACCCCCTGTATATTTATTGATGGGGGAAAGGCCGTCAGATGGTTTGACGACAGCACAATAATAAGTGATGATGTAGTGTCTCTGGCAAAGCATTACAGCGGGATGGGGGCTGACGAACTGATCGTCTTTGACCTTTCTAATTCAGATGAAGACCATGAAGAGTCAGTGGGCCTGATGAAGCAGATTAACCGGGTCATCAACATCCCTATGGTGGCAGGAGGCAATATCCGCAGGCAGGAGGATGTCAAAAAAGTACTCTATGCAGGGGCCAAGCGGGCAATGCTGAACTTTTCTAAGTCACTGTCTGTGGAATTGATAGAAGAAGTTTCAAGGCGGTTTGGGAAGGAGCGAATTGCTGTTTCCCTGAATGATTTTGATTCTCTGTTCAAGCATCAGCATCTGCTGGAGGAATACAGCACAGAACTTATTTTTATGCACAGGCTGGATTTGAATTCTGTCATGAATGTAACGCAGATCCCCTGTGTTGTGGTGACAGATACTTTGGAGCAGGAAGAAATATTGAAAATATTAAAGAGTGATGGCATTAAAGGTGTCTCTGGATTGTTTATCAGCCAGCAGGATATGGACTTCAATGCCTTTAAGGATATTTGCGCGCGGGAAGGGATCCGCATGACATCCTTTGAAAGTATGATGGAATTTACGGAGTTTAAACTAAATGCAGACGGACTCCTTCCGGTGATTGTCCAGGATTATAAAACTAACGAGGTCCTTATGATGGCTTACATGGATGAAGAGGCCTTTGAGCATACTGTAAAGTCTGGGCGTATGACATATTACAGCAGAAGCAGGAAGGAGCAGTGGGTAAAAGGAGAGACATCCGGGCACTATCAGTATGTCAAAACTTTGACTGCCGATTGTGATAAGGATACATTGCTTGCCAAAGTCGAACAGATAGGGGCAGCCTGCCATACAGGGAACCATACTTGTTTCTTTCAGTCTGTGGCAGGGACTGATTATAATACAAATAATCCCCTTCAGATTTTTGAATCCGTATATGCTACGATTATGGATAGAAAACAGAATCCAAGGGAGGGTTCTTATACGAACTATCTGTTTGATAAGGGGATTGACAAAATTTTAAAAAAGGTAGGGGAGGAGGCGGCAGAAATTATTATTGCTGCAAAAAATCCAAATCCTGAGGAAATCAAATATGAGTTATCAGATTTCTTGTACCATGCAATGGTATTGATGGTAGAGCGGGGAGTTACCTGGGAAGATATCACAAATGAGCTGGCGGACAGATAGCCGGGAAGTCGCCAAACGGACACGTAAACATGTCCGCTTGGCTCGTTGCTTGCGGGAATAAAGTGTTTTAAACAGGAGGCAAAGGGCCCGAAGCAGGGAATTGTCCTTCATGGTTCTAACCCATTTAGACAGGGCATATGATATGTTAGACGTATCATATGCCCTGTTCTTGCCATATTTAAAATATTGGAGGTACACAAATTATGAATGAATCGGAGGAAAGACGACGCCAGCTTCTCAGACAGACCAGAATGCTTTATGACGAGGACCGCACGCCGGCAGTACATCCGCGTTACGGACATATCTACCATGATTTATATGGAAACGACAATACGCAGCCTTCCCAAAACAGCTTTTTCTTCCGGCTGTCCATCGGTATCTTATGCTTTATCTGCTATGTATGGATGGATTATGGGAAAATTGACGTGGCTAATGTGAGCAGCAGCCAAATTGTAAATCAGATCGAAAAACAGATGAACTTAGAAGAGCTAAAAGCTGTATGGAAAAATTTATAAAACTAAGTATGGCAATAATGTAGGGGCAGGCCGGCATCTGGCAGGGGAAATGATCCAGGCATAAGAAGTTATGCCTGGCCCTGTTTTTGCCCTTTACCCCTGCTTTTATGTATGTTATACTTTGAAACAGGCCATAAGCCGATAATTACACAAATGTATGCCCCAGAGTATACATGAGAATATATTGGGAGCCATTCGTTATGAAAGTACATATGCATACATTATTTAGCGGTAATTTCCGGAAGCCTGTGAACAAAAGGCGCAATAGCAGGAGGTCCGCTGAATATCATTTGCCAGGCAGGCATAGCTGGGGAAAAACCCCCGGGCATCTGAAATATTTTTTTGGGGAGGGAAAAGCCGCCCAAGCCATACGTAAAGGCCTGATTTTTATGACACCTCTTGTTATTCTGTCTTCTATGGCCCTTGTCCTCCTTAACTTTCCTGTCAGTACCTACCAGAACTGGCTGTATAGTATACATGCCAGGCCTTATTTATCGGTCCTGAATCTGATTTATGACGCAACGATTGATTATTTTTCCCTAATCCTTTCATTTGCAGTGGCATGGTGCTATGCTGAGCAGCTGCAGATCAAAAATGGGAAAAGCTTTGTATCTTTTGGCGCAACTGCCAGTTTCCTCATACTGATCAATGCGCCCTATGGGGATTTTAATACATTATATTTAAGTACAGCCGGCATTAGTTCATCGCTGCTTGCTTCCCTGATTACAACAAGGCTCTTTTACCAGCTTAGCAGCTTTCGGTTTTTCAGGAGCAGGGATGAAGACATGGATTCTTTTCTCGGTAAAATGACCGCCTCCATATTGCCGCTGGCCTGTATCCTGATTGCGTTTGCCGTGGCCACATATGTGATTGAGGCGTCCACAGGTACTTGCTTACAGGAGCTGATTGAAGATTTTTTTACGTTTATTTTTACAAAAATACAATTTCACCGCCTGTTCACAGGGATTTACTATGTTTTGACTTTGCATTTGCTCTGGTTTTTTGGGATTCAGGGTTCACATATTTATTACGAAATTAATGAGGTCTTTCTGGCAAATTATCTGCGCAATAATATTATGGATGCGGCTATGGGGAACCAGCCAGCGGAAATTATTAACACAGTATTCATAAACAGTGTATCCGACATAGGGGGCGCAGGTTCTACCCTGGCTTTAGTACTGGCGATTTTGTTAGTAAGCAGGAATAAAAATACAAGAAGAGTTGCAAAATTTGGTTTGCTCCCTTCCTTTATGAATGTAAATGAAATTATTTTGTTCGGCCTCCCTATTGTGTTTAACCCAGTATTTTTTATCCCTTTCTTAATTGCGCCATTTGTGAATCTGTGTATCGGATATCTTGCCACATCCATTGGACTGATCCCTGTGGTGATCCAGGACATTAACTGGACAACTCCTCCTGTTCTCAGTGGTTTCCTTGCTACTGGGTCTTTGCGCGGCGCAGTCCTGCAAGTTTTGCTGCTGGCAATTGATGTGGGGATTTATATCCCCTTTGTACGCAAAATGGATAAAAAGACACTGCCGATCCCAGATCTCTACGAAGATAACTTTGAGAAAATCAAGACAATGGAGGAAAAAGATATTGAGAACAGACGGCTGATATATTCTCTTACAAACGTTTTCTCAGATGTCTATGAGCTGGATATAGAATCTGAAATGCTGCGGGTTATACGGTCCTCCAGAAAGGATCCTCTTTTTAGCGGTGGGCAGGAAATACGTTTTCAGGCATTTTGGAAGTATTTTATACAAAAAATGCCTGCCGATAAGCGTATGGAACAAGAGAATATGTTGGAGTTAGGGCACCTTTCCGCGTACATCCTGGAGGCAAAAATCATGGAGCGTGAATTCCAGCTGATGGAGGACGACGGCCAGCACTGGTTCAGAATGCAGGTTATTTTATCATATGCCCGGAGGAACAGGCCGCCCATAGTTACAATAACCATCATGAATATAGATGATTTGAAGCTTTTGCAGGCAGAACAGAATATGGCCTTGCTGGCCGCATATGAATCAGCGCGCCGGGCCAACCAGGCAAAATCGGATTTTCTTTCTAATATGTCCCATGATATACGTACGCCTATGAACGCTGTCATTGGCATGAGTACAATTGCCAGGCGCTACATCCATGATCCGGAAAGGCTTTTGGACTGTCTTGATAAGATTGATTCTTCTTCCGCCCATCTTTTAAACCTGATTAATTCTGTCCTTGACATGAGCAAAATAGAGAGCGGAAAGCTGACCCTGGCAGAACAATCGTTCCCGCTGGATGGCATGTTGGGGGATATTATAGTGATTATCCAGCCACAGGCCCAAAAAAAGCAAATTAACTTTATCTTTGGATTTGAAAATATAGAGGGGATTACAGTAATTGGGGATTCCCTGAGGATACGTCAGGTTTTGCTCAATATTTTAGGCAATGCGGTTAAATTTACACCTGAAAAGGGGACAATTACTTTTACGGGGGTTCGCCGCCCTTCCTCCTATGAGGGGTACAGCACATTTGAATTTATCTGTTCTGATACAGGGATTGGCATGAGCAGTGAATTCATTGATAAATTGTTTAAGCCGTTTGAGCGGGCATCGGATTCTGCTGTAAATAAGATTGAGGGCAGCGGCCTGGGAATGTCCATAACCAAAAGTATTATTGAAATGATGAACGGTGAAATTTATGTGGAGAGCGAGAAGAACCAGGGAAGTAAATTTACAGTTATCCTTCATTTAAAAGAAGCTGCCAGACAAGCTGTACCAAAAGAGCCTGTACTAAGTCCTGCTTCAGGGGGAGACCTGGAGGGAAGGCGGGTACTGCTTGTAGAGGATAACGACCTAAACAGGGAGATAGCCTGTGAATTTCTAAAGCCTTGTAAAGTGGAGATAGAGACTGCCGTAAATGGAAGGGAGGCTGTTGAGCTTATGAGTTCTTCTCACCCAGGCTATTATAATCTTATATTTATGGACATTCAGATGCCCAAGATGAATGGCTATGAAGCCGCTGCAGCAATACGGAAAATGGACAGGCCGGATTGTAACATTCCCATTGTCGCCATGACGGCAAATGCCTTTTCTGATGATATCCGAAATGCCATGGAAGCGGGGATGAACGAACATGTATCTAAGCCTGTCTCGGCAGACAGACTCACGGAGGTGCTTAAAAAGTGGCTGCCTGCGGATAAAGAGTAGCTGTGCAACATTCTATGGCCCGGTGAGGCCAAAGGAATAAAACAGGAAAAAACTTACACCGGTGCCTTTTATCTGACTACGGTGGATGCGGAACATATTTATAGATTACAATGGGAAACTGTGTATGAGAGAATGTGCTGTCTGCTGTCACAGTTAAAAGCGGAGAGAGGAGCCTTTGTGTTTAGAATAGACACGAAGGCTCCTTGCATGTATTCTTTTTATCAAATTTGACTGTAAAAGTGGCTCCCCCGCCGGGAGTATCTTTGACGCTTATGCCGCCTCCTAACATCTGTGCTAATTCTTTAGCAATGCTTAATCCTAATCCAAAATTAGATTTATTTGTATGGGATTTGTCGCCGCTGTAAAAGCGGTCAAAAATGTAATGTTTATCCGTATCAGAAATACCCTGGCCGTGATCTGCAACAGAAAATGCAATGCTCCTTCCGTTATACGTAAGGAGTATCTCTATCAAAGCGTTGTTCTTCGCATGTTGAATGGCATTATCCATAAATATGCATAAAATTTGAAATAACCGGTCTTTGTCAGTGAACATGGCGGGATAACTTTCATCTGATAAATTCAGCTTGAGATCAATTTTATTTTTTAAACATGTGGTTTCGTATGTTTCATACAAAGTGATAAGCAAGGTGTCTATATTTATTTCAGATGGATATAATGTCCATGATTTTGCATCAGAAGAAGCAAGAAGCAGCATATCCTTGACCAGACGGGATAACCGCATACATTCAATATCGATTGCCCAAACAGATTGTCTTGAGTGTTCGTTTAAGGAATAATCTGCCAAGAGAAGATCCGTATGTGAAATCATTACAGCAAGAGGGGATTTTAATTCATGGGAGGCCGTTGCGACAAACTCCTTTTGACTTTTCCATATCCGTTCTGTTGGAACCAATACTTTTTTAATTAAGAAGCGGGCAAAAAAAAGAACCACAATAAATGCAAAAAACCATATAAGGAGATATAGAGGTAATACCCTTTGTAAAATAGTGTTTAAGCTGTCGATTTGATAAAGGAACAGTGCCTCATATGTTGTATCGTTGGAAGTGACAATTGTAGCAGGTATTCCTAAATAAGTATCTTTCCCGGCTCCCTTTAATTCAAAGATTCCACTTTGTGAGGTGGTTCCTGTATCTGAGGGGAACAATGTGTTTTGAGCCATTTGTTTTTGTACCTTCATGAACAGTAGATCTGCAGAAGATGGCAATGAAAAATTACTCTGATAAATAGTTTCCCCGTCCATATCAGTGAGCAATGAAAAAATATGATAGCTGTCTTCATAGTTTTTAAGGGATGTATCCACAGTAGAGGAATCTCTTTCTATTTGATAAATCAGTAAGGTTGACATACGTTGAAAAAATGTACTTTCATTTATCCTCTCTGTATAGACAGTATTTACAATCACAATTAAAAGTACAAAGGTAATAATCAACATAACAGAACCCGTAAATAAAATATGAAGTTTGCGGTATAAGTTATTTAGCATCGTCTTTCTCCAATTTATATCCGGCGCCATAGACCGTTGTTATTTTACATGAACTTCTTAACTCTTTGAAGCGTTTTCGCAGAAAAGAAATGTAATTATCTACATTGCCAGTTTCTATTTCGGAAGAGCTGCCCCAGATTTTTAGTATAAGCTGTTCGCGGGAGAAAAGTGTTTCCGGGTTCTGCATAAATACAAATGTCAGTTCGCTTTCCTTCGAGGTCAGTAAAAGAGAATGGGCTGATGTGGATAATGTTCGGCTGTCCTTATCAAAGGTTAAATCACCATATTGTAATTTGGGGGACAACTGCATATGGGCAGGCCGCCTTGTTAATGCCCGGATCCGTGCCTGTAGTTCCTCTATATGAAATGGTTTTACCAAGTAATCATCGGCACCGCCGTCTAATCCTTCAACCCGGTTATCGAGGGTACTCATGGCCGTAATGATAATGATAGGAATCGATATTCCTTTTTTCCTCATGGACTTGATAATGGTTAAGCCGTCGATGATGGGCAGCATACGGTCTACAATCGCAATATCATAAGCAAAGTCTGTATTTAAAGCATACAGCATGGCAGTTTCTCCGTCCTTACAACAATCGACAGCATGATTTTCTTTTTCCAGTGAAATTTTTATATTTTTACACAGCTCTAAATCATCCTCCAGAAGAAGTATTTTCATAATGTATCAATCCCTTTCGATTAAATTATTAGATATTATAGCAGAAAAGTCTGTAAAAATCCTCTAAAAACCCATTATGATTTTCTGGCTTTCTTACAGGATTTTTAGAATAGTTTGATTCTAAAATAATGGCATATCAAAAATGGAAGGTGGAATTCAAAATGACAAAAACGGACTTGAGGAAATTAGCAGCAGCTGGATTGTGTATCTGTATATTAACGGGATGTGGTTCAAATTCAGATGTAAAACCAGAAACATCTAAGCCAGCCGTGAGTTCCGGCGCCAACGCTGAGAATACAAAGGATTCGTCCGAAACTGGAACAAATGATTTGCTGGATTTTGCACAGATGTTGGGAACTGTTTTGGAATTTACAGACAGCGGCTGTTCTGTGAGCCAGGCAAAGGAGTACGACGGCGGAGCTGGACTTATAGAGGACGCAGCGGGAGCAGAAAATAAAGACAATGGGGTGTCTGTAACATATAACTCCGGTTGTGAATTTGTCATAGCAACAGTAAATGCACAGTATGGAGTTACTAATGTAACAGCCGGTTCCATATCCGATGTGAAAAAGCAGTCAAAAGTATATCTCTATGGGGAGTTTGCAGATACACTTCATTTTAATGCATCAAAAGTTGTAATCGCTCATTGGGAATAGAGGTGTGAACTATGAAGCCTCATCAACTTGCTTTTAAAAATCTATATAGAAAAAAGGGAAAGACCATTTTGCTATGGATTGTCCTGATACTTGTAAACAGTATGATTTTAGTCACAAATATGATTTTAAGAACAACAAATGAATCTCTACAAACTATGCAGGAAAAAACAAATTCTAAAATTGTGGCTGAAATTACAAGTAAAGATAAAAAAATAACCGACAGCCAGGTACATACAATTGAAACATTGGAAGATGTTTCAGCTATAAACCGTATAGGCAGGCAAGAAGCATTTCCTGCAAACTTTGTTCCTGTTACTTCCAGTACTTCTGCCGGCGAAGATAATTTGAAAATTGCGCTGCTTTCCTATGATGATTTGGAACAGGACAGTCCTTTTTCAGAAATGCAGTACCGGTTATCTTCTGGCAATTATATCAGACAAGGGGAAAAAGGCGCTGTTATCCATACTAGCCTTGCAGATCAGAACGGACTAAAAATAGGAAATTCGATTGAATTAAGCACAAAAGATGAAACCATGGTGTCAGTAGAGATAACTGGAATTTTTAAATCTGCAGGAAATGCCGAAAAAGAGCAGCCAGCCGAAACTACGGCGGTTAATCGAATAGAAAATCAAATCTTTATTGATAACGATACCTATAAAGAACTGGTAAAAGGAACTGGGTTTGATAAACTGAGCATTTACTCAAAAAGACCGGAAAGCCTGGATGTGTTGGAAACGAGCCTGCAAAAAATATTCGGAGATGACATTGCACTTAGCACGTCTGATACACTTTATCAGCAGATGTCCGCTCCTTTGGAGCAGATCAGCAGAGCTGCATATCTTGTGCTGATACTTACTTTAATAGCCGGCACGGCTGTTGTTTCTTTATTATTGTGTATGTGGATGGGGACAAGACAAAAAGAGATGGCAGTCTTTATGAGCCTCGGAAAGAAAAAAATAGAGATTTTTACGCAGTTCTTGTTAGAAGCAGGCAGCGTATTTGCGTTTTCTGTTTTAGGAACAGCAGTAATTGGAAAGCTGTTTTCTGGTATTTTGCAAAACAGTATTAGCAGTTCTGAAGCGGCAGAAGTAAACCTTGAGGTGGCTTTACAATTACAAGATATTGGAGTTTTGTTTCTTTTAGGCGCTGTGGTTATTTTGACAGCACTGTGCTGCTCTGTTATTCCGTTATTAAGAGCAAACCCAAAGGATATATTAGTGAAAATGGAGGGATAATGTATGAACTTTTTAGGACTGGCAAGGCGTTCAGTTTTGAGAAAGCCAATAAAGAGTATTCTTTTACTCATGATTGTGTTTGTTATCAGTACCTTACTTTTAGCCGGCATGGCTGGTAAAAATGCCAGTATTCAAGTGCAGGATAAAGCAAGGCAGGCAATCGGGGCAGGATTTCTTTTGGAAAAAAATGATGTATATAGAAGTAAACGTATTGAAGAATTATCTAAAAAAATTGGTGAAAGAGAGGGGGCACTCAATGGCTACTTCCAAAAGAAAATGGTGATTAATGGTGAAGAAACATGGCAATGCTGGACAACAAATGAATTTGAAACCTTAGATATAAGGGATATTGAAAAGTTGTCAAAAACAAAAGGAGTGGCTGATTATAATGTCACAACGGCGGCAACAGCCGTAAACCCTGTGAATTTCAAAAGAATTGAAGAGAAAGATGTAGACCAGAGTGCAGATGTTGGCGGTGTATGCATGATTGGAAACAAAGATATGAAACTGGATGGAAATGTTCTATCTGGAAACCTGCATATCAAAGAGGGACGAATGATAAGGCCAGACGATAAAGATATGTGCGTGATTTCAGAAGAGCTTGCAAAGGAAAACAATCTGAAAACCGGTGATAAGATTTCTTTTAATGATTATCACGATACTGAAAATTCAAACATTTTAGAAGCCGAGGTTGTCGGAATTTACCAAGTGGATCAAAAGATGTCCCCTTTTATGCAAGGGGATACGTACCGATCAGAAAATGTGATATTTACAGATTTGGATTTTCCAGAAAAAGTGGAAGGTGAGACAAGTCCCTTATATGAGAGAGCATATTTCAAAGTTGAAGATGTAGATACCTATGATGAAGTAAAAGAAAGCCTGCAAAATACGGATATCAATTGGGAACAGTATGATTTGATTGACAATAACGGAAATTCTGAAACTATGTCCTCGAATTTTAATGATTTGGCAAAAGTTAGTGAAATACTGATGCTGGTAATTTTCATTGCAGGTTTCATTATTCTTGTTTTAGTATTTTTATTCTGGCTGAAAAACCGTGTGCAGGAAGTAGGTATTTTCTTATCCCTTGGTATCGGGAAATTTAGAATCATCGGGCAGATTTGGAGTGAAGCGGTAATGCTTGCTGTTATTTCTCTTATGCTCTCCTTTGCAGCCGCTCCCTTTGTTTCCAAAGTAACTGCAGATTATCTGGTATCACAGCAGGCCCGGCAGGTGCAGGAGAAAGAAGAAAAGAATGGGGATAAAATATCTACAGAATATGCCCCGCCGAAGCAGGACGTACAGAGTATCTGTGTAAAGGTGACTCCGGGAATGTATTTATTTGATGGGGCAAGTGTTATGTTGCTGATAACGGCTTCAGTTCTGGTTTCGTCTATTGTAATACTAAAGAGAAACCCAAAAGATATTTTAACAGAATTGAGTTAGGAGGACAGCAAAGATGTTAGAAGTAAAGAATGTGAGCTATGCTTACAAAACGAAAAAAGATAAGATGATTTTGAAAAATGTATCAGCTGCTTTCAGGAAAAGTGTCTTTTATGCAATTATGGGCCCCAGCGGCGCAGGAAAAACAACGCTGTTATCTCTCCTAGCTGGCCTAGATACAGCGGGAAGGGGCGCTGTCCTTTTCAATGGCGAGGATATCACGAAAAAAGGATTGAATGACTATAGAAAGCATACTGTCTCGCTGGTATTTCAAAATTATAATCTAATTGATTATTTAACGGTGGTTGAGAATGTTAAATTAGGTGGAAGTGTAAATGCAGAAAAACTACTAGAAGAAGTGGGGATTGGCAGGGAATATAGGAAAAGGAATGTGCTTCAGTTATCCGGCGGACAGCAACAACGTGTAGCCATTGCAAGGGCCTTGGCAAGTAACGCTCATGTGCTTTTGGCTGATGAACCGACAGGAAATCTTGACGAAACGACTGCTGATGAAATCATTACTTTACTGAAAAAAACTGCCCATGAGCATGGAAAGTGCGTCATTGTTGTTACTCACAGCAAACGGCTGGCACAAGAAGCTGATGAAATAATAGAAATAAAGGAGGGGATATTACATTACCGTCAACAATAAAGTGTACCAGCGGATGGCCAGCACCCTTTCAGGTACCAGTGCAGATGAAAAAGGTATTAATTTGGCAAAAGTGGGGATGATTTATAGTAATACTATAATAAGGAGCAAAAAAACGATGATTGAACCAGATACAATTAAACTACTCCGGGAATGTGATGCGGGAATTAAGATGGGGGTCGTATCTATTGATGAGGTATTGGACTATGTACAGGATGAAAGGCTTTGCAAGAATCTTATGGAGTGTAAGGACAAGCATGAGAAGATGAAAGATGAGATTCAGGTTCTTTTAGATCAATACCATGATGATGGGAAAGAGCCAAATCCAATGGCAAAAAGTATGTCCTGGGTCAAAACGAATATAAAATTGGTCATGGATGAGTCGGATGCGACTATTGCCAATTTGATGACAGACGGCTGTAATATGGGGGTTAAGTCTCTTAATAAATACTTGAATCAGTACGAGGCAGCGGATAAAAAGACCAAGGACATTGCCAGGAGGCTGATCAAGCTGGAAGAGACACTTGTTACTGATATCCGGGAGTTTTTGTAAGAATAGCTGCAGGGAAATTTTCCTTCCTCTCAATAAGGTAAAGTATCTGAATGAGGCATGTAACTGTGCTGATCCATATGCTGGAAGAAGTAATACGGATCACTGGGGGAGTTTATGTGTTGAACTATAGAATAGATATGGTATTAAAAAGGCGAAGGAGCAATCATCCAGGTGATCCTGGAGCCTAAGTACGGAAAAAAGAATTTGTAAACCACCCCCAATACATACAAGGGTAATATTAAAAAAATAAATGAGCAAAGTGCTGCCGTGTATCCTAAAAGATACCCGGCAGCATTTTCAATTATTACATTTTTGAAAGAAAATCATGCAGACTTTGGCCGTGAAAAGGCAGACTGGATGTTGGAATACCGGATCAGATTGCTTGAAGAAATATGGAAAGACATTTATCATGGATAGAAAAGACAATTAATATAACTGAAACAAAAGTCAAACAAATCACAAACAGTAAGATAGTATTCTTTTACCATCAAGAGAACATAAAAACAAAGTAAAGGAAAGGATGGAAAGAATATGAAAAAAAGTAGTTTTGTAGCAATGATTTTGGGGACAATCGGGGGAATCTTATTTGCACTGGGAATGTGCATGTGCCTGATACCGGAATGGAATGCAGCCCACCAGGGTATTGTGATGGGAGCATTGGGAGCAGTGGTACTGCTGATTATGGCTATTGTATGGAGAAAAATGGAGCATAAGGCGCCGATCAAGGTGTCAGGAAAAACAATCGCTGCAGCCTTAATCGGAATCATCGGAGCGCTGTTACTTGGAGTAGGCATGTGTATGACAATGGTGTGGAGTAACATGGTACCGGGAATCGGAATTGGACTTGTAGGAATTGTAGTGCTTCTTTGTCTGATTCCATTTGTTAAAGGACTGAGATAGCATGAGATCGCAATAAGGAACAGATGGAATGTGGCAGATGAGAAAAGTCTGCCGCATTTTTTGTATAGATAGGAAACTGTGTTTTCCATTACGTGAAAACGCTCTGCGGGGATATGCGCACTTGCGATAAGAGGGAGCGCAAGTGGCCGCTTTTTGCACATTCTTTCTATAGATAATCATCTGTTCACAGAAAAAACACAATTTATAAATAAAACAAAAACAAATATAGATTACACTCTCTGTATTGTGTACAATGGTAGAAAAGGCGGTGTACAGCAGATGGGCCGCAAATGGAGTATAGGATATGCAGACGCCTGTGTTTCCATCTTATCGCTGCAGACGGCCATGTTTCCATCTTTCGGAGATATAGAAATAAATAAGATGCAGACAATGATGAACAAAATTACGGGAGTGATTCTCTGTATGTTGGTGCTGGAAATGGGTATTTACGGCGTTCATAAAGCAAATAAGATGAAAACAAATTAGGGAGGAATAGAAGATGATTAAAATATTAGTGGTGGAAGACGATGTGCAGTTAAACCAGATGGTATGTACCTATCTGAATGACAGTGGGTTTGAGGCAAAAGGATGTCTGCATGTAAACGATGCCTACGATGAAATGTACAACAATATGTACCAGCTAATTATCTCTGATATTATGATGCCGGAGATCGATGGGTTTGAATTTGCACGGACAGTAAGAGATGTCAACAAAACGATTCCAATTCTGTTTATGTCCGCAAAGGACGACCTGCCGTCCAAAACAAAGGGATTCCAGATCGGAATTGATGATTATATGGTAAAGCCTGTGGAACTAAGTGAGCTTCTGCTCCGTGTAAGAGCATTGCTGCGTAGGGCAAATATCGAGATGGAACAAAAAATCACAGTGGGGAATCTGGAACTAGACGGGGACGGTATGAGCGCCACAGTGGATGGTGAGGAAGTCAGCCTTACGACAAGGGAATTTAATATTATATATAAATTGCTTTCCTATCCGAAGAAAACATTTTCCAGGGCCCAGCTTATGGATGAATTCTGGGGTGTTGACAGTAATACCAGTCTGCGTGCGGTGGACGTGTATGTGACGAAACTGCGGGATAAGCTGTCGGAGTGCGACGGTTTTCAGATTGTGACGGTCAGGGGACTTGGGTATAAGGCGGTGTTAAAATGAAATCCAATGCAGAGACAAATGAAAGCAGCATCAAACAATCTCGTTTTCCCATATCGCTTTTCTGGATGTATCTGGGTGTCTGTGCTTTGATGTCTGGAATTCATCAGGGATTGATTGTTTTTATGATGCGTTTTTATGTACCAAGCATTTTACAGACCCATATAATGATTCTTTATTGGTGTCTGATTGCGGCCGGACTTGTGCTGTACACCAGAAAAAGGATAGAAAAAACGTACGAAATTCCCCTGCAGAGGATTTCAGAGGCAACAAAGAAGGTGGCACACGGAGATTTTTCAGTGTATATTCCTACCACCAACACACCGGATAAGCTGGACTATCTGGATGTGATGATTATGGACTTAAATAAGATGATCGAGGAACTGGGAAGCATAGAGACACTGAAAACAGATTTTGTTTCCAATGTATCCCACGAAATGAAAACTCCCATAGCGGTGATTAAAAATTCGGCGCAGTTACTGCAGATGAATGGAATGTCTGAGGGGCAAAGGCTGGAATATGCCAAAAATATTGACGGCGCAGCGGGAAGGCTGTCCAATCTGATTACAAATATTTTGAAGCTGAACAAGCTGGAACATCAGAATATTGTTCCGGATGCAGAGGCTTATGATGTGTGTCGGCAGCTCTGCGACTGCGTGATCCAGTTTGAGGAACAATGGGAAGAAAAGGAAATAGAGCTGGATATAGAACTGGAAGAGAAAGCATTTGTGTGGGCGGATGAAGAGCTGATGGCGCTGGTATGGAACAATTTGCTCTCCAATGCAGTAAAATTTACGGAACCTGGAGGACGGATTGCCATTCGGCAGATATCGGGGCAGGACTGGGTGGAGGTATCTGTTTCTGATACCGGATGCGGAATGGGACAGGATACAGTGAAACGTATCTTCGACAAGTTTTATCAGGGGGATACGTCTCATTCTAAGGAGGGAAATGGTCTTGGAATGGCGTTGGTTCACCGGGTGATACAGCTTTTGGACGGGAAAATACAGGTGACAAGCGAAGTGGGAAAGGGCAGTACCTTTACCGTAAAACTGCCGCCAGGTGAAGCAGAATATGTAAAAGGAGAGTGAGAAGCATGTCAGACGAGAAAAAGTTTATGTCCTATGATTATAAAGAAGTAGAGGCAGAGCAAAACATGATCCCGTTTTTAAGGGACGGATATGAGAATTTTGGATGGGAAATACAAGAAAAATCAGTGGAGAGTAAAAACCATCCGAAACAAAGCCATAAATCCATTCTGCTGATGAGAAGAAACCGGAAGATTATGAACAAGCCGGAACTGCAGCGGCTTCAGAGCCATTATGAAGCGTGTGTGGAGGATGTAAAAGCGCTGGAGAAGTCGAAGGAAAGCAAGGCAACGATGATCTCTTTAATTGTTGGGATTTTCGGAACTGCCTTTATGGCCGGATCGGTCTTTGCCGTAACTGCAGAAGAGCCCCTCATTGCGCTATGCATCATTCTGGCAATTCCCGGATTTATGGGATGGATACTTCCGTATTTTCTTTATAAAGGAATTCGGGAAAAGCAGACACAGACCATCAAACCTCTGATCGAGAAGAAATATGATGAGATTTATGAGATCTGTGAAAAAGGGAATAAGCTTTTAAATATATAGAATTCATGCTGCCAGCCTCCGAAAAAGTGAGGACTGGCGTTCTTAAAAGGAGTTTCCCGGGTCATTTCAGGGGATATTCCTCGTAAGCAGGTGTAACAGCAGAAATACAATGAGCAGAATAAAACAAGGAGAGTGTGCATATGAAAACAATCAGACTATTATATCCAGATTATTTAAGCGGAGGGTTGGAAACCTATTATTTTGGAGCAAATCTGCTGACTCATATTCTTCCAGAGAATGAAAACCAGCCTTTGATAAAAGTAGAACTTACACCGCCGGACAACAAGGAACGTAATATTACCGAGGGGATTTACGCAAGAGGCGAGGTGATAGAAAGCATACATCTGGCAAGGCAGGCAGTCGAAAAGGCGAATCCCGGAAGAATCATTACCATAGGGGGAAATTGTATGGTTTCCCTTGTGCCGTTTGATTATCTCCATGGAATTTACGAAAATACTGGTATCGTCTGGATTGACGCTCACCCGGATGTATCTTCCCCCCAGAATCAATATCCAAATGCCCATGCCATGGTGCTTGCCTCTTTGATGGGAGACGGAGATCACGAGCTGTCAGCCCAGATGAAAAACGCTGTGTTTCAGGCAGATGAGATTTTATATGTAGGACTGCAGGAATTGCATGATTATCAGGAGGAGTTTCTAAAGAATAAGGGCGTTGATTATCAGGTACAGTCGGAGACGTTCTTGTCCAATGATAGAATTAAGAATTTTTTGCGGCAGTTTGAACATATACTGGTTCATCTTGATATTGATGTATTAGATGCAAATTATTTTCACTCTACTTATTTTGCTAATAGAGATCTGGTGGGTGACGGGAGCGGCAGCGGAAAGATGACAATGGACAAATTGTCTGACGTACTAAAGTGCATTACAGAAAATTCTGATGTAGTGGGATTTACGATTGCAGAATATCTTCCGTTTGATGAATACAATCTGCACAATTTGTTTTCCAATATTAAAATTTTTCGGGAATAAATATAATTCAAACTAAAAGAAGGCAAAAAAGCAATAATCGGATGTTAGAGTTTAAGGGACATTGCAAAAATCAGGTATGCTTTTCATGTATAAGAATGGATTCGTTTTAAGCATTTGCAATTATTCTGACATTGTGTCAGAATGTAATTGTAAAGAAAATGACACGACAGGAAAAACTGATGGCTTAAGCGATAGAAGGAGGAAGCGGCTATGAAATATACGAAACTTGGAAATTCAGAGCTGAATGTTTCCCGTATCTGCATGGGGTGCATGGGATTTGGAGACGCTGCTAATGGACAGCATACATGGACGGTGGATGAGGCACATTCCAGGGAAATTATCCGTCAGGGACTGGAGGCTGGGATTAATTTTTTCGATACAGCCATTGCATATCAGAGCGGAACAAGCGAACAGTATCTGGGAAGGGCATTGAGAGACTATGGCAGACGTGAGGATGTGGTGGTCGCTACCAAATTCCTGCCCCGCACACAGGAGGAAATTATTTCTGGAATCACTGGTCAGCAGCATATTGAAAAGATGATGGATAAAAGCCTTTCCAACCTGGGAATGGAGTATGTGGATCTGTATATTTACCACATGTGGGATTATGAAACGCCTCTCTACGATATTATGGAGGGCCTAAACCGGATTGTAAAGGCGGGAAAAGCAAGGTATATTGGGATCTCAAACTGCTATGCCTATCAGCTTGCAAAAGCAAATGCACTTGCTGAAAAGGAAGGATTTGCAAAATTTATCAGCATACAGGGACATTATAACTTGATTTTCCGGGAAGAGGAACGGGAAATGGCAGGACTTTGCAGTGAGGATCAGATTGCAATGACTCCATACAGCGCGCTTGCAGGCGGAAGGCTGTCAAAAAGATCAGGAGAACATTCCAAACGTATGGAAGAGGACAGCTATGCGAAATTAAAGTATGATGCCTCCGCCCGGCAGGACGGTGAGATTATACGTAGGGTGGCAGGACTGGCGGATCAGTACGGAGTGTCTATGACGGAGGTTTCTCTGGCATGGCTGCTTACGAAAGTGTCTGCTCCAGTAGTTGGAGCAACTAAGCCTTATCAAGTGGAGGGCGCCGTCAAGGCAGTAGATTTATGCCTGACAGAGCAGGATCTTGCTTATCTGGAGGAGCCATATGTTCCCCATAGGCTTGTGGGTGTTATGGCTCAGAATACGGTACAGGCGGCAAAAGAAAAGCACGTCTGGTCAACGGGAAATCAGACCATATAAGGGGAGGAGAAGGCTATGCCGAAAGGTTCGGAAGAATTGACGAGCGCCCGTAAAGAAGAGATTATCAATGCATGTGCAAAGCTCTATGAAACAATGAATTTTAAAGATGTCACGATAAAGGAAATCGGAAAGGCGACTTCCTTTACCAGAACATCTATTTATAACTATTTCCAGACAAAGGAAGAGATATTTTTAGCATATATGCAGCGGGAATACGAAGTATGGATCGCAGCGCTTCGGCAAATGCGGACGGCACATGAAACGATGGGCCGGAAAGAATTTGCCGAAGTGCTGGCGCATTCACTGGAAGAGCGGGGAAATCTTCTGAAATTGATGGCCATGAACCATTATGATATGGAGGAAAACAGCCGGATGGAGCGGCTGGTAGAATTTAAGGTGATATATGGAAGGGCTTTGGCTGAAATGCAGAACTGTTTGGAATATTTTTTCCCGGAAATGACAGTGCAAAAACGGCAGGAGTTTCTTTTCTCTTTCTTTCCGTTTATGTTTGGGATTTATCCGTATACCGTAGTGACAGAAAAGCAGAGGGAGGCAATGAAGCTGGCGAAGGTGGATTATATATATCGTTCTGTTTATGAACTTGTACTGGCAGAAGTGAAAAAATTATTAGATGTGTAAAATCAAAAAAGAGCGATAGGAATGAAAAAGGAAAAGTTGTTGTTTCTTGGGTTTTTCATCCATGCGATAGTTTGGTTGTTGTAATATGCTTAAAAAGCATATAAATCAATTCTATATAGGTATTAGACATTTTTCTTTCCCAGGAATAAAATAAGGTGAAAGAAAAGTGTTTCGGCATATGAAAAAGGGGATTCCCGCTGCTGAACACGTAAAGAAATAAGAGGTGATTTCATGAGACAGATGATCAGCAGGGTGATAGAGCCGAAACAGATACTGCCAAAAGAGCAGCAGATATTTACAAATCTGGATTTAAGAAAGCTGATTATCCCCTTATTTTGGGAGCAGCTTTTGGAGGTCTTTGTAGGAGTTGCGGATACGTTTATGGTCAGTCACGCCGGAGAGGCAGCCGTCTCCGGTGTTTCTCTTGTAAATATGTTTAATACCGTATTTCTCTTTTTGTTCGCAGCGCTGGCATCTGGCGGGGCAGTTGTTGTCAGTCAGTATATTGGAAATAAGGACAGAAAAAATGGAAATTTTTCGGCGGGACAGCTTGTGGCGATTTCTGCCGTTTTTTCGGTGGTGATCATGCTAATTGTCCTGCTCCTTAACCGGCAGTTGCTAAGGCTTTTGTTTGGAGAGGTGGAAAACAACGTCATGAATGCCTGCATTACTTATCTGCGGATTTCTGCGTATTCGTATCCAGCTATTGCCATTTATAATGCGGGTGCTGCCATTTACCGGAGTATGGGAAAAACCAACGTGACGATGTATCTTTCTGTGATATCCAATGTGATTAACATTGTGGGAAATGCCATCGGTGTGTTTGTGCTGCGCCAAGGAGTGGCAGGCGTAGCCTATCCATCTTTAATTGCCAGAAGTTTTTCTGCTGTTGCTATCATGAGTCTGTGTTTCCGTAAAAAGAATGAGGTGTTTCTGGAAATAAAAAATCTGATAGGATGGAATCCAACGATGATTCGTAGAATATTGGGAATCGCAGTGCCGAATGGAATTGAAAACGGACTGTTCCAGTTGGTAAAGGTGGCTTTAAGCAGCATCACTGCACTGTTTGGTACTGTTCAGATTGCGGCAAACGGCGTGGCCCAGAGTTTCTGGTCTCTGGCGGCATTGATGGGAACTGCAATGGGTCTTGCCTTTGTGACGGTTGTCGGACAGTGTATGGGAGCTGGAGATATAAAAGCGGCAGAATATTATACAAAAAAATTACTGAGAATCACTTTTTTTGCTTCGATTTTATGGAATGCCTTGATTTTGATAGCGGCGCCCATTGTTTTGAGGAGATATGCCATCTCAGATGAGGCGGCGAGGCTGGTGATCATCCTGATCTTAATTCATAACCTTTTTAACGCTTTGTTTTATCCGCTTTCCGGGGCGCTGTCTAACGGTCTGCGGGCAGCGGGAGATGTGAAGTTTACCATGTATGTCAGTATTTCTTCCACAATAGGGTGCAGGGTTATATTTTCTGTCCTATTTGCCATCTGTCTGCAAATGGGGGTTATCGGTGTGGCGCTTGCTATGTGCTTAGACTGGGGAATCAGAGCAGCTTTGTTTTGGAAACGGTTCAGAGGTGGAAAATGGAAATCTTTTCAGGTGATTTGAGGGAAGAGCTATAGTTTATACATAAAGTTTACATTCATAAAGTTTTTGAAATGGTTCTTGCGGGAAATGCAGGTATTGATTACACTAAATATTAGAACTTTAGGAGTCGTTTACGTTTTACGCATAAAGGAGGAGCAGGAATGGAAATCAGGGTGCTTCGTTACTTTTTAACGGTGGTAAGAGAAGAGAGTATTACAAAGGCCGCGGATGTACTGCACATTACCCAGCCCACACTCAGCCGACAGCTTGCACAGATGGAGGAAGGACTTGGGGTTCAGTTATTCATCCGGGGAACGAGGAAGATTGTCCTTACAAATGAAGGAATGTTGATGCGCCGCAGGGCAGAGGAGATTTTGGAGTTAGTGGACAAGACAGAGCGGGAACTGGTGGAGCAGGAAGAAGAACTGGAAGGAATTGTGGCCATTGGATGTGGCGATTTGAAGGCAGTACAGCTTCTGCCGGAACTGATCCGCAGTTTTCGTCAGCTATATCCGAAAGTAACCTTTGAATTATATACGGCAACCGCAGACCATGTGAAGGACAGAATAGACAGGGGACTTACGGATATCGGACTGCTTTTAGAACCCATTAATATGGATAAATATGATTTTATCCGACTAAAGCAAAAGGAGACATGGGTTGTGTCCATGCATCCAGACGCTCCTCTTGCCAAAAAAGACTATGTGACAGCAAAGGACTTGGAGGGACTGCCGCTGATAATGCCCCACAGGTTAAATGTACAGAGCGAATTGGCAAGCTGGTTTGGGGAGTCTTACGAAAAATTAAATGTTGTATTTAAAAGTAACCTTCCCGCAAATGGTTCCATTATGGTATATAACCGTCTGGCATATGCATTAATAGTTACGGGGTCCATTGATTTGTGGGATAAGGATAAGCTTATATACCGCCCGCTTTATCCGGAACTGACGGCGACCAGTGCGCTGGCATGGAAACGGCACCAGCCTTTTGGGAAAGCCGCAGAAAAATTTATCGAACATATCAAGTCAAATTTGTGATTCAGAAAGAAGTGATGGAAGATGGAACTGCGAGTATTGAAATATTTTCTGATTGTCGCCAGGGAGGAAAATATAACGAGAGCTGCAAATCTGCTTCATGTGACGCAGCCGACTCTCTCCAGGCAGTTAATGCAGTTGGAAGAGGAACTGGAAGTAAAATTGTTTCAAAGAGGGAAACACAGTATTAGCCTTACCGAAGATGGGCTGCGCCTGAAAAGGAGAGCACAGGAAATCATAGCATTGGCGGATAAGACAAAAGCAGAATTTTACGGCAAAGCAGAAGCGCTGTCCGGGGAGGTTGCGATTGGCTGCGGGGAAACTCAGAATATGTCTTTCCTTTCAGAGAGAATGCGTAGATTCCGAACAGTACATCCACTGGTGAGCTTTCAAATCTATAGTGCGACGGCGGACGATATAAAAGATCGAATCGAACAAGGATTGCTTGACATCGGACTTCTTATGGAACCAGTGAATATTTCTAAATATGAGTTTATCCGTATGGAAAAGAAAGAACGATGGGGAGTTTTAGTGCCAGTAAATTCACCGCTTTCTGAAAAAGAATGTGTGACGGCAATGGATTTGAAAGAGATCCCACTGTTGATACCGGGGCGCCAGAGCGTACAGCATGAACTGTCTTCCTGGTTTGGGCTGAACTTTGAAAATATAGAGATAGCGGCTG
Organism: Luxibacter massiliensis; assembly: GCF_900604355.1. Classification (NCBI taxonomy): domain Bacteria; kingdom Bacillati; phylum Bacillota; class Clostridia; order Lachnospirales; family Lachnospiraceae; genus Luxibacter; species Luxibacter massiliensis. Next base: position 1,774,870 of record NZ_UWOE01000001.1, on the reverse strand, counting down.
CCTATAATTTAATCGGCAATGCTGCTAATATGGTTCGCCATCAAGTAGGAACCGCACTCTGCTTTGATTTGGATTTTCGGTATGATGATTTGAAATTTATTCCGCTTTCTCCGTCTATTGAGACGGGGGCAGTTTTAGTGTGGAAGAAAAATCAGATGTTTACGAATACAGTGCATGAGTTTGTTCATTTTTTAAGAAATACAAAATAGGAGTTTATCATTATGGAAAGAAGAAAATTAAGAGATTTGGAAGTGTCCCCAATCGGCATGGGATGTATGGGATTTTCTCATGGCTACGGAAAGGTTCCGGAAAGAACATACAGCATGGAAGCGATTCACAAAGCCTTTGCGTTTGGCTGTACCTTTTTCGATACAGCTGAGAGTTACGGAACAGAAATGTTTTATCCGGGACACAATGAAGAATTGGTGGGCGAGGCCATCCGTCCGTTTCGGAAGGACGTGGTGCTTGCCACGAAGCTGCACCTAAACGTAGAGGAAGTTTCAAAGGGATATAATCTATACGATATTATGCTCCGTCATCTAAAAGCATCAATGAAAAGACTGAACACAGATTATATTGACCTTTACTATCTTCACCGGGTGAATGAACTTGTACCGGTGGAGGATATTGCAGAAGTGATGGGCAGATTTATAAAAGAAGGGTTCGTCCGCGGCTGGGGACTTTCACAGGTATCTGTAGAAACCCTTGACCGTGCCAACACGGTAACTCCAGTCTCAGCGGTACAAAGTATTTATTCTATGGTAGAGCGGGCGCTGGAAAAAGATATTTTCCCCTATTGTCTGGAACATAACATCGGAGTCGTTCCGTTTTCCCCTATTGCCAGTGGTTTTCTTTCAGGAAAGGTAACGGCGGAGACAAAATTTGAAGGAGATGATGTGCGCAAATTTGTGCCTCAGCTTGCAGAAGAGAACTTGAAAGCAAATCAGCCTATTATAGATGTGCTTTCCAGATTCTCAGAAGAAAAACAGGCGGCAAATGCACAGATTTCGCTTGCGTGGATGCTGCATAAATATCCCAATGCTGTGCCAATTCCAGGATCCAAGAATCAGGAGAGAATCCTTGAAAACCTGGGCAGTTGGAATGTACAATTAAGTGGGGATGAGTTTCAGACATTAGAAACAGCGCTGAACCAGTGTAAGGTATATGGCCACAGAGGATATGTGGAGTCAGAACAAGCCAGTTTTTCTGCAAATTGGAGAGAAAATAAGTAAATTCATGCTCAGAAGGCATTTATTAATATGAAATCCAAGTATTAGACATGACAAGGATCGAGATTTATACTGTAGGTGTAAACCCCAAAAGCAAAGCAGCAGGGATTACACCTACATTTTTTAAGGAGGATTTCTATGACAGTAATGGAAGCCAACAGTCGGTATGATATCAGTGAGCAGTTTCTTTTTCTGGCAGAAGCCGGGATGGATATGGATTCCTTGGAAAAACTGACAGCCCTGCAGCGGCAGGGAGATTCAGAAGAAAATCAGATTCGGATTTTGCGGAAGTTCCGGTTTGAAATGCTGGATGATATTCACAAGAAACAACAGTGCCTGGATTCAGTAGATTTTTTGATCCGCCGGATCAAGCAGGAGGAAGGAGGCAAACATAAATGAAAAAATTAGGCATTTCTATTTTAGCATTGTTGCTTGGAGGCGTATTGAGCGCTTGTCAGGGGCAGGCATCCGGGCAGGATACGGAAAAAAATGAAACAGCAGTACAGGAAAATACACAGACAAAGGATTTGGCACAGGAGAATCATGTGTTGATTGCGTATTTTACATTGGGCAAGAATGCAGAATATCCGGAGAATATAGATGCAACCACTTCTGCAAGTCTGGTGGAAGAGGGAACAGAGCTTTACGGGACTACAGAGTATGTGGGAAGAATGATTCAGTCTGGAGTAGGAGGAGATATGCATCTGATCGAAACGACGGAGCCGTATTCCACAGATTTTGATGCTGTAGTAGATCAGAATCATGAGGAGATGGATGCGGGGACTCTGCCGGAGCTCAAAAGCAGCGATGTTGACATTTCACAGTATGACACTGTATTTATCGGATATCCAATCTGGGCAACCAATGCCCCACAGGCGATTTTCTCTTTTTTAGAAGAATACGATCTGTCAGGGAAAACAGTCATTCCGTTCTGTACACATGACGGTTATGGCGCAGGAGGCAGCTACAGCGACATTGCGGAGACAGTACCAGGAGCAGAAGTTCTCTCAGGCCTTGCCATAGAAGCGGAGAATGTGCCGGGAGCAGAGGACACCGTTGTACAGTGGCTGAATGAAATCGGAATCAGTGGTTCTTCCGGTAATGTAAGTGAAGGCCAGAGTGGAACACCGATTCAGATTACCATCGGGGATGAGGTGTTGGAGGGCGTCATTTACGATACGGCTCTTGCACAGGAAGTCAGCGAACAGTTCCCGCTGACTGTATCTATGGGGAATTTCGGTGGCAGGGAATATTACGGGGGGATCGACTTTACACCGGAAAATGCGGGAGAAGGACAGCTCTTTTTTGAAAACGGAGACATTACCTACTGCAGCCGGAATAATACGTTGGCAATCTTTTATGCACAGACCGATAACCCGGATCTGACAATGGAAGTCATTCCCATTGGAAAAGTAACATCTGACCTGGGGGTATTTGATGAACTGTCCCAAGATGTGGAAATTACATTTGAACCAGTACAATAAGAGTTGGAGGTATAAGACCATGAAAAAAAGAAGCGTTTCTATATTACTTGCAGCAATGCTTGCACTTTCTATGACAGCATGTGGAAATGACAAAAATCAGGAAGAGGAAACAAATGTGGCAGCACAGGAAAATCAACAGGCGGAAACACGGGAAGAAGCGAATCCGACGGACGATTCTTCTGTAAGCGGTTCTTCTAATATGCTGGTAGCATACTTTACCTATGCAGAGAATGCGGACCTGCCAGAAGGGGTTGACGCATCTTCCAGTGCAAGCATTCAGACATGGAATAGTGAAATGACGGGAAATACAGGCGCGGTGGCCCACATGATCAGTGAGGCGACGGGGGCAGAATTGTTCTCTATTCAGACAACAGAGAAATACCCCTCAGACTATAATGAAACGGTAGATCAGGGGCAGGAAGAGCAGAGTGCGGATTTAAGACCTGAACTCTCTGCTCATATTGAGAATCTGGACAGCTACGACACGATCTTTTTCGGATTCCCGAATTGGTGGGGCGATATGCCAATGGCAATGTACAGCTTTCTGGATGAATATGATCTGGCAGGCAAGACCATCGTTCCGTTTGTTACATCCGGAGGAAGTGGTTTTTCTGGAAGTATCCGTGCAATTGAAAGTGCAGAACCGGGGGCAGCGGTACAGGAAGGGCTGGCGCTCAGCGACTCCAGTGCGATGGAGGCACAAAGTGATGTGGAAGAATGGCTGGCAGGACTGGGGTATCTGCAGTAGAAAGGAAGAGAAAATATTATGGCAGAGATGATGAAAGCGGGAGTACTGGTGGCTCCCAAAACAATAGAAATGAGAGAGGTTCCGGTTCCGCAGATGGAGCCGGGAATGATTGAAATAAAGGTATCCGCCTGCGGCGTCTGCGGAAGCGACATCCACATGTGGAAGTCAGGAAGCGGCTGGGGCGCAAAGGCGGGAAAGGAATTGATTATGGGCCATGAGTTCTGCGGGGGTGTGACGGACCCGGGAGACAGCCAGTTTCAAATTGGGGACAGAGTAGTCTTTTGGGCGAACCTGTACTGCGGGAAATGTGATATGTGTATGTCAGGTCATGAGCAATTATGCCGGGATGTGAACGGAACCAATTACATCGGCTTTGTTTGTAACGGCGGCTATGCAGAGAAATTTGTGGGAAAAGCATCCAACGCCTACAAGCTGCCGGACGCTGTTTCCGATGTGGCGGCGGGACTGATTGATCCCCTCATGGTGGCATACCACGCAGTGAAGCATTCTGGTATCAAACTACATGATAAGGTTCTCGTTGCAGGAAGCGGTATTATCGGACATATGATTGGAAATCTGGCGAAAAAAGCAGGGGCTTCTTATGTGGCAATGTCTAAAATTAATGATTTAAAAATTCAGAAAGCGAAAGTATCCGGTGATTTTGAAGCCTTTTATGACGGGAATGATTCTGCGCAGGTTGCAAAAATGGTGCAGGATACCAACGGTGGGTTCGATATCGCCTTTGAAGTGGTAGGGGCAGAGAGCGCTTTAAGTACTTGTGTCAATGCGGTCAGACCAGGCGGCAAAGTAGTCATGATTGGAAATTCCATACCAGATACCGTTGCATTTGAAATGAATAAAGCGGTACTGAGGGAGATCACATTAAAGGGGAGCGTTTCTTGTACTAGACAGGAATTTGAAGAAACCATTGATCTGATTGCGGCGGGTATGATTGATCCGGAACAGTATGTGACAGATATTCTGCCTTTAGAAGAACTGCAGCAGACTTTCGAGCGGCTGACAGACGAAAATGATCCAATCTTAAAAGCGGTCATAAAACCCTAAAGCATATTTTCCAGATTCATTTTGGGGCAGATTACCAGGGCGGAGACTGTATCGACTGTGGGCATTGGGATACACGTTGCCCATTCCATGTAGTACAGACAGAACGTATGCAGAAAATTCAGGCATATTTTGGACGATGAAGCGGAGAATGTGCCAAGGCACATTCTTTGTTCTATGCGCATCAAGTGGTGAAATGCCGTGATTTATACCTAATAAGCATGTAAATGGATTCAACATAAGCATTAGACATGGATAAGGGAATGGAATATACTATGGGTGTAAACAAAAGGGAAGTTTTCTGAGGAAGGAGAGATGATATAGTTGAAACCCAAAATGATACTGAAAATGTCCATAGACCTGGTGATGACGATCCTGCTGTTATTCCAAATGGCATATATGCTGGTCGGAAATACGGCGCATGAATGGATTGGATCCATCATGTTCGTACTATTTATTCTTCATCATGTTTTAAATATCAGATGGTACCGCAATCTGTTCAAAGGGAGGTATTCCGGTTTTCGTGTTCTTCAGACAGTCGTTAATTTTTCTGTACTGTTCTGTATGCTTGGATTGATGGTAAGCGGAATCATTATGTCAAGGACTGTATTTTCCTTCCTTCCCATTGACGGCGGTATGGGCTTTGCCCGGATGCTTCATATGGTAACTGCTTATTGGGGATTTCTTTTGATGAGTGTCCACCTTGGACTGCACTGGGGAATGATACTGGGGATGGTACGAAAGATCAGGAAGCAGAAGGAACCGTCAAAACCGCAGACATGGGCATTACGTGTTCTGGCGCTTCTGATCAGCGGATTCGGGGTATATGCGTTCTTAAAACATAATCTACTCTCTTATATGCTTTTAAAAAACCAGTTTGTCTTCTTTGATATGCAGCAGACTTTGATTTCATTTTTAGCGGAGTATCTTGCGATGATGGGATTGTGGGCATGTCTTTCCTACTATCTGTCGCGTGGGATACAAAGATTGTCAGCAAAGAAGAAAAAACAAGGAGAGTAGAACCGTGGTGTTTATGAGGATATGAAAACATTTGAGAAACCGGTCCTTATTTTGCATGGTGATGGGGATGGGATAGTCGTTATGTCGTACTCTGAACGTGCGTCTGAAACTTATCCAGATGCCGGATTCCATATTCTTTCCGACGGAGGCCATGCTTTCCATGGGGAGAGTTTTCAAGAGGCGGTTCATTATATTACAGCGTATTTGCAAGGATTACAATGTATAAAATAAACAAGATTCAAAAAGGAGGATTATTATTATGAGTTTTCAGATGTATGTACCAACAAGAATTTTATTTGGAGAGGGACAGCTTTCCAATCTCCATGAGCAGAAACTGCCGGGAACAAAGGCGATGATTGTGATTTCCGATGGAAAATCAACGAAAGAAAACGGAGCGCTTGACAAGACGCAGCAGGAACTAAAAATGGCAGGTGTGGAAACCGTTTTGTTTGATAAGATTATGGCAAATCCGCTGAAGTCAACTGTGATGGAAGGCGCTGCATTTGCAAGGGAGAATGGGTGTGATTTCATTATTGCCCTCGGTGGAGGCAGTGTTATAGACGCATCTAAGGCAATTGCGGCCATGGCAACAAATGGCGGAGATTTATGGGATTATATCGGTGGGGGAACTGGAAAAGGACTGACCCTTACGAAAGAACCGCTTCCCCTTGTGGCGATTACCACGACGGCGGGAACGGGAAGTGAGGTAGACCAGTGGGGTGTGGTTTCCAATGAAGAGACAAATGAAAAAATTGGATTTGGAGGATATGATTCTTTGTTCCCGCAGATTGCAGTGGTAGATCCAGGACTTATGAAATCTGTTCCGGCGAAATTTACGGCATATCAGGGGTTTGACGCTTTGTTCCACAGTGTAGAGTGTTATATTTCAGCAGCGGCAAACCTGATGTCCGATATGTATGCCCTGACTGCAATCGAAAATATCGGTGCTTATCTGGCGCGGGCCGTAAAAGACGGTTCTGATATGGAAGCAAGGGAACATGTGGCATTCGCAAACACCTTGTCCGGTGTAGTGATGACGCTCAGCGGCTGTACCAGTGAGCATTCTATGGAACACGCCATGAGTGCCTATCACCATGAACTTCCTCATGGAGCGGGGTTGATTATGATTTCCAAAGAATATTTTACGCATTTTGTTAAAAATCACGCCTGCGATGAGCGTTTTGTCCGCATGGCTCACGCTTTGGGGATGAAAGAGGCGAAAGAACCGATGGATTTTATTACAGCATTGGTGAAATTACAGGAAGAATGTGGCGTGGCAGACTTAAAAATGTCGGATTACGGAATCATGCCAGAGGAATTTATGACATTGGCAAAGAATGCGAGGACTACCATGGGCGGCCTGTTCTTCTGTGACCGGGTTCCGATGTCAGATGAAGAATGTGCAGCCATTTTTGAAAAAGCATATCGGTAAGGTAAAGAATGTTTCAGATATGAAATCAAGAAAGAGAGGGTGATTATAATGAGTAAAACGGAATTTAAGCCAGTATTTGAACTGGGAGAAGAAAATCCATTTGGACAGTTTTTTATCGGACAGAGTTATCTGAAAATGCTCTGTATGGAAGGGGTGGGCGTTGCAAACGTCACTTTTGAGCCAAGATGCCGTAACAACTGGCATATTCATCATGCGACAAGCGGAGGAGGGCAGATTTTATTGTGTACAGACGGAAAGGGCTGGTATCAGGAGTGGGGGAAACCGGCAAGAGAACTGAATCCGGGCGATGTGGTGATTATCCCACCGGAAGTCAAACACTGGCATGGAGCGGCCAAAGACAGTTGGTTTACACATCTGGCGATTGAGGTGCCGGGGGAAGAGACATCTAATGAATGGTGTGAACCGGTAGATAATGATGCATATGGAGATTTATAGACATGGAGGGATGCGGATGAAAAAAGAATCGTACCAGTTATTGTAACCTTGCTGCTGGCACTAGGGCTGACTGCATGCGGTGAATCATCTTCTGATACAAAAGAGGAAGCGCAAAATGTAGCTGTGAATCAGAACGAGAATGATACCTCAGCGGATACAGACACAACAGAACCATTGGAGGCAGATAAGGTATTAATTGTGTATTATTCCAATACAGGTACAACAGAATCCGCCGCAGAACAGATTGCAGCACTCACCGGAGGTACGCTTTCTAAGATTGAGCGTGCAGAAGAATACGGGGATCTGGAAGCAGAAGCAGAGGCAGAGATTCAGGAAGGCGAACAGCCGGAAATTATAACCGATATTGAGAATCTTGAAGCTTATGATACCATTTTTGTCGGTTATCCAATCTGGTGGGATGAAGCGCCGGCGATGATATCGACCTTCCTTGCGAACAATGATTTTGCAGGAAAGACAATCATTCCGTTTTGTACCAGCGCCAGCGATGATATTGGAAACAGCCTGCATATCTTTGAGGAACTCTGTCCGGATGCAGTGATTGCGGATGGACTTACGGTAAATGATGCGACAGATATCGAGCCTTGGCTTCAAGACCTTGGTATACTTTAAAAGAAATACGCAAAAGACAGCAGTGGAAGGAGAAGAATTTCGCTGCTGTCTGCCTTTTATATATAAAAATACAAGAAATATGAAAAAACATATAGACACTATATCAAAATAGAAAAGGGGATGCGTACTTATGAAGAAAAATATAGGTTTACTTATTGCTTTTTTAGTATCGGCTGTTATGCTTTTTTCTCTGACAGCCTGTGGGCAAAGAGAGGAGATGGAAGAAGCTGAAACTTCCGGTATTGTGGAGGAAACGGAAATGGAAGAAAACAACACAGCTTCCTTGCCTAGCGAGGCGGAGATTCCGGAAGACTTCGTCTTTGTGGAAGGTGGAACTTTCCAAATGGGAAGTCCGGAAGATGAGGCATGGCGCAGTGAGGATGAAATACAACACACGGTGACGGTCAGCGATTTTTATATGAGCCGGTACGAGTTGACACAGGCAGAATACGAAGCCGTTACCGGGAACAATCCCAGCAATTTTTCCGGGGCAGACCTGCCGGTTGAAAATATCTCCTGGCTGGATGCGGTGTCTTATTGTAACGCCAGAAGCGGGCAGGAAGGCTTAACAGAGGTTTATACTATTGATGGCGGGAATGTGAGCTGGGATCGCAGTGCAAATGGTTATCGTCTGCCTACGGAGGCTGAATGGGAATATGCCTGCCGCGCGGGAACTACAACCCCTTTTTATATGGAGATTTCTCCCAGTGCAGAGGACGCTAATTATTACGGACATTATCCTTATATGATTGAGGAAAATTATTTTTCTCAGGGGAATCTGGAGGTGCAGCCGGGTGAATACCGGCAGACCACAGTAGCGGTAGGAAGTTTTGAAGCCAATCCGCTGGGACTCTATGATATGCACGGCAATGTAGGCGAATGGACATGGGATGCCTATGGTGCTTACGAAACAGACAATCAGACGGATCCAGCCGGTTCTGAAACGGGAACCAGACGGATATATCGTGGCGGCGGCTGGAATGATTTTGCGAAAAATATGCGTTCTGCTTATCGTGCTACCATGGATCAGGAAAAAGGCAGCTTTAATATCGGCATCCGTCTGGTACGAAATGCAGTAGCCGGAAGTGGAACCGTGGCTGGTTCCAATGCACAGACAGATGAAAATACAGGTAACGGTAATGTACTGATCGCTTACTTTTCATGGGGCGGTAATACACAGGGCGTTGCCGAAGAAATTCAAGGTCAGACCGGAGCTGATTTGTTCGAGATTACGCTGGTGAACCCTTATTCCAGTGACTACAACACTGTGCTGGACGAGGCTCAGAGAGACCAAAATGAACAGGCACGACCGGAATTGGCTTCTCATGTGGAGAATATGGAGCAATACGATACGATTTTGCTTGGGTATCCGAACTGGTGGGCTTCAATTCCCATGCCCATTGCATCGTTCCTTGAAGAATACGACTTTTCCGGCAAGACGATTGTTCCATTTTGCAGTCATGGTGGTGGGCGTTTTGGCCAGAGTCTGACAGCAATTGCAAAATTGGTTCCTGATGCAACAATGGGTGAAGGACTTTCTATCCACTATTCCGGAGGAGACTCACTAGATAATGATGTGGCGGAATGGTTGGAAACAAACGGAATTGCTGTAAACTAATATAAAAGTTTGTAAATGAAATAGATGAGCCTTGAAAATATTCATAATGTAAGTCCATGTAATGCGCAAAAGACAGCAGCCGAAAGGGAAAGAGTTTCGCTACTCTCCGTCAGTCAGAGGGATAAGGATACGAATGCTGTACCGATTCCGGGATCGAAGAATCAGGAAAGAATTTTTGAGAATTTGGGCGGCTGGAATGTGCGGTTAAATAAGGAAGAATTCCGGACTCTGGAATCAGCACTCGATATAGATTCAGAACCGGAGGGCGAGGAATGAAACGATACAAAATCTTCTTGGCAGTAATGTTCTCTGCAGTGATATTTTTATTGACTGCCTGTACAGGTGTGAAGCAGAAAACAGAAGAACAAAAGGCCGAGAATAGTATGTTCGCCATGAATACATTTATGACGTTTCAGGCATACGGCGAGAATGCTAAGTCTGCGTTAGAGGAAACAAAGGATTATATAATTGATTTGGAAAATATGCGGTCTGTGACCAGAGAAGAAAGTGACATTTATACTGCAAATCACAGTAATGGTGCAGAAATTGTAATTCAGAAAGAAACAGCGGACTTGTTTCCTTTGCGCTTCAAATGGCAGAACAGACGAACGGTGCTCTCTCGACATCCTTGTATGTTATGGGAAGAAAAGAAGCTGAAAATTATTGGAGAAATCATGGCGGATTTGATATGCTGCTGATTACCAATGAAAACGAGGTTATTGTGACAGCGGCCATTGCGGAGCAGTTCGCTTTAAGTAAAGGGCGGACAGAAAAGGTAACAGTGCTGGAAAAATGAAAAAACAAAAATGGATTTTAGCTGTTTGTATTTGTATTTTTTTAACCGGAATTATAGGAACCATATGGACATTTGGAAAATCTGAACTAGACCAGATTGAAATTGTACGGGATGGGAAAGTCGTATTTCAGGCGAATCTGGCAGAGGAAGAAGATAAGGTAATGGAGTTTGCCTATGAGGGGAGCCATAACACAGTGGAAATTAAAAATCATAGAATGAGGGTAAAATCTGCGGAGTGTGCGGCTCAGACCTGACAGTTTACACTGTTTACCACTATTTGGTGAAAGAAACGGGAATGATTGCCGGAGCATTTACTGATTTATTCGCACAGCAGTTCATACAAAAGAAAGGACGGGAAAATGCAAAAGAAGAAGGAAAGAAATTTCAAAAAAATAGTAGATATTGTGGTAAGTCTGGCAGTGTTTGGGATACTTACCGGAATGTCAGGAAAGGCGGTGGAAAGTAAAACGTGTTTACAGAAGGAAGTAAAGCAGACGGCAGAATGCAAAACTAAAACAAACAATATAAACACACAGAAAAAGGCAGTGGATGCAGGGCAAGTACAAGAGACCAATCCTAAAGAAACAGAAAGAAATCCTTCGGAGACGGAAGAGGCAGCGCCAGCAGAATATTCTATCCAAGAATTTCCGGTTACACTGCAAATGCCGGAGCTGCCCACCGGATGTGAGATTACTGCACTTACGATGGCGTTAAATTATTACGGGTTTCCTGTAGATAAAACAACAATGGCATCTGAATTCTTGCCGAAGTCGGGAGCGGATTTGTACTATGGAGAAGATGGAAAGCTATATGGTGCAGATATGAATGCATTTTTTGTAGGCGATCCATTTTCTGAAAATGGGATGATATGCGGAACCCAGGCAATTATAACAGCGGCGAATACTTATCTTCAGTCACAGGGAAGCCAGCTTACAGCAAAAGATATTACGGGAAGTAAAAGTGAAGAGTTATATAGAAGAATCAGCAAAGACCAACCCGTAGTTGTATGGGTAACAATTGAGATGGAAGATCGCAGAGATGCACAAGGGTGGTATACGGAAACAGGGGAGTATGTGGACTGGAGTATTAATGACCATGGTGCAGTTCTAATCGGTTATACAGACGCAACAGTTACCATTGCGGATCCCATTTCGGGAGAAATACAATACAGCAGGGAGCAGTTTGAAAGTGTGTTTATGACGCGTGGCTCTCAATGCGTAGTAATAGAATGATTTTTAATGAAAGTGAGGGTTTTTAAAATGGACAGACCTTATATTTTATGTAATATGCTTACGGCTTTGGATGGGAAAATAACCGGACCGTATATGTTTGATGAGTATGCAAGAAAGACGATGGATGCCTATGACAGAATCCATGAGTCCTTTGGCGCAAATGCATGGATGTGCGGAAGAAAAACGATGGAAGAAAATTTTACGTTGGGAAAGGAACCGGATTTACAGAAAGTGGATTATGAAATTCCGAGAACTGATTTTCTTGCCAGGACAGATGCCAAGGTTTATTGCCTGTCCGTAGATACAAGGGGAAAATTAGGCTGGCCGGCAAATACGATTGATCCATATAACGGCAGGTCAGAGGCACATATTGTGGAGATTCTGACAGAACAAGTTTCCAATGAGTTCCTTGCATTTTTGCAGCGGATGGAGATTTCCTATCTGTTTGCGGGAAAGATGGAGCTGGATATGGAGCTTCTCCTAAAAAAAGTAAAAAATGTATTAGCGGTTGATTTGCTGCTCCTGGAGGGCGGCGGAAGCCTGAACGGTTCTTTTATGGAGAAAGGGCTGATTGATGAATTAAGTCTTGTACTTACGCCGATTGCAGACGGAGCAGTCCACACACCGACACTCTTTGAGACAAAAGCAGATCTAACTGAGTATCCAGCAATGAAATTTGAACTGAAAGCTATAGAAAGGCTGGATGGAAATGGACTTTGGATTCAGTATAAAGTCATACCTTAAAAGCATATAAAAAGATTTACTAAGATTATGATATAGCAAAAGGGGGCGTTGCAAAATAGGTGAGTAATCACCTATGGAGCAGCGCTCCTTTTTTGTACCCTAAAATAGAAAACGGACTCCGAAGAGTCCGCAATCCATGGTATAATAAGATATGTCAAGTAAATTAAAATACCATAAAAATTATACCGGATTTGGCGAACCTTATCAACTGGTTTTGCCATTAAATTTGGAAGGTTTGGTTCCTGATGATGATTCTGTTCGGTTGTTGAGCCACGAATTGGAGGATCTGGATTACAGCTTGCTGTATCAGGCTTACTCTGCCAAAGGCAGAAATCCCGCAGTCGATCCAAAGACCATGTTCAAGATCCTGACCTACGCTTATTCTCAAAATATTTATTCTTCAAGAAAAATCGAAACGGCTTGCAGGAGGGACATCAACTTTATGTGGCTGCTGGCTGGACAAAAAACTCCGGATCACAGCACCATTGCCCGCTTTCGTACCGGATTTTTGGCAGATGCCTGTGAAAACCTCTTTTATCAAATCATAAAACGATTGAAAGATTCCGGAGAACTGTCAGCGGAAACTGTGTTTATTGACGGAACAAAGTTAGAAGCCTGTGCAAACAAATATACGTTTGTCTGGAAAAAATCAGTAGGAAAATGGGAAGAAAAAATGTTTCGGAAGATACAGGAAACCATACAGCTTCTGAACAAGGAATATATACAAGATTTTTCTGTTACTTCAGAAACAAGGACGCAGGATTTAGAGAAAACAGTGCGTTTTTTAGAAGAACAGTGCCGGATAGATCATACTGTTTTTGTCCAAGGACGAGGAAAAAGGAAAAGTAAAAACCAACGATATTTAGAACTTTTCCGAAGATTTCTTGAACGACAGGGTATCTATGATTGGCATACGGCAAGTTTTCAAGGCAGAAATAATTATTGTAAGACAGATCCGGATGCGGCCTTTATGCACATGAAAGATGACCATATGAGAAATGCACAGTTAAAGCCCGGATATAATGTCCAGATTGCAGTAGACAGTGGATATATCGCATCAGCAGATATTTTTCAGGATCGGAATGACGTCTGGACCCTGGTTCCTTTTTTAAAAACAATGGAAACGAATCTGGGGTTCCGTTATCGGAGCGTGACAGCTGATTCAGGCTATGAAAGTGAAGAAGCGTATACTTATCTGAGAAGCACAAAGCAAAAACCGTACATAAAACCACAGACTTATGAGAAATGGAAGAAACGGAGCTTCAAGCAAGATATCAGCAAACGTGAAAATATGGGATATGACGAAGAAGCAGACACATACATTTGCCATGCCGGGAAATCCCTGTCTCCCCTTTTTATCAGAAAGCAAAAAAGCAAGAGCGGCTATGAATCAGAAGTAACTGTTTACGAATGCGAAAACTGTAACGGCTGCCCTTATAAAGAGAAATGTACCAAAGCAAAGGGCAATAAACGGTTATATATTTCAAAAAGCTTTCTGGAAAAGCGGCAGGAATCCTATGAAAATATCCTAAGTGAAACAGGAATCAAATATAGAAGGAACCGTTCCATCCAGGTAGAAGGAGCCTTTGGTGTATTGAAAAATGATTATGAATTTCAAAGATTTCTGCTGCGAGGGATAAGCAAGGTAAAACTGGAGATATTTTTGCTGTGTATGGGATACAACATCAATAAACTACACGCAAAAATCCAGAAGGAACGCACGGGAAGTCATCTTTATCCGGTAAAAGAATCCGCTTAAGAACAAGAAAAATAAAAAGATTATTAAAGTACGCCAAAAATCCGGAAGGATTCCCAAAACAAAAGGATTCCATCCGGATTTTTCATATATAGAGCGAGGGTGCCGCTCAATCATCTAATTTGATGATTTTGCGACACCCTCTTTTATTAACTTTGGAACGTCTTTAAAATCATAAACCTGCCAGTTCCCCCACAATTTCCAAAAAACGCAGGGTGTCCACATTAGCTTTGCAGGAATAGATGATCCCATAGGGAATGGACTCCTGCACATCTAAGGGAACCGTTACCAGGGACGGATGGATGTCCTGCCATTCACCAACTGTCAGCAAAAGCCATCCCAGTTCCTCGCAGCGGTTAAATGTCTCTACATCATAGTGGGGCGGAGCGTCTTCCAGAAGGATACTGGCGTTTTGCTCCAGCCAGATGCGGACACGGTCATTAGAAGGACTGCTGCCCCGGGCATAATCAGAAGATGCCGGCCAGATAAATCGCCGATGGACAGATGTTTCCGCTCTGCCAGCGGATGCCGGCGTGACATGGCCAGACCAAAATAATCCTGCCCAAGAGGAAGGAAGCGGCACAAATGCCTGGCCAAGTCAGAGTCATAGATACCACAGAATAAATCATAGCGCCGCCCCAGATCTGAAAACATGAGAGTAGGATCGTCCGGAAAAGGAACCATCTTTAAACGGAACATCGGCCAGGAATCACTTACCTTTCCCCACAGTTCCATCAGACGCATGCCCGGATATAAGGTTGAAGTGCCGATCCGAACCGTGCGCTGCTCAATTCCCTGAGCCTGGCGGACTCTTTGAATCGCTTCATCGGACCACTGAAAGAGAGCTTTTGCATCCTGATAAATAGAACTTCCGGCGGCAGTCAGTGAGACTCCCTGCCGTGTACGCTCCAGCAGAGGAAGACCGATGTGACTTTCCAGAAGGTTCATCTGTTTCATAACGGCAGTGGGAGAAAGATACAAACGTTCCGCTGCCTGTGTAAAGCTCCCGCAGTCTGCTACTTCGATAAAAACCTTTAGCTTTGGGTCATACATGACTTGCTCTCCTTTATATAAACTGTTAATTAATAGAATTATAAAATAACGGGAGATTCCATGTCAAGCGACAATCGGATGGAATGAAATCAGAACTGTAGGATTACAATACATGTGTTACAACTGAATAAATAAAAAGCGAGGATAGCCTCTTTGTGTTATATTTGAATCACCACAAAACAAAAAACATAAGGAGCTTCCCCGCATGGCTAGTATAACACAAGATATGAGATACCGTCTATCCTTAATCAAGTATGCTGAAAAATTTGGCGTCACCAAAGCCGCTGTCAAATATAAAACCAACAGACAGTATATCTACCGGTGGAAACGACGTTATGACGGCTCCTGGGACTCCCTCCGGGACCGGTCTCGACGCCCCCTGCACCATCCTAACCAGCATACAGAGGCTGAGATTAAGATGGTCCTCTCCATACGACGCAGAAACTCTCACGACGGACTCGTCGTCTTCTGGGTTAAGCTCCGCCAGCGCGGCTATTCCCGTTCCATTCCGGGCCTTTACCGCTTCCTTAAAAAGCAGGGCATCATGGCCGTACACCCACCGAACCCAAAGTATATTCCCAAACCTTATGAAAAGATGGACTATCCTGGACAGCGCATTCAGGTGGATGTGAAATTTGTCCCTTCCGCCTGCCTGAAAAACAGCAAGGTAATCGGAAAACATTCTTTCAGTACACCGCTATTGAGGAGTATTCCAGATGGCGTTTTGTGGAAGCTTTCGAGGAGCACAGCACCTATTCTTCCGCACAGTTTGTGGATCACCTTGTGGGGGCCTTTCCTTGTCCTATTGCGTGTATTCAGACAGACAATGGCACGGAATTTACCAATCGTTTTACTACTCACCGGGACAAATCCACGCTCTTCCAGAAACACCTGGAAATGCACGGCATTCACCACAAAGTCATCCGGCCCTTTACTCCCCGCCACAATGGGAAGGTGGAACGCAGCCACAGGAAGGACAATGAGCAGTTTTATGCAACCCACCTGTTTTATTCCTTTGAGGACTTCGCAAAACAGTTGAAGGTGTATAACCGTAAAGATTACAACAAGTTCCCCATGCGCCCCTTGGGATGGAAATCGCCGAATGAAGTGCTTCAGGATTATTTGCGGTCAGTGTAACAAATGTTTGACAAACCTACAATAATTGAAAAAAGTAAAAAGAAATTTTCTGGTAAAAAGGGTACGACAATAAGGCCCGCTAACATGCAGACCGGAACTTGGATGTAAGGAGTTACGCTTTTGGAATATAAGGCTCATTATTTTTTAGAACAGCATAGATAATGTTGCACATTTTTCTGGCAACAGCCCCCACACAAGTTAAATGATGTTTTCCTTCACTCCGTTTTTTCTGGTAATAGCCACTGAGTACAGGATCTTTGAAAGAGGCAATCAGGGCAGCCTGGAAAATTGCTTTTCTAAGATATGGTGAACCACGTTTGCTCATAACATTGTGGGTGGCTTCAAATTCACCAGATTGCGTCACAGAAGCATCAATACCCGCAAACGCTACCAGCTTTCTGGGATTGTCAAACTTTGAAATATCACCAATTTCGCTGATAATGGCAGCTCCTGTGACATTCCCGATTCCAGTAATTGTTGTAATGGGAGATTCCAACTTCCCCATGATGCCGGAGATTTCTGCTTCGGTTTCCTTCACTTGGTTCTCAATAAAGGAAATTTGTTCAACCAGCGTTTTCAGTTGAAAAGTAAAACTGTTTTTGGCAAAGGTGATCCCAAAGGAAGAAGAAGCGGCTGCCTTCAACTGCTCAGCTTTTTGGGAGCCAATTTTCTGCCTGCTGAGCTGTGCAAGCAGTTCTGCCAGGGTTTCGGATGAAACATTTTCAAAGTCGATTGGGGAAGAAAACTGAAGGAGGATTTCTTTTGAGGTTTTACCAAAAATGTTGGAAAAAATGGACTGGTATTCAGGGAAGACCTGGTCTAACACGCAGACGACCTTTCGTTTTAAATCGCTGATGGATTCCACCAAATAAGTGCGGAAACGTGTCAGGGTGCGCAGGGAGAACAAATTTTCATCTGCAGGCCGTGTTTCTATGAACTGTCCATAGCGGATCAGATCGGCAATAAGAACCGAATCAATGGCATCATTTTTCCGCTTACGGATTTCCGTCCCCCTGCGCCAGCCATCGGTTTGGATGGGATTAATGACATGGAGAAGGAACCCTTTCTCAAAGAGGAAGGAATAGACAGAGAGCCAGTAATGGCCGGTAGCCTCCATGCCAATTTCAAAACCGGAGGGGTCGGAAGAATAGGCGGAAAGTTTGGAAAACAGAGCATTTCCGCCATCCGTTGTATTAGAAAAAGAGAAAGCTTTAAATACAACTTTACCGTTTTCATCCATCATGGAAGCAACATGATTATTTTTGCCAACATCAATACCAACAAATAACATAAAGAACACCTCAAGGGAAAGATTTCAGGTTGGGAGACCACTCATCTAATAAGCGCCACTACCTTGTGCTAAATACGGAGAGAAGCCAAAGGGCAACCAACATCCAACTCATACGCGGAAAGCTTATTAGAGAGGGGGATCAGTCTTTCAAGTACGAGCAGAGGCGCTCAAGGAGCAAACGATCATCCTCTCAATCTAATAAAACAATTATCTCCTATCAGACTAGAGATGTAAAGAAGTAGGTCTAAGGGTTTATAGGTATCCCTTGGACAACCTAAATACATTATACAAGGAGCGTGATTTTATGTCGAAAATAACAAAAATCCAATCGGCGATTCCGCAGATAAAAAAACGGAAAAGGGTGGCCGGATACGCAAGGGTTTCAATGGAAACGGAGCGTATGAACCATTCCCTTTCCGCACAGATCAGCTACTACAGCAGCCTTATACAAAAGAATCCCGAGTGGGAATATGCCGGAGTGTATTCGGATGATTTTGTATCCGGCACGACCAAGACTAAAAGAGAAGGCTTCCAGAATCTCATTGCCGATTGCGATGCCGGGAAGATAGACATTGTAATCACAAAGAGCATTTCCCGATTTGCCAGAAATACAGTAGACCTTCTCGAAACGGTAAGGCACCTTAAGGAGCTGGGCATCGAGGTATGGTTCGAAAAGGAAAATATCCATTCACTTTCAACGGACGGTGAACTGATGCTGACTATCCTTGCATCTTACGCACAGGAAGAGGCAATCAGCATCTCGCAGAATGTGCAGTGGATACGGCAGAAGAATTTTGAAAAGGGAATTCCGCAAGCCAGATACCGGGTGCTGGGTTACCGCTGGGATGGCTGGAACATGATGTTCGGCTTTAAGGACGGAACAGAAATGGTTCAGAAACCGGAGTACAGCCCACAGGATCTGGACTGGGACAGGAGAAGGGAGACGGACAGGAATGCCAAAGAGAGTTAGGACGATACCGGCGACAATCAGCAAGACAACGCGGCCCCCATCAATTCTCCGGCAAAGAGGAAGGTGGCAGCATATGCCAGGGTGTCGACCGACCATGAGGAACAGCTGACAAGCTACGAGGCGCAGATCGATTACTACACCAATTACATCAAGCAGCGTGAGGACTGGGAATTTGCAGGGTTGTACGATGATGAGGGCATTACTGCTTGTAATACAAAGCGGCGTTCAGGTAAACGAAGAGGAAGCAAAGACGGTTAGGCTGATTTACGAGCTTTTCCTTGAAGGGCATACGCCTTTTTCCATAGCGAAGGAGCTGACGAAACAGGGCATCAAGACGCCGATGGGTAAAGATAAATGGGTGCAGAGCACGGTGCAGTCGATTTTACAAAATGAAAAATATCGCAGCGATGCTTTGCTCCAGAAAACCTTCACGGTGGACTTCCTGAGCAAGAAGCACAAGAAGAACGAGGGCGAGGTGCCGCAGTACTATGTTGAAGGAAGCCATGAAGCCATCGTTTCACCGCACATCTTCGAGATCGTTCAGGCGGAGATGAAGAGGCGGCTCTCCAGCAACAGCAAGTACAGCGGAGTGAACATCTTCTCCTCGAAAATCTGCTGCGGCGAGTGCGGCGGCTGGTACGGAGCCAAGGTCTGGCATTCCAATGACAAGTACCGCCGGGTGGTGTACCAGTGCAACAACAAATACAAGAACAAGAGCGGGAATCCATGTCGGACTCCCCATCTGACCGAGGCTCAGATTAGGGAAATGTTCATAAAGGCTGTCAATGAGCTTATTACGGAGAAGGACGAGCTTATCGGCAATCTTCGGATGACGCTATCAGTCATCTGCGATAACACGGAACTTGAGAAGGAGCAGAGGGAGCTTGAGGAAGAGATGACCGTTGTGGCCGAACTTACCGAGAAGTGCGTGGAGGAGAACGCCCACGTGGCCTTGGATCAGGAAGAGTACCGGAAGCGTTACAACGGGTTGGTAGCCCGATACGACAAGGCGAAGGCGAACTACGAGGCTGTCAGCGACAAAATCCGGGGCAACATGGCACGACAGCTGGAGCTGGAGCGGTTCATTGAGATTCTTGCCGAGCAGGAGCCTGTAACAGAATTTGACGGAGCCTTGTGGGCGATCCTGGTAGACCACGTGACCGTGAACAAGCCTGATGACATCGCGGTGGTCTTTCGGGATGGGACGGAGATAAAAGAATATATTGGGACAAAATAAGGGAGAGGCCACAACGGTCTCTCCCATTTTCAACTTGTACATAATTCGTAGAGTGCTTTACTCTGCGAACACTATAATTTGCAAAACTAAGGTAACAATTAATTTAATATTTTACAGTATGTCGAAAAATCTGTCAATATGTAAATCGACATTTGGGCAAAAAACTTTATAGATAACAAGAATTTTTTTCAAAAAGCCCCTACAAAAAGCCGAAGAGCATTTGTTAAGGGGTCATACCATGGGTCAAAAGGAGGAAAGCATCATGGCAAAAAGAGGCGAAAACATCAGGAAGCGAAAGGATGGACGATGGGAAGGGCGTTATCCTAAAGGTAAGAAGGATGGGCGAACAGTCATGGGTTCAGTTTTCGGAAAAACCTACCAAGAAGCCAAGGAAAAATTGATATTCGCTAAGGCGAGTCTTTCAGAGACTCTTCCTAATACTCAGACGGCAGCTGTAGTGATGGACACCTTTTCCAAAACAGCGGAGGAATGGCTGGTGGCAACAAAACCGGGATTGAAAAAGTCCAGTATATGCAAATATCGTAATGTGCTTGACAAACACCTGCTTCCCGAATTTGGAGATAATCAAGTCTCCGCTATTACAAGAGATGATGTTTCAGTATTCTCTGCAAAGCTCCTTTCCAGCAAGGAAGACGGCGGGAAAGGTCTTGCTCCAAAAACCGTG
The DNA here is from genome assembly GCF_900604355.1 of Luxibacter massiliensis. Lineage (NCBI taxonomy): Bacteria > Bacillati > Bacillota > Clostridia > Lachnospirales > Lachnospiraceae > Luxibacter > Luxibacter massiliensis. The sequence continues at coordinate 1,754,290 of NZ_UWOE01000001.1, read as the reverse complement.
TCCAGCATAATCTCAGTAATGAAGAATGTAATGGACTACGCTAAGCATGTGAAAGGTGCGAATATAATCGATTTTGATGGACTCAGCATTAAGCAACCACTAAAACAGCTTCGTGTTTTTAGCACCTATGAGCAGGATACACTTGTAACGAAGCTTTTGGAGAATCTTGACTTTATTAGCCTTGGCATACTGCTTTGTCTATTTACCGGCTTGCGTATCGGAGAAGTCTGCGCCCTGATGTGGAGTGACATTTCTTTCGATGAACAAAAGCTGAGAGTTACACGGACGATGCAGCGTATCCAAGAGTCAGATGGCAAGGGGCATAAGACTAAAATAGAGATTGATTGTCCAAAAAGTGACTGTTCTATCAGGGACATTCCGTTACCTGACGAAGTATTCAGCATACTGGTTGAGATGAGGCAGCCGGATGGCTGCTTCTTTTTAACCGGTCTCGAAGGAACTTTCGTTGAACCCAGGCAGATGGAGAAATGTTTTTCTCGTATTGTGAAATCCTGCGGTATAGAAAAGGCTACTGTCCATACTTGCCGCCATTCCTTTGCTACCCGCTGCGTGGAAGTGGGATTTGATATCAAGACTCTATCAGAAATTCTAGGACATGCCAGTGTAGCAATCACCATGAACCGTTATGTTCACCCTTCTATGGAGCTTAAAGCCCAGAATATGAACAAGCTTTGCGGACTGCTTTCAGGGGTCAAAAACAGGGTCAACAAGAATGAAGAGTCCGCATAAATAGGGTTTTTTACTGTACAAGGCCGCAGAGTAAAGCACTCTGAGAGTAGTTCGAAACGAAAGAAGGGCAGTGGATGGGGAATAGTACAAATAATGAAATTCTAAATATTGACAAAGAGAAACTGATTGACATCCTGACGGAAGATTTGCCTGTTCTCAGAGCGAAGATTGGCCTATCGCAAGATGAACTTGCAGAATTGATAGGTGTGTCCAGGCAGACATATTCTGCTATCGAAACGAGAAAGAGAAGGATGACATGGAATACATTTCTATCGATATTGCTTGTATTCGACAATAACGAGAAAACAAATGAGATGTTGGTAGGGATGGGAGTTTTCCCAAAGGAATTGAGAGAGACATTAAATATTGACAATAGAAAGGTGTGAATTTATGAGTCAGACTATCGTTGAACTTAATTGTCCGGGGTGCGGGGCAAGGGTAAATACTGGACAAAAGGAATGTGACTGGTGTCACAAGCCAATTGTGATATCTACATTCAATAGCGTTTATTCCATGCCAATGCCAGAGGTCAACAAATATGCCAGTGCTTACAGGAAGGCACTAAGTGAGAACCCGGAGAATGGGGATATTAACAAATCCATCGCCATGTGTTACTTAAAGCTGAAAATGGTGGATAAGGCACTTCCAGCTTTTGAGAAAGCTATAGAAGAAAATTTTGATGACTCAGAATCGTACTTCTATGCTGCTGTATGTGCGTTGGGCGGGAAGAAAGCTTTTTTGAATCAGCGGCCAACCATCGACAAAGCTCTCGAATATATTGATGCTGCCTTGATGATAGAACCGAAAGGAATTTATTACTATCTGATGGCGTACATAAAATATGACTATTTTGAACGAAAGCACTTTAAAACATCTCCAGATTACCAGGAGTGCCTGCTTATGGCCAACAATGCAGGTCTTTCTGATTACGATATAGAGCAAATGTATGCGATATTAAATGTCGCTCGTCCCGAAGCAATATAGTGCAACTTTCATAGCATGCAACGCCAGCATGCCGTTAATAAAATCAAATCACCTAAAGGAGGAGAAAAATCATGGGCGTATTATTAATTATCATTATCATTGTGGCTGCCATCGTTTGGTATTCAAAGGTGTACAATTCTCCGAATGCGAGAGCAGTCCGTCAGCTGACACAAGGCAAGAACGAGGAACAGACAAAGACCATTGAGTATTTCTGCAAGGAAGGTTGTATGACTAAGACCATCACTGATGAGGAATATCTGGAGATGGTTCGCAGAAAAAGAGACTCCATGAACTTCAAGCAGAAAGCTCTTGATAAAATCGGTCTTGATGAGGAAGAAGTCAGAGAGATATCTCCTGCTATGTTTGAAGGCTTCGTTTACAAGAATGCATATGCAAAACAGAATGCTTCCGGCAAGTGGGTAAGCTCTGCGTACCAGGTTTCCTGGATTTTCTTCAGCTCTACTCAGGTATACCTTTACAGTTATACCTTTAACATGGATGAAGACAAGAAGAACGAACGTACAGATGAATTCTTCTATAAGGATGTCACATCGTTCTCCACTCTTTCCGAATCCGATACAGCGCATGGCCTTAGCGGCAATACGTTTGAGGTTACATCTGAGCAGTTTGCAATGGTCGTTCCCGGAGACAAGCTCTTCATGGCTATGGGGGACATTCAGAATGCCGACGCAATCATTCAGGGCATGAAGCAGAAATTGCGCGAAAAGAAAATGTGATGCTTAGAATAGCTTCATAAATAAAAGGAGGTTTTACAATGGCACAAGCTAATGTACAACTACTTGAACAGTACAAGCGTGGTAAAAACGCAGAACAGCAGAAGGTTATTGATTACTTCTGCAAGGAAGAAGGCTAGAAGGCTGTATGTCCAAAAACATGACCGATGATGAGTATTCGCAGATGGTCATCAGGAGACGCGACTCTCTCAATCTTAGGGCAAAAGCTCTGAGTAAGATTGGTCTTGACGAGGACGAGGTCAGCGAGATTCCACCTGCAGTATTCGAGGGTTATGTTTTCAAAAATGCCTTTGCGAAGAAACGTGCAAATGGAAACTGGGTAAGCTCTGCCTACCAGGTTGCATGGCTGTTCTTTAGCTCTACCCAGATTTATGTCTATCGTTATACGTTCAATATGGACGAAGACAAGAAGTAGGAAAGCACGGATGAATTCTTCTATAAGGATGTTACTTCCTTTTCGACCAGTTCTGAGACTGAAACTGCGCACGGACTGGGTGATGAGAAGTTTGAGGTTGAGTCCAACAAGTTCAAGATGGTTGTTCCTGGAGACAAGATTTTCGTTTTTATGGATGGTGTGGCTGATTCGGAATCGATCATTCAAGCTATGAAGCAGAAACTGCGCGAGAAGAAAATGTAAGGCTGCAAGCAGACGGTATTGCGGCATGGAATGCAGCAAAGCGACCTCTGTTTGCGTATGTGTAAGCAGAGGTCGCTCTTTTCATTATTTGTGGATGGGATTTGATGGTGAATGGAAGAGAAGAAAATACCTCACTATATAAATGACCCTGTGATAAATAGGCTTACCGCTCCTGAAAATAAATTATATCGACCGAAGATAAGTTTTATAAAAGCGGCATTGGTAGTAGTCGGAACAGTGATTGCAACATTAGGCATTTCATTCCTTTTGGCTTTGCTGTTCAGGAAAATAGGATGGTTCGAATTTGAAAACAAGAGTCAGCCACAGGCATTTTTAAGTGTTTACTGGATTGTACAACTTCTGGTGTTTGTTCTGACTTTGAAATACATAATGATTTGGTTTATTAGAGTGTATCAGCGATATGCAAAATCAGAAACACGTTTAAGATGCTGTTATACGCCGAGCTGCTCAGAATACGCTATTCTGGCGCTTAAAAAATACGGTGCGCTGATTGGTGGAATCAAAGCTGTGAAAAGGCTGTTGAGATGTGGTCCCCCAGGCGGCATAGACTACCCGTAATAAAGCAGGAGGACTCGGATGGATATTAAAACACTGGAATTGAATGATGGCGAGTTTGTAGGGATAGGAGCGATTGAAATCACCTCGATTCCTACCATGATCATCTTAAAGGATAACTATCCCCAAGGGACAGATATTGAAAACGAATATAAGCAGGGATTCAGCAACTTGCTGACAGAACTGTATCAAAGCTACAGAACGTTTACTTCTCACAACGGAAACGCCGAAGCATCCTTTGAATTTTTGTGGCTTACAGAATCAGTCGATAACCAGCCGTTTAAGGCAAAAATCAACCTGTTTATGGTATTGCGTGCTATTGCGGAAGATGAACAGACTGCTATTTCTAGGGTTGAGCGTCTGATTAACTCCTGCAGTTCGATGCTTAAGATGTATCAATATGGTGCAAGACAAGCTGATCCTGACGCCCTTGGAACACAAGTTAACAGTTTACCGATTCAGACTATAGAGGCATTGGTTAAGGACGAACGCATTGAGAATCTCCAGAATCAGATGCTTCCGAATTGTTATGCTTTCGATAGGTTTAATGGATATGCGCATGACCTTGGCGCTGTGGTAAACAGTCTGATTGACCATCCTCACAGTGCGTTCTCCGTCCAATTGATACCGACAAGACTGTCTCCGGAAGAAAACTCTGCCATTACGCAAATAACACCAATGCTGGATACTCTAAGCAAAGGCGTTATGACACAGGGTGTGGGTAATGTTAGCTTTTCCAATGCAGATACATTATCCGAGACATACAGATACTACCAGGGAAGCAAAAATAATGCGCTGTTCTCCTATAACTTTACTGTGTTTGGTAACAGATCAGCTGTCGACGATATCACATCAAAACTACACGGAACTCTGGCATATGACTCAACCAAGCCCACAGCGTTGAAACATGTGCATTTTTCAAACAACGATATCCAGCTTGCTGATAGCTTTATTCCGTTACCGTGGATAATAAACGAGCTACTTATACAGACAGATAGAAGTCCATATATCTGGTCTCAAAATACTGGATTTCAAAACTTTTACAGGATGCCGTATGTTATTACGGCAGAGGAAGCTGCAGGTGTATTTCGCCTTCCCATAGGAACTCAGCGAATCTCCGCAGGCCTTCCTATTAACGAAACGGAAAGTTCCAGTAAGACTTATGCCGGAAATCTTATTAATGCCGGCGATATTGAAATCGGTCTTTTGAAATCATCCGGCAACCGCGATACCATTGGTATTTCACTGAAAGACTTGACCAAGCATATGCTTGTCGTTGGAACACCGGGTTCCGGTAAAACAACATTTTCTGTTAGTCTTCTGGACAGACTTTGGAAGGAACATCATATTCCCTTCCTTGTTATTGAACCGGCGAAAAACGAATATAGGGCACTTATACAAAGCATTCCAGAACTGCAAGTGTTCACACCGGGAAAAAACTTTATTTCCCCGTTTGTATTTAATCCGTTTGTGCCGCCCAAGAATGTTAAGTTGGAAACTTATAAATCAACACTGAAAACTGCATTTGCTGCAGCAGTGTCAATGTCGACTCCTCTTGATAAGATTTTCGAAGAGTCAATTAATAACTGCTACTCGGATTTTAGGTGGCTCGATACATATACCGTGGATGACAAAGGGCAAACCTTCAACATCGCCGATTTCATTAAATGTTTCCAAAATACATTTGACGAAATAGGCTATACGGGAGATGCAAAGAATATAGGGCGTGCGGGTGTTGTTCGGCTAAACAGCTTAAGCAATCTGTTTGACAACTACTTCTCCATCCCCATTCAGGATTTACTGGAGAAACCGACAATCATTGAGCTTGCGGCAATAGAAAATAGTGATCAGAAAGCCTTGATTATTTCATTACTCTTGCTGTCTATCCTTGCATATGTGAATTCCAATTATGTCGGGGAAGGTGGACTAAAAAATGTAATCCTTCTGGAAGAAGCTCATGTTCTGTTAGATGCTGAATCCAATGCAAGCCAAGGAGATGCGAATCCAAGTGCCATAGCGCAAGGATTGGTAAAAAGAATGCTTGCGGAAATTCGCTCATATGGGGTTGGTATTGTCATTGCCGACCAGTCCCCGCGTAAAGTATCTACGGATGTAGTTGCGCTTACGGACATGAAGATGGTATTCCGTCTCGTTGAGGCAACAGATAAGCAGATTGTTTCTGACAGCATGAACATGAGCGAGGCGCAGGTTCAACGGATGTCCAGGTTAAAGCCCGGTGAAGCATTCTTGTTTTTTAACAGGCTTGATGAGCCGGAAGAAGTAATCACGCCGGATTATCGTTTGGAAAATAATATTAGTATTACTCTCTCGGATGAGGGAATACGTGAATTGACCACCTATTGGAACGATAAACAGGAGGCACTAAGCCCCTATCCCGAATGCGCAAGGACGAAGTATTGTACGCATTCCTGCGATTATGCCAGAAGAATTCTTGCAAGAGAAATTGCAAGGAGAATATTTGTTAAAAACTTTAGGCCGGAAACCAAGGACTTTGAACCTGTTAAAAAGGTCTTTGGACAAATAACAAACCTGGTGAAAGCAGAGCTTAACGATGAACCATTCTCAAAGGAACTACTCTCCTGTGTAAAGGTTCATCTGTGGAGAAGAATACGTTATAGCACAAAAATCCCTGTGAGAGATGTACAGATAATGAATTCACTCGAAAAATCATAAAAGGAGTAAGTGTGCCACATGGATGAAGAATACAGCGAAAGCGTAGACACTTCCTCCGATATGGATGTTTCCGATGTAGATGTATCGGACAATATACCTGCTGACATTCCAGACGATATCCCAGAGGATGATTATGCTGAAACAGATGTCTCGGACGACGTTTCTGATGATGTGATTGATGAAGCAGTGGATGATGCTGAATATGATGAAGCCGATGAATCTATCGAAGAGGATTCCATAGAGCCAGAGGTGGATGAAATGGATGAATCTATGGATGATATCGAAGAAGATACTCTTGACGAATCAGAGGATTCATCCGAGGACTACGAGGAACTTGATGATATCCCTGAAGATACGGATGGTTTTGACGAAGAACAAAGTGTCGAATTCGATGATTCTGGGGAAATTCCAGAGGACACGGATGATTCTGAGGTGACCGAACAAGAAGAAACCCTTGATGAAGATATCCCAGAGGATGTGACCGATACAGAGGCTATGGATGAAGCCTCTGATGTTGAGACCACTGATTCTTTCGACCAGCCAGAGGACGTATATGATACCGAAATTGCGGATGAAGCCTCCGATGCTGAGGGTATTGATACTTCCGACCAGCCAGAGGATGTGACCGATACTGAAACTACAGATGAAACCTCCGATGTTGAGGATGCTGATACCACAGAGCAACTGGAGGACAGATCCGATGCCGAAGCTATGGATGAATCCTCTGACGTTGAGGATATCGACACGGTGGAAAAGCCAGAAGACTTATACGATACCGAAACTACGGATGAGACCTCCGATGTCGAGGATTATGACACGGTTGACCAGCCGGAGGATATGACCGACACAGAAGCCACGGACGAAACCTCTGATGTTGAGAATAATGACATAACAGAGCAACCGGATGACGTATCCGATACCAAAATCGCAGATAAAACCTCTGACGTTGAGAATACCGACATGGGCGAACTGCCGGAAGATGTGGCCGATGCCGAGTCAACGGATGAGACTTCTGATGTCGAGGATACTGACACGGTTGAACAGGCAGAGGATATGACTGACACCGAGGCGACGGATGAAACCTCCGATGTTGCAGAAGCTGATACCTCTGACCGGTCGGAGGACGTGTCTAATACCGAAACCACAGATGAAGCACCCGATGTTGAAGCCTCTGATATTGAAGAAACCGATACTTCTGAACAGCCGGAGGACGTGTCGGATGCCATAGATGAGAATCATAGTGAGTTGGAAACCTATAATTATGAAACATCTCCTGAAACATCCGGGGAATATGTTTCTGCCGATAATCCGTATCGTGAACAGTGGGAGAAGTTTGCGGATGAGTTTTCGGACGGCAAAGACGAGTCTGAAGGTTGGGATTCGTTAAAGGATGTTCCATTCGCTGATAACGATCAGACAGATGCAGATGAAGCCACCGGCATGACTCCGACATCTGAAACAACGGAAATATCTGAGATTAACAGCATCTCGGATTACATGAATGCGCATAACTATGGACCGGATGATTTTGCAACATATTCGCAAGATCCACAATGGAAACAGTTGATGCGACAAGAGTATCCTGATTATGAATTGCCTGAGTTGACACAGGAGAATGCCAATTCGCAGCTTGTGCAGTACATGAATGATCATAATTACGGTCAGGATGATTATGCTGAGTATTCACAGGATCCGACATGGAGAGAATTGCACTCAGCTGCATATCCTGATGATGAGCTTCCACCGTTAGACAATGTTGAACAGCAGGTCATAGAAACGGAATATAATGATGAACCTCCAGTAGAAAGTCAGGAGTATGGAGAGTATAAGAAAGGATTCTTTTCAAGGAACAATATAGAAAAGGATTATCAAAACTATTGTAATGCAGATGCTTCGAACTTAGGTGAAAAGGATATTAGTGCGATAGAACATTATACAGGTAATGGGTACAGCGAAATTAATCGAAGTCTGTATGACCCTGAATTTAAACCATTCGATGATCAGGAGGGAGAACGGTTGGGAGATGAAATAGATACGCTGACTGATTGTATTGATAACAAGGAACTAGCAAGAAATGCAGAATTATATAGGGGAATTGGAAGTATTGAGGACATAGTAGGAGACGATGTGAACAATTTGACACCTGACCAGATAATTGAGAAATATACGGGAACTGAATATAGAAATCCGGCGTTTACATCAGCATCTTGTAGAAAAGATATTGCTGAGAGTTTTGCGGATAGTAGCTGGGGAGATAATTCTGGATTACTGACAATTCATGCACCAAAAGGAACTAAGGCAATGTGCGTTGGTGGCGTTGGAACCTATGGAACATCGGAGGGAGAGGTTCTGATGCAGCGAGGAACCATTTATAAAATTGATAAGATGACTTACAATAACGGAAGATACGATGTCGTGATGACGGCGAAGGGAAATGCGAGGTGATTGTTATGGCGAGAGATATGAAAGATAAGGCGTTACAGGACCAGAAAGCACGGGATAAATTCAAGACGCATAAGGGAGAGTTTATGCCTGTCACAGAGGAAAATTTAAGAGGAATGAAGATCGAGCAATATACCGAATATAAGGATGATGAGGAGACCTCTGAGGGAAGAAAAGATGAATGATGAATTTAAGGAAGAGCTTTCTGATGAAGATGAATTCTTTGAATCTGCATCTTTAGAGGGTTCGATTTTAGATAACGACTCAGATATAGATGATATCCCAGAAGATATAGAGGATGATATACCTCAAGGCGAAGTTGATGCCACGATGGATGAGATTAAAGAAGATGTTATTGAAAAAAATGAAGACGAACTGGATGTAGAAGAACGATCTGAAACAGAGGACGTTATCGAATATCAGAGCACATACGAGGAGAGGAAACAGCAGACACCAAAGGAATTTGATGAGAATGGGTTAGAAAGATGGAGTGGCGAGCGAGGGGAGTCAATGTGCCGTCTGGATGATTCTGAAGTGAATGAAATTTTAGAAAAGTGTAACATTGATGGTATAGAGTATCGTGACTGTGTACCTGATTTTACCCCTGTTTCTAAGGGGAATGTAGAAATACAATCTATGTCAGATGATAGAAACGGAAAGGATGGGAACTTTAATCAGGCCGACACTTTATTGGCTCAAGAAAAAGGTTGCGATCCCCGAGATGTACGAGATTGGCGTCGAGAGAATGGATATACATGGCACGAATGCAATGATATGAAAACGTGTCAAAAGATCCCGTCAATTATTAATTCTAAATTCGGACACTTAGGTGGTGTAAGCGAATGCCGGAAATTCAGGGAGTCCGAAGAAAATTGGGAGGATGAATTTGATGAGATATCTTGAACCAGAAAAAAATGAAATAATGGACATATGGGGTAGACAAGTACAAATTAAAGTAATTTTCGACTTATTCCAAGGTGAGGATATTTCTGAACAACAAGGTGTTGCTTATGATAAATTCTATGAAAATAAGGAAAAGATATTTGAAACTTCATATGCAAAATTAAAGGAGTATTGTCTCGAAAATTATTCGGATAAAGTAGATAAGAATTTTATTAATATTTATTCGTATGTAATTCCTAAATCTCTCTATATTAAGCGTGAAAAAAACGACAAAAGAACAATTGGCTTTTTTTGTAAGTTTCGATTTGATAAAGAAAATGATTTGGTAGTTTTGATAGAAAATGAAGAGATTGTAAAAATAGGTACTCAAGATATTATTTTATAATCTGAGCCATAGGAAAAGGAGGAAATAATAATGGCACTTTTCGGAAAAAATCCAAATGAAGTTGCTTACACAGGTGGAAAGAAGCACTGGGCTGATGTCATAAAGAATACAGGTCCGGGAGAACTTTTGATATGGAGACAGCCGGAGGAGGATTTTAATACCAACTCTACTCTTGTCGTTATGCCGGGAGAGGAAGCAATCTTTATCAAAGGAGGCAACATTGAGCAGGTCTTTGATAATGGTACCTATAAGTTGTCAACGGAGAATTATCCATTTATCAGCAGGCTTCGTAATGCATTTACAGGGGGAGTGAGCACGTTCAACTGTGTTGTCTATTTTGTTCGGAAAGCAGACAGCCAGGAAATTAGATGGGGAACAGAGACACCTATCCAAGTGCGTGACAAGGTATGGGGAATTCGAACCGATGCACGAGTACGCGGAGCATACAAGGTAAGGATTGAGAATCCGGCAAAGCTCCTCGAAAAACTCATCGGCAATAATGTGCCGTACCAATTTCAGGAAGAACTGAACAAATATTTTGAGAGTGAATTCCAGGGTAAGATAAAATCTGCAATTTCGAAGTTCCTGAATGGATTGGAACAGGAACTTATAGGAATTGATGCCTATATGGACGAACTCTCAGAACAGATTGAACCATACATCGATGAGGTTGTACAGGACTATGGCCTGAAATGCGTTAAGTTCTCCCTTGCGGGGTTTGATATCGACAACAGCAAGTACGATGCGATTGATGAGTCGCAGATTGCTTCAATCAGCAAAGTTAAGCTGGCACAGGGTGATAAAGGCGTTATGGATGTCCTCGGTGAAGATTGGGGACGCCAGCAGGCTGCTAGTATTCTTGGCGATCTGGCAAGAAACCCCGGTGCCGGTGGTGTCGGTGCTATGGGCGCAGGAATGGGCATGGGAGTTGCCGCTGGAAGTGTATTCGGAAATATGGCGAATCAAATGTTTGCACCTATGAGCCAGCAAACGCCACAGCAGCCAGCACAGCCGAGTCAGCCCACACCTTCTGGCAGATTTGCACCTAAAGGTGCAGGAACAGCTCAGGGCGGGACTCAGGCACCTGCGGAGGATCCTATGGAAACGCTCGGCAAACTCAAAAAAATGCTTGATGCAGGATTGATTGAGCAGGCAGAATACGATGCAAAGAAGGCAGAAGTTCTGGGCAGAATGTAGGAGGCGATACCAATGAATAAAAAACGTGTACTGTGGATACTCATAGATTTGATTTTCCTGATAGTATTCAATGTAGTCTTTTTCGTTGCAGGTGGAACCAATCATCCCGCATCAGTTTGGATTTCATACGGATTTATCCATTTTGCTTACATTATGCTATTGGTTACGCCGTTGTTAGTGAGAAAATCCACGAATACAGCTGTACTTGGTTTTTCACTGTACTCTATCTCATCCACATACTTTATTGTGGCATTTGTTGTGGGCTTGATTTTTGTATTTACAAAACCAGAGTCTTATAAGCTGGCTTTGATTATACAGGTGATTATTGCGGGTATTTATGCTATTATGCTGATATCTCATATGATTGCCAATGAAAGCACTGCTGATAGTGTGGCACGCCACGAGATGGAATTAAGGTATGTAAAAGATGCCTCTGCACATTTAAAAGGAATTATGGATTCTATTCCTGAAAAGAAACTCAGAAAAAAAGTGGAGAGTCTTTATGACCTTTTACATTCGAGTCCTGCGAAATCTAATAATTCAGTTCGTGAATATGAACTTTCCGTGCTGGATCTGATAGATACTCTGGAAGGTAATCTTGATAAAAATGACATTGCTGCAGCGGAAGAAACCATAAAGAAAATAGAGCGTGCCGCAAGTGAGAGAAACAGGAGATTGATGTATTGAGATAGTTTTTGGAGGTGACGATATGTATGGAGCGATAATTGGCGACATGGTTGGAGCTCCTTATGAGTTTGACAGGGGGAATAAAACAAAGGATTTCCCAATGTTTATTGAGGAGTCACAGTTCACAGATGATTCAGTTATGTCCATAGCAGTGGCAGAGGCATTATTGGATTCTATTGGTAAGTCTGAAGAAGTGACAAAAGCCAATATTATTTGTTCTATGCAAAAGTGGGGAAGGCGTTATCCCGACGCAGGTTACGGAGGAATGTTCTCGTCTTGGCTTGTTGAAAAGAATCCAGAACCATATGGTAGTTTCGGTAACGGAGCAGCTATGAGGGTTTCAGCTGTAGGATGGTTGTATGACTCTATAGAAAAAACAAGAGATGTAGCCAGATGGACAGCCGAGGTATCACATAATCATCCAGAAGGGGTAAAAGGTGCTGAAGCGGTAGCAAGTGCTATATTTTTAGCAAGGACAGGAGCAGATAAAAAATTCATTAAAAACTATGTGGTGGATGAGTTCGGATATGATCTTTCCAGATCGTGTGATGAAATTAGACCATTATATTTTCATGATGAAACTTGTCAAAAGACTGTTCCGGAAGCAATTACATCTTTTCTGGAGGCACAGGATTTTGAAGATGTAATTCGTACAGCAGTTTCTCTCGGTGGAGATTGCGACACATTGACATGTATAGCTGGGAGTATAGGCGAAGCCTATTATGACATACCGAAACATTGCTTGAAAGAATGCCGCAAAAGACTAAATGATGACTTGTTGATTGTCTTAGATCAATTCCTGGGGTGTATCAGGAAGTTATGAGCCTTTAACTATGAACAATGTGACGAGGTGGGGGGCGTTGCAAAATAGGTGAGTAATCACCTATGGAGCAGCGCTCCTTTTTTGTACCCTAAAATAGAAAACGGACTCCGAAGAGTCCGCAATCCATGGTATAATAAGATATGTCAAGTAAATTAAAATACCATAAAAATTATACCGAATTTGGCGAACCTTATCAACTGGTTTTGCCATTAAATTTGGAAGGTTTGGTTCCTGATGATGATTCTGTTCGACTGCTCAGCCACGAATTGGAGGATTTAGATTACAGCTTGCTGTATCAGGCTTACTCTGCAAAAGGCAGAAATCCCGCAGTCGACCCAAAGACCATGTTCAAGATCCTGACCTACGCTTATTCTCAAAACATTTATTCTTCAAGAAAAATGGAAACAGCTTGCAAAAGGGATATCAACTTTATGTGGCTGTTAGCTGGACAAAAGGCTCCTGATCACAGCACGATTGCCCGCTTTCGTACCGGATTTTTGGCAGATGCCTGTGAAAATCTCTTTTACCAGATGGTAAAACGTTTGGGGGATTCCGGGGAACTGTTAAAGGAGACTGTATTTATTGACGGGACAAAGTTAGAGGCCTGTGCAAACAAATATACGTTTGTCTGGAAAAAATCCGTAGGAAAGTGGGAAGAAAAAATGTTTCGGAAGATACAGGAAACCATACAGCTTCTGAACAAGGAATACCTGCAGGATTTTTCTGTCACTTCAGAATCAAGGACCCAGGATTTACAGAACATAGTCCGGTTTTTAGAAAACCGATGCCAGAGAGACAACACCGTTTTTGTCCACGGACGAGGAAAAAAGAAAAGCAAAAACCAACGGTATTTAGAGCTTTTTCGCAGATTTCTTGAACGACAAAGCGTTTATGACTGGCATACGGCAAGTTTTCAGGGAAGAAATAATTATTGTAAAACAGATCCGGATGCAGCCTTTATGCATATGGAAGATGACCATATGAGAAATGCACAGTTAAAGCCCGGGTATAATGTACAGATTGCAGTAGACAGTGAATATATCGTAGCAGCAGATATTTTTCAGGATCGAAATGATGTCTGGACATTGGTTCCTTTTTTAAAGACAATGGAAACGAATCTGGGTTTCCGTTATCCGAGTGTAACGGCTGATTCAGGATATGAAAGTGAAGAAGCGTATACTTATCTGAGAAGTGCAGAGCAAAAACCATACATAAAACCACAGACTTATGAGAAATGGAAGAAACGGAGCTTCAAGCAGGATATCAGCAAACGTGAAAATATGGGATATGACCAAGAAGCAGATATATACATTTGTCATGCAGGGAAATCCCTGTCCCCACTTTTTATCAAAAAGCAGAAAAGCAAGAGCGGGTATGAATCGGAAGTAACCGTTTACGAATGTGAAGACTGCAACGGATGTGCTTATAAAGAAAAATGTACTAAAGCAAAAGGAAATAAGCGGTTATACATTTCAAAAAGCTTTCTGGAAAAACGACAGGAATCCTATGAAAATATCCTAAGTGAAACGGGAATCAAATATCGGATGAACCGTTCCGTCCAGGCAGAGGGAGCCTTTGGTGTTTTGAAAAATGATTACGAATTTCAAAGATTTCTGCTGCGAGGGAAAACCAAGGTAAAACTGGAGATTATTTTGCTGTGTATGGGATACAACATCAATAAACTGCATGCAAAAATCCAGAGGGAACGCACTGGAAGTCATCTTTTTCCAGTAAAAGAGACCGCTTAAAAAACAAGAAAAACAAAGCATTATTAAAGTACGCCAAAAATCCGGAAGGATTCCTGAAACAAAAGGATTCCATCCGGATTTTTCCTATATAGAGCGAGGGTGCCGCTCAATCATCTAATTTGATGATTTTGCGACACCCTCTTCCCATGTATTTCTCTATTACAACGTCTGACAAGCCTTTTTACTTTCCAAATTTTCCTGTTTTTCAGAATATCGTTTCTTTGCCCCGGCAATCCCTTTTGCGACATACCCTTTCCGCATAATTACGCTTAAAATAGAGCAGAAAGAGGTTTGTACCCGGTGTGTTCATCGTTAACAGGGTATCGAGAATGTACCGTTAGATTGTATCAAGATAGTCGTGCAGGGGGATACGGCCCAGGCTTACGGGAATGAAGAAGCTGTAGGTGCGGCAATTCGAAACTGCGGTGTACCAAGGGAAGAGCTGTTTATTACCACCAAGGTCTGGTTCCATAATTATGAAAGTGGGGACTGCCGTCAGAGTGTGTTGGACTCCATGGAAAAGCTGGGCATAAATTATCTGGATATGGTGCTGCTGCATTGGCTATACGGAAATACCTATACAGCATGGAGAGATTTGGAGGCCTTGTATCAGGAAGGGATAATCAGGGCAATCGGCGTATCTAATTTTGAACCAGACCGTCTGATAGACCTGATTCATTTTCACAATATCTGCCCTGCAGTCAACCAGATTGAAACCCACCTCTACTGTCAGAGAAAGGCGGAGTATGAGTGGCTGGGAAAATACGGCGTCGCGCATCAGGCATATGCACCGCTGGGTCAGGGAAAGGCAAATGAAATGTTTGCAGAAGAAACTGTACAAAAGATTGCAAAAACCCATGGAAAGACTCCCGCACAGACGGTTCTTCGTTTCTTAATCCAAAGCGGTGTAGCAGTAATTCCGAAATCTGTTCACGTGGAGAGGATTTGTGAAAATTTCAACTTATTTAATTTTACGCTGGCGCAGGAGGAGATGGAGCAGTTGAAGGCCTTGGATACGGCAAAGACTATGATTAGCAATGCCTCAGATCCAAAACTGGCGGAATTTGCCATGACCTGGTAAGGTTCTCTCAGATAAAACGCCAATGAGATGGCAGCGGAAAATCAGGTAAACCGGATTATTCTTGGAAAGGAATCAGTTGTAGAAAAGGTGCTTCTGGCTTTTCTGGTGAATGGCCACGTGTTATTAGAAGATATTCCGGGAGTTGGAAAAATAACACTGGCTTTAGCTTTTGCGAAAACGATGGGATTAGAAAGCAAACGGGTACAGTTTACACTGGATATTATGCCGACGGATCTGACTGGATTTTCCATTTATAGCAGGAAAAGAGAAAAAATAGATTTTCATAACCTCCTAGCTGCTGTGCAGCTTATCAGGCGGAGCCTGAACTCCGAGAGAGTTTCAAATTTTGTGTAAACAGAAAAAACTGATATAAGATATGTTATTAGTTTCTAAGGGGCAAAGCCATTTCTTAGGCTTTGTCCCTTTCCTGTATTATAATCCAGATTACATGCATGTCAAGCAGGGCTGCCGCAGCAGCCCTATGATATTAAGACTCTGGTTATAATCCTGACAGGCGTTCTTCAAAGAAGATCTCCAACTGGGAGTGGATCTGGCCCCAGTCCTGGCGGTGCCCTGTCCATTTTTTCGTGATATCCATCATTGCCAGATACAGCATTTTTAGAAGGCTGTCATCTGATGGAAAGATCGTCTTGGATTTTGTGACTTTCCGAAGTTGGCGGTTGAAACCTTCGATAGCATTTGTAGTATAAATAAGGCGTCTGACTGCTTCCGGGTACTTGAAATAAGTCGACAGGTTCGCCCAGTTATCCCTCCAGGATTTCGCTATCTTAGGCTATTTCCCACTCCATTTCTCATCAAAACTGTCCAGTTCAGATAAAGCGATTTCTTCCGTTGGTGCAGCGTATACGCGTTTCAAGTCAGCCATTAATGGTTTGATTTCCTTGTAAGAGACAAACTTTGTGGTATTCCGGATCTGATGAATGATACACTGCTGAACCTCTGTTTCCGGGTAGACAGCTTCGATTGCCTGTGGAAATCCGGTAAGACCATCTACGCAGGCGATCAGGATATCCTGTACGCCACGGTTTTTTAAACCGTTTAAAATTGACAGCCAGAATTTCGCGCTTTCATTCTGCCCCACATACATACCAAGCACATCCTTATGTCCGTCCATATCAATCCCTATCGCGATATAGACCGCTCTTTTTACGATCCGTCCCTCATTTCGTACATGATAATGGACCGCATCCATAAAGACAACGGCATAAATATCTTCCAGTGGACGTTCCTGCCACTCCTTTACGATAGGAAGTATCTTATCTGTGATCCGGCTGATGGTAC
Source organism: Luxibacter massiliensis (assembly GCF_900604355.1). Classification (NCBI taxonomy): domain Bacteria; kingdom Bacillati; phylum Bacillota; class Clostridia; order Lachnospirales; family Lachnospiraceae; genus Luxibacter; species Luxibacter massiliensis. The sequence continues at coordinate 1,737,326 of NZ_UWOE01000001.1, read as the reverse complement.
TGTCTGAGATACCGATATCGTATAAGCCCTTCATATGACTTTCTATATCCGCAGTGGTCATTCCCTTTGCATACATAGAGATGATCTTTTCCTCCATGTACTGCGTCACTGTATTCTGGTATTTCTTGATTGCCTGTGGTTCAAAATCCCCTTTACGGTCACGGGGAATATCTAACTCCATGTCTCCGTAACTGGTGTGAACCGTCTTCTGGGAGTATCCATTCCGGCTGTTATCCGTCTCTTTATTTCTGTAGTCATATTTGGAATAGCCGAGTTCTTCATTCAGTTCTTCATCCAGGGCACCTTCAAAAATGACAGACATCATATCCCGCATGATGGAATTTACATCCGTACCATCTTTGACTTTTACATTGTTTTCCTTTAGGTAAGCTCCCATCACCTCTCTGAGTGTTGCCTTTTGTGGTGAATCTTTTTTTCTTGCCATAAAATAAACCTCCAAACTGAGTAATTTTATCTTACATCAGTTTGAAGGTTTACACAATCTTTGGGATACTCTCCTTGATCAAGCGAGTCCCCGCCCACTGCTTATGTCTCTTAGACATCGAAGCAGGGTGCTTTCTTGATGAGGTTAAATTGGAAGTGAAATTTCAAAAACCGTACCATTCCCGCTGCCTTCCGCAAGTTGTATATTACCATGGTGTAATTCCACAATGCGTTTTACGATTGCAAGACCTAAGCCGTTTCCTTTTTCCGTGTGTGAAGTATCTCCCTGATAGAATTTATCAAAAATGTGGGCAGAAAGATTTTCACTGATGGGGGAACCGTCATTCCCTATGGTTACGGTTGTGGAGTGTACTCTCTGAATAATGGATATCTTAACAGTGGAGTGATTCGGAGAGAATTTCACTGCATTATCCAGCATATTCATCCAGATTTGTTTTAAAAGCTCCTCATTCCCGTTTACATACCGTTCCCCGCATTCGAAATCGAAAGTAATATCTTTCTGTGACCATTTACTGTACATCATTGCAATCACAAGCCGAATCTGTTCGGCAATATTACACTGTCTGGTATCTGTCAAAATAGACTGCTGCTCCAGTTTTGTCAGGCTCAGTACATTAGAGGCTAATTCAGTCAGGCGTTCTGATTCTTCTATAATAATGTTTAGATATTCATTTCGTTCATCTGCTGTCAAATCTTCTCTTTTGAGCATTTTTGCAAATCCACGGATAGATACAATGGGCGTTTTAAACTCATGGGAGAAGTTATTGACAAAATCCGTGCGGAGCATTTCCACACTGTTTAGTTCTTCTGCCATATGGTTAAAGCTATTGCTCAGTTGTGTAAATTCATCCGGCCCCTTCAGATGGATTCTTACCTTATAGTTGCCTCTAGCAATCTCATCCGCCGCCTGCCCCACGATTCGTATGGGTTTTAAAGGATATTTGCTTGATAATAGTGCCAGGATTGTTCCTACACCAAGACTGACAATGGCAAACAGAAATAGAGGAATACGGGAAGATTTATCAACCATATGAATACCGAATTTTTGCAAAATAAAAATTCCGGTAAATATAAGAAACATGGTCAGCAATAAAATAAAAAATACAATACCGGCAAATAAGAGGGTAAGCTGAAATTTTTTTGCCTTTTGTTTCAAATTAATCATGGCATATCACCGCCTTATATCCGATTCCTCTGATTGCAACCAGCTCAAATTCTGGCCAAGCTTCAAAACGCTTCCGAAGCCGGTTTATATGAACAGTTACAGTGACATCGGAACTTTCTGATTCCATTCCCCAGATTTCATCCATAAGCTGCAGCCGGGTAAAAATCTTGTCCGGGCAGGAGAGCAGCTTGTATAAAAGATAAAATTCCTTTTGGGGAAGTGTCTGGCTGGTTTTACAGCGGGTAACAGTGAGGGCATCGTAATCAAGCGTGACCTTTCCAATCTGCAGCTTATGTTCATTGGCGATTTTGGAACGGCGAAGCAGAGCTTTTATGCGCAAAAGCATTTCTTCTTCATTGACAGGTTTCACCATATAATCATCCGTTCCCACCAAAAAACCTTTGCACTTCTCCTCCGGCAGTTGTTTGGCAGTTACCATTAAAATTGGTGTGGTGTCACCGGCATCCCGTAAATATTCTGTGAATTCATAGCCATTCATTTTGGGGAGCATAATATCAAGCACGATCAGGTCAATATGCTGTTTATCAGTCAGTGCAAGGGCGTCTTCCCCGTTTTGTGCAGAATGGACTACATATCCGGCATGTTCTAATACTGCCTTCATCAGTTTCAATGTGTGATTGTCATCTTCTAACACCATAATCTGAAACATAGGATGAGCCTCCTTTTTTCTATTTTTTTTATTATACCATGGAAGATAAACTGAAAATAAACAGGATATGGTTTTTATAAAAAGTTTATCAAATCAGCAGTTATTGTTTATTTTCGGTTTTTCAAATTCTTGTATAGTAGCTTATGAAAAAATGAAAGAAAAATAGCTACAAGGAGGATTGCAAATGCTTCAGCTAAAGCAGTTAAGGAAACGATATAAAACAGGAGATTTGATACAGACAGCGCTGGATGATGTCAGTCTGAATCTGAGAGATAATGAATTTGTTGCTATTTTAGGGCCAAGTGGTTCTGGAAAAACAACGCTTTTAAATATTATTGGTGGCCTGGACCGCTATGACAGCGGAGACTTGATTATCAATTCTATCTCTACCAAAAAGTATAGGGACAGAGATTGGGATTCCTATCGGAACCATACGATTGGATTTGTATTTCAAAGCTATAACCTGATTCCCCACCAAACGGTGCTGTCCAACGTAGAACTGGCGCTGACTATCTCAGGAATCTCAAGGGAAGAACGGCGCAGGCGTGCCAGACAGGCGTTGGATGAGGTGGGACTTGGAGAGCAGCTTCATAAGAAACCAAACCAGATGTCAGGCGGGCAGATGCAGCGTGTTGCCATTGCAAGGGCCCTTGTGAACAACCCAGATATTTTACTGGCGGATGAGCCAACCGGGGCGCTGGATACAGAAACAAGCGTACAGGTCATGGAACTTTTAAAAGAAGTGGCAAAGGACCGTCTGGTTGTGATGGTCACACACAACCCGGAATTGGCTGAGGAATATGCGACCCGTATCGTAAAGCTAAAAGACGGAAGAATTGTGGATGACTCAGACCCATATGAGATTGATGCTTGTGAAGTCAGGGAGCCGGAACATAAAAATATGGGTAAATCATCCATGTCTTTTTGGACTGCATTGTCTTTATCATTCAATAACCTGCGGACAAAAAGGGCGAGGACACTGCTGACTTCCTTTGCAGGTTCTATAGGAATCATAGGGATTGCATTAATTCTGTCATTATCCACCGGAATTAATACTTATATAGAAAATCTTCAGAAAAGTACTATGACATCTTATCCAATTAGCATAGAAGCGCAGTCCATGGATTTATCTAGTATGCTTGCTGCAGGAAAGGAGAGTACGGACAGCGCTTCCGATGAGGCGGATCACAAACTGGACGGTGTATATTCAGATTCAACCAGTCTGGAAATGGCCTCCAGTATGAGCACCAGTATCACGGAGAACAATCTGACGGAATTTAAAAAATATCTGGAAGATTCAGACAGTGAAATTCATAACTATATTGGGGAAAATGGTATCACATATACCTATGACACCATATTTTCTGTTTACACCCATGATTCGGAAGGGACGCTGGTGAATACAGATGGCAGTACTCTGGAGGAGGACGGCTCCTCTGAAAGCGGCGGTATGATGTCAGGCATGAGTGGTATGGTGGAAACAGGTTCCACTAATTTTGAAGAATTAATGCCTGGAACAGAGGGGCAGACAATCAGTCCCGCGCTTTCAGACAGCTATGAGGTTCTGTATGGTGCGTGGCCGGAAGCATATGATGAGGTCGTACTTATCCTTGATAAAAACAATGAAATTTCTGCCAGCACTTTATATGAACTTGGCGCGCTCCCTTCCTCAGAGTACAAGGAATTGATGGAACAGATAGAAGAAGGAGAGGAGGTAGCACTAAAAACCCAGAAGTGGAGCTATGAGGAAATCTGCAACCAGGATTTTTATCTGATTCCGGCCTGTGACATGTATGAAGAAAACGAACATGGATTATTTGATTATATCGGCGACAGTGATACCAAGATAGAAGGCCTTATGGACAATGCCGTTCATTTGAAGGTGACGGGAGTAGTACGGCCGGCAGAAGACGCGGATAATGCGTCTGTCAGTGGGACGGTCGGTTATACCAGCGCGTTAACAGAATATTTGATTGATTATACGAATGAAAGTCCGGTTGTACAGGCACAGCAGGCATCTGAAAATAAAAATGTGTTAAACGGTGCAGAGTTTTCTCCGGCAGATGACGCTGCAAAGGCTGCAGATGCCAAAGCATATATTTCAAATATGAATGAGTCAGAAAAAGCAGAAATGTGTCGGGAGATTCTGGAATCTGTCTATTCAGATGACCCGGATATGGCGCAGACAATGCTGGACATGACGGACGAAGAATTGGCAGCAACACTGGACCAATATGTTTTAGGAGCCGGGGATGGCGAGGATGAAAAACTGCTGATGATTTATGACACCTATATTTCTGCAGGTTCTTATGAGGATAATATGGCTGCTTTTGGATATGTAAATCCAGATGCACCATCCGGTATCAATATCTATGCAGATAGTTTTGAGGATAAAGAAGCCATTACAGACAGTATTGACACATATAACAAAACTGTGGATGAGGAAGATCAGATTAGCTATACGGATTATGTAGGCCTTTTGATGTCCTCTGTTACAACGATAGTAAATGTAATTTCCTATGTATTGATTGCATTCGTAGCGGTATCCTTGATTGTGTCTTCCATTATGATTGGGATTATTACTTATATCTCTGTTTTGGAGCGGACAAAAGAAATCGGTATTCTTCGGGCAATGGGAGCGTCAAAACGGAATGTTTCCCAGGTATTTAATGCAGAAACCTTCATTATCGGACTTTGCTCCGGATTAATTGGTATCGGGATTACTCTGCTTCTTTTGATTCCTGGAAATGTGGCCATCCATAGGCTGACCGGTTCGGCAGATATAAATGCTTCGCTTTCGGCAGTCAGCGCTGTACTGTTAGTAGCGCTCAGTGTGATACTTACGTTGCTTGGCGGCCTGATTCCTTCGAAAAAAGCGGCGAAAAAAGATCCGGTGACTGCATTGCGGACAGAGTAGGATATGATGGTACGCAGATATGATGTTTCTTTCAACTCAGTAATTCACCCAGCAATTTGAATTGTTTTTAGATTTACCGGGAAAATGCAAAAGAGATTTTAGCAAATCTGGGGCAGAGATTATCTCTGCTCCTTTTTGTATTGCAAGGGTGTTATGCCGGCTTGCTTTTTGAAAATTTTCTGAAAATATTGCTGACTGGAAAATGCTAGTTTTTCAGAAATTTCAGAAAGTGAAAGGTTGGTAGATTCTAATAAATGTTTTGCTTCTTTTACTTTTTGTATATTGATATAGTCAGAAATTGAACATCCAGTTTTTTCTTTAAAATGATGACTGATATAGGAAGCGTTCAAGGAGACAGCGCCGCTGATTTCGGCTACCGTTATTTTATTGGAAATATGAGCGTTGATGTAACGGCAAATAGAATTCACTGTAGCTGAATCGGAATGAAACGATTGTATAATGGAAACCCGTTTGGCATAGTCAAGGAGCATATTTTCAATCGTTTGTTTGATATCTGTATAAATCGATAGTTTTTCGGCCTGAGCAATATAATAGTCGGACAGGGAGATTGCAGTATCATAAGAGAGTCCGCCCTGAATTGCATTCCGGCATGCAACGGCAGTGGCGCTGATTAATGCATTTTTTAAAGAACGGATAGCAGAAGGGGCGAGTTCTGGAGAAATAACTTCATTAAAATCTTTGCGGATCATGGACTCTAATTTGTCGTAAAGGCCATGCCTGATGCATGAAGCGGACAAGTTCTCCAGATTATGAAAGGAGTGGCCTGTTATTGAAAAATCTTCTGCATGAAAAACAGTAGTCATTTTAGTGGCGTGATAGGAAATTCTTAGAGGTTCTTCTGAGTTCCCGGTTAAAATATAGTATAAGAATTCTAAGAGATTGCGAAATCTGGGCGTATCCATAACAAGAATATGGTGAAACCAACCTGCTGCATCAGCGCCATTCTGTCTGGGAATTTTATAAGTGGACAAAAAGGTGTTTATCTGATTTAATGTTGGTTCATATGGGGAGGCGGGACCTAAAACTAGGAAACTGTTGTTTTCTTCCAGACGAATAAATCCAAATTGCAGGTATTCCGGAGTAATGAGAAAGCGAAGATTGTTTCCATCAGGAGGATACTCTTTTGCAATCTGTTCTGAAAGTATGTTTGAAAGAGCCTGCCCGTTGTGGATTTTTTTCAGCCTGCCTTCTTGGTAAAAGGCACTCGTCAGGGGGACAGATTTTACGAATTTTTCCAACATCAATTCTATATCCATATTTTTTCCAGTCCTTTCGTATAAATATTTCTAAGTGATATAAAATTTACATAATAAAGATAAGAATATTATAATACATTATTGTGGACAAGTGTTATAAATTAAGAAAAGTTATAAAAAATCTTAAGGAACAGAGGAGAAAAGCTATGAAACAAAAGAAAAGAAAAATCCTGCAAGTGGGGGTTGCATGGTTTGCAGCCATTATAACGATAGTGGCACTTGTAGCAGGGAACATCTATGCAGATCGTTATTCCAACCTCATTTCAGTTTACTTGAATATGTCCAACCAAAAGGTTATTTCTTCTGAGGATGAGGTGACAGAGCATTTCTCATCTGATTATGACGATGATCAGGAAAGGGAAAACTATCTGCGTTCTGTCAGTACACAGATTGAAGCAGAAGGGGCGGTTCTCTTGGAAAATGACGGGACACTGCCTTTAAAAACAGGCTCGCATATCTCGGTATTCGGACAGGACAGCGTGGATCCGGTTTACGGGGGGAGCGGTGCAGGATCGGTAGACACATCGAAAGCGAAAGATTTATATACCGGACTAAAAGAGGCTGGATTTGCCACAAATGAAACACTGCAGAATTTTTATACAGAAGGGGACGGGGCTAAATACAGAAAAACAGTGCCGGATGCTATGGGAAACGGTGAGTTTGCCGTCAATGAAGCCCCAGTTTCCAACTTTACGGACGAGGTGAAAAACAGTCTTACAGAATATCAGGATGCGGCAATTGTTGTAATTGGGAGAAGCGGCGGTGAGAGTTCAGATATACAGAGCACACCACTTGAAAACGGCAGCTATTATCTTCAGATTGATGAGCAGGAGAGAGAGGTATTGAATTACGCATGCCAGAATTTTGAAAAAGTGGTTGTACTTTTGAATACACAGAATCCAATGGAACTTGGCGTGTTAAAGTCTATGGGAATTAATGCGGTACTGTGGATTGGGGGACTTGGAGAAAACGGGGCGTCTGCAGTGGGGGAACTTCTGAACGGAGAAGTCTCTCCTTCCGGAAGACTGACAGACACCTATGCGTATGACAGTCAAAGTGCACCTGCGATGCAGAACCTGGGAGCCTATCACATTGTGAATAGTCAGGAAAGTTTCGGGAATACTTATATGGTTTACAGTGAAGGTATCTATGTGGGATACCGGTATTATGAGACGCGATATGAAGACGTTGTATTGGGGAACGAAAAGGCGGAAAATTATAACTATACGGAAGAGGTGCAATATCCCTTTGGCTACGGTCTGTCTTACTCGGAATTCACCTATTCTGACTTTATATTAGAGGAAGCAGAAGAGCAGTATCTTGCGAAACTGACGGTAAAGAATACAGGAGATGTGGAGGCAAAACATACAGTAGAAGTCTATATGCAGTCTCCTTACACAGAATATGACAGACAGAACCAGATTGAAAAATCTGCAGTGGAATTGGCCGGTTATACAAAAACAGGAATGCTGAAACCGGGAGCATCGGAGACAGTAACTGTAGAGATCCCAAAAGAAATTATGAAAACCTATGATGCGAAGGGATATAGTACTTATATTATGGAGGCAGGGGATTATTATTTTGCAGTAGGCACAGATGTCCATAATGCCCTGAATAACATTCTTGCGAAAAAAGGATATACGACAACAAACCAGATGGATGCCGAAGGAAATATGGAGTTGGCGGCACAAGTAACAATAGAAAGTCTGGACAGTACAACTTATGCGGTATCGAAAGAAACGGAATCTGCCATTGGCAATCAGTTTAAAGATGCGGATATCGCCAGGTATGATGAAAATTTCCGATACTTAAGCAGAAGTGACTGGGAAGGGACATGGCCATCTACCTATGCTGGCGGGAATTTCACAGCTCCGGAGACATTTGTGGAAGCATTGAAGATACCAGTAGTGGAAGATACAGTTGAGGAAAAGGCAGTCACAGAGACGTATGATGAAGAGTTTGGAAAACTGACAACCGCTATGTTGATGGAAACAGAGTACGATGATCCGCTATGGGATTCATTGATTTCACAGATGAGCGCAGAAGAACTGGATAAGCTTGTACGTGTCGGAGGATATGCGACCATGGGAATTGATTCCACACAGCTTCCGTCCACACAGGATAAAGACGGCCCAGCAGGAATCTCCAGCACTCTGGTAGGCGGCGAGAACGGCACATCCTATCCGCCGGAAATCGTACTAGGCTCCACATGGAATGACAAACTGGCGGAAGAGTTTGGTAAATGTATCGGTGAAGACAGCCTTGAACTTGAGGTGACCGGATGGTATGCTCCTGCAATGAATATTCACCGGACACCATACAGCGGAAGGAATTTTGAGTACTTTTCAGAAGACAACTATCTGTCCGGGAAAATGGGAGCTTCGGTTGTAAAAGGCGCACAGAGTAAAGGTGTGCTTGTCTATATGAAGCATTTTGCATTGAACGATCAGGAAACTAACCGGATGGGTGTCTCGATTATGGCAAATGAGCAGAGTATCCGGGAATTATATCTTGAACCTTTTGAGATAACGGTCCGTGAAGGAAATGCACATGGAGTGATGGTCGGCATGAACCGGGTTGGAACAAAATGGGCGGGCGCTCATTACGGGCTCATGACAGAAATACTTCGGAACGAATGGGGATTTGAGGGAGTGGCAATCACTGACCAGGCCTCTTTCGAAGTATTTGCATATGAAGATTTGAGGGCCGGACTGGCTGCGGGTACAGATTTGTGGCTGAACACCGACTCAGAACTGTGGGTTCTCTCCGATGAGGATATGAACAATACGGTGATTACATCTATGCAGCGGGCAGCAAAAAATATTACATTTGCAATCTCAAGATCGAACACAATGAATGGGTTGTCCAGCAGCAGCCAAATAGTCAAGATTATACCATTATGGCAGAAGGGTTTGTATGTACTAGACGTAGTTTTTGCGGGGATAGCAGTCCTTGCAGCGGTTTTGGCGACATGGAATTTAAAGAACGATACAGAGAAGCGCAGGAAACTCAGTTCTATTCTATCTGGAATATGCGGTGTACTTATCTTTGGTGCAGGAATGGCGGTATGTATTCTTGCCGGAGATGATTACATAAAACAGGGATTGGCTCTAGGAATTACTGGTGCGATTGCTTGTGTGTTAAATATAGTGGTTAATGGGAAGCGTACAATGAGAAAAGAAAAAGTTCAGGGGGAACAGTAGGAAAGGAAGAGTTTCGTGAAATATCAAGCATTAATCAATCAGATGACACTGGAGGAAAAGGCAGCTTTTTTAAGTGGAAAAAACACATGGCAGACGAGGGATTTTTCACGTCTGGAAATTCCATCTGTTTTTTGTTCTGACGGTCCTCATGGATTACGGAAACAGGCGGGGGCAGGAGATCATCTTGGCCTTAATGCCTCTCTTCCTGCGACCTGCTTTCCAACAGCGGCGACCATAGCAAACAGTTGGGACTGTTATCTTGGGGAAGAAATTGGCAGAGCTCTTGGGACAGAAGCAGTGTTCCAGAAGGTACATATTTTATTGGGACCCGGATTGAATATCAAGCGGAGTCCACTGTGCGGACGCAATTTTGAATATTTTTCAGAGGATCCTTATTTGTCAGGGAAAATGGCGGCTGCCTATGTAAGAGGAATACAAAGTGAGGGAGTATATGCTTGCCCGAAGCATTTTGCAGTGAATAGTCAGGAACTCCGAAGAATGGCGATGAATGCGGTAGTGGATGAGCGGACACTGCGGGAAATCTACCTGACAGGATTTGAGATTGCCATAAAAGAGGGACAAGCAAAGGCAATCATGTCAAGCTACAATGAGGTCAATGGTGTATATGCAAATGAGAACAAACATCTTCTTCAGGATATTCTCCGTAAAGATTGGAAGTTTGACGGAATTGTGATTACTGACTGGGGCGCGTCCAATGACCATGCTGCCGGAGTTGCAGCAGGCTCAAATCTGGAGATGCCGGCTCCCGGATTTGATTCTGCGCGGGAAATTATTTCTGCGGTGCAAACCGGAAAATTAAGTATGAAAGAATTGGACTGCTGTGTCGGGCCGCTTCTTGATGCGGTGATGGAACTGTCTGAGGCGGAAAAAACATGGGAAGAGAAACAGGCTGGTAAGGAACTGGCTGATGAACACCATGTGCTTGCAAGGAAAGCGTCTGTGGAAAGCACGGTATTGTTAAAAAATGAAGACTACATATTGCCGCTTCCCAGAAAATGCCGGGTGGGGATTGTCGGAGACTTTGCCGGAGAGCCAAGATATCAGGGGGCCGGCTCTTCGATGGTAAATCCCACAAAGATAGAAAATATAAAGGACATGGCAGAAACGTACTTCCCGGATTTTACCGGTTACGCAAAAGGTTACAGAAGAGATGGCAAGAAAGACAACGGCCTCCAATCTGCAGCAATTACACTTGCAAAGTGTTCTGATGTGATTATTTATTGTTTTGGTTTGGATGAAATCAGTGAATCGGAGGGAATGGACCGGGAACATATGAGGATTCCTGATAACCAGATTGAGTTGTTAAAGGAACTAAAAGAGGTAAACCCCAATATCATTGGTGTGCTGAGTGCAGGATCAGTGATAGAAATGTCATGGGAAATGTACTGTAAAGGAATTCTTCATGGTTATCTGGGAGGTCAGGCAGGTGCAGGAGCAATGTTAGAGCTGATTTCAGGAGAGAAAAATCCTTCCGGGAAATTAGCCGAAACCTATCCACTTTGCTATAAAGATACCCCGGCATTTCAGTTCTTTCCAAGCAAGGAGCGAAATTCTGAATATAGGGAAAGTATCTTTGTGGGCTACCGCTATTATGACACGTGTAGAATCCAGGTGCAATATCCGTTCGGCTTTGGGTTGTCCTATACAACATTTTCTTATTCTGAGCTAGCTGTGAAAGAAAACGGTGTAAGTTTTACTTTGACGAATACAGGAAAAAAGGACGGGGCAGAAATCGCACAATTATATGTGGGACTTTTGGAGGCGGAAATTTTTCGTCCCGCGAAAGAACTAAAAGGATTTACAAAAGTGTTTTTGAAAACAGGAGAAAGCAGAAGAGTAGAATTGCCTTTCGATGATAAAACGTTCCGGTACTGGAATGTCAGTACAAATGATTGGGAGACTGAAGGGGGAACCTATCAGATTATGATTGGGGCCAGCAGCGCTGACATCAGACTGTCAGGAATATTAGAGGTTACAGGAACAACGGAAAAACAGCCGTATAAGAAAGAGGAAATGCCCGCTTATTATTCCGGACAGATACAAAATGTAAGTAAGGAAGAGTTTGAACGGCTTCTCGGGGAAGAAATACCAGATGGAGTATGGTCAGGGGAACTGCAATTAAATGATGCGGTCTGCCAGCTTTATTACGCAAAAAGCAGGATTGGCAGAACTATCTATAAAATACTGACTCATATGAAGGAAAAAAGTGAAAAGAAAGGCAGACCAAATTTGAATATACTTTTTATCTATAATATGCCGTTTCGGGGAATTGCAAAAATGACAGGCGGGATGGTCAGTATGGAGATGGCAGACGGGTTGGTAACGATGGTAAACGGATATTTTTTCAAAGGATTGAAAAAACTGATCGCTGGATATTTTCGAAATTTGCGGGAGAACAAAAAATATAGGAAGAAACTGGAGGGCGAATAGATAAAATGGCAGTGCTAAAGAAATGGATTTATAAACATCCGGATCTATGGGAATTTATTTTATTCAATATTCTGTCAAACTGTGCAACAGTTGTCAATTTTATCGTAATGTGGATATGTACCGGATTTATATTTACAAAATATTCTAGTACACCATTTCAGTTTCTTTTTTTTAACTATACAAATGTAGAAAGTGATTTGGGGTTAGGAGGTTTTCTCAGCTTCCTTGCCGCAACAGCAGTAGCCCAGACGGTCAATTTCTTCGTGCAGAAGAATTTAGTATTTCGCTCCAATGCCGCATTCGGGAAGGCGGTGCCAAAGTACATTATCCTAGCCGTAGTGCTGGTCATAATATCTGCTGCACTTCCGGCCTACAGTCAGGCTTTTTTGGTGAATTTGGGTGTGACGCAGGGGGCGGCGCCTACACTTGCAAATATTATAAATATTATTGTTCAAGTTGTAGTGAGTTATCCCGCTATGAAATTCTGGATAATGCCGGCTGGACATACAGAAGTATAAGGTGATTTAAAGTTTGAAAATAAAATTATGAGGGATAAGTGCTGTCAGGTATCAGAGAGATATCCGGCAGCATTTTTAATCATACAGAAATAGGAAACAAACAGAACAGAAACAATCGTATGGGATAATCACATCAGAAAGTGAGGAGACCATAGATGAATGAGTCTGTAATTATAGTGATTGCTATTGTAGGCGCAGTTTTTGCCCAGATACAACGAAATAAGATTGAGAGGAAGAGAAGATGCTGCAAGTAATAAAAGGTGAGGGAAAAGGAGCATGGAGAACATTAAAACGCCATTACTTTGTTTTGGTGTGCATTATCGGGACTCATTACCGGTTCTGCGCAGGAGTAAATTTATAACGGAAATGAAATTAACATTTCAGAAACAAGATACAAACGGTTCATAAATACAGTCACTGTAAGATACAGACATAAGATAAATCAAAAATATTTATGTTATAAACTGCTATACAGAAAGCAGAAACAACAAAACACAATTAGGAATGGTCCGAATATTGAGGACAGAAAGTGAGGAAATGTATGAAAACATTTTTAAAGGCAGTGGCAGGAATTTCTATAATAGGATTGGTAATCTTCGGGATTAAGGCGCTGTGGGACAGACAACAGGAGTCCTATTAAGAAAAAATTCTAATTAGAAACAGCCGGAATTAATAATTCAGAAACAAAAGTCAAACAAAACACAAACAGTAAGGGTGTATGCTTTTACTATCAACAGAAAACAAACAATAAAACTAAAGGCAATGAGAGGATGTCTTGTATGGTGAAAGATGGAGCATAAGGCACCGATTAAAATATCCAGGAAGACAATCGGGGCATTCCTGATTGGAATTATCGGTGCGCTGCTGCTTGGCGTAGGGATGTGTCTGACGATGGTATGGAGCAATATGGTGCTGGGGATTGTCATTGGACTGATTGATTGGTATCGTTGTATTTCTCTGTCTGATACCTTTCGCAAAAGGGCTGAAATAAAACAACCGGAAATAGACAGTATCAATCAGGAGATGCGGCAGATAAAAAAGGTCTGCTGCATTTTTAGCAAAGCGAAGATAACTTATATCTTATAAGCACCTTATTGAGGAAAATTGTGTAAAAGGCGGTGACAAAACGGATGTGGGATAAATTAAAAAACAGAAAATGGAGGCCGCCCGTCTTAAAGGCATGGATTCGGATGCTTCTATATATTGCAGCCATTCTATTTGCGGCACTTTCATTTTGGCAGATAGAAACAGGGCGGTTTTCAAAAGAGGAGGAATTTGTCCTCTACGTGTGCACTGCCGGAACCACGTTTCCTTCATGTCTGTATATTGTGATGGATATGAAGGCAGTAAGAAACATGCTTACTTATATAGTTGATCGGCTGGCTAAGAGATACAAAGGGATAAAATATTTTTTGGAGGATTACCGTTTCCGCACCTTTACAACGGCAGCGGCAGGCCTGCTTCTGAACATCGCCTTTGCTGCGTTTCATGGAATCATCGGGTTTATGAGCCGTTCACCCTGGTACATTACTCTTGCTGTCTATTATCTTTTTCTAAGTATTATGAGGGCATGGACCGTTCGTAATGAACGAAAACTGCCAGGAAGTAGAAGCCATCCGTTATCGCGGCAAAAAGAAATTCAGATTTATAAGGTTTGTAGTATAAATATTATTCTGTTGACAGTTGTACTTGGCGGAATGGTAATCCTGATGGTACACTCGGAAGGAGGCAGGAGTTATCCTGGGATGACGATTTACATGATAGCGCTTTACACCTTTATCAAAGTACCTTTAGCAGTGCGAAATTTGATGAAGACAAGAAAGATGAATACACCGCTTTTAGTTGCAGTCCGAAGTATCGGCTATGCAGATGCCTGTGTGTCTGTACTGTCGCTTCAGACGGCAATGTTTGCCTCCTTTGGAAATATGGAGGTTCAGGGAAGTAAGGCGCTTATGAATGGAATTACAGGCGTCATCGTCTGCCTGATGGTGTCGGGCATGGGAATCTATGGTGTATGTATGGCGAACAAAATGAAAATGCAAAACAGGAAGGCGTAATAAAGATGATTAAGATATTAGTAGTAGGAGGAGAGAATAGAAAATACATGAAAATAGCAATGAAAAATAAACAGATTCAAGGCAATTAAGATTAAAAAATTAAGGAGGATAACAATTCAATTATGAAGATTATAATCCAGAAGTAACATTGGCAGATGAAGCTTCCGTATATGATCTGCAGACCGGGAAACATTACCCGGAAGGGCAGATGACAATCACCCATGAGGACTGGTCGTTTATGAGAGAGTTAGACGGATTTATTCCTACGCTGTACCGGATAAGAATCGAGGTGGAGGACGGCGTTTATGAAATCAAAACCCATGTGGGAAATGCCACTATATGGGGCGTCACATTCCAAGTCCCAGACAATCCGGTGGCAACACTGATTTTTGATAACGTGGAAGGGATATTTACGTTTGCTGATGGAACGGTAAAGGAACTGACCGGAGGCAGCGATGCGCTGTCAATCCGGCAGTGGCACGCATATCCCAATATCCTGCCGCGGGAATTGTATATAGATGAACAGAAGCATGGTGAGAAATTCGATACCTTGTAGAGAGCAGAACCGGCTTTTAGCGGAGCTGCTTAAAATATTTACGCCGCTTTTTTAAAAACAGTAGAGAGGATAACTGTCAGTGACCTGAAAATGGATACTGGCAGTTTTTTTACGTTATAGCCATAGATACAGGAAAATTAATCATACAAAAACAATTCTCCAACAATATGGAAATAAAGAAAAGGTATCATACTATCATCAAATCAATGAAGAATACAAAAGAAAGAGGTAAAAACATATGACATTCAAAGAAAATATAAGCGCGTTTGCAATCAGACAGGCACTTTCATACATGGACAAAAAGCCGGAGAAGAATCTCCCGAAACTGTTAGACTGGTTTGACAGATTTGACCGGAAAAATACATTAAAGACACAAAGGGATGCCATCCGCCAGGTTGCCATGGACAAGGACAACAACTGGCACCAGCTTGTCATAAGCCTGTGGACGGATATTGATCCAGGTGTAAGGAACCGTCTGTTTGAAAATCTGATCATCAACGGCTGTCTGCTCGGGTATCAGCGGCAGAAAGAAAATAAGGCAAAATATAATTGTAACGTACCCTGGGCAATTCTCTTAGATCCCACCAGCGTCTGCAACTTAAAATGTACCGGATGCTGGGCTGCGGAATACGGTAATCAAATGAATTTAAGCTACGAGGAGATGGATTCTATTGTCACCCAGGGCGTGGAGCTTGGAACGTATGTATATCTCTTTACCGGCGGGGAGCCACTTGTGAGAAAGAAGGATATCATCCGGCTGTGTGACGCCCATCCAGACTGCGTATTCTCTGCCTTTACAAACGGAACCCTGATTGATGAGGCGTTTGCCAAGGAAATACTCCGGGTTCAGAATTTTGTTCCGGCCATCAGCATTGAGGGCTTTGAGGAGGCAACCGATTCCAGGAGAGGCGAGGGAACCTATCAGAAGATTGTACGGGCGATGAGTATCTTGAGAGAAAAGAAACTGCCTTTTGGTATTTCATGCTGTTATACATCCGCAAATGCAAAAATCATTGGCAGCGAGGCGTACTTTGACCAGATGATTGACATGGGAGCGAAGTTTGCATGGTTCTTTACTTATATGCCGGTTGGAAAAGGCGCGGTCAAGGAATTGATCGCCACTGCCAAGCAGAGAGAGATGATGTACCATAAAATCCGGGAATACCGTCAGACAAAACCACTGTTTACCGTAGACTTTTGGAATGACGGAGAGTATGTGGGCGGCTGCATTGCAGGAGGACGCTGTTACTGCCATATCAATGCCAACGGCGACATTGAGCCATGTGCATTTATCCATTATTCTGACTCCAATATCCGGGAAAAAACCTTGCTGGAGTCGTACCGCTCCCCGTTATTTATGGGTTACCATGATAACCAGCCATGGAATGATAATATGCTCCGTCCATGCCCGGTACTGGATAATCCGGGAAGACTGACAGAACTGGTGGAGAAGAGTCAGGCGAAAAGTACAGACTATCAGAATCTGGAAACAGCAAAAGAATTTTCTGATAAATGCGTGGAGGCGGCAGAAAAATGGGCGCCGGTGGCTGACAGACTGTGGGTTAAGTCTCACAGTGGCTGTGCTTCCTGCGGCAGATGTAAGAGGGCAGTGAACGAGTAAATAACAGGGTATGTCGCAAAAGGGATTGCCGGGGCAAAGAAACGATATTCTGAAAAACAGGAAAATTTGGAAAGTAAAAAGGCTTGTCAGACGTTGTAATAGAGAAATACATGGGAAGAGGGTGTCGCAAAATCATCAAATTAGATGATTGAGCGGCACCCTCGCTCTATATAGGAAAAATCCGGATGGAATCCTTTTGTTTCAGGAATCCTTCCGGATTTTTGGCGTACTTTAATAATGCTTTGTTTTTCTTGTTTTTTAAGCGGTCTCTTTTACTGGAAAAAGATGACTTCCAGTGCGTTCCCTCTGGATTTTTGCATGCAGTTTATTGATGTTGTATCCCATACACAGCAAAATAATCTCCAGTTTTACCTTGGTTTTCCCTCGCAGCAGAAATCTTTGAAATTCGTAATCATTTTTCAAAACACCAAAGGCTCCCTCTGCCTGGACGGAACGGTTCATCCGATATTTGATTCCCGTTTCACTTAGGATATTTTCATAGGATTCCTGTCGTTTTTCCAGAAAGCTTTTTGAAATGTATAACCGCTTATTTCCTTTTGCTTTAGTACATTTTTCTTTATAAGCACATCCGTTGCAGTCTTCACATTCGTAAACGGTTACTTCCGATTCATACCCGCTCTTGCTTTTCTGCTTTTTGATAAAAAGTGGGGACAGGGATTTCCCTGCATGACAAATGTATATATCTGCTTCTTGGTCATATCCCATATTTTCACGTTTGCTGATATCCTGCTTGAAGCTCCGTTTCTTCCATTTCTCATAAGTCTGTGGTTTTATGTATGGTTTTTGCTCTGCACTTCTCAGATAAGTATACGCTTCTTCACTTTCATATCCTGAATCAGCCGTTACACTCGGATAACGGAAACCCAGATTCGTTTCCATTGTCTTTAAAAAAGGAACCAATGTCCAGACATCATTTCGATCCTGAAAAAT
The DNA here is from genome assembly GCF_900604355.1 of Luxibacter massiliensis. Lineage (NCBI taxonomy): Bacteria > Bacillati > Bacillota > Clostridia > Lachnospirales > Lachnospiraceae > Luxibacter > Luxibacter massiliensis. Next base: position 1,719,475 of record NZ_UWOE01000001.1, on the reverse strand, counting down.
ATCTGCTGCTACGATATATTCACTGTCTACTGCAATCTGTACATTATACCCGGGCTTTAACTGTGCATTTCTCATATGGTCATCTTCCATATGCATAAAGGCTGCATCCGGATCTGTTTTACAATAATTATTTCTTCCCTGAAAACTTGCCGTATGCCAGTCATAAACGCTTTGTCGTTCAAGAAATCTGCGAAAAAGCTCTAAATACCGTTGGTTTTTGCTTTTCTTTTTTCCTCGTCCGTGGACAAAAACGGTGTTGTCTCTCTGGCATCGGTTTTCTAAAAACCGGACTATGTTCTGTAAATCCTGGGTCCTTGATTCTGAAGTGACAGAAAAATCCTGCAGGTATTCCTTGTTCAGAAGCTGTATGGTTTCCTGTATCTTCCGAAACATTTTTTCTTCCCACTTTCCTACGGATTTTTTCCAGACAAACGTATATTTGTTTGCACAGGCCTCTAACTTTGTCCCGTCAATAAATACAGTCTCCTTTAACAGTTCCCCGGAATCCCCCAAACGTTTTACCATCTGGTAAAAGAGATTTTCACAGGCATCTGCCAAAAATCCGGTACGAAAGCGGGCAATCGTGCTGTGATCAGGAGCCTTTTGTCCAGCTAACAGCCACATAAAGTTGATATCCCTTTTGCAAGCTGTTTCCATTTTTCTTGAAGAATAAATGTTTTGAGAATAAGCGTAGGTCAGGATCTTGAACATGGTCTTTGGGTCGACTGCGGGATTTCTGCCTTTTGCAGAGTAAGCCTGATACAGCAAGCTGTAATCTAAATCCTCCAATTCGTGGCTGAGCAGTCGAACAGAATCATCATCAGGAACCAAACCTTCCAAATTTAATGGCAAAACCAGTTGATAAGGTTCGCCAAATTCGGTATAATTTTTATGGTATTTTAATTTACTTGACATATCTTATTATACCATGGATTGCGGACTCTTCGGAGTCCGTTTTCTATTTTAGGGTACAAAAAAGGAGCGCTGCTCCATAGGTGATTACTCACCTATTTTGCAACGCCCCCTTTCTAATAAACCATTTATTCAGTTGTGACAGCAGAAAGGGAGGATTCACGTATGGGAAATATTTTGTCTTATTTAAAATGGCGGGGAGATCTGGATTTTACGGAGCGCAGCTTTTGTGATGCGGATAATCTGGTGCTTTCCTGCCTTGTTTATCTGGATTTTAAAGGGATTGTAACAGAAAACCAGGACGGAATCACCGTCAGAGAGGCCTCTGAAATCTATTTTGCTATGAAAGCGGCCGGGAAACGCCAGGACAGGGCAGACGACCAGATTCTATATGCCATGGCAGGCTCGAAGAGATATGGAAACGGGGTGCTGCGTGGTTATGTGGAAAAGTGGGAAACAGAGGAAGAGGTACAGTTTGCAGCCATGCAGATTGCCTTGGATGACGGAACCTGTTATCTGGCATTTCGTGGAACGGATGAGTCAATTGTGGGTTGGCGGGAAGATTTCTCTATCAGCTATAAAGTCGTTTTGGCACAGCAGATGGCAGTGGAATATTTGGAGAAAAGAATGGAAGAAAAAGGTCAGATTTATCGTGTGGGCGGTCATTCCAAAGGAGGGAATCTGGCGGTCTATGCGGCAATGAGGTGCGGAAAGGACCTTCAGGAGCGGCTTATTCAAATCTACAACAATGACGGTCCGGGAATCTGCAAAGAGATGATAGATGAGGAGGGGTATGAGAATATCCGCAATAAAATCACGAGAATCATTCCCGGATTCAGTGTCATTGGGATGCTGTTTGCGCCAAAGGAGGAACCAATCATTGTAAAAAGCAGCGGACATGGGTTGATGCAGCACGACCTGATGACATGGGGCGTAGAGGGGGACAAACTCTGCACCCTTGCCAGTCTGGAAGAAAAAAGCCGCTTTTATAACCAGATTTTTGATACATGGATTGAATCTGCAGATATGGAGCAGAGGGAGATTTTCACGAAGGATTTTTTTGACGCATTACAGGCCAACGGGGCAAAAACAATTTCCGAAATCGCGGAGGGAGGGTTGGACGGCTTTGGTACCATTCTTATTTCCATTGCGGAATCCGAGAGCAGGACGAAAATTGTCATGGGAAAATTGATCAAGTCCTTTTGGGCGAATGTAAAAAGAACCAACATCAGAGAAAGCCTCAAATCCAAAGAAGGCATCCGGGGCGGTCTGATCATCTTAGCAGGTTTGATTTTCCTGCTTGCTCCCAGACTTGCAATTCAAAGTATAGGAACCGTACTTTCTCTGGCAGGATTGGTGTGGAGTGTCAAAAAGACGGTGGACTGTGCCATGGCAGAGAACCACGACAGGAGAATAAAACAAAAAAAGCTGATGACTTACATGGGAACCTTCGCGTTGACCGTATTTTTTGTCACGCACCACAGTGTCCTTCTCGTTTCGGGGAGCCTTCTGCTTGGTCTGTTATTTCTGTTTTTCTCTCTGTATCTTTTAAAGAGAGCAGTCCAGTGGCAGAGTGGAAGGATAAGAAAGTATGGGGCGGCAGTCATAAGTGTACTAATATTTTTCATGGGATGTGTATCACTGGTGACGCCGGAGGCGGCATCCTGGCAGAAAATGATGAGTATGGGCTCGGTTCTGATTCTCTATGGGTTTGGAACGGTGGTTGTAAAAATCTATCACAGCGGAAAGGAAATCTGAAAAGACCTTTTTTGTAAAAAAGGTGATGGACAGACAGGGTGCAGAAGCTGCTGGGATGGATTGTTGCGGAACCGGAGATGAATCTGAGACGATTCCCGGAACATTTGAAACAATATACGGTGTTTTAATATTTCAAAAACAAAAGGGAAACGAAAGAGAAACAATCTTACGATAAGATTTAGACATACAAAAGAAAACAGAGAGGAGAAGAGATATGTTGGTAAAAGTCATTATTGTAGCTGTAGTTGTAGTAATTGTGGGTATCGCGGCCAAAATTGTGAAGAAAAACAAATAGGGAAAAGGAAGGGATTTTTATGGCAAAATCAAAATTAGTAAAAGCAAATGAAAAAATTGCAAAAGAGGTAGTAGGCGGATACAAAAAGATCGAACATGGTGTTGTTGGAGGCTATAAGAAGATTGAAGAAGGCGCAGTAGGCGGGTTCAATAAGATGGTAGATACCTTCGTCGACCAGTTCCTTACAAAAGACGGTGAGACCGTTGAAGAGGCGAGAAAAAGGCTTGCCGAGGAAAGTGCTGCCAGAGAGAATGGAAAGAAACATTAACATAATTAAGAAATATCACCAGATAAAGGAGGATGTACATATGTTAGCAAAAGTAGTTATTGTCGTATTAGTAGTCGTGGTTGTTGGAGTAATTGCTGTAGCTGTAAAAAGAAAAAAATAAGAAAAATGCAGCTAGAAACAGCAGCAGCACATGGGCAGTCCTATCCGAGAAGATAGGCTGCTTTTTTTAATAGAATTCAAACAAAAAGCAGACAAAAGTCAAATAATACAGTGGTAAAGTTCTTTCATGTAAATCAGAGAGGAGCATCCTGTATGGGTAAAAAATCAAAAAACGGCGAAAGAAATGCAGTCTACATTTTACTGACAAAGTATTCCGATTGTATATCCTCTTTTCTCTATTATATAGGTGGAAGGGGATATACGCACGCTTCCATATCTTTAGATGGAGGGAAAACCTATTACAGCTTTAATTACAGAGGATTCTGTACGGAAACACTTGAAAAGCACAGACACCGGGGAGTGGTGAAAAGTGTATCCTATGAAATCAATGTTTCAGAATCAGACTATGAACGGATGAGAGAGCAGCTTATTTATTTTATAGAACATAAAGAGCAGTTTCATTATACAAGACTGGGCGTGGCGTTCTGCCTACTGCATATTCCGTTCAACTGGAAAAATCATTTTTTCTGTTCCCAGTTTGTGGCGTATCTTTTGACAGTGACAGAAGAGATTACAATTTGCAGACCGGCAGTACTGTGTCTGCCAAACCATTTTCAAAGGGAGCTGGAAAAGAGTCCATTTTTAAAAGAAATCAGATATAGCGTGGTCTGAAGGCTGTGAATTAATAAATTGTAAATGGAACTCTGATAAAATAGCAATAGTAGTGGGATATATTAAGGCAAGATAAAAATTTGATTTGGAACAAGGAGGCATAGTGTGGAGGCGGCATATCAGATGAGAAGAGCGGAACAATCTTTTATTTCCGCATTATATCAGGGACTTGCCCGTATCAGGATGGAAGTAAAAGGACAAAAGATTCGGACCCTTGTAGTCTCAGTGAGGGAAAAGAAGTGTGTTCAGGTGAACAAGAGCCGATGTATTGTTGAGATTCGGGATGGATTCAACGAAAACCTGATTGTGCAGTATTATGGTGGAAAGAAAGTGGTTATTTATATTCCTGCAAAGTGGGAGGAGGAAATAGAGGTTAAGATAAACAAAGGCATGATTTATTGTCTTCAAAAGAATCAGCACAAGAAACTAAAATTAACGGTAAGAAACGGAAAGATATTTGCTTGAAGTTCTTCCTTAAAATGTATATAATAGTGTAGATTGAAAAATATCAATCGCATATCAGGCGGTGATATAGTTTTAAACATATTTAGTAAATATATACAAAATCAGGAGAGGAAGTTGTGGAACGGTTACGCTATAACAAAGTAAATAATCAGGTTTCGTTTCATACAGCAGATGCCTTAAAATATTTAACCCTTGCGAATCGGAAGGGGGTAGGCTGATGCTTACAGGAAAATATTTTTTCAATGGTAAGGATATTACTATGAATATGTGTATTCAGATTAGGGATGTGATAGATATTATTAAAGAAAAGAAAAATTTGTCTTTTCAGGATGCAGCCTGGGAATTTTATCATTCACAAACTTATGAAGTACTGCAAAATACAGAAAATGCTTTTTGGGCAGAGTCTGCGGGATATATAGCAGACCGCTTTTTTGAAGAGAAGGTAGAAAGTGTGCCGGTTCTTCCATAGAAAACCATTTGGCATATTTTATTGAAAGCATTAGACAAAAGTCTGTCGGAAATTTTACCGGCAGACTTTTGTGCGTTTTCTATGGATGTTCAATATTGATGATTCGCTGTACCCAGTTCCGGTAAAAAGCCTCCTCATGGGAGACGAGTAAGACGGTTCCCGGAAATTCGGATAATGCAGTTTTTAAAGCCTCCTTTGCCTGAACATCTAAGTGATTGGTCGGTTCATCCATGATCAGGAAATTACAGGGCTTTTGTGTCAGCAGGCATATTTTTACTTTTGCCTGTTCACCTCCGCTTAAGGTGCCGATTGCCTGCATGGCATGTTTACTTGATACGCCACATTGTGCCAGATGCTTACGGATTTCCTTTGTGACAAGTTCCGGAAAGGCATCTGACATGATTTGAATTGACGTAAGTTTTGGGGCATCCCAGTTCAGGTCCTGCTGGAAATATCCGATGCTTACTTGGTCTGACAGCTTGAAATATCCATGGATAGCCGGCAGTGCTCCGGTCAGAGTCTTTAACAAGGTAGATTTGCCGATGCCGTTGAAGCCGGTTATGACAACCTTCTGTCCGCCCTGAATATGAAAATCCAGATTGGACAACAGTGGATAGTGATATCCGATGGCTAACTGCTTTACGATTAAATGCATGGTATTTGTCAGCGGAAGTGAGGGAAAATGGAAGGCTGGCTTGATTTCTTTTAAGTCTAAAGCCTCCATCTTTTCCATACGGTCAAGCTGCTTTTGACGGCCGCGGGCCATGCGTGACTTTCTGCCGGCGATATTTTTTCGGATAAATTCTTCTGTTTTCCTGATTTCTTTCTGCTGTGCGGCGTACTGGCGTACATAATCTTCACGCAGAAGTGTCTTTTTCCTCAAAAATTCCTTATAGTTTCCGTAATATTTGGTAATGGTTTTATTGTCAATATCAAAAATACGGTTTGTAACCTTGCTTAGAAATTCATAGTCATGAGACACGACCATAAATGCATGATCCAGCGTGGACAAATAGTCAGACAGCCATGTTACATGGTTTTTGTCTAAAAAATTGGTGGGTTCGTCAAGAAGCAGTACATCCGGTTTTTCTAAAAGCAGCTTGGCTAAAATCACCTTGGCACGTTGTCCGCCGCTCATTTCGCTGATCGGGCGATGAAGTCCAATGGCAGATAAGCCTAGTCCCACTGCTACCCGGTCAATCATCGTGTCAATGGAATAAAAGTCGGCCTGTTCAAGCTGTTCCTGATATCGGGCAGCAAGATTCAAAGCGGCGGAATCCCCGGCGGCAGCCAGACAGTAAAGTCGTTCCATTTTAGATTCTATTTCATAGAGATTGGAAAATGCTGATTTCAGGAACTGTCCCATAGTCATGTTGTAATCAATTTCCGCATATTGATCCAGATAACCGGTATGGATGCCGGTCTGCCATACGAGCCGCCCTTCATCCGGTATCAGATGTCCGGTACAGATTTTAATGAATGTGGATTTCCCGGTTCCGTTTTGACCTACAATACCGATGTGTTCTCCTTTGTTCAGGAAGAGTGAAACATTTTGGTAAAGCAGATTCTCTCCAAAAGAGTGTGTTAAATGTTCGATTTCTAATAAGCTCATTTTTGATTCATCCTTTCTTAAAGTTGTTTTCGACAAGAACAAAGAATGTGCCTTGGCACATTCTCCGCGCGAGCGTTGCTGAGCGCCTGTGACGCTCGTTTAGCAACGACGGAAGTGGAACGTAGACGCGTGAACCGCTAAATTCCACTCCGCGAGCTGCGCATCGTCACACGAAGTGTGTTTTTATGATATAGGAAGTTCGGAGAACTTTCCTATATCATAAAAAACGGCAGAAGACCAATACATTTGACATGTATCCGCCTTCTGCCGTTTCGAGTAGCTATGTAAAACAAAAGGCTATGGACAAAACATTGCCCATAGCCTCATCACACATCCTGTTTCATACGGAAAACCAGAGAGTCGTTCCCGAAAAAAGGCAGACTCCCCCTTTGGCTTTCCGATGAAATCAAAATGCGTTTTTATACGCTATACTCTGTACAATGTTTCATCGGTATGAATTGTACAGAGATGGTTTTCCTTTTCAATTGACTTGTAAAAAAGTAATTCATGGTCATTCTCCTCGTGGTAAAATTCCTCAGAGCTATGATACTACAGAATGGAACACCTGTCAATTCTGCAAATAGTTCCCTACAGCCTCCATACAGTTGTCGTATGGATTCAGAGTTGCTTTGAATGTCTGTCATATTTAAGATATACCAATAGAAGAAGGGAGCTTATACATTACTCGCCATCATCCTATTGAGAAAAGGATCAAAAGAATGTATAATGAGATAGCCGTTTGGAAGCGAGGTGACCGGCGATGTATAGAATACTGATTGTTGAAGATGATCTGGAAATCAATGGGTTACTGGCAGAGTTCTTAAAGGATAATGGATATGAAGTTTTTTGCCAATATGATGGACTTCATGTATTAGACTGTTTGCAAGAGAAGAAAATTGATTTGCTTTTGTTGGATATTATGATCCCCTATCGGAGCGGTGATATTGTCCTTTCAGATCTACGCAGGCATTTCACCATTCCAGTGATCATTATTTCCGCTAAGGAAACAACACAGAATAAGATTGATTTATTGCGTTTAGGAGCAGATGATTATATTACCAAGCCATTTGATATGGAAGAAGTTCTTGCCAGGATCGAAAGCAATCTTCGCAGAGTGAAATTTCAAAGCGGCACACAAGAGATTTTGCAGTATGAAGATTTGATTTTAGATTATGAGAAAAATGTGGCTTCCGTACAGGGAATGGAGCTTTCTTTAACTGCAAAAGAATTTGCTATATTGGAGTTATTGATGAAATATCCTGATAAGATTTTCTCCAAGTCCAATCTGTTTCAAAGTGTTTGGGGAACGGAGTATATCAACGAAGATAATACGCTGAATGTCCACATCAGTAATCTGCGGAATAAATTGAAAACTATCTGCCCTGAGAAAGAGTTTATAGATACTGTTTGGGGGATTGGTTATCGTTTGCATAGAGCTAAGGGGTAATCCCTTGGCTTTATGCTTTCTTTATGCTTTTTTGCTGCTATTTAAGAAATTCTTTAGGAATAGATTTTATACTGTTTAAAATAAAGGAGGTCTGACACATGGGATCCATTATTTTAGAAGCACAGTCATTAACAAAAGAATACAAGCACACAATGGCATTAGATCACATTCACTTACAGATCGAAAAGGGAAAAATCTATGGTTTTATCGGCAAAAACGGGGCAGGCAAGACCACATTTTTAAGGTTAATTACCGGTCTTGCGTTTCCAACGAGCGGTACACTGACGATGTGGGGAAAATCAGGAACAACAGCGCTGCAAGAACAGCGGAAGCGAATTGGGTGCATGATCGAGACACCGGCGCTATTCCCTACAATGACCGCATATCAAAATATGGAGGTACAGCGTATCCAACGTGGTATTCCTGATAAAGCTGTTATCGGAAAAACATTAGAGGCGGTAGGCTTAAAGGATACCGGACGAAAAATTGTCCGTAACTTTTCTTTGGGTATGCGGCAGCGTCTAGGCATTGCAATCGCACTTTTGAATACGCCGGAATTTTTGATTTTGGATGAACCGATCAATGGGCTTGATCCTGCTGGTATTGTAGAGATTAGAAATTTGTTGAAATCTTTGAACAGAGACTATGGGATGACAATTTTGGTTTCCAGCCATATTTTAGAGGAATTATATCAGACAGCAACAGAATTTATCCTGATTGATAACGGAAAAATCATAGAAGAAATTTCCGAGAATGAGTTGAATGAGCGATGCAAGCGGCATATTGCAATTCAAACAACAGATGTGCAGAAAGCGCTGTTGGTTTTGGAAGAAAAACTCCATACAGATAATTTTAAGCTGATGCCTGATCATACCATTCGGTTATATACTTACCTGAACGATATGGAAAAGGTTGCCACTGTTTTAGCGGATGCTCATATTCTTGTCACAGGATTCTCCATATCCGGTGATACCTTGGAAGATTACTTTTTAGGAAAAATAGGAGGGGCAAAAAATGTCAAATCTCCTCAGAGCTGAATTTTATAAGTTATCCCATAGCTGGTACTTTTGGGGGATCGGGTTATTCAATTTATTTTTGAGCAGCCTATTGCTGCTGGACAGCAACGGAAAGACTCCGAATTTGTTCTTTGCCTCATTATATAATACGCCATTACTTTATTTTTTGATGATTGTTTTTGCGGTACTGTTTGCAGGGAACGATTTCGAACAAAAGACTATGTACTTATCGATCAGTGCCGGTCACAAAAGAAGTTCTGTAATTTTGGCGAAAACCATTGTATATGAGACTGCTTGTGCTGCAATATTATTTTTTCCACTTTTTATTCATGGATTGGCAGGCACCTTGTTTCACCAAACACTTTTTACAACGATTGACAGTGTATTTATTACAATGGCTGCCATTCTGTTTTCCACATTGGCAATGTGCATGTTACCATTATTCTTTTCTCTTATCTTTCGTGATATAGGAAAAACATTAGCAGTTCCAATGATTCTATTTTTCTTGATGATTTTTTTAATGAACGGAGACCAGGAGCAGGTCATTACAGGCATATTACCAATGGGGCAGCTTCGCCTTATATCCTTACAGCAGCTGTCCTTAACCAATCCTTGCCCTATCCTAATAGATTTTCTTTGGATTTTTGTGTTATATTTCGGTGCATCCATGACCTTTGCCCGTTCGGATTTGAAATAGTGAGGGAGGTGTTGAAATGAGTAATTTACTGAAAATGGAACGCTACCAGTTGTTCCACAATTTCTTCTATTGGTGTGGGTTGCTCCTGGTATTTTCTATGGGATTTTTGACAGCAGATACTTATATTTTGGAAGTCCTGGGGCCGGATGGCGGCGCAGCGGCTTCCCTTGCAGATATTTTCAATGGAATGGTATATGACAGCACATTCCTTCTTGTCATTATCTCCAGTATACTGGCTTTGGTTTTAGGACAAGAATTTTCTTGCCGGACACTTGATTTGGAAGTCAGTGCGGGGCATCCCCGAAAAGAAATCTTTGCAAGTCAACTAATCGTATATTTGCTTGCGTTTAATATCATAGCCTTAGCCTATCCAATCGCAGGATGCATCAGAGAATTTGGAAGATTTGGGATGGAAGATATTGGCGCATTTTTTAATAATATATTGAAAGCATCTGTGTACTCTTTTCTTATGAACAGCGCAATGTTCTTATTGGCAATGCTTATTTGTTATTGTCTGCAACATGCATTAAAGTCTGTTGCTGCTACGGCAGTTCTTATGTTTGTGCTTAGTTTGTATTTGGGTTATGGTATGATGTTACATTTTCCGGTGGCTTTTTTGCCTACCTATCAAATAAGAGAATCTGTCAGTTCCGGTGGATTTTTTCATTCAGCAGCTCTTTTGGTTGGTGTAATATGGGTGATCCTATTGATATGTTTATCTTGGATGAGGTTTCGTAAATGTGACTTGAAATAGAAAACAGGGAGGTGTCCAATATAAAATCATTGTTATTCATTGTGTCAGGGCTTTTTCTGATAGTATTATTTAAACATATACAGTTAAAAAAGCAAATTCGTAATCTTTCCGAACAAATGAAAAGATTAACTTGTGGTGATACAGAAAAGATGTTGGATATTTCCCTTATCGACCAGGATTTGGAACGGTTGGCTGGAACGCTGAATCAGTATCATGATAAGCAGAGACAGTCCGTTTCAAGTGCATTACTGCACGAAGAACGTCTGAAAGAATCCATTGCTAATATCTCACACGATTTACGCACTCCGTTAACCGTCATATTGGGGCACCTACAATTATTAAAAAAAGAAAAGATGCAAATGGAGCAGAAAAGACGGATAGAAACGGTTCTGAACAAAGCCGAAAGAATGAAAGATCTGGTAGAAACTTTTTATGATCTTTCCGTATTAGATGCAGAGCAGACAACGCCGCAAAAAGAGAATTTCAATTTTTCAAATCTGTTGATGAATCTTATCACAGAAAATTCTCCGGCTTTAGAGCATGAAAAGATTCATCTTGAAATAAGTCTTCCTGACCATTCTGTTTTTCTATGCTCTGACCAAAGTATGATTGAGCGAATTTTGCAAAATTTGTTAACAAATGCTATACGCTATTCGACCGGAACAATAGAAATTGTCTTAGTACAGGAAACAAAGAACAACATAATGTTCTCTATCAAAAATTCAGTCCAAAATGCGGCAGAAATAGATGCTTCCCGGCTATTTGAACGCTTTTATACAGCGGACAAATCAAGGCATAATGGCGGAACCGGGTTAGGACTTGCAGTCGTAAAACTACTTACTGAAAAATTAGATGGGAGTATCAGCGCTAATTTGCAAAACGACACACTGATTGTCACATTTGAACTCTGAAATAAGCGGCAAACAGTTATTTTTCTCTGCAACGCTTCTTTCTTAAAATCAGCAAAGGCAGCCTGTATTTTCTCCAGCTGGTCAGTCGGAAAGCCGGTGTTATTCTTTGCCCGGTTAATTTTGAGCTTGTGCTACATAAGGATGGGAATCGGAAAATTGTAGGTTAAATGGTGATAAGCGTGTATTTCTGCACAGATTTACACGCTTTCCTGTAAGGCGTAAATATAAGTTCCACACAAAAAGTAAGAATTTTGTATGGACTTTTTAGTTCCAGAAATAAGTTCTGCCTCATTTTTTTCAATTCTCACATTCATACTTTTACTCCGAACTATCGCAAAAGCGGTATATTGCCTGTAAGTTTATTTACTTTCTTTTTTGCTCCGCAAATGGCAATTCCAAAATAGTTTAAATCAGTTTCTGCAGCAGTCCCCATTTTCCCGATGAATTCATCATAGGTTTTGCAGCTCTGTGCCAAATCAGAAAAATCGACAACGGTCAGATCGGAAAAGTCCGGCTCATATAATTTCTCTCTGATTGCCTTAATGCTATCCATGCTTCCTTTCAAAATTGGAACGGGAAATTCAATAATACCTAAATGTTCGTTTCCTGTTTTGTCAACTACATCACTACCGACAACTCCCGGCATTTTCTTCCCCAGTGTAATTCCCATAATAGCTGCTGTATTTGCAATAATTCCTAATGGTAAATTTTCGTCAATTACCATTACACATTTTTTATTTTGTAAATCCATTGCGATCTCCACCTTTCTTTCCGATTTTGCTTTCTGACAGAAATAATCCTATCAATGTTAAAAATGCTCCTACGCCGGATAATACGGTTATCTGTTCATGTAAAATAACAACCGAAGTTACAACGGTAATTACGGGAACCATATAAATATAAACGCTTGTCTTGACTGCCCCTAAAACCTTTACGGCAAAATTCCATGTTACAAAGCACAGTGCGGACGCTCCCAATCCCAAATAAAGAATATTCAACAGGTATGTGATATTTGTAAAGCGTGAGAGTTCCATATGAAAGTCAAAGAAAAACAGTGTCGGTATCATAAACAGAATCCCGTAGAAAAAAGTCCTGCGTGTTGTCAGGATAATGGAATAGCCGTAGCTGCTGATTTTCTTTGTCAAAATGGAATAGTACGCCCACACAAAAGCAGCAATGACAGCAAGTATATCGCCTTTGGGATTCAGTTCCAACTTTGAACCACTAAAGCTGATAAAAATAATTCCTGCCATAGCAACAGCAAATCCGATGAAAAAATTTAACCGCAGTTTTTCTTCTGACTTCATAGACAAATGCGTCAGTATTGCGGTAAGGAATGGAGCAACCGATATAATCACCCCCACATTGGAAGCCATTGTATAAGTCAAGGCAATATTCTCTAATAAATAATACAGGCATATCCCACATAATCCGGCAGCCATAAAGGTAACTTCCTGTTTCCGTTCTACACCTTTCAAGCGTCGGGGGCAGATCATCAGCAATGCCGCATATCCCATGATAAAGCGAAAGAACAGGATTTCGACAGGCTTAAAATCTACTAACAAAACCTTGGTTGAAATAAAGGTTGTTCCCCATATGATAATTGTAAGTAACGCCGCTAAATGTCCGATTGATTTTTTGTTTTTCATAGTCTTATTCATTGTCCTTCTCTCTCAAAAAATATTTCCCGATACACCCCCGGAGCAAGCCCGATAAAACTGCTGAAATAATTTGTAAAATGGCTTTGGTCGGAAAAGCCTGTCTGTATGGCGGCTTCTAACGGCGGCACACCCTGTTGCAGTAACTTTTTTGCTTCATTGATACGGACGGTTTCTAAATAGCGATATGGTGTCACACCCTTTGCTTTTGTAAATGCCCGAAGCAAGGTAGATTTACTAAGTCCTGCGTGGCGGCAGATTTGGTCTAAGTAAATTCGTTCTGTAAAGTGTTTCGCTATAAATTCACACGCTTTTTCAATCTCTTGTCTGCACTCTGGTATACAATTTTCAAATGGCTGCCCGTAGTTTTGAATAAGCGCAGAAATTAAAAACAGCAAGCTTTCTTCTTTTCCAAATTCTCCGACACCGTTCATAACCATTTCATGCAGAGGACGAAGATAACAGATTGCTTCTTCATCATAAACAACATTTCTCGAAAATCCCGGAAGCTGTCTTTTTCCCGTCACTTCCGCTGATAAATCTAACATGACTTCCTTTGAGATATTAAGACCACGATAATCCAGAGTGCCATTGTCACTCTGCACACAGGCGTGATTATCACCCGGATTGAACAAAAGTACGCTTCCTTGTTCAATTGTATATTCTTTATTCCGGCATGATAAGCAGCGTTCCCCATTTTCAACAAATCCGATTACATAATGTTCATGAAAATGGTTGGGAAAAGGCTGCACAATGCCTTCAAAACGATAGGCTTCTATTCTTAATTCATCGTCATAGACAACGGTTCGTATTTCTTTTTTCATGTGTCTGCCCTCCTTGCTTTAACTATTGTACTTCCTGATTTTCAAAAAGTCTTGTAAAATATCTTCATTTTCACGAAATAGCAGCGTTGGACTTGCATGGAAAGACCGTATTAAAGAGACTGAAACAATAGAATATATGCCCGCAGATAGATTTATGCTATGGATTTACACATCACATAAAAATTTGCTTGAACTAATGTCCCAAAAAATATATAATATTGTGGGTTAACATAACATTTAAAAATATATAGTGCTGTTGTGTATCGATTCATATCATAGAATGATACACTCTGTTCAATGGTACAAAAAACAGTGCTAAATTTGAGAGATTTTGAGCAGAAAACCAGTGTTTTTGAGTATCAGATTGTGATATTCATTGTTATGTATTTTTATACAGCACCGCGAAATGGTGTATAATTATGCAAAATATCGCACAGTCGAAAAAAGGGCAATTTGTTACGCAAGGGCAAAAATGAAGAAAAAAGTGCTCATTTTACACCCGAAAGCGCAGCGAAAAATCAACAAAAAAGCAGCCGTTTTTTTCAAAAACACAGGAAAATAGGAAAGCACATTTTTGGTTAATATTAGACAAAAATGAAAGGAAAATTATGAGAAAACTCGCTTTAAACGATGAAATATTACTAAAAATCGAGAAACCAGCCCGGTACATCGGGAATGAGGTCAACTCGGTGATGAAAGACAAGGAAAAGGTGGCTATCCGATTTGCAATGTGCTTCCCGGACGTATACGAAATTGGCATGTCCCATCTTGGAATTCAAATACTTTATGATATGTTCAACCGCCGGAAAGATGTATGGTGTGAACGTGTATATTCTCCCTGGATTGATTTAGACAAGGTAATGAGGGACAGGCATATTCCGCTGTTTGCACTGGAATCCCAAGATCCGGTCAGAGATTTTGATTTCCTCGGAATCACACTTCAATATGAAATGTGCTATACAAATATTCTGCAGGTTCTCGATCTAAGCCAGATTCCCCTGCACAGCCAGGAACGCTCCTGGGAACATCCCATTGTAATCGGGGGAGGCCCCTGTGCCTATAACCCGGAGCCTCTTGCAGAATTCTTTGATTTATTTTATATCGGCGAGGGGGAAACAGTGTATGATGAGCTCTTGGATCTTTATAAAGCCTGCCGTGGATCTGATGTATCCAGGGAAGAATTTCTGGAAAAAGCCGCCTGCATAGAAGGGATTTATGTGCCCTCCCTTTATGATGTTTCATACGATGAGCAGGGTTTGTTGGCAGCTTTTGTGCCGAACCGTCCAGGTATCCCGGCTACTATAAAGAAGCAGCTTGTCAGGGATGTCACAGAAGCGCCTTACCCAGAGGCGCCTGTAGTGCCATTTATTAAAGCCACACAGGACAGAGTTGTACTGGAAATCCAACGGGGGTGTATCCGTGGCTGCCGTTTCTGCCAGGCGGGAATGCTCTATCGGCCTACAAGGGAGAGAGATGTTGATACTCTCAAAGAATATGCCCGGACTTTATTAAGAAACACAGGGCATGAAGAAATTTCCCTGAGTTCTTTAAGTTCCAGTGATTATTCACAATTAAAAGAATTGGTGAGTTTTTTAATAGAAGAATTCAAGGATCAAGGCATCAACATTTCCCTTCCTTCTCTGAGAATTGACGCTTTTTCACTGGATGTCATGAGTCAGGTGCAGGATATCCGCAAGAGCAGCCTGACTTTTGCCCCAGAGGCAGGATCCCAGAGGCTTCGAGACGTGATCAACAAAGGACTCACAGAAGAAATGATATTAGATGGGGCCGGACAGGCCTTTGAGGGCGGCTGGACAAAGGTAAAGCTGTATTTTATGCTGGGACTGCCAACAGAGACAGAAGAAGATATGAAGGAGATTGCCAGCCTTTCAGACAGAATCGCAAGAAGGTACTACGAGATCCCAAAAGAAAACCGTCATGGGAAATGCCAGATAACAGCCAGCTCCTCTTTTTTTGTGCCCAAACCCTTCACGCCCTTTCAATGGGCGCCTATGTGTACAGGCGAAGAATATGTCCGGCGGGCCTCAATTGTCAAACATGCTTTCCAAGAACAGCTAAACAAGAAAAGTTTGAAATATAATTGGCATGAAGCAGATGTCACAGTACTGGAGGGGGTATTTGCCAGAGGAGACCGCAGGGTTGGCAGGGTGATAGAAGAGGCATACCGTCTTGGGTGCCTGTATGATTCCTGGACAGAGACTTTCCGCAATGACCTATGGATGAAGGCTTTCGACAATACAGACACAGATATTGCTTTTTATACTACCCGTATCCGGGAGGCCCAGGAACTGCTCCCCTGGGATTTCATAGACATTGGAGTGAGCAAGGATTTTCTTTTGAGAGAGTGGGAGAGGGCAGCGTGCGGGACAATCACCCCAAATTGCAGGGCACAGTGCTCTGGCTGCGGGGCATCAATATTTGGAGGAGGTGTCTGTTATGAAAGCAAGAATTAAATTCAGAAAATATGGCGCCCTTAAATTTATTGGGCATCTGGATGTTATGCGATTCTTCCAGAAAGCTATGCGCCGCGCGCAGATCCCCATCGCATTTACAGGGGGGTATAGCCCCCATATGATTATGTCCTTTGCAAGCCCTCTGGGGATAGGACTTACCAGCGAGGGAGAATATTTTGACATTGAATTAAAAGAGCCTGTCTCAGGGACTAAAGCCGTGGAGCAGCTAAACCGGGTTATGATAGAAGGTATAGACGTACTGAGTTTCCGCAGAATTCCTGATGAGAAAAAAATGACGGCCATGGCAATTGTGGCTGCTGCTGATTACCGCAGTTATCCGGTAAAGGGCCCATTTGACATAAATTTAAAAGAAAAAACAACAGCTTTTATGGCGCAGCCGGAAATACGTATCCTCAAAGCCACTAAGCGCAGTGAGAGAGAAGTAGATATACGCCCCTTGATTTACCATTTTGCTCCAGATGGAGATGGGGTTATTATGCAGGTTGCAGCCGGAAGCGTTGAGAATTTAAAGCCTGGCCTTGTCATGGAAGCTTTTTTAGCTTTTTTAGGCAGAAGTAAGGAGAAGATTGAATTTGCCCATCAGCGTCTGGAAATGTATGCAGATATGGGGACGAAAGAGGAGCCATGCCTGGTAACGCTGGAGTCGCTGGGAGAAGAAATGGAGATTGATAAATGACGATATCACGGAAAATTCTCATGGAGGAATCGGAAAATAAAATATGGATGTTCCTGCTGGAGAACGAAGAGATTGTTGAGATACACTGCGACCAGAAAGGCGACAGTGTAAGGTGCAGGCATACTCTGGGCAATATTTATGTGGGAAAAGTGAAGAACATCGTTTCAAATATAGGGGCAGCTTTTATTGAAATCGAAAGCAGCATAGAATGTTATTATGACATGAGCCAGGCGGAAAATGCATTTTTCTTAAAAAAGTCTGGGAAAAAGCCGCTTTGCATAGGAGACGAGCTTGTTGTCCAAATCAGCAGGGAGGCAATGAAGACAAAGGTACCTACAGTCAGCAGCAACATTAATTTTACGGGGAAATATGCCATATTGACATCTGGGAATACCCGGATTGGCATATCAGGCAAGCTGCCAAAAACTCTGCGGGAGGAATTAAAGGAAAAGCTTGGCCCCCTGAAAAATGAAGAGTATGGATTAATTATCCGCACCAATGCCAAAGACGTAGAATTCTCTGCTATCTTGGAAGAAGTTAAAAAGCTTAGAGATAATTTCTATAAATTAAAACAAACTGCCGCCATGCGCACCTGCTTTTCATGTCTTGTACAGGCACCTCCTTCTTATATTACTGATTTGAAGAATGTCTACACAGAAGGACTGACTGAAATTGTGATCCAGGGGGAGGGACTGTATAGGCAGGTCAGGGAGTATTATGAAAAAGAGTATCCAGATGAACTTGGCAAGCTCAGGCTTTATGAAGATCCTAAATTGCCTCTGTCCAGCTTGTACAATACCAGATCCGCTGTGGAAAAAGCGTTAGGGCAGCGCGTCTGGTTAAAAGACGGGGCCTATCTTGTGATCCAATATACAGAAGCTCTTACTGTGATAGATGTAAACTCCGGGAAATATATATCCCGCAAAAATCCAGCCGAGAGTTATCTGAAGATCAATCTTGCCGCTGCAAAAGAGACTGCCAGGCAGCTAAGGCTGCGTAATCTGTCAGGTATTGTTATTGTTGATTTTATTAATTTAGATAATAAAAATGACGAGCAGGAGCTTTTAAAAGCACTTAGACAGTATTTATCCCAGGATCCCATCCAAAGTACTGTTGTAGATGTGACGGAGCTGCAGCTTGTAGAGATCACAAGAAAAAAGGTACGCCGTCCCCTCCATGAAAGTATTCGTACCTAATGCTTATAGAGTATTTTATGCATTGGCCAGAAAATTCTAAATTTCAAATAGACTTATTATATCAGTAGGCGTTTTTACTGGGTTTACTGATATAATTTTGTCTGCTTTTTAGATTGTATAATTGTATACTATAATTTTTGCATTTATATATACTTTTGGCCATGACGGAGAGCTGGACTTATTTTATGGTATACTTGTATACAACCAGGTTTTGCTGAGAAAGAGAGGCTGCAATGAGCAAAAAGGAATTAAAGACAAACGCTATGCGTATTTTGGATAGAAAACATATCTCTTATGAATACCAAATTTATGAATGTGAGCATTTTATAGATGGGATCAGTACGGCTAATAAAGCCGGACTTCCACATGAATGCGTATATAAGACACTGGTTACTTTAGGAAAAACAGGGAATTATTATGTATTTGTAATTCCTGTGGCAGCAGAGTTGGATTTAAAGAAAGCAGCCCGGGCAGTGCACGAAAAGTCTATTGAGATGCTCCCGGTTAAAGACATTACTTCTGTTACGGGATATGTCAGGGGCGGCTGTACTGCTGTGGGAATGAAAAAGTCCTTCCCTACTATCATTGATGAAAGAGCTGTATACCAGGAGGCAATCTATGTCAGTGGAGGGAGAATTGGAATGCAGCTAAAACTCTCGCCAGATGACCTGAAAAAGGCTACTAATGGGGATTACGCAGATGTTATCTATTAAAATTGCGGAAAACGCCCCAAATATGTGTGGATAACTCCCCAAAATGCAGGAGGTTCTGTGGAAAAATGCAGAAAAAACGGGAAAGAATAGATTTACAAGCTGGTTTTGCTGCGTTATAATTATGTACCGAAAGCAGAGTTGGCGCGTCATATTGCCAATTCTTTGCGTAAATTTAAGGAGCTCTTTTTGAAATAGACCAGTGAAAGGAAAGAGAAAATGAAAAAAGTAGTTAAATTTGGCGGAAGTTCTCTGGCAAGTGCGGAGCAATTTAAAAAGGCCGGTAGCATTATACGCGCAGATGAATCCAGGAGATTTGTGGTTCCATCTGCACCAGGCAAGCGGTTTTCAGGGGACACAAAGGTCACTGACATGCTTTACAGCTGCTATGGCGCGGCAATCAAAGAAAAGAAATTTACAGACTCCCTTGCTGTAATCCATGAACGATATAAAGAAATTATTAGTGGGTTGGGGCTGGCTCTTTCCCTGGATAAAGATTTTGAGATTATACGGGAGAATTTTGGGAAAAAGATTGGTAGAGACTACGCCGCTTCCAGGGGCGAATATCTGAATGGTAAAATTATGGCCTCTTATCTTGGATTTGATTTTATTGATGCGGCCGAGGTTGTCCGGTTCGATGAGGATGGCTCTTTCTTGGGAGATGTCACGAACGAACTTTTGGCAGCGCGCCTTGAGGGAACCAAGGGAGCCGTAGTACCAGGCTTTTACGGGGCCAAGGATTCCGGGAAAATTGTAACTTTCTCCCGGGGAGGTTCTGACATTACGGGTTCGCTGGTGGCCCTCGCCGTGGGGGCGGATCTGTATGAAAACTGGACGGATGTGTCTGGCTTTCTGATTGCCGACCCGAGGATTGTGAAGAATCCCAAATCTATTGAAACCATTACCTATAGGGAGTTAAGGGAACTTTCCTACATGGGTGCCAGTGTTCTCCATGAAGATGCAATTTTTCCAGTGCGGAAAGCCGGAATCCCCATTAATATCCGTAATACAAATGCACCTGAAGATAAAGGCACATTGATTGTAGAGGGTACCTGCCGACAGCCTAAATATACAATTACAGGGATTGCGGGGACTGACGGTTTTGCGGCCGTTACCATTGAAAAGGCAATGATGAATTCAGAGATTGGTTTTTGCCGTAAGGCACTGCATATTTTTGAAGAAAATAATATTTCTATAGAACATATGCCTTCTGGAATTGATACAATGACAATTTTTGTGCATAAAGATGAGTTTGAAGAAAAGGAACAAAGGGTTCTGGCCGGCATACACAAGGTACTGCAGCCAGATCATATAGAGCTGGAGTCTGATCTTGCGCTTATTGCCATTGTGGGCCGGGGCATGAAAGCCACCCGGGGTACAGCCGGCAGAATTTTTTCCGCCCTTGCCCATGCCCATATCAATGTGAAGATGATCGACCAGGGTTCCAGCGAGTTGAATATTATTGTAGGTGTCAGACACGACGACTTCAAAAACGCCATCCGTGCATTATATGAAATCTTTGTGGTTACACAGATATAATTTGTGTTTAGAACGTCAAAGTCCCCCGACGCAAGCATACGGGGCATCAAACTAGCAGCGATGCAGGCATCGGGGGTTTTGACCCTCGCGGCTGCCGCCAAATGGACATGTTTACCTGTCCGCTTGGATCGTTGCCCACGTGAATACAAATAGAAAACTGAATTTTTTATACGAAAGAAGGTATCCTGTTATTATGAATATCCTGTTCTTTTTAAAGCCTAAAAGTGATGTTGCTTACATTTATAATGACTGCACGCTTCGCCAGGTTCTTGAGACTATGGAGTACCATAAGTATTCTGCTATCCCAATGCTAAACAGAGATGGGGAATTTGCCGGTACGGTTACTGAAGGGGATTTGCTCTGGGGAATCAAGGACTATAATAATCTGGATATTAAAGGTGCAGAAAATGTTTTTATAAGAGATTTCCCACGCAAGGCTCATTTCGATGTAGTAGCTGCAGATGCAGACATGGAGGATCTTGTAAAAAAAGCGATGAACCAAAATTTTGTCCCGGTGGTGGATGACCAGAATAAATTTATTGGCATCATAACCAGGAGGAGTATTATTGAATATTGTTATGATAAATTAGGGGATTGTGATAAATAATAGAGAATATGCAGGCTTTTATCCCAGATTACAGATGGCCTCTGGTTTTAGAAGAAAATACTGTAAATCTCTTGACTTTATAAAATTATATATGATATACTACAACGGTATGCCGCACAATAAGGTTTTAAAGTTCTGCCATTGACAGACACCGAAGTTGGCGAGTAATGATAATAGGAGGTGCCATATGTACGCGATTATAGCAACAGGTGGTAAACAGTACAAAGTAGCTGAAGGCGATATCATTAAAGTAGAAAAACTTGGGGTAGAAGCTGGAGAGACTTATACGTTTGACCAGGTTCTTGCAGTAAACAATGACAAGCTTGTTGTCGGGAATCCGACTGTAGCAGGTGCAACAGTTACGGCTTCTGTCCTTGAGAACGGAAAAGGCAAAAAAATCATTGTCTACAAGTATAAGAGAAAAACCGGATACCATAAAAAGAATGGACACAGACAACAGTATACAGCGGTTAAGATCGAAAAGATTAACGCTTAACCCGGTGGTTATATGATCCAGGTAACCATTTACAAAACTGATAAGCACGAGTATGTTGGATTTGACGCAAAGGGACATGCGGGTTATGCCGATGCGGGTATGGATATTGTATGTGCGGCAGCGTCTGTTCTGATAATCAATACTATGAATGCCATTGAGAAGTACACTTCCGATGAGACATCTCTTGTGACTGATGATGCAGATGAAAGCGGGGGATTCATTGAGTTCCGCTTCACTAAAAAACCGACACACGAAGCTGAACTGCTGTTAAAAACTATGATCCTGGGTTTAGAGGAGATAGAGGACGACGGCAGTTATGAACCATATATTGATATTATTTTCAAGGAGGTGTAATACCATGATGAAATTGAACCTTCAGTATTTTGCTCATAAAAAGGGAGTTGGTTCTTCCAAGAACGGACGTGATTCTGAGTCCAAAAGATTGGGCGCCAAAAGAGCTGACGGACAGTTCGTGAAAGCAGGCAACATTCTTTACAGACAGCGCGGAACAAGGATTCATCCGGGTGTGAATGTAGGGCGTGGCAGAGATGACACTTTGTTTGCACTGGTAGACGGTGTCGTAAGATACGAGAGAAAGGGAAGAGATAAGAAACAGGTTTCTATCTACCCGGTAGCTGAATAATCATCGTACATTACACAAGGCCTCAGACGGATAGTCTGAGGTTTCTTTTTGTAATATTAAAATGTCAATGGGCGCGTCCAAATTTTATGGCCTAAGGGTTTATAAAAAGATGAATCGGACTCTTTCCATAGTAAAAGAATAACCAGTGTGGTATAATGAAACAATATATGTTGGAAAATATAGTAAACAGGAGAGATTGCACATATGTTTGCAGACAGAGCAAAAATACTAATACGCTCCGGTAAGGGAGGAGACGGCCACATGAGTTTCCGCCGGGAACTGTATGTCCCCAACGGCGGACCAGACGGCGGCGACGGCGGCAGAGGCGGAGATCTGATTTTCCAGGTGGACAAGGGTTTAAATACTCTGGCCGATTTCAGGCACCGGAGAAAATACACTGCCGGTGACGGTGAACAGGGCGGAAAACGGCGCTGCCATGGAAAGGACGGGAAGGACCTGGTTATTATGGTCCCAGAAGGGACAGTTGTTAAGGAGTCCCGCTCAGGAAAAGTAATTGCCGATATGTCAGGCGATAACCAGCGTCAGGTTGTCCTAAAAGGAGGCAAGGGCGGATTGGGAAACCAGCATTTCGCCACATCAACCATGCAGGTTCCTAAATACGCACAGCCAGGCCAGCCATCTATGGAATTGGAAGTGAATTTAGAGTTAAAAGTCATTGCAGACGTAGGGCTGATAGGCTTTCCGAATGTGGGGAAATCCACCCTTTTGTCCAGAGTAACAAATGCAGATCCCAAGATTGCAAATTATCATTTCACTACGATTAACCCCAATTTGGGTGTTGTAGACCTGGAGGGAGGGAAGGGGTTTGTTATGGCAGATATACCAGGACTTATAGAAGGCGCCTCAGAAGGTGTAGGCCTGGGACATGAATTTCTGCGCCATATTGAGCGCACGAAAATGATGATACATGTAGTAGATGCTGCTGGGACAGAAGGCCGTGACCCGGTAGAGGATATTCATAAAATCAATGCTGAGTTAAAGTCTTATAATCCAGAGATTGCAGAACGCCCTCAGGTAATTGCTGCTAATAAAATCGATTTGATTTACCATGAGGATGAGGATCCCGTAGAAAGGCTCAAGAAAAGATTTGAACCCCAAGGCATCCGGGTATTTCCAATCTCAGGCGTATCTGGGCAGGGAATAGATAAGCTTCTCTATTATGTCAGCAGCAGACTTGCTGAACTGGACAGTCCCCCTGTCATATTTGAGCAGGAATATTTTCCTGAGGAGGAGCTGATGTATGAGGATCTACCTTATACTGTAGTAAAAGAAAATGATGTATACGTTGTGGAAGGACCTAAAATCGAAAAAATGCTTGGTTATACGAATCTGGATTCAGAGAAAGGATTTGCATTCTTCCAGAAATTCCTGAAAGAATCTGGGATACTGGATGACCTGGAAAAAGCAGGAATCCAGGAGGGGGACACTGTAAAAATGTATGGCCTCCAGTTTGACTACTATAAATAGCCGTCAGGCTTTTGGTTCCACAGATAAGGCGGCTGGCCTCCATCCAAATAGATCTACGTATTGAACATAAGTAGTTCAATACGGTATACTTATTGAATTGAATTCCTAAAGTTCAATAAGGCATGCCCAGAGGGCGTCCCTGAATGTATGACCTTTAGATGGAAGGTTCTGCCCAATAAAGTTTAGGCCGTAAGAGAATAATATTTTTGAGTATCAAGAAGCAGGAGATAAAAGAATGACAACAAAACAGAGAGCTTATTTAAAGAGCCTTGCCATGACTATGGATCCCATTTTACAGATAGGCAAGTCTAGCATGACCCCCAGCCTGACAGAGGCGGTATCTGAGGCATTAAATGCCAGAGAGTTAATAAAAATCAATGTGCTGCAGAACTGCTCTGACGACCCCAAAAAGCTGGCTGAGATTATTGCCGAGAGGACACATTCACAGGTCGTACAGGTGATAGGCAAAAAGATTGTATTATACAAGGAGGGGAAGGATGATAAGAAAAAAATCATGCTTCCATAACAGATTATGAAAATAGGTATTATGGGGGGGACATTTGACCCAATTCATATCGGGCATCTTCTGCTGGGGGAGTTTGCCTTTGAACAGTTTAACCTTGACGAAATATGGTTTCTTCCTAATGGGAATCCCCCGCATAAAGACGCAGGCGATATGGATACTATTCTGGAGCACAGGGTTTCGATGGTAGAAAAGGCCATTCACGGCGCACCTCATTTCAGGCTGTCCCTACATGAGGCACAGCAGGGAATCCACTATACGTACCAGACAATGCTGGACTTTCATAAAATGTATCCAGATAACCAATTTTATTTTATTCTTGGCGCTGATTCCTTATTTGCTATAGAAGAATGGAAATATTTCCGGGAAATATTCCCCACTTGCACTATACTGGCTGCCATGCGCGACGACAAAGATGTGCGGGATATGGAGAGGCAGATCGCATATCTGCACAAGACATATAATGCAGATATCAAACTTCTGAGGGCGCCGCTGTTGGAAATATCTTCTACTACAATAAGGGAACGTGCTTCTAAAGGCCTGACTGTCCATTATATGGTCCCGGATGCGGTGGCAGAATATATTAAAAAGCATAAGCTTTACCTAAATACAGATGAGTCCAACAGCACACAAAATAAGACACCTACAAAAAGTAAAGAGGAATAATATTATGCCAGACCCACAAGCAATTCAAACAAAATTGGAGAAGAAGTTAAAACCAGGCCGGTATCAGCACACGCTGGGTGTTATGTATACAGCAGCCGCACTGGCGATGTGCCATGGCACAGATCTGCAGGAAGCAATATTATCTGGATTGCTGCATGACTGCGGGAAATATGGCTCTGTACAAGAACAGATGAACTTTTGCAAGGAGCATGAGATTAAACTGATACAGGCAGAGTTAAATATTCCTGCATTAATCCACGCAAAGATTGGCGCATATCTGGCAGAATATGAATATAAAATAAAGAACCCCAGGATTTTAAACGCAATTCTTTACCACACCACAGGGAAACCTGATATGAATCTTTTGGAAAAGATTGTATACCTGGCTGATTTTATGGAGCCAGGGCGGAAGATGATCCCTGCACTGCCTGAGGTGCGCAGCCTTGCTTTCCATGAGATTGATAGGGCCGTATGCCTATGTGCAGAATCAACATTAAAGTACTTAGATTATACAGGGGCCCAGGTAGACCCTCTGACCAGAATGACTTATGAATTTTATAAAAATCAGGGGTGCCTGCCCATATAAAAGGCATATGCCTGAAATACTCTTTAGGCATAAAAACTCTCAAATAACGAAAAGGGAAGGAGATAAATAGATTGGATTATTCAAAAAATATGGCACTTATTGCATACCGTGCCCTGGATGACAAAAAAGGTGAGGATATCAGAATTATAGATATTTCCAGTGTTTCTGTACTTGCAGACTATTTTATTATTGCAAACGGCATGAATGACAGCCAGGTTCGTGCACTGGTAGACAATGTAGAAGAAGAGTTGGGAAAAGCCGGATATTATGTAAAGCAGAGAGAAGGATACGGTACAGGAAACTGGGTACTGCTTGACTTTGGCGATATTATTGTACATGTATTCGATAAGGACAACCGCCTTTTTTATGATTTGGAAAGAATATGGCGGGACGGAAATGTAATTGACCCAGAAACATTAACAGAACTTCCATAATCGTTTATCTGGGCATCGAGAAGCCTTTAGATAAAGTTCTTTTCTATTTTAGATCGGGTGAGAAATCTTTTTCAGGAACTCTCACCCGATTTAATTCTAAATATCAAGCTATTTAAAAAAGCGGAATACTCCAATTACTTTCCCCAAAATAACCACCTCTTTTACAATGATAGGCTCCATAGAGTCATTCTCAGGCTGGAGACGGATGGTATCCTTCTCCTTGTAAAAGGTTTTGACAGTTGCTCCATCCTCCACAAGAGCAACAATTATATCACCGTCTGATGCTGTCTGCATCTGTTGGACAAGAACCATGTCGCCGTCCAAAATTCCTACATTGATCATACTTTCTCCCCTCACAGAGAGCATAAATGTCTTTTCGTTTGGCATAAATTCCATGGGGACAGGAAAGTAGTTCTCTATATTCTCCTGGGCCAGCAATGGTTCGCCTGCAGCCACCCGGCCGATTAAAGGCACATTTACTACCTCCCGCCTTGTCAAGTTAAATGTATCATCCAAAATCTCGATGGCTCTTGGCTTAGTCGGGTCTCTTCTTATGTAGCCGTTTTTTTCCAGTGTCTCAAGATGAGAGTGGACAGAAGAAGTGGATTTAAGACTTACAGCTTCACAAATTTCGCGGACCGCAGGTGGAAAACCCCTCTCCAATATCTGTGATTTTATGTATTCCAAAATTTCCTGTTGCTTTTTACTAATCTTACCCTGTGACATATATAGGCCCTCCTCAATTCAATTAATAGATCAATACATTTTCGTACAGAAAAATACGGTTTCATAATATTATTAAATAGGTTATTTATATACTATCACATAAAGTCCCAAATGGCAAACACTTGTTGCGAAAATATGTTCGAAAAATATCCCGTAATGTATTGACAAACATTTGTTCCCGTAATATAATATACCCATAAAAGAACAAATGTTTGATATATTGATTTTAGCAGGGAAGTATACAAAAGAGGGGGACGTTAGCTATGAATAAACAATATTATTATACACTTGGACACAGCAGGATACAGAGATATAAAGTGAAAAGACTGATTATTTTATGCATTGCCTCCATCTGCCTGATTTTTGTTGCCTGTACTATATTTGGGAATCTTCTGAGTTTTGCACACGGAAGTCCAGAAGAGGACCCAGTAGATTTTAAATATTACAAAAGTATCCAGATCCAGCCAGGAGATAATCTGTGGGACATTGCATCACTTTATATAACAGAAGATTATGATTCTGTTTCATCATATATAGAAGAAATAAAGGAAATTAATTCTTTGAGCACGGATGAACTCCATGCAGGGGAATATTTAGTAATTGTATACAATAATACCATTTATCTAGGGTGATTTGAAGGAGATTGTATTTTTTTAAAACACATTCGAATTATAACTTTATAATAGTATACATGCATACTTCTTCATATTTTTGTATTATTTTGATAATTATTTTTTGCTTAAAGCTATCGATCTTACAATCACCGGACTCCCTTCCGGGAATTTCAAGTACCGGGTACATTTGGATAACACGGTTGGACAAACTGGGCCGGTAACGGAAACGTCACGGGGACGACCGGGATAAAATGCACCATCCAGGCCATACAGATTGTTATAGAATAGGGAGGGTATGACCCTCCCCATTAACTTAATTTCCTGCCGCCCACTCAGGGGTTGGCTCATTCGCGTGCGTAAGTCCCGCACCCTCTAGCGTGTCCCACAAACCTTGAATCTGGGTTTCAATGCTGGTCAGCCTATCCTGCATATCGGGAATCTGCCCGCACTTATCGGTCAGGCTCTCATTGGTGCTGTCATACAAATAGGTCATTTCAGCATATAATTCCCTGAGTCCCTGTATTTCTGTATCAATTCGGGAAATCTCACCGCTGTAGTCTGCCCCGCCCGATGGGGCAGTAGAGTTCTCTGCAAGTTGGCTTTGCAATTCCTTTATTTGTTTCTCCAGCTTTTGGGTTTCCACGTCCTGGTAATACTTGCTGTATGCGCTTGCTCCTACGGCAAGTATCAGCAAAAATATCATCACGCCGTACAGTATGTTTAATTTTGACTTCATTTTATCACCTCCTAACTATTAGTATTGTCATAGTCATTCTTTACCTTTTAGACTATGCTATTTTAAGATACTGTGGACTGGTTCATTCCTCCTACCACTTGTGATGGTTCATACGAGGCTCCAACCACTGTCTCTTTGTTCATTTGTTAATCAGTTAGTTACCGTATGACGGTTGATCAGGAAGTAGGTTGCTTTGTGTACAGCATTTAACTTCTTATATTATTATAACCCAAATCTTTACAGATTTCAGCAATACTTTGATATGCAGATGATTCGAATCCGGTATCAGGTTATATATAATTACCTTTCTACAATAGCTTATTGTGTATTTAGATATATGGCCTTTTAGCTTTTCTGCCAAATAAAAAGACGGCTGGGTTAAATACGATAACGTAGAACACAATACGTTCATCGGGACAAGAGACCAGGCCAATTTGATTATCTGAAAAAATTATGAGGGTTACATGGATACCGGAGTAATAGGGGTATAAATATATCTATACGACAAATACCGATTTTTCCAAAAGATATAGACATAAAAAGCTAGTTATGATATAATCAATCCTGTTAAATAGGTTTCTTTTGTATTTCAGGGGGTATCTTATGCCAAATCAAAATCTAAAAACATATCATGAGCAGGCCTACATAGACAATACATTGCGCCTAAGGGAGATTTTAAAATCACTGCCTGATTTTGCCAGGGATTATTTCCGTGCCGTAGAACCTAAAACTTCTGCCAGGACCCGGATTTCGTATGCCTATGATATTCGGGTTTTCTTTCATTTTTTAATGGAGAATAATCCAGCTTACAAGAATTATACGATGAATATGTTTACTCTGCAGGATCTGGAGCGTATTGAACCAGTGGATATTGAAGAATATCAAGAATACTTGAAGGTATATCTGAATCCTGAAGATAAACAGATGACCAATACGGAAAAAGGTCTTTCGAGAAAGATGTCGGCCCTGAGGAGCTTTTATGCCTATTTTTTTAAACGTCAGGTTATCAAAAAAAATCCTACTTTGCTTGTTGATATGCCGAAACTTCATGAAAAAGCCATTATCCGCCTGGATACAGACGAGGTGGCTTCCCTGCTTGATTATATTGAGCATGGCGGCGACGAACTGACCGGTCAGCGTAAAGTATATTATGAGAAAACTAAAAATAGAGATTTAGCTATTATCACCTTACTTTTAGGCACTGGCATACGTGTATCTGAATGTGTTGGACTAGATATACAAGATATTGATTTTAAAAATAATGGCATCAAAGTAACCCGAAAAGGCGGAAATGAGATGGTCGTATATTTTGGTGAGGAGGTGGCAGATGCATTAAAAATGTACCTATACACTTCCAGAAAATCTGCTGCTCCCCTGCCTGGCCATGAGAATGCCCTTTTCCTCTCCACCCAGAGGCGCAGGATGGGGGTACAGGCCGTAGAAAATATGGTAAAAAAATACGCCCGTGAAGTTACGCCAAATAAAAAAATTACTCCCCACAAACTGCGGAGTACTTATGGAACCACACTCTACAAAGAGACAGGCGATATCTATCTTGTGGCGGATGTACTTGGACATAAGGATGTCAATACAACGAAAAAGCATTATGCTGCAATAGATGAAAACCGGCGCCGTCAGGCAGCCAAGGCCGTCAGGCTCAGGGAACCCTGACAAGGATCTGTTTTATTATAAGGCAAAAATCCTGACGCAAGCGGCGGGACTTAATCTTGTCTTTATTTACAAAACGACTTAGAATATGATTATGCAGCAATGGAAAGGACTTTAAAAATATGCAGTTACAGAGATTACTTAGTTTTACGAGAAAAGCAGTGGATGAATTCGGCATGATACAGGAGGGAGACCATATTGCTGTAGGGATATCCGGGGGTAAGGACAGTCTGACCCTGCTCTATGCCCTCCATGGCCTGAAACGGTTTTACCCCAAACAATTCAGTCTCAGCGCCATTACAGTAGACCTGGGATTCCAGGATTTTGATTTAAGTCCGGTTAAGGAACTATGCCGTGAGATGGACATCCCCTACCGTATAGTGCCTTCCGATATTTACCATATTCTTTTTGATGTGCGTAAGGAGTCAAATCCCTGTTCGCTGTGTGCGAAAATGAGAAAAGGCGCGCTCAATGAAGCGGTCAGGGAAATGGGATGCAATAAAGTGGCCTATGCCCACCACAAGGACGATATAATTGAGACCATGCTCCTCTCCCTCATATTTGAGGGACGGTTCTATTCTTTTTCTCCTATGCTGTATCTTGACCGGATGGATCTGACAGTAATACGTCCCCTGATGTTTATCGATGAAGCGGATATTGTTGGGTTTAAAAATAAGTATGATCTTCCAGTTGTAAAAAGTAGATGTCCCATAGACGGATATACTAAGCGCCAGTATGCCAAGGATCTGGTTAAAAGGCTTAATCTGGAACATACCGGGACACGGGAGCGGATGTTCCATGCAATACTAAACGGTAATATACAAGGATGGCCTAAGCGCATCCTGCGCGAGAGATAAACATACTTATCTCATATTGCATTTGCATGTCCTTCGGACGCATGGACTCCGTCCAGCAAGGTATACCCACAGGGCATCCCTTAACACATGTCCTTCGGACGGATGGACTCCGTCCAGCAAGGTATACCCACAGGGCATCCCCACAGGGCATCCCTTAACATATGTCCTTCGGACGGATGGACTTCGTCCAGCAAGGTATACCCAAATATCTGCCTTTTACATGGAAAAAGACAGGGATTTAACTTCTGCAGAAACCATTCATTCTGCTGTTAAAATCCCTGCCTGCACTTCTGCCCTGTGTAAGTACTAACCCACTGGGAATATTCTAAAGTTTTTTCTCTCTGCCTGCCAATTCTTCTTTTAAAGTGACATATTGTTCAATAACCCGGGCGGTACCCTCTACCCCAAGTTCTGCACTATTAAGGCAGAGTTCATAGCTCTCCGAATCAGACCATTTTTTATTTGTATAATAATTATAGTAACTGGCTCTCTTCTTATCTGTCTTGATAATCATGTCCTTAGCCTTGGCATCTGTCAAATCATAAATCCTTGCAATGCGGCGGATACGTGCATCTAAATCTGCATGTATAAATACACTGACTACATTGTCATAAGACTCCAGTGCATAATCAGCACACCGTCCTACAAGGATACAGGGCCCTTCATCCGCAATCTTTTTGATCGCATCAAACTGCGCAAGAAAAACCTTGTGGTTGATTGGCATGTCAGAATACGTATTGCCTGAATATCCCATAGAATAGGTATCCATCACTAATGAATACAAGAAGCTGTTGGTAGGCCTCTCATCATGTGACTCAAAAATCTCCTCACAAATCCCGCTCTCCTTTGCGGCTCTTGCAAGCATCTCTTTATCATAAAGTTTAATCCCAAAGTGATCTGCAACCTTATAGCCGATCTCACGTCCTGCGCTGCCGAACTGTCTGCCGATTGTAATAATTGTGTTTGTTTTCATACCAGTCACTCTCCTTTTACGTCAACCAGGCTTTGCTGTCCATCTACCAGGTAACTTTTATATTAGTTATTATATAAGATGAAAAAGAAATTTACAATAAAAAACATGCTTTTTGTTTATCTTCTTCGTAATTGTGCTAGTATTTTCAGAAAATATTCGGGTATAGGCGCATCAAATTCCATATATTCCCCTGTAGAGGGATGTATGATACCCAGTATCTTTGCGTGGAGAGTCTGGCCAGTCAGGTTAAAGGGACATTTTTGTGGGCCATAAACAGTATCACCGAGAATGGGATGCCCTATGCTGGACATATGCACACGGATTTGGTGTGTCCGCCCGGTTTCCAGCTCACATTCAATATAAGAATAATTTCCAAAGCGCTCAAGCACACGGTAATGTGTGACGGCATGGCGCCCATTGCGGGAATGGACACTCATACGCTTTCTGTCAATGGGATGGCGACCTATGGAAGCATCGACTGTTCCCTTGTCTGCTTTCAGGTTCCCGACAATAATGGCATGATATTTTCTTGTAATCTTATGCTCCTTAAGCTGCAGGGCCAGAGCCTGGTGTGCGGCGTCATTCTTACAGACTACCAGGGAGCCTGTAGTATCCATGTCTATCCTGTGGACAATCCCGGGCCGTAAAACCCCATTAATGCCAGAAAGTTCATTTTGGCAGTGATACATGACTGCATTGACTATTGTACCGCTATAGTGGCCGGGGGCCGGATGGACAACCATGCCTTTAGGTTTATTGAGGATCAAAATATCATTGTCCTCATATAAAATATCCAGAGGTATATCCTCTGGGAGAATATCGGGCATCTCTGGCTCAGGCAGAAAGACTCTCACTACTTCCCCGGCATCTAGCTTATAGTTAGGCTTTACCGTTTTTCCGTCAGATGTGGCCGCCCCCTCTCTAATCAGCTTCTGGATATAGGAGCGCGAAACTTCAGGCATTGTTTCTGATAGGAATTTATCTATACGTATTCCCTGTTCTGTGGCAGTAAAATATAATTCTTCCATCTGTCAACCTGACCTCTTCCGGAGCGAAAAACAATTCAGCTCTTCCTCCTTATAGTAAAATAGAATAGAGTATGCAAATAAAATGCAGGCGGCCACAACATAGCAATCAGCTACATTAAAGATAGGAAAATCTATTAATTCAAAATAAAAGAAATCGACCACATAATTTAAGCGTACTCTGTCTATCAGATTTCCCACGGCCCCTGAACTAAGAAGCACAAAACAGAGTCTCAGAAGATAATATCTTCGTGTATGTGGCATTTTCCGGTAAATAACCCCCACTAGGGCCACAATCAATACAGCCCCAACAGCAAACAGGATCTGCCTGTTCTGCATGAGCCCAAAGGCCGCCCCTCTGTTTTCCAAATATTCAAGCTTAAATATTCCCTCCCAGATTATAAAAGGAGGCTGATCTTTCAAATACACAACTGCCATCCATTTTGTTGCCTGATCCAAAACAATCAATACAGCGCAGCTTACAACAGCCAGCAAATAACTCCAGGCTGTCTTGGTACTTCTATTGTCCATAATTCACTTTCCTTTACAGCTAATATAGAATTTACACATATTTATGTATAATAACAAAAATTCTATTCTTTTTTGTCTTGGATAAAGTGCCTATATACTGAAACTTGCCCATACCTCTGACTGAGATCACATCGTTTTCTTTGGGCTGGAAGCCATTGCTTGTAATGAGCCGCCCATTGACATACACTTTACCCCCCTCTGTCAGTCCAGAGAGTTTCGTACGTGAAGAAGAAAACGCCAGAGATAACAAGCTGTCTAAGCGGACAGAGGCAACAGTCCCTTTTATCTCCTCAATCCTTGGAGTATATGTAAAAGTATCCATATCTGCCAGGGAAACAGATACATCTGTATGGCGGACACGCCGAAGTCCCTCTGTCAGGTACTCCTTAAGCGAGCTGCAGATAAAGAGTATGGCCCCTTTCCCAACAATGAGTATGTCCCCTAAGCGTGAACGCTCAATTCCCAAATTCAGTACTGCTCCCAGGTAGTCACGGTGGGTTAAGTCCTCTGCATATTTTTCATGGGCGGGCTTAACATAAACTGCACAAAAAGGGAAGTTCTGATGAAGCACAGTCTCATCTTCCCCAAAAATGCCGCACAAATAAAGAGCATCAGGTAGGAAAGCTGCCATCTGACGCTCTGCTGGGACATATCCGCCGAAAGTGATATATCTTGTATACAGCTTATCTTTCGGCAGAGAATAAAGAATATTTAATTCATTCAGATTTAAAAAATCTGAATATGTAACAATATTACGGTGGTATGCGGTCTTTGACAGTTCAGCAAGCCGCCTTTCCAATAGCTGTTCTTCCTTTGTCATACTAATCTTAAAATCTTCCTTTTACGTTGGCCGTCTCCATAGATCCGCTCAGCAAGTCCTGTAAATCGCCGGAAATGTCTACATTAGTCGGCGTCACAAGAAAGATATAATTAGATATCTTCTGAAGGTTCCCGCTGATGGCAAATGCAGCGCCAGATATAAAGTCAATAATCCGCTGTGCAATCTCCAGATCCATCCCCTCCAGGTTCAATATAACTGTGCGGCCGGCCAGAAGTGTCTCCGTAATTTCCCTGGAATCATCCACAGAAGAAGGCTTCACCACACAGACCTCCATATTGCCATTTTTTCTGGATGCAGGCTGGCGCATAGGAGTTACCTTGCCGCTGCCTGATGCAGCGGATTTTTTATTTTCCTGAATGTCAAAATCATCGTAGTCATCCCTGCTCTTTTTGGTAAACAGAGAGTGACGTGATTTATCGTCAAAATCATCATCATCGAACTCATCATCATAGAAATCGTCGTCATCATAATCATCGTCGTTCAACTTCATGATGTCCAAAAATTTATCAAACACACCCATATTTACACTCCTATCTTATGCTCTCCTAACATAATCTTATTTCGCAAACATCTCCGCTACCAATGAACCCGTTTAATTGGCATAATTCCTGGCGCCAAATATACCAGTGCCTACACGGATCATAGTTGCGCCCTCTTCAATCGCAACTTCATAGTCATTGGTCATCCCCATCGAGAGTATGCTCACATTAACATTATCAATGTTTTTCTTCCTAATGTCAACAGATAATTTCTGTAAATCAGCGAAAACCGGACGATTTTCCTCTGGATCTTCTACAAAGGGAGCTATAGTCATAAGTCCGCATACCTTTATATTAGGCAGGAGAGCTGCTTTTTCAATAAATGGAACCACTTCATCAACTTTTAGGCCAAATTTGCTTTCCTCCCCCGCCACATTTACCTCAACCAGTACCTTTGCAATACAGTTTTTCTTTGCGGCCTCCTTGTCAATGGCCTGGGCAAGCTTCATGGAATCCACTGAATGGATCAAGCATGTCCTGCTCACTATGTATTTTACTTTATTTGTCTGCAGATGCCCTATCATATGCCAGTTAATATCTTCAGGAAGTACGTCAATCTTATCCATCAGCTCCTGGACTTTATTTTCCCCGAATTCCCTGGCTCCTGCATCATATGCCTCCTTAAGGAGATCCACGGGTTTTGTCTTGCTCACTGCAATCAATGTAACTTCTGAGCGTTCTCTGCCTGCCCTTCTGCAGGCTGCCTGTATCTTCTGCTCTACTACTTCCAACTGCTCTTTGATCATCACTGTAACTCCTAACATTAAAAATAAATTTTCTGTCTATTGAAAAACAACTTCGTCTTCTTCTACCGAACTTCCGTCCTGTACTATATGGTCATAATTATACAATCCATAGGAATCACCCTCCTGCACTATATAATACTCGTCACTTTCACATAAAACAGTAATCTGCTTGAATACGGCATATCCTTTATTGATATTGTACACTCCCTTCAAGGGCTGAGTTTCCTTCAATTCCAAGGTCTCGGAAGATTCTGGCCTGACAAGCACAGTTCCCTGGCCAAATTGAGACGGATTCAAATAAACGTCCCCTTCTTCCGTTGTTTTGTAAATATCCACTGTCTGAAAAGAAACACCGCTCCCCTTTTGTACATTCACGCCTGGAGATGAACTATTTCCGCCATATGTAATATATTCCTCGGGTATCACATAAAAATCTTTCTCTATCACTGAGCTTTTAGGAATCTTTAAACCGCTCTCATCCTCCAGGATCAATTCTATATTCAAAAATCTGTCATTTGCATAGCGTATCATGGAGTTGTCATAGTCCAGCTTGCCATAATAGGCTCCATCCCTGCTCATAATAGAAAAGTTGGCCCATATAGTTTCACTGTCCTTATCGATCCTGGTTTTTACATACGTCACATCTGCCAATTCTCTGGCGGCGCTTTCATCTAATTCTACGATAACAGACCAATTTTCACTTGTCACTAATTTATATGCCGGATCCCCCGCCTTTACCTGCATATTATCCTCCAGCCCAACACTCTCATAGGTACTGCGGTCAAAATCGTCTTTTTTAAAGGAATCTTCAGTGAGGGACTCACATCCGTCAAAACTCAGGACCACAAGGCCGTCCCGGGAGGTAGAATATATATCTGCCGTCCCGCCATTTTGGGAGATTACAGAATCCATCCGGGCAGTCTTAGTCTGGTTGGATGCAGTCTGCATAGTGTTAGTAATCTCATTCTTCAAAGAATACACAGAAGAAAATTTCTGCGGGTTAAAATTTTCATTAAAATTTTGTGTTTTTACGACCAGCGCTGACTGCTCCTCAGGACTCAGAGTGACGGCAGATTCCCCGCCCTCATCGCCGTATGATAATTTTCCGGCAGAAATGGCATAGATATTCGTCCCTGCCTTGACCTTACTGTTTTCATTCTGAAAATAATTAATATATCCCGACTTCTCTGCATTAATGAGCTGTTCCTCCCTCAATACAAGCCCTGTATATGAGTTGTCCTTTAATATACTCCCCTCTCTCACTTCATATGTGGAAATCCGTTTGGTTGTCGCATACATAACTATCGTTACGATCAGGTAAATTAATACAATGGCAAAAATAAAAATGCCAACGTTCATGTCACGTGTTCTTTTATACTTTTTTATATTAATAGAATTGTCCTTTCGACTTGCCAATCCCGTATACCTCCGGAAGGGTAAATATGCAGGATGTATATGAAAATTCATCTTAAGAGTATATACACTCCCTCTGGAAAGTGATTTTCAGTACATCCCATAAATCTTCACTTTTTGTTGATAACTTTTATAGTATAACATTTTTATGTGTATATTTCCAGTTTTTGCGGTAATAATAAAATCATTGATATTGAAAAGGAGGAAATAATATGAAGTGGTTTGATAACACTGCTCTTACACTAGTGATAATCGGGGCAGTCAACTGGCTTCTGGTCGGCATCTTTCGTTTTGATTTAGTAGCCTTTCTCTTTGGAAATTTAAGCTGGCTTTCCAGAATTGTGTATACGATAGTCGGTCTTTGCGGACTCTATCTCATCAGTCTCTTTGGAAGAATAAACCGGATGGAGTAGGAGAAAAACCTTAGGTTTAAGCAAACATAATGAACTTATGAGCCGCGTATTATGGATATTCCACGATACGCGGCTCATAAGCATTTACTGAAAATCCCTTATCTAGGAATTCCGTTTAATGGCCTTTCGTACTGGCAGTAAGTCCAGCTGAAAGAAGTGCAGTCATATCCACATACAGGGTATCTTTGTCCGGGGCACCCATGATAACCGAAATATAAGGGCGGTTTTCCAGATCCTGGCTGTAGAGTATCACACAGGAGCCAGCTTGGTCAGTGGTACCTGTTTTCCCGCCAAATACACGGATTCCTTCTGGGGGTGCGGACAGGCCCAGTGAATAGTAGTTTGTTGGCTCCCACACCTCTGTGCGGACTGCACCGGCCTGGTCCGTCAGCTCTGCGGTATAGGAATCCATTGAAATAATGTCTATAAATCTCTGATCCTTCACACAGGCATTAAACATAAGATATAAATCATACGCTGTTGTATAATGATTCTCATCGTGCAGTCCATGTGCATTCACGAAATGTGTATTTGTTGCGCCCAGGCTGGCAGCCTCCTGGTTCATCATATCAGCAAAGGCTTCCATGCTTCCGGCCATGTATTCAGCAATGGCCGCAGCACAGTCATTTCCTGATGCAAGGGTCAGGCCGCACAGGAGGTCATACAGGGTCAGCGTATCCCCTGGATTCAGGCCGCACACTTGTTCATCGGGTGCGAACTGTGTGGCACTCTCACTGACCGTCACAACATCATCCAGATTCCCATATCTCAGGGCAAGGTAAGCCGTCATAACTTTGGTAGTGCTGGCCGGATACAGCCTCTCATGGATCCTGTCTGCACAGAGAACCTTCTCGTCCTTTATATCAAACAGTCCAGAGGCATGCAGGCTGCCGTCTGCCTGATATCCTTCAAGCGGCACATCCGTGTCTGTCACACATAAATCTTCGGCAAAAAAGGTGCCCTGATACATATTCCTATCATAATTGGCTTTCTCATACTCCGCTGCCTGGTCATAAGAAGGCTCCGTTTTGCTGCACCCAGTTCCAAACACTATGATTAAAAAAAAGATTCCTGAAAGGAGCACTCTATTTATACATTTCACGCCAGTCTAAATCTCCTCTGTCTAATGCTAGAATTAGAGCCTCTGCAGTGGCTATATTTGTAGCGATAGGAATATTGTACATGTCGCACAGCTTTACAATATCATTGACATCTGGTTCATGGGAGTGGGGGGAGAGGGGATCCCTGAAAAATATTAACAGATCCATCTCATTATGCTCTATCTGTGCGCCAAGCTGCTGTTTCCCTCCCAAATGCCCTGCAAGATATTTATGGACAACTAAATTTGTAACATTTTCTATCAGATTGCCCGTTGTCCCCGTGGCATACAGCTCATGCTTACTCAAAATTCCTCTGTAAGCAATACAAAAATTCTGCATTAATTTCTTTTTTGCATCATGTGCTACTAACCCTATATTCATATTGCTATCTCCTCTACTGATATTTATTAGGCTGCAAACCGACATTCAATACAAAGCCAATTCCCATGTACAGGCACACGATAGAGGTCATGCCATAACTGACAAATGGCAGGGAAATACCTGTGTTTGGAAAAATCTGTGTGGCCACACTGATATTGATAAAACTCTGTACACCTATCAGTGTGGCGACTCCTCCGCAAATCAGCCGGCCTCCAGTATCCTTGGCCCTTAAACCTATTAGAATACATTCTATTACAATCAATAATAACAAAATTATGACCACACAACAACCCACAAATCCCAATTCTTCCCCGATTATGGCAAAGATAAAATCTGTCTGGGGTTCAGAAATAAAATTGCCATTTTTTACAGAGGTTGTCGTATTGCTGTTATACCCTTTCCCTGTCAGCATTCCTGAACCAATGGCCATGACTGAATTTATCTGCTGGTATGCCTCATCTGACGCATATTTCTCAGGCTCTAGCCATGCCAGTATCCTCTTCTGCTGATAATCTTTTAAAAAGGGCTGGTTAGGCTGCACCACAATACTGAGGAAAAGGGCTCCTGTAGGTATAACAATGGCCAGTACAGTCCCAATAAATTTATAGCTGAGGCCGCCTAAATACAACATAATACAGAACAATGCCGCCAGGCAGATTGTATTAGACAGGTTGGGCTGTTTATATATAAGAATCAGGGACGGCAGTATAAGGGCCGCGGCCTGAATAATAGTCTTTTTATTATTAACTGCCTCCTCACGTTCCATCAGGAATTTTGCAAAGAATAAAATTGTGATCAGTTTTGTTAAATCAGACGGCTGAAACTGTACAAAACCAAGATTCAGCCATCTTGTAGCGCCATTGATATTCTCACCAAAAAATAACACTGCGAGGAGCAGTACAATATTGATCCCATACATAAGCCAGTACAGATTCAGTACCCACTTATAATCGATCAGGGAAATGACAACCATCGCCAGCGTGCCAAGTATGACACCGGCCAGCTGCCGTCCCTGTGAGGATGCCTGTGCACTTCCTACCACAAATACACCTATGACCGAAATTGCAGTTACAAGCGCAACCAGGCTGAATTTATAGTCTTTTAAATGGTATCTCTGCTTAATATTCAAAAAATGAAGTTGAAGTTTCAATAGCTCTCTCCTGTTATCTTAATATGTATATCTGCATGGGTTATCTTCATGTGAAAATTTTCCGGCCGGATTTCCAAATATTTCGAGACTGTGTGATACATATCTGTAGAAAATCTTTCCGCTGTTTCAGGTGTACACTGCATTCTGTCTGCTATAAGCAGAGTTTTCAGTCTTTCTTTTGCAACATGGACAGATTGCACACTCATATAGTTTCCTCCTAGTTTTTCTTAAACAGGCTGGAGAATTTGGCCAGGAAACCTTCTGGCTTGCTGAAATCTGTGATAGGTATATCCTCGCCAAGTATGCGGCGGCACACGTTAGAATAGGCCTGTCCAGAAATACAGTCTGTGCCGATAATAGGCTCTCCCTGGTTTGTGGCAATCACAACCTGTTCATCATCAGGGATGACGCCGAGCAGATGGATGGCAAGAATTTCTGTCACATCGTCTACAGACATCATGTCCCCCCGTTTTACCATATCCACACGGAGGCGGTTTATAATCAAGTCGTTTTTCTTAATGCCGTGAGTCTCCAGAAGGCCGATAATCCGGTCTGCGTCACGTATGGCTGATACTTCCGGCGTAGTGACAATAATTGCCCTGTCAGCTCCGGCAACAGCATTCTCAAACCCCTGCTCAATACCCGCCGGGCAATCCAGAAGTATGTAATCAAACTCGTCCCTCAGATCAGCAATCAGCTTGCGCATCTGCTCCGGAGAGACGGAGGACTTATCCTTTGTCTGGGCTGAAGGAAGCAAATACAGTTCCTCGAAACGCTTGTCCTTAATCAGTGCCTGTTTCAGGCGGCAGCTTCCCTCGATGACATCCACCAGGTTATATACTATCCTGTTTTCCAGTCCCATAACAACATCCAGGTTCCTAAGCCCTAGATCTGTATCAATGACAATAACCTTTTTATGAAGCCGGGACAACCCAATACCTATATTTGCTGTCGTAGTCGTTTTTCCAACTCCGCCTTTTCCTGATGTAATGACAATAACTTCTCCCATTGTTTTCTTCCTCCTACAACTTCTTATTCCTATGATTAGTCTACAAGCGGATCCACATATATCCGGCGCCCGTCGGCCACCGCTACCTTTGGGCCTCCACTCATCAGGCTCTCCTGGTGAATGGCCTGACGTCTTGCTTCAATATCGCCAATTCGAAGTTGTTTAGGCTGCATGGACAAAGCTGCTATAAACGCCCCCCTGTCTCCTGATGCCCCCGCATGGACAGAGCCTGTGAGAGAACCAACAATCACAACATTTCCCTTGGCAATAACTTTAGCGCCAAACTCCACATCACCCAGTATGATGATGCTTGTATCAGATTCCAGCACTTGTTTTCGGCTTAAAGTACCTCTGTAGAACTGCCCTTCCCGCCTGGAAATATTAGTGAGCGTATTTTCTACAATGCTTTTGTATGTCATTTCATTGGTTTCATCCCGGTCAACGATACACACAATATCAAGTCCGGTTGTCTCGGCAATCAAATCCAGTATGATCTGTTCCTCTCTGTCCGAAAGTTTCCGGTCCAGAAATGATACTGCCATCTTCGCCCCCTCAAAAAATTTGGCAGAGTCCTTTAATTTAGTAAAAAGGCTCTCCAGCAGTGTATCAAAAGATACCTGGGGGTCTAAATGGACTTCGATCCCGTAGCGGTTACTCTTAATCGTTACCAGCCTGTCCACGTATTTCACATCCTTTTCTAGTCGCCTGCGATGGCTGTGCCCAGCTCTGCGGCGGAGCCGGTAATTAGTTCCTCTTTATCGGCAAGTTTATAATTTGCCCTGACAATATCCCTGCCTATTTCAGCAGCATAGGATGAGCTGTAACCGTTTGCAATACGGACCGCAATGGCAATCTCCGGCGTCTCCGCAGGGGCAAATCCTACAAATAAGCCGTGGTCCGGATGGACTGCACTCTGCTGTGCCGTACCGGTTTTTCCTGCCATGGATATGCCAAGTCCCGAAAAACTAGAGGTATCCTGGATCATGGCGATCATGCCCTGATGGACCAAGTTCCACGTATTGCTGCTTACATCCTCCATTTGGTTTGCAATGACTGGCTCATATTCCTTGATAATCTTTCCGTTCACATCAGTGGTTTTATCCAAAAGGGTAAGATTATATACAGTTCCTTTGTTTGCCACTGTGGCAACATATCTGTTTAACTGGCTTACTGTATAGTTATTGTTGCCTTGCCCGATCGCTGTCTGTACAGAATATTCATCAGAAATCTGAGGCTCTGATTCTGGTATCTCAAGTCCCGACTTTTCCCCCAGGCCAAATTCTTCTGCATACTTACCAAGAACCTCCACACCTTTGTCGCTGTCATAATTCCCCTGGGAATCCAATCCCAGGTTATATCCCACATCGTAATAAAATACATTGCAGGAAACCTCCAGTGCGCCGACCACGTTGAGGCCGCCATGGGAACCAGGGTAAGCCCAGCATCTTGGGCTGGGGGTAACTTTGTCAAATTCACCGGTACAGTTGATATACGTTTCCCCGGTAATCAGGCCTTCGGTAAGCGCAGCTACAGAGGAAAGCATTTTATAAGTGGAACCTGGAGCAGTCCTCTCCTGTGTGGCATTATTGTAAAACGGACGGGACAGTCCGGTTACAAGCTGGTTATAATATTTTGAATCCATCGTGTTTGCCAGCCGGTTATTGTCATATCCCGGATAGGAGACACAGGCCAGCACTTCGCCTGTGTTTGGATCGCTGACAACAGCAGAACCTGTACATGGCTCCAGCGCCAGCTGCCCGGGGGTGATCTCCAGGCTCTGTATCTTCTGATACAGCCACGTATAGGAATCCACACTGCCGCTTACCAGTCCGTTATATGTCCCTTCATCCATAGGCAGGACACCCTGCTCATATACCATGGCACAAATTTGTGCGCCAGTGATACTACCTGATTTTATAAGATATTTGTAGAGAAGTTTGTCGAAATTAACATCTGAATTCAAATAATCTTGTAAAAATGTTAAAATCCCCTGATAAATTTCTGCCGAATCGGAATATTTCTCTGCCGAAACATAGTCTGACAGCTTGGAGGTATCAATCCAGTTCTTGGAAATTGCATAGTTCAGATATCTGTTCAGGCTGATTGACTCGTCAGTGGTCCACTGCCTGTAGACCTCATCTGATGTATCAATGTCATCTGACACAAGTATCTGTGCATCATTCTGCAGGACATCAATAGAAATATAATCCATATATGCCTTCATCTCTGCTGACAGATCTTTATAGGCAGCCGCACTGCTATTGTTCATCTCATTGATGATTTCCGTTATGGCCGCTTCCTTTCGCTGCTCAAATATAGAATATACTTGTTTTTCAACTGTCTTTGCATCCTCGGCCCCGAAATGTGTCTCATCGATGATCTCATTCCCAATAAAAGCATTGTAAGCATCATCCACAGGAATGATGATCTCGCTTGCATCTGAGGTTGTGCTGGGATCGTAGTTCATCACATTGCGCAGCTTAGAAAGCACAATACCAGCCAGCTTCTCCTCTATTAACTGGTAGGTCTGTATCTGCAGATCCTTATCGATGGTGAGATAGACGTCATTGCCCGCCTCAGGGTCTTTGTTGCTGACAGTCTCAGTTACCTTGCCTACGCTGTCTACATAGAACTCAGTCTCACCTTTCACACCCTGCAGCACCTCGTCCATTGTCTGCTCCAGGCCTGATTTCCCCACAATATCTGTCTGGGAATACTTTTTCTTCTGTTCCTTGTCCAGGGCATTGTATTCTTCCTGGGATATTTTGCCAGTGTACCCGATGATAGAGGCAAAATACTGGCTGTCCGTATAGTGGCGCATGGAATCCTCCGCCACATCCACTCCGTCCAATTGATCCAGGTTCTCCATAACTGCGGCCACTGTCTCGTCACTGACATTTGTGGCAAGGGTAGTGGGAATAAATTTCTGGAAACTGTTCAGGTTCATGGCGTAGCGGAGGTTTACCATTTTAAGTATATGGGACTTGTCCGTATTTTTTATGTCCAGCCCATATCCATAGGTCTCATCTGTGCAGAGATATTCTATTATATCTTCTGCCGTTGCATTCCTCTGCTCCTCATCCAGCTTATCAATTGTATCAAGGCCATAGACATCCGCAATAAAACGCAGCTTCAATGTCTCATTCGTCTGTGAGTACTCATAATTTCCAGCAGAGTCCAGGACTACCCCAAAATCACTGATCACAGAATCTTTGTTAGATTCTACAATCTGTATAACCTTTTCAAGAATCTCATTG
The DNA here is from genome assembly GCF_900604355.1 of Luxibacter massiliensis. Taxonomy (NCBI): domain Bacteria; kingdom Bacillati; phylum Bacillota; class Clostridia; order Lachnospirales; family Lachnospiraceae; genus Luxibacter; species Luxibacter massiliensis. Next base: position 1,675,559 of record NZ_UWOE01000001.1, on the reverse strand, counting down.
AGGATTTTGTTCTTCTCCGCCCGTGTATCAGCAGTAATATTATCTTCTATTGTCACGGAATAGGCCAGCTCATTGTAGGCAAGAAGATTTCCATTCCTGTCATAGATGTTGCCCCTTGTCCCCATGATTTCTCTTGTTTTGAGGATCTGCAGCTTATAATTGTCCAGATAATCCTGTCCTTTTACTATCTGCAGATAAAATACTCTGTTAATAAGTATGGCAAACAGTACGCAAAAGGCCAGAATTAAGACAAACAGCCGTGACTTTATGATCCGATAAACTGCATCTTTAATACGTTCAAACAAATTTACTTGCACTCCTTTTTTCTTCTGCCTCTAGTTTACGGTTCACGTATAAAATCAGCGGGTATAAAATAAGAGCAGTCACAATAGTATATATGAGCTCAGGCACAATATTATGACTAAGATAGTAAATAAAATGAAATTCACTTCTCAGCATAAACATCAAAAGATAAATGACCAGCCCATATAAAAATTCACTGGCTGCTATCAGTACCAGCGGAAGCTTGATGTCCTCATCATAATATACCTGCTGGAACAGACTGTTGGTAAACCCGATCAGCAAATATATCAAGGCATAGAATCCCAAAATATTGCCGAACTGTATATCCATTAGCAGTCCTGAAAAAAAGCCGGTTAGCATCCCTTCCTTTGGCCCCCGCATAAAGCCAAAGGCTGCGGTTAAGACAATCATAAGATTAGGTTTAATAGATGCCAGCGCCAGATTTGGAAACACAGTACACTGCAGCAAATAGCATACGAGCAGAATCAGGGCAGTCACAGCCACTCTTTTTGCTTTCATTTTTTTCATCCCTTATCTACTCCTTTCCTGCCGATGGTAAGACATATGGCTCCATGTAGCCTTTATTCGGCTTTCTTGCCTGTCAGGTCTGCTTTAGTCGTTGTGATGACTAGAACCTCCTGCAGGTTTTTGAAATCCACCACTGGCGTAATGTAGCCAGACCGTGTCAGATTATTTGAGTCCACATTGATCTCACTGATATATCCTACCAGGATCCCCTGGAGATATTTATCACTGATGTGGGAGGTGACTATCTGATCCCCCACCTGTACCTTATTTTCGTTATTCTCCATCTGCTCAAACCGGATCTTCCCATCATTGATCAGGGTCAGGTCCCCCCGGACCATGCACTTATCTGATGTGGTCAATGCCATGCCGCTTACATTGCTGGAATCATCAATAATAGAACGCACGGTGGCCCAGGTCGGGCCTACCTTCGTGACAATCCCCACCAGGCCGCTTCCAGCCATAACATTCATATCTACCTCGATTCCATCCATGCTTCCCTTATCGATTGTAAACGTGCTGAACCAGTTGCCCGAATCCTTTCCAATGACATGGGCCCCTGTCTTTTCATAATCTGCATAATTTTGATCTAGTTTGTACAATTCCTGCAGACGTTCCAGTTCATACCTCTCTTCCTGCAGATTATTATTCTCCGTAATCAGCTCATCTACTTTGCTCTGCAACTTTTCATTTTCTTTTCTGACCTGCTGGAGAGTCTCAAAATTCTCACTGACATCTGCAAGCCATGTACCAATCTGATTGATCCCTTTCTCCATGGGTATGACTGTCACACTTGCTATCCCTTTAAAAGGCCCGGCAGCCTTATCCGAAAATACGGACAGGACCATCAGCAGGATACAGAATACAGACAGGCCAGCCAGCCAATATTTACTTGTGGAAGAGGTTTGATTTTTCTTTTTCATTCTATCTAAGCCACCTATAATCTTCATCTAACATGGAATATGTCAGCTTTCTATATTCTTTATTCAAAATAATCTTCTTCAGTCCGGCCACAGCACAGAGTTCTGGATTTTTTACTGTCTTTACCGGCAGGCCAATAATTTCCTCCAGATATGTAGACAGTCCCCTCAAATTGGCCAGCCCTCCTGTCAGGCAGATGCCATTTATGTCAATGGCCCTGCGCACATCAGGGGGAGAACGGTCCAGCATAGTTTTTATAGAGCGGACACACTCTTCAAGAGGTTCCTTCATGGCTGCCCTGACAATCCCAATGGGAATACTTCTCTGCTGGGGCACGCCTGTGATCAGGTCCCTCCCTGCAGCTATCATGGAGGTGTCTGCTTTCTGTTCAAAGACTCCAAACTCACGCCTGAGCGTCTCTGCCGTCAAACGTCCAATGAGAAAGTCCTTATTGTGCCTGACAAGGTTGGCAATGGCAGTGTCAAAATGGACGCCCCCTATTTTGACAAGGCGGTTTAATACCATACCGCCTGATGCCAGGATTGAGAGCTCTGTAGTCTCCCCTCCAAAGTTGGCAATAAAAACCCCCTTCTCTTTCCAGATATCCAGGCCCATGCCAACAGCATCTGCAATTCCCCGCTCCACTATACGGACAGATTTTGCCTTTGCCGTAGAATGGAAAACCAGGTCATAAAACGCCTTCTTCTCTACCTCCGTGACATCGGTAGGCACGGCGATCACATACTCTGCCCCCCTGGAAAACTGTTTATCCATTTTCAGAAGGCTCTGCAGCAGATACTGCATATCGTCAAAATGTGCGATTACGCCATTCTGCATAGGAAACACAACCTGAATGTTGCCAGGTGCTTTCTCGTACATTTCATAGGCTTTATCGCCTACAGAGAAAATATACTTTTTATCCTGCATGGCAATGACATTTTTTTCTTTCCAGACTGTATCCTTCTTCTTGTCATATACCTTTATTTCATATGTCCCCAGATCTAACCCATACACATTTCTGGCCATATTAAAAACCTTCCCCTATCTTATAAATCCCTTTTCCCTCAAGCTGATATAGCAGTTATTTCCTATAATAATATGGTCCAAAAGTTCGATGCCTATCAAGTCTCCTGCATCCCTGATTCTTTTAGTAATTAGAACATCTTCCTTGCTGGGGGTAGGATCCCCGCTGGGATGATTGTGGAGCAGGATAATAGAAACCGCATTTTTCTGCAGGGCCTCCACAAATAACTCTCTCGGTGAGATAACTGCTGCATTGACAGTCCCTTTGGATATATTTGTCTCTCCAATTAATCTTGTCTTTGTATTTAGAAGCAAAAGCTTCATGGCCTCCTGCCGTTGGTGCCTCATATCTTCCATATAATACCGGGCAATAGAGGCTGGTGTACTGAAACTAAGCCCCGCCTGCGCGGTTGCCTTGGACAGCCTTTTGGAAAGCTCCGATAGGCAGAGGATCTGGACTGCCTTTACCTTTCCGATCCCTTTTACCTGGAGCAGCTGTTCCATAGTCCAGTGATGTATATTTAGTATGCCTTCCTGTGAAAATATGGGATATAGAATCTTCTCCGCCAGTTTAAGGGAACTCTCCCCCCTTGTTCCTGTACGCAACAAAACAGCCAGTAATTCAATATTCGTCAAATTACTCGCCCCAAACCTCTCACATTTTTCATAAGGCCTCTCTTCCTCAAGCAGTTCCTTGATCGTATTTTGTTTTTCTTTCAACTTCATACAGGGACTGCCGATAACACAATACAATGATTTATTTTAGCATAAATTAAAAATCATGTATAGGGTCTGCATTCTTAATTTTTTGTGAAGTCACTTTCTAAGGCCTGTATTTCTGGATAACTGCCTCTGCTGTTTTCATCCCGTCCATTGCCGCCGAGGTAATCCCGCCAGCATATCCTGCCCCCTCGCCGCAAGGATAAATCCCTCTTATGTTACTTTCAAATTCCTGGTTTCTAGGCAGCCGGACAGGGGAAGAAGTCCTGCTCTCTACCCCGGACAGTACTGCGTCTGCCCTTGCAAAACCTGGTATTTTTTTGTCCATGGCCAAAATCCCCTGCTCCAGGGACTCTGCAATATTATCTGGAAAAATGTCCCTGACATTCGCCAGTGCATAGGTTCCCTTCATCTGTGGCAAAATCCCTCCCAGGCTTTTCATTGGCTCATTGCGGCAGAAATCACCGAAGCACTGCACAGGGATACGTCCCCCTCCCTGCCTGAAGGCCCGCTCTTCCAAATCCTGCTGGAACTTAACCCCAGCAAGGGGATGCCCCTCTCCGTAATCTTTTGGAGTGACCGTGACAATCACTGCACTGTTGGCATTGACGCCGTCCCTTGCATGATAACTCATGCCGTTGACGGCAAGGCGGCCTTTCTCGGAGGATGCATTGACTACATATCCGCCGGGACACATGCAGAATGTATAGGCTCCCCTCCCATTGGCCAGCTGCTTTGCCAGCTTGTAGGATGCAGCTGGAAGTCCCGGATATTCCTCTCTGCCATATTGGCACTTTGTTATCATGGACTGTGGATGCTCTATCCTCACTCCCACGGCAAAGGATTTAGCCTGCATTTCAAGGGCCCTTTTGGAAAGCATTTCAAAAGTATCCCTGGCGCTGTGCCCAATTGCAAGGACTAACAGGCCGGCGGGGATTTCCTCCTGCCCATTTACTATGACAGAGCGCAGGGAGCATGTATCCTCTGACAGTCCGATATCTGTCACCTGGCTCATGAACCGGACCTCCCCGCCCATACCCTGGATACTTTGGCGCATATTTCTGACTACGTCTGATAAAACATCTGTCCCGATATGTGGTTTCTGTTCATACAGGATACTCTCCGGCGCCCCATGGCGCACAAATGTCTCCAATACAAAACGGCTCCTTCCAGCAGGATCTTTGACCAGTGTATTGAGCTTGCCGTCGGAAAAAGTTCCCGCTCCGCCCTCACCAAACTGTACATTAGAATCTGGGTCCAGAGACCCCTCCCTCCAAAAGGCTTCCACATCCTGCCGCCTCTGCTCTACGCATTTTCCCCGCTCTAAAACAAGGGGCCTGAACCCTCTTTCTGCAAGCAGGTAAGCGCAGAATAAACCAGCCGGCCCACTGCCTGCGATGATGGCCCTGCCCGGCATTCTCTGCCCTCCACAACGCACAAGATGGTATTTTTTTTCTTCTGCCTTCTGAACCTGTTTTTTCATTCTTCTAAAAACAGCCTCTTCCTGCTTTATTTTTACATCGATAACGTATGATAAAAAAACCTCCGGTTTTTTACGTGCATCCACAGATTGTTTTATAATCCGATAACTCTGCAGGCTTTCTCTTTTTATATGGAGAAAGGTACAAATCTTGTGCTCCATCTCTTCTGATGTATGGCCGGGATGAAGTTTTAATTGGTTAATTCTAAGCATAATTGTGACTAAGGGGACATCCCCTATCCTTTCCGGGGAACCTCCCCCTTGTATCATAAGCGCCGGCAGCCATCAGGAACCTGCGGCGGCCTTTCCTGCTACATATCCGCTGGACCAGGCCCACTGAAGGTTATATCCTCCGCAGAGTCCATCCACATCCAGGATTTCACCTGCAAAATATAGTCCCGGGATACGCAGGGACTCTAATGTTTCAGGGCAGACCTCCTCTGTGGCAACACCGCCTCTGCAAACCTGTGCTTTTTCAAAAGGATTGGCTGCCTGTATCTTTGTTTCAAGGGAACAGATAGCCTTAGCCATCCCTTCTATTTCTTGATCTGAACAGGCTCCCGCCTGCTTTTTCCCATCCACATGGGCGATATGCAGCCACAAGGCAGAAAGCTTCTGGTGAAAAAGTCCGGTGAAAAAATCCTCCATTTTTTTCTCTGGCCTCTCCTCTATGCGCCTCTTTAAAAATGCAGTAAACTGTTCTTTTGTAAAGTCAGGCATGAAATTTAAAACAGCCGTAACCTGTTTTTTTTGAAAAAGGCCGATGGATGCATATCTGCTTACCTGAAATACAGGGATCCCTGAAATCCCATAGTCTGTCAGCTGAATCTCGCCCTGATCCCTTGCCTGGAGGGCCCCGTCTATATAGACAGATACGCTTCCATTTGCCCTGACTCCTGCGATTTTTTTATAAAATGTCTCTCTGCACCTTAACTGTACCAGTGCCGGAAGCACGGGGACAAGCGTATGCCCCAGGCGCCTGGCCATAGTATAGCCGCTTCCATCTGATCCCAGGGCAGGCGCGGCCTTGGATCCCGCAGATAAGACTACTTTGCCGGCCCGGACAGTCCCTCTGTCTGTATAGATTTGAAATCCCTTTTTAGAAGGAAGGATTTCTGTACACCTGACAGATGTCTGTATCTTAACACCCAGCCTTTCAGCCTCCAGCCGAAGCACCTCTAAAACAGCGCTGGCCTGGTCTGACTGGGGATATAAATATCCGTTCCTGTTGCGGGAATAGACACCGAGGCTGAGAAAAAAAGAGACAGTCTGCTGTACATTAAATTTTTCTACAATTCTCCATGGGAATGTCGTGTCCTCACAATGGTAGCAGATTGGTTCCTGGTGCAGGTTGGTAAAATTACATCTCCCATTACCTGTTGAGAGCAGCTTTTTACCCAACTTTTCCTTCTGTTCCAGGATCAATACCTCTGCGCCTGCCTGGGCAGCCGTTATAGCTGCCATCATTCCCGATGGCCCTCCTCCTATCACTGCAATTTTCTGCATACTTTTTCTTACCTCCTCTATCTTTACCGGGCGGACAGCATATCAAGGGAAACCACCCCTGCGTCAGCCATGCTCTGCAAAGATTTTAAGATTCCCAGTTTTCCATGGGGCCAGGTCAGTCCGCCCTGAAAGTATACGGCATAAGGAGGTTTGATGGGGCCGTCTGCACTCAGCTCTATGGAGGAACCTTGGACGAAAGCCCCGGCTGCCATGATCACATCGCTGTCGTAACCTGGCATGGCCCATGGTTCTGGACTTACATAGCTGTCCACCGGGGCGGCAGACTGGATTCCTTTACAAAAAGCAATGACTCCCTCCGCAGATCCAAGCTCCACCGCCTGGATAATGTCGTGCCTGGATTCATGCCCCCCAGGGATTACGCCAAACCCCAGGCGTTCATATATATTTGCTGCAAACACGGCGCTTTTTAATGCACTGCACACCACCGTGGGCGCCAGGAAAAAACCCTGGTAAAAGGACTGCATTACCCCCAGGGAGGCCCCTACTTCCTTTCCCAGCCCTGGTGAAGTCAGGCGGTATGCGCAGTTTTCTATTAAATCCTGGCGCCCGGCAATATAGCCGCCAATGGGAGCCAACCCGCCGCCTGGGTTTTTGATCAGGGAGCCTACAACCATATCTGCCCCTACGTCGCTTGGTTCATATATTTCCACAAATTCTCCATAACAGTTGTCCACCATACAAATAATATCTGGTTTTATGCCTTTGATAAACGCAATGAGCTCCCCGATCTTTTCCACGGAATAGCTGGGGCGTGTCTGATATCCTTTAGAGCGCTGGATAGTCACAAGCTTTGTTTTTTCATGGATCGCCCCGGCAATAGCCGGATAGTTAAAATATCCATCCTCCAGAAGCTCCACCTGCCTGTATGTGATCCCGTATTCCGCCAGTGAACCCTTTGACTGGCGGATGCCGATGACCTCCTCTAAAGTATCATATGGCCTGCCTACAGGGGACAAAAGTTCATCCCCGGGGCGCAGGTTCGCTGACAGGGCCAGGGCCAGGGCATGTGTGCCGCATGTAATCTGCGGCCGCACAAGAGCTGCCTCTGTGTGGAATGTACTTGCATAGACCGCCTCCAGAGTATCCCTTCCAGGGTCATTGTAACCATAGCCGCTGGCATACTGGAAACACCCTTCACTGACGCGGTTCTTTTGCATGGCATGGATTACCTTCAGCTGGTTGTACTCAGCTGTCTCATCAAATTTCTTAAAACGGGGGGCCAGTTCGGCTTCCACCTGTCGGCCAAGCAAAAGCACTTCCTCCTTAATACCCAGTTTTTCATATATCTGATTCATCTCAAGCTCCATATATTTCTCCATTCTCTCCTATAATTCTGCGGTCTTTGAGCTCTGAGAGCATTCTCTCTAACAGCTCTTCCTCATGATAGCCAAAGTCTCCCTGGTTCAGCCAGATCACGTCCCTCTCCCGTCTAAACCAAGTAAGCTGCCTTTTGGCAAAGTGCCGCGTGTCTCTCTTCAGAATATAGACAGCTTCATCCAGGCTCATCTCCCCGTCCAGGAAAGCCAGGATTTCCTTATATCCCAATCCCTGCATGGAAACCATATTCCTCCCAAGGCCTCTGTCCTTCAACGCCCTTACCTCCTCTACCAGCCCTTCTGAGAGCATCTTGTCCACCCTTAAGCCTATCCTCTGATACAGCCTGTCTCTGTCGTCACTAAGTACAAAATAAGCGAAGTTATAGGGAGACTCCTTTTTCTTCTCTTCCTCGTTATGCTGAGAGATTCTCTTCCCCGTCAGTTGGTAAAATTCCAATGCCCTGATGACACGTTTTATATTATTTTCATGGATGTCCTCTGCCGCTTTGGGATCCACCTGATAAAGCATTTGGTGCAGGGCAGCCGCGCCTTCTTTTGCCGCCAGCGCTGCCAGACGCTCCCTGCAGGCCCGGCCTTCTTCATTTTCCGTAAAATCAATGTCATATAGAAGGGCCTGAATATAAAATCCTGTCCCTCCTACAACAATCGGGATTTTCCCTCTGCTTAAAATCTCCCGGGCAGCCTGTTTTGCCATCTGCTGGAACCGTACTACATGAAATTCCTCTTCTGGGTCCAGCACATCTATAAGATGGTGGGGGATCCCCTCCATCTCCCTAGGGCGGATCTTGGCCGATCCAATATCCATATGCCTATACACCTGCATAGAATCAGCAGAAATTATCTCCCCTCCCACAGCCCTGGCAAGGCTGATAGATGTTTTTGTTTTGCCGGCTGCAGTAGGCCCGGCCAAAATAATCAGCGGTTTTTTCATTTATACAATCCTCTTAAATTTCTTTTCCATTTCCCGCCTGGTCATGGCGATAATCGTAGGCCTTCCGTGTGGGCAATGGTAAGGGTTCTCCAATGTAAGCAGTTCCCCAATCAGGCTGTCCACCTCCATAGCCGACAGCCTGCTATTTCCCTTTACGGCCGCCTTACATGAGAGGGAGGCTATTTTCTCATCCACCAGCTCTGGGGCCATAGAGGTGGAAATGCCGTCTGCAAGGCCGTCCAGCATTTCCATAAGAAGTTCTTTTTTGGCAATGCAAAACAAATTATCCGGCACGGCCCGCACCGCGTACTCTCCGCCCCCAAAAGGTTCTATCTCGAATCCGATCCTGTCAAAACTCTCCTTGTTTTCTCTGAGAATCTCAGCCTCCTGCATGGAAAGGCTTAATATAATAGGGGGACTTAAATATTGGGAGGTAAAGTCCCTGGTTTTCATTTCTTCCAAGGTCCTCTCATACAGTACACGCTCATGGGCGGCATGTTGGTCTATAATATACAGGCTTTCCTCATATTCCACAAGCCAGTATGTATCAAATACCTGCCCAATTAATTTGTATTCTGCCCTGGTGTCCCGCCTGAGAAGATTATCCTGAAACAGGTTTATCTGGGCAGGCTCTGGCATTTTTGCCTCATAACTGCCTGTCTCCCGCACAATTTGCTGTGCTTCTGCCTGTATCTCTTTAGATTTATACTTCTCAGCCGCCTGCCGGATTTTGTCCACCTGTATCCCAGGGCGGCCAATCTTGCCTGTGTCGGACACCTCTGCGGCAGAAGTACGGTTGTGGTAAGCCAGTACCCGTTCTTTCATCTTTTCCAGAAAATATTCCTCGTCCCTCTCTTTAGGTTCAGATGCTTCTGCCACCCCTTTTGCCCCTTTCTCTTGATCGCTGGGCAAAAGTGCATCTGTCCTGGGTTTTAGCAAAAAAGGACTCTGCCGGGCCTGTATATTGAGGGGAGGGTCAGGCACATCCACCACGGGAATCAGCTCCGGCTCCTGCAATGTCCTGTGTACACCTTCAAAAACTGTATTGTATACTTCCTGCTGTCTCTTAAAGCGCAGCTCCATCTTAGTGGGATGTACGTTAATATCGATATCCTCCCCATCCATCTGGAAATGCAGTACGACAAAAGGGAATTTATGCTGCATGACGAAATCCCTGTAGCCATCTTCCACCGCTTTTGACAGCATAGCGCTTTTCACATATCTGCCATTCACAAAAAAATTCTCAAAATTTCTATTGCCCCGGCTGATTGCAGGTTTTCCCAGATACCCTGTAATTCTCATACCCCCTGCCTCATAATCTATTTCAATTAAGCTGGCTGCCGCCTCTCTTCCATATATATTATAAATAACGTCCTTAAGCCTTCCGTTTCCGGATGTCCGCAGCTTCTCCTGCCCATTGTTTATCAATTGGAAAGATACCTCAGGGTGAGAAAGGGCAAGCCTCATGAGAAGATCCTGTATATGCCCTGCCTCTGTCATGGGAGTTTTCAAAAACTTCCTTCTTGCAGGCACATTATAAAAAAGCTGCCTAATCAAAAAAGTCGTCCCGTCAGGCGTTCCGGCCTCGTCTATAGACAATTCCTGCCCGCCTTCTATTACATAACGTGTCCCCATATCCTCGTCCCTTGTTTTTGTCATCAGCTCAGCCTTTGTCACCGCTGCAATACTGGAGAGCGCCTCCCCGCGAAACCCCAGGGAACCTACATGCACCAGATCATCCACACTACGGATTTTGCTGGTGGAATGGCGCAGGAAGGCATAGGGGACGTCCTCTCTGGGAATCCCGCTCCCATTGTCCGTGATCCGGATAAAAGAAATACCTCCCTCTTTGATTTCCACCACCACAGAGGTGGCTTTTGCGTCAACGGCGTTTTCTGCCAGCTCCTTTACAATAGACGCCGGACGTTCAATGACCTCCCCGGCAGCAATTTTATCAATTGTAATTTGATCCAACACCTGAATATGCGGCATAAAAATCTCTCCTTCTATCACAGGGCCTGGCCATTCCTGAGAAAGGACAGGCTTTATCAGCAGGGATCTGATCCCCTGCCCTACCATCGGTTTTTCAGCTTATTCTGAAGCCGGTATACCATATTAAGGGCATCCACCGGCGTTAAGTTTGCTACATCTATATTTTTCAGCTCTTCAAGTACATCGTCATCCTTCACTGTGTCAAACAAAGACATCTGTGCAATATCCACTTCATCATATTTTTTAGGCCTGTTTTTTTTCCTGCCCGCCTGTTCCTTCGCGGCAATTTCACTGACCCTGGTTGTTATATCCTCATTGCTCAGCTCTTCTACGATTTCTTTTGCACGGCCAATGACAAGGTCCGGGACTCCGGCCAGCTTGGCCACCTGAATCCCGTAGCTTTTATCTGCGCCGCCTTTCACGATTTTACGGAGGAAAACAATATCATCTCCCTTTTCCTTGACCGCAATACAATAATTATTTACATTCTCAATTTTGCCCTCCAGTTCTGTCAGCTCATGATAATGGGTGGCAAACAATGTCTTTGCCCCCAAAAGTTTTGTATCAGAAATATATTCTACCACAGCCCAGGCGATAGAGAGCCCGTCAAATGTGCTGGTACCCCTCCCGATTTCATCCAGAATTAAAAGGCTTCTATTTGTGGCATTGCGCAGAATATTGGCCACCTCTGTCATTTCCACCATAAATGTACTCTGCCCTGACGCCAGGTCGTCGGAAGCCCCTACTCTTGTAAAAATCCGGTCCGCCAGTCCTATGTTGGCCTCGGCGGCGGGGACAAATGATCCCATCTGTGCCATCAGCACAATTAAGGCCGCCTGTCTCATATAAGTAGATTTCCCGGCCATATTAGGCCCTGTTATAATAGAAACACGGTGTTTTTTGTCATCCAAGTATGTATCATTCGGAATAAACATATCATGAGGGATCATCTTTTCCACCACCGGATGACGACCGTCTTTAATATCCATAACCCCCTGGGTATTTATTTGGGGCCGCACATAGCGGTTGCGCTCCGCCACCAGGGCCAAAGAAGCAAAAACATCCAGGGAGGCTATGGCCCTGGCTGTTTTTTGGATTCTCTCCACCTGGGAAGCTATCGTATTCCTCACTGTACTGTACAGCTCATATTCCAGAGCATAGAGCTTGTCCTCGGCTCCCAGAATCGTGTCCTCCAGTTCTTTTAATTCTGGAGTTATGTATCTCTCAGCGTTGGCCAGTGTCTGTTTTCTTGTATAATAATCAGGCACCATATTTTTATAAGAGTTTGTAACCTCCAGATAGTAGCCAAATACTTTATTGTATTTGATTTTCAGATTCTTAATGCCTGTGGTCTCCCGCTCTTTCTCCTCCAGCTTCGCCAGCCAGTCCTTGCCGTCAGCCTTGGCATTTCTCAGGGTATCTACCTCCTCATTGTAGCCATTGCGGATAATGCCTCCCTCTTTCATAGCCAGCGGAGGGTCGTCAATAATTGCATTATGTACAAGTGTATATAGGTCCTCCAGGGGATCCAGCTGGCCTCGGATATCTGTAAGCAGAGGACTTTCCAGCTCTTCCAGTATACAGTGAATATGGGGGAGCATTTCTAAGGAGGTCTTGAAAGCCGTCAGATCCCTCGGATTGGCCGAGCCGTATGTAATCCTGGTTATCAGCCGCTCCAAGTCGTAAACCGGGGACAGGTACTCCCTGATTTCCTCCCGTAGGATAGCTCCGTCCTTCAACTCCTCCACCGCATCCAGGCGGCTCTCTATTTCATCTTTTTCAATAAGCGGCTGTTCTACAAATTTGCGGAGCATCCTGGCTCCCATTGCAGTCTTTGTTTTATCCAGGACCCACAGAAGTGATCCTCTCTTTTGTTTCTCCCGAAGAGTCTCACACAGCTCCAGGTTCCTTCTCGTGGAGCTGTCCAGCATCATATATTTTCCAGTTGTATAGGGTGTAATGTGGGTCAGATGTGAGAGGGAATTCTTCTGGGTTTCCAGCAGATACGCCAGAAGTGCGCCTGCACTGATGATCCCGCAGTCATAATCCTGCAGTCCCAGCCCTGCAAAGGCAGATACATGAAAATGCTCCAGCAGCTTCTTTTTACATATGGCATCGTCAAAATACCATGGTTCCAGAGTATAGACCGTAATTCCCAGCCGCCCCCTCAGATCCTCTAAGTCCAGTCCGCTCATATAAAAAGATTCATTGCATATAATCTCGGACGGCATAAACCTATATATTTCGTCCAGCAGTCCTGTCCCGTCAGACAGCTCTGTCACAAAGTAATCCCCAGTCGTAATATCTGCCACAGAAACCCCATATCTGTCAGCTATGTAGACAATGCACATCAAATAGTTATTTTTTGACTCATCCAGCGATTTGGTATCCAGGTTTGTCCCTGGTGTCACGATGCGGACTACATCCCTTTTGACCAAACCTTTTGTCAGCTTTGGATCTTCCATCTGCTCACAGATAGCCACTTTATACCCCTTTTTGACAAGCCTGTTCAGATAACTCTCCACGGCGTGGTAGGGAACGCCGCACATGGGGGCGCGCTCATCAAGGCCGCAGCTCTTTCCTGTCAATGTAATTTCCAGTTCTTTGGATGCTGTTATGGCATCCTCAAAAAACATCTCATAAAAATCGCCTAGTCTATAAAATAAAATACAGTCCGGGTATTGGGACTTTGTATCCACATACTGCTGCATCATTGGAGTTAATTCTGCCACGCTTTTTCTTCCTTTCGTATTCCAAATTTCCTCATATAGTATAGCATTTTTTGAAAAGTTGTGAAAGAGAATTTTTCCGTCCCTTCCCGGGATCCCTTATAATACATGGAAACGAGGTTTTTCTTCTCCATATAGCCAGTAAAGCAGATAGGCAGATAAAAACAGGCCAAGGACGCACAGTCCTGAAAATATGACTGCAAAAGGCGCGCATATCTGTCCAAACAGCTGCAAAGGCTGGTCTGAGTAATCCCACACATTCCAGCCAAGCCATTTGTTGACAATGATGCCTGTGATAAATTCTCCTGCTGTCACGAAAAGAACACACCGTACCACCTGTATCCAAAGGGGATCCTCCCACTTTACCCACAGGCCCTGCTGTGCAAAAAACACAAGGCAGAACCCGCCCAGCAAAAACATAGACCAGTGGGAAAATCCCCTAAACACAACTTCAAATGTATAATAAATCGTACCTCCCAGGGCCCAGAGAAGCAGATATTCACTCAATTTTTTCACAGATAAAGCGCCCTCCTATATAGATGTTATATATAGTCTGGACGCTTTTACATAAAATATAGCTGGTATTTATTTGTTATTTTATTCTCCCGGGCAGCGGGCCAAGCGGACATGTCCAGTTGGCGGCTGCCGCGGGGTCAAATACTGCGAGGCAAGCATCAGGGTATCGGACTTCCACAGATGTCCCAGCCACACTTTGGCCTCTATGTTGTAATATTCCAGAAAAATGGCCGTCACCACAAAAATGAAGCGTCAGGCTTTTTTGAGCTGGAAATGGCCTACCAATCCTTTTAAAATCTGTGCCTGGCCAGATACTTCCTCGCCAGAAGCCGCACTTTCTTCGGTGGTGGCGCTGTTTGACTGTACCACCCCTGTAATCTTCCGGATGCCTTCCATCACATCTTCAATAGATCTGGACTGTTCTGCTGTTGCCCCTGTAATAGAATCAACGGCGCCTGTAACTTCCTGTGCCATGGTTACAACCTCTTTTAAAAGTTCCGCGGTCTGCCCGGCTGTTTCTGTCCCGTTTTTCACTGCTGTCATAGTTTCCCGAACCAAGGCTTCTGTACTTTTAACAGATTCCCCGCTCTTATTTGCCAGTTCCCGCACTTCATCTGCCACGATTGCAAAACCTTTCCCCGCTTCTCCGGCACGGGCGGCCTCCACTGCCGCATTTAAAGCCAGGATATTGGTCTGGAAAGATATATCCTGGATAGTTTTTGTAATCTTTTCAATGCCCTCTGAACTTTTGGAGATATGCTCCATGGCCGTCACCATATGCTGCATCTCCGCCCCACAGCGCTCGATCTGCTCACATACATTCTGTACCATATTTCCTGCGTGGGCAGCATTGTCCGCTGTATGGCCAACCTGGTTGGAAATATCCGTGATTGTGTACGTAAGTTTTTCCATGGACTGGGCCTCTTCGGCAGACCCTTCTGCGGTCAGCTGGATACTGGATGCAAGCTGGGCGGAGCTTGCCGCCACCTGTTCCGCACTTTCCCCAATTCCATTCATTGTTTCATTCAATGATGTTATAATCCGTTCCATGGATTCTTCAATTGTAACGAAATCTCCCTGGAAATCTGAATTTACCTCCAGGTTTAAATTTCCCTTGGAAAGCTCCTGAAGCTTAAACTGGATATCCTGGATATACTGGCGCAGATTCTGAATCATATGGCGCATGCTCTCTGCCAGGGCGCCTAATTCATCTTTCGATTCATACTCGATCTGGGCGGATAAGTCTCCCTGGGATACCTGGGCCACTCCTCTCTCCAGATATCTAAGGGGACGCAGAATCTTCCGGCTGATAATCACTCCAATAATCACGATACATACCAGATTTACTAAAAATGTAATGACTGCCGCCACTTTCATGCGGTTAATTCCCTGTACAGAAGATGCCTCTGCCGCATCTACCGCCACGTTTGTCAGCTCAAAAAACTGTTCACTTTTTTCAAACAGGCTCTGAAGATTATGCTCTCCCTCCGCATGGATCATCTCCTGCTTCAGTTCGTCCTCCCAATATGTACGGACTGCCTCCATGGCTTCACGGAATTCCTGATCCT
The DNA here is from genome assembly GCF_900604355.1 of Luxibacter massiliensis. NCBI lineage: Bacteria > Bacillati > Bacillota > Clostridia > Lachnospirales > Lachnospiraceae > Luxibacter > Luxibacter massiliensis. The sequence goes on along the minus strand of NZ_UWOE01000001.1, from coordinate 1,659,987 downwards.
TTGCCTCCGGAAGCCCTAATTCTTCATTCCCTTCAATCAGGCCCTCTATATTCTTTTCCAGGCCTGCAATGGCATCATCCACTGGCTCATTCAAAAGATGAAGTTTCGCAATCCTCTGTGCCCCGCCGCGGACCATGCCGCTGTAATTTACAACACGTCCATGGACTCTGTTAGAATCCAGCATCATAAACATGGTTAATGCCCCTGCCAGGCCCAATACCAGAAGCCATGCTAAGATGCTGTAGACTACTTTCCTTATCTGCATGTCGCATTTCCTCCTTATTTTTTAGTAACAATTACTGTTATTATAATCCCAAAGGTATTTTTTGTCAATCTGACTTCTAATTTCCTGCAGCTAAATTCTGTTTTTACCTATGGTATGCCGCGCCCTGCACAATTAAACCCTCTCTCCAAGATAATAAAACCCGCGGCATTCCAGAAGCTTCACTTTTACAAACTGGCCAATCAAATTGCCTCCCCCTGGGAAATGTACAAGCAGATTGTTGCTCATCCTGCCAGTCACCAGGGAACTGTCATGGTCATTCACTGCTTCCACAAGCACTTTTTGTATTGTATACGTGTGTACACCGCAGACTTCGCTGGAAATATCCTGGACTTCACCCAGCAGCCGATGAAACCTTTCCTTGACCACTTTATCGGGAACCTGCTCTTCCATGGCTGCTGCAGGGGTACCGCTGCGTTTTGAATAAATAAAGGTAAATGCGCTGTCATAGCGCACCTTTCGCACTACATCCAATGTGTCTAAGAAGTCCTCCTCAGTCTCCCCAGGGAACCCAACTATAATATCAGTAGTCAATGAAATATCTGGGATGGCCTTTTTAATCTTATCTACCAGGTTCAGATACTGCTCCTTTGTATATCTGCGGTTCATTTTTTCCAGTATCCGTGTGCTTCCTGACTGTACTGGAAGATGGAGGTGCCTGCATATTTTGCTGGAATGTTTCATGACTTTTATCAGTTCATCCGACAGGTCTTTTGGATGTGATGTCATAAAACGGATCCTTTCAATGCCGTCTATTTTTTCAACTTCCTGTAAAAGCTGCGCGAAATTTATGGGATGGTCCAATGTCTTTCCGTAGGAATTGACATTTTGCCCAAGCAGCATGACCTCCACTACGCCGTCGCCGGCAAGATGCCTGATTTCTTTAAGAATATCTCCCGGGTTCCGGCTCCTCTCTCTCCCCCGGACATAGGGAACAATACAGTAACTGCAGAAATTATTGCAGCCAAACATAATATTTACACCAGATTTAAAAGAATACTTCCGCTCACTGGGGAGATCTTCCACAATCTTATCTGTATCCTTCCATATATCGATTACCATGCGCCCTGATTCCATCCGTGTGGCTATTAACTCCGCAAATTTATAGATATTGTGGGTTCCAAAAATCAAATCCACAAAGCGGTAGCTTTTTTTGAGTTTTTCAACTACCGCAGATTCCTGCATCATGCAGCCGCACAGTCCAATACGCATATGGGGATTGGATTTTTTGGCTTTCCCCAGCTGCCCCAGCCTGCCATACACTCTTTGGTTTGCATTTTCCCGCACAGTACAAGTATTGTATATGACAAAATCTGCTTTCTCTTCGTCTGGCTCTTCCACATAGCCGACCTGCTCCAGGATTCCTGTCAGTTTTTCCGAATCCCTGGCATTCATCTGGCATCCAAATGTAGTAACGCAGAAAGTTAACGGCCTTCCCGCCTCTTCTGACTCTTTTTTCAAGTATTCCCTTGCCTTTGCCATAAAGTAGTACTGCCTGTCCGGTTCCCGGGCAGGCGCTTCTTCTGTCAGATCCATTTTAGTATAATCAAATTCTTTCATCACTATGTATTTTTCTCCATCTTCTGCTTTCATATATTTCTTTTGCTTAATTTTCCGTCCCTTATCCTACAGGCATATTGAATCTCTTCGTATTGTCCATGGATTCAATATGCCTGAATGGGTATGTAAAAGAGAACCCGCTGCAAACATACTGGGCGTCAAACTAGCAGCGACGCAGGCCCCAGAGTATCAGGCCCTCGCGGCAGCCGCCAGCCGGACATATACATGTCTGCCTAGCTGGTTGCCTGCGGGAATAAAAGTCAGATAAATTGGTTTGCCTGACTATCATACTCATATCCAATGCTGCCAAGCTTTAAGACTAGCTCCTCTTTTGCCACATCCATATCTTCACACAATGCATTTAGTGTATCATAGTAATCTCTGAGCTTCGTATTTACTACACTCAATAAAATAACCGGGTCAGCCGGAAGTCCTGTCAGCATATGTATGTCTCCTTTTCTGTGATAATCCATTCAGGCCTTATATCCCAAGGTTCCTGGAAAACCTCAGGGAAACACTGTGCAGAATATGCCAGTGCCATCCGCCTGTAATGAGGATGGCGCCGCAAGTAGGCATCATAAAAACCGCCGCCATACCCGATTCTGCCCCCATGGGGGTCAAAAGCCAAACCTGGCATGATGACGAGGACATGATTTCCCTCCGCCGGATGCCGGGTATCTCTTGGCTCCAGAATGCCGTTATACCCGCCTGACAGCTCCTCCATACGGTTTATATAATAGAATTCCATGGAAGGCTGCACCTTTAATTTGGCCTCCGTCCCTGGTCTAAGTAAGTGATCAGTGCCAGCCTGGTGGGATCGGGATGGTTTATCCACAAAAACTTTGGGCACCGCCACCTTTTTCCCCATTTCCCATGAAGTTTCCAACAAAAAAGAGGTGGAAACCTCATCCCTAAAAGCAACATAACAGTAAATTTCTTCTGCCTCAAGGTAAAAAGGGTGTTCTGCCACTTTTTTCTGTATCTCAAGACTAAAAGCTTGTCTCTTTTCAGGGGGTATCCCCGCCCTGCTGCGCATCCCCAGCTGTCTAATTTCCTTTTTTGTTCCCAAATTTCTCACCCAGATTCACAATTGACCCATCCTTTTCCTCGATATCAATTCTGTCAAGCTGGCTGCGCAGGTTACGCCTGAAAGAATCTATATATTCCTGGCGCAAGATTTTTTGCTCTGTACGCTCGTCCTCCGTCAGTCCCTCAGCCTTTGATTTCCTATATAACTCATTGATTCTTTTAATCTTTTGTCCGTCCATATTCCCTCCGCGCTGTTTGTAATCTGCACCACCTATCTTACACCATTTGTCAAGTTTCGTCCACTTTCAGTTTTAAGAAACTGGCAGGCCAGTGTACTCTCAAATCGTATACCCATCCGGGCACCCCGCAATACACGCCCTTCGGGTGGGTGGACTTTGTCCAATAAGGTATACCCTAACTGGAATAATTTTCCAGAAAAGCATATAATTCTTCTTCCTTCTCCACATACTTTCCGTTCCTAAGTTCATCTTGTACTTCCTGGGGCAGGTCAGATACAGGAATATTTGTCACCTCATAGATTGTAGTTTTATCATTCAAATATACCACTACATATCCATGGAGCTCACAGATATAATATCCTTCATTTTTCGTTGCACTGCCCTTTGTCGTAACGCTTTTGTTTTCCTGTTCCGCAGTCTTTGCCTGAGCCGCCTGCTTCTCCATCACATGCTGATAACTTATCTGATAGCCAATGCCCAGTGCCGATACAACTAAAAAAACACCAACAAAAAAGCCAATACAGTATTTTGCCTTCATAAGGATCCAACTCCTTTTTTCATACAGTATTGGCTATTTTTAGCATTTTATACATTATATTGTAGCGTAGCTACAATACCGCCCTTCGGGCATGCATTGGGGGATGCCCTTTGGGTATACATTATATTGTAGTGCAGCTGCAATCCCGCCCTTTGGGCATGTATTAGGGGATGCCCTTTGGGTATACATTATATTGTAGCGTAGCTACAATACCGCCCTTCGGGCATGCATTAGGGGATGCCCTATTCCTCGCTGCGCGGCAAAAGGTGGAACCTTCTGCACAGGCGGAGAATCTTCCTTCCCTGGGGCAGGTCCATAATATCTCTATCCGAAAGTGTCCCCAGCTTTAGTACGCTGACTCCATATACTACCACAGCGAATAAGATTGAAATTGCTGTGGCGGCAAACCGTCCGCCGATGACTAAGTCCATGACCAGATGGACGGCATAGGTCACAACTCCCATAATCCCTGCAGCTATCAGCGGCCGGATGAAAGTTTTCCCGATCTCAAGCCTGTATCCGCTGGCTTTCTGTATATCCCTCACATTCAGCACGCACATACAAAGGGCAAATACAATATTGCTGCCTACCAAAGCATAAATATTCCATTTAAACACGACCAGCATGATCAAAAGCGCGGCAATATGTATTACCAAAGAGATTCCCGCATTTTTAGCCGGACTTGATATCTTGTCCAGTCCCTGAAGTATGGAGTTGGACACTGTAGCCCAGCAGTAGAACACTAAGGTAACAGCGCCGGTGGCCAGAAGCATTGCCGGCGTACGGCTGGAATCATTGTAAAGCAGCACCATCAGTGGTGAGGCTAATACCACAAACCCTACAAAACAGGGGATTGCAATCAGCATAGTAAAACGCACTGACTGGTTGATCTTGTCATGTATCTGCTGTCTGTTGTTGACTGCTACCGCCGCTGTCAGGCTGGGTATGACAGATGCGGCCAACCCATTTGCCATGGCCATGGGAACATTAATCAATGTATTATATTTTCCGGTGTAGATTCCCAGAAGAGCCATATACTCTTCCTCAGCCAGTCCCTGGGCAGCCATAATTTTATTAAAAATAGTCATGTCCAAAATTTGATTGATATTATAGATAGCTGTACTGAAAATAACCGGGACAATGGTCAGAAGAAGGATTTTCAGCAGCCTCCCATAACTCTCCTGCCGCCGCGTATGGTCTGAACGTATCTGCCGGCGTATGGTGCCTCTGTAGGCCCAGAATGAAAACAAAAGGAAAATTAAGGCAAACAAAGCGCCTGCCACAGTCCCCAGTGTTCCCCCTGCTGCGCCATAGGCAGGCCCAAGGAGATCTATTTTTTTAGATTCAGCCGCCTTCACACCAATGCCAAATAAAATGCTGGCCCCAATCAGGCTTACTGCTGCATTTATGATCTGTTCAATGACCTGGGACACGGCTGTGGGCACCATGGTGCCTAATCCTTGGAAGTAACCTCTGAGTACCCCCAAAAGGGAGACAATAAACAACCCCGGCGCAAGCACCTTCAGCGCATAGGCGCTCAGCGGAGATTCCATCAAATGTGTGGAAATGCCATCCGCCCCAAAAAAGATAATCAGGGCAAACACAGCACCAGTTATAAGAGAAAAAAACAGGGAACATACAAAGACCCTGAATGCATTTCTTCTCTGCCGCATGGCCATCCTAGCTGATACCAGCTTAGATACGGCCGTTGGAAGGCTCAAAGAGGATAGGATCAAGGCTGTCGCATATACCTCAAAAGCATAGCCATAAAACCCATTCCCTTCATCTCCCAGAATATTCGTGAGCGGGATTCTGTAAACCACGCCGATAATCTTGGTAATGACTCCTGCGATAGCCAGAATTGCCCCCTGCATCAGGAAATCATCTTTTGGTTTTCTTCTTCTATTCCTATGTGTCTCAGCCATAAGTTTCCTCCGTCTGCCAAGCTACCGCAGTATCTGAATGTTTTCCAGGATTTCTCTCTGTTTTTGTTCCATCACTATACGCTCGTCCTCATCCATATGGTCATAACCAAACAAATGCAGCATACTGTGGGCAATCAAAAAAGCATACTCCCTTAACGGGGAATGGCCATACGCTTCTGCCTGTGCCAGGACTTTCTCTTTCGAAATCACGATATCACCCAGCATGAGTTCCCCTGACTCAGGATTAAAACTGTCCTGTTCCTGCTCTTTAGTAAAAGCAAAGTCCCCAGGCTGCCCAAATTCCAGCAAAGGAAAAGAAAGTACATCTGTGGCTTTATCTATCTGCCTGAACATCTGGTTCATCTCCCGGATATCTTCATTTGTCGTAAGCAGCAAATTAATCTCAGCCTCATATGGGCATCCCTCATATTCCAGGGATGCTTCTATTACCAGCTCCGCTGTCTCCTCCACATCAAAGGGCAGTTTTACTGCTCCTTCTTCTTCCATATAAAGACTCATGATCTTCTCCTCTTACTGTTACCTTTCGTTTTTGTAGTTTTTTTCTCGTATTCGTCATACGCTTTGACAATCTTCTGCACCAAAGGATGTCTCACAACATCTTTGCTGGTCAGAGTACAGATACTGATATCCTCTATATTTTTCACCACATTTACCGCTACATCCAGTCCCGACACTGCCCCTGAGGGCAAATCCTTCTGGGTGGAATCGCCTGTTATGACTACCTTGGACCCAAAGCCGATACGAGTCAGAAACATTTTCATCTGGGCAGGGGTCGTATTCTGTGCCTCATCCAGTATAATAAAGGCATTGTCCAGAGTACGCCCTCTCATATATGCCAGGGGCGCCACTTCAATCAGTCCCTTCTCAGTATTTTTGATAAAACTTTCAGCCCCCATGATCTGATACAGGGCGTCGTACAGCGGGCGCAGATATGGATCGATCTTGCTCTGCAGATCCCCCGGCAGAAATCCCAGCTTCTCCCCGGCCTCTATTGCCGGGCGGGTCAGGATGATCCGGCCTACCTCATTATTTTTAAATGCGGTGATGGCCATAGCCATGGCAAGATATGTCTTCCCCGTCCCTGCAGGGCCAAGGCCAAACGTAATCATCTGTTTCCTGATAGCATCCACATACCGTTTCTGCCCGAAGGTCTTTGGTTTGATTGGCTTACCCTGGAGAGTATGGCAGATCAATTCTTTGTCAATCTCCACAATTCCTTCTTCCTGTCCATCAAAAACAAGGGAGATCGCATAGTCCACATTCTGCTCTGTGATGGCATTGCCGCGCCTGGAAAGCTCTGTCAGCTGCTCCAGTACGCGCCGCGCCTTGTTTGCAGCTTCGCCCTCCCCCAGTATCTTAGTCGCCCCGTCACGGGCCAGCAGAGTTACCCTGAACGTTCGTTCCAGCTTTTTTGCATATGCGTCAAACTGGCCAAATACATTTTTTTCGTGCTCGGCCGGTATGTCAATCATCAGTTCTGACAGACTCATCCTGTTCGTTCCTTTCTATCTCAATTATTTCAGTGTCCGCTTCCTTCGTGATCCGCTCATTCAAATATAATATGCCTTTTGCAGAAGCCGAATTTTGGTCTATGTGTATTTTAACACTATTTTCCTGAATTTGAATACCTTTTTCCTGTAATTCCTGAGAAAATTGTTTAAAGTTTTCACTCAATTCTGTCTGAAGTTCTTTTTTTGTATGCTTTTTTTCTTCTGATGTATAAGATTTCACAATTTTACTCCCATAGGAAAGCGGAAGATACAGGCTCTCCCCCAGCTTCAGCTGCCTTTCACTTGTATACATTTCCCATTCTTTATATTCATTTTTAAGAGTGCCTGCTGAAATTGTCCAAGCGCCTATTTTCACATAGTACACTCTTCTTTGGGACTTCTGATAATGCTTCTCCTTATATTTTGTACTGATTGTATCCTCGTAATTCATCTGGGTATCCGCAAAAATATCTGCATCTGATTTCTGGTATTGGTATCCAGTCACCTCCCCTGCATCGTTGAGCACCTCGATTCTGCCCGAAACCAGAATGTCGCCTTTTGAAACTGTATCTCCCTCATGTACCAGTGGGACGCCGCTTCGTGTAATTATACTTGTAATCACGCCATCCTTCTCTGCAACCAAGTCTGTGGGATGTATTTCCTGGGCGGTTTCTTTATCCGGCTCAGAATCGGCTGTCTGGCCTTTGGCCTTCTCCTCCTGCCCTTCATCGCGGAAAGTATCCTCATTTTCTTTGATCTGAATCCGCAGCCTGCTCCCATCTATGGAAGCGGACACCCATACAATATCGTCATATTCTTTCCGGATATCTTTTACGATCTGCCCACAATCCACCTGCCGTTTCTGCATATGGGCAGTCACGCCTTTTGTCTCCAAAAATTCCAGCAGCGTCTCATTCGTCCACTTTTCGTTTCCCTCGAAATGAATGTCCCATATAAAACTGGAATACAGGTAAAGCAGGCACAGGCACAAAATAAAGCTGATAAAAAACAGCTTCCGCCTTCTGTACTTTTGTATAAAAAAAGGTAGGCCTTCACGCTCTATCAGCAGAACCTTGGTATGTGTCTTCCTGACAATAGGCCTCAGTCTCCTGAAACCTTTCAGGCTCATATACATCTCATACGCGTTGCCACAGGGAGTCAGCCCCCAGATGTAAATTTGATGGTGTCTGCATAGATTCAGAAACCGCTCGGGAGAGTATCCCTCTACCCGGACTTTTACATATCCATGTATGTACCGGATGATTGAATGAATCAAAGCCCTTTTACCTCACTTACAATATTCTAGTGAACAAATTCTGCCTGTTATCTTCATCTCATCATTGGTATAATATTCTATCTGAAGGTTTTTTCCCTGTAACTTAATCTGGCATTCTTTGGTCTGTACACGGATCAGGACATCCGTATATTCTATAATCCCACGGTAATTTTCTATACACATTTCCCCTGTACCGATAATCGTGACCACGGCTGCTCCGAGAACCACATCTTTTGGCATACTCGCGGCAGATGCCAGCTTTTCCTTTAGTCTTTCATTTTCTAATGCTCTGTTCATATAGAAATGCCACACATACGCCCTTTATTTATAGTATATGTGCAGCATTTTTGTCCTATGTTTTTTATGCCCTAAAAAGAGCACAGCCCACCCCTCCTCTGGACTTTGAATTTACAACGCCCTTATAATTTCCAGAAGTTCCTCCCCGGTTTTCCCTGTGTACAGCTTTCCATCAATGAAAACATTGGGGCCTGTCTGGCAATGTTTTAAGCAGCACCGGGTCCTTAAAAATATTTTCTTATCCTGTGATAGCCCACTCCTTTGAATTTTAAGCCTTTTCTTCAAATACGCAAGTGTTCCCTGGGCCCCTCTGTCCATACAGCTCTTACCAGTACACAGTATGATTTCATGCTGGTAAGGGGCGGCCTTTAATGTAGGATACATGCGGACCAGCACCTGGATAACAGTTACTTTTACTCCGGCAGCTGAGGCTGCCCTTTCCTGCAGTTCTGCAGTAAGATATCCCTGTTCATCCTGGAGCTTTCTTAGCATTTCCACAATAGCCTCCTGATTGGCTCTGTCACTTTTTTCTCTGTGGGCTGCAAAAATTTCTTCTATTCGTTCTGTTTTTCCCTGTTCTTCCATCTTATATGCTGTCTCCCTATTTCTATTATTTATTCCCGCGGGCAACGGCCCAGAGGATATGCTTACATATCCAGATGGCGGCTGCCGCGGGGATTAATCCCCCGATGCGTGCATGTCTGCTAGTTTGATGCCCCGCATAACCTTATACCAGGTCCTTCACTTCTACGGCTGGAGGATATTTATATATAATCGTATATTTAGTATGTTCAATTTTTAAAAATAACTTACTCTGGAAAGCATACATGGAAAACTGATTCTTGACAAGGGGAAAATTCCCTGATATAGTTTCATATAGTTCACATTGTAAACTATATTAGGAGAGAACTATGACAGACAAATCAGATGAAAACTGGATTCAGACAATGAAAACAGCCGAAGAAATCCGCCTTTTTTCCAGCTTGTACATAAAGAAGGCTAAAAAAGGCGCCCCCTACTCTGCCCAGGAAATCAGTGCCTTATTTTGTATGGCGCTAAGCCAGGATATCAGTCCGCTTCATTTAAGCCAAAATATGGGCATCAGTAAATCCGCAGTGAGCCGCCTTGTAGACCACATGTCTCAGAAAGGCGTCATTGAAAAAGTGCCCTGTCCGGAAGACGGGCGCAGCTACTGCCTGCGCCTTACGCCAAAAGGGGCGGATATCTTAAAATCTGTATATTTCTATTATGCAGAGCCAGTAAAACTGCTTGAGGAAGCACTTGGGAAGGAGCAGTCCCAAGAGTTGCTCAGGCTGATTTCCCTGGCAAATGCCAATTTTAAAGGGAGGGAAAGCAAATGACAATATATCAGGCAATGCAGCTAAACGCAGCGGGTTCCAAAAGTTTAATTAAAAACAGCCATTCCCGCAGAGAATCCGTGAAATGGGGTTTTGTCTATCTCCTAAAGGTCATTCTCACAGTCGCCTTCTGCTTTGTATTTGTAACTTGCTTCAGCTTGTTGTTTGGCAGCGAAAACAGCATCGCTGGAGTTGTGGTGCTTCTTATCCTACTACTTGTAAGGCAGTCTGACTTTGGAATGAATATGCCTGGAAGCATGCTGGCCCTGTTCCTGCTTTTTGCCATTCTATGTGTCAGTCCTATGGCAGCCAGCCTTTTGTCTCCTTTCCCCGCATTTTTAGTACACCTTCTCTCCATTTTCGCCATCACATTACTTGGATGCCATAATATTATTATGTGCAACCATTTCACTTTTGTACTGGGATATCTCCTTCTCTTTGGCTACCCTGTCACAGGCAATTCTTATATCTGCCGTCTGAAAGCGCTGCTGTTGGGATACATGATCTGTGCCGCAGTCTACTGGATCAGGCACAGAAATCATCATTTCAGAAGAGGTTTTTTCCATTTACTAGAGGAATTCCATCTACATTCTTCCAGATCCCAATGGCAGCTTAGAATCAGCCTGGCCACCTCATCCGCCATGCTGCTCACCACATGCATGGGACTTCCAAGGGCCATGTGGGTTGGGATTGCCTGTATGTCCATTATGGCTCCCTTTATCACAGACTGTACATACAGGGAGCTGAGGCGTGCTCCTTTTAATATAGCAGGGTGCCTGTTGTTTATCCTCCTGTACCATGCCCTTCCTAAAAACCTGCATCCCTTCCTGGGGATCCTGGGTGGTATTGGAGTCGGGTTTTCCGCCAAATATTCTTTTCAGAATATATTCAATGTCCTGGGGGCGCTTATCATTGCCACAGACCTTTTCGGCCTGTATCCAGCCGTTTTGATACGTATTGCGGCAAATCTTATGGCTACCTTTTACTGTATTGGTTTTAATATTCTCTGGGAACATGTCCGCCATAAACTGCAGTCTGTACGCCAACCGGCCTGATCCCCTGGCAAAGAGAGTTCGTTGCCTATGTATAAACCAAAGATAGGAAAAAAGGCTTTACACCCCAGATTCAAGGGGTGTAAAGCCTTTGTAGTTTCTATTCCTGCCTCAGCCTGAATTTATTCACAAGATTTCTCATGATCTGGGACTGGCTGGAAAGCTCCTCGCTGGCAGCAGCACTCTCCTCCGCTGTAGCTGAGTTTGTCTGGACAACAGAGGAAATCTGATCCACTCCCATTGTCACCTGTTCAATAGCGCCTGCCTGCACCTGGGAAGCCTCCGCAATCTTATTGACGATGCCTACGACTTCATTCGCACCTTCTACAGCCTGTACAAGAGCCTGGGCCGTATCATCTGCAATCTCCGTGCCATTTTTGACAGCCGTGATAGAGCGTTCTATCAGGGCGGATGTATTCTTAGAAGCTTCAGCTGATTTACTTGCCAGGTTTCTTACTTCATCAGCTACCACGGCAAATCCCTTGCCGGCCTCCCCTGCCCTGGCAGCTTCAACGGCTGCATTCAGAGCAAGTATATTGGTCTGGAATGCAATGTCCTCAATAGTCTTGATAATCTTCCCAATTTCGTCGGATGTATCCCTAATCTCACCCATGGCCCCTACCATTTCCTGCATCTTCAGATTAGTCTGGCTCATGTTCTCACCTACTTCACTGGCTTTATCACGGGCCTGGCCAGCGTTTTGGGCACTTTCCTGAACCTGATTAGAGATATCCCCGATGGTAGCGGCCAGCTCCTGGACAGAACTTGCCTGCTCCGTAGCTCCCTGGGAAAGAGCCTGGGACCCGGAGGAAACCTGCTCCGCACCGCTGGCTACCTGCTCAGATGACTGGTTAATCTGTGCCAGCGTATCGTTCAGAGAGCTGCTGATGGTGCGCATAGAAGTCTTGATGGATGCGAAGTCACCTGCATAGCTGCCTTCTATCACTTCACTGAAATTGCCATTTGCCATCTCGTTGAGATTGTGGTCAATATCCCCAACCAAATTATCCAGGCGCCCTACAAGGCGCTCCAGGCTTCCCAGCAGGACAGATGTCTCGTCCTGGCTGTCTGTGGTGGGAACTGGACTTTTCAAATCCCCCTGCTCAAACAGCTGCATACGCTCTGCACATTCTCTGATAGGCTTTGCAATAGCTCTGGACAGCATAATTGCAATCAGGGCAGCTCCGCCGATGATCAGTACAGCAAAAATAACAGTCACCAGAATACTGGTTCTTACTGCCGCTGTAAATTCGGATTCATTGGCCTCGATCCCAATACTCCAGTTCTGGTTTCCATTAATCGGAGAGTAGCCAAAGATCTTCTGTTCACCTTCATACTCATATGTACCAAACCCTTCCTCCCTGGCCAGCATCTTCTCATGGAGCGCAGCCAATTCTTTCATTGATGGGTCAGACTCAGCCTGATTAATAATATTGACTTCATCCGTTACATAAGAGCTGTCCGGGTGGGCGATAATTGTTCCATTCTCATCCAATACATAGGCCTTCCCACTGTCCCCCATCTGCAGGGAGCTGATAATATCACTTAAAAATGCCGCGTCCACGGTTCCATATACGATTCCATCAAAGTTCCCATTTGTTGTGATAGGTACTCCAAATGCAAAAATCTGGCTGCCGTCGATGGTGGAAATCATCAGGTTAGAAATGGATGGAGACATATTTTCTTTTGTCCATTGGAAAATGTCTTCATTAGAAATATTTTCTCCTGTGGAAGCATTCCCAGCAGCATCTGCTTTGCCTATGCGGATAAAGCCGTTTCTTGACGCGATGCCCTCACATCTTGTGATAAGCGCAGGGTCCAAAGGAACGGAACTATGCATAACATCCAGCGCTGCCGCTTCCGACAACACGGCCCAATATTTATCCAGTTCCTTCTCAATGGCCAGAGAAGCCAGATTGGCTGACGGCGCCATTGTATCACTGAGTACGGTCATAGTCCCTTTGGAGTTGAGCACTGCTGTCACAACACCTAAGAGAATCGTACAAATCATCACAAATGGTATGATTGTCATCATAATTTTCGTTTGAATCTTCTTAAATCTTTTCATTTGTCCCTTCCTCACATTCTTTATCATACCTATTATTATACAAAATCTCCGGTAAAAAACAATAATAAACCGTACATAAATTTCACAAAATCTATTTTTAGAAAATGTTTTCCAGGAGTTTTAGTGCATGGCAAAGGATATGTCATCTCATTCATTATAAAACATAGAAAACTATATTGCCTCTGATAATCTGGAATATGCCTCTTTTGTAAACCGGTGGTATTCCAGTCCGAAATCATCCTCTTCCATATAATATACATAGGGATCAATCCCGGGGTCAGTAAAGGAAACCGCCCATTCATGTTCCTTTATTTTTTCTATCTCCACATCCTCTGAAAATTTTTTGAATACTGCCAAAGCATCCTCCAGTTTTTTTCCTGGCGTGGTAATGACTGTAAGCAGTGTTTTTAAAAAAACATTTTCGGGGATATTCTTATGGATATATTCTACGACCTCCGAAGAGACTTTGATACAATATCTCCCCTTTTCTTCCGTTTCTTCAATCTCCACCCTTCCCAGATTTTTGTACATTTCATGGCAAAACCTGTCTATCTCTTCCTGAAGTCCCATGGTTTCTGTGCCAAGCAGTTCCAAAAGGGATTCCTCCGGATAGTAAAGCCGGATATCTTCTCTCCGATAACCAATTTTTAACTCCCACTCTTTTACAGTATCAAAAATATTTTTTTCTAAATTCATACATGGACCACCTCATTTACATTGCGAAATATCATGATTCCTATTTACATCCGACACTATTATACTCCCCATCTATCCATAAGACAATCTGTTTTTTGTGATCCGCCTGCCCTGCATTACATTCGACTTTTCCACCAGAAAAACATCTTATAAACAGTGTGCATTAACCTTTCTTGAAAATAGTAGGGATGACAGCAATAACCTTTCCAATTAAATACCTATCCTTCGGGCGGACTTCGTCCGATAAGGTATACCCAAAGGGCATCCCGCAATACATGCCCTTCGGACGGGCGGACTTCGTCCGATAAGGTATACCCAAAGGGCATCCCGCAATACATGCCCTTCGGGCGGGCGGACTTTGTCCGATAAGGTATACCCAAAGGGCATCCCGCAATGCATGCCCTTCGGGCGGGCGGACTTCGTCCGATAAGGTATATTTATTGAACTACTAATGTTCAATAAGGTATATTATTCCTTTCCTTCATTACTCCTCTGCTTTTAATAATCTCCCATAATATGCATTTGCCTGATATAAGGCAGCAGCCGGATTATGGCCGAGTACGCGGTCTTTAGTGACCAGAGTAGTGGCAAGGGCATCGGAATATTTATAAAACATACTATCATGTCCTACACAAAGTCCTATCACTACATTAAAATCCGTCTTCGCCTCATTTAGTATCTTTGCCTGCAAGATTGGATTACACATATTCACTCCAATATCTTCACATACTTTATCTATTCCAACGCTTGTTTTTGTCTGGGCACCTGCCTTACACCCGATTCCATAAACTTCAAATCCATGTGCCCGAAATATTTTTGCAGCTATTCTGGCCTCTGAGATTAACCCGACACAAGTCGCAATTCCCAGCTTTTTATATCCCATCTTATTCGAAAATTCCATAATTTCTTCGATTCTTGTCATCCTGCAGTAATTTTCAAACTCTACTTCTGCAGCAGCAATAGTTGCCTTTTTATTTTCTTCCTCCTCATAGAGTTCCATTGCTTTGTGCAGTATTTCTTCATCCATATGCTTAGTCAGACAAAACTCTGGATATTTTTTATCCATAAAATTACAATTTGTTGTTGCACAATCCACACAGCTAAGTTTCATTGAGTCCTTCCCCCATCTAAAAAATATATATCCATTATTCTACACTGCTATTCCAAGCATCCGGCTTATAAATTATACCTTATCGGACGAAGTCCGCCCGAAGGGCATGTATTGCGGGATGCCCTTTGGGTATTAACACCTGGAATTTCATTACATCGACGGTTTTATATTTATTATCATAGAACTTGTACAACTAATTTTTATATGTTGTCTTTTTCCCCTTGATTAATTTCCTTTTAAGGTTATCTGTTCATTGATTTCTCCACAAAATAATAGCTGGAACTAATTCACCGTTCACAAAGCTTTCAATCATTGCGCAGACTTTATTGGGATCCCTTTCATTTGTTTCTCTTTGGAAAATTGGTTTACGTAGAACTGAAAAGAAAAAAGAATCATATTTTAAATCTTCTATTGATAATTGATAATGTAGTTTTATTTCTAGTATTTTGGCTACTTCCTGCTGCAGAAATAATATCAAAATCTTCTCTTGGTACTAGTGCATCTAAAGTATCTGAATCCCTCCATTCGAAGCATACTTATAAAACAAGTGTGCATTGCTGTATAAAAGTTGTTCCAATACATTGATTTCTTCATCAGAATAGCAATCTTTAAAGAGCCATATCTTTTCTGGTATAAATACATTCCTTTTCATTTGATATGCCTGCCACAACATATCTACCTGCGAAAAAACCTCCGTTATTTATGATATGGTTCTCCTTGTATAATTCTATAGCTCCTATAAATCTGTTCAAGCAGAATAACCCTCATCAATTGATGGGGGAATGTCATAGGCGAGAAACTGAGTGCAAAATCCGACCGTTTCAGCACTTCACTTCCCAAGCCAATGGAACCTCCAATGATAAAAGTAATATGGCTTACACCAGATACACCCAGCTTTTCAATCCTGTCAGCCAGTTTTTCTGACGAAAGCATATTCCCCCCAATTTCCAGTGTTATCACAAAAGCATCCTCTTTGATATACTTTAGCAGCCGTTCCCCTTCTTTTTTCCGTATGCCTTCCTCTGTTATGCCCGATGCCTGCTCAGGAGTCTTTTCATCTGCGGTCTCTATCATTTCAAGTTTACAGTATCTGCCCAGCCGTTTACTGTACTCAGCGATGGCCTCCCTTAGATACTTCTCCTTAATTTTGCCAACTGCCAATATTGTTATTTTCATTTCCACTCCTTTTTCTCTAAGCCTTATTTCCCATCCTCCTGTGAGGGCATACTTTATACTGCACTTTTATATTTTATTCCCGCCAGCAACGAGCCAAGCGGACATGTTTACATGTCATTTGGCCACTGCAGCGAGGGTCTAATATCCCGATACTTGCATTGGGTTTTTGACTCCCTCAAGCATAAATATAACTTTCCATCCGTTTTGGCAGAAAAATGCTCCCCACATCCTCAGAAAGCCACTGTAGATATGGGGAGCAAGATCTAACTATTTTACTTTTTGCTCAAATATTCATCAATACCTTTCGCGCCGGCTTTCCCTGCCCCCATGGCCAGAATTACCGTAGCAGCACCTGTCACAGCATCACCGCCTGCATATACTCCTGCTTTAGAAGTCTGTCCATTCTCCTCCTCAGCGACAATACATTTTCTTCTATTTACATCCAGTCCTTTTGTGGTAGAAGAAATCAGCGGATTCGGTGAAGTTCCCAGTGACATAATCACTGTATCCAGCTCAATCTCATATTCAGAGCCTTCAATTTCTACCGGGCGTCTTCTGCCGGATGCATCCGGCTCACCCAGTTCCATTTTTACGACCTTCATTCCTTTTACATTTCCATTCTCATCTACAAGAATCTCTTTCGGGTTGGTGAGAAGATCAAAGATAACGCCTTCCTCCTTTGCATGGTGAACTTCCTCTACTCTGGCCGGAAGCTCTGCCTCGCTTCTTCTATATACGATATGTACTTCTGCTCCCAGCCGCAGTGCCGTCCTCGCTGCGTCCATAGCCACATTTCCGCCGCCTACCACTGCAACTTTTTTGCCCGCCACAATAGGAGTGTCATAGGAATCGTCAAATGCTTTCATAAGGTTACTTCTTGTCAGGTACTCATTCGCAGAAAATACACCGTTTGCATTTTCTCCAGGAATACCCATGAACATCGGCAGTCCGGCCCCGGATCCTATGAATACGGCCTCAAAGCCTTCATCCTCTATCAATTGGTCGATGGTGGTAGATTTACCGATTACCACATTCGCCTCAAATTTTACGCCCAGTTCTTTTACTTTCTCAATCTCTTTTGCAACTACCTTATGCTTTGGAAGACGGAATTCAGGGATACCATAGACAAGGACGCCGCCCAGCTCATGGAGTGCCTCGAACACAGTGACGTCGTATCCCATTTTCGCCAAATCTCCCGCACAGGTAAGCCCTGACGGGCCTGAACCGATAACCGCCACTTTATGACCATTCTTAGACTCGGGGCATGCAGGTTTAATGTCATTTTCCAGAGCATAATCAGCCACAAATCTCTCCAGTTTACCAATAGATACGGGTTCCCCCTTTATCCCCCGGATACATTTCCCTTCGCATTGGGACTCCTGAGGGCACACACGTCCACAGATAGCCGGAAGTGCGGATGACTTTCCGATCACCTTATATGCTTCCTCTATATTCCCCTCTTTCACTTGCTGGATAAAGCCAGGTATGTCAATAGCAACGGGACATCCGTCTATACATTTCGCATTTTTACAGTTCAGGCACCTGGTGGCCTCATCCATCGCCTCTTCTTTATTATATCCAAGACAAACCTCTTCAAAGTTCGTTGCGCGTACTTTCGCATCCTGCTCTCTTACAGGAACTTTTTTTAATACATCTGCCATTAGTTGTCACCTCCGCAGTTTCCGCAGCCACCATGGTGGGTGTCTCCTTCTTGTAATTTCAGCATTGCACGTCCTTCCTCTGACTTATACATCTGGCTCCTTTTCATAGCCTGGTCAAAATCTACCAGATGCCCGTCAAACTCCGGCCCGTCAACACAGGCAAACTTCACCTCATCCCCTACCTGAAGACGACAGGCGCCGCACATACCAGTACCATCTACCATAATCGGATTCATGCTGACAATCGTAGGGAGATCCAGCTTCTTCGTGAGAAGGCAAACAAATTTCATCATAATCATAGGGCCTATGGCCACACATACATCGTACTTTTTCCCCTCATTCTGCACCAAATCCTCAATGACAGCCGTAACCATGCCAGAACGTCCATAAGATCCGTCATCTGTGGTAACATAGAGATTTCCAGCCACAGCTTCCATCTCCTTCTCCAAAATCAGCATATCCTTAGTCTTAGAACCAATGATAACATCTGCTTCTATGCCATGCTCATGCAGCCATTTAACCTGTGGGTATACGGGGGCAGCGCCGACGCCGCCTGCTACAAACAGCATTTTTTTCTTCTTTAATCCTTCTAAGTCCTCATTGACAAATTCAGACGCACATCCAAGAGGCCCGACAAAATCCCGGAAACTATCCCCTTCCTTTAATTCTGCCATCTTAACTGTAGAGGCCCCTACTTCTTGAAATACAATTGTAATTGTCCCAGCTTCTCTGTCATAGTCGCAAATTGTAAGCGGAATTCTCTCACCCCTGTCATCCATTTTTACAATAACAAACTGTCCTGGCTGGCAATGGCTGGCAACACGCGGTGCATGTACATCCATAAGATAAATTTTATCAGCCAGTTTTTCTGCTTTCAATATCTTGTACATCTTCTTCCTCCTTGTAAAAAATCACCCTTTTTTTATAATACGCCATAACGAAAGGATTAGCAAGCATTCTTTCACGAAATGGAACGGAAAATAAAGCCTGCCTATTCTATTCACCTTTCCCATATATCTTTGCCACGTCTGCTGGCACTTCCAGCAGTTTTTGAACCTCTAAGCCTAACCCGGGCGGGGAGGCCTAAAAATGGGGACAGATCACATATGTGTCTGTCCCCATCCAATATGTACCAGCGGGTAAATGATTTAGAAGTCTACTTCTGTTCCATAATAAATACAATTAAACAGTTTTTCCATCTCTGCCGGAGTAATGCTTCTCGGATTAGAACCTGTACATGCGTCGCCTACAGCCAATTCAGAAATACGGGCAATCTTTTCCTTAAATTCATCTTCCTTTATACCAAACTCTTTTAATGTTTTTGGAATAGAAAGCTGAACGTTAAAGTCATCAATCTTCTCACAGAGACTGTTAATCAATGCTTTTTCAGATGCACCAGGAAGGCCGACCTTACGTGCAATTTCTGCATAACGTTTAGCCGCCACAGGATCCTTTGCATTGTACTGAATTACATAGGGAAGGTACATTGCATTTGCACAGCCGTGGGTAATATGTCCTGTAGAAAATGCGGCTCCTGTCTTGTGCGCCATAGAATGTACGATGCCAAGCAGCGCATTAGAAAATGCCATTCCTGCCAGGCACTGTGCTGTATGCATCTCTGCCCTTGCATCCATGTTCCCTCTGTAAGAAGCAGGCAGATAATCAAATACCATCTCGATTGCCTGGATTGCCAGAGGATCTGTAAATGCACAGTTCAATGTAGAAACATAGGCCTCAATCGCATGTGTCAATGCGTCCATGCCTGTATAAGCAACCTGTTTTGCGGGAAGGCCTTCAACCAGATCTGGGTCAACAATTGCAACATCCGGTGTAATATTAAAGTCAGCAAGAGGATATTTAACCCCTGTTTTATAATCTGTAATAACTGAAAATGCAGTAACTTCAGTGGCTGTCCCTGATGTAGAAGGGATAGCTGCGAATTTCGCTTTCTGTCTCAATTCTGGGAAATTAAAAGGAATACATAAGTCTTCAAATGTTACATCCGGATATTCATAAAAGGCCCACATAGCTTTCGCGGCATCAATCGGAGACCCACCGCCCATAGATACGATCCAGTCTGGCTCAAATGCCCTCATAGCCTCTGCGCCCTTCATAACAGTCTCTACAGACGGGTCAGGCTCAACACCTTCAAAAAGCTGTACTTCCATGCCTGCCTCTTTCAGATAATCTACTGCCTTATCCAGGAAACCCTGACGTTTCATAGAGCCGCCGCCCACAACAAGAATCGCTTTCTTGCCTTTTAAGTTTTTCAGCTCTTCTAAACATCCTTTTCCATGATAAATGTCTCTTGGTAATGTGAATCTGCTCATTTTACTGCATCTCCTTTATTTGTGTGTTAGTGTGATATTTTTAACATGTACATTATAGCACTGTTAAACTTTTAACGCAACTTATATGCAGAGAAAACTTGGTTGAATTTTGCATAAAAATACCGCCGTATTTTTGTATAAAATTTATACGGCGGCACTCCCTTTATTCAGATAATTCCAATACATAATTACGCTTTGTCACCTGTGTCGCTTTCCCCTGCTTATTGATCAGCACTGCACTGAACATAGTCTGCCCTTCAGGCATATCAATAGGCCCTGTATAAAGAGTGGAGGACGCAGAAGGTTCCGTGTTATCCAATGTGTAGTACGCCGTGTAACCTTCCGGGACACTGATCGTTATCTGTGCCGGCGTATCATATTGGCCTGTGGAAGGAGTAACTGCAGGCGCATCTTCAATGGGAATTTCAATTGTGTAGGATTTTGCAACCATCAGGCTGGGTATGCCCTTCTTATTGACAGAGATGGCCTTGATGATATTCTCCCCCTCGTTGAGAAGGACCGGCTCTGTATATTCAGTGCTGGAAGTATCTGGTTCTGAGCCGTCAGTTGTATAGTAAATGGTCCCTCCGTCTGCAGTCAGGGACACCTCCTGCACTTCGCCGTATGTTCCCTCCTCCAGGCTGAATTCCGGCGCCTGGGACACATATTCCTTCACCCCCAGGAGCACATCACTGTCCTCACAGTTGTCCAGAAGCTCAGATATTTTTTCAAGTTGATTTGAATCCATATAAAAATTTATAGCAGCTTTATACAAATCCACATTAGAAGGCTGGTCTGCAATAGCAGTCAGAAAAACAGATTCTGCCCCTTCCATATCTTCCTGGCTGCTGTAAACGGAAGAAAGGCCGGTATAGGCTTCCGCTTTCTTACTATTTTTGGAGATGGCCCTATTAAAATAATTCTCTGCCTGTGCATACTCCCCTGCCTGCAGGGCAAGGTTCCCTTTCCTAACCTGCCCAGGATAAGAATTCTGGTACAAGACATAGGCCAGGACTCCTGTAAAGACTAAAAAGAGAAAAAGAAAAATAAGGATCCTCTGCCTTCTTTTTCTGGCTGCCCGTTTCTTCCTGGCAATTTGCTGCCGCCTTTTCTCCTCAGCATCCCGCATAACTCCTGTGCTCTGCCGGGACTGGCGCAGTGCACCAGTATTCTGCCTCATGCTCCCTGTAGTCTGGCGCTGCTGGCGCATGGCTCCAGTTGTCTGCCTGGACCGCGGGGCGCCAGTCCTAGAGGAGGGGCGTCCCTGCCTTGCCATAGCGCTTCTTCTGGCCCGAATCTCGTCCAGCTCGCCCTGGCTGAGCACTCGCGTAGAATTGCTGTATTCCCTTTGTTCTTCACGACGGTACCTTCTGATATCGTCTGTCTTAATCTGTCTTGTGGCATCTTCAACAGATCCTCTGACTTCCCGCACAAGGACGTCTTCCAGAGGATTATAATCTGGCACAATCTGAACTTCCATTCCGCATTCCGGACAGTATATCAATTCGTCCGGTATCATGGCGCCACAATGCGTACATCTCATATTGCTTCCTCCTACCTGCGCACAGTTTCCACACAGTTGTTCATCAGCATCGCGATTGTCATAGGCCCAACTCCGCCTGGAACTGGAGTGATAGCTGACACTTTATCCTTTACATCCTCAAAATCAACATCACCGCATAATCTGCCATTTTCATCCCGGTGCATGCCCACATCAATCACTACAGCACCATCCTTGATATATTCTGATTGAATAAACTTCTTCTTCCCTATTGCAACAATCAGAATATCTGCGCGGCGGGCCACCTCCTTGAGGTTTTCTGTCCTGGAATGGGCCACAGTTACAGTCCCATGCTCTCTGAGCAAAAGAGCTGCCATAGGTTTTCCTACAATATTGCTCCTTCCAATTATGACACACTCTTTTCCGGCAATTTCTATGCCAGACCGCTTCAAAAGCTGTACAATCCCCGCCGGAGTACAGGATAAAAACCCCTGCTCTCCAATCCAGAGCCTTCCCACATTCACAGGATGGAAGCCGTCCACATCCTTATCAGGCGATATGGCCCTTATAATTTTATCCTCATTTATGTGGGGCGGCAATGGCAGCTGTACAAGGATGCCATTAACGCTTGGATCTGTATTTAGCTGCTCTACCAAGTTTAAAAGTTCTATTTCAGCGGCGGACTCAGGCAGCTCAAACGCCCTGGATTCTATTCCAACAAAGGCACAGGCCTTTTTCTTATTGTTGACATAGACAGTGGAAGCAGGGTCATTGCCCACCTGAACAACGGCCAGGCATATATCTATACCAGCAGCTTTCAGCCTGGCTGTCTCTTCTCTTAACTCTTCCTTTATTTGACTGGATACCAGTTTTCCATCAATAATCTGCACTATTTTTATCTCCTTTAAAACAATCCGGTAATTCTGCCATCCTCTTGTACATCGATTTGGTTTGCAGCGGGCACTTTCGGGAGTCCTGGCATAGTCATAATGGCTCCGGTCAGTGCTACAACAAAGCCTGCCCCTGCGCTTACATACACCTCTCGTATGTGGATGTCAAAATCCTCCGGGCGTCCCAGCCTCTTCGCATCATCAGAAAGAGAATATTGGTTCTTTGCCATACAAACCGGAAATTCACCGAACCCAAGCTCCTCAATCTTCGCAAGCTGTTTCTTGGCCCCAGGTTCATAAACCACGCCTCTGGCTCCATATATTTCCCGTGCGATTGTCTCGATTTTTTCAGTAAGGGACAATTCATCCGCATATAGAGGCATAAAATGACTCTCTTTCTTTTCCAGTGTTTCCAGTACCTTCTCAGCTAAGGCAATGCCGCCCTCTCCGCCCTTTTCCCACACTTCTGAAAGGGCAAACTCACACCCTCTCTCTTCACAGAACTTTCGGATAAATTCATTCTCTGCCTCAGTATCTGTCACAAAGGAGTTCAGGGTGACAACAACAGGCACATTATATTTTTGAATGTTCTCGATATGCTTTTCCAGATTTACTATTCCTTTTTCCAGCGCTGCCAAGTTCTCTATATTCAGGTCACTTTTGGCAACCCCCCCATTATACTTCAAAGCCCGGACTGTTGCAACTAAAACTACTGCATCCGGTTTGAGGCCTGCCTTGCGGCACTTGATATCTAAAAACTTTTCTGCGCCTAAATCCGCCCCAAAGCCTGCTTCCGTAATTGTAATGTCACTAATCTTCAAAGCCATTTTCGTGGCCCGGACACTGTTGCAGCCATGGGCTATATTGGCAAACGGGCCCCCATGGACAAGTGCGGGCGTATGTTCCAGTGTCTGTATCAGATTTGGCTTAATTGCATCTTTTAACAGCGCTGCCATGGCCCCCGTTGCCTGCAGGTCATCTGCAGTCACCGGATCCCCGTCAAAATTATAGGCAGCAATAATCCTGCCCAGCCGTCTGCGCAGGTCAGCCAGATCATCAGCCAGGCACAAAATCGCCATAATCTCAGAAGCCACGGTAATGACGAAATGATCCTCTCTCACCATTCCGTCCATCTTATTTCCCAGGCCCACGACAATATTGCGCAGTACTCTGTCGTTCATATCCAGACAGCGTTTCCAGACAACCTGGCGGGGATCGATTCTCAGGCTGTTCCCCTGTTGAATATGATTATCCAGCATAGCTGCCAGCAGATTATTGGCAGAAGTAATCGCATGAAAATCTCCTGTAAAATGCAGGTTCAGATCCTCCATTGGGACTACCTGGGCATAGCCGCCCCCGGCTGCCCCGCCTTTTATGCCAAAGCAGGGCCCCAGAGATGGCTCACGCAGGGCAATCAGTGCATTTTTATTTAGTTTTGCCATTGCCTGCCCAAGCCCGACTGTGGTGGTGGTTTTCCCCTCTCCCGCAGGCGTGGGGTTGATGGCAGTCACAAGAACCAATTTCCCATCCTGGTTATCTTTTACTCTCTCCCATAAATCGTCAGATAACTTTGCTTTATATTTGCCATAAAATTCAAGTTCATCCTCCTGGATGCCTACACTGGCCGCAACCTCTTTAATATGCTGCATCTTAGCTTCCTGGGCGATCTGAATGTCAGTTTTCATCTGAAATACCTCCTGCGTGATTATTTTTCTTCTATATACTGTTCAAATTCTTCTTTAGACATCAGTACTTTCCTGGGTTTCGTCCCTTCTTCCTCTCCCACGACCCCTGCTTTGGCAAGCTGATCCATAATACGGGCCGCTCGGTTAAAACCTATCTTAAACATCCTCTGGAGCATACCGATAGACGCTTTCTCCTTGTCGATAATCAGATTCCCTGCATCCACAAAATAGGCATCCCTGTCGCTTCCGCCCTCGGCTGCTGTGCCCGGCATACCAAGGTCTGCGCCGCCTGTGCTGGAGTTGACATGCTCTTCTATCTCTTCACTATATGCAGTATTTCCATTATTCTCAATTAAATAATCTACTACCTTCTGCACCTCTTTGTCTGATACAAAAGAACCTTGGACTCTGACTGGTTTTGGGTACCCTGTAGGGTAAAAGAGCATATCCCCCTTACCCAACAGCTTCTCCGCTCCATTCATATCAATAATTGTCCGGGAATCTACGCCAGATGAAACTGAAAAAGCAATCCTGGACGGCATATTTGCCTTAATCAGTCCTGTAATGACATTGACAGACGGCCGCTGTGTGGCGAGTATCAGGTGCAGGCCCGCTGCTCTTGCCAGCTGCGCTAGGCGGCAGATGGCCCCTTCCACCTCACCGGGAGCTACCATCATAAGGTCGGCAAGCTCATCTACAATGATCACAATCTGTGGCATCTTTTTGGGAATACCTTCCCCAGGTTCAAGCTGGCTTACTTTTTCATTGAAGCCTTTCAGGTCCCTGACATTATACTCGGCAAACAGCTGATACCTCTTTTCCATCTCTGCAACTGCCCAGTTCAATGCACCTGCAGCCTTCTTCGGGTCTGTCACGACCGGAATCAACAGATGGGGTATCCCGTTGTACACACTGAGTTCAACTACTTTTGGATCCACCATGATCAGTTTCACATCTTCTGGATCCGCCTTATATATGATACTCATAATCAATGTGTTAATACAGACAGATTTTCCAGAACCAGTGGCTCCCGCCACAAGCAGATGGGGCATTTTTGCAATATCTGCCACCATTACCTTGCCTGATATGTCTTTGCCCACTGCAAAGGATATGCCTGATTTACTCTTTTTAAATTCCCCGGACTCCAGCAGGTCCCGCAGCATTACTGCCGTATTCTCCTTATTAGGAACCTCGATTCCCACCGCAGCCTTTCCTGGTATGGGAGCCTCAATCCTGAGATCAGCCACAGCCAGGTTTAATTTTATATCATCTGCCAACCCCACAATTTTACTGACCTTCACTCCTTGTTCCGGCTGCAGCTCATAACGTGTGACAGAAGGGCCGCAGCTGGCATTCATTACATGGACCCTGACCCCAAAATTTTGCAGAGTCTGCTCAAGCTTTAGGGCTGTGGCCCGCAAATGGGCATCAGAGTCTCCCCCTGTTTTCTTCCCTTTATTCAAAAGCGTCAGCGGAGGGATCTTATAAATCCTCTGTGGCTGTTCCTCCTGGATCCTCACAGTCTCCTCCACCTGTGCTGCCTCCCCGGCAACGGCCAGGGCGTCGGAGGAATTTCTTTTCTTCCTGGAAGTTTCCAAACTCTTATCCGGTTCTCCCAAGCTGACCTCCTCCATGCCGCCCTGCTGGGCCTGGGGACGGTTAATGACCAACTCCTGTTCCTCGAAAGGAGAAGGAAGAGAAGGTTCAGCATCTATCTGCAGGTCTGCCGCCTTGAGTTCTTTTACTTCTGGCGATTTTTTGTTTACAGGCTTGTCCGTCAAGGTGGTGGCAAAAGAAACACCTGACACCTTATTGTCCCGCCTTCTCAATTTACCCTCAGCTTTTTCAGCCTCCTTTTCTTTCATCCGCTCTGCCCGCCTCTGGGCAGACGCCTCTTTCCTGCGCCTTGCATCTTCGTAAGCCTTCCGGCTGCCCTTTCCCAGAGGGGCCAAAAGTGACCTCTCTGTAATCAATATAAGGCTGATTACAATCAGGACGGTCAGGACAACATAGGTTCCCACAACGCCTATCAGCGGGCAGAGAAGCTTGACCAGGCATCCCCCTGCCAGGCCCCCTGCATTCCTGCGGCTGCTGGAGAGCCTGTAATAAGATAAAAGTCCCGCCTCCGGGTCATAGGGGTTCAAGACCAATTCCAAAAATGCTGCAATAAACAGGCACAGGGCAATTACAGCGCCTGTCTTTATGTACGCATGGGCGCTGCCTTTATTAGAAATTATAAAGGCAACTGCACCAAACAGGACAAATGGCAGAAAATATGCCATAAACCCAAACAACCCAAACATAACTGACGAAACCGCCTCCCCCACGATCCCGCCCAGGCCAAAGTTGCTTATGACAAGCAGTATACAAACAGCCAGAACGGCCAAAACTATAATTTCTGACTTAAGAGCCATATTCCCCTGTGATTTTTTTGGCCTGCTTTTGGTGTTTTTTTTATTTTTAGTAGACTTCGCAGCCATAATATTTCCCCCTTGGTATTTACACATACTACGTTTAGTATACCATTATTTGAAATACATGTCATTATTAAATTTTACAGAAGTATCTTAGGGCAAGGGGGCGCCTCCATATAGGAACATGTCCTCTATGCTTTTTTATCTATCATCTCATGTAGTTTTCTCAGGGCCTGGCTGATGCCCCCCACTTCATCGATCAGTCCTTCGCGCACTGCGTCCTTCCCTTCCAGCAGCGTCCCCACATCCTTTACAAGCTGGGTAGAGTCCAGCATAAGCTCTTCTAGCCTTGCCTGTGTTATATTGGAGTGGTCAGCAATAAATTTTGTGATTCTGTCCTGCGTTTTTTCCATATTCCTGTAGCTTTGGATCACGCCAATAAACATCCCTGTGGAGCGTACCGGGTGCACAATCATTGTCCCGCTTGGGACAATAAAGGAGTAATCCGCAGATACAGCCAACGGCCCCCCAATAGAGTGGCTGCCTCCAAGCACAAGGGAAACTGTAGGTTTACTGACAGAGGCAATCATTTCAGCGATCGCGAGCCCAGCCTCTACATCCCCGCCCAGTGTGTTCAGCAGAATTAAAATCCCTTCTATTTCATCGTTATCCTCCACCTCAGCCAGCCTGGGGATCAAATGCTCATATTTCGTCGCCTTTGTGTTTCCAGATACAGCCTCGTGGCCCTCTATCTCCCCAATGATTGTCATAAGCTGAATATTATGTCTGCCGTCTTCCTTGCCAAGGCGCAATGTCCCTGTATCTTTAATCTCCTCGTTTTCCCCAGCCTGATTCTTCTGGATCTGTTCCTCTTTTTCACCATTCATAGCTCATTCCGCCTTTCCATAACTGTTATTGCTTTATTATTTGAAGGAAAAGCAGAATTATACACGAACAGCCAAAATGAAGCCATCACACGAACCAACACAAGAAAAATGGTATGAATGCAAATTGTATACATCCATACCATCCATATTATTGAAGCGCCTGCTCCAAATCGGCGATAATATCTTCTATATTTTCAATGCCTACACTGAAGCGGATTAAATCTGGCTGCACGCCTGCCTCAAGAAGCTCTTTCTCATTCATCTGGCGGTGTGTATGGCTTGCCGGATGGAGCACGCAGCTCCTGGCATCTGCCACATGGGTGACTATGGCAATCATTTTTAGCTTATCCATCATCTTAACCGCGGCCTCTCTTCCTCCTTTGAGTCCAAAGGTCAGTACCCCGCATGTACCATCAGGCATATATTTTGAAGCCAATCCATAATATTTGTCCCCGGGAAGTGACGGACAGCTTACCCAGGCCACCTTTTCGTGGCCTTTAAGGTACTCTGCCGCAGCCAAAGCATTCTCGCAGTGGCGCGGAACACGCAGATGTAATGTTTCCAACCCAATGTTTAATAAAAATGCATTTTGTGGGGACTGGATAGATCCCAAGTCACGCATCAGCTGTGCCGTGGCCTTTGTAATAAAAGCCGCTTTTCCAAACTTCTCTGCATACACAATACCATGGTATGTTTCATCCGGAGCGGTAAGGCCAGGAAATTTATTCCCATATGCCATCCAGTCAAAGTTCCCACTGTCTACAATAGCCCCTCCTACACATGCAGCATGGCCGTCCATATATTTTGTGGTAGAATGGGTCACAATATCAGCCCCCCATTCAAAGGGACGGCAGTTAACTGGTGTGGCAAAGGTATTATCTACGATAAAAGGCACATTGTGGGCATGGGCAGCAGAAGCAAACTTTTCCAGATCCAGCACGACCAGGGCCGGGTTGGCGATTGTCTCTCCAAAAACTGCCTTTGTATTGTCTCTAAAAACCCCATTTAACTCTTCCTCTGTACAATCTGGATCCACAAATGTGGCCTCGATCCCCATTTTCTTGATCGTATGTGCATATAAATTATAAGTGCCTCCATAGAGTGCAGATGCACATACAATGTGATCCCCAGCCTCCGCAATGTTCATGATGGCATAAAAATTGGCTGCCTGGCCGGAGGATGTAAGCATCCCTGCGGCCCCTCCCTCCAAATCACAGATCTTGGCCGCAACTATGTCATTGGTGGGATTCTGAAGCCTCGTATAAAAATATCCAGATTCCTCTAAATCGAACAAACGTCCCATCTGCTCACTGCTGGTATAGCGGAAGGTTGTACTCTGATATATAGGAACGATCCTTGGTTCTCCATTACCTGGCTCATAACCTGACTGTATGCATTTTGTCTCTATCTTGTAGCTGCTCATATTCCTTTCCTCCTTTGAATAGCGCTTTCCTCTGCAATGAAAATATGGTTAATCCAGAATGTGCCCTGTAGATGAGTGCAAGTATTCCCACTCAAGCCTGCGCACCATCTCACGGTAAAGCTTTCCGCACTCTTCTCGTTTTTCCTCCTCGATCAAGTGAACGCAAGGATCCAGGTATTCCCGCCAGATATCAGCGTAAATCTGTGCCGCGTCCTCCCGGCGGTCAATTCTTTTTACAATTGTAGGGGCAATATTATAATATTCCTGCACTGTCTGGGCCCCCTCTTCTGAGTTCAGAAGATACGTATCCCTGTAATCCCTCAAAAGACCCAGCTCATAGCAGTCGTCAGACTTATCCAGGCTCCTGCACACAGCTGTAGTGATGTAGCACAATCCCTTTTTAAATCCTCCCTGTATACTTTCCCTTGTAGAGTGCCCTATTTTATTCTCGGGCATTTTCTGGTTCCACAATTCCACAATCTTCTCTGTAAAGGCCCTGGCCCTCAGGCTCTGTGTCTCGCCCAGAAGGGGAATAAAATAAGATACCATATTCATGTTATGATCCAGGCATACTATATCTCTTTTTCTCTTGGAGGGAATCTTCGCAAGCTGCTCCGCCACATAGTCAGGCACATAAGAGGCAAGCTGCTCCAGCCTCTCATCTGATTCCTCAAATTCATCTTTAAACTGCTCCAGGAGAGGTCCATATTTACTCTTCAGGCTTTCCATTTGTGAATCATATGTTTTTTTATGAAACTTCATGGCATACTGAGATGTCTCCTCAAACAGAGAAATCATCTCTGCTTTTAAATTTTCCTGATTCATTTTATCTCCTCTATAAGTATCCATATTTCTTTTGGCTATTCATCCCAATTGTGGTACACATCCTGGACATCATCATCCTCTTCAAGCAGATCCAGAGTTTTATGTATATTTTTAATATCCTCCTCACTGCTCAACTCCACATAGGTCTGAGGAATCATGGTGACTTCCGCGGCCGCCATGGCAACGCCTTCCTCCTCCAGCTTCAGCCTCACTGCGCTAAAGTCCTCAGGCGCAGTCAGGACTTCAAAACTTTCCTCTTCCTCCGTGAAATCTTCTGCCCCGGCATCCAAAGCCAGCATCATCAGCTCATCCGCGTCCATGCTGCAGTCCTCTTTTGCCACTAGGATCTGCCCCTTTTCGTCAAACATGAAGGAAACACAGCCTGGGGTACCTACATTGCCGCTCCCTTTTGTAAATGCATTCCTTACATTGGACGCTGTACGGTTCTTATTATCTGTCAGGGTCTTGACAATAATGGCCGTCCCGTTAGGGCCATACCCTTCATATGTAATATGCTCATAGTTATCTCCTGCCCCTTCTCCGGCAGCTTTCTTAATATTCCTGTCGATGGTATCATTTGGCATATTATTTGATTTTGCCTTGGCAATCACATCCCTCAGCCTGCTGTTATTGTTGGGATCCGGGCCGCCGCCCTCCTTGACGGCAACGGCAAGCTCCCTTCCCAGTTTCGTAAATATTTTTCCCTTTGCAGCATCATTCTTTTCTTTCTTATGTTTAATATTCGCAAATTTAGAATGTCCTGACATTTCTAATCTCCTCTTGTCTATTTTCTTTTCGTATTCTTAATCACTGAACTCGCCTTACAATTCTACCACTCTTTTGGGGATATTTCAATTCTTTATTCTGTCCCCTTCTATGTAGGAAGCTCCAGGCTGATTTTGACCGCTTCGTTTACTTTATTCATCAGGCTGCTGTCCACATGGCACACGAACTCCTTCAGCCTCTGTTTATCAATTGTCCGGATCTGCTCCAGCAGGATCACAGAGTTTTTCACAATATGGTACTTTTGTGCACTGATCTCAATGTGGGTAGGCAGCTTTGCCTTATTCATCCTGGACGTAATTGCTGCGCAGATTACAGTAGGGCTGTGTTTATTTCCCACGTCATTCTGTATGACCAATACCGGCCGGATGCCTCCCTGCTCTGATCCCACCACCGGACTTAAATCTGCATAATATATATCTCCTCGCTTAATTACCAAACCACTTCACACTCCGATTCTCATTCTTTGCCATAGGGCATATTTGAGTATTCCCAGTTTTTTCGGATGTATGCAAGTGCCTAAAAATTTGGAACAGCTGTCTTGCCAGGCCTCTATGCCTGCCCTGTCAGGACAGATAGTCTATCTGCTCCACAACCTCTCCTCCTCTGATATAAACCCGGGGGATCCGTTTGCCCAGGCAGCAGACAAATTCATAATTAAATCTCCCAGTAATTCCACTTAACTCTTCTACCAAAATCTCTTCCTTTTGGTCCCTGCCGATCAGGACTACTTGATCCATAAAACGGACATCTGGGATATCTGTCACATCTGCCATAAACTGGTCCATACAGACGCGCCCCAAAATCCGCGCCCTTTTACCATGGATCAGCACATGGCCTCTGTTAGAAAGTCCTCTGGAATAGCCGTCCCCATACCCCACCGGGATCGTAGCTATTTTCATTTTATTTGGCGCTGTAAAAGTCCCGCCATAACTGATACACGTACCGGCCTCAACTTCCTTGACATATGTCACATGGCTGACCAGCTCAAGGGCCGGCTTTAAATGGACTGCCTCACGGCACACTTCGTCTGACGGGTACATGCCGTATATGGCAATACCTGCGCGCACCAGATCATGCTTCATATCTGGATGGTCAATAATACCTGCACTGTTATTACAGTGGTAATATGTAATATGTACGCCTATTTTTTCAAGGGCCTCCTTCATCCGGGCAAACTGCTCATGCTGCCGCAGAGTATATGTTTTATCTA
The DNA here is from genome assembly GCF_900604355.1 of Luxibacter massiliensis. Classification (NCBI taxonomy): domain Bacteria; kingdom Bacillati; phylum Bacillota; class Clostridia; order Lachnospirales; family Lachnospiraceae; genus Luxibacter; species Luxibacter massiliensis. The sequence goes on along the minus strand of NZ_UWOE01000001.1, from coordinate 1,628,256 downwards.
TTTCATCTGCCTTGGCAAAATGGGTATACATTCCCTCCACCTCAATACCAGGGAGGGTACTGATCCTATGGATGGACCCTACGCACTCCTCCCCCGGCAAAAAGCCAAGCCGTCCCATGCCTGTATCTACTTTAATATGTATGTGCGCGGTTTTTCCATATTTAATAGCTGCCTCTGACAGCTCTTTCGCAGTCTCTTCCATATATACAGTTGCCCGGATATCGTATTTGAGCATTTCTTCGTATTGCTCAGGAAATATACATCCCAGTACAAGCACAGGTTTCTGTATTCCCCCATGGCGCAAGGCAACAGCCTCCTCCAGGCTGGCAGTGGCAAATCCCCATATATAGCTGTACTCTTTTTCCTCGAACATCCTGGCAACAGGGACTGCGCCGTGCCCATATCCATCCATCTTAATCACCGCGATGATCTGTGCCCCTCCCCCAATCCTTCTCTTCAACTGCCCCATATTATAGGCAACTGCATCTAAGTCAATCCTGGCATATACCCTGCTGTATTGTTTCATCTTCCATACTCTCCTCTGTCTCTTTGATACAAGCCTGTATGCCGGCAATCAGATCCTGTGCCAGCACACTGTAGGATCCCTTTGCCTTCCTGGCCGCATCTCCGCCGCAGGCATGTAAAAATACCCCGCAGGACGCAGCCTCAAATGTCTCCATGCCCTGGGCCAGTAAAGCTGTAATAACGCCGGCAAGAACATCTCCTGACCCCGCCTTAGCCATGGCGTTATTCCCTGTCGTATTTACAAAGGGATGTTCTCCTGCCTTCATGACGAATGTGCGTGCATCTTTCAGCGCGCAGACAATATCATACCGGCCTGTAAACTCTCTTATTCTGGTAAGACGCTGATCCTTTAGTTCTCTGACCGGACAGTCCAGCAAACGGGCCATTTCTTTCATGTGGGGAGTCAATACCAGGGGACATTCTTTCTTTTCTAAAAGTTCCAGATGTCTGCTCAAAAGATTCAGTCCATCTGCATCGACAACACAGGGCACTTTTGCTTCCCTCAGCGTCTGGGCCAATAATTTCTCTGCTGTTTTACTCTGCCCAAGGCCGCATCCGATACAGACAACATCTGCCCAGGAAAGCAGGCTTTTAAACCGCTCCTCTTCATACTCCCTGTATGTGGCCAAAATCGCCTCAGGGAGCTGCTGCTGGAGGATCACCCGGTTATCCTCAGAAGTATAGATCTGTACAAGTCCCGCCCCACACGTGTAGGCAGCCATAGCACTTAAATAAGCTGCCCCTGACATACCTGGACTCCCGGTAACCATCAGGACTCTTCCGTATGTACCCTTGTGTGAATCCGCCTTTCTCCGGGGCAGAAGCCTTTGCAAGTCTGCCTTATGGTATCGGAAACACACTCCTGTCTCTTGTTCAAATATATGCCCGCTAATACCAATATCCTTTGTCACAACCTTGCCTGCAGACAAATATCCGGGGTACAGGATGCATCCCAGCTTTGCACATGCGAAAGCAACTGTCAGATCTGCTTTAAAAGCAATGCCCAGTACCTGCCCCGTGGCAGAACAGATCCCGGATGGAATATCCACTGCTGTCTTGTGTCCCTGCAAGGCATTCATTGCCTCTATTATGCTGCGGTACCTGCCTGATACTTCCCGGTTGAGCCCCACGCCAAAAACAGCGTCTACAATACTAGTATATTCTCCGGCCTCTATTGTTGTGACTATAGGGACTTCTGACTTATCTGCTATCCGCATCTGCAGCCGGCATTCTTCACTCATAGATTCTTCCCGGCCCACAAAAACGGCTGTGACCTGACAGCCTTTTCCCTTCAGAAGCCTTGCAACTGCAAACCCGTCACCACCATTATTTCCTGATCCACAGACCACAAGGGTCTTTGTCAAGTCTGCCCCATCCTGTTCCATGGCCTCCACAACGGAGAGCGCCGCCCGCTCCATCAGCACCAGGGATGGGATGCCTATCTCATGGATGGTATAACTGTCTGCCCTCTGCATCCATTCTCCTGTAGGCAAATATTCCATATTCCAGCCTCCTTTATATTTTGTGGGAACAAAGAAAGTCCCCTCTGAAATGAAACAACGTGTAAAAAAGACAAGCTGTCCTTAATACACGTCTGATACCCTTCTTTATTTTCCGTGGTCTTCCTGATAGCGGCTGATTGTATATGACAAGCGCATCAGGCTGTCAGACAAATGCACATTCTCCACAATAATGTCTTCCGGCAGGTTCAAATCTGTATGTGCAAAATTCCAGATAGCCCTGATTCCATTTTCTATAAGCATCTCAGCTACTTCAATGGCTTTTGACTTAGGGATAGTCAGCGCGGCAATCTCAATATCTGACTGACTTACAAAATCCTTCAGCTCGTCCATCATCCGGATAGGGACTCCCCGGATAGCCACCCCTTCCAACCGGGAATTCACATCAAAAAGTCCTTTAAGAATAAACCCATTCTTCTCAAATGACGCATAATTGGCCAACGCCTGCCCTAGATTTCCGGCTCCTATGATAATCATATTGTGAGGCCTGTTAAGTCCCAGAATCTTTCCGATCTCCGTATAGAGGTACTTTACATTATAGCCATATCCCTGCTGGCCGAACCCACCGAAGTTATTTAAATCCTGCCTGATCTGGGAAGCAGTCACATGCATCTTTTTACTCAAATCATTCGAAGAAATGCGTTCTACCCCTGCATCTAAAAGCTCACCCAAATATCTATAGTATCTGGGCAGCCTCCCTATCACTGCCCGTGATATCTCTCTGTCTTCCACAGTTATCGCCTCCAAATTTGTTCTGGGATGCATTCAGTAACCTGCAGGTACTTAAAAACCTGGATTATCAAACACATCTTTGCCTTATTATATAGAATTGTAAGAACAAAGTCAAATTTTTGTTGTATTTCGGTTTATTTCCGCTATAATAAAATGGGTATTGAACAAGGAACGTATAAATCCTGTATACGCCGGGAAGGCCTGGGGCAGGCCCTATCCGGCCTGCAGGATCTTGCATCATATTAAATTTATTTGGATTACAGGAGGCTGTCTATGGTATTGGCATGTCACAATCTTACTAAATCTTTCGGGGAACAGCTCATTGTACAGAATGGAGCTTTTCATATAGAAGACAGAGAAAAAACTGCACTGGTAGGCGTAAATGGCGCCGGGAAATCCACAATCCTTAAAATGATCGTGGGCGAAGAGCCGGCAGACGGGGGAGAGATTATTCTGACAAAAGGTAAAACTTTAGGGTATCTGGCCCAACAGCAGCATCTGCAGAGCGGACTCTCTATTTACGAGGAGGTAAAAACAGCAAAAGCTGATATCCTTGCATTAGAAGCGCAGATACGGCTTGCTGAACAGGAACTTAAGACATTAAGCGGCGATGCCCTTCATAATAAACTGGAATCTTATCACAGGATGGTATCTAGATTTGAGTCTGAAAATGGTTATGCATGTGAGAGCGAGCTGGCCGGTGTATTGAAAGGCCTTGGTTTTTTGGAGGAGGACTTTTCAAAAATGACTGACACTCTGTCAGGGGGGCAGAAAACCCGCGTATCCCTTGGCAAGCTGCTGCTCACCAGACCAGATATCCTCCTGCTGGACGAGCCTACCAACCATTTGGATTTAAATTCCATCACATGGCTGGAAACCTACCTCATGAATTATCCAGGTGCTGTTTTTATCGTTTCCCATGACCGATTCTTCCTGAATCGGGTTGTCACAAAAGTTGTGGAGATAGAAAACGGCGAAATACGGATGTACCTGGGCAATTATAAGGCATATGCAGAGAAGAAACAGCAAATCAGGGATGCCCTGCTCAAAGAATATTTAAACCAGCAGAAGGAGATACAGCACCAAGAAGCCGTGATTGAAAAACTGCGCTCTTTTAACCGGGAAAAGTCTGTCCGCCGCGCGGAAAGCCGCGAAAAAATGCTGGATAAGATGACACGTATTGAAAAACCCAAAGAGGCCGCAAAGGACATGCATTTTTCCCTGGAGCCATCCTGCCTCAGCGGGAATGACGTCTTAACTGTCAAAGGACTTTCCAAAAGTTTTGGCAGCCAGACCTTATTTAAGGACATAGACTTTGAGATTAAGCGCGGGGAGCATGTAGCCGTCATCGGCGACAACGGCACAGGCAAAACGACTCTGCTGAAAATCCTGAACCAGGTCATCCCTCCGGATGCCGGAGCCTTTACCCTTGGCTCCAAGGTGACTATCGGATATTATGACCAGGAACACCATGTCCTGCATGAGGACAAAAATATCTTCGAAGAGATTTCCGACGCTTACCCATCCCTTACGAATACTGAGATACGAAGCACCCTGGCTGCATTTCAGTTTACAGGAGATGAAGTATATAAACTGATCCGGGATCTTAGCGGAGGCGAAAAAGGAAGGGTCTCTCTGGCAAAACTCATGTTATCTGAGGCCAATTTCCTTATTCTGGATGAACCTACGAACCATTTGGATATTACCTCCAGGGAAATTCTGGAAAAGGCTTTGAATGAGTATACCGGCACTGTGCTCTACGTATCTCATGACCGGTATTTTATTAACCAGACGGCAAAACGGATTTTGGAACTGGTAAACCAGACATTTATAAACTATATTGGGGATTATGATTATTATCTTGAAAAGCGGGATGACCTCACTTCACTATATGCCCCCCAATTGTTACATACATCCCCTGAAGGCCAGGCTGCCCACGGTAATAAAGAGAGCGATTCCCGGATCAGCTGGCAGGAGCAAAAGGAGCAGAAGGCCCTGAAGAGAAAACGGATGAATGATTTAAAGCGCACAGAGGAGCGCATTTCCATCCTGGAGGAAAGAAACTTAGAGATTGATCAGCTTATGTCCCAGGAAGAGATTTATTCCAGTTCCGTAAAGTGCCAGGAACTGGCTCTTGAGAAAACCGCCAATGATGAAGAACTGGAAAATTTATATGAAAAATGGGAGGAACTGGCCGAGTAGGCCGTCCTCCCATTCTGCTATAAGCAGATCCTTTTATTCCCACGAGCAAGGAGCCCAAGCGGACATGTTTATATGTCTGTTTGGCGGCTGCCGCGAGGGTCTCATACCCCGATGCTTGCATCGCTGCTAGTTTGATGCCCCGTATGCTTGCATCGGGGTCTTTGACTTATAAGCGTTTTGCTATTTCTTTAATAAACTCCTCGCTGTTTAGCACAACAGGATTCTCAATGGTTGTAATCAACGCTAAATCCTTTGTCATGCTTCCTGATTCGATGGTATCAATGGTGGCCTTCTCCAGCCTGTCCGCAAATTTCATCAGTTCACTGTTCCCATCCAGTTCCCCCCTCTTTCTGAGGGCGCCTGTCCAGGCAAAAATAGTAGCTACGGAATTGGTGGAAGTCTCCTCTCCTTTTAAATGTTTATAGTAGTGCCTCTGCACTGTCCCATGGGCAGCCTCATACTCATAATACCCCTCTGGTGACACCAGGACAGAAGTCATCATAGCAAGGGATCCAAAAGCTGAAGAAACCATATCGCTCATCACATCTCCGTCATAATTCTTGCAGGCCCAGATATAGCCTCCCTCAGATTTCATAACCCGCGCCACTGCATCGTCAATCAAGGTATAAAAATACTCAATACCCGCCGCCTTAAATCTTTCGTCAAACTCAGTATCATATATCTCCTGGAAAATATCTTTGAAGGTATGGTCATACTTCTTAGAAATTGTATCTTTTGTGGCAAACCATAGATCCTGCTTTGTATCCAGAGCATAGGAGAAACAGCTTCTGGCAAAACTCTCAATAGAACCGCAGAGGTTATGCATACCCTGAATAATCCCAGGCCCCTCAAAATTATGTATAAGCTCTTTTGTCTGCGTGCCGTCTTCGGCTGTGTATACAAGCTCCGCTTTCCCGGCTCCCGGTATTTTCATCTCAGAACCTTTATACACATCCCCGTAAGCATGTCTGGCAATGGTTATCGGCTTCTTCCAATTTTTTACGCAGGGTTCGATTCCCTTTACCACAATGGGCGCCCTAAAAACAGTGCCGTCTAAAATCGCACGGATGGTGCCATTGGGGCTTTTCCACATTTCCTTCAGGTCATATTCCTCCATGCGGGCGGCGTTGGGTGTGATTGTCGCACATTTTACAGCCACTTTATATTTCTTTGTGGCATTGGCAGAGTCAATTGTCACCTGGTCATCTGTCTCATTTCTATATTCCAGTCCCAAGTCATAATATTCTGTGTTAAGCTCAATGTGAGGCTTGAGAAGGTTATCCTTGATCATCTTCCACAAAATACGTGTCATCTCGTCCCCGTCCATCTCCACAATAGGTGTGGCCATCTTAATCTTTTCCATCTTATCTGTCTCCTTCTGCTAATTCTTCATAACCTTGTCTCTTCAAGTTCTGTATGACATGCAGGATATGCTCGTTGGCAAGCTGTTCTGCAAGATCCTTATCCTTATCCTGGATGGCGCGCAATATTTGCCTGTGTTCACGCACAGACTTGCGGGCGCGCTCCTCCGACACCACAGAATATTTACGGGCAGCCTGGACATACTTATGGAAATCCATCAGCAAATGGCCAAGAATCCTACTGTTGGAAGCCGCATACAAAATTGTATGAAACCTGTTGTCAAGCTCAGCTATCTGATCCGCGCTGCCTCCTCCCTCCCTCTTCATATGGAATTCAGAGAGCATCATAATCTCCTCCAGCTCATCCAACTGCTCCTCTGTAATATTTTCCGTGGCCCATCTGGCGCACAATCCTTCCAGCATAGAGCGCATAATATAAATATCTCCGATATCTTTGGCCGAAATCCCGGTAACATATGCCCCTTTATTGGGAATAATAGTCACCAGGCCCTCCAGCTCCAGCTGCCGCAATGCTTCCCGCACAGGAGTGCGGCTGACTCCCAGCTCCTTCCCGATTGTATTCTCCCGCAGTTCCTCGTGTTCTTTATATTTACCTTCCAAAATGCCGTCCCGGATTTTTTGAAAAACACGGCTGCCCAGGGAATTGTCCTGATATTCATCCATATTCTGCCTTATGCCTCCCAGGTTAAAGTGTTATATGCCTGTCTTGGCATATAATATCTATTTTGGCAACTAATTCTTCATCTGTCAAGACCGTAACCCTGCCGCCCTCATATTCATGATCCACCCAGGCCTTTATTTCCTTTACAAGCTCAGAATCTTTATCCATCTGCCTTTCCTTAGGAAGTTTATAATACCCATTTATCCAGTAAGCAATCCCTGCAGTGCCTGAAGTATTGGATACAGACACCATAGCCGGCCTGTTTAAAAATTTTTCCGTATCAAAAATATTATAGATTTCCTGATTTTTCAGCATTCCGTCAGCATGGATCCCGGCCCGGGTCACATTAAAATTCTGGCCGGCAAACGGCGTCATGGCAGGAATATGGTACCCAATTTCCTTTTCATAATATTCCGCCAGCTCCGTGATGGCAGTTGTATCCATGCCGTCCAATGTGCCCCTAAGCTGTGCATATTCAAATACCATGGCTTCCAGAGGTGTATTCCCTGTCCGCTCCCCAATGCCAAAAATAGAACAATTAACACCGCTTGCGCCATAGAGCCACGCTGTTGTAGAATTATTCACTGCCTTATAAAAATCATTATGCCCGTGGAACTCAATCAGCTCGCTGGGAACCCCGGCATGGATCATAAGGCCATAAATAATCCCCGGTATGGATCTGGGTATCACTGCCCCTGGGAAATTCACTCCATATCCCATTGTATCACAGACACGGATTTTCACAGGAATCTTGTACTCCTCCTTCAGCTTCATCAATTCCAAGCAGAAGGGGATGACAAAGCCGTATATGTCAGACCTGGTGATATCCTCCAAGTGGCATCTTGGCCTGACTCCAGTCTCCATACATTCTCTGACCACAGACAGATAATGGCTCAGGGCCTCCCTTCTGGTCATTTTCAGTTTATAAAATATATGGTAATCCGAACAGCTTACAAGTATTCCTGTTTCTTTGAGCCCGATTTGCTTAACCAGCTCAAAGTCTTTTTTATTTGCCCTGATCCAACTGGTTATTTCAGGAAATTCATATCCTTTCTCCAGGCACTTATAAACCCCGTCTCTGTCTTTTTTGCTGTACAGAAAAAATTCACTCTGCCTGATTTTCCCTTGGGGCCCTCCCAGTCTATGTAAATAGTCGTAAATCGTGACGATCTGTTCCGTTGTATAAGGAGCCCGTGACTGCTGTCCGTCGCGGAAAGTTGTGTCTGTTATCCAAATTTCATCGGGCATATTGTGTGGGACGATTCTGTCATTAAAGGCAATCTTAGGTATTTCCCCATACTGAAATAGATTCCTGAACGTATTCGGGGTTTCCACATCAACAAGAGGATACATATGCTCCTCTAGCTCTAAAAGGTTCGTGTGCTGGTTTAAAAATACTTTTCTGTTCTCCAATTTCTAGCTCCTCCTGTATTTTCCAGTTTGGTTTACAAGTCAAAGGCCCCGATGCAGGCATTGGGGTATTAGACCCTCGCGGCAGTGGCCAAATGGACATGTAAACATGTCCCCTTGGCTCGTTGCCCGCAGGAATAAATTTGTATCCTCGTATAATTGTATACACTTATACATTTTTTGTCAATCATGTTTAGCATAAGCAGGGCCTGACAGCCAATGACAGCCTGCTATCTCCCGCCCTATATCTGGGGCAGCCAAATACCTGGGGCAGCAAACCCGCTTATGCTCGCAGTCCGCAGAAATAAAGGGTATTCCCCGCAAACAAAAATGACAAACCTGGCTGTGGTTTATGCATTCCTGCCCGGAGAATACCCCTAACTTCTTAACATCGTATTTCTTATATAATCACTCTGACCTTTAACACGCCTTCGATCTGAGCCAATGCTTCTTCTACATCCCTGCTCACTTCCCCGTCAATATCTATCATTGTATAGGCATACTCTTTTTTACTTTTATTCGCCATCAGGGAAATATTCATATTAGCCTTTGCCAGAAGTCCGGTGAACTGGCCAAGCATATTCGGTATATTATGATGCAGTATTGTAATCCTGGATCCGCCTGTCTTTATTCCCATATCACAGTCAGGGTAATTGACTGAATGCGTAATGTTTCCGTTTTCCAGATAATCTTTTGCCTCTTTCACCGCCATTCTCGCGCAGTTATCCTCAGATTCCTCCGTGGAAGCCCCAAGATGCGGGATTACAATAGCGCCCTTCACGCCTGTTATCTCTGGTGTGGGGAAATCTGTCACATACCCCTTTACTTTTCCTGCCACAAGGGCGTCTACCATATCCTCTGTATTGACAAGGACGTCTCTTGCAAAATTTAAGATAACTATGTTCTCTTTCATCAGGCTGATGGCATCTTTATTGATCATCCCCTTTGTATCTTCAAGGGCAGGGACATGGATGGTAATGTAATCGCATTCCTTGTACAGCTCATCGACAGTCTTTGCGTGATGGATGCTGCGGGACAGCTTCCAGGCAGCGTCCACAGATACATAGGGGTCATACCCATACACATCCATCCCCAGATGGGTGGCTGCATTGGCCACCAGCACGCCGATGGCACCAAGGCCGATTACTCCCAGTTTCTTCCCCTCCAGCTCTGTGCCTGCAAATACCTTTTTCTTCTTCTCAGTGATTTTGGCTATGTCGCCATCTTCCTCATTTTCCTGCACCCAGTTGATTCCTCCGATAATATCACGGGCAGCCAGAAGCATTCCTGCGATTACCAGTTCCTTTACACCGTTTGCATTGGCCCCCGGTGTATTAAACACAACAATCCCTTTCTCTGCACATTTTTCCAAAGGGATATTATTGACTCCTGCGCCGGCACGTGCAATCAACTTTAAATTGTCGTCAAACTCTATATCATGCATTCCGGCGCTTCTTACGAGTACTGCATCCGCCTCCTGCATATCCTCAACTTTCACATATTGGCCGTCAAACTTTTCCAAGCCTACCTGGGCAATGGGATTTAAACAATGATATTTAAACATTTTACAGATTCTCCTTCTCAAATTTCTCCATAAAGGCCACCAGGGCCTCCACTCCTTCATAAGGCATCGCATTATAAATACTTGCCCGCATCCCGCCTACACTTCTGTGCCCTTTCAGATTTTCCAGGCCTGCCTCGTGGGCTGCCTTCACAAAGCGGGCATCCAGCTCTTCATCTCCTGTTATAAAGGGGACATTCATAAGAGAGCGGTCTTTGTGCTCCACAGTGCCCTTAAAGAGTTTGCTTTGATCGAGAAAACTATATAAAAGCTCTGCCTTCTTCTCATTGCGTACCTTCATGGCATCCAATCCCCCCAGGGATTTCAGCCACTGGAATACTTTTCCGCATATATAAATCCCATATGCAGGCGGTGTATTATAAAGAGACTTTGCATCTGCATGGATCTTATAAGTGAGCATGGCCGGAGTCTTAGGAAGTACATCCTCCGTAATCAGATCCTCCCGTATAATCACAATCACGACACCTGCCGGGCCGATATTTTTCTGTGCCCCTCCATATAAAAGTCCATATTTAGACACGTCGGCCGGTTCAGACAAAAAACAGGAGGAGACATCTGCCACCAGTGTTTTTCCTTTTGTATCCGGCAGCTGATGGAACTTTGTGCCGTAAATCGTGTTGTTCTCACAGATATATACGTAATCTGCATCCTCGGATATATTGAGGTCAGAACAATCTGGGATGTAAGAAAATGTTTTATCCTCCGATGAAGCAATTTTATTTACTTTCCCATATTTCCCCGCTTCCGCTGCGGCCTTCTTGGCCCACTGGCCTGTGACTATATAATCAGCTACTTTGTTCTTCATAAGGTTCATAGGAATCATGGCAAACTGCTGGGACGCCCCTCCCTGAAGGAAAAGCACCCTATAATTGTCTGGAATCCCCATGAGTTCCCTCAGGTCAGCCTCTGCCCTATGGATGATTTCTTCAAAGGCTTTTGAGCGGTGACTCATTTCCATAACCGACATGCCGGTTCCTCTGTAATCTAACATTTCTGCTGCTGCTGCTTTTAGGACCTCCTCCGGCAACACTGCCGGCCCTGCTGAAAAATTGTACACTCTGCCCATTTCATTTCCTCCCGAAATTATTTAAATTCACATTCCTTATTTCTGTTCCATATCCTTTTCGTCAAATGCATCACTGATTGCCGCCCCCGGCGCCACCATAGGCCATACTTTGTCATCACTGTCTATCTGGCAGTCAATCACAACCGGCTGGTTCATCTTAAGCGCCCTGGCAAAGGCCTCCTTAAATTCTTCCCTGGTAAAAGCCCTGATTCCCACTGCACCCATGGCCTCTGCCAGCTTCACAAAATCCACAGCATCGTTTAAAACAGTAGCCGAATAGCGCTGCTCATAGAAAAAGTTCTGCCACTGTCGGACCATCCCCAGCACATGGTTGTTAATGACTACCTGAATTATGGGGATATGATGCCTGACAGCAGTGGCAATCTCATTCATATTCATGCGAAAGCACCCGTCCCCTGCAATATTGACCACTGTCTCTTTTGGGCAGCCAGTTTTAGCGCCCAATGACGCGCCTAAGCCGTATCCCATAGTTCCCAGGCCGCCTGATGTCAGCAATGTGCGGGGCCTTGTATATTTGTAATACTGTGCTGCCCACATCTGATGCTGCCCCACCTCTGTCACCACAAGGGCATCCCCTCCGGTCTGCCTGTAAATCTCTTCTATTACAAAGGGACCTGTCAGAATTCCAGGGTGATATTTCAGAGGATATTTTTCTTTATATCCCTGAATCTTATCCATCCACTCCTGATGGGACTGCTGCTTAAGCCTGCCGTTGATACTCTCTAAAATTTCTTTAATATCCCCCACCACGCCTGCTGTGATAATCACATTTTTGTTCATTTCAGCCGCATCAATATCAAACTGGAGTATCTTTGCATTCTTGGCAAATTTCTTTGTGTTGCCTGTCACCCGGTCGCTGAACCTGGCTCCCACTACAATCAGCAGGTCACACTCGCTGACCCCAAAATTGGAGGTCTTTGTGCCATGCATGCCGAGCATGCCTGTATAGCGTGGATCAGTGCCTGGAAATGCACCCTTTCCCATAAGTGAGTCTGTAACTGGCGCATCTACTTTTTCTACAAATTCCCTGAGCTCCCTGCTGGCTCCAGACAGGACCGCTCCGCCGCCCACAAAGACATACGGCCTTTTAGCCTTATTGATCATCTGGATGGCCGTTTCAATTTCTTTATCACAAATACTGCCGGGTTCCGTCGGGGATACGGGAATGATTTCTTCTGGGCAATACTCAGCCATCTCAGCAGTCACATCTTTGGGAATATCAATCAGCACAGGGCCCGGGCGCCCTGTCTGGGCAATGCGAAAAGCCCTGCGTATTGTCTCTGCCAGCTTATTGACATCCTTTACGATATAGTTATGCTTTGTGATAGGCATTGTAATGCCTGCAATATCTATTTCCTGGAAGCTGTCTTTTCCAAGGAGAGATACGCCTACATTGCAGGTGATTGCCACAATAGGAATGGAATCCATACAGGCAGTGGCAATCCCTGTCACCAAATTGGTGGCCCCAGGGCCGCTGGTGGCGAAGCAGACGCCTACCTTCCCCGTGGCACGGGCATAACCGTCAGCCGCATGTGCCGCGCCCTGTTCATGAGATGTAAGAATATGCCGGATCTCATCGCTGTGCTTAAATAAAGCATCATATACATTCAGAATAGCGCCCCCTGGATACCCAAATACAGTATCCACTCCCTGCTCTTTCAAACATTCTATTACAATTTCTGCTCCATTTAACTGCATGTTCAGGAACCTCCTAATCGTTCTTTGGTACTTCAAGAATGGCCCCCCGGTTACCAGATGTAACCATGGCAGCATACCGGGCCAGGTATCCAGATGTAATTTTCGGCTCCTTAGGCTGCCATTTGGCCTTCCTGTCTCTTAATTCCTCGTCGGATACATCTAGCTCTAACTTCAGTTCAGGAATATTGATTTTAATGATATCCCCTTCTTCCACTAGGGCAATAGGGCCTCCCACTGCAGCCTCCGGCGATACATGGCCGATGGATGCGCCTCTGGAAGCGCCGCTGAAACGCCCGTCTGTGATCAATGCTACTGTGGATCCTAACCCGTATCCGGCAATCGCTGATGTGGGGTTGAGCATCTCTCTCATGCCCGGCCCCCCCTTTGGCCCTTCGTAACGAATCACAATCACGTCTCCTGGATGTATCTTTCCAGTCTTAATAGCCTCGGTGGCCTCCTCATCGCTCTCAAATATTCTGGCAGGCCCTTCGTGCACCAACATCTCAGGAACTACGGCAGAACGTTTCACCACACTGCCGTCTGGCGCCAGATTCCCTTTAAGTACGGCTATCCCCCCTGTCTCACTGTATGGGTTCTCCACAGGGCGGATTACTTCCGGGTCACGGTTGACGCATCCCTGGATATTCTCTCCCACAGTCTTCGTTGTAACTGTCATACAATCTGTATTGAGCAGTCCTTTCTTATTCAATTCATTCATGACAGCATACACGCCGCCGGCTTCATTCAGATCTTCAATATATGTATGGCCTGCCGGGGCAAGGTGGCAGAGGTTGGGAGTTTTTTGGCTGATAGAATTTGCAAAATCAATCTCAAAATCCATCCCAATTTCATGGGCGATTGCCGGCAGATGCAGCATACTATTGGTAGAACATCCAAGGGCCATATCTACTGTAAGGGCATTCAGTATGGCCTCCTTTGTCATAATGTCTCTCGGACGGATATTCTTCCTGACCAACTCCATAACCTGCATGCCGGCATGTTTGGCCAGCTTAATTCTGGCAGAATAGACTGCCGGAATTGTACCGTTCCCCTTAAGTCCCATTCCAAGGGCCTCTGTCAGGCAGTTCATGCTGTTGGCAGTATACATCCCGGAACATGACCCACATGTGGGACACGCTTTATTTTCAAATTCACATAAGTCTTCCTCTGTAATTGTGCCTGCCGCATAGGAGCCTACAGCCTCAAACATACTAGATAAGCTGGTCTTTCCACCCTTTACATGTCCTGCAAGCATGGGGCCGCCGCTGACAAAAATAGTAGGCACATTGATTCTGGCCGCCGCCATCAAAAGTCCAGGGACATTCTTATCACAGTTTGGAATCATAACAAGTGCATCAAACTGGTGTGCCATGGCCAGAGCCTCTGTGGAATCAGCAATCAAGTCTCTCGTAACCAGAGAATATTTCATTCCCACATGCCCCATGGCTATCCCATCACAGACTGCAATGGCAGGCACCATGATTGGAGTTCCCCCAGCCATAGCAACGCCCATTTTTACCGCCTCTGTAATCTTATCCAGGTTCATATGCCCCGGAACGATCTCATTGTAGGAACTCACTACCCCTACAAGGGGCCTGTCAAGTTCCTCCTGTGTCATCCCCAGCGCATTGAACAATGAGCGGTGGGGGGCCTGCTGGCTGCCCTTTGTTACTGTATCACTTCTCATATTTATTTAACCTCACTTTCTTCTTATGCCGCAGCCGTCCATGTTATGACGGCATTCTGTTTCCCAGGCGCTCTCCTTATCTGCCTCTGCCCGGTGACAGGCCTTATTCCCGCGAGCAACGAACCAAGGGGACATGTTTACATGTCCATTTGGCGACTGCCGCCAGGGTCTGATACCCCGATGCCTGCATCAAGGCCTTTGGCTTTCATCCAATATAGGAACAGATCCTGTCGCCCATCTCTGCAGTGCCAACCTGCTTCTTCCCATCTGACATGATATCCATAGTGCGGAATCCGTCCTCAAGCACCCTGGAAACAGCTTTTTCCACAGCTTCCGCCTCCCGGTCCAGGTCAAATGTAAAACGGAGCATCATGGCTGCAGATAAGACTGTGGCAATAGGATTGGCAATCCCTTTCCCCGCAATATCAGGCGCTGAACCGCCGCTTGGCTCATAAAGGCCAAATTTTGTCTCATTTAGGCTGGCTGAAGCCAGCATCCCGATAGATCCTGTCACCATACTGGCCTCATCTGACAAGATATCGCCAAACATATTCTCTGTCAAAATAACATCAAACTGACGGGGATTCCTGACAAGCTGCATGGCGCAATTGTCTACCAGCATATGCTCAAGCTCCACGTCTGGATAGCCGGCTGCGACTTCTTCCACAACCTTCCTCCATAGCCGTGAAGAATCCAGCACATTCGCCTTATCCACACTGGTCACTTTCTGCCTCCTCTTCCTGGCAATGTCAAAACCCCGCTTTGCAATCCGGCGGATTTCATTTTCATTATATGTAAGCTCATCACAGGCAGTCAGGACCCCGTCAACCTGGACTGTCTTACGCCTGCCAAAATACAGTCCCCCGGTCAGTTCGCGCATAATCATCATATCAAAGCCGCCTTCTGTGATCTCTTCTTTCAAGGGGCATGCCCCCTTAAGTTCATCATAGAGCACTGCAGGCCTTAAGTTTGCAAACAAATTCAATTCTTTTCTGATCTTTAAAAGTCCTGCCTCCGGCCTTTTAGATGGCTCCAGCTGATACCAGGGCGAGGTCTTTGCATCCCCTCCAATGGATCCCATCAGGACAGCGTCGCTGGCCTTTGCCTGGGCAACCGTCTCTTCAGTCAGCGGCACGCCGTTTACATCGATGGAGGCTCCGCCCATCAGAAGCTGTGTATATATGCACTCGTGGCCGTACACCTCCCCAACTTTATCCAGGACTTTCATGGCCTCAGCCACTATCTCCGGGCCGATGCCGTCCCCCTTAATCACTCCAATGTTCAGTTTCATAACCATACTTCCTTCCAAATTAGAATTAAAAATACTATTTTTTATGATACCGTATTTTTTGACACGTTTCAACCCTTTAATACGCAAAAGTGCAAGGAGCAGCTGATTCCCATGGAAAGATGTCCCATCAACGGATACCGTGCTTTCTGGCATATACATACCAGGGCCGCACATCCAGGCTTCTCTCCACAATCAGCTGCTCCTTATTATTCATCGTATTCCACGCTCAGAAACTTAGTATTACTCTGCACTTGGTTTCTCAATCTGCGCAATCGCCGCCTTCTGCATCGGTATGCGGCAGTTCTTGTTATTTCCGAATTCTACGATTACATCGTCATCCGTAATGTCAATAATCACCCCGTAAAAGCCACTTGTCGTCAGCGCCGTATCCCCCACTTCCATTGTGGAAAGCATTGCCTGCAGTCTCTTTTGCTCCTTCTTCTGGGGGCGCATCAGGAAAAACCACATACCGCCGATCACCACTACATAAATCAGGATGATGGGACCCATCCCCGCCGCTCCGCTTGAAGCTAATAAACCATTCATTTTATTTCCTCCTAACTCCTATCTTTAAGCAATAAAATAACTATACACAAAAAAGCAAAATTCTTCAAGTACTTTTCACATATCTACATCTCTTTTACAGACTGCATACCTTTAAGCTTCTTCTTTTTATATGCTTTATATTCACCTGCCTCAATGGCCGCTCTGATTTCTTCCATCATTGTATTATAGAAATAAAGATTGTGGAGCACGCAGAGGCGCATCCCCAGCATCTCTTTTGCTTTCAGAAGATGGCGTATATATGCCCTGCTGAAACTTCTGCATGCGGGACAGGCACATCCTTCCTCAATAGGGCGGGCGTCTGTCTCAAATTTTGCATTAAAAAGATTCAGCTTTCCATGGTTTGTATAGACATGGCCGTGCCGTCCGTTCCTGGTTGGATATACGCAGTCAAAAAAGTCCACCCCTCGGTCTACGCCTTCCAGTATATTGGCCGGAGTTCCTACCCCCATCAAATAGGTTGGCTTTTCGTCAGGCAGCCATGGGACAACTGCATCCAGTATCCGGTACATATCCTCGTGGCTCTCTCCCACCGCCAACCCTCCCACGGCATATCCATCCAAATCAAGTTCCGTGATCTGCTGTGCATGTTCTATGCGGATATCCTCATATATACCGCCCTGGTTAATCCCAAACAGCATCTGGTGAGGGTTGATTGTACCTGGAAGTGCGTTCAGCCGGTTCATCTCTGTTTTGCAGCGCTTCAGCCACCGCGTTGTCCTCTCCACAGAATTTTTTATATACCCCTTGTCTGCCACACTAGACGGGCACTCGTCAAAAGCCATGGCAATCGTAGAAGCAAGGTTGGACTGGATACCCATACTCTCCTCAGGCCCCATAAAAATTTTACGCCCGTCTATATGGGAGTGGAAATGTACCCCTTCTTCTTTAATTTTCCTCAACCCGGCCAGTGAAAACACCTGGAACCCTCCTGAATCAGTAAGGATGGGCCTGTCCCAGTTCATAAATCGGTGAAGGCCGCCCATTTTTTTGACAACTGTATCTCCGGGACGCACATGGAGATGATATGTGTTGGAAAGCTCCACCTGTGTCTTAATGCCCCTCAGGTCATCAGTAGAAACAGCGCCTTTGATGGCTGCCGCTGTCCCCACATTCATAAAAACCGGTGTCTCCACCACCCCGTGCACTGTATAGAGACGGCCCCGTTTTGCAAGGCCGTCCTTTTTCAATAATTCGTACATATTTACCTCTCAATTACCTTATCTCTAATAATAGGAAAGTCCCCACATTAATAGTGCATGATTACCGGCACGCCGATAGATAACATATTATATAATGCCTCAGCCTGGTCATAGGGCATATTTATACACCCATGAGAACCCACGGTCGTGTACAGGGAACCCCCGAATGCAGGCTGCCATGTGGCGTCATGGAATCCGATCCCTGTCCATGTAATCCGCATCCAGAAACTAACAGGTGTCTCATACTCCGGCTTTCCCGTCTCAGGGACAATCTCCCCCACCAATGTCTTATTCCTCTCCAGCTCCAGGATATTGTAAACACCGGAAGGTGTCTCCTTATCAGGGGTGGGGAAGCCTGTCACAACATCCGTGGCAAGAACCACGGCCCCGTCTACAACATACCACATACGCTGCGCTGATAAATCTACCTCTGCATATGTATTTCCCCAGTCAGCCTCCCCGTGGGATGCGGCTGTCTGATAGTAGGCAGGCTCCTTCTCCACTGTCTCCCCATTCTTGATACTGTTAGTAAGGGCTGTGAACTCTGTCTCCTCGTCAATAGACCAGCCATAAGTGCCGCCAGACACTTCCGTTGTCTTCCCATCCGGCGTTGTGATGGTCCTCGTAGTTCCCACCGTATCATACTTATCGCCAAATTCCGTGAGCCATGCCCGCACGGCCTCCTCATTGAAATTCACATTCATATTCTCATCCACAGACAGCCATGTGGAGATCAATGCTTTATCCACCACTGCCGGCTCGGACATGGTATACGTAATGCTCGCCTTGGTATAGTTGTTCATAGTGTCGCAGGCCTTCTGGACCTCCTCTGATTCTGAAGTATACTTAGGAACCGCATAGCACTCCTCCTTCTCCATATCCAGCTCGTGGTTAAACTTTGAAATGTATTGGTTCACCTTCTCCTTCAACACTTCCATATTTACGGCAGTCCCCGTCACCTCAGGCTCAATCACGAACTTTTCACCGTCGAACTTCGGGGTGGCTGACGTGGGTGGTACTTGTTCCGCCGTCACAGCCTGTAAATTCTGTATTTTAGATTCCAGGGCAGCAGTATCATAAGATACTTCTACAGTTACTTTAGCTGAATTGGGAGAAAAGAACGCCACCGGCCACAGAAAACTATTCTGTTCTTCAAGCGCTTTTTTGATATCATTATTTTCTTTGTAAGTCAGTGAAATCTCTGTGCCATCGATTGTATCTGTCTTGCAGTCTTTTTCATGGATGGTCAGACTATAATCTTTGACTTCCTTTTTCATATAGGCCACAACATCTTCAACACTTTTGCCCGAGAAGTCGTGTCCATTTATCTCCGTATTCATAAAGAAATGGCTCATAAAGAATACCGACACACCTATATATGCCGCGGCCAGCACAGCCACAATTGAGCCTAGTACTATCCAAATTTTTTTCATACTTCTTTTCTGCCTGCCTTTTTTCCTCCGGGACTTTCTTTTCTCTGTCTTCTTTTCTTCAGGTTCATCCTCAAAAATATCGATATCCTCGCTGTCCGGTTCTTCCTCCAGAGAATAGCTGACAGGCATTCTCCCTGGTATTTCCTGTGTCTTGGTTTGGCTGGCGCGCTTTTCCACAGATGCAGCTTCCACACTTCCAGAAGATTCCCCGGCATCACCCGCCTCTTCGTCGTCCAGGAAATAGTCCTCATCCTCTTCGCTGATCTCCTCGTCCAGGAAATACTCCTCGTCAGTATCGTCTATTTCATCAAAGTAGTAATCTTCATCCAAATCCTTATCTTCAGAGTCAAAGCCTTGCAAATTTTCCTTGTCATTTTTGCTCATTTAGTATTACTCCCTCTGTTTTAATCAATATCTAGTCCACATTATATTACGAAAACATAGAAATGTACAGTATAAAAGTATGAATTTAAAGATAAATTAAGGATTGCGTGTTTATATATCTTCTTATATAATAAGCCTATGTGTAAAATGAAAGGAGAATTGCTATGAGCGGCTCAACATTTGGTAAACTATTCCAGGTAACAACATGGGGAGAATCCCATGGTGCGGCAATCGGCGCCGTCATCGACGGATGTCCTGCCGGGCTTAAACTGGATGAAGCAGATATACAGCGCTATCTTGACCGGAGAAAACCAGGACAGAGCAAGTATGCCACTAAAAGAAATGAGGCGGACCAAGTGGAGATTTTGTCTGGAATTTTTGAAGGCAGAACTACAGGCACGCCAATCTCACTGCTTGTCCGCAACCAGGACCAGCGTTCCCGCGATTATGGCAATATTGCATACACTTACCGTCCCGGCCACGCAGATTTTACTTTTACTTCCAAATATGGGTTCCGGGATTACCGCGGCGGAGGGCGTTCCTCTGGCCGGGAGACAATAGGGCGGGTGGCAGCCGGTGCTGTCGCTTCATTATTATTAAAGGAAATAGGGATTCATCTGGTTTCTTATGCAAAGTCCATTGGGCCAGTCACAGTTCCTGCTGAAGCCTACCATTTTTCCGAAATCACCCAGAACCCTCTCTGTATGCCTGACAATAAGGCGGCTGCAAAGGCCGCCGAGCATCTGGACACATTGATGAAAAACCAGGATTCCTGCGGAGGAACTATAGAGTGTACCATCACCGGCCTTCCTGCCGGACTGGGGGAGCCTGTATTCGACAAATTAGACGCCTGCCTTGCCAGAGCCGTCATGTCCATCGGTGCCATAAAAGCGGTGGAGATTGGGGACGGCATTCTTGCAGGCGCTTCCACAGGCAGCCAGAACAACGATGCCTTCGTCCTGTCCGACGGAAAAGTTTGTAAGCAGACAAACCATTCTGGAGGGACACTGGGCGGAATGAGCGACGGTTCCCCTTTAATCCTGCGCGCCACAGTCAAGCCTACTGCTTCCATCTCACAGACACAGCAAAGTGTCACCGAAAGCGGCGAGGAAGTCAGCCTCTCTATCCATGGGCGGCATGACCCTATTATCGTCCCTAGGGCAGTCGTGGTGGTGGAGGCCATGGCGGCCCTCACAATCGCCGATCTGCTCCTGCAAAATATGGGCAGCCGGCTGGATAAAGTCAAAGACTACTATACGGAGGAAAAGAATGTCCAATAAATTAATTGATATTGTCAATATCACCAAATCCTTTGACGAGAACGTTGTCTTAGATCAATTAAATCTCTATATCCGGGAAAATGAATTCCTGACTCTTCTCGGGCCAAGCGGCTGCGGCAAAACTACCCTTCTTAGAATTCTGGGAGGTTTCGAAACTCCAGATTCCGGGGACATTATTTTTGACGGTAAAAATATTAACAGCCTTCCGCCAAACCGCAGGCAGTTAAATACTGTGTTCCAGAAATACGCCCTATTCTCCCATATGTCCATCGCTGAAAATATTGCTTTTGGCCTGAAAATCAGAGGCAAGACAAAAGGATATATACAGGATAAAATACGTTATGCCCTTAAGCTTGTAAATCTGGAGGGGTACGAGGCAAGGACGCCAGATTCCCTCAGCGGCGGGCAGCAGCAGCGGATTGCCATTGCCCGGGCCATTGTGAACGAACCAAAAGTCCTGCTTCTGGACGAACCCCTTGGCGCCCTGGATCTGAAGCTGCGCCAGGACATGCAGTATGAGCTGATACGGCTGAAAAATGAGCTGGGCATCACATTCGTCTATGTCACCCATGACCAGGAAGAGGCCCTGACTATGTCCGATACCATTGTGGTCATGAACCAGGGATATATACAGCAGATAGGCACTCCCGAGGACATATACAATGAACCTCAAAACGCCTTTGTGGCCGATTTCATCGGAGACAGTAATATCCTTCCGGCTACCATGGTGGAGGATAAAGTTGTGAAGATGCTGGGAGCCATATGGCAGTGCGTAGATGTAGGTTTTGGCCGGAATACGCCTGTGGATGCGGTTATCCGGCCGGAAGACATTGACCTGGTAAAACCTGGGGAGGGAAGTATTGAGGGCGTAGTCACCCACCTTATTTTTAAAGGGGTCCACTACGAGATGGAAGTCCTGGCCAATAATTACGAGCTTCTTGTACACAGTACAGATATGTTTCCGGTGGGAACTGAGGTGGGCATAAAAGTTGACCCTTTTGATATTCAGATTATGAAAAAACCCGAATCTGAAGATGCGGAGGCTGTTGGAATTGAAGAATAGAAAACTGCTGGCAGGCCCTTATCTGTTCTGGGCCCTGTCTTTTATTGTCATTCCCCTTCTTATGATCGTCTATTACGGCATGACAGATAAAGAAGGGACATTTACATTCATGAACCTGGCACAGATTACTACCCCAGAGAATTTAAAGGCCCTGGGGCTGGCTTTGCTGCTCTCTTTTATAAGCACCATCCTGTGCCTGATCCTGGCTTACCCTCTGGCCATGATTTTATCAGAGAAAGATGTGAACCAGACGAGCTTTATTGTTTTAATTTTTATTCTTCCCATGTGGATGAATTTTCTGCTGCGCACCCTTGCCTGGCAGAACCTGCTGGAAAAGAACGGGGTTATCAATGCAGTCCTTACATTTTTCCATCTTCCGCCCCAGGCAATTATCAATACGCCCTACGCGATCATACTCGGGATGGTATATAATTTTCTCCCTTTTATGGTTCTGCCCATTTACAATGTCCTGTCTAAAATTGACAAGGATGTTATTTCTGCCGCCCGTGACCTGGGCGCCAATAACCTGCAGACCTTCTCAAAGATTATATTCCCTTTGAGTATCCCTGGCATTATCAGCGGCATCACCATGGTCTTTGTTCCTTCCCTGACAACATTCGTGATCTCAGACCTGCTGGGAGGAAGTAAGATACTTCTTATCGGTAATGTTATTGAACAGGAATTTAAACAGGGCAGCAACTGGAATGTGGGATCTGGCCTATCCTTAGTCCTGATGATTTTTATTATTGCCAGTATGGCGCTGATAGCCAAATACGACAAGAATGGGGAGGGTAATGCATTTTGATTAAAAACGCACTGAAACGATTCTATCTAATATTAATTTTTGTCCTGCTCTACTCTCCCATCGTCACTTTAATGGTCCTGTCCTTTAACAGCGCCAAGACCCGGGCGAAGTGGGGCGGCTTTACAGGAAAATGGTACGTCTCCCTGTTCCAGAACCAGGATATTATGAATGCCCTGTATACGACTCTGATCATTGCCCTTGTCTCAGCCCTGGCAGCAACGGTCATCGGTACAGCCGCGTCCATCGGCATCCAGGCAATGAAGCCTAAATTCCGCACTCTCTTCATGGGAGTTACGAATATTCCCATGCTGAATGCAGACATTGTTACCGGCATATCCCTGATGCTTCTGTTTATTGCATTTAGGTTTTCCCTAGGATTCTCCACCATCTTGCTGGCCCATATTACTTTTAATATACCTTATGTCATACTCAGCGTCATGCCGAAGCTAAAGCAGACAAGCAAGAGCACCTATGAGGCTGCACAGGATCTGGGCGCCTCCCCTTTATACGCTTTTTTTAAAGTAGTATTCCCAGATATTATGCCCGGAGTATTTTCAGGATTTTTACTCTCCTTTACTATGTCCCTAGATGATTTTGTCATCACCCATTTTACGAAGGGTCCGGGCGTGGATACGCTGTCCACCAAAATCTACAGCGAGGTCAGAAAAGGTATTAAGCCGGAGATGTACGCACTTTCAACTATTATGTTCATGACTGTGCTTGTTCTCCTTTTCCTGGTGAACATCACACCGGATAAAAAAACAGATTCTTCGGCAAAACGGATTGAAATCCGGAAATCACACCGCATATCCCGGTTTATTTTCCGGAAATTTGTTCCCACAGTTATGGTAGTGGTGATTATAGCCGGAGGGTTTTTCTACGGTTCCCAGAACAGCCGTACTGACGGCAACCAGGTGATTGTATATAACTGGGGTGAGTATCTGGATCCGGAAGCCATTACTATGTTCGAGGAAGAGACTGGGATCGATGTGGTATATGAAGAATATGAGACCAACGAAATCATGTATCCAAAAGTCCAGTCCGGGGCCATAGCATATGATGCAGTCTGCCCTTCTGATTATATGGTGCAGCGTATGTTAGAAAATGACCTTTTGGCAGAGATTAACTTTGATAATATGCCAAATATCAAATATGTGGACAAGACATATATGGAGCAGTCCCGGCAGTTCGACCCTGAAAACAAATACTCAGTTCCCTATCTCTTCGGCACGGTGGGAATCCTGTACAATAAAACTATGGTAGATGAGCCTGTCGACAGCTGGAGTGTCCTCTGGGATGAAAAATATAAGGACAGCATCCTGATGCAGGACAGTGTGCGCGATGCTTTTGGAATTACATTGAAATATCTGGGTTATTCCCTGAATTCTACCGATTTAGATGAACTGGAGGCTGCCAAACAGCTTTTAATTGAGCAAAAGCCTCTTGTACAGGCCTACGTTATTGACCAGGTGCGGGATAAAATGATTGGCAATGAAGCTGCCATCGGGGTGATTTATTCTGGTGAGGCACTCTACACCCAGATGGAAAACCCTGATCTGGAATATGTCATACCAAAAGAAGGGTCCAACCTATGGATCGATTCCTGGGTCATTCCCAAGAATGCCAAGCATAAAGAAAATGCGGAGAAATTTATAGATTTCCTCTGCCGCCCTGAGATAGCTAAAATGAATTTTGATTATATTACCTACTCTATCCCCAATACAGAGGGACGTAAGTTGATTGAGGACGACTGGCTTAGAAATAGTAAGATCGCATTCCCTGACCCAGAATCTCTGTCCAACTGTGAGACTTTCCAGTTCCTGGGGGATGACAACGACGCAGTTTATAATCAGCTCTGGAGAGAAGTAAAATCCAAATAAATTTCCTATTAAAGAGGCCCCTCCTGTACGGATTAAAATATAGAAAATCCATACAGGAGGGGTTTCTTAAATCTTTATACATACTTTTTGCTTTGGCCTTAACTATACATGAAAGCAGCCGCCGCCTATGAACTCCCTTAAAAGTGAGTTGGTAGGAACAGATTCACTCCCTATTCCAACAAAATAATCAAAAAATTTCAGCAGTCTTTTTGCCTCTGCATATTCTGGGCACTTCTTATCCATGCCAAACAAAAGAGGTTCTATATATTGCTTCAGGACAGCCAGTTCATACAAAAGGGAAGAATTGAACATCACGTCAGCCCCTTCCTGGTATGGAAAGATATTCTCTTCCTCCCCTCTTCTGACAGAGGGCCACATGGCGATTGTATTTCTTGCAGTAGTCCCCCTTGTCCTGGCATCTCTCACAATACGGCGTATCAGACGCCCATCTGTGGAGGGGATCCGGTTATGTTCATCAATATTAAGCTGGGTCAGGGCGCTGATATATATTTTAAATTTATAGTCGTCATTGAGCGCCTCTGTCAGCCTGGGGTTCAGGCAATGGATTCCCTCAATGACAAGTATATCCTGCCTTCCAAGCTTTTTGGGAACCGCATCATACTCCCTTTTTCCTAATTTAAAATTAAATATGGGAAGATATATCTCCTCACCTGCCAGGAGGGCCCGCATATCTTCATTAAATTTCTTTACATCAATTGCTTCCAGACATTCAAAATTATAATTCCCGTCAGCATCCCGGGGTGTCTGCTCCCGGTCCACAAAATAATTGTCCACTGCTATGGGATGGGGGCGCATGCCGTTGACCCTTAACTGTATGGAGAGACGGTGGGAAAAAGTTGTTTTCCCTGAAGATGACGGCCCTGCTATCAAAATAAATTTTACATCCGGGCGCTCTGCAATTTTTTTGGCAATTTCCCCAATCTGGCGTTCCTGATATGCCTCCTGCACAAGAACCACCTCGCTCATGTCCCGGTGTGTCACCATATCGTTTAAAGCGCCTACTGTCTCTATACCTTGCTGATCCCCCCAGAGTACAGATTGTTTTAATACCTGAAAAAGCTTTGGCCTGGGAACAAGGGCGTCCACCCTCTCAGGCTCTGAGCGTGTGGGCATCTGTATGATAAACCCTTCGTCATACAGATGCAGGGCATAGTATTTCAGATATCCAGCATCCGGCACCATATACCCGTAATAATAATCTTCAAATTCATTCATCCGGTAAATATTGACTTTAGAAACTCTTCTGTACTCAAAAAGCCTTTCCTTGTCAAACATACCATGCTTCTTAAATAACTCCACCGCCTCTGTCGTGTGGATAGAACGTTTTTCTATGGGAATCCTGTCCCTGCACAGCTCCTTCATCCGCAGGTCCACTCTGTCAAGAAAATCCTGGTCTAATGCCACATCCCCTTCTATGGTACAATAATATCCTTTGCTCACCGAGAAATGGATCCTGACCCTCTCAACATTTTCATGGCCCCCCACATCGTGAACTGCTTTTACAAGCATAAAACACAGGCTTCTCCGGTAAGTCTCGTATCCTATGGCATCCCCGGTGGTGATAAACTCTAATTCACAGTCTCCCTCCAGCCTTTTATCCAGCTCCTGGAGCCTGAACCGGTTGACAAACACAAGCACGATCTGGTGCCCATACCTTGCCTGAAAATCTTCTGCTATCCTCTGATAGGAGGTTCCCGCCTCATATTCCCTCACTTCACTTCCAATACATACTTTGCATGTTTTTGCTGCCATTATATTCCTTTCCGCATCCACATATTTCATAAAACAATTCTAATTACTCTGCCAGCACCGCCTTTTTATTTCCCCAAACAAGGAGCCAAGAGGACTTGTACAGATCCAATTGGCTGTTGCCGCGAGGGCCCAGTGCCCCGTTGCTTACATCGGGGTACTAGGCTATTGAAAACGATATTTAAAGTATTTGGAAGGGATGCATGGCCGGCGCTGTTACTACTTTCAGTCCAGGAAGCTTCCGTGCCAGAAATTTCTCCATATCTTCCATAAAAATATATTCTGTGCCATAATGCCCGGCATCAATAACTGAAAGTCCCTGCTCCCACGCATCTATCCCTTCATGGTGCCCCATATCCCCAGTCACCAGCACATCTGCCCCCTTTTCCAAGGCAGGCTCAACTGCGCTTTTCCCTGACCCCGGGGATATAGCCATCCTCCTTATTGTCAAGTCCAGGCTCCCAAATACTTTCACAGGCCCTAGTTTCAGCTTATGCCTGACATATGCACTACATTCCTCCAAAGTCAGCGGAACAGGCAATTTTCCCACCCTGCCTATTCCTTCTGGTTTCCCATCCTGTACCCTGGTTACATCCAGCACCTCTGGCTCTTCAAGTCCCATCAGCCTGCCAGAGAGCTCTGCCATCCCAAGCACATCATAATTCGTATGCATGGCATAATAAGACAAGTCATTCTGGATCAGGCAGAGAATCCTTTTTCCGATAAAGTCTTGATCTGTCACTGCCTTAAGAGGTGAAAAAATCAGCGGGTGGTGGGTGATCAGCATATCTGCCCCAGCCTTCAGTGCATCCTCTATGACCGGGCCTGTAGCATCAAGGGCAAGATAGACGCATCCCACTTCCTTTTCAGTCCTGCCCGCTAAAAGTCCCACATTATCAAAATCCAGCGCTGCCTCCTTTGGGTAAGTGTCCTCAATGACTTTTATAATATCACTGCAAAGCATAGTATTTTAGTCCTTTCTCCACAAAAGTAATCTCTCTTTCCAGATCTCTGGCTCTTCGTCCTGCCCTGTCACTGTGCTGTGCAGACAGGGCGGCATAGATCTCTCTTTTCACAGACAGCTCCCGCTCTAGAAATATTTTTAATATGGGGTGACGTTTTTGCAGGAGTATCCTTCCATATTGTATCTCCAGGCTGTCCCATTTTACGCCTTCCCTGTCCCCATTTTTCCCCCTTGCTGTCTCTGCCGTATTCTGCCGAGGGCTGCCATGTCCGGAAGGGGGCAATACCTTGATTACGGTATAGAATTTCCCATCCTCCAAAACCATATCTTCATCTACAAACGAAAAACCTTCCTGCAAAAGGAAGGCCCTGACTTTTGCAATCTCTGACTGGGGCTGCAGAATCAACTCTTTAAAGCTAACAGCCACATCAAAGCTCTCCTTCAATATCTTGATAGCCAGGCCGCCCCCCATTCCTGCCAGCACTGCAGCTTCTGCCTCCATTTGTGCAAGCTGTTTCATCCCGTCTGAAAGCCTTGTCTCTATGCCACCTGACAGTCCATGGTCTTTTATATTCTTCCGGGCACGCGCAAGGGGCCCCCTGTTGATGTCCACGGCGATGGCCGAGGGAATAACTTCTTTCTCCATAAGATAAATGGGGATATAAGCATGGTCTGTGCCTATATCCACCGTTTTATACCCGGCAGTCACCATCCCGGCTACTGCCGCCAGTCTTTTTGATAATTCCATAATACGCCGCCTAATCCAGATAGTCCCTCAGCTTCCGGCTGCGGCTGGGATGGCGCAGTTTTCTGAGTGCTTTTGCCTCTATCTGGCGGATCCGCTCACGGGTGACGTCAAATTCCTTGCCAACCTCCTCCAGTGTCCTGGCCCTTCCGTCATTCATTCCAAAACGAAGCCTGAGAACCTTCTGCTCTCTCTCTGTCAGGGTATCAAGAACCTCATCAAGCTGCTCCTTCAAAAGAGTCTGTGCAGCCGCCTCTGCCGGGACAGGCACGTTGTCATCCTGGATAAAATCACCCAGATGGCTGTCCTCCTCCTCCCCAATGGGCGTTTCCAGAGATACTGGTTCCTGGGAAATTTTGAGGATCTCCCGCACCCGCTCTACAGGCATGTCCAGCTCCTTGGCGATCTCCTCGGGCGCCGGCTCACGCCCCAGCTCCTGGAGCAGCTGCCTGGACACACGGATCAGTTTATTGATCGTCTCCACCATATGCACTGGGATACGGATCGTCCTGGCCTGGTCTGCAATGGCCCTCGTGATTGCCTGCCGTATCCACCATGTGGCATAAGTGCTGAATTTATACCCTTTATGATAATCAAATTTCTCAACTGCCTTTATCAGTCCTAAATTCCCTTCCTGAATCAAGTCCAGGAACAGCATGCCCCGCCCCACATAACGCTTTGCGATACTGACCACCAGACGGAGGTTTGCCTCTGCCAGCTCCTTCTTGGCATCTTCATCCCCGTCCTCCATGCGCTGTGCCAGCTCAATCTCTCTCTCCGCACTTAAGAGGGGCACCTTTCCGATCTCTTTTAAGTACATACGCACAGGATCCTCGATGCTGACTCCATCCGGCACAGACAGGTCGATGTTCTCCATATCCACTTCATCGTCGTCCGAAATAATGACTTCCACGTCCACGTCATCGTCATCGCCGCTGATTCTAAGCACATCAATATTATTTGACTCAAGATGATCGAACACTCTTTCCATCTGTTCTGCATCCAGTTCCATATCATTGAAAAAATCATTGATCTCCTGAAGCTCTAAGATACTTTTCTTTTTCTTTCCCAGCACAGTCAGTTCTTTCAGCCTCTCGTCAAATTTCTGTGTGTTTTCTTCCATGTGTCCATCCTTCCTTCGCCTATACGCAGTATATGGCTATCTTGTATTATTTTATCCTTATTCAATAGAAATATGCAGTTTCTTTATATCATCTAGTATATGTTTCTCTTCCATCAGCCTCTGGAGTCCTTTCATATCCGTGGGATCTAAGTGCATGGTCCTGTAATCAATGCTATTGGCCTTGACCCGCAGGATTGTTTCCTTGAGCGCCTGTCCCTGCTCTTCCTTTGTGGACAGCTCCCTGATTTTTGTATGGAACAGGGAGGCCGCCTCCCTGTGTTCCTCCTCGGCAGAAAAGTGGTTCAATATTTTTGCCGGATTAAGTTCTCCCGACTCATATTGCCTGTAAAGAAGTTGGGCCACAGTCTGGTACAGCTTCTCGGTAAAATCATCCGGGGTTATGTACTGCCGGATAGTCCCAAACAGCTTTGGATCCTCAATCATCCAGGTCAGCAGGACCTTTTGGGACACCCGTATCCCATCCTCTTTCGGCTTTTCTTTACTGGAAACTGGCTTTGGCCGTGGGGCGGGCCTTGCCATGCCCTCTTTTACGGCAGTTTTCACAACCAGCTTCCTGAGGCTCTCCGGTTCAGCCTTATACTCTGCGGCTACAGCCTCAATGTAATTATTCCTCTCCAGCTCGTCCTCGAAACTTGTCAGACGCTTTGCCGCTTCATTAAAAAAGGCTGTTTTCCCTTCCGGGGACGACATATCGTATTCCCCGGATAAGATCTGAAGACTGAACAGAAATCCGTTCCTGGCATTGCCAATCCTCTTCTCAAACTCATCTGCCCCCAGGTTTTTAATAAATTCATCCGGGTCTTTGTAGGGATCCATACGGATGACCCTGGCTGCGATCCCCGCCTCCTTCAATATAGGCACTGCCCTGAGGGCGGCCCTGGTTCCCGCGTCATCACTGTCATATGTAAGATAAACTTCATTAGCATACCGCTTAATCAAGGAGGCGTGCCCTGTTGTCAGGGCCGTGCCGAGGGAAGCCGCCGCATTGGCAAATCCTGCCTGGTGCAGGGCAATCACATCCATATACCCTTCACACAGCAGCAAATACGGCTTGCGGGATGTCCGCGCCCTATTCAGTCCGTAAAGATTCCTGCTTTTATCAAAAATCTCCGTCTCTGGTGAATTGAGGTACTTGGGTTTACCATCCCCCATGACGCGCCCGCCAAAGCCTACTACACGGTTATTCACATCCATGATAGGGAACATGACACGGTTCCAGAACTTATCATAGACACCGTTTTTCTCATCCGTGTTTATCAGGCCTGCCTTGCGGATCAACTCTTCACTGTATCCCTTTTTTCTCAGAAACTGGAATAAATCATCACTATACTTGTTGGAATACCCCAGTCCAAAAGCTTTCATTGTGTCCTCTGATAATGCCCTGTTTTTCAGATATGTATAGGCCGTTTCCCCCTGCTTTGAACGAAGCTGTACATAAAAATACTGTGCGGCCGCCTTGTTGATCTCAAGGAGCACAGCGCGCTGATCAGCCTTCTCTTTCGCCTCCTTTGAATATTCTAATTCGGGCAGCGCCACCCCCCCGCGGTCGGCCAGGGACTTCAATGCTTCCGTAAAAGAATAATTCTCATACTCCATCAGAAATGTAAACACATTTCCCCCGGCTCCACATCCAAAACAATAGTACAGCTGTTTGTCCCGGCTCACGGAAAAAGAAGGGGATTTTTCATTATGGAAAGGGCAGAGGCCAAAATAGGAACTTCCCTTCTTTTGCAGCCTCACATACCCTGAAATGACATCTACTATATCATTTTTCATTCTGACTTCTTCTACCAATTCCTCTGGATAATACATAGCTTCCTCCAATGTGCCTAAAAATTACATTCCTGCCAGCCTATATGCCAAAGGCCCTTAAACAGCTATTTTAAACCCAGGCATCCCATAAATATGCCTGCAGATGAAACTCTATTATATATATTCGACAAAACCTCCTGATTTCCTTTAATTTTTCCACGCCTCAGGAACAAAAAATTCTCCATATTTTTTCACGGCATAATTATCCGTCATTCCTGCTATGTAGTCACACACGATCTGCTCCCTGCAGTCCTTCCGCCCATAGGCTTCCTGGAGAAACTGCTGGGGAATGCGGTCCATATGCCTGATATAGTAATCATAGAGTTGTTCGATCAAATGGACCGCCTTATCCTCCTCCCCCTTTGCCCTGGAGTTCATATAAACATTTTGAAACATAAATTTGCGCAGTCCTCCCATCGCCTCCTTGACTTCCTCGGACATCACTATTTCCTCCCTGTCCATACTGTGGGTGATTACATCATGGACCATGGTATTTAGCCGCTCTTTGCTTGTATTCCCTAAAACTTTCCGATACCTGGAAGGAATATCTTCCTCTGCCAGGATTTTGCCCCGTATGGCATCATCAATATCATGGTTGATATAGGCAATTTTATCCGACAGCCTAAGTACCTGTCCTTCTAATGTATGGGGATGGCCAGATGTCTGATGGTGGAGTATGCCGTCTTTTACCTCCCAGGTAAGGTTCAGTCCCGCCCCCCGCTTTTCCAAATATTCTACCACCCGGATACTCTGTTCATTGTGGCTGAAATGATAGACACTGTTCAAGGCCCTTTCACCGGCATGCCCGAAAGGTGTATGGCCCAGATCATGGCCCAAGGCAATAGCCTCCACTAAATCCTCATTCAGCCTGAGTGCTTTGGCAATAGTCCTGGCATTCTGGGAAACTTCCAGCGTGTGGGTGAGCCTTGTCCGGTAGTGATCCCCTTTGGGAAGCAAGAATACCTGGGTTTTCTGTTTCAGGCGCCGGAATGCCTTGCAGTGCAGTATCCGGTCCCGGTCTCTCTGGAATACAGGGCGTATGTCGCACTCTGTTTCCTGTCTCTCTCTCCCTCTGGAGTCTCTGCTAAAGACTGCATAGGGACTTAAATAGTGCAGTTCTCTCTCTTCCATCTGTTCTCTGATTGTCATAGGCCTGTCCCTCATCATGAAAAAGAATGCGCAAAGCACATTCTCATTAAATTATATCCGGAATCAGCGCCCCATAGCCTTGGGGTATGGCCGCCCTGTTCTATATATACTATTCTGCAATTACTGCCTATTTCCTTTATTCTCTTGGCATAAAAGGCCAAACAGGCATATTTTCATATCCGTTTGGCCCCCTATAGGAAGAAGCCAGTTAGGATCTGCCCTTTGCCCCAGGCTTGACGCCCAGTCAATTCCCAGAAGTCCATTATTTTAAATCCCTTATCCTATCTTCCACTGCCTGGACTACAGATTCCAGCACTTTAATACGGGCATAATATTTATCATTCCCCTCTACCACAATCCAGGGCGCGCTTTTAGTGGAGGTACGTATCAGCATCTCATTGACTGCCTCTTCATACTGCTCCCATTTATCTCTGTTCCTCCAGTCCTCCTCAGTGATTTTCCACTGTTTCTGGGGATTTTCCTGACGTGCTTTAAAACGTCTCTCCTGCTCTTCTTTATCAATCTGCATCCAGAATTTCATGACAATGGCGCCTGCATTCACAAAATCTCTTTCCATGTCATTGATTTCTTTATAGGCTCTCTGCCATTCCAGTTTTGTACAGAACCCTTCTATACGCTCTACCATGACGCGCCCGTACCAGGTGCGGTCAAAGACCGCAATATGCCCCGCCTTTGGTACTGCACTCCAGAAACGCCAGAGATAATGATGTGCCTTTTCAATATCATTGGGGGATGCTGTCGGATGGACTACAAACCCTCTTGGATCCATCTTCGCTGTCAGCCGTTTAATTGCACCGCCCTTGCCCCCTGCGTCCCAACCCTCGAACCCCAGTATCACAGGAATCCTTCTTCTATAAATCTCCCCGTGGAGAAGACGCATTTTCTTCTGGAGCTCCTTCAGCCTTCTCTTATATTCTGCTTTACTCAGGCTCAGAGTCAGGTCTGCCCTGGACAGCACAGATTCTCCCAAAGATTTTTCATCCACTGTTGTCCTGACCGCTTCGGCTGTAATATTTCCTTCCTCTGCAAATTCTTCAATGGCCTCCGCCGCCTTCTCCTTAGCTTTTTTCTTTATTACTTTGTCAAGCTGTTCTTCCAGTGACTTTATGATCACAGAATAAATCTTTACTGTAGCGAATCTTCGGTCTGTTGCCTCAATTATGGTCCATGGAGCAAAATCTGTATCTGTAATCTGCAGCATCTCCTCCATCATCTGGCTATACTCTTTATACCGTGCATTCCGTTCTAAGTCCCCTTGGCTGACCCTCCATGCCGTTTCCCTGGAGCTTTTCAGCTTCTTCAGGCGACTTTTCTGCTCCTTCTGGTCAATATCCAGTAAAAGTTTTATTATAATGCAGCCGTCCTGGGCTAGCTGCCTCTCAAAAGAACAGATGGACTGGTAGGCATCTGAAATTTCCTTTATTTTTGTTTTCTTATCGAACCTTTCAATCAAAACCTTGCGGTACCAGCTTCCATCAAATATAGCAATCCTCCCTTTTTCCGGTGTTTTTGTCCAAAACCTCCAGAGGAAAGGATGAAAGTGTTCTTCCTTGGACTCCTCCTTTACCGCATACACAGTAAATCCACGTGGATCCAAGCTTTGGATCAGCTCTCCAATCTGCAGTCCTTTCCCAGATGCCCCAAATCCTTCAAATACGATCATGACAGGGATATTCAAGGCTTTTAACTGTCTCTGCAGTTCTCCTATCCTTGCTTCAAGCATAGGCATCTTTGCCTTATACTCTGCCTTTGTCATTGATTTCGTGAGATCCACCTTTTCCAACATACACTTTTCCTCCAACCTAATGCTTCTTTGTAGTATTTACGGTTTTATTGTTTTGTAAACCTTCTCTTCCACATTTGAAAAGAATCCCAAAGCTGCAGCCAAATAGAAGCCAGAAAAAGGGACTGACAGTGATACTGCTGTCATTTACTATCCCTGTAACCTGATAAGCCAGTACCCCGCAGAAAATCCCATTTTCATAGCCTGTCCCCCAATTTCCCCCGATGCAGATCTGCCGTACTTTTTTGGCTATATGATAGATACATAAAGCCAGCAGGCATATAAGTGAAAGAATCCCTGTAGCGGCTGCCGTCTGGATATACCAGTTGTGGGCCTTTTCCACAAATAAATCACAGCTTCCATGGGTATTGAGCATTCCTGCTACTTCTGACTGTGGGAAATAAAATGGAAACGTGCCAACTCCCTTGCCAAGTACAATACATTCTTTTAATACAGGCAATATACTGACCCATGCATATCCCCGCCCTGTAAAAAGAGAGTAAAATTTGTCCATTCCTTCTATGGCAGGCTGGGGGATTTGGGCAAGAGGCTGTCCATTAAATGAATTGTAAAACAATCCGTTTTGATCCAGGTAAAACACCACCGGATCCTCATAGCCTAGATCTACCTCCAAAAGCTGATCCATCACTCCCAGTTTTACATATTGATACTCTTCCCCGTCCAATGCCAGCATACTGCCCTCTGCAGCAATTGTAAGCTCTTTCCCATTCTCATCGCGGGCCGTAAACCAGGAGGCTATATCTGGGCTTTCCTCCCTGTCAGGATGGTATTCTAAAGAAAAACCTGAATCTTTTGAGTCCACTTTCAGAATTCCTTCATCCAACTGGATTTTGTCCACATAATATAGAGAATCCCCTGCAGTATAACTCTCATTAACAGCCGTACCCTTCAGCATTTTGCTTATGCCTGTAATCCCGCCCGCTGCTCCCGCGCCAAAAACAGCCAAAAAAACAGAGATGCACAAAAATCCTACAGAAAACAGAAACCCCAGAGATTTGGAAAGCAGGCACAAAATTATAATCGAAAAAATGGCTCCATATAAAGGTCCTGTTGCCCCCGACAGCACCAGGCCGGCCAGGAATCCAGCGGAGGACAAAAACCCCAGAACTTTCCCGCTCTTCCCTCTTGCTTCCCAGAAAATCCCAAGTGCTGCCGGCAAAAGCAGGGCGCAAAACCCACCCAAATAACCAGGGTTTCCAAAAGCCAGTACAGCCTTGTTCTGGAAAGAGTCCACAAACGCCCTGGCCACATGCCCATATCTGTCTGGCGTCAAAAGCCTCACAAACTCCTCGTTCTCAAAGGGGGATCCCCATATCCACTCTGCCACAGAGCATATGCCAGTCAGAATACCCAGAATAAAAATGCCAGCTTTCAGGTATCCCCTTCCTTGTTTCTCCGAAAAAAGCATGTAGCCGCCCAAAAATAAGAGGAGATATCCTCCCATTGCCAAAATCCCCTCATACTCCTTACATAATCCCCACAACGCAATTTCCCGGTGCTCTGAAAAGATACAAGAGAGCAGGCATAGTCCTGCATATCCAGCAAGGATGCTAAACAACAGGCGCACTTTTGCCCTCCCGCTTAAAATCTGCTCTTTTACACCAGGTAAAAACAGATATGTTAAAATCCCTGCCAAGAGTGCAATAGAAAATACAACCAATCCCCATTCTTTAATATAGTAAAAATAATCTGCAATAAACCTGGATTTTTTTGCAAAATATATTAAAGAGAGGCCTGTCGGCTGTTCTATATGGCAGTAAGCCAGAAAAGGGTAAATTACTATAAAGCAGACTGTCAAAGTACATAGCGCGCGCTTTACTAAATCTGCCGGTTTTCTCACATCGTCTATTTTCATTGCCTTGGCCGCTCCTTATGCCTGATTTTGTAACAATACTGTTATAATGCGTTGATAATACAGCATATTAACCAGGTATACAAAACCCTATCAAGCTGTAAACAGATTGATAGGGTTGCAGATTATCACACAAAATAACTTATGTTTTCTTTTTAATATTTAATATTATCTTCCTGTCTTAGGAGATACTTTTACTGTAGATGACGCCTCTGTAACTTTGCCCTTGTTAAGGTCAACTTTACCAGCTGTATTTTCCTGCTTGTCAAGAATTACAACTTCGCCGTTAGATAATACTTTAACGATAGCTACTGGAGAGAAAGAATCAAAGTGAGCATCTACATATGCACCATTTCCATCATCTTTAACAACTGCTTCAAATACTTCCCATGTTCCGTCATGTTTCTGGTGAAGGATGTATACAGTATCTCCAGCCTGCAGGCCGTATGAATCTGCGATCTCAAAACTTGTGTCGATTCCGCCTTCAGGCATTTTGCCGATATTCAGGTCGCCTGTAGCAAGTACTACAACTTCATGGTTAGCGTCTACCTGATATCCAGCCTGGCTTAAAACATCTTTTACATTCTCTTCGTTAGCCAGGAAATCTTTTACTTCCTGTGCTGTCTCGTCGATAGAGTATGTTAAATAGTTTCCGTCTTTATCCTGTGCAAGGCCTACGTTCTCTGGCATTGTTGGATAAGTAGGATCCTGTGGGCTCTCAACAGCAAATGCTGTAAGAGTCATGCTCATGCTCATAACAACTGCAGATGCAAGAGCAGCAAATTTAGCTAATTTTCTCATTTCCTTATTTCCTCCTGGTTCTTATTATTTTGTGTGATGTTTCCAGCCAGACAAGCCTGGCCAGATTATATTAAAATGCTGCGAAGCACCTTAATATCCCTTATTCCTCATCCGGAAGCAGCACTGCATTGACAAGCCACCGCTGATCTGGGAATTCATCAATACAGGTGGAAAGAGTTATTACATTACTGCCGCTTTCTACTTTTAAATCTGTATTGATGTTGCCCGTCATACTTGCATTGAGCTCATTAATATATTTATCAAAGTCTGACGGATCTGCAAAATTATAGTTGCCCAAAATATATCTGTCGTCAAATGCTACTGCCGAAAATATCTGGTATTTGAGCGCTTTATCCGGCAGGTATATATAAATATATGGATTTGCATCAAAAAATGCCTTATCCGTATAATTATGCAGTTCTGTAAACATCGTGCCTTCGGCCAATGTATGTCCATAAATCACAGTAACTGGATCCCAAAAGCTTGTATTGTTATACTTCTCTGTATAAATGGCGCCCGGAAGCCCCACCTTTTTATCCATCGTCGTATTCAGGTAATAGTCGTCCGCCTCCACTGCACTTTGAAGAATCGGATAATCTACATTTGTCCCCGGAATAGTAATCCATGCATATATATCTGGATTCATGGCCTGAAGTTCTTCAAAGTTGACTTTACTCTCATAAGGGTCGTCCCCCTTGTCAACCACTTGCTCCTGTATCTCCTTGTACTCTTCCTCAATCTTGAGTGGTTCTGCCTCCTTAGGTTCAGAGGCCTTTTTGTAAATAAATATCCCTCCTAGAATTCCGGCAATAATCACTACTACTGCCACAATACATACTGCAATCATACTTTTCTGTTTCTTTTTCATTCCTTCTCTCCTTTATCTGATGTCTCATTCTGTGTTGTTGTATCCTCCGGCTCTGTAGCCTTTTCCCCGGAGTCCTTCACCTCCTCATAAAAGGTATTGATAACCAGATTTTTAAGTTCTTCTTTATTGACATGGTATTCCTCATAAACTTCGCCCATCCTGGACTCCCCGGGTATCTGCAGCATATTCGTCTCCTCCAGGGGGATTTCCAGAAGCTCAGGCACAAGATATGTTATATCCTCCGCCTTCACATCTGTGCTCATATTGGCCTGCAGCTGCTGGTACATAGTGACAGGCAGAGTCAGATCCTGTGAAACTACCGTCTTTGCCTTTTGAAGAAAGGCAGTTATATACTGTTTCTGCCTTTCCATCCTGCCTAAGTTGCTGCCCTCCACGCTTTCATTCCTCTGCCGGACATAATCCAGGGCCATCTGTCCCTCCAGATGGATTTCTGTGCCCTGTATAAATTCTCCCGCGTACCATTCCAGACTCTCAAGAACTGTTAAATCTACACCGCCGATGGCGTCATTGAGCAATGGTATTGCTTGAAAATTAACCGCACAATACCTCTGGATGGGAACCCTGTATAAAAGTTCTGAGACAGTATCTACCATCAGTTTGCCGCTTTGTTCTGTTGTCCTTCCATAAGCATACTGATAGGTCAGCTGCTTCTCCTCAGTCCCGGCTTCATTCCCCTGATCGTCTGTGATCGTAACTGGAAGTATCACATCCCGGGGGATGGAGATTATCTGCAGGGTATTCCTGTCTGTGTCTATGCTCACCAAAAGAATGGCATCTGCCAGTCCCAGACTCCCTGTTTCCCTTTTTTCCTCCATAGGGATATCCTTGTCA
The DNA here is from genome assembly GCF_900604355.1 of Luxibacter massiliensis. Classification (NCBI taxonomy): domain Bacteria; kingdom Bacillati; phylum Bacillota; class Clostridia; order Lachnospirales; family Lachnospiraceae; genus Luxibacter; species Luxibacter massiliensis. The sequence continues at coordinate 1,590,086 of NZ_UWOE01000001.1, read as the reverse complement.
ATTCCAAGGCAGAGTATATTGACGATGTCTTCTCTATATTTGTATTCTTTTCCGTTATGTATGATATAATGGCCTTCTTTGCGCCCTGCTTCGGTGGATGCATTGCTCACCTTAGTCTTCAGATTCTTCTCCCCTTTTGACTGCATAAAGAAAAAAGTGGCAATAACAAGCGCTATAATTGCAAAAACTACTGCCAATGCAATCAGCAACACTTTTTTCCACTTCTTCATCTTGCGCGGCTCAGGGACGTCCTCCAGCTCATCCAACGTCACTATGTCCATATCATTAAATTTTTCCAGCTTTTTCATAGTCTCATATCACCAAATATATCTATAATCAGAAGATATTCAAACAAATATCTGCTTCTGCTAATTCTATAAAAAATATATCTTAAAGTATCCAAGGAGAGGCACAAAATTCTCCCCGGAAATCTTTACATTTAATTTCTCATTAATCATACTCCTGTCCACATTTTTTGTCAATGCAATTTACTATGAATTCCCTGTATTTTATTACATTTTTTCTGCAAATTATGACTTTTTCATGTATATCTTTTTATATGTCATGCATATAAAACATTCATAAATTAAGGGCAGAAAGGCTCCCAGTCCAAACTGAGAGCCTTTCCAACCACACATTTTATATACATGTATCCACAAAAATGTGGACTATCCTAAAGGCAAAGTTATGAGATGCCTTTGGGCATATGATTTGATGACGGATTATCTATCACCTGTTTTTGGTGACTTTCCAGTGGTGCTTACTGACTGTTTAACAGCTGTTGTTGTGCTGCCTGCTTTTTTATCATCAGATTTCGTATTATCTGCTTTTTTATCGTCAGCTTTCTGGTCATCTTTTACATTGTCATTAGCTGGTGTCTTATCTGGATCTTCTGGAGTTGCAGGATCCTTTGGTACATCAGGTACATCTACAGATGCAGTCTTAACAAACACTACAGGTGAGAAGCCTGTCATTGTCAAGGTGAGGCTTCCATCCTCATTTACAACAACATCAATGATCTCCCATGATCCATCGTCTTTCTGATGAAGTGCATAAACAGAGTCACCTGCCTGGATGCCTTCCATGCTGTCGATTACAATCTGAGCCGTCTCGCCTTCATTAAGCTCTACATGGATATCTACTGATCCAAGTACTACTACTTCATCAGCATCCTGCAATTTTTTTGCAACTTCTGGATTTGTTGTAAGGTTTTCTTCGATAACACTTTCAACAAAGCCTTCTTTTTCTACTGCTTCCTGGACTTTTTCATCTACAGGCTTCACATCCACAGCTACTTCTTTGCCATTAACTAAAGCAGATACCTGCTCCTCTGTCACGACTGTCTCTACCGGCGGCTTTGCATCCGGCTTAGTTCCCTCTGTGCTCTCAGCGGCAAATGTAGTAACTCCCATTGCCAGGCACAATGTAGCTGCCATCACAACAGCCAAAAATTTCTTCTTCATGATTCTTTCACTCTCCTTAATTTTATACATGTGTGGTTTTATATATTAAAGCAAAAAGCTTTAATAACTTTCTTCTGTATTTTCGGAAACCTCGTCATAAAACATAGAAATAATCATTTTCTTGAACTCTTCCTCATTGACGTGGTACTCTTCATATCTCTCTCCCATTCTCGTCTCTCCTGGAACTACAAACAAATCCTCTTCCAGAAACGACATTCCCATAACCTCTGTGGCGAGATAAGTAATTTCCCCTGCCTCTATATCAGTACACATATTTCCCTGTAAGTCGTTGAACAGCCCTACTGGTAATGTAATATCTGTGCTTAATTTTTCTTTAGCCGCTGCCGCAAAAGATACCATATAAGACTTTTGCCGGGCCATCCTGTCCATGCTGCTGGCAAAAACCCCTTCGTCTCTCTGCCTTAGGTACTGAAGAGCCTGCTCTCCATGCAGGACGACAGTGTCGCCCACTTGGTAATCCGGGAACCAGTCGATAATACTCTCATCCATAATTACCGGGACACCGCCAATTCTGTCATTCATTACTGGAATTGCCTGAAAATTTATGGAACAAAACCGCTGGATGGGAAGTCCATAGCAAAGCTTGGACACAGCATCTTTCACTAACTCACAGCTTTTTTCCTGCCCATCTCCATATGTATACTGCAGGGTAATCTGCCCCACCTCTGTTTTCACATACTTATCAGCAGTATCATATATATCTATCTCCGTCATGGTATCCCTAGGTATGGCCAACAGCCGCATTTTTTTATTTTTTTGATCCAGGCTGACAATAAAAATAGCATCTGACTGGCCCATACTGTTGGCTGCCTTTTCTTCCGCCATTGTCACCTCTTTGTCAACCCCCATACAGAGAATATTGACCATATCCTGCCTATATCTGTATGCTTTTCCATCGTGGTAAATCAGATCTTCCTTCTTCCCCTCTGCTGTTGTCTTTTCAGCCTTTATATCTTCCTGTATTTGTTCCCTGCCGCTTTTATGCAGTGTTACTATGGCCATTCCCAAACTACAGATAAGCAGGAAAAATATCCCCCCTGTCACAAGAAGAATTTTCTGCCATGTTTTTATTTTCCTATTGCCAGGTACAGACTTTACTCCTGGTATTTCCGCCTCCAAATCTGCCGCTTCATATTCCAGAATATGTATATCCTGTCTCTCTTTGCCAGCTTTCCTGCCCTTGCCCTTCTGTTTTTTATCAATCTTCCTCATCTACAAGCACCGCCCCCACTAGCCAACGGTTATCTGGTTTTTCTGCAATACAGGTAGACATCGTAATTATTCTGCTTTCTGTGCTGACCGGAATGTCCGTATTGACCACCGACTGCATATCCCTCAAATCATATATCTCATCCAGAAAGAGCTGATAAGAAGAAGGATTGTCGAAATCAAAGCTCAGCATCAGATGCCTGTCATCAAACACAACTGCCGCAAAAATTTGATATTTCAGCATCTTGTCAGGGGTATAAATATACACATAGGGATTTGTATCCATGAAATTTTGATCCGCATATTTATGCAGTTCAGAAAACATAGTGCCGTCAATCAGGTCATGGCCATAAATAATGGTATTTAAATCCTGGAAATCCTTTGTATTGCAGTTCTCTGTATAAATGGATCCGGGATACCCCTCCACTCCTGTTAACGTTGTATTCAGATAATAAGACTGGTCGCCATCCTCCTTCTGGAGAATCGGATAATCTATATTCGTGCCTGGTATTTTAATCCATGCGTAGGCATCTTGGTTCAGTTCCTTAAGCTGCGTAAAATCAACCGGACTTTGATAGTCAGCCTGTTCTGTATCCGGCTCCTGCTCCTTTATGACTTCTGAAGCTATATCCTCATATGTCATACTTTTTTTCGCCTCTTCTGCCTGGCGTGCTTTTTCCTTCAATAAATAATTCCCAAAAAAATACATACAATAACAGCTGCACAAACACCAACTGCCACAGCTGCCCATAAAATTTTTCTATTTTTATTCACTTTTTTCATGTAAAGTACTTCTCCCTTTCTTACTCCTGAACCGATATTAGCCATTTATGGCTAATATTATTATACCCCACTTCTGGCTAATATGCAAGAGGAGGTGAAGAAAAAAATGATAACTTATGACCCACTATGGGAAACCATGAAATCTAAGAGCATCACTCAATATAAACTGATCAAAGAAAAAAAGATCAGTGCCGGACAGCTCAGCCGGCTCAGGGCCAACAGCTATGTCAGCACCCACACCGTTGATATGCTGTGCCAGATACTTGACTGCCAGGTGCAGGATATTATGCGGTATGAAACCGAAAATCCACGTGATGATGCAGATGCCAAAAATAAGACTGCACAAAATAAAACTTAACCCAGGAGGATTTCAGACATACTCTCTATTATTGGAAATGTATTACAGTATGGCCAGATTCCATAACCATACATTCTCTTAAACTAGAGGGATTTTTTATTTTGCAGAAAATCTGGGGTACATTCCATATAGGATATAAAAAGGGTGACGGAAAATCATTGGAATAGATTTTCTGTCACCCTCATGTGGTTTCTGCTTTTTCACGCCCGCTATCGAAAGACATGCCGCCCTGGCAATTTTCACTTCATCCTGCCGAAAGAATACCATCCGCATTTCCCTTTCTTTTAGTATTTTGATTCCCTTTTCTTTTTACAGTCAAAGGCCCCGGTGCAAGCACACGGTGTATCAAACTAGCAGCGATGCAAACATCGGGGTATAAGAACCTGGCAGCAGCCGCCAAATGGACATGTAAACATGTCCCCTTGGCTCGTTACTGGCGGGAATAAAAAAACCCTGTAAATACAGGGTTTTGACTGCGGAAGATGGGACTTGAACCCACACGAGCGCATTGCTCACAAGATCCTTAGTCTTGCTCGTCTGCCAGTTCCGACACTTCCGCAAATTGCGTATTTAATTATTTCCTACGCGCTACGAATGTTATTCTACTACTAATCACTTAGAATGTCAATTAATTTTTTCATGTTTCAAAAAATATTTTTGAAAATTTGAAAAATTTCAAATATTCCCCTCCAGGGACACAATACCCCTGGAGGGGAAGAGAAGATTTCATTTCCCAAATATCATATAGCCTGGCTGTTATGCTTATGGACGTATCTGAACATCAGGAATACCTGCAAAGCCAGCTTTTAAGTCTTCATCTGTAGGGATATAGTCTGTCATTTCATTATTATGGAACTTCTCATACGCCAACATATCAAAATAACCAGTGCCCGTCAGTCCAAAAAGTATTGTTTTCTCCTCACCGGTTTCCCTACATTTCACAGCCTCGTCCATAGCAACTTTAATTGCATGGCTGCTCTCCGGTGCCGGAAGGATGCCTTCCACCCGTGCAAACTGTTCGGCTGCTTTAAATACAGATGTCTGCTCCACAGAGCGGGCCTCCATATATCCATCGTGGTAAAGTTGTGACAGAGTAGAGCTCATCCCGTGATATCTAAGTCCGCCTGCATGGTTTGCTGAGGGGATAAACCCACTGCCAAGCGTATACATTTTAGCCAGCGGGCACACCATCCCTGTATCACAATAGTCATAGGCAAATACGCCTCTGGTCAGGCTTGGGCAGGATGCCGGCTCAACTGCGATAAAATGATAATCCGCCTCTCCTCTGAGCTTCTCTCCCATAAACGGGGAGATTAATCCCCCCAGGTTAGACCCGCCTCCGGCGCACCCGATAATAATATCAGGTTTGACACCGTATTTGTCCATTGCCGCCTTTGCTTCCACACCGATTATGGACTGATGGAGCAAAACCTGGTTCAGAACGCTTCCAAGGACATATCTGTACCCTTCCGTGTGCGTTGCCACTTCCACTGCCTCAGAAATGGCGCACCCAAGGCTCCCTGTGGTGCCTGGATGCTCAGCTAAAATTTTCTTTCCCACTTCTGTGGTCTCTGAAGGGGAGGGCGTCACACTGGCCCCATAGGTCCTCATGACTTCTCTCCTGAACGGCTTCTGCTCATAGGAGCATTTCACCATATATACCCGGCAGTCCAAGTCCAGATAAGAGCACGCCATGGAGAGTGCAGTTCCCCACTGCCCCGCCCCTGTTTCTGTAGTAACCCCTTTTAATCCCTGATCCTTTGCATAATATGCCTGTGCTATAGCAGAATTTAATTTATGGCTTCCGCTTGTATTGTTTCCCTCAAATTTATAATAAATTTTGGCAGGCGTCTGCAATTTTTCCTCCAGGCAGTAGGCCCTGACAAGGGGGGCTGGCCGGTACATTTTATAGAAATCGCGTATCTTTTTTGGGATTTCTATATAGCGGCTGTCATTGTCAAGCTCCTGCTTTACAAGCTCCTGGCAAAAAACCATCCCAAGCTCTTCCTCTGTCATTGGCTCTAATGTCCCTGGATTTAAAAGGGGGGCCGGCTTATTCTTCATATCAGCCCGTACATTATACCACTCCTTAGGCATCTCACTCTCTTCCAAATAAATCTTGTAGGGAATCTCTTTCTTACTCATATTTCTATCTCCTTTCACGTCTTCCGGGATAAGCGGTTTTTTTAAATAAAAAATACCCTTATCCCTCACAATAATCTATTGCAGGGACAAGAGTATGAATCCTTCAACTCCTGCGGTGCCACCCAGCTTGATACAAGACTGCATCCACTCAACGCATACTGACATATGCCGACTTTGTTAACGGAGTACTCTCTCCGGCTTTCCTACTATACTTTCAGTTCGCCCTCAGAAGCCCATTCCCAACTATCTTTTCCTGCCGCAATCCCACCTCCTGCAGCTCTCTGTGCGGTAAGTATAAAAGGTACTTGCTCTTCTTCATAGGTTTTAAAAAACTTTATCACAGTAAAATATTCTTGTCAATAGTTTTTTATACTTCTTTTTAATATCCATAGACAGTACTTGCACGAGAACAAAAATACCCCGGCGGCCGGCCAAAAAATCTATGGCCCAAAACCATCCAGGGTATATATCTTACAGGACACGTCTGTGCCTATCTGCCTGCACAGGCATACATTTTAGGATGTCTGCGCAGCACCACATACTTCCTTTAATTATGCAATTTTTTCCTTTGCTATTTCTGCCAGTGCAGTAAACCCTTCTTTGTCACTCACTGCAAGCTCTGCCAGCATTTTTCTGTTTACCTCTATATCAGCCAGCTTTAATCCATGCATGAACTTACTGTAAGACAGGCCGTTCATTCTAGCTGCAGCATTAATTCTTGCTATCCACAGCTGCCTCATCTGGCGTTTGCGCTGCTTTCTTCCTGCGTAAGCAGATGCCAGCGCTCTCATGACAGACTGCTTTGCTACTCTGTACTGCTTAGAGCGTGCTCCTCTGTATCCTTTTGCCAGTTTCAGGATCTTGTTATGTTTTCTTCTAGCGTTCATTCCGCCTTTAATTCTTGCCATTTCTTACTCCTCCTTCATCTACATCCAAATCTTACAGGTATGGTAATATTTTCTTCATATTCTTCACATTTGTAGCATCTGTAATAGTCGCATGCCTGAGATTTCTTTTTCTCTTTGCAGACTTCTTTGTTAAGATATGGCTCTTATATGCCTTATTTCTTTTCAGTTTCCCTGTACCTGTTGCTTTGAAGCGTTTTGCTGCCGCTCTATTGGTTTTGATTTTTGGCATGATAAAATTTCCTCCTTTATTGTGCGTTTACCGGATGCAAAGCACCCTTATACCTTTATTTTTAACGTTTTTCAGTTAAAACCATGCTCATGCTCCGGCCTTCCATCTTAGCCGGCTTCTCAATAACAGAAATATCTGCAAGCAAAGCTGCAAAATCATCCAAAATATGTTTGCTCTGCTGTACGTGGGCCATTTCCCTTCCGCGGAAACGCAGCGTCACTTTTACTTTGTTGCCTTTTGTAATAAATTTCTTTGCATTATTTACCTTAGTGTTCAGGTCATTGGTATCAATGTTGGGTGACAGGCGGACCTCTTTTACCTCAACAGTTTTCTGCTTCTTCTTGGCTTCCTTTTCCTTGCGGGTCTGTTCATATTTGAATTTACCGTAATCAATGATCTTGCACACCGGCGGCTTTGCCATCGGCGCAATTTTAACCAGATCAAGTTCCGCATCCATGGCCATCCTCAGTGCGTCCCTGGATGACATAATTCCTAATTGTTCCCCATCCTCACTAACCAGACGAACCTCTTTGTCTCTGATTTGCTCGTTAATCATTAAATCGCTAATTGTTGTATACCTCCGTCAAATGAATTTCCTTTAGGTTTTTCCCGCGAAAGCAATAACCGTAAAACACAGGCTTTCTGCAAACAAAAAACGAGTGAATAATGATCCACCCGAATGTTGACATAGATACTGTCCCTACAGTATACTTATGCTCTAATAATTAACCAGTAGTCACCCAATCGTGCTATGGTGAGAGTGGATACTCTGCTTTGTTTTTGCCTTACGCAAAATGTATGTTACCATACTTCTATATAGATGTCAATATGCTTCTCTCAGTTTTTCTTTCCACTTGTAGGTTTTTCAAACATGTGTTGTAATCCTGCAGCACTTCTTAAAGTTGAGATTTTATTCTATTGAAAATGTTTCCTAATTGGTATATGATTATTAGTTGAAAATAATTTTAACAGGGAGGTACTAAATGAACGTTATTGATTGTCTTAAAGGCCGAAGAAGTATCCGGAAATATAAGCCGGACCCTATTGATCATTCTGTTATTGAGTCTGTTATTTCTGCTGCTTCTTATTCTCCTTCTTGGAAAAACACCCAGATTACCCGTTATATTGCAATTGAAGATTCTGCTGTTTTGGAGAAAATCACCGGTAAGTATACCCGTGAACACAATGCGAATATTATCAGGCAGGCCCCTATGCTCATGGCCGTCACCTTTATGAAAGGCCTAAGCGGCTTTGAACGTGACGGTTCCTACACTACCAAAAAAGGAGACAGGTGGCAGATGTTTGATGTCGGGGCAGCCTGCCAAAGTTTCTGCCTTGCAGCGGCTGAATATGGCCTGGGCACAGTTATTTTGGGGATATTTGATGAGGAAGAAATCACCTCTCTTTTAAACCTGCCAAAAGAGCAGGAGCTTGCTGCGCTGATAGCTATCGGCTGTCCAGATGAGGCCCCGTCGGCCCCGAAGCGCAAATCTGTGGAAGAATTGCTGGAATACAGATAAATATGTACACCCTGACTGGTATATTAAGGAGGTTTATTTTATGAGACATTTAATGAGTCCCTTGGATTTTTCTGTGGAAGAGCTGGACAGGCTCTTGGATTTGGCCCAGGATATTGAGGCATACCCTGCTAAATATTCACATGCCTGTGACGGGAAAAAACTGGCCACATTATTCTATGAGCCAAGTACAAGGACCAGGCTGAGCCATGAAGCTGCCATGTTAAATCTGGGGGGCAGTATTATGGGGTTTTCATCTGCTGATTCTAGTTCTGCCGCCAAGGGGGAAAGTGTGGCAGATACAATCCGTACTATATCCTGCTATGCAGATATCTGTGCCATGAGGCATCCAAAAGAAGGGGCGCCTATGGTAGCCTGCCAGCATTCTGCAATACCGGTTATCAATGCAGGGGACGGCGGACATCAGCATCCTACCCAGACTCTCACAGACCTGCTCACTGTTAAGAACGTCAAGGGCCGTCTAAACAATATGACAATCGGCCTCTGCGGTGACTTAAAATTCGGCCGCACTGTACACTCTCTCATCCATGCACTGGTTCGGTACGAAGGAATCAAATTTATACTGATTTCTCCCGAGGAGCTGCGCCTTCCCGGTTATATGCGCAACGATGTCCTGGACAGGATGCATATACCTTACAAAGAAGTCGTCCGTCTGGAGGATGCGCTGCCTGACCTGGATATCCTTTATATGACCAGAGTGCAGAAGGAACGCTTTTTTAATGAAGAAGATTATGTGCGTATGAAAGACTTCTACATACTGGATAAAAGAAAAATGAAACTTGCCCCAGAGGACATGTATGTCCTTCATCCTTTGCCGAGAGTAAATGAGATTTCTGTGGAGGTGGATGATGACCCCAGGGCCGCATATTTTAGGCAAGTACAATACGGCGTATATGTCAGGATGGCCCTTATCCTCACCCTCCTGGATATCCATATGGCGTAAACTTTACCCGTATATATTGTAACCCTCCTTCCCAGGCTTTAGCTGCCCATTGCTGCTGGCAGCCTGATGGCTGCCGCCCAGGAAGGAATTACAGGGTATTCCCCCAGAGTTCCTCTCCTTTTAAAAGGAGCAGGGATTTACTATAGATTGTTAAAAGAAAGAGAGAAGAATTCATGGTAAAAAACACATTAAACGTGGGCCGTATCTCGGAAGGATTCGTCCTGGACCATATCGAAGCCGGAAAATGCATGGAAATATATAAATATTTACATTTAGATAAACTAGATTGCTGCGTGGCCATAATCAAAAATGCTAAAAGCAGCAAAATGGGTAAAAAAGACATTATAAAAATTGAATGCCCTATAGATTTTATGGATTTAGATATACTGGGGTTTATTGACCATAACATTACAGTCAACATCATCCAAAATGAAGAAATCGTAGATAAGAAACGTCTCACTCTCCCAAAGGAAATCAAAAATGTAATACGGTGCAAAAATCCACGCTGCATCACCTCCATTGAGCAGGGGCTGGACCATATTTTTGTCCTCACAGATGAAGAAGAACAGACATACCGCTGTAAATATTGTGAGGAAAAACATACAGATAATAAGTAAGGTAATAAAAAGGGGACAGACCCTATTGCAAAGGGGTCTGTCCCTTTTGCAATAGGGTCTGTCCCCTTTGTCCTTCATTTTCAGAATATTTTTACAATTTTAATCTGGAGGCTCTATTCTCATCTTTACAAGTCCGTTTGCCTTTAGGATCAGGCTGTCCCTGTACTGTTTATTCTTATACTTCCGTATCTGCATCCCGGTGATCCCCATCTGCCGGGCCACCTGTGCCGATGAGGCCCCGTAAGCAGACATGGTGATCCCGCATGTCGTCCGTATTTTCTCTGCACTCAAGGGGGAGATTTTTGCCTTGATGCTATATTTTTTGAGCATACGGCTGATGTACATTTTATTCAGGGGATTGCCCTGCCGATTACAAAAAAGGGATTCACAGTCCTGCCTGTCTGCCAGATATAACTCTAAAATACGGCACACATCCTCTGGTATCAGGCATACTCTTTCTTTGCCCCTAAGTTCTGCAAAGGTTCCGTTTTCGTAGACTGTAAAATCCTGAAGCCTTAATCCCGAAATTTCTGTGGATGAAAGTCCTGCCCTGTGGATCAGGGCAATGATTGTATATGCCATAATGTCGTCCTGTGCTGCCTGATACAGTGCATCCATATCTTCAACAGATACCGAATGTACTATATTTTCCTGCCCTTTTACCGTTTCAAGGAGGGGATAAAATGCATCACAAAAGTCCTTTGGCACAGGGTATTCTTCTTTCTTTGTCAGCACAAAATCTGCGAATGAATGAAGCTCCCATAGTTTTTTTGCCAGCGTATTCATTTGGATTTTCTGTAAATGTTCCTGTTTGCCGAGGAATTCAAAGTACGCTTCTGCATCCTTTTTGCCTGAATTTAAAAAGGCTTTATCACAAAATTTTTCGAATTCTTTGATTTCTGCCAAATATGCGCTTCCTGTCTCCTTGTTTTTAAAGTGTCCTGCAAATTCCTTCCATATATCCCAAAATATCCTGGAACTGGTAGATTTATTCATAGGCTTCCTCTCCCCTTTTGTGTGCAAAACCGCGAAGCGGAATTGTTTTGTTACCAGTATAATTCCTACTGTAACATATTTCAAGTAAATTTTATATTTATCTGAATGTAAAGTTTGAGGAACACGATTTACGTGTCCCTCAAATATTAAACTTATTATTCTACTATAATCGATAAAGTGTGCTATTGCTTATCTTCATCTGCTCCAGAGCTCACTTCATGCCTCCCTGCAGCTACAATCTTCTCCTTCAGTAGTTCTGCCCCCTCTGAAGAAAAATAAGGGATCCCCTGGGAGACATTTGCCGCTGCCGCCAGCATCTTTACAGTCCCCTTCTGTATGCCCGCACATACCCCAAGAAAATTCTGTTCCAACTGAACATACTGGATCTTTGCATAAGGGATACATACAAACCGGCGTCCCATATAGCCATTGGCCAGTTTCAAAAAATTCTTTTCTATTTTGCTGCCTGCCGTAAAAAACCGGCAGACCATAAAAACAAACACAAGCAGGGTAACGCCTGCCGCCGTAAGCACTGCAGGTACTTTCCATGTATCGGGGAGCAGTAGGAGGGAGGCTCCCAATGCCCCGGCTGCACAGGCCAGATATGCCAATACTGGGAGAATCCAGACAAGCCAGACACTGGATGGCTGCCGTTTCACAGGAGTATCTAAAAGTCCGGAAAATTCCGGGAGCAGCTCTCTGATATATGCCTCCATCTTCGATTTCCGGCAATACAGGACAAGAAACGACTGTTTCTCACTCTCATCATCTCCCATGCCTACATTTATGATTTCAGCCATGTACCGCCCTGCCAGCCGGGCCAGCAAGGACTGGTTCAATTTGACAGCATTAATTTTATCCACAGGAATCATATAATTCACCTTTTTTGTAAGGCCATAGCTTATATACAGTCTGTCCCTGTCCCTTCCCGCCTTAAAGTTATGGTACCTAAAAAATCCCCTCATAATATCCCACAATGCTGAGAAGAAGAACACAGCCCCCACAAGCATACTTGCAGCTATGCTCATAAGGCTTAGCCCTGCCAGTCCCTGCCCCAGCGCGCCCGACAGAACTTCTGCTGCCCCTGCCACACATCCTAATAAAATCAGGACTGAAACAAGGTTAATGGAAAAAAATCCATGTACCATCATGTCCCCTAATCCTGCCCTCACTGTATAAGCGGCTTCTGTATCTGCCATAACCCTGGGCTGTTCTTCCGCACTGTCCTGCATGAGGCTTAGGATTTCCTCTTTAAACCTTATAGCATCGGGCTTCCTGAGAACAATTTTCACGTCAGTCCTGTCTGCTGTGGAGAGACTGTTTGTGTCCAGCTTTACTTTGCATGTGCCAATTAACATTTCAAACAGATTCTGCTCTGTATTTACGTTCGAAATATTGCGGATACCAATGGTATTCTTCTTCCTGTTCATAGTTTCCCGCTCAATCACGATAGTATTTCCCTGAATAGATATGTAAGTCTTGGCCCAAACGACATACTGCCACAAAAGAATCAAAAATAAAATACCCAGGACAGCCAAAAGTACCGGTAAGGCCGCTCCGCTTCCTGACAGCAAAGAAAGTCCTTCCAGCAAATCTTCCCCGCTTTGCATAAGGCCGCTTATGACAGCCAGTCCTACAAATATAAATACCCCGCCCATTCTCTCCAGAATAATAGAAATATGGTTTCGAAATCTTTTATGCTTTTCCATGATTTTCCCTCTGCTCTATCACCATCTCATTGATTCTGCTCCTTAAGCTGTCGGCTATCCTTTCAGCCTTCTCCTCCTCCAGGAAACGGATTGTCACATCACCTCCTGCCGTGGTCACTACCACCTTTGCCACACCAAACAGGCGGTCGATAGGGCCTTTAGCCGTCTGTAGCTTGTGGAGCCGCTCAATGGGAACAATATTCCGCTTTATAAATATATATCCCTCTTTAATATCAATACATTCTTCATTAATACTGTACCGGTAGCGGTGATACCTAAAGTAGGGACTTAGCAGCACATCCACCAGGGTCAGGATCGCTACAATAAGTGAAATCACTTTACCAGTACCAATATCCTGGGGGAAAATCCAGAAGTAGTCCACAATCCCCACCGCGGCCAGCACTATAATCCCAGCTGGCAAGGATGCTAAATACATACATTTAAGAGCCCTTACAGACAGTTTTTCATATTCCATTCTCTTTCCTCCTGATAACTCACACATCTTGCCGGGCCATGGTCCCGGACATATCTCTTTTTCTTACCCTCCCCTTATGGCAGATTCCCCTCTGCTTTCTTTCCTCCTTTTTCTTCTGATTTTGCTTAACAGTTCTCTGCAATTTTATAAATAAGCCTCCGTGTATCTTCCCATCCAAGACAAGGATCTGTGATAGATTTCCCATATACCCGATGACTGTCTATACTCTGGCACCCCTCCTCTAAATAACTCTCAATCATAACGCCTTTAATCAGCCTTTGAAGGGCAGGGTTATACTTCCGGCTGTGCAGGACTTCACTGACAATCCGTATCTGTTCCTTGTACTGTTTATTTGAATTAGAATGATTGGCGTCTACCACTGCCCCGGGATTTTTCAAATCCATTTTCTCATACATATCCAAAAGGCGGACCAGATCCTCATAGTGGTAATTCGGTATGCACGTCCCATATTTATCTACACCGCCCCTCAGGATCACATGAGCCAGGTCATTTCCCTGGGTTGTCACATCCATGCCTCTGTAAATAAATGTATGGGAACTTTGTGCGGCCGTCACTGAATTAAGCATAACAGAAAAATCACCGCTTGTAGGATTTTTCATCCCTACCGGAATATCCATGCCGCTTGCTGTAAGGCGGTGCTGCTGATTTTCCACGGACCGGGCCCCAACAGCCTCGTAAGACAATATATCATCCAGGTAACTCCTGTTTTCCGGATACAGCATTTCATCCGCCCCAGTCATGCCGCTCACCTCAATGGCGCGGATATGCATTTTCCTGATTGCAATAAGACCGGCCAAAAGATCCGGGGCCTGGTCCGGCTCAGGCTGATGAAGCATCCCTTTATACCCTGCCCCGGTTGTCCGGGGTTTGTTTGTATAAATCCGGGGGATCACCATCAGTTTCTCAGACACTTCCTCATTCAGCCTGGAAAGCCTTTCCACATACTCACAGACAGAATCCTCATTATCTGCCGAGCAGGGCCCTGCCAGTACAATAAATTTATCAGATGTCCCTGTAAAAATGTCCCGAATTTCCTTGTCTCTTTTCTTCTTGATTTCCTGTATCTCTGCAGAAAGGGGGTATTCAGCCTTCAAATCTGCAGGCAGCGGGAGCTGCGCATTTATCTTCATTCCCATGTTCCTATATATTCCTTTCTATTTGTTCATGGTATGTCCTAAAGGCATGGTATTGCGGGATGCCCCGGACATAATCAAAACAACGCCCGCAGATACCTGGGGCGCCGCAGCATACTCTATGAGGTTAAGCAAGACGGTAAGCCGGGTTATGTCGTTGGACAATCATCTATCTAGGCCTGGCGTCACCGCCAGGCTCAAGCGACCTACCTAAAGCGTGACGGGCAGCCACATTGCTTTTATTCGGTCTTGCTTCGGATGGGGTTTACATGTGCCCTCCCTGTTACCAGCGAGGCGGTAGTCTCTTACACTGCCTTTCCACCCTTACATGTGCAGAACACTTGGCGAAATACTCTTAGAAGTGTATTGCCCTGGCATCATCCGGGCACTAGATTCAGGTCTGCCTCCTCAAGTGTCTGGATCTTGCCTGCACTCGGCCTGAAAATATTTCGCCAAGCACTCTGCCCATGCGGTTTATTTCTGTTGCACTGGCCTTGGAGTCACCTCCACCGGACGTTATCCGGCATCCTGCCCTGTGAAGCCCGGACTTTCCTCGTCTGCGGCCTTTCGGCGCCTGCAGCCGCGATTGTCTGTCTTACTTAACACAGTTTTATATTATACTATGGATTCTCTGTTATGTCCATATGTTCACCTTGAATTCCTAAACCTTGCCGGCCCTTTGGGGCATGAATTAAAAGGTACCCCGGACATATATGGGGAGATTGTCCAGGCACATCCGTATGCCCAATCAAATGCATCTTTGTCCTGCCCCTCACTATAAAAATATACCGGGAAGCCCGTCCACACTAAAGCGTATGGCTGCGATCAGAAGCAGGTGCCCAGGATAAAATATATAGAAAAACCATTTTGAAAATTTGCGGCCTCCCGCAGCCTGTTTTCCGTTATAGAAATTTAAAATTACAATCCCTGAAACCACAATTCCCAGAGATGCAGCCACAGACCGCAGAAATGCTTCCGCTGCAGGATAAATGCCTGTATAAGACAGCATATTGAAGCCAAAAAACAAGGCTGCAGCCACACCAAAGGCCAGGGCCGTCTTTCCCCTGTCATCCTTCCATGTGTAGAACATAATGGTGAATACCGGCGCCAACAGCGCCCAGTCAGAAAATATGGATGCAAGCACTAAAAGGACTGTAAGGACATACTTTACCTTTCCCAAACTCTGGTCATCCAGCACAAGCAAAATAAAGAAACACAAAAGCAGGGTAAACATCATATTCAGCATAATGACCCCCAATGCCAGGCAATAGGGCACTTCAGAAATCAAAGCAAAAATAAAAAGCCGCCAGGCATATTTCTTTTTAGAATGCGTATAGTAGTAGCCTTCCACAAGAAAATAGCACATCGTAACTGCTGTAAAATATCCTATATCAATCAACACTTCGTACAGAACTGTCCCGGGACTCAAAAAGGCTGTGGCGAAATGATTCAGGAACATAGTAAACATAGCGCAATATTTAATAAAGTCCCGGTTTAATCCCTTCGTTTTCTGCTGTCTCTCCAAAAGTTATACCTCGCTTATCTCATCTGGAATTAAGTTTCCGCCGTCAGCTGCACCTGTCGCCAGTTCATCGCACCTTTCATTCTGCAAATGGCCGTCATGGCCTTTGACCCAGTGAAAGCTTACACTGTGCTTCTCCTTTGCCAGCAGCAGCCTTTTCCACAGATCCACATTCTTTACAGGTTCATTCTTTCCCCGTTTCCATCCCTTTTTCAGCCAGCTATCCACCCAGTGCTGGTTAAATGCATCTACCACATATTTGGAGTCGGAATATACCTCCACTGTGCAGGGCCGGTTCAGTGCCTCCAGGGCGCATATCACTGCCATCAGCTCCATTCTGTTGTTTGTTGTCTTTATATAACCCTGAGACAGTTCCTTTGTGTGCAGTTCGCCCTTTTTATCTATATATTCCAGAACAGCCCCATATCCGCCCGGCCCCTCCGGGTTGCCCCGTGCCGCCCCGTCTGTGTATATTTTTACATGCATAGCCAATTATTCACTCCATCCTCCCTCTCGGATATATTCTTGAAAAGTCTTCTCCGTTTTTTTCTCCAGGATAAACTCCTGCCCTTCCCTGTGTATGGGGCAGATCCGGTCCCTGTATTCCCGAGTGCACTCTTCCAGTTCCAGCCTGTCGAAGATCCCATAATTCCCCCAGAAATGCATGGGAAATACAGCTTTTGTATTCGTCCGCCTCATAAAACAATCCAACCCCTTTACATAAGCGTCGCCAAGGCGGGGATCTACTGGTATGAAAGCGGCGTCAATTTCCATGCCTGAAAGTTTGTTGATCTCCTGCTGATAACTCCGCCGCATTTTTGTATTATATGCCTGGCCCTCCTCTTCCCAATGCCACCAGTTCAAATCACCTGCATGGTAAATTCTGTGTCCTGCACACATGACAAGAAAGGCAACCCCTTCATCTGTTGAGCGCAATGTGCGTATAGAACATCCTGAAATACTTATTTCCTCGCCAGGCCCCATAAAGATTATGTCTTCCGCCGGCTCTAGGGCCACGTCATCTGACACAATAAATGTGACCTGCCCCCTGGGCCTTAGCAGGTCAAAAATATCTTTCCTGAAATGATCGTAGTGTGCGTGGCTTGCAAAAGCCAGCAGCTTTGCATCCTTGTCCATCTGGGGCAGGCTGCCCTTATAGAAATCAAATAATAAGTAAATCTTATCCCATACTTCCGTGTCCGCCTGCCCCACAGGACATACTTCGGGGGACGTCCCACTGCACTCCACAAGAAACCCACTATGGCTTAAATATGTTACTTTCATCATACATCCAACATCTCCACTGCCCGCACGATTTCCGGCAGGATATATTCCAGGCTCTCCTTGGCGGCCTTTGCGCTCTTTGGCAGGTTCACCATCAACGTACGGTTGCGCACCCCCGCCTCAGAACGGTCAAGCATTGCCTGCTTTGTATGGCGGATATTATAGGCTCTGACAGCCTCCGGTATGCCTGGCAGAAGCCTGTCCGCTGTTCCCCTGACCACCTCAGGTGCACAGTCGCGGCGTCCCACTTCCACAGCGCCTGTCGTCAGAATTAAATCTACTGCTTTGGAATCTGCCAGCCTTTTAAGTACCGCCATGGCTACCTTTTGATCCTCTGGGAGCACACCGGCCGCTTTGACTTCAAAGCCTACCTGCTCCAACACCCTTTTAAGTGCGCCGGCCGCGGCGCTCTCCTTCTTTGACAAATATAACCCCGTATCTAATGTAAATATTGCTGCTTTCATCTACCGTACTCCTTTTCTATCCCAATCAGCCTAGAATACGCCTTGCAGACTCGTTTGCCCTTGCAAAAATCTCTTCTTTGGATGAATCCAGATAATAGGCGCCATCTTCATAGAGGACTTTCCCCCCAACCATCGTCATCTTCACATTCTGTTTACTGCCACTGTAAACCAAATTCTTTTCTATATTCTGGAGGGGCTGCATATTGGGCTGCTGCAGGTCTATAAGCACCATATCAGCTTTCTTCCCCTCTGCCAGGCTGTCACATTCCGGCAGTCCCATTGCGTGGGCCCCATTTACAATGGCCATCTTCAGCACTTCCAATGCCGGCACTGCTTCCGGGTCATCACAGAGCACTTTCTGGAGCCCAGTTACCAGGAACATTTCCCTGAACATATCCAGGCAGTTATTGCTGGCAGGCCCATCGGTCCCAATGGCAACCGGTATGTCCATATCCAGGTACCGCTTTACCGGCGCTATGCCGCTGGCAAGCTTCAGATTTGAGGCCGGGTTAGTCACAATATACAGTCCCTTTTCCTTTACAATATCAAAATCCCCCTCATCCATATGCACGCCATGGAACAATCCGCCGCCGTGGCTGAAAAGGCCTAAGGATTCCATATAGGCCACTGGGGACATGCCCGTCCTGTCCCTGCATCCCTCCACTTCTTTTCTTGTCTCTGAACAGTGTACATACACGGGGATCTTATATCTGCCGGAAAGCGCAGCCAGTCCTTCCATCATGGACTTTCCTGTGGTATATTCAGCGTGGAAGCCAAGCTGGTAGGAAACCAGCCTGTCCGGATCTTTATTGTACCTCTTATAATCAGCTTCGGCCTCCTCAAGGGTGCCGCCAAAATCATTGATGCTCTCACAGAGTACCATTCTGAACCCTGTATCCACGGCAGCCCTCTCCCCTGCCGCCTTATTGATATACATATCAAATGCTGCCGTAATTCCACTTGTGAGATATTCCATAAAAGCCAGCTTATTCAGCCAATAAATATCTTCTCCTGTCAGCTTCGCCTCAGCCGGAAACACACGGTTGTTCAGCCACTCATCCAGCTTCATGTCGTCTGCATGGGAACGCAGGAAAGTCATGGCGGAATGGGTATGTGCATTCTTAAAGCCAGGCATCAAAAGATTCCCCTGCCCATCAATCTCCCTGTCCCATTTCTCTGATGTATGGAGGACTGTAGGGCCTACATATCCAATGGTATCCCCTTTCACCCACACCTCTCCCCGGAAAATATCTTTTCCTGGCTCCATTGTCAAAATCCTGACATTGTAAATTCTGATGTTCATCCTTAACTCCTCTCTTCTATATGTCCTTTAGGCCCGTCCCGTCTATCGGGATATCTTTTGTCAGCCCGCACATCTGCACGTAATGCAGCTTAACCCAGTTTTTCTATTATTTTTGTGACAAGCCGCTGAAACTCCTCACCCCTTCTGTCGGCCACAGCCTGTACGTCTAAATGGCTCAGCTCTTCCCCAGTGATCCCACATGCCATATTAGAAATACAAGAAATACCACATACCTTCACACCAGCATGTCTGGCAGCAATGGCCTCGCAGGCAGTACTCATGCCCACCGCATCGGCCCCCAGCGCAGCAAACATGCGGATCTCAGCAGGACTCTCAAAATTAGGCCCCGTTGTCTGGACATATACCCCTTCCTTAAGCCTTATCTTCTCCTGGCTGGCTGTCCTGCGTATCAGGTCCTGTAACCCAAGGTCATATATGTGGGTCATATCCGGGAACCTGGTGCCAAGTTCAGAAATATTTTCGCCAATTAGGGGGGATGGGACAAAATTAGAAATCTGGTCTGTTATCATCATAAAGTCCCCTTCCCTGAACTCTCTGTTGATCCCCCCCGCCGCATTGGTGAGAAAAAGGCTTTTGATTCCCATCATCTTCATCAGCCTGACTGGAAGCACAACATCCGAGATCGGATATCCTTCGTAATAGTGTACCCGCCCCTTCATTACCACTGCAGGGACGTCCCCTATATAACCAAGGAGAAACCTCCCGTCATGCCCCTCCACTGTGGATACAGGGAATCCGGGGATACTCCCATATGGGATCTCCCAGAGAACTCTCATATTTTTTGCATAATTCCCCAGTCCTGAACCAAGGATTAACCCTGATGACGGTACAAAATCTGTCACGGACCGATAATATTTATAACATTCTGTCAATTTTTCAAATTGCTTGCTCATCTTATCTCTCCTGTCTCTGTCGTATATTCCCTGCCTTTATCTGCGCGCTATCTGCAGATAAAGGCAGGGAACGTATTTCGGCATGCCTGAGGGCACCCCCTTCTATATATCTGTTGACTATTATACCTCCTGTTGATATAACTAACAATAAAAATTTTTATAAAAATTCCCGTAAAACAATGTATTTTATGGCCTGGCCATCTGGGACAGACTTAGGAATTAAATAATAATACAAACCAGCCCGCCGTTGCTGTCATTTACAATTTTCTGCATAGTATCCTGGAGTTTTACCTGGCTCTCATCATTTATAGTAGTAATCTTATTCCTCATGCCATCCATAACCAAATCCTCGATAGATTTCCCAAATATATTGGTGCCCCATACTCCCTCCGGGGTCTCACTTTCCGCTTTAATATATTCCACCAGATCCTGGGCCTGCCTCTCATTCCCCACAATGGGAGCGATTTCTGTCTCAATATTGGCCCGTATCATATGGATGGACGGAGCCTCAGAATGTATTTTTACACCATATTTATTGCCCTGTTTAATAATCTGCGGCTCCTCCAGGGTTATCTCCTCCTTCTTCGGACTCACTACGCCATAACCTTTCATCTTTACATCAGCAAAGGCGTCCTTGATTTGTGTATACTCTTCCTTCATAGAGGCCAGCTCTTTCATCGCGGAAATCAGTTCGTATTCTCCTTGGATCTGCGTGCCTGTCAGTTCACTGAGCACCTCATAGTAGTATTTCTGTGCAAACCCAATGCGTATCTGGACTCTTCCTGTATCCATCTCGATTTTATCCACCTGGATCTGGTCTATGTAAGGACTTTCTGTCTGAGGCGCCTCCCTGGAAGCACTGCGTATATCCGTCATAGTCCCCATAATATCCTTCACGTTTTGAAGCAAGTCGGCCTTGATCCTATGCTCCCGGGAGAGCATTTCCACCCATTTGGGAATGTAGAACTCCACCTCCGCAATAGGAAACTCAAACAGCACCTGACGCATAATATTATGTATATCCTCTGTCCTGAGCTGTTCACAATTCACAGGCACCACTGACACCTGATATTTATCCTCCAGCTCCTCCCCCAGCGCCTTTGTCTCCTCGCTATAAGGTTTCTGGGAATTTAAAAGAACAATAAAGGGTTTCCCGATTGACTGTAACTCTTTGATTGTTTTCTCTTCCGCCGCAATATAATTCTCCCGGGGCAGTCCCCCGATGCTTCCATCTGTAGTGACAACAAATCCGATAGTGGCATGGTCATGGATCACCTTCTGTGTCCCGATGGCGGCCGCCTTTGTAAATGGAATTTCATACTCAAACCAGGGTGTTTTGACCTGCCGTTCCGCATCATTTTCGATATGCCCTGAAGCTCCCTCCACCATATAACCCACACAGTCAATAAGCCGGATCTTCACCTCCACATCCTCAGACAAACGGATGGAGGCCGCCTCTTTGGGCACAAATTTGGGTTCAGTGGTCATAATCGTCGTGCCAGATGCAGACTGCGGCAGCTCATCTTGGGTTCTCTCTTTTGCGTGCTCGTCAGTCATATTGGGGAGCACCAGGAGATCCATAAATCTTTTGATAAAGGTTGACTTGCCTGTCCGAACAGGGCCAACCACCCCAATATAAATTTCTCCGTTTGTTCTTGCTTTCATGTCTTTGTATAGCTGAAATGAATCCATAAAAATACCCCCTTGTTCTGCTGATACAAATGTATGCACAGAAAAGGGGGAATATGCCTGAAACTTAATCAAGAATCCCAAAATTGGCCAAGGCCTGCTTTTTACTCCCAGGGCAGGGAAGAATGTTCACTTTTCAGCTCCCGAAGCATCAGTTCATCCACTGCCTCAGCCGGGTTCTTCCCTTCAAAAAGCACAGCATTGACCTGGCACACGATAGGCATGGATACCCCATATTGTTCCGCCAGCCTGGCCGCTGCCTTGGCAGAATATACACCTTCCACCACCATTTTCACTTCATCCATGGCCTCTTCCATGGTCTTACCCTGTCCAATCAGATAACCGGCTTTCCGGTTCCTGCTGTGGATGCTGGCGCAGGTGACAATTAGATCGCCGATTCCTGTAAGTCCGGTAAATGTCTCTATTTTGCCGCCCATCTTCACTCCCAGCCTCGCTATCTCTGCAATGCCCCTGGTAATCAGGGCCGCTTTTGTGTTATCGCCATAGCCTAAGCCGTCTGCAATCCCTGCTGCAAGTGCTATCACATTTTTCAGGGAACCGCCCAGCTCTATGCCGAGTATATCCGGACTTGTGTACACACGGAACACGCGGCTTATAAACATAGACTGCAGATATTCCGCTGTTTTTTTTGTCTTTGCCCCAATGACACAGGTCGTCGGAAGTTTCCTTCCTACCTCCTCCGCATGGCTGGGGCCAGACAAAACAGCCACATCTGCCTGAGGGATCTCCTGCTCAATCTGCTGGGACAGGGTCATAAGAGTGGCTTCTTCAATTCCCTTCGCCACATCCACAATGATCTGGCCCTGGCTTACATAGGGGCACATCTTCGCCGCTGTGGACCTTGTAAAGGGGGACGGCACTGCCAATACCATAAAATCCTGGCCCACAATCGCTTTACTGATTTCATTTGTGACTGCCATATCATCTGGAAGCCTGACTCCCGGCAGCTTTGTTTCATGCTCCCGTTTCTCTGAGAGCATCTCCACTTCCCCATTATCAATTGACCAGATTGTAACCTGATGTCCGTTCCCATGGAGGAGAACTGCCAAAGCTGTCCCCCAGCTTCCCGCTCCCAATACACCTACATTTGCCATAATCTACTCTCCTTTTACACATTATGCTGCAGATTAACCTGCGTATCCGCCCGCCTGGGTATTCTCTACACTTTCTTTTTACCAGATCCGAATCTGTTTTCCGTGCCTGCCATAAGACGGCCAATATTCTCTCTATGCCTGTACCAGGCCAGCAGTGTCAGTATCAATGTCAAGGCATACAGCTCATATACATAGGGGGCTGACATACCAAAAACTCCCAACTGCCCAAACAAGACAACCTCCAGGAAGAACATGGCGGAGGCCAGCAGGGAGCCTAAGGATATGTATCTTGTCAGGACTGCTGCAATGAGGAATGCCGCCAGCGGAATAGGCACCATCCTCAGGTCTGTGGAAACCACCAGTCCGGCCAGCACAGCAATCCCCTTTCCGCCTTTAAAATGCAGATAAAAGGGGAAATTATGCCCTAATGTGGCTCCCATTCCCGCATACATGGCGAGCAGGGGAAGGTATTCGCTGCCCTTGTAAAAATATCTCACCAGCAAAACGGCAGCCACGCATTTTATCACATCTCCTGCAAAGGTCATTAACCCTGCCTTCCACCCCATCACACGCACTGCGTTGGTGGAACCCGCGTTGCCACTTCCTTCCCTGCGGATATCAATATGGTTCATCTTCCCTACAAGATACCCAGTCTGCAAAAGGCCGCAAACATATCCTGCCAACAGACAGATTAAACGTTCCATACTACTGCTCCTTCCCCTTTCTCTCCCGGATGAAAAACTTCAGTGATGTCCCCCTGAATCCAAAAGCTTCCCGGATTTTATTTTCCAGATATCTTGTATAGGAGAAGTGCATCAATTCCTTATCGTTTACAAAAATGACGAAGGTCGGCGGCTTTACGGACACCTGGGTAATATAGTAAAGCTTCAGCCTCTTTCCCTTATCAGAGGGAGGCTGCTGCATGGCAACTGCCTCTGACATAATTTCATTGAGGACTCCGGTGGCTACCCGCAGGGTCTGGTTTTCAATCACCATGTCAATCACCTCATACAGCTTAACCAGCCTCTGTCCGGTCTTGGCAGAAACATACATGATCTCCGCATAGGGCAGATATGAAAGGATCTGCCTGATCCTTCCCTCATATTCCCTGGTTGTCCGGTCATTCTTCTCTATGGCATCCCACTTGTTTACGACAATAACAATGCCCTTCCCCCTCTCATGGGCGATTCCTGCTATCTTGGCATCCTGCTCTGTGACGCCTTCCACTGCATCGATTACCATAAGCACAACATCTGCCCGCTCCACTGCAGTCACTGTCCGTATAATACTGTATCGTTCCAGTTCCTCCTTAACCTTGCTTTTTCTGCGCAGTCCGGCGGTATCTATGAAAATGTACTCCTTCCCGTCATGTACCACTTCTGTGTCAATGGCATCTCTGGTAGTGCCTGCAATATCAGAGACTATGACACGGTTCTCTCCTAAAAGCTTATTTATAATAGAAGATTTTCCTACATTTGGCTTGCCCACGATGGCAATCCGGGGACGGTCATCTTCTTCCCCCGCCCCCTCCCCTTCGGGAAAATGCCTGACCACTTCATCCAGCATGTCTCCAACCCCCAGCTTTGAAGCTGCTGATACAGGCACTGGGTCCCCAATGCCCAGATTATAAAACTCATATACATCGGGCATATATTTATCAAAACTGTCTACTTTATTTACCACAAGAACAACCGGCTTTTGGGAACGGCGCAGCATATCCGCAACCTTGGAATCGGAATCCACCAGACCTTGCCTTACATCTGTAATAAAAATAATTACATCTGCCGTATCAATGGCTATCTGTGCCTGCTCCCTCATCTGGGAAAGAATCACGTCCCCGCTGTCCGGCTCGATTCCTCCTGTATCAATCAGCGTGAATTCTCTGTTAAGCCAGTCCACATCTGCATAAATCCTGTCTCTTGTGACTCCGGGCGTGTCCTTGACTATGGAAATCATCTCCCCTGCCAGAGCATTAAATAATGTAGATTTTCCCACGTTCGGCCGTCCCACGATTGCCACTACTGGTTTACTCATATCTTTCTTCTGCCTTTCTCTTTCTCAATTATACATCATTTCCCAGGACTGCATCAATCAGGTCCTGACCGCTTGATTTTACAATATCTATCTCTACTTGTAAAGCACTCTCCACATCCCCAAGAGTAAAATCATCCAGAAATATGTCCTCATCTGTTTTCAGCATACTGCATGGAAGCAATAGCCTGTCCCCCAACTCTTTCCCTGAAAGCTGCGCTGTCAGGTCCTGCCCTGTAATTAACCCGGACACCGTAATCTGCCTGCCAAAAAAATCATTTCTTATCTCATATAAAGATACTTGGACATTGGGAAATTTCTGGTTCAGCCTTTTAAGCATGTCTTTTAAGTAGGGATACGCCAATTTACCTGTTGCAAGGGACAGCCTTCTCACCCTGGCGTCCCCTTTAAGCTTCCTGAAACCCTCCTCAAATTCATCCAGCAGAAGCCTCAGCATACCCACGCCATTTTCCAGCTGCAGGTAGCCGTCATATTTTTCTTTCCGCGGAACCTCCTGCCCGGCTAGGATATACCACTCATCCCCCGCATGTATAAAATGGGTGCCGTGTTCTGCAAATATCTTATCCTGCCATTTGTGTATTGTCTCCAGGACTAAAGCTGCCTCCTCCCTTGTAAACGGCTCAAGAGGGTATAACCCCTCCCTGAACTTTGTCAGTCCCACAGGCACCACAGATACACTTTTTAAATATGGAAGATATTCTGTCAGGTCGCGGATGCTTCGTTCCAGTTCCCCGCCGTCATTCACGCCCTTACATAGGACAATCTGCCCATTCATCTCAATCCCGCCCTTATATAGGATATCCACCTTTTTCAGTGCGTCCCCAGCAAACCGGTTGTGGAGCATCTTACACCGTAATTGGGGGTTCGTGGTGTGGAAAGATATATTGATAGGCTCCAGGCGGTATTTTACAATCCTTTCCACATCATGGTCACTCATATTTGTCAGGGTGATATAGTTTCCCTGCAAAAAAGAAAGCCTGGAATCATCATCCTTAAAATACAGGGTCTGGCGCATTCCCGGGGGCATCTGGTCAATAAAACAGAACATACACTTATTTCTGCATGAACGGTACTCATCCATCAGGCTCTGTTCAAACTCCAACCCTAAAGCCTCCCCGGCCTCCTTCTCTATCTCCAGCTCCCACTGCTCTTTATCTGGTTTTTCTATAAGGAGGACGACCTCCTCCTCCTCTGCATAGAAATGATAATCAAAAACGTCTGTGATCTCATTTCCATTCATGCTAAGAAGCCTGTCCCCGGGTTCAATTCCCATCTCTTCCCCAATACTGCCGGGTTGGACAAAGCTTACGATATGCTCATGGTTCATAGTTAAATACTCCTAAATCTCTCTGCTGCCGCAGGTTGCGGCTAGTCCATCCAAAGCGCTTTTGGTCATCGGCGCGCCTGTCCCAGCCAGCGGGGATATCAGCTAGGCACAGCCAATGGCCAAACCTGCCAAGACCTGCTTATCATTATAGCATAATCGCCGGGTTGCGCAAGGTATGGCTGAACTGTTACTTGAATTTCATTATAAAAAATGATATAACCATATATGTAGGAGAGTCTGATTTTACAGACTTCATAAAATTTGTCTAACACAGGAGAAAATTATGTCAAATATTGAACTACTGGAAAAGACCCTTCCGATAGCGCCCCTGAAAATCGCAGCCATGGAGAACTGCAGACAATTGGGGGAACGGGTAAATGACTATATTGTTGCCTTCCGAAAAGGCACAGTCTGTGAGGTAAAGCCTTCTCCCCTCTACGTCAATTATGAGTCTCTGAATTATCTCGTGGACTGTTCCTGTCCCCGTTTTGGTTCCGGTGAGGCCAAAGGGATCCTCAAAGAAAGCATCCGCGGGACAGATTTGTTTATCATGACAGACGTATGCAACTACAGCCTTACCTATACAGTCAATGGGCACTTAAACCATATGTCTCCCGATGACCATTATCAGGATCTTAAAAGAATCATCTCTGCTGCCAATGGAAAAGCGCGCAGAATCAATGTAATTATGCCTTTCCTCTATGAGAGCCGCCAGCATAAACGTACAAAAAGAGAGTCCCTGGACTGTGCGATTGCACTGGAAGAGCTGGCTTCTATGGGAACCACAAATATTATCACTTTTGACGCCCACGATCCAAGAGTCCAAAATGCAATCCCCCTTCACGGTTTTGACAGCTTTAACCCGCCTTATCAGTTTATGAAAGCACTTTTCCGCGCTGTGCCGGACTTCAAGGCAGATAAAGAACATCTCATGATTATCAGTCCCGATGAAGGGGCCATGCACCGTGCCGTATACTTTTCCAATGTACTGGGGGTGGAAATGGGCATGTTCTATAAACGCAGGGACTACTCTACAGTCGTCAACGGCAAAAACCCCATCGTGGCCCATGAATTTTTAGGAGCCGACGTACAGGGCAAGGATGTGATTATTGTTGACGATATGATATCCTCCGGTGAAAGCATGCTGGATGTGGCAAAGCAGCTTAAAGAACGCAGGGCTGCCAGAGTATTCGTATGCACCACCTTCGGCCTGTTCACAGAAGGCTTCAGCAAATTTGATACATATTATGAAAAAGGTTATCTGGACCGTGTCATCACCACCAACCTGACATACCTGCCTCCTGAGGTAGATGAAAAGCCATATTTTGTAAAGGCCGATATGAGTAAGTTCCTTGCCCTCATCATAGATTCCCTGAACCACGACACGACCATCGGCGCTGTTTTAAACCCAACAGATAAAATCCATGCACTTCTTGAGAGACATCGGGTTGATTGAAAATAACATGAGTCCGGGACTATCTGAAACGCCCGGACTCATATTTTGTTTTTATTTTTAGATATCTGATCAGATCATCACACCGCTGCCCTAAAGATGCCTTAGCCTCCATAAATCCCAGGCTCTCTGCTGCTGTACTGAGAAACTGTTCTGTCAGAGTATCTCTGTGCTGCTGCAAAAATAGGATTTTATCTTCTTCTGATTTTATATCCAGAAAATCCAGAATCAGCATTGTTTCCTGAGATTTCTCATATTCTTTATTTTTTTGCCCGCCTTTTAGGGCGCTCTCTCCGGACAATGTGCCCAAACTGCCAAACAAGTCCAGAAAATCTTTTTTAGGGCAGGCATATATTTCCCCTCCATCCATCAGCATTTCATAAACAACCAGCTTCTCTTTTGTCTTTATATGGACCGAAAGGCAGAGGATTTTCACCTTATGCCCCTGGCGATCCGCATAAACTTCTCCCGGTACTGGTTCTATTCTGTCCATAAATACTCCTTCCATTTGGCAGGGCCTGCCAACAAACACAGCAGGCCCCTCCTATTTACGGGACATGGCCTAATATAGCTTTGCACTGATTAATTTAGGCCTGAACCCATTTTTCTCCAATGCATTTAAAATCCTATGCTTATGTTCTGTCCCAAATGCTTCCATAGTAATACGAAGCTCCACTGCCGCATTGCGGTTCGTACTCACAAACTGGTTATGCTCCAGCTTAATTACGTTGCCCTGTTCATCTGCAATCGTGGCTGCCACTCTCACCAACTCGCCCGGCTTGTCGGGAAGGAGGACTGAGACAGAGAAAATTCTATCACGCTGAATCAGGCCGTGCTGCACGATTGAGGACATGGTGATCACGTCCATATTGCCGCCGCTTAAAATGCAGACAACTTTCTTTCCCTTTACGTCCATCTGTTTTAAGGCTGCGACGGACAAAAGGCCTGAGTTTTCCACAATCATCTTATGGTTTTCCACCATATCTAAAAATACGCCGATAAGTTCATCATCATCCACCAAAAGTATATCGTCGACATTCTGCTGTACGTATGCCAAATTCTGAATCCCAACAGCCTTGACTGCTGTTCCGTCGGCGATGGTATCTGCACTGTCAAGCTCAACAACCTCTCCCGCGGCAAGGGCTGCCGTCATGCTGGCAGCCGGGGAAGGCTCTACACCTATCACTTTGATCTTGGGGTTCAG
Source organism: Luxibacter massiliensis (assembly GCF_900604355.1). NCBI lineage: Bacteria > Bacillati > Bacillota > Clostridia > Lachnospirales > Lachnospiraceae > Luxibacter > Luxibacter massiliensis. The sequence continues at coordinate 1,561,211 of NZ_UWOE01000001.1, read as the reverse complement.
CATCTTCGCCAGTGTAGCCACGCCGGTAATCAGTCCCCCGCCCCCGATGGGCGCTACAATATAGTCCACAGTGGGCAGCTCCTGTATAATCTCCATTGTGATTGTCCCCTGGCCTGTGGCCACATCCAGGTCATCAAAAGGATGCACAAAAGTAAGGCCTTCTTTTTCTGCCAGTTCATAGGCATATGCGCAGGCGTCATCATAAACATCCCCGTGAAGGATCACTTCTGCACCATAACTCTTCGTCCGGTTCACCTTAATCAGGGGCGTCACTGTGGGCATCACAATGGTTGCCCTGCATCCGTACTTTTTAGCCGCATATGCCACGCCCTGGGCATGATTCCCTGCCGAGGCAGTGATCAGCCCTCTTTCCCGCTCTTCCTTTGACAAGGTGCTGATTTTATAGTATGCGCCTCTTAATTTGTAGGCCCCCGTATGCTGCATATTTTCAGGCTTTAAATATATCCTGCCCTCTGTCTGGGCACTCAAATAATCACTGTACACGAGCTTTGTGGGAATTGTCACCTGCTTTACGATTTCACTTGCCTCTTCAAACTTCTCCAATGTCAACATTCTATCCCTTCTTTCTGTACCCTATTCTTCTGTTTCTCCGCTGTAAAATAGTGCATTTACAAATTCATCTGCATCAAATTTCTGTAAATCATCCATGCTTTCGCCTACGCCGATATATTTCACAGGAATCCCCAGCTCTGACTGGATGGCGACAGCTATCCCCCCTTTTGCTGTCCCGTCCATCTTCGTCAGGATAACCCCTGTAATATCTGCCACCTCATGGAACTCTTTGGCCTGGGAAAGGGCATTCTGGCCAGTTGTGGCATCCAGCACTACCAGGGTCTCCTTGTATGCCTCCGGGTATTCCCTCTCAATGACCCGGTTAATTTTGCGCAGTTCCTCCATCAGGTTCTTCTTATTATGGAGGCGCCCGGCAGTATCGCAGAGAAGGATATCTGCCTTTCTGGCCCTGGCCGCCGCCACGGCGTCAAACACCACGGAAGCCGGGTCTGCCCCCTCCTGGCCGCCAATCATTTCCACCTGGGCCCGGATGGCCCACTCCTTGAGCTGCTCCTTTGCGGCTGCCCTGAATGTATCTGCAGCGGCCAGAATTACTTTCTTATGCTGCCCATGGAATTTCCCTGCCAGTTTTCCAATTGTGGTCGTCTTGCCCACACCATTGACGCCAATCACAAAGACAACGGATGTCCTCTCCTCAAATTCATAGGCAGTCTCCCCCACATCCATCTGCTGCCTGATGCTGTCAATTAAAAGCTGCCTGCACGCAAGAGGCTCCTTAATATGCTGCTCCTTCACCTTTTGCCTCAAGTCCTCTATAATTCTCTCCGTGGTGTGGACACCTAAATCTCCCATGATCAAGGTTTCCTCCAACTCTTCATAAAAATCCTCATCGATTTTGGAGAAACCATGGAAAATACTGTCCATGCCGGACACAATATTATCTCTTGTCTTGGTAAGCCCTGTCACGAGCCTTCTAAAAAAACCCTGCTTTTCTCCCATATTCTGTACCTATCCTCTCAGCTACAGGCATCACCATGCCTGAAAATACAATTAATAGGCTCTGCATACAGCATCCGCCTTCCTCCTAAGCCTTCCACATATATCCCTACTTGTCCAACTCCTCTCCCAGCAGATCCACAGATACTAAAGTAGAAACGCCCTTTTCCTGCATTGTAATCCCATACAGGCGGTCCGCAGACGTCATGGTGCCTCTCCTGTGGGTTATAACAATAAATTGTGTATTTTTCGTCAGCTTATGCAGATACTTTGCAAAGCGCACGACATTATTGTCATCTAAGGCAGCCTCAATCTCATCCAGGAGGCAAAAGGGTGACGGTTTTAGATTCTGGATGGCAAACAAAAGGGAGATTGCTGTCAGCGCTTTTTCCCCGCCGGAGAGCTGCATCATATTCTGCAGCTTTTTGCCCGGAGGCTGTGCGATAATGCGGATGCCGGCCTCCAGGATATCCTCATCTTCCATCAGCTCAAGAGTCCCTTTCCCTCCGCCGAACAGCTGCTTGAATACGCTGTCAAATTCCTTGGATATACGCGCAAACTGTTCTTCAAACTGCCTCCTCATGGCTCCATCCAGCTCATCGATAATTTTCAGCAGGGTGGCCTCCGCCTCCACAAGATCGTCATGCTGCCCTTTCAAGAACTCATATCTTTCCGAGACATTCTTGTAATCTTCAATGGCATTGACATTGACGTCTCCCAGCTTCTTAATCTCGCCTTTCAATACCTGGGTTTGGCGTTTCATGTATGCTAAGTCTGTCAGGTTTTCATTTCTTAACTCCATTGCATGGTTATATGTGATTTCATATTCTTCCCACATATAATTAATCTGCTTCTCTGACGCCTCCTCGTAGGACTCTTTTCTGCTGTTCAGCCGGAAACACTCTTTGTCCAGTTCTGACATATGCCTGGAAAGCTCCTCACGCTTTCCTAAGAATGTTTTATGCTTCATGGAGAGTTCCTCACGTTTTGCCACCTGTTTTTTAATCTCTTCCTCGATTTCTGCAAATAGCTCCTTTGAATCTTCGATGGCAGTTTTAAGATCCTGTATTTCTGCCTCTCTCTCCTGAATCTCCATAGACGCATTTCCCTTACTGATATCCAGCTCTTTTAATTCTGCCTCGAATTTCTCCGTCTCCTCCAGGATGCGCCCCAGGTTCTCCAGAATAAAAGTATGCTGCTGCTCCAGGCTGGCAAACGAAAGGTGGACTTCCTCTGTTGCTTTCAGCTGCACGGCTTCCTGCGCCTTGTCTGCCTCCAGCCTTTTCTGCAGCTCTTCAATTTTTATATTTAATTCCTTCTCCAGCGCCTCGGACGCCTCCAGCTCCATCTGGATAGAATCCTCATTGTCCAGTATCTCTTCGAGCCTCTGCTTTAAACTCTCTTCCTCCCGCAGATAAGCCTCATAGCGTTCCTTTGACTCTCTCTGCCTAATCTGTACTTGCTCCACATGCATCCTGGCCGTATTTTCAATGACAGAGGCTTTCCTCAGCTTCTGCTGAATCTCATCGATTGTACTATAACACGCGGCACGCCTGGATTTTATGTCATTGACTGCCCTTTCGCAATCATCCATATCCCTTTTGAGCATCCTGACAGTCTGCTCAAATTCTTCAATCTCACGGCGCCTGCTCAGAAGGTTGCTGGAATTTTTAAATGCGCCTCCTGTCATGGATCCTCCCGGATTGATGAGTTCCCCTTCCAAAGTTACCAGCCTTAAAGACTGTCTGTACTTTCTGGCCAGCCGGACGCCATTGTCAATATGGTCCACTACAATCGTCCTGCCTAAAAGCTGCTCTGCCAAACTTCTGAACCGGTCTTCCACATGGACCAGCGTGCTGGCAAGCCCAATCACCCCAGGCTCGCCAAGCGCCTCTGCCTGGCGTATCTGCGCTTTCATGTGCATACTGGTAAGAGGCAGGAATGTGGCCCTCCCGAACTTGTTCTGTTTTAAATATGCAATCATCCGCTTTGCCGTCTCTTCATTGTCTGTGACAATATTTTGGATGTTTCCCCCCAGGGCGGTTTCCACGGCAATCTCATATTCCTTGTCCACCTTTATGATATCAGCGACAACACCAAGCAGGCCTTTCTCCTTTTCTTTATTCGCCATTACCTTCCGGATACTATTGCCGTAACCGTCATAACGCTCCGTAATATTTTTTAAGGATTCAAGGCGGGAGGACTCCCTGTGGTACGCCGTCTGCCCGATCCTGAGCTTGTCCTGGCAGCCTGCCAGTTCTTTCTGCAGCCTTTCTATGGTCTGTTCGTTTCTGTCCGCCTCTTCTGTATACGCTGCAATCTCTTCCGATATAGCCTTCAGCTCTTCTTCATGGGCAGCCAGGATTTCGTTTTGCTTTTTTGCTTCCCCCGATACCTCTGAAATTTTATGCTTCAGAGCCTCTCTGCGGGCGGTAATCTGTTCCTGGGTAGTACTGTAGTGCTGGATTTTTGCCCGGGTGGACGCCCGGCTGTTTAAGAGCTCCATGATCTCAGCCTGGCTTGCCTCGATCTGGGCAGTCTGGGCTGCAATCCTGGACTGTACGTCAATCAGCCCTGCCCTTGCCTGGGTATCTGCCTGCCTCACCTGAGAAAGCCTGGCCTCCACGGCAGATTTCTCCTGCTCCTGCTTTGCCCTCTGGGCCTGCCTTGTCTCAATTTCTATCTGGATTGTGCTGGCCCTGTTCCCATAGTGCTCATCATTCATGCGGACTGTATTGATCTGTTCCTTAAGCACATTGATCTGGCCTTCAAGCTGCTGTTTCAAAAGTGTTGTCTCACTGAGCTGGCTCTTTGCCTTTTCTATAGAGTAATCGATCTGGTCTACTTCCTCCTCTATAGCCTCATATTCTGTTTTCATCTCCTCATATCTGACGCTGGCTTCCTGCATCTCCTCAGAGGCAATCTTCAGCTTGCCCTCTGTCTGTGTGATCTGCTCCTGAATACGCTCCGTTTCCAGCAGGAACATATTAATATCAAATACTTTCAGTTCTTCTTTTTTCTTCAGATATTCCCTTGCAACCTCGGACTGTCTTTTTAAAGGGCCTATCTGCTTCTCCAGCTCAGCCAGGATATCATTGACACGTGTCAGGTTCTGCCTTTCCTCCTCCAGCTTTTTGACTGACAGGTTCTTCCGGCGTTTAAACTTGACAATGCCTGCCGCCTCATCGAACAACTCACGGCGTTCCTCTGGCTTCCCGCTTAATATCTTATCAATCTGCCCCTGCCCGATAATAGAATAGCCTTCTTTCCCAATCCCAGTATCATAAAACATCTCATTGATATCTTTCAGCCGGCAGCCTGCCCCGTTAATAAGATACTCACTTTCCCCTGAACGGTACAGCTTTCTAGTCACCGTGACTTCCTCGTAATCTACAGGAAGCTCATGGTCCGAATTATCCAGCGTGATTGCCACGAAAGCATAGCTGAGGGGCCTCCTGTTCTCCGTCCCTGAAAAAATAACGTCCTGCATGCTCCCGCCCCTAAGCTGCTTAACCCTCTGCTCCCCAAGGACCCATCTCACCGCATCTGCCACATTACTCTTGCCGCTGCCATTGGGGCCTACGATGCCTGTAATTCCATTGTGGAACTCAAATTTGATTTTATTGGCAAAAGACTTAAACCCCTGCACCTCAATGCTCTTTAAATACATATAACACCTGCTTTATTTTTGTTTTTTCAGTTCCAGTATGGCTTTATATGCCGCCTCCTGCTCCGCCGCTTTTTTAGTACGCCCAATGCCTACGCCATATCCCCGCCCGTCAAGGCGGACTTCAACGCAAAAAGACTTATTGTGGTCAGGCCCTTCCTCCTTAAGCAGGTGGTATGAGACCCCACCCTCCATTTGGGCCTGCACGATCTCCTGCAAAATAGTCTTGCTATCAAAAAAGAGTTTTTTATTCTCTAAGTCCGTCAGAATAAATTTATGTATAAACTCTTTTGCATTAGTAAAACCACCGTCCAGATAAATCGCGCCGATAAGCGCCTCCAGGGCATCTGAGGTGATGGAGTCCCTCAGCCTTCCTCCGGTCGCCTCCTCACCCTTCCCAAGCAGCAGGTAAGACCCCAGATCTATGTCCCGTGCACAGAATGCCAGGGAGGGCTCGCAGACCATACTTGCCCTTGTCTTAGTCAGTTCCCCTTCGGATACCTTGGGGGACTCCAAAAAAAGAAATTCACTGGAAACAAGCTCCAGCACTGCATCACCTAGAAATTCAAGCCTCTCATTGCAGCAGTGCTTTTCCAGATGCTTTTCATTTGTAAAGGAGCTGTGCATCATGGCCCTCCTAAGCAGTGAAAAATCCCGGAATTTGTAGCCAATTCTTTTTTCCAGCTCTTTTAAACTATCACTCATATCTATATCGTCTGCTGTGTTTCCCAGAATCATGCAGACATACACTCCTTTCCATTCCATGGCAGCCTTTGCCCCAACATCCCAGGACCATGTTGTAAATACATGCAGCATGGCAAAGACTATTGGCATGTTTAAATGTTTCCTAAAATGAAAAAGCCCGGAGGGGCTTTTTCATTTACTCTTTTATTCTACAACCTTTTTAATCTGGTCCACAGCATCCTGCACAGTTGCTATCTTCTCTGCCTCGTCATTGTCAATCTCAATGTCAAATTCTTCTTCAATCCCCATGATTATTTGGAAAATATCTAACGAATCTGCTCCTAAATCATCTACAAATGTTGATTCCGGACGGATCTCCTCCTTCGGAACGTTTAACACGTCTGCAATAATTTCCTGTAACTTCTCAAATTCCATAGTTCACTTTCCTTTCTTTTCCACCTTAATCTTTTTTCCCATCCTGCCCACTCTGGATCGCAGCTTTTATTTTCTCATTGATCTGCTGCTCCTTAAATGTGACGCATTGGATAATCGAATTACGTACTTCTTTTGAAGTAGAATTTCCATGTACTTTGACAACCAAGCCATTCAGGCCAAGAAGCGGCGCACCGCCATACTCACTGGCATCAAAATCCTTCAAAGTTGCCTTGAGCGCAGGCTTTACAAGAAGTGCCCCAATCTTACTTCGCAGCGAAGTCATCATACTGCCCTTGATTTTCTGAATCAGAGTGCCTCCCACGCCTTCATAGAGCTTGAGAATCACATTGCCCACAAAGGCCTCGCAGACAACCACATCCACAGCGCCAGACGGAATATCACGTGCCTCCACACTGCCCACAAAGCGGATATCCTCACAAGCCTTGAGCAGGGGGAAGGTCTCTTTTACAAGTGCATTCCCCTTCTCCTCCTCAGCGCCGATATTGACGATTCCCACAGTCGGGTTCTTCTTCCCCATAATATGCTCCATGTATATAGAACCCATCCGTGCAAACTGAACCAGGTGGGACGGCCTTGCATCCACATTAGCGCCACAGTCTATCAGCAGGGACACCCCCTTGGCAGTCGGTATGAGGGGAGCAAGAGGCGGCCTTTCCACCCCCTTAATCCTGCCGACCAGTACCTGGCCGCCGACTAAGATTGCCCCTGAGCTTCCTGCGGATACAAATGCATCTGCCTGCCCCTTCTTCACCAGGTTCATAGCCACCACAATAGAAGAATCCTTCTTCCTGCGGATTGCCATGACAGGCGGTTCCGCAGTCTCTATCACCTCAGAAGCGTGGACAACCTCAATCTGCTCCTGGGGATACGTATATTCTGATAACGTCTTCTTCAGCAAATCCTCCTGCCCCGTCAGCAGAATCTTAATATCCTCCCGCTCTCTGACGGCCTCAACTGCCCCCTGCACAATCCCGGCAGGCGCATTATCTCCGCCCATCGCATCCAGGGCAACCCTTGTAATATCAGACATTTCTCTTCCTCCTAACGCTACTGCATTAATTCTACTAAACATCAATATAAAAATCAATAACAAAATAGAATTTATATAGGGGGGCGCCACAAAATGAACATTTACATTTTGCGGCGCCCCGTTTCAATATGCTTTATAGTCTATTTCCTTTGAATGCTGCACATCTCCTGCCTTTTCCTACCTTGCAGATTCCCGCACAATGAGCTCCAGCTCAAAACCTGTCCCGCTGCCACTATATTTCCGGCCCTCCATCTGGTCCACCAGAAGCTCCACAGCCTTTATGCTCATGGCCTCAATAGGTACATTTACAGTTGTCAGCCTTGGATTGCAGTATCGGGAAAACTCTATATTATCAAATGACGCCAGCATCACATCCTCCGGGACGCATATCCCCTGATCCCGGAGGCAGTTTAAAACCCCAACTGCCATAATGTCTGTATCACTCAGAACCGCATCCGGCAGGCTTTGCGTCTGTAAAATATATTCTGCAGATTCATAGCCTGTCTCCATCGTATATTCCTTCTCCAGCCTTACAATGCTGTGAGGCTTCAGATGATATTTTTCAAGGGTCATTAAAAACCCTTTCAGTTTCGGCTCATGGTCTATGTCCCGGGTCTTGCAGCCAACATATGCTATGTCCCGGCATCCCAGGCTGATCAAATACTCACACACCTTCTGTATGCCCAGGGTGAAATCTGCATGGACAATTTTTTCTGAATCATACTCACTGTAATACCGGCTTGAATTGCTCATAATGACCATAGGCACCTTCTCATGCCTGCGGGCAAAATCTATGGATTGCTCCATATCATGAAAATAGCACAAAATAACTCCACTGAAATAATGAATAGGAAGGGACTCAAACAATGCATCCATGTTGCCGTTTACGTCATTGATAGAATACAGAACCACTGTATAATTATATTTCATCGCTTCCTTCCGAATCGTATTAAACAGCGCTGCATGGAACGGGTTACTTATCTCCTGTGCTATGACCGCAATTGTCTTTGAGTCCTGTACCCTTAAATTCCTGGCAAAGAGATTCGGTTTATAATTTAATTTCTGAATGGCATCCTCCACTGCCCTCCGCTTGTCTTCACGCAAAAGCTGGGGGGTATTCAAGTATTTAGAAACCGTCCCCACTGAAACCCCAGCCAGCTTTGCAACATCTTTGATAACTGCCACAAGTATTCCCCTTCCTATCAGCACACGGCCTTGGCCGCTAATGTCCATGTATCTCTCGGTATGGAACCCTTCCCCGCAAGTACTCATATCCTTTCCAGAAAAAGGTAGCTTGTGCCATTATAACAGAAATCTATCATTTTTTCAGCAGAGGCAGAGCTTTTTTTGCCTTTATTAAGGCCTCAGCATGATTTTCATTGCCTGAGGTTCTTTTATGGATGCCTCAAAAGCCTCCTGCCATTTCTCTAAGGGGAAGGAATGTGAAATCAGTCCCTCTGTCCGAACCAACCCTTTCTGGATACCTCCAATGACCGACTCAAATGTAAGGGCTGACAAATGGGAACCTCTGATACTGAGCTCTTTCCCATCACCTATCATATTCCAGTCCGCCTTTACCTCATCTGCAAATACTCCCATCTGTACGTATCTCCCATGATTTTTCAGGGAATCCAGTCCCTGGCCCACACTTGCCGGACTGCCTGAAGCTTCTATATAAACATCACATCCATACCCTCCAGTCAGTCTCTTTATCTCCTCGGGCACATTACACCCGGCAGGATCCAGCACATAATCAGCACCATATTTTTTTCCCATCTCAAGGCGGTGCTTTTTCACATCAATTCCAATCACCATTTTGGGCATATACAGACCAGCCAGGTTTACCATGGAAGTTCCGATGGCGCCCAGGCCTGCAATAACGACCACATCTTCATGCCTGATCCCTGCCTGTTCTACTGCATGCATTCCACAGGCAATAGGTTCAATAAGCACGGCCTCCTCTGTAGTAAAAGTAGGGGGAACCTTATGTATAATACTATTTTTGTGGAGCTTGATATACTCCGCAAACCCACCTTGTATATGCTGCTTAAACCCATACACAGCCGACTGGGCGCACATCCAGTATTTCCCCTGCCGGCAGAACCCGCATTCACCGCAGGGGACAATCTGCTCTGCCACAACCCTGTCCCCCGCTGTAAATGCTGCCATCTCTTCCCCTGCCTTAACAACTTCCCCGCAAAATTCATGTCCCCCAATGACAGGAGGTTCAATATAGCGGTTTTCAATATGAGTCCCCCATATACGGATGCCTCCATGGTAGGATTTCACATCTCCGGCACAGATGCCGCACCCCTCCACCTTGACTAGCAGTTCATCCGGCCCAATTGATGGGATGTCTACCTCCTCAAGCCTGTTGTCATAGGGCGCATAGGATACCAGGGCCTTCATTTTTTTATCCATCATTGCAGTCCTCCCTTATTCTTTGCATGTTCATATGCAAGGTATGTATTCTGGACTTTGAACATGCCTCCATCAATGCCGATAATTTCCCCTGTCACATACCCACCCTCTGCAGAAGTCAGAAAGCCTACAAGCGCTGCCACGTCCTCCCCCGTCCCAAAACGGTTCAGGCACAGAGCCCTGACCTGCTCTGCCCCCCGCGCCTGAATCATTGTATCTGTCATATCCGTATGGATAATTCCCGGGGCATAAGCATTTACAGTAATATTATAGGGGCCCAGCTCCGCCGCACTGATTTTAGTCAGCATATCCACACCTGCCTTACTGGCAGCGTATGCCACAAGTCCACAGTCTGCAAAATGCCCTGAGATGGAGGAGGCATTGGCTATTCTTCCATAGTGGCTTTTTTTCATATACTCGGCAGTATATTTCAGCATATAAAATTGGCTTTTAAAATTCGTGCCAATGACTTTGTCCAAATATGCCGCGTCCATTTCATCGATAAACTTGAAGTCAAATATACCGGCGTTATTAACGAGGATATCAATCCTCCCAAAATGTCCGCCTATCTTGGCCACAGCCTGCCTTACTTCCTCCTCCTCTGAGACATCTGCTTTATAAATCTGGCTCTCCGGGACGAATCCCTGCAGTTTTTCAAGTGTCTCCTGGGCGCACTTCTCATGGGAGCGGTATATTGCACAAACAATGTTCCCCCTTCTGGCAAGCTCAATACTGATTGCCTGTCCCATCCCCCGGGTTCCCCCTGTCACGATCGCCACTTTTCTTTGTTCCATAATTATCCTCTCCTTTTCTGCTGTTTTAACAGTCAGTCCTCAAAATATGGTATGACTGCAAAAGACTGGGCCGCACCATCAATCCAATTGAACCTGGCATACTCTACCACCACATTTTTACTGCTCTCTAATATCGCCGAATAGCATGTGGCTACAGGTATTTTCATATTCCACGCCTCCAAATTATCCATACGTATTTGTCTCGCCTGCATCGGTTTTACCTGAATCCCCTCTATTCTGCCGGTGTTTTCCCTACTGTCAAAGACCAGCGTAAGTCCTACCTCTGCCGTTTCCTCCCCAGTATTAAAAATAGTAATACTCTCATGGGAGGGAGTAGGCCTATTTCCCGGTTCTTTCATATATAAATCTGGGATACACCATTTTTTATGCCCCATACCTTTTCCCATCTGCCTCACCTTCCGTCTTACTTACTTTCTTCACCATGCCTGAATGTCTATACTCTCTGGCCCTTCTTTCTGCGGAGTACATCTACTATCACTGCCAGTACGATAATACCTCCTTTTACCATCCTCTGTGCTCCCTGCGGGACATTTAAGAGATTTAACCCATTGGCAACAATCCCTATAATCAGCGTCCCTATGATTGTTCCCGTCAGTGTCCCTTCTCCTCCATTCATGGATGTGCCGCCGATGACAACTGCTGCAATGGCATCTAACTCTGCCCCGTCGGCATTGGTAGGAACAGCCGAATCCAGCCTGGAGGTAAGGACAATGGCAGCCACCCCGCAGCAGAAAGCACTGATTACATAGGCAGTACATTCCACTCTTTTTACATGGATCCCCGAAAGTACCGCACAGTTTTTATTGCCCCCGATGGCGTATATATACCGCCCATACTTTGTATATTTCAGGACATATGCGGCAACCGCAAACATAATAACCATAATAAATATGGTGAATATCGGAACTCCCCCATACCTCCCTGTAATAGCCAGAAATTCTTTAGGAAATGTATAGATAGGCTGTCCTTCTGTGACCGTATAAGCCGCCCCTCTGGCTATGGACATCATTCCCAAGGTGGCAATAAAAGGCGGCAGGTCAAATCCAGTGATCAGAAGGCCTGTCACGAATCCAATCAGGCAGGCGAATAGAAGTCCTAAAACCAGGCTTAGAAATACAGGGAACTCCCAGTTTTTCATCATCAACCCCATCATCAGTCCTGTCACAGCAATAATGGAACCCACAGAAAGATCAATTCCCCCTAACAGGATAATAAATGTCATGCCTATGGCGATTAGAAAATTTGTAGATATCTGTTGTGACACATTCAGCAGATTGGCTGCAGTCAGGAAACTGCTGCTGGACAATGTTAATACAATACACAGGGCCATCAGGGCCACCAGTATCCCAATGTAACTTGTCCCTTTTCTTTCTTTTGCTTTAATCTTCATGGTATTTTCCCCTTTCTTCCGCTCCAATGGCCAATGTCATCACTGACTCCTGGCTGGCCTCTTCTCTTCCAAGGGTTCCACTCAACCGACCCCTGGCCATCACCATGACACGGTCACAGATCCCAAGCAGCTCTGGTATTTCAGATGTAATAACCAAAACCGCCTTCCCCTCTTTTGCAAGGGCATTAATCAGGTTGTATACTTCTATTTTCGCCCCCACGTCGATTCCTCTGGTAGGTTCATCCAGTATTAGAACCTTGCAGTCGGAAAGCAGCCATTTGGCCAGTACTACCTTCTGCTGATTACCCCCTGAAAGATTCTCCGCCCTCTGCCAGAGGGAGGGGGTTTTTATGTTCAATTTATTGATATACTTTTTTACCGTCTCTCTTTCTTTCCCCAGGTTCAGATGTAACCCTCTCCTAAACTTATCCAGCGCTGCCAACGTCACATTTTCCCCTACTCCCAGCTTCAGTACCAGGCCCTCTTCTTTTCTGTCCTCCGTCACATAGCCAATCCCTGCCCTGATAGCCTCTTTTGGGTTTCTGATGATACATTCTTTCTGTCCAATATAAATCTTGCCGTCTGTTCTTGCATCTAAGCCAAATATGGCGCGTACCATTTCCGTCCTGCCTGCTCCTACCAGTCCTCCCACACATAATACCTCTCCCTCTTTGATAGAAAAACTGATATTCTGTACACGAGAACCTGCACATAAATTTTCCACCCTGAACAATTCTTCTCCGATTTTCTTTTGAATTCTAGGATATTTATCCTTCAGCTCCCTCCCCACCATAAGGCGTATAATTTCATCCATTGTTGTCTGTGCAACATCCAGCTCCTGGATCGTGCAGCCATCCCGCATCACCGTGGCCCGGTCGCAGATTGCCATGACTTCCTCCAGCCTGTGGGATATATAAATAATTGCCACCCCGCCTGCCTTTAATTTTTCTACTGTCCGAAAAAGTTTCCTGGTCTCCCGCTCTGTGAGGGGCGCTGTAGGCTCATCCATAATAATAATTTTTGCATGCATAGAAAGAGCCTTAGCCACCTCCACCATTTGCTGCTGTGCAATCCCCAAATCCCGTATAAAATCGGTGCTCCTGATGTCCACCCCTAGCTCTTTTAGAAGTGCGTCTGCCTCTCTATAGACCTTTTTCCAGTCTATTTTTATAGGGTTATCCATATGATAACGTCCTAAAAAAATATTTTCTGCCACAGTTAAAGTAGGTATCAGGTTAAGTTCCTGGTAAATAATACTGATCCCCAAATTTTCCGCTGCCTTTGGGTTCCCCAGTTCTGTCCTGTTTGAAAAGATCTCTATATCCCCCTCATCTTTCACGTAGGCACCTGCCAGTATTTTCATTAATGTTGATTTTCCAGCCCCATTTTCGCCCAGCAGAGCGTGTACTTCCCCCTGTTTTACACGGAGGCTGACATGGTCGAGTGCCAATACTCCTGGGAAACGTTTTGTTATGCCTGACATCTGTAAAATATACTCTTCTGCCATTTGCTTCCTCCTGACATATTTGGAAGGGACTGCCTCCAAATATGATTTCCCTTTCGGGCAGTCCCTCAAGGTTTGTCTGACTTTCCCTTAGTCCGCTTCTGATGGGAACTGATCCGCATTATCCTCCCAGATAATTTCTGTGTCTACATTCTCAATTTTCTCTACTGTCCCCCCATTGAAAATCTTATCCAATGCCTCCACACATGTCACGCCTGTTCCAGGCCCTCCGATGGATACTGTGGAAACCAGCTCGCCTGCCTGGATGCTTGCAACTGCATTTGGATTGCCGTCAAAACTTACAACTTTTGCATCTGATCCTGCTTCTTTTACAGCCTGCACCGCTCCCAATCCCATCTCATCACACAGCGCGAATATTACGTCAAGATCTGGGTTTGCCTGGATCATATTAGCAGCTGCATTCATACCTTTCTCTCTTTCCCAGTCTCCGGCCTGGCTTGCAACTACCTGGATTCCAGGATATTTTTCTTCTGCCTTATCTACAAATCCCCCCATTCTTTCCGTGGTATGGTCAGAAGGAAGTCCTTCTACAATTGCAACCTGTAAATCTTCCCCAAATTGTTCAGCCACAAAGTCACATACCTTCCCTCCTGCCTCATACTGGTCATATCTCACGTAACATGCCACCTCCCCGCCGGCCAGCTCATTCTGGGTATTGAACATGACCACCGGGATCTCGGCCTCGTTGGCTTTTTTTACAGCCGCTACAATGGCGTCACTGTTAATCGCACAGAGGATAATCCCATCTACCTGCTGGGTAATCATGTCCTCCACTATCTGCACCTGTGAGGCGTAATCTGATTCAGACTCTGGAGCCAAAGTCTTCAGCTCATAGCCAAGATCATCACAGGCTTCCTGTGCGCCTGAAATAACAGATTTGTAATATGGTGATATCATAGCCGGAGGAACTAAGGCTAAGGTCTTTTTATTCTCTTTGTCCTCTGCCGCTGTGTTCCCCCCTTCATTTGCGCTGCCGCCAGAACCACAGGCTGAAAGTACCACGGTCATGCAAACCATCAAAACAAACACCACAAATTTCTTCATTTTTCTTCCTCCTTCTCCTGAATACAGAAAAATCAATTCATTATTTTTTCATATTATGCTGATTTCTCTTATTTTTTTATTTTTGAATCGATTCATTTTATACCTAAATAATAGCACCCTTTTTTTAAGTATGCAAGTTGATTTTACTATTTCAACAATAATAACAAACATACTCCAATTTTTTTATATAATATAACTAAAACATTTCAAACATTCAATTTCACTAAACATCTCTGCTCTAGGAGCCTTCTAATCAAACGCCCACATTACACTCTCTCCAAGGCAATCCTGCAAATAAAAAGAACCACAAAAAAACTCTATGCGAAAGATTGCTCAATCACATAGAGTTTTTATGTTCCATTCACTGGCTCGTCCCTATTAGTCAACAGAGATAATTTCTTTTTTGTTGTAAGATCCACATGCCTTGCATACTCTGTGCGGCATCATAAGCTCTCCACATTTGCTGCATTTCACAAGATTTGGAGCACTCATCTTCCAATTTGCCCTTCTCTTATCCCTTCTGGACTTAGAAGATTTATTCTTTGGACAGATAGACATAGGTTACACCTCCTTAAAATTCTTAAACAAATCACGGACAACTGACATTCTTGGGTCAACCCCTGTGTCTTCGCAGTCACAAGTTCCCCTGTTTAGGTTCTGACCACAAACGCTGCAAATGCCCTCACAGCTTTCGCTGCAAAGAACTTTCGTCGGCCACCCTATAGATATCTCGTTAAAGAGCAATTTGTCCACGTCAAGATGGTATCCGTCAATGAAATTTGATTCATCTAACCCTTCTCTCAAATCAGCATCTGAAACATTCAAATCAACATATTTCTCCACATCCAGCAAAAACTCATGTTCTACCTCTTCAAGGCAACGGTCACATGGAATTATAACCTTTACTTTGGTCTCTGCCTGAATCTGCAGTTCCTTATCCTTTATATGTGTAACCACAACATGTACAGGATCACTGCTGATCACTGGAAATCCCCCAATCTTCAGTCTAATCACATCCAATTCAAAGGGAACTGTCTCCTCTACTGCCCTATGCTGCTCTGACAGAACGTCTGATAGGTTAATTAACATCTTCATTACTCCTATTCATACCTAAATTATTATATCATGTAAAATAACTTTGTCAATATGAAAAATACAGAATCTGACAGGAAAATGTGAAAAAGACAAAGGGGACTGTCCCTTTTGCAAAGGGGACTGTCCCCTTTGCCCTCCATTTTCAGAATATTCAGAAAAAGCCGGCAGACCAAACCTGCCAGCTTTCTTTTTTTCAGTAATTATTTTACAAGTGCAACTGTCTCCCTTGCAATTGCAAGTTCTTCATTGGTCGGGATCACGAGTACTGTCACTTTAGAATCAGGGGTGGAGATCACCACTTCTTCCCCTCTCTTAGAATTAGCTTCCTTGTCGATTTCTATTCCAAGGAACTGCAGGTAACTGCAAACTTCTTCGCGGATGTCTTTATCGTTCTCGCCGATTCCAGCGGTAAATACAATATTATCTACGCCGTTCATGGCTGCCGCATAGCTACCTACATATTTTGCCACTCTGTATGCAAATACTTCAAGGGCAACCTGTGCCTGCTTATTGCCTTCTTCCGCTGCTGCGCATAAATCTCTGAAATCGCTGGAAAGTCCATTGGAAAGTCCAAACACTCCTGATTCTTTATTCAGAACTTTCATCAAGCCTTCAATATCAAGATTTTCCTTCTTTGAGATAAACTCCAGAATGGCCGGGTCGATATCCCCTGACCTGGTTCCCATCACTAATCCTTCAAGGGGTGTCAGTCCCATGGATGTATCTACAGATTTCCCGTTCATCACTGCACAGATGCTGGCGCCATTGCCGAGATGGCATACGATGGTCTTGACTGCGTCATATGGCTTCCCTGTAATTTCAGCTGCCCTTTTCGATACAAAGCTGTGGCTTGTGCCGTGGAAGCCATAGCGCCTTACTTTATATTTTTCGTAATAAGCATAGGGCAGTCCGTACATATAAGCCTTTTCAGGCATCGTCTGATGGAAGGCAGTATCGAATACACCTACCATAGGGGTATTTGGCATCAGCTTCTCACATGCGTCCACGCCGATCAGGTTGGCAGGATTATGTAGAGGGGCAAGGTCATTGCATTCTTCCACCGCCTTTTTCACATCATCTGTAATTACAACTGAAGATGCAAATTTCTCTCCTCCGTGTACCATACGGTGGCCCACCGCGCCGATCTCATCTAAACTCTTTACAACACCAGTCTGGGCATCTGTCAGTGCGTCAATCACATACTGGATGGCCTCTGTGTGGGTAGGCATATCCTTTGCCGTCTTCACCTTGTCGCCGCCAGCTGGCTGATAGGTAAGGCTCCCGTCAATTCCGATCCTCTCACAGAGTCCCTTTGCCAGAACTTCCTCTGAGTCAGAATTAATTAACTGAAACTTTAAAGAAGAACTTCCACAGTTGATTACTAATACATTCATCTTATTTTCCTCCTGTATTTACATATAGGAAGCCGTTAAAACACGGCCCCACTCAGATATATTCTCTGTTTATTGTGCCTGTGCCTGCACTGCTGTAATCGCTACCACGCCCTCGATATCTTCTGCGCTGCAGCCACGGGACAAATCATTGACAGGCGCCGCAATCCCCTGTGTCAATGGGCCGTATGCCTCTGCCTTAGCCAAACGCTGAACCAGTTTATAGCCGATATTTCCTGCGTCCAGATCTGGGAAAATTAATACATTAGCATGTCCGGCAACTGGACTGCCCGGTGCTTTGGACTCTCCCACAGAAGGCACAATAGCCGCATCCAGCTGCAATTCCCCGTCAAGTTTCAGGTCAGGCGCCAGTTCCTTTGCAAGCCTCGTGGCTTCTACAACTTTATCAACATCCCCATGCTTTGCACTTCCCTTTGTGGAGTGGGAAAGCATGGCAACAACCGGCTCTTTCCCTGTGAGCACACGGAAGGAGGCGGCTGAAGATACCGCAATATTCGCCAGCTTTTCCGGATCCGGGTTCTGTTCCAACCCAGCATCCCCAAAAATAAATGTGCCGTCAGCTCCCATATCACAATCTGGCACAACCATCACAAAAAATGCGGATACAAGTTTTGTCCCGGGTTTTGTTTTCAGAATCTGGAGGCATGGGCGAAGTGTATCTGCTGTAGAATGGCAGGCCCCTGATACCATGCCGTCAGCATCCCCCATCTTTACCATCATAACGCCGTAGTATAAATAATTCTTCAAAAGCAGTTCTTTTGCCTGTTCTTCTGTCATGCCCTTCTTCTGCCTGAGTTCCACCAGCTTGGCAATATACGCTTCTGTCTTTTCATCTGTTGCCGGGTCTACAATTTGGGCACCTGAAATATCATACCCCGCGCCGTTCTTCTCGATCTCTGCCCTGCTGCCAACAAGTATCAGATTTGCCGTCCCTTCCTTTAAGACTGCTTCTGCAGCCTGATAGGTCCTGGCATCCTCAGTCTCGGGAAGCACGATCGTCTTCTTATCGGCCTTTGCCCTCACCTTAATTTCGTCAATAAATCCCATGATTTAAAGCCACCTTTCCTTTTTTCTCAATTGTTTTTATTATACCCCAAAGAAATTTTGTATACAAGTAGATAACATGTGTATTTTTAAGAACAATCTCTGTTTTTATGCTTTATCTACACCCCTGCCGCAGAATGCTCCTACAGCGCCCCAGGATTTTATTTCTGCCTGGTTTCTGTAAGGATGGCCCCCTGCTGCCCTACAGATGGAAAATGGCTGTCACAATATTAAAGTAAACTAGAATTGTACATGTATCCAGTATTGTAGTAATTAAGGGCGCCGCCATGATTGCCGGATCCAATCCCATCTTTTTTGCTAAAAGAGGCAGGGTACACCCAATGCATTTTGCCATGACTACCACTGCAATCATTGTAATCCCCAGTGCCACTGCCAGTGTCACATTCTGCCCGTACATAATATAAATACGGATCCCATTGACCACTGCCAGCAGACAGCTGACTACAAGGGCAATCCGTATTTCCTTAAAAATCACCCGGAATATATCACGGAATTGAATCTCCCCCACCGCCAGGCCCCGGATAACCAGTGTGGAACTCTGAGAACCACAGTTTCCCCCTGTCCCCATAAGCATAGGGATAAAGGTAATGAGCACGGGCATCACAGCCATGGCCGACTCATAATATCCCAGGATCTCGCCTGTCACAGTGGCCGAAAGCATCAGGAGCATGAGCCACAGTGTACGGTTCCTGGCATGCATAAATACAGAAGTCCCGAAATAAGAGTCCTCATTCGGACTTACGCCGGCCATAATACTGATATCCTCTGTAGTCTCATCCTGGAGCACCAGCATAGCATCGTCAACTGTTACGATCCCCACAAGACAGTTCTCATGGTCAATAATTGGAATCGCCACCAACCCATACTTCTTAATTGTCTTTGCCACATCCTCCTGGTCATCCAGTGTTTTGGCGCAGAGCACATTTTCCTCCATAATCTCTTCGATAAGCCTGGATTCCCCGGCTGTCAGGAGGTCCTTTACATCCACTGCGCCTATAAGCCTCTTTTTCTCCGTAACATAACAAGTGTAAATCGTTTCTCTATTGATTCCCACCTGGCGGATCTTTAAAATTGCATCCGCCACAGTCATCTCCCTGCGCAGGCTGATGTACTCCACATTCATGATACTTCCTGCACTGTCCTCTGGATACTGCAGCAGCACATTAATCTTCTGCCTTGTCTCCTCGTCTGTTGCCAGCAGAAGCCTGTCCACTACATTAGCCGGCATCTCCTCCAGGACATCCACCGTATCATCTACATACATCTCGTCCATGACTTCTTCCAGCTCTGAATCAGTCAAGGCATTAATCAGGTCCTCACGCATATCACTGTTCATATCCGTAAAAACCTCTGCCGCCTCCTCCTTGGCCAGCAGGCGGAAGATTAAAATAGCCTGCCTGGTATCAAAATCCTCCAGCATTTCTACAATATCAACCGGATGTATGGCTTCCAGCTCTTCCTTTAATTCTTTAAATTTTCGCTCCCCGAGCAATTCAAGCACTAATTCCTTTTCCATGCCACACACCCTCCTTTGTCCAAATTTTTACAGCCTATAAGCCTTCTTGCCCTAAAACTCACCTTATTTCTGTTATTCTACACAAATTATCAATAATAATCCAAATATACTGTATAACGCCTTATCATTTTATAGTATAATGGGTAACAAATTGATATACAAGGAGATTCTTATGAAAATTGTCGGTTTAATTGCAGAATATAATCCCTTCCACAACGGACATCAATATCATATAGAAAAAGCAAAGGAAGCCGCCGGGGCGGACACTGCCATTGTCATCATGAGCGGAGACTATGTACAGCGGGGCGCCCCTGCTATCATGCCCAAATATATACGCGCGGAAATGGCCTTAAAATGTGGAGCCGCCGCAGTCTTTGAACTCCCAGTCTGCTATGCCACAGGCAGTGCGGAACTTTTTGCAATGGGCGCCGTCTCTTTTTTGGAGAGCCTTGGCGTGGTAGATTCTATTTGTTTTGGCAGTGAATGTGATGACCTGCCCTCCCTCATGCAGATTGCTGATATCCTCACTGAGGAGCCTGAAGAATACCGCGCCCTCCTGCAGTCTTATTTGAGGTCCGGCATGTCTTTCCCTGCGGCGCGACAGGATGCCCTGCAGGCTTATATGGGCCAGGGGGACTTATCTTTCCTGCTCAACAGTCCTAACAACATCCTGGGCGTAGAATACATAAAGGCCCTCCGGAAGCTTAACAGCTCCATCACTCCCTGTACTGTCAAGCGCAGGGAATCACACTACCATGATACACAGCTTCGCACAAATTACAGTTCCGCCTCCTCCATACGCTCCCTTTTGTCCTATTCCAGTTCTGCGCTGAGTGTAAGCACGGGAGGAGATACCTTTGAGAATACACACTTCTCCGGTATTTTGGGAGAACTGGAGGATCAAGTGCCTGGCTGCTGCCTGGAGCTGCTCAAAGATCACCACCATGTAAATTATCCCATCTATCAGAATGACTTTTCACTTTTGCTAAAATACAAGCTCCTAAACAAATCCGCTGAAAACCTGACACGCTATATGGATGTATCCGAAGACCTGGCCAACCGCATCATAAACCAGCTCAACAATTTCTTTAACTACAAACAATTCTGTGAACTCCTAAAGACAAAGGAGGTCACTCACACCCGCATCAACCGGGCACTTTTGCACATTATGCTGGGAATAAAAAAACAAAATGTAGAAAAATACACTGCTGAAGGCTTTCATTACTATGCCCGGCTGCTTGGATGCCGTAAGGACAGGGAAAAAGTGCTGGGGAAAATCTCCAGGAAATCCTTGCTCCCGCTGCTGACAAATCTCTGGGACACAAAGGGCATTCCCGAGGCCGGACAGAAAATGCTCCTTCATGACATCCTGGCTTCCAACCTTTACACCTCTGTCATAACTGACAAGTACAAGACAGCCTTTGAAAACGAATATAAACGCCCTATTATAAAGGTTTAAGAAGATGCATGGGCGGTGCTCCCCAAGACAAATTTTCTTTGCCATGCCCTGCACAAAAATCCCCGTAACCCCAGGTTGTTTCTGACCTGGGGTTACGGGGATTTTTTGTACCTTTATCTTCTGTTTCTTCACTGCCAGCAGGCCTAGGGCCTGGAGTCTGGGACTGCCTTGCCTGTGCTGACAATTCCCTATTTCATCTCATTGCAGTTGGTAATAATTTCCTGCAATTTCTCATCCATATAATCTACTGCCTGCTCCGTACTCCACCCATTGAGCACCACATTCTGAATCGCATCTCCCATCAGGTTGGAGGACTCAATCTGCCCGGCAGAGTTAGTCAGCCCTGCTTCAAATCCACTTCTCTCCTCATAGGGAATAATATTCTCAAAAATATCTTCCATTTCTGAACTGAACTTCTGCACCATCTCGTCATTCTGGTAAGTATCGCTTTCAAAAGCCTCATTCATTGCCGGCAGCGCATATATAGGCCTGCTGTTGGCCCTCTCTGCCACATTGTCAGTCTCAAAAAGGAATTCCACAAATCTTTTAGACGCCTCTATTTTCTCATCTGTAGATTTTCCAATGGCCATATAATATGCGCCCCCAAAACTTGCATTTTGGTTATATGTGGAAGCATCTGTGCCTGGGAAAGGAAATACAGAGAGATTTTCCAGCATTTCCGGGTTCTGTTCCTCTGCTATGGCAACAACCGCGCCCCACTCGCTTGTCATGGCGATTTCCCCTTTTGCAAGCGCTGTCCTAAAGTCTGTCCATGTCCAGTTGATGGCCCCTTCCGGTGAAGATTCATGGTATATATCCAGCATAGCATTTAATGCCTCCACGGCCTGCTCCTTCTTATCCCCAAATTCATATTCTCCTGTCTCCGGGTTAAAAATATTTACCCCATTACTATATAAGAACTGGGAATACGTCTGCTGTGCCACCATGTTTCTATCCATAGGTATACACATTCCATATATATCTGTCTTGCCGTCCCCGTCTGTATCCTGTGTCAGCTTGGCTGCGGCGGCCTTCAGCTCATCCCAGGTCTTTGGAATCTCGATCCCATTTTCCTCGAACAAGTCTTTCCTGTACCACACGCCCTGATAGAGCGCCCAGTCCGGAACCGCATATACAACGTCATCTTTGGTCACCCAATCCAGATATTTCTCAACAAAGGCTTCCCTGCCGCCTTTAGATTCTATGATATCTGAAACGTCAACCAGCGCGTCTTTGGACTGCATAAAAGCGATATGTCCCTCAATACCATTGAAAATATTCGGCATTGTATCCGAATTCATACCTGCCATCATCCTCTGGTAAACTACGTCATAAGTAAGCGTCTCAACATTAATTTTAATATCTGGATTCTGTTCTTCAAAAGCTGCCACCTGGGCATCCAATGTCTCAATCATCGCCTCCGTTGTGTGCATTGTCCACATTGTCAGTTCTGTCACCTCTTCAGAGGACTTGGAGCCTGCATCCTCCCCCTTAGATGTATCACTTCCTTTTGAGCATCCCGCCATTGTCAATAACATTGCTAAAACCAATACAAAAGAACATAACTTTTTCAAAATAATCCGACCTCCTGTCTGACTTGCATTTTTATTATACCCTGTCCTCACTCAACCACTGCATCCTGGGCAAGCAGGTTCTTTTTTAATTCTTCATAGTTTACGGAAATACATGCCCTCTTATCACGGGACGCCAGTGCGGCGCATACCCCCGCCCCATGGCCCGTGGCCATAGCCGTAGCCGTAATGCGCAGGGACCCCTGTGCCTCATGGGTACAGCAGATACACCGCCCTGCAGCCAGAAGATTATCAAGATTCCTGGCTGCCAGGCTTTCCAGCGGAATCTGGTACCCCCTGTTTACAGTATAATATTCCATAGACTCCCCTCCCGGACTGTGTATATCCATGGGGAAAGCGCCCATAGCCACACTATGTTCTTTTACACCTCCCTCCTCCAGCTCTGCTCTTGTAATACAGTGGTGTCCATCCACACGCCGGCCCTCGCGTATGCCTATCCTTCCTGTTTTCACCAGATAGGAGTCTTTAAATGCCGGGTGTCGCTTTTTCAGCCATTTCCACAGCTCAAATCCCTGTATTACTGTCTTTAGCTGGGCCCTGCTTCTGTCCGCCATATGAAGCGGATTCCCATCTGCCCGGGTAAAATTCAGAATGACTTCCCCTGGCTGGTACCCAGTGATAACATGCATTTCCTGCCTCTTTAAAGAAAGGGCGCCTGTCTTATACCCTTCTTCCAGAAGAGATCCAAATCCCCACAAGTGAAGTGTCTGGCTTTCATTTTCTGCGGTTCGTTTCTTCATATTTTCATAGGCTGTTTCTGAAAAAAAGCTAAATTCCTCTGGATGGCCCACAGCCTCTTCTGCCAACAATGCTGTATCCACCCCTCCTAACTGTACCAGGCTGGTCATAGGCTGCACGGCCCCCTTGGCGTCCCCCATATGAAACCCGGCCCCGGCCATTGCCGCCAGGTCGCCGTCGCCGGTACAGTCAATAAAGACAGCTGCCTCATAGATTCTGCTCTCGTTTCGATCCCCGATTTCCAAGTTTTTAATATGGCCCTCTTCTACGGTACAGTTCTTTAAATATACCTGTAGGAGAATCTCCACGCCTGCCTCCGAGAGCATCTCAAACCCAACACATTTACAAATTTCCGGCGAAAAAGGCGTGATTGTCTTTGCATATCCTGTGGTATCCTCTATATGCCCCAGACTTCCCTGTTCCCGCCTGCACCTGCTGACAAATTCCTCTGCAATACCCTTTACTACCTGGCGCTTTTCATCATGGAATGTCATGATAGCCTCCAAAGGGCCTGAAGTAAGATTTCCTAATATAGAATCTGAATTTTCTGCCAACAGAACCCTGCTCTTCATACGCGCCGCGGCAATGGCGGCGCAGAAGCCAGCGGGCCCTGCCCCTGCCACAATTACATCAAATTTTCTGTTCTCCATCATTCTTTCACTGCTCCCGCCGTCAGGCCTGCGATAAAATATTTCTGTATAGATACAAAGATTACAATTACCGGGATACTGATAAGTACGGATGTGGCCATAATTTCTCCCCATCGGATATCATAATGTGCGATAAATTCCCGGATTCCAATTGGCAGTGTCTTCCGGTTTGTGCTGATTAAGAAAACACTTGAATATAAATACTCATTCCATGACTGGATAAAAGAAAACAACCCGATTGAAAATATAGCCACCCCTGACATGGGAATCGCAATCTTGCGGAACACACCAATTTTACTTAATCCGTCAATCATGCCTGCCTCCTCCAATTCTCTGGGGATAGCTGCAAAGAAGGAGCGCATCATCCATATCCCAAGAGGAATCGTAATCGTAAGGTGGGCCAGTATGATCCCCAGGAAAGTATCTACCAGGTCCAGGTTTGTCAGGATCGTATTCAGCGGCAGCATCAGCAGGATGGGAGGAAAAATATAGGTGCACAGTATAACATGGGATAAAAGATTCCTTCCCCTGAACTTAAACCTTGTCAGGCTGTATGCCCCCAGGGCCGACACAACTACGGTAATGACCATCACGGCTGAGGATACAATCAGGCTGTTTATAAAGTACTGGGGGACATTACTGCTGACAAACACATTCTCATACCAGCCGGTCCAGAACCCCTTGGGGATAAAAGAAGGGTTCTTTACAAACAACGATTCTGCCGGCGTGAAGGATGAGATCACCATCCACAAAAAGGGGACCACAACAATAGCCAGTAAAATCACAATACCGATTGCCTTGCCTATTTTCCCTAACATTTTCATCTGCTATGCATCCCCCTTTCTATTGCTGATTTTGGAGAAAACCAAAATCATAACTACAAGCATGATCCCCATAAGTATAGACATAGCCGACGCCCTCCCGAAATTGAACATGCCTACCGCCTCTGTATAAATCAAGATGGGCAGATGCTGGGTGGACTGTGCAGGGCCCCCGGATGTCATCAGGTAAATCATATCAAATGCATTAAATTCCCATATCATGCGCAAAATTAAAAGGCTGTACGTAATAGGCTTCAGTGACGGGAACGTAATATAGCGGAACTTCTGCCAGTTATTGGCGCCGTCAATCATAGCCGCCTCAAACTGGTCCTGGGAGATGGACTGGATGCCTCCCAGATAATTCACCATACAGAACGGGAAAGATCTCAGTACATTCACCGCTATCACAGTGGCCAGTGCCGTGGCCGGACTGGCAAGGAGGGAGGCTCCCTGCTCAAGCACTCCTATATTGACCAGGAAGCTGGTCAGTATGCCATAGGTATCATTTAACATCCATTGGAACAGCAGAACCAGTGAAATAATAGGGATTACGTAAGGGGTCAGCAGTATGGAGCGGATGACTTTATTCATCCTTGTATCTTTGCTGATTAGCATAGCCGTCAAAAGTCCCAGAAGCATCTGGAATATGACACTTCCTGCTGTCCAGATTACATCGATCTTCAGCGCTTTCAAAAACGCCTCGTCCTGAATCACGCTGATATAATTTTCAAGTCCGATAAAGCTGTTGCTCCCTGTTACATAATTTGTGTCAAAAAAACTCTGTTTTATCGTCTGAAGCACAGGAAATAAAATTAGACAGCCCAGACAAATAAATGTCGGCAATAAAAATAAGTAGCCAAGGAATAAATCGTTATTGAGCAAACGCTTTTTCCCCTTCATCTGCTGACACCTCCTCTATTTTTAAAAACATCTCCTATAGTTTACCGATTTCTTTTAAGATTCCCCTGGTAACTTCCATCTCGGCGTCAGTGGCGGGTGCCAGAGGGCCTCTTGCCGCTCCCAGGCGGATGCCTGTAACAAGCTCAATTGCCGGGCGCATAATGGAGTTGGGAAGGATTCTCCCATTTTGGCCTGTAGATTTGCAGAAACGGTAAATAGGTTCAAATAATTCCTTTGCCTTTTCGTTCTCCCCTTTGTCAAAGGCTTCAAAGATCTCCCTGATCTCGTGGCCGAAAATATGTGCTCCGCCGCTTACTAGTCCCATAGCGCCCTGAACGATTGTAGGAAGCAGCATAATATCATCACCGTTAAAAATCACAAAATCAGGATCCACGTCCTTTGTTGCCAGGAAGAAGTCTGTCACCTGGGTAGGGTTGATTCCCGCCTCATCCTTGATGCCTATAATATTATCAATGACAGCCAGCCTTCTTACTGTGTCAGCCTCTAAATTCACGCCCACAAAAATAGGGATGTTATAGAGGAGGATCTGCATATTTGTATTTTCTGCCACTGTCTTATAATGGTTATATAACCCCTCCTGGGTCGGTTTATTATAATATGGGCACACTACCATGGCCAGCTCGATTCCCAATGATTCTGCTTCTTTTGTCAGGGCGATAGTCTCCTTTGTGGAAGCACATCCGGTTCCGGCAATAATCGGCTTTCTTCCGGCAGATGCCTGGACTGCTGTTTTCATCAGCTCCACCCTCTCATCAAAGGTCAGCAGGGAGGCTTCTCCTGTGGTCCCAGTAACTATCAAGGAATCACAAAGGTCATTCTGTATCAGATACTCGATCAGCTCTTCATACTTGTTATAATCTACCTCTTCATTTTCTTTATACGGTGTAATAAGGGGAAGCAATATTTTTCCATATTTTTCTGTAAATGTCATTTTCTGTCCTCCATGTAATATTGTTTGTTTGTATGATATGTTTGATATTTTGTATGATATATTATTGTATGATGTCTATATTCACTATAAATCCCATATACACTTTTGTCAACACTTTCGTACATACATTATAATTTTTGGCTATTTTGCACAATTTTCCAGTAAACATCCCTCAAGGCACATTCCCCATCAGATCCATGGCAGGAGAAAGAATAGTCCGCTGTACACCCTTCCTCTTCGCGGGAATGTGCATCATCACACAAAGTGATTTTTTGTTGCATAGGGATTCCAGCGGATTTCTATGCAACAAAAAATGCCCGGATAAGATTCTGCTCTTACCCGGGCATATACAAACTATGTCTCCTACCCCATCTTCTCAAATGCCTTTTCAATCCTTCTCTTCTCAGCCTCTTCCAAATGCACAATGGGACTTCTGCACAAACCAGGATCTCTTCCCAGTACCTGCAGTGCGTATTTAAGCCGTATGGGAAACTGATTTCCGGCAATGCTCTGCCAGCAGTCGTACATCTGATCCTGCAGCTCTTTTGCATGTACGCGGTCCCCGGCACAGAAACTGTCCCACATCTCTACGCACAGCTTGGGGAACACCGCCAGGATTGCAGAGATGGCCCCGTCGGCCCCTGAATCATAGCATGTGTACAGCATATCATCTGTAGCTGCATAGACAAGTCCTTTGTCCCCGCATGCCATTCTCATAGCATAGAGGGCAGGAACACTGCCCACACTCTGCTTGATCCCCCTTACATATTCAGTCTCCTCTATCAGCCTTTTAAAAAGGCCTGGACGGATTGTA
Source organism: Luxibacter massiliensis (assembly GCF_900604355.1). NCBI lineage: Bacteria > Bacillati > Bacillota > Clostridia > Lachnospirales > Lachnospiraceae > Luxibacter > Luxibacter massiliensis. Next base: position 1,533,635 of record NZ_UWOE01000001.1, on the reverse strand, counting down.
TTCTGCGGGATTACATTATAAATAATGATCGGCAGCTGTACTTCTCTGGACAGTGTGCTGTAAAAGTCAAACATCCCCTCCTCATCGGGCACAAGCACATTATAAGCAGTCGGTGTCACCATCACCGCATCGGCCCCCGCCTCCTTTGCAGCCAGTCCCGCGCGCACTGCATCTCTTGTACAAGTACGCATAACTCCACAGACCACAGGCTGTGAAGAATCTGTGTATTCTCTGGCAATTGAAATCAGGGCCTGTAACTCTTCATCCCTAAGCGTAGGGCCTTCTCCCGTACTGCCTCCCACGCTGATCCCATGGACGCCGGCTCCAATGGTATATTCAATCTCTCTTGCAGCCAGCTTTTCATCAATTGTCCCATCTTCCTTAAAAGGTGTAATAATCGGAGGGATAATCCCTTTCATCTCTTTCATACATTCTCCACCTGACATTCTTTTTTGAATGACATCATACAATCATATCTCATATATTTATATTAACACAGATTTCAGCTATGTCAAGTATTTCTCAATTTTTATTTCTTTCCCACAGCCTTTTCAACTAGATTTTCCATATATATGCTGCGCATTGCTTCCATTTGTCTGAAGCTCTGTGTCAGGCAGGAAGCCATGCAAAATACCCCCGCCCTTTGATACATGCCCGGGAGGCTGGCTGCACCCCCACGCCCAAGACGGGGCCCCTTAAGGCAGGATACCGATTGGAGTATTAATATGCAATATGTATCCTATATTGCCAAACTCTATTTATGGCTGGTTCTTTTTTGCGCTGTGAATCAAACGCATGTCATTTTCGGTAATTTCCAAATGTTTCCTTATCTCCTCCACTGCCAGAGATGCATTTTTTGTCTCAAAGCAGAATAAGATTCTCTTGTGTGGTTCAACTGCATTTTTATATACCGTCTTGTCTGTAAAAGAATCCCCCCGATATACCCGGAAACGTTCTAAAAGCTGTTTATTAATATTGATGAGCAGTGGATTTTTCGTATAAGTAATAATTTTTGTGTGAAAAAGCTCATCCAGCATAATCATCTTTACCATATCCCGCTTTTCGTTGGCCTCCACAAAGGAGGCATGGATCTCCCTCAATTCCTGGATCTCCTGCTCCTGGGCCCTGTCCACGGCCAGCCTCACTGACAATGTCTCGATTGCCATCCTGACTTCCATAAAATCATAAAACTGTACATCCTTCACATCATACCAAGGTTCCCGCTCTGTGCGCGTCTTATGGAAGTCTGCCACAAATGCGCCCTTTCCCAGCCTATTTTCCACATACCCTAATGCCTGCAGGACCCGGAATGCCTCCCGCACACTTGTCCTGCTCACTTTCAGTTCCTCACAGAACTTTGCCTCCGTGGGCAGCTTTGCCCCCACCTCGTAAGTACCTGATTCAATGAGCTCTTTAATATTCTCCACCACTGCATCTGTTATTGACATTCTCTGAATTTCTTTCATCCTCTCAACGCCTCCTAAGCCTGACCACACCCTTTTGTCTAATTGTATGACGTGAGTTCAGAAAAAGCAACCTCTTTTTCGCCCATCTGTACAATACATGAAAAGGTCTTGTGATTTTGGCCCGTAAACTATCAGACGGCGGCCATGCCTGATGCAGCAGCCGCTTAATTGTTCCATCTATATATGCCGGCTGATTCCATGTAAGGATGGACAGTCAAATACCCCGCAGAAAAGCTGCGGGGTATTTGGCCTTAGGGGCAGCCGCCGAATGGACAAAACAGGCATGTCCCCCCGGCTCGCTGCCGGCAGGAATAACTCTTCATGAGCGCGCACTTTGATTCATGAAATCTTCTTCATGCAAGTAACAGCCATGGCCCCGGGCCCAATATGGCAGGCAACACTCAGTGAAAGAGGCCCTTCGATAATCTCATACTGAGGAAACTTTTCCTGAATCTCCTTCTTCCATCCTTCGGCCTCCTCCCGGCTGCAAGTATAGGCCATGCCCAGGACCATCTCCTCTGCATTGCCGGCAAACCTTCCCTTCAGGTCTGCATCGATGGCCTTAAGCATTGTGCGCTTAGCAGCTTTCCACCCACGGACTTTTGCAAAGGCATCCAGTTTTTCCCCCTGTATCTGCAGTACCGGCTTTAGGTTCAGGACTGTCCCAAGGGCAGCGGCGGCAGGCGTGATTCTTCCGCCCTTTTTCAGGTATTTGAGCGTATCCACTGTAATATAAATACTGGATTCTAGTTTCTCTCTCTCCAGCTTCTCTTTAATCTCCCGTGCAGAGCTTCCCCTCTCCCTAAGCGCCAGGGCGTCCCACACAGACTGTACCTGTGTGACAGAAATCCGCTGATTATCCACAACCTCCACACGGCCGTCATACTCTCGTGACAGATTTACTGCCGTCTCACAGCTGCTACTTAAGCCGCTGGACATAGGGATGTGCACAATCTCATCGTATTCTTCCAAAAGTTTATCCCATAAATCCAGTATATCCCCCGGCGAAGGCTGGGATGTGGAAATGTCGGAATCCTCTTTAAGCCTTTTATAAAACTCTTCCTGTGTCAGCGTGATATCCTCAAAAAACAACTCACCGTCAATAAAAAATGGCATGGGAAGTATTTTAACCCCCATCTTTTTTCCCTGTTCCTGGGTAATTCCACTGTTACTGTCTGTTACTACTGCAATCCTTTTCATACAATTATCCCCTGTTTTAATTTTTAAAGCTATGGATCGGCGCAGGGATCCTGCCCTTACGCGCCACAAATTCTTCGCAGCCAAACTCATTCACCGGCATAATCGGCGCATATCCAAGAAGGCCTCCAAATTCCGCTGTGTCCCCCACATCTTTCCCGATCACGGGGATCAGGCGGACGGCTGTGGTCTTCTGGTTCACCATGCCGATGGCCATTTCATCTGCAATGATGCCGGCAATTGTACTGGCAGATGTCTTTCCCGGAATCGCTATCATGTCCAGTCCCACTGAGCAGACACAAGTCATTGCCTCCAGCTTCTCAAAAGTAAGGGCCCCTAAATTCACGGCGTCTATCATCCCCTGATCCTCGCTGACAGGGATAAACGCCCCGCTTAACCCTCCTACATAGGAAGAGGCCATGACTCCGCCCTTTTTAACCTGGTCATTGAGCATAGCCAGCGCCGCCGTGGTTCCCGGCGCCCCCACTCTCTCCAGGCCAATCTCCTCCAGAATTTCCGCCACACTGTCTCCCACGGAAGGCGTGGGGGCCAAAGATAAGTCTACAATGCCAAAGGGGATGCCCATTCTTTTGGATGCCTGCCCGGCCACCAGCTGGCCTACCCGGGTCACTTTAAAAGCCGTCTTTTTGATTGTTTCGCACAGTTCTTCAAATCCCTGGCCCCTGACTTTTTCCAGCGCCTTCTTCACAACACCCGGACCACTGACGCCTACATTAATCACTGCATCTGCCTCTGTCACGCCCAAAAAAGCGCCGGCCATAAAGGGGTTGTCGTCCGGCGCATTGCAGAATATAACTAGCTTGGCGCACCCTAGAGAATCCTTCTCCTGTGTGGCCTCTGCCGTTGCCTTGACAATCTCCCCGCAAAGGCGCACTGCATCCATATTGATTCCTGTTTTGGTGGAACCCACATTCACAGAGCTGCAGATCCGCTCTGTGGCCGCCAGGGCAGATGGGATTGACCGAATCAGGTTCTCGTCGCTCTTTGTCATAGCCTTGGATACCAAGGCTGAATAGCCGCCGATAAAATTGACTCCCACCTCACTCGCCGCCCGGTCTAAGGTCCTGGCAATAGACACAAAATCATCCGGAGTTTTGCAGGCTGCCCCTCCTACAAGGGCAATTGGAGTGACGGAAATCCTCTTATTGACAATAGGAATCCCAAATTCCTTCTCAATATCCTGGCCCGTAGCGACAAGATCCTGCGCTGTCTTTGTCACTTTTTCATAGATCTTACGATTCAGCGCATCCAGGTCGGAATCTATACAGTCTAATAGACTGATTCCCAGTGTGATTGTGCGGACATCTAAATTCTCCTGCTCAATCATTTTATTTGTCTCTGAAACTTCATATATATTAATCATTTCTATGCCCTCGCCTTCGTCCCAATCACTGCCTAAATCCGGTGCATTTTCTTAAAAATCTCGTCTCTCTGGCAGCGGATATCCACCCCAATATCTTCTCCCAGTGCTTCCAGCTCATCGCAGACCAGCTTAAAATCTTTCTCTATTGCAGTCACGTCCACAATCATCATCATATTGAAATACCCCTGGACAATGGTCTGGGAAATATCCAGAATATTGATTTTATTCTCCGCAAGATAGGTGCATACCCGCGCGATAATTCCGACTGCGTCTTTTCCCAGAACTGTAACGATACATTTTTCATTTTCTTTTCCTCCTGCCTGTTTTACACGGTAACAATCTCTGAAACAGTATCTCTCCCAGCCACAAACATATGTAAATCCTCGCCTTTGAACCCGGTATCGCCCAGAGTTACCTCAAGTTTTACTGTCTCATAAGCCAGCCTGGCATAATTATTCTCCTTGCTTAAATGCCCCAGCACAATATGCTTCAAATTATCATGTAGTATATCACAAAGGAGCCTTCCTGACAATTCATTAGAAAGATGTCCTTTATCTCCCATGACCCTCCTCTTTAAAGGGTATGGGTAAGACCCCACCTCCAGCATATGGATGTCATGGTTTGCCTCCAGCAGGACTGCGTCTAAATTTTTCAGCCTGGATACAGTATATTCATCATAGATCCCCAGGTCTGTAGCCACTGCCACTGACTTATCCCCACAATTCATGCGGTAGCCGGAAGGTTCATTGGCGTCGTGGGAAATCCGGAAAGGGTCTACTGTAATATCCCCCAGAGTAAAGCTTTCATCTATATGTATGGGGTGCAGAATCCCCTCGGGCAGCTTTCCCAGAGAAGAGTATCCTTTAATCCCTTCGATAGTCCCAGGGGTGGCATATACAGGCACCCCATATTTTCTGCTGAATACTCCCAGGCCCTGTATGTGGTCGGAATGCTCATGGGTAATCAAAATTCCATCCAGTTCTTCTCCTTTTATTTCCAGTTCCTTTAACCCTGCGTCAATCCTTTTTTTACTGATTCCTGTATCTACAAGCAGATGTGTGTTATCGCTGCCTACATAGATACAATTGCCACTGCTGCCGCTTGCGATGCTGCATAATCTCATAATATCTCTCCTATTTGTTTCTTCGTATATTCAAAAGGCCCGCTATTGTCTATTACAGCCTGGCATACCTTCCTGAAACCCTCATCCGGGGACTGGGATTCTATCATTCGGCTGATCCTCTCATCTGAATATCCCCGGGAGCTTTTCAGTCTCTTTCTCCTGGCATCCTCACTGGCATAAATATACCATATTTCCCCGCAGATGTCCTCATAGCCGGCCTCTGGCAAAAGGGCAGCCTCAATCACATACAGGGGAATATGTTCTTTTTCTTTCTCAATGATATCTCTGCGTACCCATTCTTTTACAAGGGGATGTACAATGGCATTTAAGCGGCCCAGCCTTTGCTGGTCCCCAAAGACAACCTCTGCCAGCTTCTGCCGGTCTAATTCCCCGTCCGGCCTTCTTACTTCTTCTCCGAATTCCTTTACAATTTCATCAAAACAAGGCTGCCCCTTTCTCTGGAGCATAAAGGCCACATGGTCCAGCTGGCAGACAACTGCCCCATATTCCGCCTCAAGGAAATGCAGGACCTTACTTTTGCCTGCCCCCACGCCTCCTGTAATCCCAATCACCTTCATACTGTTTCTTTTCCTCTTATTTTGCCTCGTACCAGTTTTCTCCTGTGTGCATGTCCACAATTAAGGGCACATCCAAATCTGCCGCACTCTCCATCTGACGCTCCAGTATTTCTTTCACTTCCTTTACTTCCTCCTGGACTGCCTCAATGAGAAGTTCATCGTGCACCTGCAGAATCAGGCGGGACTTAAACCCTCTCTCTTTTAACTCTTTGTTCACTCCTATCATGGCGATTTTCATGATATCTGCGGCAGAACCCTGGATAGGCGCATTCATGGCAACCCTCTCCCCAAAATTCCGCTGCATAAAATTACTTGATTTCAGTTCCGGCACAGGGCGCCTTCTTCCAAATAAGGTAACTACATACCCTTCCTGCTTTGCATGGGATACGGTGTCATCCAAAAACCTTTTGATGCCTGGATAGGTCTCAAAATAATTTTCAATATATTGCGCCGCTTCTTTTCGTGTAATACTCAGATCCTGGCTCAGGCCAAAAGAACTAATCCCATATACGATCCCAAAATTTACGGCCTTTGCATTCCTTCTCTGCAGGTCTGTCACTTCTTCAAAAGGCGTGTGGAATACCTGGGAAGCTGTCATACGGTGGATATCCTGCGCCTCCCTGTAAGCCTGTATTAGCTGTTCATCCCCAGAGCAGTGGGCCAGTATACGCAGTTCAATCTGGGAATAATCCGCATCAATAAAGACACACCCTTCCCGGGGAACAAAGACTTTACGTATCAGGCGCCCCAGCTCCATCCTGACCGGAATATTCTGCAGGTTGGGTTCCGTACTGCTGATACGCCCAGTGGCAGTCACAGTCTGGTTGAATTTCCCATGTATTCTCCCATCATCCCCGATATAGGCTGCCAGTCCATCTGCATAGGTGGATTTTAATTTAGAAAGCTGCCTGTACTCCAGTATTTTAGCCACCACCGGATAATCCGGGGCCAGCTTGTCCAGCACGTCGGCGGCGGTGGAATATCCAGTCTTAGTTTTCTTTCCGTTTGGCAGCTTCATATGGTCGAACAAAATTACGCCCAGCTGTTTAGGGGAATTGATATTGAAGGATTCCCCTGCCATATCGTAGATTTCTTTTTCCAGCTCCACAATCCTCTTGCCCAGTTGTTCCCCATAGAACTTCAGGGCCTCCGCTTCCACCTGGATTCCTGCCTGCTCCATATCATACAGCGTAAATATAAGGGGCATTTCAATATCTGTAAAAAGATGGTACATACCCTCTGCCTGCATCCTGCTGCTCAAAGGCGCCACGGCGGCAAATGCGGTATATGCCTCATAGCACGCTTTCTTAGCCTCATCTGCCCTGTCATCCACCATCAGGTTTAAATACTCTCCTGCCACATCCTCATAATGATAATCACTTTTCAGAGGGTTCAATAGATAGGCAGCTATCACCGCATCAAAACAGTGCTCCTTGGGGATGTCCCCCAGAAGGGGCAGATCCCCTTTTATGTCAAACATGGAAAAAGTCCTGCCCTTTCCCGCCGTTTCCGCCAATTTCCCAAATAGATATTCCATATCTGTCTCCATGTCGCAGGGGATAGAATAAATCTTCTCATTCCCAAAGGCAATGGCCACCCTCCCATATCCTGACGGGTGGGCAAAAAGAGGGGGGGTGTTTCCAGGCTCCCTGGAAATGGCTGCCCCTACAACCTCCGCCTTTTGAGCTTCTGCAAAAATCAGATCTGCAGCCTTTCGCCCCTGTGCCTCATGAAAAAAGTCCTCCACCTGGTTGGAGGATGCTTCCACATCAAAACGGCCCAGCATATTTTTGAACTGGAGTTCCTGAAAATAACTATATGCTTCTTTTGTGTACGGGTTTTTGTATACAGCATCCTCAAGACAGAACGTAATATCTGCATTTTGGTTGATGGTTGCAAGTGTCTTGCTCATACATGCCTGCTCCCAATATTCCACCAGATTTTTGCTGGCCCTGGGAGGCTTGATATCTGCTGCGTGGGCATGGGCATTTTCTATAGATCCATATTCAGAAATGATCTTAGTGGCTGTCTTTTCCCCCACTCCGGGCACTCCGGGAATATTGTCTGATGTATCCCCCATAAGAGCCTTGACATCAATAAATTCCCGGGGCGTCACCCCCAATGTTTCCTTTACATCTGCGGCATAATAATCCTCAATCTCGGTCCTTCCCTGCCTTGTCCTTGGGATCCGGACTTTTACATGCTCAGTTGCCAGCTGCAGTGTGTCCCGGTCTCCCGAAATAATTGCCACTTCCAATCCTTTCTCCTCACAGAGCCTGGAAATCGTCCCAAGCAGGTCGTCTGCCTCCAGGCCCGCCTGCTCAATGATTTCGATATCCATGGCCTTAAGGACCTCCTTTATCACAGGCACCTGCTGCCTCAGCTCCTCAGCCATTGGTTTCCTTGTCCCTTTATATTCCGCATACATTTCATGTCTGAAAGTAGGGGCGTGGACATCAAAGGTAACTGTCAGATACTGGGGTTTCTCCTCATCCAATATCTTAAACATTATATTCAGGAATCCATACACAGCATTTGTATGAAGTCCTTTTGCATTGGTCAAATCCGGAACCCCATAAAATGCCCTGTTTAAAATGCTATGGCCGTCTATCAATACTATTTTTTCACTCATTTTCTGTTTCCGGCCCTTCAAACGCAGGCGCACCTGCATTATAAAAGGCGCAAATCAAATGTTTAAAATGATTTGCCTGCTTCCCTTTCTCTATAATTCTTCCAGCTTCACACTCTGCGTGTGCCCGCCGCTTTTTCTACTTTGTAAAATATGCGCTGCACGATCAAACACACCCTAGAGTATACACTAAATTCTTTCTTTTTAAAAGGCCATATTTGTGATATGATAGAAAGCAGCCAGTACATATAAGACTTGGCGCAGCCATCCATGGCCATGCCGCCAAATAAGCTTATAACCTGGGCCAAAAGGAGGACGCGCCATTGGCACTATACTCCGTCAAATGAATGATAAATATTAAAGAAAGGAAAACAGGCAGACCACACCCATTAACCTATATTCTTATTTGCGGGTTACGTAAGGGTTGGGAAGCCGGGATTATGTATGGATGGAATTATTTTTGATGTAGACGGGACTCTCTGGGATTCTACAGACACTGTGGCAAAATCCTGGAACCAGGTAATTGCCGGGAATTCTGATTTAGATATCAGGCTGGACGGCGGCATCCTTAAAAATCTCTTTGGAAAAACAATGGATGAGATTTACAATACCGTTTTTCCTACCCTGCCAAAGGAGGAGCAGGACAGGCTGGGCGCGCTGTGCTTCGCCCATGAAAACAAACTATTGGAGACAGAACCGGGAACAGTCTATGAAGGGACAGAGGACACCCTGCGGGCACTTGCAGGAAAAATGCCTGTCTTTATAGTCAGCAACTGCCAGTGCGGCTATATTGAGGTATTCCTGAAAGTCTCAGGTCTTGGGGATATTGTAAAGGACCATCTCTGTTTCGGGGAAACCCTTGTCTCAAAGGGACAGTCCATCCGTATGCTTATGGAGCGCAACCAGCTTAAGGATGTGGTATATGTAGGCGATACCCAGGGTGACTTTCTGGCCTGCCAGGAAGCCGGTATCCCCTTTATCTTTGCAAAATATGGCTTTGGCGAGGTTCCCCAGGCGAAAGATTCCATTGACCATATCTTTGACCTGCAGGCACGTTTCCTGTAAGAAAAAGTACCAAGCACATTTTCTGCCTGGGGCAGATGCCTTTGGCCACATATCCCCTAACTGCTGCATTCCAGTCCATGGGCAGTGTGGCATAGGTATCTCTTTCCTAAGGAGGCCACTCCCCAGAAGAACCCTGCATTCCCCCGGCCCCTGGAGAATGCAGGATCACTCCAGGATTTTCTTATACTTATATCCTCCCAGGAAGCCTATATGCTATGGGCACTGTCAGCCATATTGACGGCCTCCTTCATAGATCTTACATATTCTTCCAGGTAAGCCTCTGCCTGCTCCCCATATTCTTGTATCAGCCTGACAACTGCGCTGCCTACAATGGCTCCATCTGAGACTGCTGCCATGGCCTTTGCCTGTTCAGGCGTGCTGATTCCAAATCCTACCGCTGTGGGAATATCCGTCACTTCCCTGACAGATGCCACCATAGAGGCAATATCTGTTTCAATACTGCCCCGTATGCCAGTTACCCCCATAGAGGAAACTATATAGAGGAATCCTTCTGCCTCCCTGGCAATCATCTGGATTCTCTGTTTTGATGTGGGCGCCACCATGGATATAATATCCACAGCGTGCCTGCGGGCCTCCTCTGCAAGTTCGCCTTTTTCTTCATAGGGCAGGTCTGGTATTATAATGCCGTCCACCCCCATGGATTCACATCTTGCAAAAAATTTTTCATATCCATATTGGAATACAGGATTTAAATAGGTCAGGAATACAAGAGGTATCTGGCTTTTTTGGCGCACTGCCTGAACAATCTTAAATACGCCCTCTGTTGTAATCCCTGACTGGAGAGCGCGGATATTGGCTTTTTGGATCATGGGCCCTTCTGCAGGAGGATCTGAAAAAGGGATTCCGATTTCAACAAGATCCGCCCCTGCTGTTTCCAGCGCCAATATATACTGGACTGTCTTTTCGGCGCAGGGGTCACCTGCTGTCAGAAATGGAATAAATGCTTTTCCATTCTCAAATGCTTTTTCTATTTTACTCATCGATATTTACCCCCTTGTATTTTGCAATGGCTGCCGCATCCTTGTCCCCACGCCCTGACAGGCAGATGATAATGCTCTCGTCTCTGTCCATGCGGGGTGCGATCTTTCTTGCATGGGCAACTGCATGTGCGCTTTCTATGGCACAGATAATCCCTTCAGTGGCTGCCAGATATTCGAAAGCCTCCACCGCCTCATCATCAGTGACTGGCACATACTCTGCACGCCCGCAGTCCCTGAGAAATGCGTGCTCCGGCCCTACCCCCGGATAATCCAGTCCCGCAGAAATAGAATAGACCGGTGCGATCTGGCCATTTTCATCCTGGCAGAAATAGGATTTCATGCCGTGGAATACGCCTATGGTTCCCTTTGCCATGGTGGCCGCATGCTGTTTCGTATGGATCCCCCTGCCTGCCGCCTCACAGCCTATAAGGCGTACCTGGCTGTCTGGGATAAAATGATAAAACATTCCCATGGCATTACTGCCCCCGCCTATGCAGGCCAGCACTGCTGAAGGGAGTTTTCCCTGTACCTCCAGGATCTGCCTTTTGGCCTCCCGGCTGATCACACTCTGGAAATCCCTCACCATGGTGGGGAATGGATGGGGCCCCATGACAGAACCAAGGACATAGTGTGTGTCCGACACCCGCTTTGTCCATTCCCGCATTGTTTCATTTACAGCATCTTTAAGTGTCTGCGTCCCACTTGTCACTGGATGTACCTTTGCCCCCAGCAGCTCCATCCTGTAAACATTCAGCGCCTGGCGCCTGGTGTCCTCCCTTCCCATAAATACTTCACATTCCATCCCCAGCAATGCAGCCGCCGTGGCAGTGGCTACCCCGTGCTGGCCGGCACCAGTTTCTGCTATGACCCTTGTTTTTCCCATTTTTTTTGCCAACAGCACCTGGCCCAGTACATTATTGATTTTATGGGAGCCTGTATGGTTCAGATCTTCACGTTTGAGATAGATTTTCGCCCCTCCAAGCTGGCGGGTCATTTTCTCGGCATAATACAATAATGACGGCCTGCCCGCATACTCATTATACAGCCTGCTCAGCTCTTTCTGGAAACCGGCTTCATTTTTATAATACTCATACTGTTCCTGTAGATTTATTAATTCATTCATTAAAGTCTCAGAAATATACTGCCCTCCAAATTCACCAAATCTTCCCTTCGGCATTTCTTATCCTCCTTACTACTGCTTCTATTTTATTTCTGTCTTTCCTGCCCTCTGTTTCCACCCCGCTGCTTATATCAACACCAAAGGGCCTTACGTTAAGCACTGCCCCCTCCACATTCTCAGGTGTCAGCCCGCCTGCCAGAAAAAAGGGTTTTACAATTTTTGTAATCCTGCTGTAATCAAACTGCCGGCCTGTGCCCCCGCCCCCACTGTCCAAAAGCAGATAATCCACGCTGCTGCCCTCCCATCGGTAAATCTTCTCCTCAAAATCCTCCTCTGTCATGGAGATAGCTTTTACCACGGGGATATCACAGTAATATTTGAGCCTATTCATAAATTCCACGTCCTCATTCCCATGGAGCTGGATTATATCTATCATTCTGTGCTCTGCGAGATCCAAAATAGTTTCCATCCTCTCATCCACAAATACACCTGCCGCCTTTACAGCTTGATTCAGCCTTTCCTTGAGCAGCGCTGCCTGCTCAGGCCTGATATACCTCCTGCTCTTTTTAGCAAATACAAAGCCTATCCAGTCCGGGCGTACAGCATTTACGGCCTCAATATCTGCCAGACAGCTTAAACCACATATTTTAACCTTCATATATTCTGAATATTCTGAAAATGGATGGCAAAGGGGACAGTCCCTTTTGCAAAAGGGACTGTCCCCTTTATGCCTCCCCTTTCAGTTCCTCCATCATCTTCTTTTTATTTCTACATCTCATCAGTGTCTCCCCTATCAATACCGCATCTGTGCCAATCCTCTGAAGTCTTCCTATATCCTCTGGCAAGGTTATTCCACTTTCTGACACATAGGTCAACGTATGGGGCACCAACTGCCTGAGTTGTTCACTGACTCTGATGTCTGTTTTAAAAGTTTTCAAGTCACGGTTATTTACGCCAATCACGGAGGCGCCGCATGAAAGCGCTCTTTTTACCTCCTCCTCTGTATGTGCCTCTACCAGGGCGGAAAGTCCCAGCTCCCTTGATATTCTCAAGTATTCTGCTATCTGGCTGTCACTTAGGATGGCGCAGATGAGAAGTACTGCTGACGCATTCATACATTTGGCTTCATAGAGCATATATGCATCTACAGTGAAATCTTTCCTTAATACAGGAATATTCACCTTTTCTGCAATTTCCTCCAGGAAATGATCCTGTCCCTGGAAATAAAAAGGCTCTGTCAAGACAGAGATTGCAGCGGCCCCGGCCTCTTCATACTCACAGGCAATTTTCAGGTATAGGAAATCTTCTGCAATCACTCCTTTTGAAGGGGATGCCTTCTTCACTTCACAGATAAAGGCAATGCCCTCTGCTTTCAGTGCTTTTTCAAAAGGAAAGCAGAATTGTCCATTTGTATTCTTTAGTTCTCTTTCAGCAATTTTATATGCTTTTTCCCGAAGTTCAGCTTCCGGCAGTATTTTTTTCTTTGCATCGATTCTTTCCTCTGTTTTTTTTACAATGTTTTCCAGGATCATTCTCTTTTTTCTCCATTTGAATATTGAATAAACTGTTCCAGCTTTTCCATGGCCCTTCCACTGTCAATAACCTCCTGTGCAAGTTTAACCCCCTCTCCCAGAGTGTCTGCTTTTCCGGCTACATACAAAGCAGCGCCTGCATTGAGGATAACCGCCTTACGTTTTGGCCCCTTTTCACTGCCATTTAAAATGGCCCGGGTGATCACGGCATTTTCCTGAGGGGTACCGCCCTCCAATTCTTCCCTCTTGCATGGGGCGAAACCAAATTGCTCCGGGCAGATTTCATAAGAATGAAAATCCCCATTTTTAATCTCGCACACAGTTGTGGGCGCACTCATAGAAATTTCATCCAGCCGGTCCTGCCCATACACAACCATGGCATTTTTGACGCCTAAATTAGCCAGTACCCTGGCCAGAGGCTCTACGAGCGCTTCCTCATAAACTCCCAGCACCTCCATATTCGCCCCTGCCGGATTTGCCAGGGGACCCAATATATTAAAAATAGTCCTGATTCCCAGCTCTTTTCTGACTGGTGCAACGTATTTCATTGCAATATGGTAATTTTGCGCAAACAGAAAACAAATTCCTATTTGTTCCAACAGCCGTGTACTTTGCTCTGGAGTCACATGAATATTGACCCCCAGGCTTTCCAGCACATCTGCAGCGCCGCATCTGCTGGAAGCTGCACGGTTCCCATGCTTTGCCACAGGTACGCCTGCCGCAGCAGCCACCAGGGCCGCAGTGGTAGAAATATTAAAAGTGTTTGCCCCGTCGCCGCCTGTGCCTACAATCTCCAGTGCATCCACATTGTGGAGCAGTTTTACACAGTGGGCGCGCATCCCTGCAGCTGATGCTGTAATTTCTTCTATTGTCTCTCCCTTCAGGCTCATAGCTGTCAGATAAGCGCTCATCTGGACGTCACTGACACGCCCTTCCATAATCTCATCCATAACCCTGTATGCCTCATCAAATGTCAAATCTTTTCTCTCTGACAACTTCAGAATTGCTTCTTTTATCATGGTTTTTACCTTCCTTTCCCTAAAACCAAAACTCTTTTATTTCTAACTTTGTCTGCCGCATTCCAAAAAGTTCTTTAGGATCCTCTCTCCATCAGGAGTCAAAATAGATTCCGGATGAAACTGAATACCAAAAACCGGATATGCAGCATGTTCTGCCGCCATAATCTCTCCCTCCCGGCTCTTTGCAGTTATTCTAAGCTCCTCTGGAAATTCATGTATATCGGCCACAAGGGAATGGTACCTGGCGGCGGAGAACTCTCCGCTCATTCCTTTAAATAACCTGCTCTCCGTACATTGAACCACGGCAGATGCTTTCCCATGCATAAGCTTCTTTCCGTGAACTATCTTCCCCCCAAAGGCCTGGCAGATGGCCTGATGGCCCAGGCATACTCCAAGAACAGGGATCTTTCCTGTGAAATACTGGATAGCTTCTATGCATACTCCTGCATTTTCCGGCCTTCCTGGTCCAGGGGACAAAACTAAATAATCTGGCGCCATGTTACGGATCTGTCTAACTGTCTTTTCATCATTCCTGACGACCTGAAGATTTTCACCACATGCCCCCAGCATCTGGTACAGGTTATAAGTAAAACTGTCATAATTATCTATCAGCAAAATCATGGCTTCATCCCCTCCCCGGCTTTTTTTACAGCGCTCACAACGGCTTCTGCTTTGTGGATACACTCCCTGTATTCTTTCTCAGGCACACTGTCGGCCACAATCCCTGCCCCAGAACAAACATATACCTTCCCATCTTTTGCATAAGCCATTCTTATAGCAATACAGATATCCATGTTTCCTGTAAAATCAATATATCCCAGGGCCCCTCCATAAATCCCCCTCTTATGTCCTTCCAATTCATGAATAATCTCACAGGCACGTATTTTGGGCGCCCCGGAAAGGGTTCCGGCAGGAAGTACCGCATCTACTGCGTCTATAAAATCTTTATCTTCTCTAATGATGCCGCGCACCGTTGAACCTATATGCATAACATGGGAGAATCTTTCCACAGTCTGATATTTTTCTAATTCCACAGTTCCAATTTTACTGATTTTCCCCAAGTCATTTCTCCCCAAATCTACCAACATATTATGCTCTGCCAGCTCTTTCTCATCTTTTAAGAGTTCCTTTTCCACTCTTTCGTCCTCCCCGGGATTTTGGCCTCTCTTCTGAGTCCCTGCTAAGGGGAATGTGTGGAGGACTCCCTTCTCCAGCTTTACAAGGGTTTCTGGGGAGGCCCCTGCAATTTCAATTTCTCTCCCTGAGAAATAGAACATATAGGGGGACGGATTTGTTGCTCTGAGTACCCGGTATACATCCAAAATACTTCCATCTATTTTCGCCTCAAGCCTGTTAGAAAGTACCACCTGAAAAATATCTCCGTCATAAATATACTGTTTTGCCTTCTTCACCATCTCACAATATTCTTGCTTTGTAAATCTTGGACAAAAACTACTTTTCAGGTGCAGCGGTATATGCTCCCCTTTCTCATCAGATTCAATCATATGCTTTAAATCCTCCAGCCTGGCACATACATTTCCATATTCCTGCCTCCAATCAGGCGTTACATGGAGATTGTCAATTAAAATCAATTTCTGCTGCAGATTGTCAAACACAATAACCTGCTCAAAAAGCATCAAATCCACATCCATAAAACAGGCATCATCCAAAGCCTCCAATCCCAGGGATGGTTCCACATATTTTATATAATCATAAGAGAAATACCCTACCAGTCCTCCGGTAAAAGGAGGAAACCCTTCAATCTCAGGCCCCCGGTACTTGCCAATAATATTCCTGATTATATTTCCCGGGCATTCAGTTCTCAATTCCTTCACTTCCCCCTGCTGCCTGATTATCAAATGTCCATCCTTACAACAAACCTCCATTACAGGATCAAAACCCAGGAAACTATACCGCCCCCATCCCTGCGCATCCTTTGCACTTTCAAGCAAATAACAGTAAGAACCCCTCTGCTTTAACTTTTGCAGCACCCCTATGGGAGTATACATATCCGATAATATCTCTGTACCAATCGGGATTGTATGGTACCCTCCCCCTTCTGCCAGCTCCTCAATTTTCTGAAACTCCGGATAAAACATAAAACCTCCTTTTCTGTTTAGGACGTAACCTTTTTCAATTTTGTTACGTCCCAAATTGAACTTAGACCTGTACCTAACACAAAAAAAGTCCTTGACATTACATACTGCATGTAATGTCAAGGACGGATTGAATACTCAATTCGCGGTGCCACCTTGATTCACAGAAACACTCAATGCCCCTGTGCACTTAGCAAGATACTATCATATCTCCGGCGACTGACGTACGCCCATACGTCATGCTATACTCGGCCTTACGGCTTTTCCCTCATGCCCTCAGCGGTCCATTTAACAAACTGCGTTTACCTGAATCTCACCACCTCAGGCTCTCTGGGAATGCACGATATGTTTTTATCTCCGCTTCAACGGTTTAGCTTATTAAATTATGGTTTATTATATACACCCAAAAGGATAATTGTCAACAGTTATTTTTATATTTTACAATTTTTTATAAAGCGACTATAGTCCATACTTCTTTTTATACAAAGGGAAAAAATCCTGCCACGGCGGTATTCCCAGCCTGCGGCGGGTCTCATAAGCCACATAATCCCACTTGGCCACAGTGCAATCCGCCGCGGAGTGCTTTTTTGTTGAACAGGAAATCCTACAGAATTTCCTATATAATAAAAAACTGCCGCACTGTTGTTTCGTCTGTACGGCAGCCTTAAAGCATAAAATGCTTTTCCTGTATCTAATTATAACTGAGGCCCTGCAGAAACCAAGCTCTTTCCAGCCTCATTGCCCTCGTATTTTGCAAAGTTCTTAACAAACCTCTGTGCCAGGTCTTTAGCTTTAGCCTCCCACTCTGCGGCATCTGCATATGTGTTGCGTGGGTCAATGATATTTGTATCCACGCCTGGAAGTTCTGTAGGAACTTCAAAATTAAAATATGGGATGGTCTTTGTGTCAGCCTTCAAAATATCCCCATTTAAAATTGCATCGATAATACCACGTGTGTCCCGGATAGAGATACGTTTGCCTGTTCCATTCCATCCTGTATTTACAAGATATGCCTTTGCACCGCTCTCTTTCATCTTTTTCACAAGTTCTTCTGCATATTTAGTAGGATGCAGCTCTAAGAACGCCTGTCCGAAGCAGGCAGAGAATGTTGGCGTAGGCTCTGTGATTCCTCTCTCTGTCCCGGCAAGTTTTGCAGTAAAGCCGGATAAGAAATAATACTGAGTCTGCTCTGGTGTCAGGATAGATACCGGAGGCAGTACCCCAAAAGCATCTGCAGACAAGAAAATAACGTTCTTAGCTGCCGGCGCAGCAGATACTGGGCGGACAATCTTTTCAATATGGTCAATCGGATAAGAAACACGTGTATTTTCTGTTACACTCTTATCAGTGAAATCTATCTTGCCGTCTGCGTCTAAAGTTACGTTCTCCAAAAGGGCGTCACGCTTGATTGCATTATAGATATCCGGCTCAGATTCTTTGTCAAGATCGATTACCTTAGCATAGCATCCGCCTTCGAAGTTAAACACGCCATTGTCATCCCAGCCATGCTCATCATCACCAATCAGGAGACGCTTCGGATCTGTTGACAGAGTTGTCTTGCCTGTTCCTGAAAGTCCAAAGAAAATTGCTGTGTTTTCTCCATCCATATCTGTGTTTGCAGAACAGTGCATAGAAGCAATGCCCTTTAACGGCAGATAATAATTCATCATGGAGAACATACCCTTCTTCATCTCTCCGCCGTACCAGGTATTGACAATTACCTGCTCGCGGCTTGAAATATTGAACATAACAGCGGTCTCTGAGTTTAATCCCAACTCCTTGTAATTCTCAACTTTTGCTTTAGAAGCATTATAAACAACAAAATCAGGCTCAAAATTCTCCAGTTCTTCAGCAGTAGGCTGAATAAACATATTTGTAACAAAATGTGCCTGCCATGCAACTTCAACAATAAAACGGATAGCCATACGTGTATCCTTGTTTGCACCACAGAATGCATCTACAACAAACAGCCTTTTATCAGAAAGCTCTTTTAAAGCAATATCCTTTACAGTATCCCAGGCTTCCTGTGTTGCTGGATGGTTGTCATTCTTATATTCATCAGAGGTCCACCATACAGTGTCTTTTGAATTCTCATCCATGACAATAAATTTGTCTTTCGGTGAACGGCCTGTATATACACCAGTCATTACATTTACTGCACCAAGCTCACTCTCCTGCCCTTTTTCAAAACCTTCCAATTCTGGTTTTGTCTCTTCTTCAAACAACATCTCGTAAGAAGGATTGTGAACAATTTCTGTTGTACCATTAATGCCATACTTTTTTAAATTGATTTCTGCCATTACACATTTAACCTCTTTCTTTCATTATATTTTAAAAATCTGCGGCATTTCAGCCTCAATTTTTAATTACTGGATATGTATGCCCAAAGGCTTTCCGCAATTCAGGCCCTTACAGGCAGATGGACTCTGGCCTGTCCAAGAAAGCCTAATCCATTCCTTTTGCTGTCATAAAGTGCCAGTAATTGCCTTTATAATAAGTCTCCTGTAACATCCTCTTGATCCAAAAGAGTCATAATACAAGCATGTTAAATTATAAACGTTCTCTATCTTTTTGTCAACTAGGGCCTGTCGAAAATTGCTTTCTCACAAGCCAGCCGCACATTGCTATACAAATTTATTCTTCTCTATCATATACGATTGGATGCTTTTTTTACAGCCATTCTTCTCATAAAACTGCTCCGCGCCTGGCTGCGCCCCAAAATACAGCATAGTCTGTGTATTCTCTTTGGCGAGCTGAAGAAGCCTGCTTCCGACTCCTTGTTTTTGATATGCAGGCAGTACAAGTAATTCTGTAATTGTCCCAAAATAATAGCCGTCAGAAAGAATACGCAGGCAGCCTATAAGCACTTTCTTATCATGGACAGTTATATTGATTGTCTTCTCCAATGCCATCCGGGTTTTCTCTATGTCATAATCCCCTGGCCATATTTGATTGACAAACGCTATAAAAGCTGAAGCATTAAGCTCTGTATCATCCACCTTATATTCCATAGTCTTGTCCCTCCATAAAGTCCTGCCTGAAAATATCTGTGCTTCTGCCGCAGTTTCCAGAATATAGAAAAAGTCACCTCTTCCCCTGTTTAGGCCTTTTACGGCAATGGAAACACAAAAAAGAGCAAAAACGGCGGTACCACTCATGATACCGCCGTCCTTACTTCATCATGCCAGACATTCCAAATCCTTTTCTTGCCTAAGTCAGGATTTAGATGATCATTACCCAATGCGGATGGTGGGACTTGAACCCACACGAGGTCACCCCCGCAAGATTTTGAGTCTTGTGCGTCTGCCATTCCGCCACATCCGCTTGCCCAGCTTGTACAGCACTGTACTATCCAAGCCGAGTTATATCTTATCATATTATAAATGATTTTGCAACAATTTTTTTCCAATCTCAAAACAGTCAAATGTGGCAAAATAATCTGCCGGGGTTTCCGCCCGCCTGATTAACTGTGTACTGCCGTCTTCCTTTAAAAGCACCTCGGCAGACCTGAGTTTCCCATTATAATTATACCCCATAGAAAACCCATGGGCCCCTGTGTCATGAATGATCAGATAGTCCCCCTTTTCTATTTTAGGCAGCATCCTGTCAATAGCAAATTTATCATTGTTCTCACACAATGACCCAGAAACATCGTACTTACAAGTACATGGCTCTTCTTCCTTGCCTGCCACCGTAATATGGTGGTAAGCCCCATACATGGCCGGCCGCATTAAATGAACTGCACATGCGTCTACACCGATATACTCTTTGTAAGTATGTTTCTCATGGATAGCCGTAGTGACCAGACACCCATAAGGTCCCATCATATAGCGTCCCAGCTCCGTATAAATGGCCACATCATCCATTCCCGCCGGTACAAGAACCTCTTCATAAACCCGGCGGACGCCATCGCCTATCACACGGATATCATTTGGATCCTGGTCAGGCCTGTAAGGTATTCCTATGCCCCCTGATAAGTTAATAAATTTAATATGGGCGCCCGTCTCCTTTTTGAGCCGCACAGCTTCCTCAAAAAGCACTTTAGCCAACATAGGGTAATACTCATTTGTCACTGTATTGCTGGCCAGAAAAGCATGGATGCCAAACTGCCTGGCCCCTTTCTCTTTCAATATCCGAAATGCTTCCGTAATCTGCGCCTTTGTCATTCCGTATTTGGAATCCCCTGGGTTATCCATAATATCATTGCTGATCTTAAATAACCCCCCAGGGTTAAAACGGCAGCTGATTGTCTCTGGAATATGCCCGATTGTTTTCTCCAAAAAATCAATGTGTGTAATATCATCCAAATTAATAATGGCTCCCAGCTTATCTGCCAGAATATAATCCTCCGCCGGGGTATCATTTGAAGAAAACATAATGTCCCCGCCTTTCACACCAATCGCGTCTGACAGCATCAGCTCAGTGTATGAAGAACAGTCACAGCCGCAGCCATACTCCTTTAATATATTAATCAGAAACGGATTTGGCGTTGCTTTCACAGCAAAATACTCCTTATATCCCGGATTCCATGAAAAAGCCTCCTTCAAAGCCTTCGCATTTTCACGGATTCCCCGCTCATCATACAGATGAAAAGGAGTGGGGAATTCCTTGACTATATGATCCAGCTGCTCTTTTGTCACAAATGTGCTTTTTTTCATTCTATTTTCTCTCCTCCTTGTATCTCTATCAGTTATATTTCATTGGCAAACCCCTTTTTTATACTGCCACAAATATTCTGCCCTGAGTGCTGACATGTGTCCATACTGCCGCCCCTATATTCACCTGACAGTGCATACCCCGGATCTGCCTTACTTTCTCTTCTGTTCTGTAAATATACATTCATGTCACTAAAATGTCAAGCCTGGTTTACCCAAGCTATATAACATATAGCTATGTATCCATGCGGGCCCTTTACTTTTTTATTTCGTGAAGCCCGGCCTTTTCCAATATGGAGTCCATGAAGAAATGGCTAAAGACAGCAATCACACGCCCCACAAGGACAACTGCCAGAACTGTCCCTATGCCGGCACCTACAATTTTCCCTTGAAACAATATGCCAATGCTGACTGTGATACATATGTTCAGTAAATCAAAGCAGTTCTTTGTAAAACCAACGCTCTTCCCTGAATAATCTGCTATTGCCTGCACGATCCCATCCCCTGGATTCGGGATAACCCGCATTCCCAGAGTCAGCGCCGCGCCAACTCCAGTAAGCAGCAGAGCCAAAAGCAGCAGGAAAAAACTGCCGCAAAGGCCTGTAATAGATGCCCTTGGATCAGCCACCTTAAATTCAGGTATCCACCTATTAAACAGATTCAGCAGCCTTGTAAATACCAGGCTTAAAGGAAGCTGCAGGACATCCATAATAAATATCAGCTTCAGGTTCGTACGGTTTGCATGTGCCAGAACTTCCCCTCCCCTCATTGTATTCCTTTTATTTATCATCACATGGAGAACCATCTGAACGAGGACAAACACCCCATACACGACAAAAGTTACATTTCCAAAATTCAAATTCCAGATTTCAGATATGCTGTAAGGGACAGAAATAATGGCTGACACCCCCAGTCCTGCCTTTGTATTAAGCGTCAGTCCCATCACCAGAGTCAGCATCCCCGCCAGATATGTGCACCCCCGGAATATATATTGCTTTTTCAATCTGTCCCACTTCCTTTTCTCTATTCATGTATTTGTACCGGCCCGCTCTCTACTCCTTTCACGCCTGCCTGCAGCTTAAGACCTATATTTGCTGCAGCGGATGAAAAAGAAACTGCACTGAAATTTTATGGCTCAAATAAAATAATTCAATGCAGCTCTTTTATACTCCAATATTCGTTTTATCAGATTTCTCCCATTCCTATTTCCTGCCGTGGCCTATAACGGCTTTCACTCAAAATCTGAAAAGCCTGCCTTTGGGAGGCATTGTGAACTATTCTATAGTGGTAATCCTCATCATATTGCTGATGCCGCCTCTTTCCGTTTTCAGGCTGGGGGAAGGGATCCCGGCAGTCAGCACAACCACGTCCCCGCTTTCAACATACTGTTTGATCATAGCCAATTCAATAGCGCCGCTGCATATATCCTCCGTAGAACTGGACTCCAAAGACTTCATGGGACGCACCCCCCAGTATATGGACAATCTGCGCAGCGTCCTTTCATTAGGGGTCACGCCAAGAATCTCCTGTCTCGGCTTCAGATTAGACACAACCCGGGCCGTCGCCCCTGTCACAGAAGGGGTAATGATGCATTTCGCATGGAGATTGGCCGCAGCCAGTACAGAGGAGTAGCCGATGGCGCTGGAAACGCCGGCCTTCAGATGGTCTCCCGCTTTGTCCAGAATCAAATCATAATCCAGATGCTGTTCTGTATTCTCGATAATATGCACCATCATCTGCAGGGCCTCCAGAGGGTATTTGCCCTGGGCGGTCTCTCCCGAAAGCATCACCGCGTCTGTGCCGTCGTACACTGCGTTGGCCACATCTGTCACCTCAGCCCTTGTAGGGCGCGGGTTCCGGATCATGGAATCTAACATCTGTGTTGCTGTAATGACTGTCTTAAAGTTATTATTACATTTTTGAATCATCATTTTCTGCAGATAAGGAACCTCCTCGGCAGGGATTTCCACTCCCAGATCCCCCCTGGCCACCATAATCCCGTCTGCTGCCCGGATAATTTCATCAATATTCTGTATACCCTCTACATTCTCAATTTTAGCTATAATGGGAATATAGGGAGCGTTCAATTCTTTTAAATATGCTTTAATTTCCAGTACGCACTCCGCATTCCTCACAAAGGAGGCTGCAATAAAATCAATATCCTGCTCCACCCCAAAGCGTATATCTTCTTTATCTTTATCTGTAATAGCCGGAAGCCTGACCGGGACATTTGGTACATTTACTCCCTTTCTCTCCCCCAATTCTCCTCCGTTGATTACTTTACAGAGTATCTCCCTTTCTGTGCACCCCACAACCTCAAGGCCGATAAGGCCGTCATCAATCAGTATCACTCTGCCTTTGTCCACATCTTCTACCAACCCCGGGTATGTGATTGATACTTTATTGCAGTCCCCTTGTACCTCATCGATTGTCAGAGTAAAAGCAGAACCTGTCGTAAGCTGAACCTTTTTTCCGTCCTTCAAAAGGCCCGTACGTATTTCAGGCCCCTTTGTATCCAGCAGGATAGCGGTATTGGTCCTCTCCTCCTCCCGAAGCTGCTTGAGCATGTCCATCCTCTGCTTGTGCTCCTCGTGATTGCCGTGAGAAAAGTTAAAACGCGCTACATCCATGCCGTTCTTGATTAAAGAGCGCATCAGCTCCCTGTCATTTGTGTTTGGTCCCATTGTGCATACTACTTTTGTCTTCTTCATTTTAAGTCTCCTTTTACTCTCTGCATCTTTCCCTCTGCCTGGACTTGCTCCATGGAAAAGAGTCATTCTCCCCGCCAGGCCGGGACATTGGCTTTTATAGGCTCAATTGTCTGTATTTGTCCCTACTCTACATGTTGGTGGGTAAACAAATGATCCTGGCAGTACTCATAATTCCCTTTGCATTTAGAGCAGAAACGAAATTCCAGGGCAGGGTTGTCTAACTCCGTCCGCCCACAGACTGCACACCGGTGGCGTGCGCCGCCCGGATATGTCATATGGGGCCTGGACTGCCGTTTGAACTGTGCCTTCCTCGCCCTTTCTTTGGGCGTATAAGGCTTCATATTCCTGCTGGAAAAAAAGAACAGGATAAAATTAAAAAGTGACGCCACAATCGCAACTCTTGTCCCCATATTCCCCATAACCAGATAATATAAAATCATGGCCGCATATACCAGTCCCATCCATTTGATTTTAATAGGCAGGACAAAATACAGCAGGATCTCCATGTCCGGGTAGCTTGCCGCAAAAGCCAAAAATATAGACATATTAATATAATATGTGCTGAAATAAATTCCCTGGAAGCCTCCTGCAACAAAATACAGCAGAAAAGCACCTATAACAGTAAAGATAATCCCCGAAAAAATATAGACATTATACCTGAAAGCCCCCCAGCTGCGCTCAAGGGCCGTGCCCAGGGAATAATAAAAGAGCAGCATAATAATGATCGTTATAATATTACCGCTGGGCGGGATCAGCACCCAGGATACCAGACGCCACACCTGGCCCCTAAGTATCAGTCCGGGTTCCAGTGTAATCCACAGAAGCAGGTTCGGCACAAGGTAATAAATGCCGTAGCCGATAATATAAGCGCCTATTAAATACATCGTCAGGTTGGGAACCGCAAACCGCCCAAACCTTCGTTCTAATTTATTCAGCCAGTTCAATATTTTTAATCTCCTTAATTTAAATTCTTTATGAGTAATTGTACAGTTCCACTTTATATTTGTCAAACATATGTTGGCTAATTACTGTGTGTATTTTGTTAAATTTTATAAACTTTGTGGAAATCTTCCACCATTCCGCATAATAATAACAATTGTTTTTTTTATTTCCTTGTCGTATAATGTAAATTGTTGTAAAAACAAGAAATACATTTAATAGGAAGTAACTGACATATAATAGTTTAGAAAATGAGGAACATATTATGAATATGAATTTAAATGAATTACATACTTTGGGAATTGACATTGGTTCTACCACCGTTAAGATTGCTGTCCTGAACCATGACAATGAGGTGCTCTTTTCCGACTATGAGCGGCATTTTGCCAATATACAGGAAACCTTGTCTGACCTTTTGGGAAGGGCCATCTATAAATTAGGGCCCATCCGTGTTTCCCCGGTTATCACTGGCTCCGGCGGACTGACCCTTGCAAAACATCTGGGCGTTCCTTTTGTCCAGGAAGTAATCGCTGTGTCCACCGCCCTTCAGGACTATGCCCCCCAGACAGATGTAGCCATTGAGCTGGGCGGGGAAGACGCCAAAATTATTTATTTTGAAGGCGGCAATGTGGAACAGCGCATGAACGGGGTTTGTGCGGGGGGTACCGGCTCCTTTATTGACCAAATGGCTTCCCTGCTCCAGACGGATGCCTCTGGACTGAATAATTATGCGAAGAATTATAAGGCCCTCTATTCTATTGCCGCAAGATGCGGTGTGTTTGCCAAATCTGACATCCAGCCCCTGATCAATGAAGGCGCTTCCAAGGAGGATCTGGCTGCCTCCATTTTTCAGGCTGTCGTCAACCAGACCATCAGCGGCCTGGCATGTGGTAAGCCGATTCGGGGACATGTGGCATTTTTAGGAGGCCCTCTCCATTTTCTTTCAGAACTGCGTGAATCTTTTGTCCGCACACTGAAACTGGACGACGAACATACAATCGCCCCTAACCATTCCCATTTGTTTGCTGCCATTGGATCCGCCCTGAACTCCAAGAAAGAGGTCAGTGTGGCCCTCCGGGAACTGCAGGAAAGGCTGGCGGGAAAAATCAAGATGGAATTTGAGGTTGACCGTATGGAACCTCTGTTTTCCAGCACTGAAGAATATGAGTCCTTTACACAGCGCCATGCAAAGCATCAGGTGCCTGTAAAGGATCTGTCCTCCTACCATGGAAAAGCCTTCCTTGGAATTGATGCAGGATCTACTACAACCAAAGCGGCCCTTGTAGGAGAGGATGGGACTCTGCTTTATTCCTTCTACCACAATAACGAGGGGGATCCCCTGGGAACTACGATTGGCGCCATCAAAGACATATACAGCCAGCTCCCCTCAGATGTGGAGATTGTCCACTCCTGTTCGACTGGCTACGGCGAGGCCCTCATCAAAGCCGCCCTGATACTGGATGAGGGGGAGGTGGAGACTGTCTCCCACTACTATGCGGCTTCTTTCTTTGAGCCGGATGTGGACTGTATCCTGGATATCGGTGGCCAGGATATGAAATGTATTAAAATTAAAAACCAGACTGTTGACAGCGTGCAGTTAAATGAGGCCTGTTCCTCTGGCTGCGGATCCTTTATTGAAACTTTTGCGAAGTCTCTCAACTACTCCGTGGAAGATTTTGCCCAGGAGGCCTTATATGCCAAAAATCCCATAGACTTGGGCACACGCTGTACGGTGTTTATGAATTCCAAAGTAAAACAGGCGCAGAAAGAAGGGGCTGCCGTGGCCGATATTTCCGCAGGACTTGCCTATTCTGTCATTAAGAACGCCCTGTTTAAAGTAATTAAAGTATCCGACGCCTCGGAACTTGGAAACCACATCGTGGTACAAGGCGGTACCTTTTACAACAATGCCGTACTGCGTAGTTTTGAAAAAATTGCCGGCTGCCAGGCCATCCGCCCGGATATTGCCGGTATTATGGGCGCTTTTGGAGCTGCCCTGATTGCCCGGGAGCGCTATACTGAATGTGAGGGTACAACTATGCTCCCCATAGATGAAATTGAAGCTCTGGAATACTCCACAACTATGACCAAATGCAGAGGCTGTACCAATAACTGCCGCATGACCATCAACCATTTCAGCGGCGGGCGTAAGTTTATTACTGGCAACCGCTGTGAGCGCGGACTCGGCAAAGAAAATGCTGCCAATGTGCTGCCAAACCTTTTTGAGTATAAAAGCCAACGCTATTTTGGCTATACTCCACTGGAGGAAAAAGACGCCAGACGAGGGACTATTGGTATCCCCCGGGTACTCAATATGTATGAGAACTACCCCTTCTGGTTTACATTTTTTACAAAATTGGGATTTTGTGTCGTACTTTCCCCGGCGTCCACACGTAAGATTTACGAATTAGGCATTGAGTCCATCCCCAGTGAGTCTGAGTGTTATCCGGCTAAACTGGCCCACGGGCATGTTGAATGGCTGATCAGCCAGGGAATCAAGCATATTTTTTATCCATCAGTCCCCTACGAGCGGAATGAATTTGAGGCTGCCAACAACCACTACAATTGCCCTATTGTCACCTCCTATCCTGAGAATATTAAAAACAATATGGATTCCATTATACAGGGCCAGGTGGACTTCATGCATCCCTTCCTCTCTTTCCAGAGTGAAGAGACTCTTACCTACCGTCTGACAGATGAACTTTCCGATAAGTTTTCTCTTTCTGGCCAGGAGATTAAAGACGCCGTACATGAGGCATGGATGGAACTTTCCGCCTGCAGGGAAGATATACGGCGAAAGGGAGAGGAAACCATTCAGTTCCTGGACAAAACAGGGAACCGGGGAATCGTGCTTGCCGGACGCCCTTACCATATTGACCCCGAGGTAAACCACGGCCTCCCCGAGTTAATTAATTCCTATAATATTGCAGTGCTTACAGAGGATTCTGTCTCCCACCTCCATCAGGTAGAACGGCCTTTGAATGTCATGGATCAATGGATGTACCATTCCAGGCTTTATGCTGCTGCCAATTATGTCAAGACAAAGGAGAATCTGGATCTGATCCAGCTCAACTCCTTCGGCTGCGGCTTGGACGCCGTGACCACTGACGAAGTAGCAGATATTCTGACTCGTTCAGATAAAATCTATACCTCCCTGAAGATTGACGAGGTCAACAACTTAGGGGCAGCCAGGATCCGTGTCCGCTCACTGCTGGCTGCTATACGTGTCAGGGAACAGCATAAGGCCAAGAGAGAGATCAGGCCTTCCTCCATTGAGAAAGTTCCCTTTACAAAGGAGATGCGCACAACCCACACGATTCTCTGCCCCCAGATGTCCCCTATGCATTTCGAGCTTCTCGAGCCGGCCTTCCAGGCTTCAGGCTACAAGGTAGAGGTACTTCCAAATGATAATAAGCAGGCTGTAGACGTGGGGCTGAAATATGTAAACAACGATGCCTGCTATCCTTCCCTTATGGTGGTAGGGCAAATTATGGAGGCCATTTTATCAGGAAAATATGACACAGATAAGCTGGCCGTGATTATCAGCCAGACTGGCGGAGGCTGCCGCGCCTCCAACTATATAGGTTTCATACGCCGGGCGCTGAAGAAAGCCGGTTATGGGCACATTCCTGTTATCTCTATCAACTTAAGCGGCCTGGAGGGGAACCCTGGCTTTAAAATCACCCCTGCCCTGGCCCTGCGCGGAATCTATGGGGCAATATTGGGCGATATTTTTATGAAGTGTGTGTACCGTATCAGGCCCTATGAGAGGATACCTGGGACAACAGATGCGCTGCATAGGAAATGGGCAGAAATTTGTAAGGAATTTGTATCTTCAGGCTATCCTTCCAGGCGCAGATTCAAAAAATTATGCCAGGATATCATACAGGACTTTGATAATGTTGAAACATTGAATATAAAAAAACCCCGGGTAGGGGTGGTAGGGGAAATCCTAGTCAAGTTCCTCCCTGCCGCCAACAACCACCTAGTAGATTTGCTTGAGAGCGAAGGGGCCGAGGCCGTTGTGCCGGATCTCCTTGATTTTTTGCTCTACTGCTTCTACAATCAGAATTTCAAAGTATCACACTTAGGTTTTAAGAAGTCAAAGGCGGCTCTGGGTAATCTGGGAATCCGGGCGCTGGAATGGTTCCGTTCCCCGGCCTCAAAAGCCTTTGCAAAAAGCAGGCATTTTACTCCGCCGGCACATATAGAGGATTTAGCCAAAATGGCCTCTGAAATTGTATCTATAGGGAACCAGACAGGAGAAGGCTGGTTTTTGACCGGTGAGATGCTGGAACTGATCCACAGCGGGGCGGGCAATATTGTGTGTACGCAGCCATTCGCCTGCCTTCCCAACCATGTAGTGGGGAAAGGGGTAATCAAAGAACTGAGGCGCAGGTACCCTCATTCCAATGTGGTTGCCATCGATTTTGATCCGGGAGCCAGCGAGGTCAACCAGCTCAACCGCATTAAACTGATGCTCTCCACGGCAAACAAAAATCTGGAGGCTGTCAGTGAAGAATCCGTCATGCCAGACAGGCAGGGCGGCCACACAAAGGCTGTAGGAAAAGCCGCAGTCAGCGGTATTTAAAGGCCGACATCTAAAAATCCCAAAAAACGGACTCGAAAGGGACACTTCACACAAAGAAGTGTCCCTTCTGGCGTTTAACCGTATTTTTAATAACGGTTTGCTATGATGCATTTGTAGACAATGCAAAGGTCATGGCAAAAGGACAAGTCACAATCTAAAGATATCCGGGATGTCCTCGGTGTGGCAAGCTTGCTTATTCGTTTTATTCCTGTGTGGCTGCCTCTTTCAGCCGCGAAAAACTCTCAGTGATGATAACGTGTTCCATCCGGCAGGCATCGGCCTCCGCTGTTTCAGGGTCAACACCTACGGCGATAAGCTGCTCTGTACAGAAACCGTGGCGTTCATAGATGGTTTCCAGATAATCCTCCCCGGACACATGAAGTTTCATTAAGCCCTCCTTTTAAGCTGATATTTTCTGTTCAGCGTTCCACATGGCTGCGTATTTCCCGCCTTTTGTGAGCAGTTCCTCATGGGTTCCTGTCTCAACAATCCTGCCATTGCCTGCCACAAGGATTTGATCTGCGTTTTTGACGATGGACAGAGTGTGCGCAATCATTACTACGGTCTTTTTTTCTTTCAGAAGATTGGCAATCGCCTGTTTGACTGCCAGCTCATTCTCAATATCAAGGGACGCTGTTGCTTCATCCAAAAGCAGGATCGGACTGTTCTTCAGAATGGCGCGGGCAATCGAAATACGCTGACGCTCACCGCCAGAAAGCTTCATAGATACCATTACTCCTCAATTCAATACATCTTGTGCATACGTTTTCGATCAATTCAATATCATGTGTAACTATAATTATAGTTTTGCCTTCTTCAGATAGTTTTTTTAACGATTCACACACCCTCTGCATATTTTCGTAATCCAAACCACTGGTCGGTTCGTCAAAAACTATAATATCTTTTTCAGACAGTACAGCAACGGCCACTGCCAGCCTTTGCTTTTGCCCTCCGGATAACGCCTGTGGGTGTGCATCTTTATGGCCATAAAGATTAAATTTCATTAATATATCTGTAACTTTTTCACGGCTTACCTTTGGATTGCCGAGAAAACATTCATTTTCAACGCTATCTGCAAAAAGCTGTCTGTTCACATCCTGCATTACAATATAACTAGCCTTTCTCCGCTGCTTACAATTTTTATCAGCACCATCAAATAAAATAATGCCGCTTTCCTCTTTATGCAATCCGCAAATACAACGGGATAAGGTTGATTTTCCTATTCCATTACCACCAATTAATGCAGTAATTTCTCCTGATTCTAAACGAAAACTTAAATTTGAATTCACTATTTCTTTTCCATATGCCAACGTCAATCCTTTGATTTCCAAAACATGTCTCTTAACACCCATACAGTTCTTTATGATTTTATTTTTAATCACCGGCTCAAATCCGCAGTTTTCTCTTAGCCGCCTCAAACCATGTGATTTACGCCATTCATCATCCATACCAAAAAAAATTTCTGCCCCATATGTTTCAGTTAGTCTTCCATCCTCGATGATAAAAACCCTGTCTACAATATCCTTCAAATAGGAGATCTTATGTTCAGCAATAATAATTGTTTTTCCTGCTGCTTTCATTTTCTTCATTATTTCACCGATCACTTGGGTTGTGGCATGATCCAGATTTGCTGAGGGTTCGTCTAAAACAATGATGCTTGCATTCGTGGCATATGCACATGCAAAGGCTATAATCTGTTTTTCTCCTCCCGACATTCCAAACATCGTTTTTGTCATCAAATGCCCTATCCCCAGATCACTGACTGTCTCTTTCAATCTTTTTTCCACTTCACTCAACGGGATTCCCATGTTTTCCAGCGAAAAAACGATCTCGCTTTCCGGTTCAAGGTTAAAAAACTGGCTTTTGGGATTTTGAAATACACTTGCTACAGTCTCGGATATTTTATAAATAGGAAGATCATCAATATTTTCCATCCCTATATAAACAAAACCTTTTTTTTCTCCTTCATCAAAATTCGGAATAAGACCATTTATTAATTTTGTTATAGTCGTTTTTCCGCATCCACTTTTACCACATAAAAGAATGCCCTCTCCTTCTTTTATGTCTGCCTGAATATCAAAGATCCCATTTTCCAATTCACCATCATAAACATAGCTTACTTTATCTAGTCTAGTTTCAAATCTCTTTACCATATCCTAACCACCTTCAGAACACATGTTGTAGCAGCAGCAATTATGCAGAACCCGGCAATAACATAATCTTCCAGACTAAACTTATGGTAACCCCTGCAGGTTCTTTCTGCCGGATTTTCAATACCTCTCGTAATTGCTGCCGCCGCCAGTTCGTCCGCAGTCTTTGATGCTGATATGAGAAGCGGAACAATATAGCATTCCGCTCCCCGTATAATTTTCATAAAAGGATTTTTTTCACCTGCCGTCACATAACGTAATTTCATAGCATCCTTTATGTATCTCCATTCCTCCACAATAGCTGGAAAATATCTCAATGTTACGGCCAAAGTTACCGTAGCCGATCTGGGCGCTTTCATCTTTGTTAACGTGGCGATCAGTTCGTTTACCTTGGTTGTTCTGATAATCAATAGGAACACCATTGCTAACGGCATCATTTTTCTGAATTGGACAACAGGGATCGAAAGTATGACCTGCGCCATTTCCGGAATAACAGGAAGTACAAAACACTGTGTGGCCAGCATTGCCAAATACACCAGTATTAAATATTTACTCACCATTTTTTTCCCAAAAGATAATTGTATGCCTCCAATGATCACCATACATGCCAATTCCATCCATATGCTGTTTACCACAAACGTACATATACTTACCGTCAGCAATATAACTGTTTTGGTTCGAATATCCAGTTTCATTTTTTACAATATCCCCGCTTTGGCCAGATGTTTTTTAAATATCAGGCGGCTTACAAATACACCAATAACTGCACAAATAATGCTTACGACAATAATAATCCCCCAATTTAAGTAAGTTGCATGAGCTCTCAGATACGCAATGTAAGTTTCGTTCAACCCACTTTTTTTGCCAAAATCCAAATAGGCATCTGTAAATACAAATAGTCTAAATTGTCCTCCCACTGCGTTCCAGCATGCAAAACACACATAAGAAATTAAAAGCCGTTTAAAATTTTTTCTATCATTGCCGAGTATAACTTCCGCAATTATAGCAAACAGTGCAACAAATAATGCCACGATCATTCCCTCTGTTCCTGCCAGCAAAAGAAAGTAGAGAAACGGCACAACGGCAAATAACAGAATTGTCCCTTTTTTGGGTATTTTTGTAGCTATGAACATAAAAGGGATTGCCCCCAATAAAGCTGTGGCCGGTGAATATACCATGTATGTAGCCGGTGTCAGATTCATCATCGCTGCTACTAAATATAGGACCATAAGTATGGCACTAAAAATACCGATATTTATATAATCTCTTGCCTGTAATTTATTATTATCTCTTTTAACATTCATTTTTATTTCCGCCTTTCTGATTGTAATATCACTTCTTTACAGACCACTGTTCAGCCAACTGCTGTTCAGCGACCATTCTCGAATACCAGCCATTCTGTCGTATTAATTGATTGTGAGTACCTGATTCCTTAATTTTGCCTTTTTCAAGCACTATTATATTATCAGCATTTACAATCGTGTTTAGCCTGTGGGCGATTACCAGAACAGTTTTTCCTTTCATCAGTGTATCAAACGCTTTCTGGATTTCCCTTTCATTATCGGCGTCTAAGCTTGATGTTGTTTCGTCCAATAAGACTATGGGGGCATCTTTCAACAAAGCACGTGCAATAGATATTCTTTGCTTCTCTCCTCCTGACAGTGTAGAACCACCTTCTCCTACCATCGTGTCATAACCCTTCTCCAATTTTATTATAAATTCATGGCAATGTGCCGCTTTTGCCGCAGAAGTCACTTCTTCCATAGATGCATTTGGATTACCAACCTTAATATTATTCAAAATTGTATCTTGAAGGAGATAAACATCCTGAAACACCACCGCCATTTCCGAGGTTAACGCATCTGGCGATATGTCCTTTATATTAATTCCGTCAACCGTTATTTTCCCGGATGAGACATCCCAAAAACGCGAAAGCAGACTTACAATTGTGGTCTTCCCAGATCCTGATGGTCCGATCAACGCTGTAGTGGTGCCAGATTCTGCAGTAAATGATACATTGTTTAAAACAGTATCGTTCTTTGTATAGCCAAAAGAAACATTTTTAAATATGATACTGCCTTTTAAATCGTCTATTGTTTCTTTATGGTACGCAAACGGCTTCTGTGCAAGCACATCTTTAATATTCTCAGCAGCCCTATTCAGAGAACGCACTTGTGGAAACAACGAACTAAGCGCCGTCATCATACTTGAAAGTGAAACAGAGATCAAAAGCACTGCTATAAAATACATAGGTTCGATATTGCTCACTTTTAATAAATAAGTACCCAAAATCAATGAAGCAGGTATTAACAATGACGTTACAACTGAAAAACTTAATGAAAGGGGCAAGACAGACAGCTCCATATTGATGGATTGTTTCTTCAGCTCTTTCAGAGCATCATCCAGCCTTTTAAATTTATTGCCTGTGATATTATATAAACGAAATGTTTTAATCCCCGTTATATATTCAACTAACCTGGAAACTACATTTTGATTTGCTGTATGTACCTTCTCTGAATTCTTTGAGGACCGTTTCCCCGAAATGCTGAGCAGCGGTAATGCCAGAATTACGATTGCAGCTATGACCAAACCAAATTTCCAGTCAACACTTATTGCAATAAACAAAGACAGGATCGTAAAAGCGATAATTTTAACTAAATCACATACACAATGTGTCAATATCGTCTCAAAATCATTAATATCCGTTGTAAGAACAGCATTCAGTTTTCCCTGGGTATTCTGATTAAAAAACCCTAAATTCAAGCTTCTTACATGGTTCCCTATGGAAAGCCTTAATTTTTTTGATATGATCGGTCCATCATGCTGTGCCTTTGTGTATGACAATGCCTGGATTACACAACGGACTATAAAGATACATACTAAAGCTGTGGAATACCCCTTCAATTTTACAACTGTAAATTTATTTTCCGATAATTCAAGCAGAATAAGGATCATTACACAGTACATCCCTGAATTTAAGAACGAATCAAGTATGGAGAGGAAAACAGTAGGAATCATGCATTTTGCATCTCTGCCGGCAATTAATCGAATATTACGGATCATTTCAAGCATACTTTTTTCACCCCCATTTCGTTTTGCGTATATGTATCCCACATTTTTTCATATAATCCTTGAATCGCTATCAATTCATCATGTTTGCCGCTTTCCACCATATATCCATCATCAAAAACACAAATTTTATTGGCATAGATAATCGTATGCAGTCTGTGTGCTATCATTATCGTAGTTTTGCCTTTCAAAAGATTTTCAAGAGCCACTTGGATCTTATGCTCATTTTCTATGTCAGTAAAACTCGTAGCTTCGTCAAAAATAATAATAGGAGCATCTTTAAGTATCGCTCTGGCGATACATATCCGCTGTCTCTCACCCCCGGATAGTTTGACTCCTTCACTGCCGATATGTGTCTCATAACCAGCCGGCAATCCCATAATGAAATCGTGTATCTGCGCTGCCTTTGCAGCTTTCATCACCTCTTCTTTACTGCAGCCTGTTTTGCCAACAGCAATATTTTCATACATAGTGTCTTCCAGCATAAATGCATCCTGGAATACAAAAGATACATGATCCATAAGACTATGATTTTTTATTTCCCGGATATCTATATCTCCAATTTTAATACACCCCTTTGTTACGTCCCAAAATCTGGGGATTAACTGTGCGGCAGTACTTTTACCTGCTCCGGATGCGCCTACGAATGCTGTTAAAGTCCCCTGGGGCAGAGTAAGGTTAATATCATGGAGCACTTCCTGCTCTCCATAGGAAAACGAAACATGTTCAAACAGGATTTTATGGTCGCTATCTTGTTTCAGTTTTTTTCCATTATCTTTCATGGATGGGATATCCAGGATTTCTTTGATTCTGTCAACCCCAGAAGATATCTGTGAAAATATCTGTGCAAAGTTCATCAAATTCGAATATGAGGATAAAAAGACAATACTCATTATCACAAAAAATATATAGGAGGATAGTTCTAAATTACCTTTCAGATATAGATAACCTCCCAACGGCAATGTAAAAAACAAACCTGATTCAATAAGCACATTCATAACAGCACTCATAGGGGAAGCCCATTTTGCTACATCCCACCACGCTTTCTCGTATTTTTCAACTGTAACAGCATAATTTTTAAAGGAATCCGCAGTAAGATTGTATGTTTTCATAATTGGCATCCCATTAATAAACTGCATAATTACCGCACTTTGCTGTCCAGCGAGTCCATAAAATGTCTCCATTGGCTTTTTGGATAAATATAACATTAGGAATTGCCCCAAGAAAGTTAATAGGATAGGTATAATAAGCACGAAGGACATCCACATATTTACCGTAAATAAATACATCAGAACAGTTAATGGTACAACAATCGCAACTACAATATCCGGTATCTGATGTGAAAGAAATTTTTCCAACCGTTCCACATCTTCGGTGAGAACCTTTTTTACCTCACCACTGCTATTATCAGTATAGAACCCCAGATTTATTTCCCCCATATGGTTACACAACCGTTTTCTCACTTCATACAGAGTGCTGTATGCACCAACATGAGTTAATGTCATCGAGAGTGTTTGAAAAATAAATCTTAACACAATGGCCACTACCGACCATAATCCATATCCCATAACGATATCCATATTTCCATTTTCCGAAAACAAAAACATCATGGTTCTAAAAACCATTAAATAGGGGATAAAAGAACACAATCCTGAAAAAACGCTGCAAATTATTGCGATTATCAGTGACTTTTTGTGTTTTCCAGCCAGTGCAAATAAATAAGATAGACCTGCCTGCTCGGAATTACTTTGCATCAAATAAACACCTCCTTTAAGTTAGTTTATTCTAACCTTTGTTTTTTAAAAAACTGCCATTACGGCAAGATCAACTGAGACTCTTGTCTCTTTAAATCAAAACAATTATAATAAACTCAAACTCGATTTACAATGTTTTTGAAAAAAAGAGACAATAATGTTCCTTGTGTCTCACAGAAGGTAAAAGATCGTTGGAATCAGCGATACCCATATAGGCAAAAATCCAGGTTTTGTGGACATCTAATCCACAGCAATTATTATTTAGAATTTTAATAGACAATACATAGAACCTCCTGATGATTAATAGTTATAAAACTGACATTGACTGGTCATCCGGCAAAATCGAGTGGACTATGGAAGAGAAAAGAAAAGCGAAAGCCATCTAATACTTTTCATAACACATTGATGCCTTTCGCAGAAAGGCGAAAAATAGAAATGAAAAAAGAATCCAAAATTGAAACCGACTTAATCAATGCACTCGAGACTCTGATGTACGATATTCCTTATGAAGATATATCTATCAAACAAATCATAGTTACAGCAAAAGTTGCCCGGTGCACTTTTTACAGGCATTATAAGAATAAAGAGGCTTTATTAAACCGTTTATGCCAAGTGATCATACACGATTTTTCAACAGAACTATTTGACAAAGGATGGGAGACTTTATACGATACTGCTATTGCCTATTTCTCCTTTTGGAAAGCGCATAAGGATTTCGTCGAAATGCTAAGAAAAAATAAACTATTATATTACTTTCTCGACAATTACGACAATTTGATGTTCAATGTATCAAAAGAAGTTAAATATAATGACAACGAATTAGATGGGTTTTCTTTTTCTCCTAAAATCCGTTATCACTTTTTCTTTGGAATGAATGGATTATGGGGAATTGCAAACAGATGGTTAATGTATGGATGTAAAGAAAGTCCAGAAGAACTTACCCAGTACATAATTGCTTATATTGTTGAATCTTATGAGATTGAACCTGATTGTCAATATTATGAAAAAAACAAAAAATATCCCTATGTCCCATGCTATATAAAAACTGGATATGAAAAGTAACTGCATATTAAATTTCTCAGTTTAAAGAAAAAAGTCAACATTGTTGAATAGCAAAAACTAAAGGATGGTATGATATGAAACATTTAAAAAAAGCAAAACGGCATAGCCACGAATGACTATGCCGTATCATCCCCGCCTCCTCACTTCCTTACGTGAAGGAGACTAAGAGTCCGTTTTTTATTTCCATGATAAACCTGAAAATCAGGCTGTGGGCGTCTTTTCCTTCCTCCAAAGAAATATAACGCCTCCCGCCAATCCAAATATAATTCCTGCGTATGCCCCTCCACAGAGCACATTCATCAGCATCTTACCCGACACCCTGTCTGCCGCCAGCAAGACCGCACATCCTACAAGAACTGTCCCCACTGTCCAAAATATAATGTTAACTGCCAGGAACACTGCGATTGCAGATTCCTCCCTTACAAATTTATGAGTCAATTTCCATAAACCTCTGTACACATTCATCCCTCACAATCATAAAACAAATTTTTCTGTTTGTTTTATTGTAAGGAGCAAAGGTTAATTTTATTCGGCAGATTAGAATAAATTTTTGTTAAAATATTGCTTTATCCCTGCTGATTTGATATCCCATATGCTTGCATCGGAATCTTTGACTATAGACTTCCCAAAATATATTCTGCTGCTTCCCTGGGCGTCTCTACAACCACATCGGCCCCCGCCTTTTTTAATTCTTCCATATTGCCATATCCATAAAGGACTCCCATGGAACGTACCCCGGCCTCCTTTGCACCGATAATATCATAATCCCTGTCTCCCACCATGATAGCCTGTCCTCTGTCTGCCATGTGGCAGGAATCCAGCACATACTCTATTACCTCTGATTTCCTGACTCTCCTGCCGTCCATCAGGCTCCCGCCGATAAAGTCAAAATACCTGGCCAATCCAAAATGCCCCGCAATCTTTTCGGCAAACTCCTGGGGTTTCGAGGTGGCCATGAATATCTTCCTGCCAGCCTTTTTAAGGGCCTCTAAAAGCTCTGGTATCCCTTCATAGACTTCATTTTCATAGAGTCCGGTCTCCCGGTAATATTCTCTGTAATATTCTACGGCACGCCTGCTCTCTTCTAGGGAAAAACTGCAGTATGCCTGAAACTGGCTGAGCAAGGGCGGGCCCACAAAGGCTTTTAGCTCTGAAGGATCCCCCGAAGCAATGCCAAATTTCTCCAGGGCATACTGGACACCATTGATAATTCCCGGCCCTGAATCTGTCAGAGTTCCGTCTAAGTCAAATAAAACCGCTCCTATCTCCATATATCCTCCTCTTTCAGAAACTCCTGATTTTATCATCCTCATCGTTGTTCGTGTTGATGATTCTTTGGATCACTACATAATACCCGAACTCCTCATTCACTTTTACATACACTCTGTCATTTAGCTTTTTCCCCAGTATTGCTTTTCCAATGGGGGATTCAATGCTTATCAGGCCATGGATGGAGCTGCCCCTGACAGATGTCACCAGCCGGTATGTCTCCACTTCGTTGTCCTCTTCAAAGTATAGCTCAACTGTATTATTAATTCCCACCTCATCTTCCCGGGAGGAATCATCCACAATGACTGCTGTCTTTAACATTCTCTCCAGGTAGCGGATCCTGCTCTCATTTTTATTCTTGTCCTTCTTCGCAGCATGGTACTCAAAATTCTCGCTTAAATCCCCATGGGCGCGCGCCTCCTTGACTGCCTCAATGGCTTCCTTGCGCACAACCAGCCTGCGGTGCTCTATTTCTGCACGTATTTTCTCCACATCACTCTTTGTCAGCTTATCATGCATCTGTATATCAACTTCCTATATTTATTTTATGAGCAGGGATTTCCCTGTCATCTCCTTTGGCTGTTCCATTCCCATCAGCTCAATTAAAGTGGGGGCAATATCCGCAAGGCATCCGCCCTCCCTCAGCTTATAGGCCGGATCTGCGTTCACAAGGATAAACGGAACCGGGTTTGTGGTATGTGCAGTAAATGGTTCGCCTGTCTCTTCATCAATCAGCTGCTCAGCATTGCCATGGTCTGCACAGATAAACATCTGCCCGTCCACAGCCTTCAACGCGTCCACGGCCTTTCCGACGCACTCATCCACAGCCTCGATAGCTTTAATGGCCGCCGCCTCTACGCCTGTATGCCCTACCATATCTGGATTGGCGAAATTTATGATAATCACATCATATTTGCCTGACTTAATGGCCTCAGTCAGTTTATCACACACCTCATAGGCGCTCATCTCCGGCTTCAGGTCATAAGTGGCCACCTTGGGGGACTTCACTAAAATCCGGTCCTCCCCTTTATTTGGCTCCTCCACTCCCCCATTAAAGAAGAAAGTAACATGCGCATACTTCTCTGTCTCCGCAATGCGCGCCTGTGTCATATGGTTAGCCGCCAGAAACTCTCCGAATGTATTAGTTATCTCATCTTTCACAAAGGCAACAAGCTTATTTGCTATTGTCACATCATACTCTGTAAAGCAGACAAATGTTGTCTTAATACGCTCCCCCCTGTCAAAGCCGCCAAACTCCTCGTCACAGAAAGTCCTTGTAATCTCCCTTGCCCTGTCCGGACGGAAATTAAAGAAAATTACAGAATCGTGATTCTGGATAGTGGCCACTGGTTTTCCATCCTTCAAGACAACCGTAGGAAGTACAAATTCATCTGTTGTATCAGCATCATAGGAAGCCTGGATGCCGGCCGGGCCTGAGTTGGCTGTCTCTCCCTGGCCATGTACCAGGGCCCTGTAGGCCTTCTCCACACGGTCCCAGCGGTTGTCTCGATCCATGGCATAGTAACGTCCCATGACACTGGCAACCTCTCCTGTGCCCAACTCTTTCATTTTTGCTTCCAGCTGCTCCACATATGACTTTCCGGAGGCCGGAGGCGTATCACGTCCGTCCAGGAAGCAATGCACATATACCTTTTTAATGTCCTGGCGTTTTGCCAGCTCCAGCAGTCCATATATATGTTCAATATGGCTGTGGACGCCGCCGTCGGACACAAGGCCAAACATGTGCAGTGCAGAATCATTTTTTTTCACATTCTCGCAAGCCTCAAGAAGCGCTTTATTTTCAAAGAAATCTCCATCCTGGATCGCCTTTGTAATCTTAGTCAGATCCTGATATACAATGCGGCCTGCCCCCATATTCAGGTGCCCTACCTCGGAATTCCCCATTTGCCCCTCAGGGAGCCCAACTGCCATGCCGCTGGCATTCCCTTTCACAAAAGGATAGTCTGCCATCAATTTATCCATAACCGGTGTGCGGCCCTCTGCCACTGCATTGCCGGCTGTATTATCATTTAATCCATAACCGTCTAAAATCATCAATACTGTTGGTTTCTTACTCATATTTACTACCTCCATTTTATTGTCAATGCTCCGCTATTTATTGTACATGCTTTTGCCTGTTTTTGCAAATAGGTTTTACTGTCCCTTCTCCTTTCAGGCGCCCGGCTTATGGCACATGGCCTGAAGCCAGGTGTGGAGCAGTTCTATCCAGGACTGCACGGATTTACACATTTTACCGCCGTCAAGGTCTGCCGTTGTCTCGTCTCCCAGAGACACTCCATGCCCCCCTTTGCTGTATATATGCAGTTCCGTGGATACGCCTGCCTTTTTCAGGGCATTGGCCAGCAGCAGGGCATTCTCCACAGGTACGCTCTGATCAGAAAATGAATGCCAAATAAAACAGGGGGGCACATGCAAGGTCACCTGTCTTTCTATAGAAACCTGCTTTTTCATTTCCTCATACTGTCCTCCCAAAAGGTTTCTAAAGCTTCCTTTATGGGCATACTTTTTTCTGGAGGTGATGACCGGATAATTCAAAATCAGGCCCCTGGGCCTTAAAATATCCGGTTTTGCCCCTGCCTCTCTGCCCAGAAACGGCTTATCCCAGAACACCCCCAGACAGGCCGCCAGATGCCCTCCAGCGGAAAAACCCTGGACAAAAATCTGGCTGCTGTCCACATTCCACCCTTTAGCATTTGCATGTACCAGCTTCATAGCCTCTGCCAGCTCTAAAAGCGCCGTGGGAAACCGGGCGGGCGCCACAGAGTACCGCAGGATCCCCACATGGTACCCAAAGGACAAAAGCCGCATGGCAACAGGCTCTGCCTCCCTGTCACTTGTCATCCCATACCCGCCTCCGGGACACAAAATAATCATAGGCCTGTTAAATCCTGCCTGGAATTGTTTAGAGCTATCCAGTATATATGCGCAAAATTTAGTATCCTGTGCGGAACCTTTTACCTGTATGCCAATCACTTCATAGCGCATAGCATCTCCTCCCTTTATTGATCCCCAATTTCGCAAAACTCTCTGTAAACTGCCCTCTGCTACTCTTCCTCAAATTTCTCAATAGCAAATTCCAAAGCTAAATTGACAAATTTATTAAAAGAAATATTTTTCTTCTGAGAAATTTTGCTCCCCCGCTCTATAATATCCTTCCTAATCCGAAGGCTTTTATTTATATATTCTTCTACTTCAATTTTAAATTTATCATCCATCTGTTTTATCCTCCAATTCTAATATCAATTATATTTTCATTTTTCAGATAAAAATATGCACCAAAATAAACATCTAATTTCATATACTAAATAGTATTCTATTTAATATTATAATTTATATTCGGACACTCCAGTGAATGATCGGTTTATTCAGAACCTGCGTTCCTGCGCGCCAAAAGAAATACCGCCCGGCTGCGCGCTTTTTCTGCTCACAGCCGGACGGACTTTACTCCTGCCGGATCCCACTTTGTAATTATTATTTATAGTTCACAATCTTGCCAAAGTCAGCCTTCAGGGAAGCTCCTCCCACCAAGCCGCCGTCAATATCTGCCTGTGCGAATAATTCTGGTGCAGTGGCTGCATTTACGGAACCGCCATACTGAATACGGATTGCCTCCGCCGTTGCCTCATCATATACCTCTGCCACACATGCACGGATTCCTGCGCATACTTCCTGAGCCTGCTCGGTCGTAGCCGTCTTACCTGTGCCGATTGCCCAGATGGGTTCATATGCAATCACAACTGTCTTCGCCTGGTCAGCAGTTACGCCCTGGAGCCCAACTTTCACCTGCTGGCGGATAAAGTCCATTGTCACGCCCTGCTCTCTCTGCTCCAAAGACTCACCACAGCACATAATAGGTGTAATGCCATGCTCAAGTGCTTTAAGTACCTTCTTGTTTACATCCTCATTCGTCTCACAGAAATATTCCCTTCTCTCAGAATGCCCAAGAACCACATACTTTACGCCTGCATCTACAAGCATTGCAGGGGAAATCTCGCCCGTATAAGCTCCGCTTTCCTCGAAATACATATTTTCTGCCCCAACCTGGATGTTTGTCCCCTTTGCGGCCTCCACAACAGGCACAATGTCAATAGCCGGCACACAGAAAACCACGTCTGCATCCTCTGTAGCCACCAGCGGCTTTAACTCCTCCACCAGCGCAACAGCCTCGCTTGGAGTCTTATTCATCTTCCAGTTACCTGCTATTATTTTCTTCCTTGCCATTTGATTGTTCTCCTTTATATTTCTTATTCTCTGTCAGTCCAGGCTGCCAAAACTATTTGTCATTGGCTGCAGCCACGCCAGGAAGTTCCTTACCTTCTAAAAATTCCAGGGAAGCGCCGCCTCCTGTGGAAATATGCGTCATCTTATCCCCATATCCCAGCTGGTTTACTGCTGCCGCTGAATCACCGCCGCCAATAATTGTCACAGCGTCTGTCTCAGAAAGAGCCTTTGCTACTGCTTCTGTGCCTGCTGCAAAATTAGGCATCTCAAAACATCCCATGGGGCCATTCCATACTACAGTCTTTGCTGACTTCACTGCATCCGCATACAATTTTGCTGTCTCAGGCCCTATATCCAGGCCTTCCCATCCATCCGGGATCTCCCCGCGCCCTACGACTTTGCGGTTGGCATCATTGGAGAAATCATCGGCAATCACATTATCCACCGGGAGAAGCAGCTTCACGCCTTTCTCCTCCGCCTTTTTGACCATATCAAGCGCATACTGGCAGTAATCTTCCTCAAGAAGAGAATTTCCAACGCTTCCACCCTGGGCCTTGCTGAATGTATAAGACATACCTCCTCCGATAATCAAAGTATCTACTTTGTCCAGAAGATTCTCAATTACAGAAA
Source organism: Luxibacter massiliensis (assembly GCF_900604355.1). NCBI lineage: Bacteria > Bacillati > Bacillota > Clostridia > Lachnospirales > Lachnospiraceae > Luxibacter > Luxibacter massiliensis. The sequence goes on along the minus strand of NZ_UWOE01000001.1, from coordinate 1,490,353 downwards.
TTTTGCTGGAAACCTTTGCGCCCCCGAGGATGGCCACAAAAGGCCTTTCCGGATTCTCAACTGCATTTCCAAGGAAATCAATCTCTTTCTGCATCAGATACCCTACTACGGCAGTATCCACATACTGTGTTACCCCTACATTAGAGCAGTGTGCCCTGTGGGCTGTTCCGAAAGCATCGTTTACAAATACATCACACAGAGAAGCAAGTTCTTTGCTGAACGCCTCGCCATTCTTTGTCTCCTCCGCTCTGTAACGTGTATTTTCCAGAAGGATGATATCCCCCTCTTCCATCCCCTCCACAGCAGCCTTGGCATTGGCGCCTACCACTTCCGGGTCAGCGGCAAACTTCACTTCCTGCCCAAGCAGCTCGGATAATCTGGCTGCAACAGGTGAGAGTGAGAGTTCCGGTACCGGCTGTCCCTTTGGTTTTCCCAGATGGGAGCAGAGAATCACTTTCCCTCCATCTGCTGCCAGCTTCTTAATTGTCGGCAGTGCAGCTACAAGACGGTTCTCGTCTGTGATCTTCCCGTCAATCAACGGAACATTAAAGTCGCATCTTACAAGGACTCTTTTCCCTTTTACATTAATATCATCTACTGATTTCTTATTGAGCATCATATTGCCTCCTAATTTTATTTCTGCAGACAACAAGCCAGGCACCCGTTCAGCTGTACAGCGTGGGCATTTGGCGGCCGCCGCTTGCGCCGGGATCCCCAAAGCCAGCCAACCGCTGCAAATCTTATACTTTACAGCAGACTTCAGGTTTCCGGCTGAGAAAAGGGCCCGGCCCTTTGTGAGACCGGACCCTTTGTGAGTCTATTTCTTAGAAATTAATCATCCGATTAAATTTTCCAGGACAATGGCTTACAGTAATGTACCGAAGTGTTTGATTGTCCTTACCATCTGGCTTGTGTATGAGTTCTCATTGTCATACCATGAAACAACCTGTACCTGTGTTGTTCCATTGTCCAGAGGAAGCACCATTGTCTGTGTAGCATCAAATAAAGAACCATATTTCATTCCTACGATATCGCTGGATACGATCTCGTCTGTATTATATCCGAAGGACTCGTTGGAAGCTGCCTTCATAGCGTCATTGATCTGATCCACTGTCACATTGCCTTCTACCACTGCTGTGAGGATTGTTGTAGATCCTGTAGGAGTCGGGATACGCTGAGCAGCGCCAATCAGTTTGCCGTTCAGTTCAGGAATTACCAGGCCGATAGCTTTTGCAGCGCCAGTGCTGTTTGGAACAATATTCACGGCTGCAGCACGGGACCTTCTCAGGTCGCCCTTTCTCTGAGGACCATCCAATGTCATCTGGTCGCCTGTGTAAGCGTGGATAGTACACATAATACCTGTCTTAATGGGAGCCAGGTCATTGAGCGCTTTAGCCATAGGAGCCAGGCAGTTTGTCGTACAGGATGCTGCTGAGATAACATTGTCATCCTTAGTAAGCTGCTCGTGGTTTACATTGTAAACGATTGTAGGAAGGTCATTTCCTGCTGGAGCAGAGATAACGACTTTCTTTGCGCCTGCTTTGATGTGTGCCTCAGCCTTAGCCTTGGATGTATAGAAGCCTGTACACTCCAGAACTACATCTACGCCGATCTCTCCCCATGGAAGCTCTGCTGCGTCAGCCTTTGCATAAATCTTGATTTCTTTTCCGTCTACTGTGATAGAATCCTCCCCTGAGGTTACCTTGTCACAAAGTGCATATCTTCCCTGCGTAGAGTCATATTTTAATAAGTGAGCAAGCATTGCAGGAGATGTGAGGTCATTGATTGCAACTACTTCATATCCTTCTGCCCCAAACATCTGCCTGAAAGCCAGACGTCCAATACGTCCAAATCCATTAATCGCTACTTTTACTGCCATGATTAATTCCTCCTAAAGTTTTAAAAAGTTGGTGGCTGCAGCGCAGCCTGTTTATTGTGAAATCTTCAGCAAAACAACAGCCTTGTTAAAGATTCATCAACTATGGTTAATTGTACTAAATCAAGAACAAAAATTCAAGTACAAAATAGATTTTTATGGAAGTTGCTTAAAATCAGGCTTTCTGCCTTTAAATTCTGTATAGTATTTAAATCCGCATCCTTTGAGAATCCCTGAGGCCTCCTTAAAATTATAAGCAATATGCTCCGGCCTGTGCCCGTCTGCCCCCACAGTAATGATCTCTCCCCCAAGTTCACGGTAGCGCCTGATGACATCAGGATGGGGGTGGCAGAATCCAAGGCCATATTTAAAGCCAGCCATATTCATCTCTATCCCTTTCCCCTCAGAAATCAGTTTTTTCAGTACTGCGTCAATCTCATCTTTATACTTTTGATAGGAGTAGTCCCTGGCCTGGCCCATCCCATAGCGCACTACATAGTCAATATGCCCGAGAACATCGAAATCATGTACAGCCTCCACATTCTCAAGGGTAGCTTCAAATGTCTCCCTGTATACCTCCTCGTCTGTGCGCCCTTCAAATATTTCCCCATAATAGGGATCCTGTCCATGGACAACGTGTATAGATCCAATTACAAAATCAAACGGATATTGATTCACTAATTCTTTGCAATAAGCGCCAAGGTGGGGCTGGAGCCCAATCTCTATCCCAATACGGACATCAATCTTGTCCCTGTACTCCTCCTTAAGCTGTCCCAGAACTTTAAAATACTCGCCCAAATCAAAGGCAAAAGCGGAAACTCCCATTTCTTCATGGAAAGGATAATCCGCATCGTTATGGTCTGTAATGCAGACTGTCTTGAGTCCCTTTTGGATAGCTGCCTCTATCATCTGCCTGGCAGAAGCATCACTGTCAGATGAAAAGTCTGTATGCATATGAAAGTCACTGGTTATCATAAAATTGTACCTCCGCCCAGCACATATTCCCCATCGTAAAATACCGCGGCCTGCCCAGGTGTCACAGCACGCTGCGGTTCCTCAAAGGTACAGAATATTTCATCTGTGCCGGTCTTTTCTATTGTACACCATGTCCCTCTGTGGTTATACCGGATCTTTACAAAAACCCTCAAAGGCTTAGTTATGCCCTCCACAGACATAAAATTCAGCTGGTTCACTTTAAAAGAAGAAACCATAGATTCTTCCTTTGTCCCGACTACTACCTCGTTAGTCTCCGGCCGGATCTGAAGCACGAATGCAGGATATCCCAAGGCAAGTCCCAGTCCCTTCCTCTGCCCCACTGTATAGTGGATGATTCCTTTATGGGTTCCCAATACCCTGCCATCGCTTGACACAAAGTTCCCTTCCCGTATCTGGTTTTTCGTATTCTCCCTGATATAGGAAGCATAATCGCCGTCTGGAACAAAACATATATCCTGGCTGTCCGGCTTGTCCGCCACATGGAGGCCGATCTTCCCTGCCAGCTTCCTGATCTCATCCTTAGAATATTCCCCCACTGGCATCAGCGTGCGCCGAAGCTGTTCCTGGGTCAGGCTGTACAGCGCATACGTCTGGTCCTTATCAAGAACCGCCGAACGTCTCAGTGTATAGCGGCCGTTTGCCAGCTGCTCCACCCTTGCGTAATGGCCTGTGGCAATGTACTCCGCCCCAATTGAAAGGCTTCTGTGGAGAAGGGATTCCCATTTTACATACCTGTTGCAGGCAATACACGGGTTCGGCGTCCTCCCCTCTATATATTCCTCCACAAAGTAGTCAATGACATGCTCCTTAAACTCCTCCTTAAAGTTCATTACATAATAGGGTATCCCCAGCATGGCCGCGGTACGCCTGGCATCATCGACGGCGCTTAGGCCGCAGCAGCCTCCGTTTTCCTCCTGGAGCGCCCGGTCTTCATCCTGCCAGATCTGCATCGTCACCCCAATCACATCATACCCCTGCTCCTTTAACAAGTATGCAGCCACAGAGGAATCTACGCCGCCGGACATCCCCACTACAACTCTGTCCATTAATACTCCTCTTCCTCTTCTTCCTCACCTTCATGGATATCTGATTTCGGCTTTTCCAACCCTTCTATTTTTATGCCATGTTTCTGGGCGTAATCCCATAATGCTGCGTGGATAGCCTCTTCCGCCAACAATGAACAGTGGACCTTTACTGGCGGAAGTCCGTCAAGCGCCTCCATGACAGCTTTATTTGTTATCTGCATCGCGTCCTGCACAGACTTCCCTTTGACCAGCTCTGTGGCCATACTGCTGGTGGCCACGGCAGCCCCGCAGCCAAAAGTCTTAAACTTCACATCCCGGATAATCTGATTATCATCTATATCAAGGTAAATGCGCATTATATCTCCACATTTGGCGTTTCCGACTGTACCTACGCCGCTGGCGCCCTCTATTTCCCCCACATTTCTCGGATTTTGAAAATGATCCATTACTTTTTCTGTATACATGAATTTATCCTCCTGTTATTTACTCTGTTTATTAACAAAATCTTCATACAATGGTGACATTTTTCTGAGATTTTCCACAATTTCCCTGAGGGAGTCCACAACGAAATCCAAATCTTCCTTGGTAGTCTCCTCACCCAGAGTCATCCTAAGGGACCCATGTGCGATCTCATGGGGCAGGCCGATGGCCAGCAGCACATGGGATGGATCCAGGGAACCAGATGTACATGCAGACCCGCTGGAAGCACAAATACCTTTCATATCCAGCATAATCAGCAGGGACTCCCCTTCTATAAACTGAAAGCTGAAATTCACATTATTGGGGAGCCGTTTGGCCCGGTCTCCGTTCAGCCTGCAGTATGGTATCTCCTCCTCCAGCTTCTTTATGAGATAATCCCTCAGCTTTGTTTCTTTCTCGGCACGTTCCTCCATAGTGGCTGCCGCACGCTTTACAGCCGCGCCAAACCCTACAATGCCAGGGACATTTTCAGTGCCGGCACGGCGCTTTCTCTCCTGTGCCCCTCCATGGATGAAGGAACGGATTTTGACGCCTTTCCTGATATAGAGGAATCCAATCCCCTTTGGCCCGTTTAATTTGTGGGCGCTTGCGCTGAGCATGTCGATATGACAGTCATCTACCTGGATAGGCACCTGGCAAAATGCCTGTACCGCGTCTGTGTGGAACAATATGCCATGTTCATGGGCAATCTCGCCAATCTGGCGGATAGGCTGTATTGTGCCAATCTCATTGTTGGCAAACATGACAGAGATAAGTATCGTATCAGGCCGGATAGCATTCTTTAATTCCTCCAGCTTTACAATTCCATTCTCATCCACATCCAGGTAAGTCACCTCATAGCCATTTTGCTCCAGATACTCACAAGTATGCAAAATGGCATGGTGCTCAATCTTCGTGGTGATAATATGCTTCCCTTTATTCCCATATGCCTCAGCGGCCGCCTTCAACGCCCAGTTATCCGACTCGGAGCCGCCTGCCGTAAAATATATTTCATTTGCTTTGGCCCCCAGCGCACTGGCAATCACCTCTCTTTGCTCTGCCACTACTTCTTTATTTGCCGCAGCAAACCCATATACACTGGAAGGGTTCCCATAGTGTTCCGTAAAATACGGGAGCATCGCTTCCACGACCTCCGGCGCTGTTTTTGTTGTTGCAGCATTATCTAAATAAATCAGTTTATTCATTTTTGTGTTTCCTCCTGCATCTTCCATATTAATTCTTACAGTTTCTCTGGCTGAAAACTTCCCCGCAGCTCTTCTGCCTGCTCTCCTTAACCAGCTGTTCTAACTTGATCTCATCCACTGTCTGGTTGATACTCTCACTGATCCGCTGCCAGACATATTTTGTCACACAGCTGTCTGCAGCTTTACATCCTTCCTCAGAATTTAACCCAGAGCACTCTACCGGCTCCAGGCTCCCTTCTAAAGCGCGCAGCACGTCCCCCACAGAAATATCGCCGGCCTCCCTGGCCAGCACATATCCGCCAGATGCGCCCCGGATACTTTTCACCAACCCTGCTTTTTTGAGCATGGACATCAGCTGCTCCAGATAGCGCTCTGAGATATCCTGCCTTCCGGCGATACTGGTGATGGAAACAGGTTCCCGCTCACTGTGCTGTGCCAGGTCTATCAGTGCGCGCAGGCCATAACGGCCTTTTGTAGATAACTTCAATTTATCACCTTCCTGTCATTGAAACAGTCTTCACTCCCAATTTTGTACATGAATCCCTAGTATTTTAATCCCTATTAAATTACTAGGATTTCTACTTTTGTAGAATACCACCCGGTTTGGGTTCTGTCAAGCCAAAAACTGGAATATGTTTTAAAAACATGTTTTTTAGGAGATACATACACGTGTCCAGAAAACAAACTATCATCCGAGGTACTTTCATATTGACGGCCACTGGATTTTTGTGCCGCTTTATGGGTTTTTTTTACCGGGTATTTTTAAGCCAGACCTTTGGGGAGGAAGGAGTTGGGTTATATCAGCTTATCTTCCCCGTTTATTCACTGTGCTTCGCACTGACAGCAGCCGGGCTTGAGACAGCCATTTCCAGGACAGTGGCACAGAAAATCTCTCTCGGCAGGAAGAAAGAGGCCCGGGAGATTCTTCTTTTAGGACTCTTTCTATCTTTTATATTTTCCTGTGCCTGTATGCTGTTCCTCCAAAAAAATGCAGCCTATATCGCCGGAACATTGTTAGGCGACCCCCGCTGTGAAAACCTTCTTATACCACTGTCCTATGCACTTCCATTTTCAGCAGTCCATAGTTGTATCTGTGGATATTGCTATGGCATGAAGGAAACAAAAATACCTGCCGTCTCCCAGCTTGCCGACCAGGCCGCCAGGATCCTTTCTGTCTATATCTTCTATTTAATCCTGCAGAAAAAGGGTACTGACGCCCCTGTTTCAATCGCTGTTGTAGGACTGGTAATCGGGGAAATGGCTTCCGCACTTTATGCTGCCAAAACACTGTCGGGAAACACCCGTCATTTTGCCCGGCTGGATTTTACATACAAGGATATATTCCCCCGCCTTCGTGAGCTGCTCCCCCTCTCTCTGCCGCTGACGGCAAACAGAGTCCTCATCACACTGCTCCAGAGCATAGAGGCCATTTCCATCCCAGCCAGGCTTCAAATGTTCAGGTTAAGCACTTCAGAGGCCCTGAGCACTTATGGCGTCCTGACGGGAATGGCCCTCCCCTGCATTCTGTTCCCCTCAGCTATAACGAGCTCCATCTCTATTATGCTTATGCCCACTGTGGCAGAAATACAAGCCACGGATAACCAGAGGGAAATGGTAGATATTATCAAAAAAGTGGCAGGAGCCTGTTTTATCCTGGGCCTTGGCTGCTGCTTTTTCTTCCTTGTTTTCGGCTCCTGGATGGGCACAGCCTTATTTGGAAGCGCCATGGCCGGCAAGTTTATACTTACCCTGGCCTGGATGTGCCCTTTCCTATATACAAACTCTGCGCTTTTAAGCGTCATAAATGGACTGGGGAAAACAACCTATACATTTCTTATCAATTCTTTTGGGCTACTTATCAGGATTGCCGGTGTTTTCTTTGCAATCCCTCTTTTTGGAATACAAGGTTACCTCTGGGGCATGTTAATCAGCCAGCTGGCAGTAAGCCTCTGGGCTCTGGGCGTCCTCCTAAGAAGCTTAGGGAAACATGATTAAAGTATACCCAAAGGGCACCCCTTCATGCATATCCTTCGGACGGATGGACTCCGTATAAAGGATATGCATGAAGGGGTGCCCTTTGGGTATAGCTGTCAAAGAATACATCTGGCCGGCCCATATGCTTCCAGGCCATTCCCTGGCTACAGGGTACTCAGAAAAGCCTGCATAAGCAGCGGGTTGACATATACTTCAAGGATAAGCCCTGTCAGCATAGTCAGGGCCACAAATATACTTTTCTGGGTATTCCATCTGTTCTGGGGATATGTATAACTGTACCAGATTACAACCATATAGGCGGGTATATACAGCAAGAACTGGGGAAAAATTCCCACCACACATAAGATACTCCCTTTGATCCCCATTCCCAGCACCGCCATTGACAAAAGCATTCCGCTGGAAAAGCCCGTCCAAACAAGAAAGGCCACGGATGAAACTTTCCTTATCCTTGTGAATGCAAGGCCCAGCAAAACCAGAAAAGGCACTGCCCGCACCCTGAGCAGATACCATATGTATTCTTCAGCCACAATTTCCGCCGCTTCATACTGCTTTAAAAAATAATCACTGAATATCCCTGGTTCTGCAGTGTATTTCTTCATAATTAAATTGACATATAATATACCCAGCAAAAACCCCGGCATAAAGAAAACAAAAAGCTGCTTCCTTGTATGAAGTATCTTCACAGCCACTCCTCCTATTGTTCAGATATTTCATTATATGCCAGGGTTCTTTATTTATTCTTTTTTTCCGTACTTCATATCATAGGCCAGGAGGGCAGAGACTGTTTTTGCGTCCTCGATCTCACCTGAGAATATTTTCTCCTTCAGCTGGTCTATTGTGTACGCTTTCAAATCTATAAATTCATCTTCATCCAAATGCTGCCTGGATGGGATTAAATCTCTCGCAACATAGACCTCTATTTTCTCATTGCAGAAAGCCACTGTAGTCCTTAGCGTAATCAGCCATTCCAGATTTTCGCTCTTAAATCCAGTTTCCTCCTCCAGTTCACGTCCGGCACACAAGATCCCAGGCTCCTCCTCTTCATTGAGGGCGCCTGCCGGCACCTCCAAGGTATACCGTTCCAGGGCGTTCCTATATTGCCTTACCATCCATATTTTTCCATCTTCGCAAACTGGCACCACGGCCGCCGCGCCTTTATGTTTGATAAAATCCCAGACCACTGTGTGGTCCCCGTCAATTTCCATGGTGTCCTGGTAAAAATCGATGATCTCGCCTTTGAACTTTAATTCTCTTTTGACTCTTTTAATTTGTCCGCTCATGCTCCGCTCCTTTTACACCTCCCCAAATTACAGGGATGAAACAAACTCTTCTATTCTGTCCAGGCCCTTTTCAATAGCCTCTATGGAAATAGCATAGGACAAACGGATAAAATTGTCAAATCCGAAATCCCCGCAGGGGATCACCGCCACCTTATAATCTTCAATCAAAATCTCAGCCAGCCTGGCTGCCGTCTCAATTTTTCTTCCCTTATAAGCTTGTTCCAGAACCTGGGCAGTATCTACAAAAACATAAAAGGCCCCTTCTGGCTCAAGCAGGCTTAACAGAGGCATCTGAGAAATACGGCCATATATATATTTCCGTCTTTTGTCAAACTCCTCCTTCATGGCTGTGACTGCAGACTGATCCCCTGTCAGGGCCTCAAGGGCAGCTTTTTGGGCAATTGAGTTGGGGTTGGATGTCTGATGGCTCTGTACGCTGCCCATAAGTTTTGCAATCTCTGGACTGGAACCGGTATATCCGATACGCCACCCGGTCATGGAGTAACTTTTAGACACGCCGCTGCATGTAATTGTACGTCTGTAAATTTCCTCTCCCAGTGAGGCAATGCTGACATGCTTTTTCTCACCATAAATCAAATACTCATACATTTCATCGGATACCACATAGAAATCCTTCTCCACTGCAATATCCCCGATCTCCTTTAATTCTTCTTCCGTATAAACCATGCCAGTAGGATTACTGGGCGTATTAAGAATCAGGGCCTTCGTATCTTCTGTCACTGCACTGCGTATCTGTTCAGCAGTCACTTTATATCCATTCTCTTTTTCCCCATAGACATATACCGGTTTTCCATCGGATAACCTGACGATCTCAGGGTAGGTCAGCCAGTATGGCGCCGGAATGATGACCTCATCCCCGGGATTGAGGATTGCCTCGAAAATATTTGTCAAGGAGTGCTTGCCTCCATTACTGATCACAATCTGGTTGGTTTTATAATCTATGCCGTTAAAAGTTTTAAACTTCTCACAGACTGCCTTTTTTAATTCTTCTGTCCCCGACGCCGGCGTATATTTGGTAAATCCTTCTCTGATTGCTTTTACAGCCGCCTCATTAATATTATCCGGGGTATTAAAATCTGGCTCCCCTGCTCCAAACCCGACTACATCAACACCCTCCGCCCTCAGTGCTTTGGCTTTGGCCGTGATAGCCAATGTAGATGAAGGCTTTACACCTGCTGCTTTTTTTGACAATGTAAGTGACATCTTCTCTCCTCCTGCTTCCATATACAATACTAACTCTTTTCCATGGTTATATAATACTGCCCCAGGCCTGCCCGGGGATTCCTCCATGCTCTGAGTTATAATTATAATATACCCCTTTTCAATATGCAAGTTTTATTTTTATATAATTCTTATTTATTTCACTTGCATCTGATTAATCCTGATTTTTCGTTACATATTTATAGCATTTTGCAAGTTTTTAAATCCATTCTTTCACCAATATGTTTTTATCCCACATATGACCAGGCAGGGACTGGGGGGATATGCCATTTTTCCTATTGCATATTAAGAAAGAATCCTGACACAGCATGATTCTCTGCTTGGGGCACTCTTCATCTTGGAACCAGTGCACACCGTCACAGGAAGCGTGTGTTTATGTTATAGGGGAACTCAAGAAACCTTCCTGCACCATAAGAAAAGCCCTTGTCTCACGACAAGGGCTGTACTTTCCACTCTGATCTGAAATGAATTATTTTGCATAATCTGTAACCCGTGACTCACGGATCACATTTACCTTAATCTGGCCTGGATATTCCAACTCAAATTCAATCTGTTTTGCAATCTCCCTGGCCATAAGTACCATGTCATCATCAGATACTTGTTCCGGAACTACCATTACTCGAATCTCTCTACCTGCTTGAATAGCAAAAGATTTGTCAACGCCTTTAAACTGGTTTGATATTTCTTCCAACTGTTTTAATCTGTTTGTATATGTTTCAATTGTCTCTCTTCTGGCCCCCGGCCTGGCAGCAGAAATAGTATCGGCCGCCTGGACTACACATGCTATCAGTGTCTGAGGCTCCACGTCTCCGTGATGGGATTCTACTGCATTGATGACAGTAGCAGATTCCTTGTACTTTCTGCAGAGATCTGAACCAATCTGAATATGGGATCCTTCCACGTCATGGTCAATAGATTTTCCCACATCATGCAGAAGCCCTGCACGTTTGGCCATCCTGACATCCAGGCCGATCTCTCCGGCCAGAAGCCCTGACAGCTGGGCCACTTCAATAGAATGCTTCAATGCATTCTGCCCATAGCTTGTCCTGAACCTCATACGTCCCAACAGACGTATCAGCTCTGGATGGATTCCCGGCACGCCGACTTCCAGCGCCGCAGCCTCTCCTTCTTCCCTTATCATCACATCGACTTCTTTTTGGGCCTTCTCTACCATCTCCTCAATTCTTGCAGGATGGATACGCCCATCCACAATCAGCCTTTCAAGGGCAATCCTTGCAACCTCTCTCCTGATGGGGTCAAATCCCGACAATACCACCGCCTCAGGAGTATCGTCGATAATCAGCTCAACGCCTGTCAGCGTTTCGAGGGTACGGATATTGCGCCCCTCCCTGCCGATAATTCTTCCTTTCATCTCATCACTTGGAAGCTGCACAACAGAAATTGTAGTCTCAGCCACATGGTCCGCTGCACATCTCTGGATGGCATTGACGACATACTCTTTTGCCTTCTTGTCCGCCTCTTCCTTCGCCTGTGTCTCCAGCTCTCTCACCATCTTGGCCGTGTCATGCTTCACATCATCTTCAACAGTTTTCAACAGATATTCTTTTGCCTGTTCGGAGGTAAGTCCTGAGATTCTCTCTAGTTCCTGTACTCTTTTCTGACTAAGTTCATCTACTTTCGCTTCGCGCTGCTTTAGCTGCTCTTCCTTAGCTGTAAATTTAACTTCCCGCTGTTCAATGGCCTCGGACCGCTTGTCAACGGCCTCTTCCTTTGCAAGCACTCTTTTCTCATAGCGCTGCAGCTCATTTCTTCTTTCTTTCGTCTCTTTCTCAAGGTCATTCTTCGTCCGGATAGACTCTTCCTTCACCTCTAAAAGAGCTTCCTTCTTCGTTGTCTCAGCAGTCTTTACAGCATCATCAATTATCTCTCTCGCCTTAGCTTCTGCATTGCCAATCTTGGACTCTGCATTATTCTTCAGGCTGGAAATCGTCAAAAGACGGGTGATAACGCCAACTATCAGCGCGAGGGCTACAGCAATAACAATACTTATCATTGTCGGCACAGGAGCACCTCCTTATTTAATTTTCATTGTACATTTATACATTATCCCATGGTCTTATGCAAAGCCGTCCGGCAGGTGTGGATACAAGGCGTATATCTGGGTACGCCCCCTATGCAGATTTATCTGCAGTACCGCCCGGCGGGGCATAAATTATGGGATGCCCTTTTGGGTATGTTTAAATACAACAGTTAAATTTTATACTGTTTTCACAACTATGTCAAGCATTCTCATTATGAATTTGTATCACTTGACGGATATCGTCATAATGAAAGCCTTTTCGCGATAAATATCCCATGAATTTCCGTAATTCTTCTTCTGTCGACTTTGACAGATCCATCCTCTTTTTCCTTACAATTTCCCGTATCGCCTCTGCCTCCTGGCCCTCCCCCATGCACTCTTTGAAGGCACGCTCAATTGTCTCAGAGGGCACGCCCCTGCCGCACAACTTTGCGTATATCTCACGCCTGCTTTTTGAGCTCTTTCTGCCCTCTATAAAATTGACAGCATATCTATAATCGTCAATATATCCGAAAGACTTGACGTATTCGATTGCTCCCTCCACTGCCTCGGCAGGATACAGGCCCTGCCTTAACTTCTCCCTAAGCCCTTCCTCCGTCCGGTCCATGGCCTCCAGAAGGTGCATGGCCCTGAGCCTGGCCCTCTTTTGGATGACCGTGGAAAGAATCTCCTGCGCCTGCCCCTCCTCTATCTCCGCACCCTCACAGATCCCATAACGGGCAAGTTCGCCCTTGTATAATACAAAGGCGAACTGATGGTCAAGAAATACTTTATACTTTGTCTTTGCCGCAGCTTCCAGTTTCGTCACAATCATGTCAAGCTTCCTCTTCCGATTTTTTGCCTGCCTTGGCATCCTTTGGTTCTGCCCCTTTCTTTTCCTTGGGGGTCAGTCTTAAGTCCTCTGCCGCCTCACCTTGTGAGTCGTCCGGCTGGTAATGGGCGCGTACCTTGCGGTCTAGCTCTTCTGTCAGTTCAGGATGCTCTATCAGATATGCCTTGGCATTCTCGCGCCCCTGCCCGATCTTGTTGCCCTCATACGCATACCATGCGCCGCTTTTCTTCACAATATCAAGGCCTGCTGCCAAGTCCAGAATATCTCCTTCTTTTGAGATACCCTTGCCAAACATAATGTCGAACTCTGCCTCCTTGAACGGCGGTGCAATCTTATTCTTTACTACCTTAATGCGGGTACGGTTTCCCACCATCTCGCCGCTTTGCTTCAAAGTCTCAATCCTGCGCACGTCCATGCGGACGGATGCATAAAACTTCAATGCCCTGCCTCCCGTGGTCGTCTCCGGATTCCCGAACATTACCCCCACTTTTTCTCTGAGCTGGTTAATAAAGATGACAATACAGTTAGACTTACTGATCACCGGAGTCAGCTTTCTCAAAGCCTGGGACATCAGCCTTGCCTGCAGCCCCACATGGCTGTCCCCCATATCCCCTTCAATCTCCTGCCGCGGCACAAGGGCCGCCACGGAGTCGATGACAATAATATCAATGGCGCCTGAGCGCACCATTGTCTCTGCAATCTCAAGAGCCTGGTCCCCGCTGTCTGGCTGGGAAATATATAGTTCGTCGATATCTACCCCTATGTTCTTCGCATATACCGGGTCCAATGCATGTTCTGCGTCCACAAACCCCGCAATGCCGCCCCGCTTCTGTACTTCTGCTATCATATGTAATGCCACTGTGGTCTTACCACTGGATTCTGGCCCATACACCTCAATGACGCGGCCCTTCGGCACGCCGCCCAACCCCAGTGCCAGATCCAGGCTTAAACATCCTGTAGGTACGGTCTCCACGGATACATGGGCCCCGGACTCCCCAAGCTTCATCACAGTTCCTTTTCCAAAGTCTTTCTCTAATTTTGCAATCGCTGCATCCAGCGCTTTTTTCTTCTCTTCATTTCCGTTTGCCATAGCCTTACAATCTCCTTCTTAATCTTCCGAACAGTTGTTCGCTTCTATTGATATACTATTATACTTACCGCCAAATGTCAACAACAATTTAACGCGCCCCTCCCGCCTGGACATAAATCTAGAAGGGAATGCCATCCGGGCATGGGGTATGCCAAATTTACAAGATCCAATTTATTTCATTTTTACTATACGCCCAAAGGCACCACTCCTCTGTATAAAATTTACAAATCTGGATTTGTTTTGGCGAACGCCAGAATAAATGTATTCCGTAAATGATTAGATTTGTATATGTATCATATCACTGATATAGACTTCGGACAACCTTTTTTCACCTCTAAAAATAAATCCCATTATCATAAAAATGGTGCAACCCCATAAAACCGAAGTTACACCCCATGTTAAAAATGCCGTCCTGTTCATGCAGGACTAAACTGCCCAGTTATTTTATGCCTGCTGCACAGATTCTTACTGCTTCTCTGCTACCTCGCCCTGTTTTTTATAAATACTTTTCCCGGGCACATATCCTCTTACTGATGAGAGTGGATAGATGTTGCTGTGGCTCCCCACCACCGTGCCAGGGTTCAAAACGCTTCCACATCCCACCTCTACTTCATCTCCCAGCATGGCGCCAAACTTCTTCATCCCAGTCTCTATATTTCCTTCCGGAGTCTTAACCACTACCAGCTTTTTGTCCGATTTTACATTAGAAGTGATGGACCCTGCCCCCATATGGGACTTATAGCCAAGTATGGAATCACCAACATAATTATAGTGGGGTACCTGGACTTTATTAAAAAGGATCACATTTTTCAGCTCTGTGGAATTTCCCACAACGGCGCCTTCCCCCACAATCGCATTTCCCCTGATGAAGGCACAGTGCCTGACCTGGGCGCCCTTCCCGATAATTGCAGGACCGTTGATATATGCAGTGGGGGCCACCTCTGCGCTGCGTGCGACCCATATATTTTCGCCCCGCTTTTCATATTCTTCCTCAGAAAGCTGCCTGCCCAGTTCCAATATAAAGCTGCCAATCTTGGGAAGAACTTCCCATGGGTATGTCACTCCCGCAAAAATATCTTTTGCAATGGTCTCCTTAAGTGTGTAAAGCTCCTTTACCGTGATCTCCTTCATTGTCATGCTCCTCCTGTTTTATGCCGGCTGATTTATTTTTCTTTTTTGTACTCTTTGTATAAAATTGGGCCGCCTTGTCATAACAGCCTTTAAGCTGGTATTGGTTGCCCAGTCCTTTTACTTTATTGGTTCGGCTGATAATAAAATGATCCAGCTTTTTCATATATTCTTCTGGTGTTATATCTCCCTCCGCCACATAGGTCAGGCCCTTCTCCCAGCTCGCTGTCAGCTCCGGGTTGAGCAGCGGCTTAATAGAGTGATCCACCACATCATATATCATCTCCCCCTGCAGGGTGGGGGTGATCATCTGTGTCTTTTTGTTCAGGGACAGATATTTAATGTGGATTAGTTTCTTTAAAATCTCCGCCCTAGTAGCGCTGGTGCCGATACCGCTCCCCTTAATCTGTGCCCTAAGCTCCTCATCCTCAATAAGCTGGCCTGCGTTCTCCATGGCCAGGATCATGGAACCTGAATTGTATCTCTTTGGCGGGGATGTTTCACCTTCTTTGATCTCCAGGGCCCTGACAGGTAAAATATCTCCTTTTTTTAATTTCTGTATTGCCTGAAACAAATCCGAATCCAGATTTTGTTCCCCCTCTTCCTTTGCCTCCTCACCTACAGATAAGCCGCCGCTTTTTTTCTGCTGGGGAATGCCCGCTACCTTTAAATACCCCTCTTCCACCAGAAGGCGGAAACTGGAAAAAAAACATTCCTCTTTAATCTTAGCTGTCACAGCTATTTTCTGGTAAACAGCGGGAGGATAAAAAATGCTCAGAAAACGCCGCACAATACAGTCATATACTCCAGATGCGGTTGCTGAAACTGAGGCCAGTCCATTTAACCCCTGGCCCGTAGGTATGATGGCATAGTGGTCTGTAATCTGTTTGTCATTTACATACCTGGTTTTTTCCAGTCCCTTATGGCTCTTAAAAGACAGGATGTCCTGGAGGTAAGGGACTGCCATTGGATACTTAGATAAACCGTTTAAATTCCGGCTGATTTCTTTTGCCACAGCAGTGGACAGCACTCTTGCGTCAGTCCTGGGGTATGTGACCAGCTTTTTCTCATACAGCTCCTGGACAATCCTAAGTGTCTCATCCGGACTGATTTTAAAACGCCTAGAACAGTCGTTCTGCAGCTCAGCCAGGTTATAGAGCAGAGGCGGGTTTTTCTTCTCCTTTTTCTTTTCAACGGATAGGATCTGGCATGTCGCAGGCTCTGGATGCTTTAGGTATTCTATCAGCTCCTCAGCCTTTTCCCGCTTCTTGAACCCATTCTCCTTATACAAATCAAAGGATTCAAAATACCGCGATCCCTTTACTGCCCGCCATTCCCCCTCAAAATCCTTCCCAGATGCCCCCATGGTCCCCAGCACCCTGTAAAATGGTGTTTTGACAAACTCCCGGATTTCTCTTTCTCTGCGCACTACCATACCAAGGACACAAGTCATGACCCGTCCTACGGAGATTACCGTATATTTGGTACGCAGGTAATTGGAAATACTATTCCCATATTTAAGGGTCAAAAGGCGGGAAAAATTAATCCCCATTAAATAGTCCTCCTTTGCCCTTAGATAGGCGGAAGCGCTCAGATTATCATATTCTGACAAGTCCTTCGCCTCCCTGATGCCGCGCAGTATCTCCTCCTCAGTCTGAGAATCTATCCAGACTCTTTTTCTTTTTTTCCCCTGCACATGGGCCTCCTGCTCTACAAGCCGGTAAATATATTCTCCCTCGCGCCCAGAGTCTGTGCACACATAAATTGTCTCCACATCCTCCCGTGTCAAAATAGAACTTACCGTCCCAAACTGTTTTGCCACCGCAGGGATGACCTCATATTTAAAATCTTCTGGAATAAAAGGGAGGGTATTTAAGTTCCAGCGCTTAAGGGCCGGGTCATATTCCTCAGGATAACTCATTGTAACAAGATGGCCCACACACCATGTTACAATCGCATCCCCAGCCTCTAGATAGCCGTCCCTGCGTTTTGTATTTAATTTTAAAGCCTTTGCAAACTCTTGGGCTACGCTTGGCTTTTCTGCTATGTAAACCGATTTTCCCATATAATACTATGCTGCCTGCCCTCTCTTTATCTTCATGTGCTGCCTTTATAAGCTAAACCGGTATTCCGTGGCGGTTTTGTAAGTCTTTCCTGCCCTGCAGACCGGCCCCGGAAAATGCTCGTGGTGGATGGCGTCTGGAAAATATTGTGTCTCAAAGCATACGGCCCAACGCCTCTGATAATGCAAGCCGCCTTTGCCTGGCTCATGATCCAGAAAATTAGCCGTGTACACTTGCATCCCCGGCATATCCGTCCATACTTCCATACGGATGCCGCTCTTATCCCCTGCAGCCTCCGCTACTTTAGCAAATTTTCCATTATTTTTCAATACCCAGTTGTGGTCATAGCCTCCGCCAAATTTTATAGCCTCATAATCCGCGTCGATTCCCTCTCTTATCTGCTGCCCATCCCTGAAATCCATAGGCGTGCCCTCCACCTCTGCAATCTCTCCTGTAGGTATGGATTTAGCATCAGCTTTCGTATAATAATCAGCATCAATTTTCATAAAATGGTTCACAATGCTGCCGCTTCCATGTCCATTCAGGTTGAAATAGCTGTGGTTGGTCATATTAATAATTGTATCCTTGTCTGGAACTGCCTCATAGGTCAGGCGCAGTGTGTTTTCTTCGCCCAGCATATAGGATGCCCGCATGGCAAGGCTGCCCGGATACCCCTGGTCATTATCAGGACTTCTCAGCAGAAATACGATCCTGTCGTCTTTTACTTCTTCTACTGTCCAGATCCGCTTGTGGTAATACTGGCTGCCGCTGTGCAGGTTATTGCCATTGTCATTATCCTCCAGCTTGTATGTAATGCCGTTTAGTTCAAAAACTGCGCCGCCTATGCGGTTTGCGTTTCTGCCTACGCAGGCTCCGAGGGCCGCTTCTCCCGCCTCGTATCCCGCTGCATCGTCATACCCCAGCACCACATCGATTTTCTCTCCCTTTTCATTTGGCACCCAAAGAGACACCAGCGCTGCTCCAAAGTCAGTCACTGCTGCACACATTCCATTTTTATTTCTCAGGGTATACAGATATGCCATACTGCCATCCTTTATTCTGCCAAACTCTTTTTTTTCCACTTTATTCTCTCCTCCCTCTTTATCTGGCTGCCTATTTGCCTCCCCCGCCAACATTTCCTGCAGCCCTCGGAAGCAAAAGGACCTCCTTTATTTAAACAGCTTCCTTACCCTGTCAAGCAGGGAAATTTTCTCAGGCACTCTCTCCGGACGTTTGGCGTGAAGCGCCTCTTTCATAAACACAAGCTGGGAATTTATGGCCCTGCCGTCCTTCTTCTCCTTTTTCACATAGACCCCATCGCTCTGCATCACCCTGGCTTTCACATTATCAGCCAGCATAATTTGGAGGTTGCGTACAAGCCTTTTTTTAATGGCCTCGTCATAAATGGGACATGCCACTTCAACCCGCTTTTCTGTATTTCTGGTCATCATATCCGCAGATCCAATATAGACCTTCTGGTCTGCCCCGCTCCCAAATACAAACACTCTCGGATGCTCCAGGTATCGGCCCACAATACTGGTCACTGTCAAATTCTCTGTTTCCCCCGCAATGCCTGGCAGGATACAGCAGATTCCCCGCACAATCAAGTCAATGCGCACGCCTGCTTTGGAGGCTTCCGCCACTTTCTGGATAAAATCCATATCTGTAACAGAATTCATCTTCATGATCACCCTGCCGCTGCTGCCCTTTTTAATCTCCTCATCCATCAGCATCAGCACTTTTGGCTTCAGGCTGGAAGGGGAGACAATGAGATGCTTGTATGCACCGTCCAAGTTCCCTATGGACATATTCTTAAAGAATACGGCCGCATCCTCCCCAATGGCCTGATCTGCTGTCATCAGGGAATAGTCTGTATAGAGCTTTGCTGTTTTCTCATTATAATTCCCTGTGCCAATCTGGGTAATATAGCGGATTTCATTTTTACTCTTATATGTAATCAGGCAAATCTTGGAATGCACTTTATATCCCTCAAAGCCGTAAATCACCCGGCATCCGGCCTCCTCCATACGCTCTGACCAATCGATATTATTCTGTTCGTCAAACCTGGCCCTTAACTCAATGAGCACTGTGACTTCCTTGCCATTCTCGGCTGCTGCACACAGATACTCCACCAGCCTTGTCTTTTTTGCAAGCCTGTATATTGTAATTTTAATGGTCATCACATTGGGATCTGACGCCGCCTCCTTTATCAGCTGCAGGAAGGGTTCCATACTCTCATATGGATAAGACAGAACCACGTCCTTTTTCTTCACCTGGGCCATCACGCTGCCCTCTGCGAGCATGGGAGACGGCTGGGGCGTAAAAGGTTCATCGATCAGAGAACGTTTCATAGAAGCAGGCACTTTATCCGCAATGGCGAACATAAAATCCAGCTTCATCGGAATTTTCGTCCGGAAAATACAGGATGGGGTGATATTGAACTTCTCACAGAAATATTTCTCCATCTCCCGGCTGAGTGCGCTTGCCGCCTCCAGCCTGACTACAGCCATACGCCTGCGTTTGTGGAGTGTTTTCTGCATAATATAGCGGAAATCCTCGCTGCTGTCTGCATAGGCCTCATCATCGGGGGAGACATCTGCATTGCGGGTTACACAGATATAATTCCTGTCAGATACCTGGTACTGCTCGAACACAATATCCAAGTACTCCATAATCACCTTCTCTATCCGTATATAGCGGATGTCATGTCCTGGCAGGTACAGGATATCCGATATGAACTGGGGTACCGGTACAATTCCCATCATACGCCTGTTGTCCAGCTTCAAATCCGCCACTACATACACCTCTTTATTCAGCAAGTGGGGAAAGGGGTGGTTTGCGTCTACAATCTGGGGGGACAGCACGGGAAGAATCTGCTCTTTGAAATACTTCTTCACAAACTTCCTCTCCTGCTGCTCCAGTTCTTTAAAGTCCAGCCCACACACACCATACGGATGGAGCTGCTTCTTAATCTCGCCGTATGTCTTATCCCTCTCTTTATAAAGGGGGGCCACTGCTGCATAGATGGCGTCCAGCTGTTCCCGGGGAGTCATGCCAGATTTACGGTCCACCGTTTTATTATTAACAGAAGCCATATCATACAGGCTGCCCACCCGTATCATAAAAAACTCATCCAGGTTACTCGTGAAAATAGCGACAAATTTCATCCTCTCCAGGAGGGGCACGCTCTCATCCTTTGCCTCCTCCAGCACTCTCTGATTAAACCGGAGCCAGGACAGCTCCCTGTTTTGTGTATACTCTACAACCTTCTTTCCCATATAAACTTCCTCTTTCTTTCCCTGTTCTTTATCCTAAAGTTCCAGAGTACGCCTGGCATTTCAGCTTACATACATAGCCGCCTGGGATACGCGGGCTGCCCGCGTCCCGGCCAGGTTTACTCCGGGGATATCCTCCTTATGGCTGAAAAATTCAAACCAGTCCAGCCTGGCAGGCAGACACTCCCAGATTACTTTAGCATAGAACAGAGGACTCTCTCTATCCTCTCTATGTTAAAAATGGGTAAAATCCCTGTAAGCTCCGCCTACTCTTCCAGATATTCCTTAAGCCTGGTGTATTCCCGCTCCATGAGCTGGTATCCATGAGCATAAAAAGCTGTCAATGTATCTTTATTCCTCTCCAGCCTTGCCACGGGCTTGACCATAGGGCGGAGGACAAAAATTTTTCCTTCCCTTTCTAACTTCTCTAAAACGTTCATTGTACGGTTGTAATAAAAGCTCCTTGTCAGGATGGCCTTTACCAGCTTGGGGTAGGAGCGGTACGTCTTGCGGTATACCTCAGCCATTCCCCTGGAAACCCTCTTTTTGCGGTACCCCATATTCCTGGTCAGGATCACCACTATCTTTTCATTTCCCAGTTCCAGTGCATGTTTAAGAGGCACACTGTCCGCAAGGCCTCCATCCAGGTAGGGCACATCCCCAATATTGACTATGGGCGTCACCAAAGGCATACTGGAGGACGCCCTGCATATCTTCATCAGGCGTTCCTTCTGGCTCCTCTCCTTTAAATACTCCGCCCGTCCTGTGAGGCAATTCGTCACAACCAGCTCACACTCTATCTGGGATCCGAAATAGGTATCATAGTCAAAAGGATAAATCTGATTCGGAAATATATCGAAAATCAAGTCCATGTTCATCAGGCTTCTCTCTTTTACAAACTTTCTGATGCCATAATAATAGTTCCCGCTTTTATCCGTAGGTATCATACAGTCTTTTGTCCTCCCAGGCTGCCTGGAAACATAATCCACTGCATTGCATGCCCCTGCAGAGACCCCGATCACATGCGACATATACATATCCTGCTCCATCAGGTAATCCAGTACGCCTGATGTAAAGACCCCGCGGGTGGCCCCGCCTTCTAAAACTAAAGTTCCTTTCTGCATAATCTATCCTCTCTTTCCTTTCTCATTATATAACGATTTTTCCCATTCGAAAACAGCAACTTTCTAAAATTTTACGAAATCCCCGAAAAAGGTTCCTGCCATAGTGTATTTGAATCCCCCCGGAGGCCTTGCTATTTTGATGCCTCCCGTGTTAAGATAGGTGTCGGAAACAAAATCCCCGGAGGGTTTCTGCCTAGCAGTCCATCTACAGGATAGGCAGGCAGCTTAACGGAAGCCAAAGAAACATGACGAAATAAAGGAGATAATGAGCATGATCAGTGCAAATAATGTAACATTGCGGGTCGGTAAAAAAGCGTTGTTTGAAGATGTAAATATCAAGTTCACGGAGGGCGGCTGCTACGGCCTGATCGGCGCAAACGGTGCAGGAAAATCTACCTTCCTTAAGATTCTGTCCGGCCAGCTTGAGCCTACGAAAGGAGAAATAGCCATCACCCCAGGAGAGCGCCTTTCTTTCCTGCAGCAGGATCATTCTAAATATGATGAATATATTGTGCTTGATACTGTCATCATGGGAAATGCCCGTCTCTATGAAATAATGAAAGAAAAGGAAGAAATCTATGCAAAAGAGGACTTCACCGACGAGGACGGCATCAAGGCCAGCGAGCTGGAGGCAGAGTTTGCCACTATGGACGGCTGGGAGGCGGAATCAGACGCAGCCACTCTTTTAAACGGACTGGGCATTGAAACAGAACTGCATTCCAAGTACTTAAAAGACCTGACAGGGGCCGAGAAAGTCAAGGTACTGCTGGCACAGGCACTTTTCGGCAACCCAGATATATTGCTTCTCGACGAGCCTACCAACCATCTGGACCTGGATGCAATTGCCTGGCTGGAAGAATTTTTGATTAATTTTGAAAATATAGTCATTGTAGTATCCCATGACCGCTATTTTCTGAACAAAGTCTGCACCCAGATAGCGGACATTGATTACAGCAAGATCCAGCTTTATGCCGGGAACTATGACTTCTGGTATGAGTCCAGCCAGCTGCTCATACGCCAGATGAAAGAGGCCAACAAAAAGAAAGAGGAAAAAATCAAGGAGCTCCAGGAGTTTATTTCCAGGTTCAGCGCCAATGCCTCCAAATCTAAACAGGCAACCTCCCGCAAAAGAGCACTTGAGAAAATCCAGTTGGACGAGATCAAGCCTTCCAGCAGGAAGTATCCTTATATAGATTTCAGGCCCAACAGAGAGATCGGCAATGAGGTCCTTACCGTAGAAGGACTTTCCAAAACCATTGATGGTGAAAAAGTGCTGGATCGTATCAGCTTTACCCTGGGGCATGACGACAAGGTAGCTTTCGTGGGAGGGAATGAGCTTGCAAAAACTACACTCTTCAAAATATTGATTGGGGAAATGGAGCCGGATGAAGGGACTTATAAATGGGGAATCACTACTTCCCAGGCGTATTTTCCCAGGGATTTCGGCAGTGAATTTGACAATGACTATACCATCACCGAATGGCTGACCCAGTATTCTGAAAATAAAGACGTCACCTATGTGCGGGGATTCCTTGGCAGAATGCTTTTTGCCGGGGAGGATGGCGTAAAACGCCTGAAAGTACTCTCCGGCGGCGAGAAGGTCCGCTGCCTGCTGTCTAAGATGATGATTTCAGGCGCCAATGTACTCCTCCTAGATGAACCTACCAACCATCTGGACATGGAGTCCATTACAGCGCTGAATAATGGGATGATTAAATTCCCAGGGGTACTTTTATTTACCTCCCGTGACCATCAGATTGTACAGACTACGGCCAACCGGATTATGGAGATCGTTCCAGGAGGAAGGCTCATTGATAAAGTCACCACCTACGATGAATACTTGGAAAGTGATGAGATGGCCAGAAAACGCCAGACCTATGCCGTCGCCACTGAGGAAGACGACTAGGGCGTCCATTTAGGCTGTCCCGGTCGGCGGTATATTCGGTATATGCTAGAAAGAGACTGCTGCAAAATACTTTTCTTGCAGCAGATATATGCCAGATTGGGGTGAGTCCGGCGATTCCCCCCAGCCTGGCATTTTGTTTTTCCGAAATATTTATCTTGCAGCAGTCCTATATTCGTAGGGGGTACAGTTCATCTGCCTGCGGAAAGTCTTTCCGAAATAGCTGCCTGAATTAAAACCACATTTTACTGCTATATCCACAATTTTATCTGATGAATTTCTCAGCATGTTGCAGGCAGCCTGTATTCTGTATTCTTGTAAGTACATAAACGGTGTCGTATGAAGGATGTCCTGAAAGCAGCGGAGACATTCTCTCTCGCTGATATTAGCGGCACCAGAGATATTTTTTAAGGAAAGCCTCTCCATGTAATACTCTTGGATGTATAAAAGCATATCCTTTAGCCGGCGCTCCCTCTGGCCTGACAACCCTTCTTTTCCATCAGGGGATACGTGCTGCAGGCTGATCACATGCATCCAGACTTCAGCCATCAAATTTCTTGATTTCCATTCATACCCAAATGATTTCCCCGCATCCAGTGCTGACAGGCTAAGAAGCCTTTCCAGGATCTCCTTATGGTCAGGGATTGATTTTCTCAGGCAGACAACAGATACAGAACTCCCCTTCAAAAAGGGACTTATATATTTTTTATCCAGCAGGCTATTCTCCTCTGCCAGGTAGTTCCGCCTGAACATATGTACCTCATACTGTACATTAGATGCGGGTTCTGGGGAAAGCACCTGATGCAGGACGTTGCTTTTTACAAAAATTCCATTTCCCGCCTCAAGCCTAGCGCTGTTCTGGGGCGTATTATAAATGACGGCCCCTTCTCTGACATAGACAAATTCCAGCTCTTCATGCCAGTGCCATGGGGCGATGGTGCTTTTGCCTATGGGTGAATGTACCTGCCTGATTATATATGGATATTCCGGCTTCATCTCAAATATTTCTTCCCGTTTGCTGGCTGTGATAATCAACTCCTCAGGAATCACAGATATTCCCCCTTTCTTTCTGGCGTTATTTTACCACAAATCAGACGATATTTGCATATATTTTTCTTATATTGTGCGGTAACATTATATTCAAGAAACATACTGTGAGGAACAAAACCCGATCCCCCAAGGGCGTCGGATTTTTCTGGGATAGATTTATAAAAGGGGGTACTTATGCAAAACAGAATATTTGAAATATTAAAATATATCAGCCTGCATACAGACAATGATATTGAATTCTATGAAGCGCTGCCTAAAATGACCCAGGAGGAAATTCTGGCGCTCTACCTCCGGCAGGCTGAGGGAACCCACGCGGCAGCTTCCAGGGACTAAAAGGGCCGCCTGGCCTGTTGCCCGCGGGAATAAATGTATAGTAAAACAGCTACTCTTTTTTACCCATGCAAGTGTATGCATTTTCTCTGGAATAAAATATTCTTCCCTCAAAAAGGATGGAAGGCACCCCTTTGTTTACCTCCACCTCTGCCACAGCACAGTTAGCCGGCACGCCCTTTCCCCAGAAATCACCGATGGCCCTGTTTCCTTTCATACAGTTGAGCATGGCCGTCAATGCCGCCCCATGGGTAGATAGAAGGATGGTCCGCCCCTGCAGTTCTTCCTTTGCATATAATTCTTTTAAAAATGCTTCCACCCTCTCAAGAAGATGCTGGATAGATTCACCTTCTTTAGGCACTTTATAATTGGCTGTATCGGTAAAAAACCGTGAAAATTCTTCACTTTCAGGATCTCTGTCCATTCCCTGGAAGCACATGCCCTCCCTGACTCCGAAGCTGATTTCCTGTATCCGCGGCTCATCTATCAGAGGCACGTCCCTCCCCTCCAATATAATTTCCGCAGTCTGCCTTGCCCTTATAAGCGGACTTGTATAGGCCAAGTCAAACTCCACATCCCTAAGCCCTTCAGCCGTGCACCGGGCCAGATATTCTCCATATTCATTTAAAGGGACGTCTGACCGTCCCTGTACCCGCCTCATTTTATTCCACTGTGTCTCACCGTGGCGAACAAGATATAGCTTCATAAACAACCTCCTGGTTTTTCTACATTTTCTCCATATTCCGTCTTTTTTCAGTATAAACATTCCTGGTTCCAGAGTCAACTTTTCATACTTGTCTTATTTCCTCTGCGACGGTATAATTATGTGGGAGATTACCTAATATATTTACCCTAAATCACATAAGGAGGCACACATATGGAAAAGATTGCAAGTTTTACAATAGACCACATAAAACTGGTACCAGGTCTATATGTATCCAGAAAAGATTATGTCAACAACAGTCCTGTCACGACCTTTGACATCCGTATGACTAACCCCAACGAGGAACCTGTCATGAATACTGCCGAGGTACACACATTGGAGCATCTCGGGGCTACATTTTTAAGAAATCACGAGGAATATAAAGATAAAGTCGTTTATTTTGGCCCCATGGGATGCCGCACCGGTTTTTATCTCCTTCTTGCAGGGGACTACCAGTCTTCTGATATCGTAGGGCTTATGAAGGAAATGTACTCTTTCATGGCTTCTTTTGAAGGGCCCATACCCGGAGCATCGGCCAGGGACTGTGGGAATTATCTGGATATGAACCTTCCCATGGCCAAATACTTGGCAGGAAAATACCTGGCCGATGTCCTCACAGATATCCAGGACAGCCAGATGTATTATCCCGGTTAAAGTCACAGACCCCGATGCAGGCAGGGACATAAGCCTAAAAGCGATGCCTGCACCGGGGTATTAGGCCATGGCGCGCAGGCTTCCTTTGGCCGGTCCTCTTCCTAGCCCTTCGGCTTTTCAAGATTTTGTATCTGATATATGCAAATGTTACATCCTCTCCCTTGTCAGCCAGCATACGGAGAAGTTTTTCCAGGAGCGCTTCTGTCTCCGGATGCATCATGTATTCGCCCTTCCCTTCCTGAAAATATGCCAGAGGGTCTGAATCAGAATATGACTCTCCTTTATAGATTTTGCTGGCTGCTATGCGGTCCAAAAACATTTCCACCACATAGCGTACCGGCATTTTCATGCCGGTCATCCCTCTGTCTGCCCCGATCCCGTAATCTATCCAATATTCATAGTGGTGCTTGTTGCGCCCCTTATGGTGCAGCCATGCCCTGGAGCATCCTGTATCTTCCCGCTCTGCATTGTTGGGACTTCGGTTTCCCTGGTAGTACTTACAGCCTACTTTAAATTCTATCCAACTGTATTTGGACAAGTCATGCAGGAGTCCTTGTCTGTAAAGGCCCACTTTAAAGCACTCCTCCATCACCAGTATTTTATGTCTTGTAATTGTGCAAAAATGAAGTATTGCTTTCATAATAAAGCATCCTTTCCTTCCAGTTTTTACTTTCCAACCAGAAATACAATGCTTCTAGGCTTGAGCTCAATGGACTTCTGATTTTTCAGGGCCTGTGCTTCTTTGGCCGCCACCCCCTGTGTATCTGCCGCCAGATACCACTTCTTTTTCTTGCCCGGAGAAGGCAGGGCGAAGGAATGCTCGATCCAGTGCATATTATAAGCCACAAAGCAGTCTGTATCCCCCCCATGGCCGCCGCAGTACATAACCCCAAGCTGGCGGCTGGCTACCCCCTCTGCAGGCTGCCACGCACTCTCGCCATGGTAGGAGACATCCGGCAGCCCATAGGCCCCCTGATCAGTCCCTGAGAGCGGTTCTGGCCGATGGAGCGCCGCGTGGGACTTCCGCAGTGCGATCAGTTCCTTTACATACTGGAACAATGTATCGTTATTCTTCAGTTTATTCCAATTCAGCCAGGATAGTTCATTGTCCTGGCAGTAGACATTATTGTTCCCCTTCTGGGTATTCTCAAACTCATCCCCTGCCAGCAGGCAGGGTGTCCCCTGGGCGCTCAGCAGCAGGAAAAATGCATTGCATATCTGATTTCTGCGCAGAAGCTCTACCTGCTTTTTCCTGCTGGGCCCCTCCACACCGCAGTTCCAGCTATAATTATAATCAGGGCCGTCCTGGTTATTCTCGCCGTTATCTTCATTGTGTTTCCCATCATAAGATACAAGGTCATACAAGGTAAAGCCTGTATGGGCAGTGATATAGTTACAGCAGCCGTCTTCTTTTGTATTGCGTCTCAGTGCGTACATGGCCTCTCTTACCATGCCCTCGTCCCCTTTCAGAAACCGGCGCATGACATTCTGGAACCAGTCCTCCTTTTTAAAAATCGTAACGCCCTTCAGAAAAGGGTCCTTAATTAAACAGTCCCACGCCACATTATATGGATTGACGACAAATCCGTCAATATGGTATTCCAACATATAATACCGTAGGCACTCTACAGCAGTCTGCAGCAGGATTCCCTCCTCAAAAGGCATTTCCAGCACCACCTCGATGCCGGCGCCGTGGCAGGCCTTTACCATCTCCTTGAACTCTCTGCACACTTCCAGGGAGGCAGCGTATGCAGCTTTCGGGGCAAAATAAAAACCTTTTCCATATCCCCAGTAGTTCTGCTTCCCCCCTACATACTCCCTGAACTCATATACCGGCATACACTGAATCTGGTTGATCCCCAGCTCTTTCATATAAGGTATTTTTTCTACTATCCCGGCAAAGGTGCCTTTATGCTTTACCCGTGAGGACGGATGTTTTGTAAAACCTCTTACATGGAGGCTGTATGCAACTACATCACTGAGGGGAATATGAGGCCTTGCATCCTCTCCCCAGTCAAAAGGCCCTAAGCCAATCCGCCCCCTGACAGTATGTTCTTCTGGGGGCTCTTTCTTCCCAAACTCCCGGCGGCCCCTGATTTCTCTCACATAGGGATCCAGGCACACCTTCCCATTGATCCTGTAGTTATACTCATACTCCTGCGCATCTAACCCTTCCAGCGCCAGGTAATGCACCTCTCCTAATGTATTGTCCATAGGCCAGCTATATTCTACGGCCGTACTTCCTGCCCTGTACACAAGCAGCTCACATGACTTTCCTTCTGGAACATCTACTGCAAAATTCACTCTGCCACTTCCAACTGTCACACCCAAAGGCTGCGGACTGCCCTGTACTTTTCTCATACGCTTTTCTCTCCTTTTGCTATTCCCAGCCGTCAGTTCCATACAGCTCTACATTTTCCCGGTTAATAAATATAGTTTCCTCGTAGGTTTCCTTTTCATACTTTTCACCCCCGACAATAGCTAACCCTATCTCTGCCGCAGTCCGCCCTATATGAATAGGGGACTGTGCGCTGGTGCCTGCTGCGGAAGTGCCTGGCTTTGCCAGCTCGCTTTTCATCCCCGGGGAGCCGTCCACACTATAAACAAGGATCCCATCTCTCCCGGCTTCCTTTATGGCATCCAAAGCTCCCAGGGCCGTCTGGTCATTCCCACACATCACTGCATCAATCTGTGGATACTCCTCCAGAAGCTTCTTCATTTCACTTTGGGCCGTGTCCTTTCTTCCCTGTACATCCGCCCGCGCCAGTACCTCAAACCCAGCATTGGCAATGGCCTCCTCAAAACCTGTAATGCGCTCGTTGACAGAATTCATGGAAGGGCACTCCAGGATCACGATCCTCCCTCCCTCGGGCCGCTGGCTGACCAAATCCTCCCCACACAGATAACCGGCGTTTTTATTGTCAGAACCCACATAGGCATCCACGTATCCCATCTCCTTCACCTGGGTATCCACATTGATGACAGGTATGCCCGCCTCGTCAAGGGCCTCCAGGGCCGGAGTTATCTTCTCCCAGTCCACGGGGCAGATAAAGACAGCATCTACTTGCTGGTCAATCAGTTCCTGAATCTGTTCAATCTGCACATTGACATCTGACCCCGGGTCTTTTGTAATCAGCCGGTACCCCTGCTCGTCAAGGGCCGTCTCTATGGACAGCTTAAGTACGTCAAAATAGGGGTTTTCCATATCAATGCAACTGTATCCAAATACATACTGCCTCTCTTCTTCTGGTTCCTTATCCTCCTGGCCTTCTGTATCCTGGACGGCATTATCCTCAGGCGTACCTACATTTTTCTTACAGCCGGCTGCCAGCAGGCATAGTGCCATACACACTGTAAGTACTGCCAAAATCCTTTTTTTCATCAAATATCCTCCTGTAATCCTCATAATCTACAAGTCCTGCTTCTTCCATTCTAGCCTTTTTCCCCCCAATGTCAATAGAAACCAGGAGATGTTTTCCCTTGCTTTTTCCCTGTCTTTTTGTTAGAGTTGAAATATCAATAATAAAGGAGACCATATATGAACGAAAACGAAGAACTTACCGTTACACTGACGCTCGACAATGACGAGGAGTTAGAATGCGCTGTCCTGACAATTCTTGAGACGGAAGGCCAGGAATATATTGCCCTCCTTCCCCTTGACGAGGAAGGCAATAACGAGGATGGACAAGTATTCCTCTACCGTTTCTTTGGCAGCTCTGAGGATGAGGAGCCTGTACTGGAAAACATAGAGGATGACGACGAGTATGAGCGGGCGGCAGATAAATTTGACGAATGGCTGGATTCCCAGGAATATGAGGAGTTGGACCTGGATGGGGCCCTGGAAGATAACTAAACTTATATCGTTTCTAATAGTTCGCCTACAAAGCGGGAGGGAGAGATTTCCTTTCCGTTTTTTGTTTTCACATATACGATTTTGAGCAGCTCCTTCGCCCTTGTCATGGCCACATAGAACAGCCTACGCTCCTCCTGTACTTTCTGTTCCCTCAGCGCCTTTTTAAACGGGATCTGCCCCTCATTTGCCTCAATGATAAAGACAGAATTAAACTCCAGTCCTTTCGCTGCGTGCATGGTCATAAGACGTACGCCGTCCCCCTCTGTATCCCTTCTGCTTTGCCTCTGCTTAAGTGCCTCTGTATATTCTTCTATATGGGCAAACCATTCCTCCAGGGCCGTATAAGGCTTGGATACCTCCATCAGCTCTGCCATAATATCAAATAAATCGTCTGCCTGCATATTTCTGCCCGCCGCATATTCCCTCAAAAATTCATCATAGCCAACTTTACGCCTGATATACTGGATTGCCGCATAAGGGGCCATTTTTTTGATCATTTTTAAGTCCCACTCCAATTGGTCTATCCTGTCCTGCATCCAATCCTTATCGCAGTAGAATTTTCTTAGATCCTCAAAAGTAACCTCTCTCTCCATAAGGCTCTCCCTGGAAATATAGCGTTTGGGCCTGTTCATCACCTGGAGAAAATCCCGCCTTAAGCGCCCTCCCAGGGCCAGCCTGAAATATGCGCATATGTCCTTTGCAATAAAATGCTGATAAATATTGGGCATGTGCTCCTTCATATGGAAGGGTACCCTGCTTTCCACGAGCCTTTCAACAAGAGGCCTGGCATCTGTATGGACGCGGTAAAGAACTGCAATATCCCGGGGTCTTTCTCCAGCCTGGATCCTGACTTTTATTTCTTCCAACACATAATCCGCCTCCTCATTGGGGCCATATACCTCCTGAACATGCAGGCTTAATCCCCTGGGCCTGTCCGGGCGGATCTGCTTGTGAAACCTCAATTCGTTATGCCCGATTACCTTCAGGGCATTCTCCACAATATTTGAGGAGGATCTGAAATTAATATCCAGCAGAATCTGCCTGGCCTTGGGGTAATCCTCCTTAAACTGGAACATCAGCTTTGCATCTGCGCCTCTGAAACTATAGATAGACTGGTCGTCATCCCCCACGGCAAACAGATTATTTTCCGGAGCCGCCAGCATACGGATCACATCATACTGGACTCTGTTGATATCCTGAAATTCATCAACCAGAATATACTTAAATTTTGCCTGCCACTGCTTCAAAATATCCGGCCTGGATGTAAACAGTTCGCAGCAAAGCACAAGCATATCATCAAAGTCAATCTTTTTTTCTTTTTTCCTTAATGACTCATATTCCCTGTAAATATCCCGGAAGTCTTCCGCGCTGCATACAGCCGCCTCATATGTCTCCAGATCTAGCCGGCTGTTTTTTATGATCCCGATCTGGGCGGCAATCTCTGCCAGGAAGTCCTCCTCATCAAAGATTTCCAGCTCCTGCCTGCCCACAGCCTGCCTAATAAGCTGATACTTTTCCTCCTCAGATAAAATATTACCCGGTCCAAGATGATATGCCCATTTTAATATCCCATAGTAAATGCCGTGGAAAGTACCTGATGTAACAGGTATATGGGTACTTCCCATTAGCTTAAAAAGGCGGGCCTTCATCTCGGAGGCGGCATACTTTGTAAAAGTAATGACCAGAATTTCTTCTGGCCTTACCTTTACATCTTCAATCAAATATTTAATTCTATTTACGATTGTCAGGGTCTTCCCGGAACCGGGCCCCGCCAGGACTAGACATGGACCGTCCTTATGTGTGACTGCTTCTGTCTGAGCTTTACTGAAACTCATACATACCTCTTTCTATCTGCCTAATTTCTCAATGGCCGCCTGAATTCTCCTTACAGACTCCTGCCTGCCAAGGATCTCCATGAGCTCTGTGGCGCCTCCCGGCGTATTCTGCTTGCCTGAGACTGCTGTCCGGACAGGCCACATGACGTAACCGTTCTTACAGCCTTTCTCTTCTGCATAAGCTTTGAGCGTCTCAAACAGTGCGTCGTTGCTGTAATCCTCCTGCTTTTCCAGGATGGGAAGCAGCTCCTGCAGCACTTCCAGTGAGGACTGCGCATTGGTTTTCATTTTCTTATGTGTATACATCCCGATATCATAGTCCGGAAGTTCCTCAAAGAAATCTATCTGTCCCTGCATATCGGGCAGTGTCTCGATTCTTGTTTTTACAAGGGCCGCAATTTTCTTTAAATCATATCCTCTGGTAATAGTCTCTTTGATATAAGGCTCTGCCATCTCATAAAAACGGCCGAAATCCATAGCTTTTAAGTACTCGCCGTTCATCCACCTAAGCTTCACTGTATCAAAAACTGCGGGAGATTTACTCATATGCCGGTAGTCAAAAGCTTTCACCAACTCCTCCAGAGAAAAAATTTCCCGTGTGTCTGCAGGACTCCACCCAAGCAATGCCACGAAATTCACCACAGCCTCTGACACAAATCCCTGGCCGATTAAATCCTCGTATGACGAATGGCCGCAGCGCTTGCTGAGCTTCTTATGGTTTTCATCTGTAATCAGCGGGCAGTGTACATAGATAGGAATATCCCAGCCGAAAGCCTCATATAGCCGGTTATATTTAGGCGCAGAGGACAGATACTCATTCCCTCTGACTACATGGGTAATCTCCATAAGGTGGTCATCCACCACATTGGCAAAATTATACGTGGGGAAACCGTCGGATTTAATAAGGATCATATCATCCAGCTCTTCATTGGGAACTGTAATATCTCCATATATCTCATCATGGAACGTTGTAGTCCCCTCGTTTGGGACATTCAGGCGGATCACCCAAGGTTTGCCTGCGGCCAGGTTCGCCTCAACCTCTTCCTTCGAGAGTCCCAGGCAGTGTTTGTCATAGACAACGATATCCGTGCCGTTTTCTTCTGAGACAGAGGTTTTCAAGGATTCCAGCCTCTCTTTGCCGCAAAAGCAGTAATAAGCATCTCCCTGCTCTACCAGCTGCCTGGCATACTTTAAGTACACCCCAGAGGCATTCCGCTCACTCTGTACATAGGGCCCATATCCCCCATCCCTATCCGGCCCCTCATCGTGTACCAGGCCAGTTTTCTCAAGGGTTCTGTAAATAATATCCAGGGCTCCTTCCACAAACCTCTCCTGGTCTGTGTCCTCCACGCGCAGGATAAAATCACCGCCCTCATGTTTGGCAATCAAATACGCATACAGCGCTGTCCTTAAGTTCCCCACATGCATCCTTCCAGTGGGACTTGGTGCAAATCTTGTTCTTACTTTACTCATGTCCAATCTTCTCCATTTTTTGTTTCTCTTTGATTTTCTTCTGGTAGGCCTTTACAATCTTTTCCAAGGCGTCATCTACCCTGCTGTATATAAGCACATTTGCCAGCTTATCGGAAAAGTGCTCCTCATTGGTGACCAAAATCAGCTTATCTCCTGCATAATACTGAATCAGCTGATGGCAGAGGGCGGCGTGCAGCCCAGTCCCCAGAACCAACAGCACATCTGCTTTCTGTATCTCTTCCGCCGCCTTGGTGACAATGCCATTGTCCACCATCTCCCCAAACAGGCATATTTTAGGGCGGACTGGGTTCTTGCACTCCTGGCACAGAGGGATCCCCTCTGCTTCCATTATATATTCCATAGAATATTCTTTACCGCAATGGGTGCAAAAATTCTCATATACAGAGCCGTGCATATTGATGGCATGTTTGCATCCTGCACGGTCCAAAAGGCCAAACAGCCTTCTCGTTATCTCTGCCTGTACCAGTCCATACTCCTCCAGCTTCTGTAAATTTATAAATCCCTTTCCCGGCGGAATTTTTGTGGGTTCCAGCATCTCCTTTTTGTAGAAATCAAAAAACAATTCTTTTCTTGTCGCATAAAAAGTACTGCTCAAGATTTCTTCCGCAGAGTAGCCATATTTCTGTTCTATGTCATACGACACATCCCCATCTCTCAACCCCGGATACCCATTCTCAAAAAGCATCTGTATCCCGCACATGGCTACCGTATACTTGCTCTCCATAAGAATCTGCAATATGTTTTCACTTCTCATACTATCCCGCCCTTTCCCCACTGCCAGGGCCATTTACATGCCCGGCCGGAACAAAACTTCCTGTACCTCGAACACCTGTCCCAGCAGCCTCTGCCGTCTTATAATACCTAAAGCCAGGCATAACGGAACTGTTCTTATTATAGAACAAGTACCGCAAATGTTCAACAAACAAAAAGGGCTATTTTTCACTGTCTTTTTTTCTAATGCGTACCTTAAATAAGGTATCCACGACAAAAATCGCCAATGCTATGACACCCGCTATTTCAAGTGTCTGTATCAGGTAAAAGCTGCTGTTTGATCTGTCATTGGAGATAATATAATATACGATTCTGTACATACCGGCGCCGGGCACAGTAGGAAGGATCCCCGCAATTAGAAATGTAGTGACAGGAGCTTTAAAAATCCTGGCAAATGTGTGGGATGTGATGGCAATAGCCAGGGCAGAAAAGAAGGAGGCCAACACCACGCCCATCCCCTCCTGTATACTGAAAAGATAGACAAAGCCGCCGATGGCCCCTGCAATCCCCCCGTGGAGCAGATACTTCCTGGGCGTCTCCAGAAGGGCCCCAAATGCAGTCACTGCCACAAAACAGCCTGCCACCCCTAAAAGCAGCCTCAAAACAAACCACCTCCCGGATACACGGCGCCTGCCAGTGCAATTCCCACGCCCACGCCGAGAGCTATGGCCGCAGCCTTTAGAAATGCCTCCAGAATCCTGGCCGCCCCGGATATATAATCTCCCAGAAGTGTGTCCCTGACAGCATTGGTTATTGCCACACCTGGGACCATGGGCATGATGGCGCTTATAATCACAACATTCTCATTAAACTCTGGAATCAGTATTTTCAGAGAGATAGCGGCGAGAGCTATCCCCAGGGAGGAGATCATATCCAAAATAAAGCTGTTGAGCTGCAGCCACTTCCCTAATGTGGCCAATACAGCCAGCACCCCTCCGATGGCTGCTGAAACTCCTATTTCCGGCATACCCCCGCCAAACAGTGGGGCAAACCCTGCAGGTATGAGAATCAGCGCAAGATTGCACATCCATGTACTGTACTGTCTCCCCTTTATATTTTTCAGGCTGGTATAAACTTCTTCAATAGACAAAATCCCTTCACAATACTTTCTTGAAAGATCATTGACCATCATAATCCTATTGAGGTTTGTCCCTCTGTCCTGCACTCTCTTAATGACCGTTATGGGTTCCATGTCAGGATTGCCTATGGTGGCCACAATCCCAGTCATCATTACAATGACTTCCACCATTTCTGTGCGGGCAGTGCGCAGAATATGGTTCATCGTATCCTCCACCCTATAGGTCTCCGCCCCACTTGTGAGCATAATCTCCCCGGCCATAACTGCCGCATTCATAATCAGCTTATAATCCATCATCTCACCTGCTTTTTGGCTGTTATTATTCCTGAAAGTGTGTCTGGCCATTCATAATAGCCGGGGGATTATCTGAATTACAGGAATGGCCCTGATTCGGCCTATCCTAAGCGCAACAGGGATTATCACTCCACATCCGGCTGGCCCTCAGCCTCGTAGGAAGAGTTTGACTCCACTGTGGCTCCAAGGCTGCTGAAAATATGGATATACTCTTCCTGGTTTTCCACCGGGACGGCCACTACCTTCCCAAAGCCTCCGCCCTCCCCGAACACAGCGCTGCCGACTTCAACATAGGAACAGGCTCTCATATCTATCCTGTCCAAAAGTGAACCGGCAAAGGCATAATCCGCAAATCTTGTCACATATTCCGGAACCAGATAACTTCCAATTCTTCCTCCAGGAAATGCGAGAAGGGAAGTCATGCTGCTGTCAAAAAGAATTCCATCCGGACTTGCGTAATTGGGATTCGCAGCATCTGTCTCAATCCATTGTAAATCTGTCAGTCCCGCCAAAGCACCATCCTCAATATAGGTGATGTTTGCCGGAATATAAATGTCTACAATGCCAGCACCTACGCCATCGAAGGCCCCGAAAGCAATTCCGCTGCACCCTTCAGACGGAAGCGCAAGAGATTCGCCGTCCGCCACAAGGCCGGCCTCGGGATTATACCCATAAATCAGTCCTTCTTCGCTGATCAGAAAACCTTCCGCCGGTACAGTGCCTGTCCCTTCATCTGAGGGAACATCCGTCTCCGGTATACTTTCATCCGGTACTTCATCTGTCGGAATGTCTGCTCCCGGAGTGTTTTCATCCGGTACTCCATCTGCTGGAATATCTGTCCCTGGAATACTGTCTTCCGGCGCTCCGCCTGTGGGAATATCTGTTCCCGGAGTTTCTTCTTCGGCAGGTGGATTTGGCAGTACAACATCAGCAGGGCCGTCTGCAACTATGTTGTCGGCCGAGTCCCCAGGCATCGGCGTTGTTTCCGGTTCATCAGAAACTGTACCGTCCGCAGCACTTTCCGGCAGTACAGGTTTCTTTGACGCCATGTTATCTGAGGGCACTTCCGAATCAATGCTGCCAAAACCGAAGCTGCTTCCCAAATTACCTGTCAGAGCTGCAGGCACATGATTTTCTGCATTTCTCTCTACAGGGCCGGGAACTGCAAAGATTTCAGCATATACATTTTCACCGGATGTCGTATGTATTTCAGGAGATGAAAAACTGCTGATGTGATTCGCCTCCCCAGCCGGAACATTCATCTCAAAGTCATCGTCTCTTCCTTTTACAAATGACTCTGCCGACAATTTTCTAGCACGCCTTTCCCGGTTAAAGTATCTCAGGCTGTCTTCCAACCCAGAAGAGGGAATCTCCAAAGCTGAAATTCCCTTGAAAGTATCCCTATTGTCCCCACCGATACTCCTGCCCCGGCCGTCATCCATCAAACTTTCTTGTGCAGACGCATAATCAGCGTCCCCGTTTGAAAATCTCATAGCCGGCAGCTCCAATACCATTCCAATCATAAAAGCCAGCACTACAACAGCACCAAAGATACCTGAGATTTTCTTCTTGAATCCCTCGTCTTTAATGACCCTTCCACAATATTCCATTCTCTCTGCCTGTACCTTTCTATAGTTATTCCAAGACTACCACATAGTTATCAATTCTACATAAGAAAAAAGAATGCCGCAATCATTTGCAACATTCCTTTGCATATTCTTATGAGCATGTTTGGTCATGGATATACATGGCTGATACCTACAGTCAGCGGCCATAAATTACCAAACACACTCACTGGTTTCCCACCCTTTTTATACGTTGATTTCCGCTTTCATGCCGAGAAGTTCCTCATTCTCCTTAAGGAGGGGACGGATCACATTTTTCAGATATGCCTCTGCCTGCTCTGCCGCGCGCCCCACATAGCGGGAAGGCTCCATTGTCTTTTTTAAGTCCTCCAAACTTAGGTTAAATGCGCTGTCAGCTGCAATCAGCTCAAGGAGATTATTATCCAAACCTTTTTCTTTGACATTTTTCCCGGCCTCCATAGATAACTCCCTGATTCTCTCATGGAGTTCCTGCCGGTCTCCCCCTGCTTTTACCGCGTCCATCATAATATTTTCTGTTGCCATAAAGGGCAGCTCAGACATCAGCCGCTTCTCAATTACTTTCGGGTATACTACAAGGCCATCCACTACGTTCAGGCATAAATCCAGGATGCCGTCGATGGCCAGGAACCCTTCCGGCAGGCTTAATCGTTTATTGGCAGAATCATCTAAAGTCCTCTCAAACCATTGGGCCGCAGATGTAACTGCAGGGTTCAGCGCATCAATCATCACATATCTGGACAGGGAAGCAATTCTTTCACTTCTCATGGGGTTTCTCTTATATGCCATGGCAGAAGAGCCTATCTGCGTCTTTTCGAAGGGTTCCTCCACCTCTTTTAAATGCTGCAGCAAGCGGATATCATTTGAAAACTTATGGGCGCTGGCTGCGATTCCTGCCAGGACGTTCAACACACGGGAATCTATTTTCCTGGAGTACGTCTGGCCAGATACAGGGTAACATGCTTTAAATCCCATTTTTTCAGCTATCATTGGGTCAATCTTATCGATTTTATCCTGATCCTGGTCAAATAACTCCAAAAAGCTGGCCTGTGTCCCTGTGGTCCCCTTAGATCCAAGGAGTTTTAAACTCCCCAATACATAATTTAAATCCTCCAGATCCATCTCAAATTCCTGCATCCACAGCGTGGCCCTTTTCCCCACTGTAGTAGGCTGGGCCGGCTGGAAATGGGTAAACCCAAGGGTAGGCTGGGCCTTATATTTTTCAGCAAAATCTGCCAGTTCTGCAATCACATTGACCAGCTTCCTGCGGACCAGCTTCAGTGCCTCAGCCATTACAATAATATCTGTGTTGTCGCCCACATAACAGGAAGTTGCCCCCAGATGGATGATCCCCTTGGCTTTCGGGCACTGGACGCCGTAGGCGTATACATGGGACATAACATCATGGCGCACAGCCTTTTCCCTCTCTTTTGCCACATCATAATTAATATCATCTGCATGGCTTTTCAGTTCTTCTATCTGTTCGTCGGTAATATTTAACCCCAGCTCCTTTTCTGTCTCTGCAAGGGCGATCCAAAGTTTTCTCCAAGTCTTAAACTTCTTGTCCGGCGAAAATATATACTGCATCTCTTTGCTGGCATAGCGCTCAGAAAGAGGACTGACATAACGCTCTGTACTCATAGATAAATCTCCTGTCCTTATCCGAATTTGAAAATCCTACTGAATGCCTATACGCTTGAAAACTTCCTGGTACGCGTCCTCTACATTTCCCATATCCCTGCGGAAACGGTCCTTGTCCAACTTTTCATGCGTCTCTTTGTCCCACAGCCTGCATGTATCTGGTGAGATCTCATCTGCCAGAATAATATCGCCGTGGAACCTGCCAAACTCAATCTTAAAATCAATCAGTTCTATCCCCGCTTCATCGAAGAACTTTCTCAGCACATCATTCACCTTAAATGTATATTCGGTAATCTTGTCGATCTCATCCCTCGTGGCAGCGCCAATAGCAATGGCGAAGTAGTCATTGATCATAGGGTCTCCAAGATCATCATCCTTATAACTGAACTCCAGGGTAGGCGCCAGCAGCTTCCTGCCCTCCTCGATTCCCAGCTTCTTGGAAAAACTGCCCGCAGCCACATTTCTCACAATCACTTCAAGGGGCACGATCTCCACCTTTTTTACTGCTGTCTCCCGGTCGCTTAACTCCTCCACATAGTGGGTGGGAACCCCCTCTTTTTCGAGAATCTGGAAAATATAGTTTGTCATCCGGTTATTCACAACGCCTTTTCCCACAATGGTTCCTTTCTTCTCCCCGTTAAATGCAGTAGCGTCATCCTTATAATCCACAATCACAATATCTGGATCCTCTGTGGCAAATACCTTTTTTGCTTTTCCTTCATAAAGCTGATCTAATTTCTTCATACGTTTACACCTGTCCTTTTTATTTTTTCATTCACCTGCAGCAGCATGTCCCAGCATCCTCTCACACCGCCTGCAGGGTTTGTACTGCCGTAATGCTGCAAACACCCGGAAACAAGGTCTGCATGATGATTATAATACAAGGCAGAGAGAAAATCAACATTCCCTCTGCCTTGTTCTATTCTGTATGTCCTATGTCTTACTGCTGGGCCGTCAGCTTGCCCAAAAATTCTTTCATCCTCACATTCGTAGAGCCAAACACCTCTTCTGGCGTACCCTGTTCAGCAATGATCCCTTTATCCATAAATATAATCTGATCCGCCACATTCCGGGCAAAATTCATCTCATGGGTCACAATCACCATGGTCATATGTTCAGCAGCCAGGTCGCGGATCACTTTCAGGATCTCGCCTGTCAGTTCTGGATCCAGTGCAGAGGTAGGTTCATCAAAAAATAGGATTTTAGGGTTCATAGCCAGCGCCCTTGCAATGGACACTCTCTGCTGCTGGCCCCCTGACAGCTGATAGGGGTAAGCATCCTCTTTATCCTCAAGCCCCATCTTGGCAAGCAGTGCGCGGGCCTCTTTATATACTTCTTCCTTATCTCTTTTCTGCACCTTTATAGGGGCGTCTGTAATATTCTTCATCACAGAAAAATGAGGGAATAAGTTAAAATTCTGAAAGACCAGGCCGAATTCTCCCTCATAATGTATCTCGCCTGCATCCGGCGTCTCCAGATGCGTGGCGCAGCGTAAAAGTGTGGATTTCCCGGATCCAGAAGGCCCAATAATCGCCAGCGCCTCCCCCTGGTCTACCTTCAGGGAAATGTCCTTCAATACCTCGTTGGCGCCAAAGCTTTTCTTTATATGCTTCATCTCCAGCAAACTCATAACATTCCCTCCTACTTATAGTAATTCAGCTTCTTCTCCAGGGCTTCCATCACTACCGCCACAATCAGATTGAACACGTAATAAAAAATCCCGGCCCCAATCAGGGGGACCACTGATGTCTGCGCCGCCGCTATCTGCTTTGCTGTGGTAAACATCTCTGGAAGAGCAATTGCAAATGACAGAGATGTGTCTTTGACTAATGTAATTACCTCGTTTGTCACAGAAGGGAGAATCCTCTTAATTACCTGGGGAAAAATAATACGGAAAAATGTCTGTCCCCCGCTGTACCCTAAAAGCCGCGCCGCCTCATACTGCCCAGTGGACATAGACTCAATCCCGCCTCTGTATATCTCGGCAAAATAGGCAGCATAATTTATTCCAAAGGCAATCAGGGTGGCGGTCAGCCTGTAGGATGCACTGATACGGATCCCCAATATGTAGTACGGGCCGAAATACACAACCATGAGCTGCAGCATGAGAGGGGTTCCCCGCATGAT
Organism: Luxibacter massiliensis; assembly: GCF_900604355.1. Classification (NCBI taxonomy): domain Bacteria; kingdom Bacillati; phylum Bacillota; class Clostridia; order Lachnospirales; family Lachnospiraceae; genus Luxibacter; species Luxibacter massiliensis. The sequence continues at coordinate 1,449,385 of NZ_UWOE01000001.1, read as the reverse complement.
GGAGATATATGCCTTTGCAGCCCACTGTATAATTTTAATTCTGGACATCCTTCCAAATGCCACAAGCAATCCCAATGGAAGGGACAAAAGAAGCGTGGCCAGAAATATTTCCACAGACACGACCATCCCGCTGCTCAGCTGGCCAACCATTTCTAAAATACTTATATCCATTTTATAATCCTCCAGAACATGCCCTGTAATACTTTATATAATCAGGCCTATTTGCCTAAGCACACGGCATCTTCCACGCCCCATTTTTCTGCAATTGTAAGGAATGTGCCATCCTGTGCCATCTCATCTAAGGTCTTCTGAACCTGGTCTTTCAGCTTTTCGTTGCCTTTCTTAAAGCCCACCGCATACTGCTCTGATGAGATTGTCTCATCCAGTGTTATATATCCGCCTCCTCTGGACTCAATCTGATATTTAGCAACACCTACATCCATTGCCACTGCATCTGCGGCGCCGGCTTCCAGATCCATGAATGCTGTATTATAATCTGGAACCTGTGTCAGGCTGCCAAAGGTAGAGGCCAGTTCTTTCTGATCTCCCTCCAAGGCTGCCAGGGCAGAAGAATCCGCCTGCACTTCCACAATCTTACCGGATAAGTCCTCAAGAGAGGCGATCCCTGCATCTTCTGCAACCACTACCACCTGGCTGTTATCCACGTAAGGCTCTGACCATGTATAGTCATCCTCCCGTCCATTCATAGTAAATCCATTCCAGATACAGTCAATGGTCCCAGAGTCCAGTTCCATATCCTTTGCATCCCAGTCGATAGGCTGCTTTGCCAGCTCCCAGCCATTTCTGTCACAGATTTCCTGGGCCAAATCCAAATCAAACCCTACATATTCTCCGTCATCATCTTTGTAGCCATATGGGGGAAAACTGGCATCAAAGCCAACGGTAAATGTGTCTCCCTCCGCCTTCTCCTCATTGACTGCCTCAGTCTTTGCCTCATCTGCCTTTGCGCTGCCGCCTGCATCCGCCCCCTCGTCTTTCTTGCCGCATCCCGCTGTCAGGGCCGTCAGCACAAGGGCCGCCGCTAATGCTGCTGCTAATCTCTTCTTCATAATGTACGTCCTCCTCACCGCGGCGCTTTATTCTTTTATCAATTGATTACTTTACCGCGTTAAAATTCCTGGACATAATAACATATTTCTGCCCTGATGTCAAATCGATGGCAGAAGGGTTAAATATGGCTTCTCCTATACTGCTGCTTCCACTTTTCAAGGAGTACCGGGGTCATCTCCATCTGCAGGTGCTGCCTGATTTCCTCCATCTCCCGGCGCATCTGTGTATTGATCTCAGCATAGTCATCATGCTTTGTGAGAAGAATATGGTACTCCTCCAGTGACATATATTTATAGGAAGCGTACAGATAAGGGCGTAAAAGCTCCTTATCCTCACAGATCTGGTAGGCCCTGTCATACATCCTGGCAGATTCCTGATACAAAAACAGCCGGCCATAGGCAGCCCCCAGTCCTGCATAGATCTTCCCGTAAAATTTAGGATCCACACTGTCATCTGTCTCTTCGTTCAAAATAGCTTGATAGACCAGGATCGCCTCTTCAATCTCACCGCTCTCAAGGAGATTGTCCCCTTTATATTTCTGGCGCTCGATATCCTTCTGGTTCTTCAGGCGCTCCAGGACATTCTGAATCCTTATCATCTCTGGTTCCCTGAAAATTCGGGAACTCTTTAAGATGGTAAGCACGAATTTCTCGACAGACCCGCGCATTCTGATCTCATCCCGCAGGTTCCCTGCCAGAACCCCCATGCCGATCTCTTCCTCCAGCCAGGTACAGAGCTGCTCATTCATAATTGTATAGTCGATCAGGTAGAGGTTGTTGCACAGATAATAGCATAACTCTTCAATTGTAAATATTTTGCAGTGTATCCTCGTAATCTCATAAGGATGCGTCGCATGTCTGTCATGACAGAGAATTAAACTTCCCATCATTGCCTCCTAAATGTAAAATCTTCTCTTCCTGAAAATCCGTGGGAAGGAAAAACTCACCGAATCCCACATCTCTAACCGTAATCTTACATGTCTTTTCATCCAAAAATAATGTCTCTATCTGCAGCCGCATGGAATACTCCCCGCGCTTTGCAAATCTCTCCAGGGAAATCACCTCTGTTTTCAGAGTTCCCTGCACCAGGGACTCCACATGAAGCTCAATATCCTCCACATCCTCCAGCAGAACTTCCCACTGATTATTAGATTCATACCAGTGTGCCCCCCAGGATACAATGGGATACCACATCTCCTGGCCATCTACCCTCATATTGATAGTAATCTGGTCTGTCAGTTTTGTCTCCGAGAGATAAACGGGATCCTCAATATGCATGAACATCTTACGGTAAGCCGTATAACATGCGCCCTTACTGTAAAGATTGTTCCCGATAAAAGCCCTGCGGCCATTACAGAGAACCCGCAGGGAGATAGGATACCAGTTATTCTCAAACCCTTCCCCAGTCAAAAATACAGATGAGACAATCCTCTTGTCAAATACGCCTTCTATAAACTTACAGAACCTGGCATCCGCCTCCTTTGCCTTATCCTCATTCAGTACCGGATACACGGCCGCAAGTTCCTTCATGTGTGCACTGGCCACCTCATCCACTGTCACAAATGTGGTCTTGCCGCCGCCTAACCCTGGCTTTAAGCGGCGCAGCATATACGCCTTAATTTCATTTCTGTCACAGCAGAAAAGGGCGGCTTCATACTGCCAGAGTTCCTTTGGCTGATAAAACAGGTAATTACAAAAACTCTCCTTATAATCCTGGATAAATATATGCCTTTTATCTATATTCATCCGCACTGCTATGCCGCGCAAAAGCTGTGCCAGCTCCTCTGTCAGTTCCGGCACGCTGAACACAATCCCCTCTATCTGGGGAAATGCCTGCAGCGACATCTGCACAAACTTGGACAAAAGCCAGACCGCGTCATAAGTCTCTTCGCCAAACTCGATCTTATCCCCTGCCAGGCTTTTTTCCAGAAGCCTGGTGACAGTAAAGCCTTCTTTGATGGTCACCAGCCTCTTTGCCTCTTTGCCATAGGCCCATGTGTCCCTCAGCTTGCCGATAATCAGCGGAATCTGAAAGTTATCTGCATCCACCTCCAGCGTTTCCGGCTCCAGCTGCTGATCATTATAAAAACTTATCTGGCAGGATTTGTCATTTATCTCATATCCAATTATATTGCCTTGTCCCATAGCTGACAGCCTCCTTAGTATGATGTTAGGGTAAAAAAGTAACCCCCCTGGTATCTTAGTATTGTTCAAACATATGGGCCGCTATCGCATCTTCTGCCGCATAGGCCTTCATCTTCATCTCTCTTTCCCGTCCGTCACTTAAAAGTATATCATTCAGGCGGCCATATCTCCCTGACTCACCTTTCTTTATATCTTTCACGCAGCTCTCCTTGTCACTGCGGTAAGTATTGCCGTCAATTGTCTCCTTAAAATAATATTTTAATTTCTCATTGGCAAACAATACAAACTTCTTCACATATAAATTTTCGTACATGGGGGTCAGCACTTCCGTGGAATAATCCACTGTCTCAGAATCACCCTTCTGCAGCTGATAGTAAAGCATGACGCGGCTGCCTTTCTGCCCTTTGTACTCTATTAAAGTCTTGTCCCATAGCTGAAGCTCAATAAGCCAGTCTTTCTCATAATTCAAAAAGAATGGGAAATAAATCTGCTTTCCGCTGAGTTCCTGCAAGAACTTTTTCAGGGTCTTCCTAATCATCGAATTATACTCTCTGTTGGAATAGTACTTCAGTACAGCAATCTTGCAGATATCGATGGTATCTTCCCCCTTCTCGTACTCCCTGCATATAATGTCAATGATGCTTTTGCCTATCTTCCTCTCCTCCACTACAAAAGCTCTGGACATATACGCCAAATACGCCTGCTGCAGCCGGAAGTAGGCTCCCTCGGCATAGTATTCCTCAAAGACCTGTACCTCGTTGAATAACTCCTCCGCAAACAGCATCTGGGTTAAAATCCTCTCCGCCAGTTTGTGGGTATGCACCTCATACTCCTTTGCTTCCCTCCAGAGACGCTTCATATCTGTGGTTGCGCCGCAGTAGTAATTCGCCAGATAAGTCAGGATCACCTTATCGTACTGTCCCTGGCTGAACAGCTCAAAGCAGATATATGTCAGGAAATCATCGTTTTCGTAATTATTTTCCCGGATTGTCTTGCTGCACAGGGCAAAGAGTTCCTCTTCTTTATAATTCTCCACTCCCCGCTCCCTGACCGTCTCCAGGGTCAGCTCCTCCTCTTCTTCCTCCAGCTTATTCATCCTGAGGCTGTTGAGATATTTTTTACACATATCCATATAGCGCAGTTCATAGAACAGCCGCCTGCTCTCATAGGGGATCGAGTCAGTGTAGTGCCTGCCGTCTTTTGCCTCCCAGACAAGCCGGTCTGTCTTTGCATACAGGAACACCTGCGCCCCCTTGTCCACATAAGGGACTTTCTGGGTAATGCTCCCATCATCTGCGATAATATGGATGAACTTCATATTGGGCACCTTAGTCGTAATCACATAGGCATGGCAGATATCATACAGCGCCTGGATGCGCTCTGGGTTCATAGAGCGTTCTAAAATAAAACGCTTATATATGATTCTGAGCTGCTCATCAATATGCCGTCTCTCAAGCTGGTTCCAGGCAAAGGCTTCCATCTCATCCCTGTAATGGGCATAAATCTCACTGGATTCGTCCTCGTAGGTAATCAGATTGGAATACAAAAGCGCACATTTATGGTAGTCCAGAGAATTTCCATGCATAAAATATAGATAGACTGACCTGGGAAGGGCCTTGTGAAAATGGCTCTCCCTTATAGACGCCATATAATATTCATATAGCTGGGCAATTTTAAGCTCTGCCTCCACTGCCTTCTCATACCATTTAAAATAGAGATTATCCACACAGTTCCCTTTGATCAGCAGCGTGCAGATGGCAGTCAGAATCATAGATTCCTCATACATCTTATATGCCAGTACAAGGGTCTCATACAAATGCTTGTCAAAGTTCTTCAGCTGGCTTGCCAGATTGGCTGTGTACAGAGCCAGTTCTTTTGTCATCAGCTTATATTTAGCCGCAAAGAACAGGACACGGACTTCAAAAGTGCCCAGCTTCTTAAGAGAGGAACTTTTATCCCTGAAGCACTTAAAAGCTTCCATATAAAACCAGATATTATTTGTCTTTTCCTCATTAAACTGCTGTTCCAAAACCCGCAGCCTTTCACTGTAAATCTTATATTCTGAGTCCACATTCACAAGCATACAGAGAATCATCCAGCTGTCTGGATGCTTCATGTAAGACCTGGATAATTCCTCAGCCACTCTTCTCTGCCCTATGGAGTCATTGCTCAGCAGCGTTGTAAGGTAAAGATAATAAGAACTCAGCTCAACATTTTTGCCAATGGCAAACCTGTTATAATTGTAAGATTCTAAAATCCACTTGGCCTCCTCAAACCGCTTGCCAAGCAGGCATATATGGGCGTGAACAAGAAGATATATCTCATTCTTACTGTCCGCCTCTCTGAGATGCTCTATCTTTTTCAGCGACTCTTCCGTCCATGTATTTAAATCAATCCTGCCAGCCTCATAAGTCAGGTACCGCTTTACAATCCCGGCAAACTCTGCGTCCAAGGCACGGCGGTCCTCCTCACGGCGCACGTCCTTTTCCACAACAATCTCATAATTAAGTGTCTCATAGGGTGTCTCCAGGATAATCTGGCCAAAGTTGCTGCCCCTGTGCAGATTGTCTGTAGAAATGATATACTCCAGCCTGTAGGAATTGCCGATAAACTCCTCTGTAGTCAGCTTTGTATGCTCAACTGTCAAAAAGTCGCCCTCAGTGCGCACGCTCATAGACAGATAACCCCAAGTATTTTTCTTGATCGTAAATGTCTCTTTGCGGGCCTCTTCCACCTCCATAAAGGCACGGCTCTCTTCCTCCAGCGTAAGGAAAATCTTCTCCTTTTGTTTGCAGCCTACCAGAAATTCCTCCAACGCCTGCTGATCCAGCTCCCATCTGCGCATATTGTCATAGAGGGCCTGGATCCTTTTATCTTCGTATTTTAATATCTCATAAAAATCCCTGGAGCGGAAAAGCTTCTCCGCTTCGGCGGGGTCACGGAAAGAAAGCTTTTTAAAATCTTCAAGGCTCTGGACCTTTCCGTAGCTTGTCATGACAAAGGGTTTCTCGATAATCGCTGTAAATGCCACATCATACTCGCCGCCATTGCATACGATCGTAAACTTGCCATGCTCTACATGCCCGGGTACTAAGCCGGAACCGTCATATGTATAATAGATATTAACCGGATTCCCATCGAAGCCCTGCTCCTCACAATGGACACGATAAGAAGAGGGGTATACAAGCCCTCTGATAGTCCCCTCGCCCTGATTCTGCAGAGAAAAACTCCCCTTATACATCTCCCCCTCGCCGACACGCATAATAATACGGGTCTCAGGAAAAATGATATCCGGCTGTGGAATGTGAAAATCTCCTTTGGAAAGACGTTTAATCTTATTCTTCAAACTCGTCACCTACTCATATTTCTTACGTTGCATTTTTTCATAAGCACGCTATAATGAATTATATCATCTTTATAGTATTTCTTGCAACGGGTGAATGAAAGAATTTGAGAGGAGATTGTATACATGGATACAACGCCACAGTTCCACGGCAGTGATTTAGAAAAAATATCAGAATATTACGGGATTCCTAAGGACTCTATTGTCCGTTTCGGGGCCAATGTAAATCCCCTGGGCCTGTCTGAAAAAATAAAGGCATCCATATGTCAGAACCTGGATATTATTTCCTCCTATCCAGACAGAGAGTATGCCGCGCTGCGCCATGCCATCGGTGAGTACTGCCAGGCCTCCCCCTCCCATGTCATTGTGGGGAACGGCTCCACAGAGTTAATTTCCCTTCTGATTGAACAAAAGATGCCGAAAAAGACTTTGATCCTGGGGCCTACCTATTCCGAATATGACAGGGAATTATCTTTTATTGACAGTATCCGGGACTATTACATCCTGTCTCCTGATAGGGGCTTTCACCTGGATTTATATGATTTTCTGGAAAAGCTTAAAGAAAGGTACGATCTGCTGATTATCTGTAACCCCAATAATCCTACCTCCTCTGCCATACCGTCAGAGCAGATGGGCCAGATTTTAAGAGCCTGCCGCGAGGCGGGGACTTTTGTCATGATCGATGAGACTTATGTAGAATTTACGCCTGATATACAAATGGTCACAGCCATCCCTCTGGCAAAAGAATTTTCCAATTTTATTGTACTGCGCGGTGTTTCCAAATTTTTTGCCGCTCCCGGCCTGCGTCTCGGCTATGGCGTTACCAGCGACCAGTCCTTCCTGGACCTGGTGCGCAGCAGGCAGATCCCCTGGTCTTTGAACAGTATTGCGGCCTTTGCCGGGGAAGAGATGTTTAAGGACACTGATTACATCCGACGTACCAGAGTTCTCGTGCAAGAGCAGCGCGCAGGAATGCTGAGGGAATTGCGCTGCCTGCCCAACATCACTGTATACGGAGCAGCGGCCAATTTCATCCTTATACAGATACATCCCCCAGGCCCCAAGGCCTCTGCACTTTTCCAGCACTGTATCAGGCAAGGGCTGATGATTAGGGACTGCTCCTCCTTCCAGCATCTGGAAGGTGAGTATGTCCGCTTCTGCATTATGGAGCCTTCCGACAATGCCAGGCTCCTGGCCGCACTGAAGGAATGTCTCCCGCCTGTGCCCACGCAGCCTTAACAAAGTCCCCCAAAAGAGTATTTAACCCTCCCGGCAGCCGCCAAATTGGAAGGCATGTCCCCCTGGCTTGCTGCTGGCAGAAATAAAGAGCCGGTGCTGCTCTCCACCGGCTCCCTCATCCCTATAGCCTTATCTGCCTAAAGGGGATACACTGCTCTTCCATACTGCCCTATTTCTTTAAAATCAGGGCCACAAATACCAGGTCTTCTTTTCCGCAGTTTTTCATGCCATGCCCCTTCCCATCCTCACAGAAAGTTACATCCCCGGCTTCTACCTCCACGGCAGTTCCGTCGTCATCATACATTCCATTTCCCGAAAGGATGTAATATGCCTCTGTCTCTCCATGGTGCTCATGGTGTCCCAGCTCACATCCCGGCTTCAGCGTCACCCTGGAAAACATTTTACAGTGTTCCCCTAACTGCTCCTGGCTCAAGAGCGCTTCCTTTATAAGAAAGCCTGCCCCTCCGTTTACCCTCTCAACTGTCTCTGCTTTTCTTTCTCCTGCTTTTGTCATCTCTATATCCCTCCTATAATTGATATCTGCCCGGTATGTCGGCAGTCCGGCTATTCTGGCCGTATTAGAACTCTTTTACCATCTGCCGGTAACCCAGGTATTTATATCCCATTCTCTCATAAAGCGCAGCCGCCCTAATGTTATCCGGCTCCACCTCCAGCCTGAAACGGGTGACACCTGGCTCCTTATTCTGCTCCACATAGGCAAAAAACTCACTTCCCAGTCCTTTAGAGCGGAACTGCTCCCGTATATAAAGTTCCTCCAGCCAGTATACATACCCTCCCGCTTCCTGGGAAAAGGTCTTTGACACAAGGGCATACCCTGCGGCCTGTCCCTCATGCTCTAGTATATATCCCTTTGCATAAGCCCTTTCCCCTGTGCACTCTTCAAATGTCCTTTCCATATAAGAATCCGGTATAGGATGAAGAACTGCCGGAGAATGATAAAAATCATGTGCCATTTTCAAATACAGCTCTCTGTCTTTCTTTGTCAGTTCCCTAATCATAGAAACAAACCTCCATTGTTAAAATCTGGTGTGATAGACCTTTTTCATCCTACCATATTTCAGGACAAAGGTCTATATTGTCTTTCACCTTGGGCCTTTGTTTCCCGGAACCCAATGAAGCCTTATTTTAAGGAAATAACAGAACAAGCCAAAGAGCCGATGCAGGTATACGGGACATCAAACTAGCAGCGATGCAGGCATGGGGGTATTAGGCCCTGGCGGCAGCGGCCAAATGGACATGTTTACATGTCCCCTTGGCTTATTGCCCGCAGGAATAGAGTTATTCTACTATCTTATAATACTGCCTTGACGTGAGCAGGAATACAATTCCGTAAAACACTCCAAATATGACAATCGTACCCAGTGTGCACAGCAAAAACAGCCGTGTATTGACCAGGTTCATAGTGGCCAAAAGTTTAGTCAGAGTCTTAAACGCCATAGACACATGAAGGATAGCTGCAGCCAGGGGGATAAAGAATACCAGAAGCACCTGGCTCTTAATTGAGCTTTTGACCTCCCGTTTACTCATCCCTACTTTCTGCATAATCTGATATCTGCCTCTGTCATCATAGCCTTCTGAGACTTGCTTATAATAGATAATCAGGACAGTGGCCATTAAAAACAATGCGCCCACAAAAATACCCAGGAACAAAAATCCTCCGTACAGAGAATAGAAACTCTCTTTCGCTTCCTCTCTGTACTCTACAAGGGCATTCCCCACCTCTTCTGTAATACGCTGCTTAATAATTTTCATTGTGCTGACTTTGGCCTCTTCATCTCCTTTGAGATTAAAAGAATCAGAAAATATAATTGTATCCGCCCCTTCCATGCCATATCGTGCTTTCATATCTGCTATTTTTTCTACATCAGGCATAACAATATAAATATTTTTTATCACATAAGAGTAGTTATTTTTCTCCGGTTTCATTTCTTTTAGTATTTTTTTCACTTGAAAATCCTGGCCCCCTATATGGAGGGTATCTGTGTCTATTTCCTGCTCAGGGGAATAGACCAGTATTTCATCATCCTCTAGTTTTTCACTTTTGCCCTCCATCTTATTGTAGTCCTCCAGAGGCAGCATGGTAACGCCCCTGTAATCCTCTGTGCCGTAGGAATTCCCGATATCAGATTCACCGAGTAGAATAGCCTGTTCCTTTTTATCAAAAACAGCAGAGAACTCTCCCGACCGGTAAGAAATCCTTCCCTGCGCCTGCACGCCGGCTTTTTGTGCCTCCTCCTCTACAATTCGGCCAATCCGGTCCACGTTCTCGTTTGATGCATCATAAAGCACTATATTTAAATCCACAGGAAAACGTGTTGTGAGAATGTCCTCCATCCCTGCATACAGAGAAACCGTTACAGAAATCAGTACCAGCACAACGGTACTCATAATACAAATATTAGCCAGCCCTACTGCATTTTGCTTCATTCTATATATCATACCTGACACTGCGGTAAAATGCCTTGGCTTATAATAAAAACTCCGGTTCTTTTTAAGTCCTTTGAGAAAGGCTATGCTCCCCGCCGTAAAAAGACAATAGGTCCCAATAATTACCAATATGACGGCCAGGAAAAATTTTCCTATGGCTGCCAGCGGCGAGTCTGTGGTCTGGGCGATAAAATAACCTGCCCCCAGAGCCGCTGCTCCTACAACTGTCAAAATCCATTTTGTTTTTGGCTCTCTTTCCCCCTGTCTCCCCCCGCTCAAAAGCTCAATGGGGTTGGATGTCTTTACCTGCAGAAGGTTAAATAAAAGAGTGGCGGCAAACACACAGAGGAACAGAATCACTGTCCAACATACAGCCTGTGGTTCCAGGGCGAATTCCAGAGAAACAGAAAAATGAAGCATTTTCAGTAAAATCAAGAATAAAAGCCTGCCTAGCAGAACCCCCAGTCCCAGGCCTGCTGCCAGGCTGATACATACAATAAAAACAATTTCCCAGACCATCATTTTTGTCAGGTTACTTTTATCCATCCCCAGAACCTGGTATAATCCAAATTCCTTTTTCCTCTGTTTTACAAGGAAGCTGTTTGTGTAAAATAAAAATACAGCCGAAAAAATCCCCGTAATTCCTGACGCCCAGATAAGTATCAGTTTCAGGTTTCCTGCCCCAGGCATCTGATCTAACCCACTGTTCCTGGCAATGCCATTCATGATATAAAACATCATGACTGTCAAGATGCAGGTCAGTATATAAGGTATATATGTCTTTCCATTCTTTTTCAAGTTAATAAGGGCAAGTTTTGCATAAAACATTACTGCTCACCTCCTGTAGCCAACACAGTCAGGGACGCTGCAATCTTCTGGTACATTTCTTCATTTGAGAGGTTTCCCCTATATATCTGGTGGAACACTTCCCCGTCCTTAATAAAAAGCACTCTGTTGGCATTACTGGCTGCCTTTACACTGTGAGTGACCATCAGGATTGTCTGTCCGTTCTTGTTGATTTCTGTAAATAATTCCATCAGGTCATCTGCAGAGCGGGAGTCTAGGGCGCCTGTAGGCTCGTCGGCCAAAACCAGCTGAGGCTTTGTAATCAATGCCCTGGCCACTGCGGCCCTCTGCTTTTGCCCTCCCGACACCTCATAAGGAAATTTTTTCAAAAGTTCTTCAATTCCAAGCTGCCCCGCTATAGGGGTGAGCCTGCGGTTCATCTCCTCATACTTCCTTCCTGCCAGCACAAGAGGAAGGTATATGTTATCCTCTAAGGAAAATGTGTCAAGCAGATTAAAATCCTGGAACACAAATCCCAGATTCTGCCTTCTGAACGCCGCCATTTCCCTGTCCTTAATGCCGCTTAAATCTCTGCCTTTAAGATATACCTTCCCTCCTGTAGGTTTATCCAGGGCTGCCAGAATATTCAGCAGCGTTGTCTTGCCAGATCCTGATTCACCCATAATGGCTACATACTCGCCGCTCTCCACTGAAAATGTGACATCTAAAAGAGCCTGTACCTGGTTCCCCCCAAACCGGGTAGTATAGGTTTTCTTTACATTTTTAACGTCCAATAATGACATATGTTTCTCCTGCCTTTCTTCAAATCTGCTCTATCTTTTCTACGGGTTTATTATACTGTAACCGCCTCAGGCCAACCATAGATTCTCCTTTCAAAACGGACAGGAATTCTTACGTTTTTGTAAGGTTGCCCCTAAGAACATACAATTTTTACAGGTTACACTGTGAGTATACAAATTTTATCTATTTCTTTTCCGAAAAATGTGGTATAATCACAATGTATTGTAAAATGATAATCTATATTATCAGATTACTCCTAAAAATGTCCACCAAATCAATGAATGGAGAAAGAAGCTATGAGTTTAATTGAAACAGTAAAAGATGCCGGTATTGTAGGGGCCGGCGGGGCAGGATTTCCTACACACGTCAAGTTAAACACGAAGGCTGAATATTTTATTGTCAATGCCGCCGAGTGTGAACCATTGATTGAAACAGACAAATATCTGTGCAGGACCTTTGCCGACGAATTAATCAAGGGTATCATGTATATTTCCCAGCACCTGGAAGCAAAAAAATCCTACATAGCATTGAAAGCAAAGTATAAGGCCGAGATTGCAGCTTTAGAAGAAGCAATCCAGAAAAATAACGCAGATATAGAAATTTTTGCCATGAGGACGTTCTATCCGGCCGGGGATGAGCAGATTATCGTAGAGCAGATCACCGGACGTACCGTACCTGAGCGCGGCATCCCCATTGAAGTCGGTGCCGTTGTCGACAATGTGGGCACAGTAATCAGTATTTATGAGGCTATGGCAGAAGGCACAAAGGTTACTGACAAGTATCTGTCTGTTGTAGGCGAGGTGGCAGAACCAATTATGCTCAAGGTTCCCATCGGCACATCTGTCAGGACTTGTATCGAGGCCGCTTCCCCGAAAATTTCTGATTATGCCATCATCCTTGGCGGCCCTATGATGGGACGTGTTTTTTCTGATAATGGCCTGATCAGCCAGCAGGTAGTAACTAAAACAACTGGAAATATAATCGTCCTCCCCAAAGACCACTATCTTGTGAAAAGGACAGAAGTTTCTATAGAAAGAATCAAACACCAGGCACGCAGCGCATGTATCCAGTGCCGTATGTGTACGGATCTTTGCCCTCGTTTCCAGATTGGCCACAGCATGAGGCCCCATCTTGTCATGAGGAATATCTGGAGGGAGGATGGCCTGGATTCCAACGAAGAATTTGCCAAATGTTTTGGCGAGGCAGTAAACTGTTCAAGCTGTGGCGTCTGTGAGATGTTCTCATGTCCCATGGGCCTTTCTCCAAGACAAGTCAACAATTATATGAAGGTCAAATTAAGAGAGCGGGGAATTACCATTGACAAGACCCCCAATCCCACAGCGCGGCCTACCATTGATTTGAACCGCATCCCCACAGACCGCCTGATTGCACGCCTGGGCTTAAACCAGTACAATGGCCTGCACGCACACACCTGTACAGAGCTTTTCCCTGGTGAGGTATTTATCCCACTGGCACAGCATATAGGTAAGCCTGCAGAACTGGCTGTCAAAGCCGGGGATACCGTCCACAAGGGCGATGTCATCGGGCAGGCGGCTGAAGGAGGGTTATCAGCCAATATCCATGCAAGCGCAGACGGAACAGTCACTGAAGCAACACCGGCCGGTGTCAGAATAAATGTAAACTAACGGAGGAATTAAAAAATGGGAAATTCAGTTGGAATGTTAGAATTGTCCAGTATAGCAAAGGGAATTGAAACTTGTGACCACGTGCTCAAGGCTGCGGAGGTTGAACTTCTCAGGTCTTCGACCATCTGTCCAGGTAAATATATGATTATTATCGGCGGTGATACCAGCAGCGTAAATGCCGCCATGAACGTAGGTGAAGAGATAGCAGGGCCGTTTTTAGTTGACAAGCTTCTGATTGCCAATATCAGTGACCAACTCATGCCTGCCATCAGCAGCACTTCCCAGATCCCCACAAGTGGGGCTGTAGGCGTCCTGGAATTTTATTCTGTCGCTTCTGCCATCGTGGCAGCTGATACTGCCGCGAAAGCTGCAGATGTACACCTTATGGAAATCAGGACAGGGTTTGCCGTGGGGGGCAAAGGGTTTGTCACACTTTCCGGGGACGTCAGTGCGGTCACAGCCGCTGTCAAGGCGGCAGAGACTGTCAGCGAACTGATGGTAAACAGTGTGGTGATACCACGGCCCACAGAGAAGCTCTATGAGGCTCTTATGTAGCAGATAGCTGTTGCCCTCTTCTATAATATGGGGAGATTGCCTCCCTGTACAATTTCGGGGGTAAGAAAGCCGGGATACCTGATAATGGTATTCCGGCTTTCCTCTTTCTAAAGTCATAGTCCATTTATTCCAAAATATTTTCCTCTCTAAATAAATTCACCCTAACAGATGTCCCTTCCCCTACCTTTGAGCTAACCTCCAGGCCATGGCCCAACTTAGTGCAGACAGAACGGCACAAGTACAACCCTATCCCTGTTGATTTTTTGTCCTTTCTTCCATTATATCCGGTAAAACCTTTCTCGAAAATTCTGGGAAGATCCTCCTCCCAAATACCGATGCCTGTATCTTTTATAATAAGGGCGCCCTGGCTGCCTGGCTCCATATATATTGAAATACTTCCTTTTGGGGTGTATTTCAGGGCATTGGACAGCAACTGCCCGAGGACAAACAAAAGCCATTTCTCATCTGTCAGCACCATAAATCCGCATTCCTGATAATCCAGGCGGATCTTCTTTAGTATAAACAGCTGGGAGTACTTTCTTACAGCCTGGCGTACAATATCATCCAATGGATACCACTTAAGGGATAAATCTGAGGACATATCCTCCATACGCAAATAAGAAAGCACCATCTCTACATATTGTTCTGTCTTAAACAATTCCATTCTTACATGGGGGATAAACTTGCTTTCTGCCAATTCCACCCCACTCTCCTCAGCAGACTGTAAAAGTAAGTGCATAGCTGCAATCGGGGTCTTAATCTGATGGACCCACAGACTATAATAATCCAACATTTCCTGCCTCTTGAGCCTGTTTTGTGTCTCCTGCTCCTGATGAAGGTCAAACATATCCTCCAGCTTAACCCTATAAAGCTCTTCTGCCCCTGTCCGATCCTCCGGAAAATTCCGCAGTTCCCAGGGATACGCTGCCAAAGCCTCACTCACTGCTTTTATTTGGCCGCAGTACAGAGTAAAATCTGCCGCTCCCCAGCATACCAGCAGGAATAATGAAAGGACAACAGCATAATTGAGGGCATCCGCCCTGACATTATATAGATACAGCACACACCAGAATATCCCGGGAAACAGAAAGGACAAAATAAACCAGCCTGCCCTTGACTTGATATAAGAACTTATATTTTTCCTCATTCTATCAGATACCCGATCCCCTTCTTTGTCGTAATGAACCCGCGAATCCCAACTCCCTCCAGCTTTCTGCGCAATCTTGTTATATTGACCGTCAGTGTATTGTCATCGACGAATTCATCGCTCTCCCACAGCCGCTCCATTATTTTCTCACGCTTAACGATTCTTCCTGTATTCTCCATTAAAACTTGCAGAATCTTGAAATCATTCTTGGTCAGTTCCAGCTTCTTATCCCCAAATGTCAGGGAGGCATCATTCAGATTCAGGATCACCCCTTTATATTCCAGCACATTGAGCTGACCCTGAAACGAATAGGTGCGGCGCAGCAATGCCTGAATCTTTGCAGTCAGTACATTTAAATCAAAAGGTTTTTCAATAAAATCGTCCCCGCCCATGTTCATAGCCATGACAATATTCATATTATCCGCAGCCGAGGACAGAAAAATAATAGGAACTTTGGAAACCGCCCGGATTTGTGTACACCAATGGAAGCCGTTATAAAAAGGCAGAAGAATGTCCATAAGCACAAGCTGAGGTTCAAAAGCCATAAACTCCTCCCGCACATTCCTAAAATCTTCCGTACATTTTACATCGTAGTCCCATCTGCTTAAATGGGATTCTATAGTTTCTCCAATTGTGGTGTCATCCTCTACAATATAAATTTTATACATAGACATCTGCCCTCTCTTATAATCTCCCTAAAAACTGTATAAACATGTCCCTGACAGAATCCCTTCTGGCATCCCAGACAAGACGCTCCGGTGTCCGCCCACCGGCAGGTCATGCATGATGAATCCCTAAACATTACTTAATAGAAATTATTATACTCTCCTAACGTCTGGCCATCAAGGAAAAAAGAGGTCAATTAATATACCCAGGCATTTTCAAGTACTAAGCGGCGTTTCAAGCTCCATGGTATTTTATTTCCTTTTGAAAAACTTAAGAATATATGTATTGACAACATATATTATATAAAATATAATATATTTATAAAAATTATATATAGGATTTATATATATGAAAGGAAAGGATTGGTATTATGACATTTACACTGAATACCCCGATGTTTGACTTTATTGTTCTGTCAGTGATTGCTCATGGCGATGCCTATGGCTACCAAATCAGCCAGATTATCAAACAGGCCGCCAACACCAAGGATTCTACTCTTTACCCAATTTTAAAGAGGCTACAGGACAGCCGTTATGTGGAGACTTACGACCAGCCATATCAGGGCCGGAACAGAAAGTACTACACAATCACTGATACGGGTCGCGCCCATCACCAAGTACTGCTAAAAGAATGGGATATTTATAAGACAACAATTGATGAGATTGTTAAGGGAGGGATTTCACAATGACTAAATCAGACTATATGACAATACTGGCACAGAAACTGCGCCGGCTTCCAAAAGAGGATTATGATACGGCCATCGACTATTTTGAAGAATATTTTGCTGATGCAGGCCCGGAGAATGAGCAGCAGGCTATCCAAGACTTAGGGGCGCCCCAGGACGCTGCCAACGAGCTGATTATCAACCTGGCGCTGAAAACATCCCAGGAGCCTCCCCGCTCTGTAAAGCGTGGCCTCTCCGCACTTTGGATCGGTATTCTGGCAGTGTTTGCGGCTCCAGTCGCACTGCCGCTGGCACTGGCCTTTTTAATCATACTTTTCTGCATTGTAATTGTAGTTTTGGCCATGATCTTTTGTCTCTTCCTCAGTGCTATTGCAGTAGCCGCAAGCGGAGTAATCGGCTTTATTGGGGGCGCTGTTCTTCTATTTACTACATTCTCAGACGGCCTTGCCACTATCGGATTAAGCCTATTTGCCTTAGGCGCAGGATTACTCTTTGTATATGCTTCTGCTGTATTCTGCCGCTGGTTTTTAAAAAGAATATCTAAATCACTCGGGAAAATCACAAAGGGAGGAAAGAAATATGAAAACAACCACTAAAAGAATTCTTGTTATAGCAGCTGCCCTTATAGCCGCCGGCATACTGTTTACCGGTCTCGGCCTATTTCTGGGCGGGCGTCCCGGAATCGCCATTACGAGCAGTGGAATTCGTTCGGCCTCCTACAATCCAGAGCCTTATTCGCTGCAGAAAACAAAACTAGATTCATTCGACAGTGTATCCATGGTTGTAAATTCCTACGCGGATATACAAATACTCCCTTCTGGGGACGAAAATTATTATCTGGAATATAATCTGGATGGAACATATGAGAAACCCTTCTATGAGATAAACAACCATACGCTTACCTTCAGCCAGGATGGAACTAACAGCGTGATTCAGACTCTGGGATTCTTTGAATATGGTTTTAGTTCTTCTGACCCATACGTCATTTTATATATACCTCAGGATAAGTCTATAAATACACTGGAGCTCTATAACGATTCAGGCGATGTGGACATCGAGAAGGTCAATGCAGGAAACACTGAGCTCTCTGTAGATTATGGGGATTTGTATATAAAAGATACAGAATTTAAGGCATTGTCCTTAACTCTCAACAGCGGCGATCTGGAAATGGAAGATACTAAGGCCCACAGCCTAGAGCTATATAATGACTATGGAGATGCCACACTGAAGAATTTTGACTGCGGCACTGCCCAGATTACTATGGATTCCGGCGACCTGTCTGTGGACGCGGCCAGACTTGAGAGCTTGGACTGCACGAACAATTACGGTGAGGTATCTGTCCGGCTGCCGGAAAAACTGGACACCTATGCCTTTGACCTCTCTGCAGATTATGGAGATATCCATATCCCCAGTGATGCCCTCCAGGGATTTTATTCATCCAGCGGGGACATGGAACAATACTATAAGACAGAAGGCAACGGTAAATATAAAATAACAGTGTACTGCGATTCTGGAGATATAGAAATTCAGGAGAGATAAATAGACTGAATTGTTTTAAAGCACTACATAGGGGTCTGTCCCTTTTGCAAAAGGGACAGACCCCTATTAAATATTTCCTACAATTCCTACAATTTCTCTTCCCATTCTTTTTCTTTGAATCCAGTGAGCACTGCATCCTCTGTCACGATTATAGGCCGTTTAACCAGCATACCATCTGTGGCCAGAAGTTCCAGCTGCTCCTCTTCGCTCATATCGGGGAGGCGGTCTTTGAGTTTCAGTTCTTTATACAGCAT
The DNA here is from genome assembly GCF_900604355.1 of Luxibacter massiliensis. NCBI lineage: Bacteria > Bacillati > Bacillota > Clostridia > Lachnospirales > Lachnospiraceae > Luxibacter > Luxibacter massiliensis. Next base: position 1,431,061 of record NZ_UWOE01000001.1, on the reverse strand, counting down.
CCCGCTCGTATTGAAGAAGCGTTTCAGCGGCAGGCCGCTTTTCTGGTACCATTCTTTCAATTCTTCTTTTTTGGGGTTGTCCGTCTTGATATCTCTCTCTTCATAGGTTTTCCCCTGAGCATCCAGCCATTTCCTGGCCCTCTGGCAGGTAGTGCATTTCGGATAGCATATAAATAACATTCTTTTTCCTCCTGTTCTATATTTGATTATTTGCTATGAATACTATAATCCTATTGGAAGAAAATTACAACCATCATGTTGTAGGCCCTGACAGGATTTCACCCCTGGCTGCCTGTGACGCGCCCGTACAGGAACCGTCGCTGAATTTCTTTATGATAGTCAATCTATTTTGTTTTTCCTTAAAAAGGTAATGTACTTCATCCATGCTCTGCCTGACTATATAAATTCCCAGGCCCCCTATGGGCCGCTCCCCTGCTGTAAGTTGTATATCCGGAAGGGGATGCCAAAGTGGGTTATAGGGAAATCCACTGTCTATAAAGGTTACTTTTACCTCTTTTTCTGTACAGGCCAGCCGGATTGCCACATCGCCGGGCAGGTTCTTATAGGCATATTGTGCAATGTTTGTAAATATCTCCTCAGCTGCCATCTGGATTTCCCTGTGGATTTTCTCTGCATACGCTGTCCCCCGGGGCAGGCGGTGGGATATTTTTCTGTCCAAAAACTCCCTCACCCATGGTAAATATTGCACATCCGCTTTCAGATACAAAGTATTTCTTGATTTTTCATCAGGCTGGTATTTCAGTGCCAGCATCGTAATATCGTCTGCCTGGTCCGCACTGCCTATATATGCGTCCAGCTCTGCTGCCATATCTTTTATCAGTCCCTGTGCCTTATGGGATCTGCTTTTTAAGACACCCCCCCAAAGCCTTTGGTTTCCATACAGTTCTCCTTCTTCATTCAGGGCCTCTGTGACCCCGTCCGTATACGTAAAAAGCATATCCCGGGGTTGTAAAAACAGCTCCTTTGCCCGGTATTTTGTGCCTTCCATGGCAGCCAGCACAAAATCAGCAGGCCCATCCAGCCAGGTAATAATTTTGTCCGTCCCTTTCCCGGATATATCTGTCCCTGCAATCAATACAGGAGGATTATGGCCTGCATTTATATAGGTAAATTTTCCACTTTCTAACTCCAGGCAGCCTGCAAATACTGTCACAAACATCCCTGCCTCGTTATTTTGGCAAAGCTGCCTATTCACCTTCTCAAAGGCTTCCTCCATCCCCCTTCCCGATGACATATGATCCTTAATCAAAGTCTTAGCCACCACCATAAAAAGCGCCGCCGGTATCCCCTTCCCCGACACATCTGCAATAATAATGCACAGCCTATTGTTATCTATGAGGAAAAAATCATAAAAATCACCGCCTACCTCCCGGGCAGGATTCATAGATGCAAAAATATCCAGTTCCTCCCTCTCTGGGAAAGCAGGGAAAATACAAGGCAGCATGGACACCTGTATTTGTGTGGCCACATGAAGCTCCGTGGCCAGCCTCTCTTTTTCTGCCGTGAGGCCTGCCAGATTAGAAATATACGTTTTCAAAGACTGGGTCATAGATGCAAACGCCCGGCTCAATTCTTCTATCTCATCATGGGTCTCTATGTGGGAAATATAGTCCAGGCTTTTGCCGTCAATCCTTTTTACATCCCTGGTCAGTTCTGCAATAGGGCCGGAAATCTTCCCTGCTGTTTTTTGCGCAGCCGCAGCCACGGCGGATAAAAGCAGTGCAACAACAACCGCCCACAGGGCACAAATAACCATAATCTGCCCAGACAGCTTCTCTTCTGCCTTTTGTGCAGTCTTTTCCAGTTCTTTTCCCCCGCTGCTTGCCGCCTGCTCAAATTCCTGCCTGTCCAGGACGATAAAGATATTCCAGTCCGTTATCTGCATTGCCGCGTACATTACATATTTTTCCTTTCCCTGTATTTTACTGTTGAATATCTGGGAAGTGTCTGCATTGGGTTTATCTCTCAAGCTGCCTAAAATTTTCTGGCTCCCGCTTCCTAAAAACAATTCCAAATCCCCGGCGTTGCCATCTGTCATCCCCGGAGCCGCCACCATCTCCCCCCAATCAGATATGAGCATGGCATAACCGCCAAACTCCAAGTGAATTTCATCAATCATGTCCTCCACATCATCGATCAGAAGGTCCAATGCCAGCACCCCTAAAAGCTTTCCACTGCTGTCAATACAGGGCAAACTGAAAGTCACCACCAATTTCTCCGCAAATGCATCTGCATAGGCTTTGGAGATTATCAGTGTCTCCGTTTTAGCTGCCTGTACATACCAATCTCTTGTACGTCCCTCAAATACTGGTGGTTTTTTGGCATAATCTGCATCATACCCTATATTGGCGCCTGTCTCTGAAGTATAATAAATGCGTAAAACCTGCCTGTTATTTTCTGACAGGCTTTGGAAATATGGCAGTATATTTCCCAGCCTGTATATCTCTTCTTTTATCTCCCCTTCAAATTTTAGTTTTTCAGGCAATAGCCAATGCATTTTCTTGCCCCTTCCTTTTGTTTCCCCCGCCCTGTTATATGCCACCTCCCCATATCTTCCCGGGTTCTCATATATATCCCTGATCCCCCCTGCCACAGTCTCCATAGACAACTCCGTCTGCTGCAGGCGGCTACTGATTGTCTGGCTGCAGCTCAATGCATATTTCCGGGCCTGTGAACTCATCTCCTCTGCTAGCAAGTCTGTACATTGTTCCACAAACTGACGGCTGATTTGTTCAGTGGCTTGTATGCCTGTGTTTCTCATAATAAACAGGCCTGCGGCACAAGCCAGGATCACTACTCCCATGCCTGCCCCCAAAAGCCCCACCAGCAGCTTTAAAATCTTATGTTCAATCTTCTCCATTTACGTTCTCTCAATCTGGATTCTGTGCTCCCTCTTAAGTTCTTCACCAATGGCCAGAGTTCTGGAATGGCAGAACGAAAACACATGGGGGACAACCCACACCCTCAGTCCTTCCAGATCTATCCTGCGCACTGGCGCCTTCCCCTCATATATGCCTCCCAGCATCAGCATATTTATATAGCTTGGTTTGTTGAGCAGTCCCACTTCGATTCTGCGCCCCAGGGCCTCAAAAGCCACCGTCTCATATACATCACAGATGCTCTGTTTATATCCCCCGTCCACAAGGGACTGGAACACAGTGCAATATAATAGGGCACCTATATGCCGGCCTCCATACCGGGGATCTACCACAATTTCCCTGGGGTAGGCGGCCCCCTCTTTGTAAAACCGGGGCAGAAGATACTCATTATAATCTGCAAACCAGAAACTTCCCACTGTCCGGCCATTTTCGTCCTCAAAAACCGCCCACAGGGTGTGGGGGTCAAATATTTCTCTTTCTATGTCAGACTCCCCCATAATCAAATACATACCGCCTATCTTATCAAATGCCTCCGGATTCCCTGGAGAAAGCCGCCAAAAGCAATTTCCTCTGCGGACTGCACATGCGCGGTACAGTCTGGCCAAAGGCATAATGTCAGGAACGGCCGCTCTTCGGAAGTGGTAAGTTCCTTTTTGAGTTATCACAGTCCCCTTGTACCTTATCTGATCCAGCATCGTATGTTCCTTATACCTCCTCAAAATCCGACTCTAATAACACTCTTCCATATTTCTCAAAACATAGTACCATGGCCTGGCATATGTGGTTCCTTGTAATACTTCCCTCCCCGGAAGCTGCCATGAAAGCGGCATCCAGTGCAATTTCCCTGATCTCGCTACCTGAAATTTCAAACTTTTCAGCAAAAAATTTAAGATTCACGCCTTTATCCAGCGGTGCCTTTTGCGGAAAAGCCTTTTCCCACAGTTCTTCTCTTGCCTTCCTATCAGGCAGGCGGAAATGTACCACCATTTTCATCCGCCTCTTAAACGCATCGTCCAGCTGGTTTTTCAGATTCGTGGCCAGTATAGTCATGCCTTCATACTCCTCCAGCCGCTGCAGAAGATGGGCGGTCTCACTGTTTCCATGGCGGTCATTGGCATCCTTTATCTCTGTCCTCCTGGCAAAAACTGCATCTGCCTCGTCAAAAAACAATATCACATTTCTTTTCCTGGCCTGGTCAAATATCTGGCTGATATTCTTCTGTGTCTCCCCTATATACTTGCTGCTTAGCTGAGACAGATCAACCCGGTAGAGCTCCATGCCAAGTTCCCCTGCAATCACTTGGGCGGCCATTGTTTTACCAGTCCCCGGCGGGCCATAAAATAAAGCACAGACCCCATTTCCATAAGGCCTCCTTTCATAAAATCCCCATTGGCTCCCTACCACATATCTGTATTTCACCTGGTTTAAGAGAATCTCAAGCTGCCCCCGGGCCCTATCATCTATAACCAGATCCTCCCACTTAAAGACACAGGGGAGCTTCCTCGCCAGATTCCCCATACTGTCCTGCCTATAGACGCTGGCTGCCTCAGCTATATCCTCCTCAGCCAACACCTCCCTGCCCTGGCCATCCCGGTATAATCCTGCTGTCCGTAAAAGCGCTTTTATACTGCCTCCATTCAGATTGTACTGCTCCGCCAGGAGCGCTGCCTCTATAGTCTGTTCTCTAGGGTAAAAAGACAGAAAATACTCCCACAGGCGGATTCTTTCTTCTGTCCCGGGAGAGGCAAGGACAAATTCGGCCAGTTCCCATTTGAATCCCCCCAGGCCTGGGCCAGGTTCTGCAGAGGTAATAAAACAGGAAATCCCCGCCCTGGCCAATCCCTCAAGCAATCCTTCCCATAAGGCGTCATCTTCCGCCCCTTCTTTTCCACATATACAGAGCCGGTACCCCCCAGTCCTTATTTTTTCTTCCAGCATTTTAACCAGAAGCGCTCCGTGCTCTTCATATTTCTTTAAAAGTAGGCTGTACTCTGTCCACAGAACCCTAATATTACATCTATAGAACAGATGTCTTAAAAGTAACTTCCTTCCACTTCCTCTTTCCCCGCGCACCACAATAAGGCGGGGATAAAAACAGTCCCCTGCCTTTTCTATATTTACAAGGCGCTCTAACTCTCCCTCGTAGAGCAGAAGCGGTTCAGGCTTCTTTTTATTCTCCCCAGGCCATGTAAATTCTGAGAGAAAAGCTTCCAGCGCGGCTGCCCTGTCCCTCTTTTCCATATTATTTGTTTCTATATAATATTCCATCTCTCTCCTCCAGTCGCCCCACCTGGATCTGGGGCCGCCTAACCCTTGAAACACTGCGGATATAGGCTGAGTCTATTACAACAGGAGAGGCTTTATAAAATAGCGATACTGCATAAGGCGCTTTACCGAAATTCCAGAGTTTCATTTTATCTTCTGTGGATATGCGCAGCATCTGCATCCTGGTCTCCTCCCCGCCCGCACTGATCTTCGGATAGTCGTGAAAATACTGGATAATCTGCCCCAGAATCCTCTCCTCCTGCACTACCTTGAATTTCTGGTCACTCTGCAGGCAGGCTGTCATCATATAATAAAGGGATAAATAAACCGGGGGGCCCTTCTGCCTGGCATCATCTAAATTCATCATTCCCAGAGTTCTGACCTCCTCACTCTCCTGCAAATCATATAAATATATGGACAGCGAATACTCTGTACAATTTTCTGGACTGCAAAGGCCAATACTATTTTGATCCGGTATAAGGCCGGGGGCCAGCTGCTTACGCATAACCCGCAGGATCTCTTCACTGACATCCGCAATAGCTGTATATTTTCCCATAACATATATTCCCACCTGTCAGGCCAAATGGAGGACCTTTGCAAACCCTGTCATCTCCAATACTTCCATTACCGAAGGGCGGATATGTGTAAGAACCAGGCTCCCGCCTTTTGCCTGGGCAGTCTTTTCTCCCATCAAAAGCACCCGTAACCCTGCGCTGGATATATAATCCACCTCTCCTAAATCCAGCCTGATATGTACATGTTTCTGGAATCCGTCCAGAACAGCATCCTGCACCAACCTGCTTGTGTTTGTATCAATACGCCCCTCTACCTGTATCAAAATTTCATTTTCCTGTATCTGTTCTGTTATTTCCATCTTATATCTACTTCCTTTCTTTATATTTCCAAGCCTTTATTGAGCCAGTGCACATAGATCTGCCCCACTGTCTGTATCAAGCACCGCCTCCTCACACCAATATGCACGTGCGTTGATATCTAGGAAACAATATTCATCCATCCCCCAGGGTTCTTGATAGGATAAGACATTGAGCCTTACATAGACAGGCTTAAACTGTATCAGAAAAAACAAAAGCTTCAGCTCCTCTGAGGGGGCCAGTTTCTGATGAAGGAGCAGGGTCACATCCAGCATTTTCTGTCCTTTTGTATGCTCAATCAACAGTGGTGTCTCATGAACCAGCAATTCCGTCAGTTCCTCTATCACCTTCTTAGTCCCCTTTATTTTTACATAACGCCCCGCATTCCTGAGCAGGCTTTGCAGTTCTCCCTCTGTAAGCAGGCCCTCCCCAATATCTATCCCAAACCAGCCTGCCAGTTCTCTCAACACATATCCCGGCGAAGTTTCCAGGTCAAAAAGTTTTCCCGTCTCTTTTATCTTTTCCTCCATGTCATAGTAGACCGAAGAGAGCACTGAGAGATATCTGTGAAAGCTGCCTCCCCTTTCCTGGTAAATTTCTGGGAATGTCCTAAGAAAATGATCCCCGGGGTTTATGACCTGAATATACTGTATAGTCCCTCCGGCCCCATTCTGAATTCGCATATATATCCACAAATATCTTCCCCAAACCTCATAGAGAAGTATGTCCCTCTGATTGAAAAAAGGGCCCGCCCCATTTTCTTTGAAGAAACTCTGTACATCCGTATGGGCGGCGGGATCTCCGGCCATAAACTCTTCCATAATATCCCCATTTTCTGCTGCCAGAGCATACACAGATAAAATACATCCCTCCGGCAATTCGGGACGGAAGCGCAGCCGCCCCCACTGTGCGCCCTCCTTTCCCCCATCCAGGCAGGGCAGGCAAATCTCATGGCAGTCTGTATCTGTATCCAATATTAGAATACCGTCCCTGCCTGCCTCTATCCCTTTCTTCCATGCCCGCCTCAGTTTTGCATATCCCATCGTATAACATTTCATAGAATATTGCTCCCTTTGACCGACAGCCTGATCTCTCCCGGACAGCACAGGGCCTGATTCGGAATCCAAATAGTATCCCCGCGGCTGCCCATGCCTCTGGCTTCTTCCCTGAGCAATGGATTCCATCCAGGCATCAGCCTTAGCCTGCGCACTCTCTCCACACAGGGCAGGCCCTCCAGCATGTCCACAATCTGGCTGATGATAAGCGGCTGCCCAAACTCCTGGTTTCCGTTTGCATAGTCCAGGACGCCCTCCAGTGCCTGCCTAATCTCCTGGCGGCTGTCTGGGTACTGTATTTTCACTTCCACCTCAGCCTGTACATCTATCTCGATATATTCCGGATCCCTTACTTCTGTCCCAGTGCAAAGGAGCCTTTTCCCCTCAAGATATTCCTCAATTTTCCGTCTGTATAAAGGGGACAATTTTGGCCGGTTTGTCTCACTAAAAGGTTTTACATAGACAACTATTTTTCTGCCTCCCTGCTCTGTGCAGGCCCGCACTTTATGTATACATAAATCTGGTATGTGCCTCACTGCGTGCTCATAATCTTCCTCTGTCACAAGCACATCCAGACGCTTCCTCTCCTTGGCGATTCTTGCCTTGAATCCCTCATCTTTTTCCCTCTTCCTTCCCCCCATCCCTGGGAGCGGGTTATAAAACCAATCCTTGTCCTGGCCCTTAACACGGAAAAACTGATTCCCGGGCAGTACGTTCCCCTCTTCCCCTCCATGATGCACATACTGGCTGAGATACACCCGGCATCCTTCAAAATCCCCGGCATCCAAAATACAGACTGCATGGCTTCCAAAATCATATGTAAACTCAATATGCCCACACTTTTTATCCCCTGGTTTAAAAAACCAGAACCTTTTCCCTTGGCCTCCTTCTCTTTCCGCCATCATTTCCATTGATCCCAACAACGGCTCACCCGGCAATGTAAGGGGAAATTCCTGTCTGTCATACCCATATAGAACTCCTAACAGTCTGTGAACTGTCATCTCTTCCTCCATACAAATTACTTTTACCGCCTGGGGAATATCCTCCGCATCCTCCCATACATCTAACTGAAAAATAGCTTCCTCTTTGGTATCCTGCCTGATATACTCCCCCTTGGCCATCCGCCTCTCTTCATCCTGTACCTTTCCAGGTTCCCAGTGTCTTTCTATGAGCTGTCTGTAGCCATCATTATTATTTCCTGCATAGACAAAAATGTACCTGTTCTCTGCCAGACAGGACGGCAGGCGTATTTCCTGGCCAGGCCCTTTTTCCAGGGACAGGATTCTTGTATTTTTTTCGTACACAGATAGTAAGGGCCCCTCTATATTTTTCACTTCAGGTATCTGGTCATACATAACAGATTTCAAGGCACATTTTATCATAAAACCGCTCAGCTCCCCTATCTGCCCCCTGGCAGGCTCCGCCTCCTTTTTCAGCCTGACGCTGATCCTGCCGGATTTCAAAAACACGCTGGTACTGTCAATGCAGGAGGTCTGAATATACCCTTCTCTTGTGTAATAACTCCAGTCTGCCTCTGCAAAAGTGACGGCTTCTCCCCCATCAGCCGGGTTGCGGCAATAGTTGTCCTGTGCTGTCACATAAAACTGCAGGCTATACTCTGTCCCCAGGGGAAGATCGTCCAAAATAAAGTATACACAGTCCCCCACTGCAGGCCTGTCTCCAAATATTCTGACAGGAGCAGAATATTTGGCCCCCGGCTGTGCCAGCCTGACCAGCTTGGCTCCCCTTTTCTCCCGGTAAATACCCACTATGCCCCCAGCAGGCAAAACCTGGTCTTGACGGGCCTCAAAACAGGTGTCTCCCAGATAGAACTTTTCCCCTTCTACGACCTGGCTTTTGTGCCCGTCTCTCCGGGGGCGCAAAAACACCTCTGCACAGCTTTGCTCCTGCCTCTCCATCCCCAAAAGCCGGGCCAGGAAAGAAAGGGCCTGTTCCGGCATCTCCTGTACCTCCTGCTGAAGGAGAAGAGAGAAGGCCGTCAGATTTTCCAGAATGGTAATTCCAGGATCTGAGGGCAGGCGGTTTGTCCACTCCTCATTATATACGTGGATTTGGGCCAATGCCTTGGCCAGCGCCTTCTCATACTGCCCATTTTTCTTTTCTGTATCTGCCATATTTCACCCTCCCTCCTCATATTGTCTCTATATGGATCTGGTGGTTTCCATTTATACAAACTCCCTGGGGCATAGAAGGCAGATCTTCCAGGTCTTTCTCGTGATATCCTGTTTCATCTGTATAAGAAACCACAATCTGCATCCTCCCCAAGCACATCCCTTTTGCCGCCCCTGCCAGCGCCCGTTCAACTTCCCATACATCTGGGAGCCTGCCAATGCCAAAACGCCTGCGGCCTCCCAGCTCTTCTTCCAGATAACTGCGAAGTCTTTCTGCAACCATATCCTCCGCCTCTAATACGCCATGTGTATCTGCCAGGATCCAGGCATGGACAGAGACTTGAATAAAAACTGGCTCCCGGATTATAAGGCCTCCTTTTAAAAGGACTGGGGCATACTGCTCCAAATGGACTTTCAGTGGTTCCCTTAACTGCTCAAAAACCCCTGCCCCAAAGGGCTGCACAAGTACCAGCAGGCTGTCTGGCCCCTGTTCTCCCATCCAAAGAGAGGCCTCCACAATTTGGCTGGAAAAAGCCTTTGCCCTGGCTACAATATCTGGGCCTGACACGGCTTTTGTCCCAATACCCAGAAAGCCTTTATTCCTCCTTAACATTTCCTCACAGGACTCTCCTTTACTTCCTCCATAGGCTCCTGTGGGAGTATAGGCCCGGTTTAAGAACAAATAAGAACGGGCAGGATCTAAGCTGGCCCAAGCCGGAATATTCCCCCTGTCACCGTCACAGGCAGCTACCCGAATCTTCCAGGCCGTCCCTTCCGTCTCTGGGGGGATCTGTCCGTCCCCCAAACGTAATATACGTTTCTGGCGGTCCAGCCTGAAATATCTGCCGTCCCCCTCATCTTTGCCTTCCTGCTCCCATTTCACAAAAAATTCAGACAGCCGGCCCTGAATATCATATACAGCCTGAATCCGGCCAGGCTGCTCTGCGGCCATCTGTTTTTGTTCCTCTTCCGTGAGACTGCTTTTTTCATTCACCCACACTTGGGCATCTATAATACAAGTTTCTGGGAGGGATACCTCTATTCTGGCCTCCACTTGCTCCAGACTGTACTCTTTCCAGTCCGAGACCTCCATATTCACGGCATCCACTGCGTTCCACAGACACCCAATCAGTTTCGGGAAATGTTTTTTCTCTCTGTCCTTTTCCAAGTCCTGAATACGTATCCAAAATAGCTTTTCCCCTTCAAAGGTAGCCATTGCTGCATCTGAGGGTACCAAAAATCTGAGAATTCCACTCCCTGTAAATCCGTCTGTCCCGTCTATGACATGCAGGGGCTTAAACCCATCTTCTGCCGAGTACTCAAAAACGGGCTTAAGGCCTCTGCCCCCGCCTGCAGGTGTAAGTTCCATGTAAAGTCCCACTGGCCCCGGAGGCGGTACTTTGTCAAAACCCAGTACTAGCCACTCTCCCGTATAAGGGAAAGGGCCAAACAGTTCCGGCATCTCCCCTCTTTCTATCCCCTCCTTAAGTTCCGCCTTCCTGTTCCCCCAAAAACGGGTGACTGCCTTTGGCCTGACTCCTTTTTCCCCATATGACCAGGCGAACCGTATATTCTCAACCACAGGATAATGATGGATGGCCCCTGGCGCATAGCCATTTTTCACCTGAAGTATCTGCAGGCGCATGCAGCGCGCCTTCCGTCCCCCCACAACTGCCCTCTCCCAGCCTTCTGGACAGCAGAATATAATCTTCCCCTGCTTTTTCCCTTCAAATACTTGGGTAAATATACCATCCCCCTCCGTTATATCCAATGTACAGAATCCCTCCCCATTAAAATACGAAATACTAATCTCCAGCGGATAGATATGCGGCGGCTCTGGCTCTTTCCCCTCTGGACGGCGCCGCATGATTGGCTTTAATTCCTGCTTTTTAGCCTGCTTCTCCCTGGTGTCACAGCTCCCCCAGCCAAGTTCAAAAGTACAGGCGATTTCTGCCCCCTCTCTGGCAAAGACATCATCCCCCTCTATCCAGCATTCCTGATAGGGGAGAATCTCCCTGCCAAACAAGGGGCAGGCTTCCCCTTTTAATTCTCTGCTTCCATCATAGAGAAAACGGGGGGCAATGCCCCATCCCCCGGCCTGCAGCCTTATATTTTGAGCCGCCAGCCTGTGGCTGCCAGGCGGGCGTTTTATGTCCACATGGCCTGTATCCAATAGGGGGTGAGTCACTCTGACCCTTTCCCGGTACAAGTTTTCCCCTGCAAAGGAAAAAAGAGGCCTTGCTTTTTTACCCGCGTCCAAATCATATGCCACAATCTTTTTATGTTCCTGGCTGACCCCAAAGACTTTAGAAAGCCTGACCGGAGAAGCCAGAATATCTTGGACAGTTTCAAAAGGAATCCTCTGGCCCTCATCTGTGCCAGCCTTATAGAACTTACTGCCCTTTTCTACAGGCACCCCCTTGGCTCCTTCTTCGTCCACATCCAAAACCAGAACTGTACGGGCAGGCACACAGGGAGCCGGGCGCACACCCAGCACATCCGCCAGATAAGCTTTACATTTTTCCTTTAACTGACAGCGCCCTGCCTCCGCCTCTGCAAGCTGCCCTGCAAAAATCAAGGCAATCACGGCACCTATATCCGGCGCCTTTGTATCCAGCCTCCACTGAGGCACATATGACTCAGAAAGCCGGGCCATCTCCATTACTATTTCTGCTTTTATCTCCTCCAGGCTGCTTCCCCGGGTGGGCACTTTCTGCCCCTGTCTTTTATCCACATTGTCCTGTCCTCTGCTATATGGAGAACTCCACACGGCCCCTGCCTCCCTCCTCCAATTCATAATCTACTTCCAGCACAATAGACTGGTTTTTCCCATCATACCGTGCCGTAGCCGTAACATCGCTTACTCTAGGCTCCTGAAGCAAAATCGTCTGTTTGACATCCCTCTCTATCATATGGAGCCTGGTAGGCGCAGGGTCCGTAAAAGGGTAAGATAAGGTGGAACTCCCAAAATCCGGCCTTGTAAAGCGTTCCGATTTCTGAGTCATCAGGATTAAATAGATGGATTCTTTTACATTCTCCTCCCCTTCTGATACTAGAAAACAGCCTGTGGCTGGATTGACCTGGGGCGGAAACTTCATACCCCTGTATCCATTACTTTTCTCTTCCATATCCCACTCCCCATACTATCCAATCTTTACGGGATTCCCTGTCACTGTCAGCATCCCCCCGCTGGACTGCTTTAAGACAGAGGAAGCCTCAATCATAGCCTGTTGGGCGGATATTTTGGCCGAACCCCCGGCCTGTAACTCCAATGCCCTTCCCGCTTTGGCCTGTATCTTATCTGCCTCAACCACTATTGCGCCGTTCCCCCCATTCATGGTGACTAAAATGCTGTCTCCGACCTGGATAGTCAGTTTTTTCTCCGCCGTAATATGTATGGCCTTATCTTTCAAATCCATTTCTATAGACACAGTCCTTTCCTTATCCTCCGCCATAATGGCCTCCCTCTCATTATCCAGAAGGAACCTGCACTTCTCTCCAGCTGTCATGATATGGATTTGATCCTTTACACTGTCCCCGGGATGGTCTATAAACTGTATACAACTCCCATTTTTAGTGACAATCCCCTTAATCTGGTTTTTTTCATCTGCCGCCTTTCTGACAATAGAATCACTATCCCTTGGTATACTGGCAAGGACGTATGGTTTTTCTATATTACCATTTTCAAATATAAGAAGTACCTGATCCCCTTTTTCTGGATGGAAATAGCACCCCCAGCTGTCTCCGCTGTACGGCCGGGCCACCTTGGCCCACTTCAGTACATTGGCCTGGTCATCCCGCACAGGGATTCTGACCCTCACATATCCGGGCAGGTCCTTATTGAAATTCTCTTCTACAATACCGGTCATTACCCCTGAGACACGCTCATCTCCAGTCTCGGTCTTCTGTATCTGCCGCCCTTGAATTTCATCTAATATATCCAGCAATTCCATGTTGAACCCTACCTCTCCTTCTCCCAAACCAAATACCCTACGATTCCCCCACAGAGGCTGCCTGCCCACTTAAAAGAGTTCTGTACCCCTTTTCCCCAGATAGTTCATGCCTCACTTTATTGATATAAAACTGGTTATCTACTCCTTTTCCGAATCCTGCCATTTCTACAAAATATCCTGGCTTTAACACTGGAATCCCGATACATTCACACTCCAGCCTCCCAAAGCTCCAGGCTGTCTTTTCCGCTAAGGCCTCTGTCCTTGCCTGGACTTCTGGCTGGGAACGAACAGAAGCGTCTATACAGACCTTGGCCGTCCCTGAGAGGACTGCATTGACCCTGTTCCCTGATGAAAGTTTATCTGCACTTTTCTTTTTACAGGATATAAGCTCTCCCTTCCTGTCATCCATCCCTCTTGTCTCAAACTCCCTGGCCAGGCCCCGGATATCATAGGACATCTGGTATCCTAAAACCCCCCTTCCCGGCCCCAGCTCCATCAGCGGTATTTCCTCCTGCATGGATTTCCGGAAATAGACAGTTCCCAGATCTGTATAAAATTCATAGTTATACCTTTTTGCGGCCCTGACCACAAATTCATAGTCACTTTCAGCCGTCATTTCGAGACATACATTTGACTTTTCCTGGGACTGTTTATCCGGTGTGTCGTCCACCCTTATCTGCTCCATCAGCCCCTTCTGCCCCAGGCCCCGGCAGGACTGTCCTTTTAAGATCTCTTTCACGGCCTCTCCCCAGCTTACGGCCCTCAACTGCTTCTCAGCGATATTTCCCATCATAACTCCCTTTATGTCCATGATTGTCACAGAGGCACAGGGTATTTCTTCCTCAGAGCAGGCAAACTCTACGCTAGCCACATAGCCCCTGAATACCTCTTCCACAGCTCCCTCATACCCTGCCTCTATGACTGTATAAGAACCCAGAAGGATATAAGGCTTCAGTTCTTCAGACAAATACGTGCCATCCTTTAAGTCTGTACAGTTGTAAATCCGGTACACTGCCTCCGCCGCCTCCAGTCCGCTTGTCAGCTCTGCGTAAAACTCGCCGATAATCATCCCGGCATTATTGTCCTCAAATCTTTTTCCCTCCACTGTCACAGAAAGAATGGGACTTTCAAAATCATTATAAATCTGTCTCAGTTTATCGTATTGGTATTTCATCTATAGTATTGCCTCCTATACAGCCGGCAGTCCCTGTATAAATTTTTGAAAGGCCTGCTCCCAATAGGTAAGATCCGTCTGGGATCCCCCCTGCCGGATCGTCATACTTATTTTTCCCTGTATAGGCTGGCCCGTATGATCAAACATGGTATAGCTGCCGCTCATCTGAGATATTTCCCCAGCGAACACGTTATTGCCCCAGGCAAACAGAACCTGACGTTTTTCTTCGGATGACAGCATGCCGAGCATGGCTTTTATTGTGTCTAAAGTCCGGGTTCCATCCACATATAATTCAAAGGATAAAGTTGTATTCCCTGTGCATACTGCCTGTACTGCCGAATCAGGCTGTCCTGCTGCCTGGGGATTCTCGGCCTTAACCCGGCCTCCCTGGGTTTTAAGCTTCAGGGAAACAGGATTATACTGGACTTCACAGGCATGTATTCCACCTCCCATGCCTGTAGGTACCTTGGCCTGGCTTTGGAGTCCTGACATCCTAAGCGCCGCATTGCCCAAAATATCAGCCGCCTCTTTCTTTTCCTTCTGCAGCGCCACTGCCAAAATAGCCTTCTCCATTCTTGTCACCTTACTGTACCCTGAAACAGTTCCACATACTCCTTGTCCATAAGTTCTGCCAGCTGTCCCTTCCCACTGCAGCCAAGGGTTATTTCCAGACTGGAACGAGCAGGGTATCCTTCCCCATCGAAAATACTGTACTCCGCTGAAATATCCTCCAGAATGCCGGTAAACGAGAATGTGTTCCAATGAAAGGAAACCTTCAGATTCCTAGCGCTTCCCCTGGCCGCGGCCAGCAGTCCCTGAGTTTCTTCCTGTACAGCCTGACGGGGCCTTTGGAATCCATCCAGTATCAGCCTGACAGACATGTGTATGCCGGGTATGGACTCCTGGACGCAAGACTGCCTTGACTGCTTTTTCTTCCTCTGCTGAAAATCAAATTTTTCTTTCTTGCTCCCCCTCTCAGTGGCAAACCTTAGGTCAGTGGGGTTAAACTGGACTTCAAAAATAGAGGCCGCCCTTTCATATCCACTTCCTGGGTTTCCCTTTGCCAGTACCGCTTTTGCCTGCTGTTCTACCCTTGTATCTGCCCCTCTGTTTGCACCTATAAACTGCAGGCAGGCCTTTTCAAGCTCCATCCTGGATCCCCCTTTCCTTAAAGTCCTCTGCGTTTTTTCTCGCTTAGCAGCCTCTGTCCCAGCCTTGTATATACTTTATCCGTCAGGACATTCATCTGCTGCTGTATCTGGTCCTGCACCAGCCGGCTCACGTCCTTCTTCCCCTGTCCTGTCAAATCCAAACGTATTTGTTTTCTGTCTGTATAGTCCCATGTCTGGAAAGTTCTGTCCTGCTGAAGACGATTTTCTCCTTCTGGCAGATGTATGCCGCCTGTCTCTTTTGAGGCTTCCTGTGTGCCCTCCCGCCTTACATGTACAAGGGGCACAACTTCCATCACCCCAGGCTGCTTCTCTGTTATATACTGGATCTCCATGTACTGAAGGTGTTTTCTGATGTCTTTTTCTATCACAGTTACTGTATCCAGCAGCCTGTCTGTCTGAAAGAGAAGCTGCTCATGGAGCTCCTCCTGCCTTTCCCCGACTATATCTGCCACCATCCGGCGCAGCCTTTTCAATTCCTTCCTGTCATCTCCCCGGCTGTGTGGCCCTGCCATATCCTGTATATGATTCAGGATACGCACCTCTCTTAAGAAGCCCTCTCTGAGCACTTCTAAAAGTGCCCTGTGGTGCTCCATATCTGCCCTCTTCAGGGTTCTGTGATAATAGAAAAACCGTTCTGCTGTCTGCCGTCCGCTCTTGCCCACAGCCTCCTGAAACCTCATCCAGACAGTCCCCGCCCTGGCCCCATTCCTTCCTGTGGCATTTTCCCGGTAAAGAACTGCCTCCCGGGATAGGTTTAAAAGCATGGCAGAAAGCAGATCTGCCCTCACATCCTTTTCTGACCCACTCTCTCCTTTCCGTCTCCCTTCGTAAGGATTCATGGCCTGGAACATCTGTATTCCCGCAGGGCCAAAAATATCCTGGTTCAGCTTCAGTGCCATCAGGCTTCCCCAAAATTCCCAGATACCTGCTGCCTCTGTAACGTTCCTCCCCGGATGCATAGATCCCGCCGGCACGTATATCAGCTCGCAGAATCTTTCGGGCAGGTGGTTTGGCCCAATCCTGTCACAGACCAGGTTCTGCAGAAAATATCTGGCCTCCAAAGCAGTATATGCTTCCCCATGTTTTTTCTTCTTCCACCTCTTATTTCTATATATCTCTACAGCTGCTTTTAGCCGCCGGGCCAGTTTTTCGTTGTCTTTACACAGCTTAAACAGCTTCTGTCTCATGACACTAATCCCTGCCGCCTTGCCCACAAGTTCTACAAATTCCTTTTGCCCACGGATCCCCAGCTTTTTCAATACCATAGAGACAAATACTTGATCCTGGTAGCATGGCTTGCCATCCATAAACACGTGCAGGCGGTTCAGAAGTTGGTTTATTACCTCCATATTCATATCCTGACGGATCTGGATATGCTGGCTTGCCACAGAAAGTCCCTGCCCATCCCTCTGCCCTTTCCCGGGGGAGAGCATGGCATGTATCATGTCCTCTGCCGAAATGTGCAGAGGGAGCAGTTCATAATTCCCCATAATCTTCCGGGCAAAATATTCTGCACCGCCTGCGGGATTATACTTCCACAGGGGACTTCCTATTCTGCGCAGAGTTATCATCCTATCCCCCCTTTCCATTTCACCTGCATCTGCTCATAGGCTACTGTTGTTGTCTCTATAATCAGGCCTGGCCTCTCTGCGTCCACTTCACTGTAATTTTTTCCTGTCACCACACACCCACTGAATAAAAACTGTGCAGCGGGTTCTGCAAAGGTTCCGGCCTGGTCGCTGACCATGAGTACCATCTCCCCCTCAGGACTGTGCCCGGCAGGAAGGGGGTCTGTATACCCGGGCCCCACGTACCTCTCTGCCTGGAAAGTAAAAGGTTTGGATAGGGGTTTCTTCCTTAAGTGCACCCTGTCATTGAGCCCACCCTCCTGTATCCCCTCATACTCCACCTCCTGGGCAAAGCTTTTGCAGCTCTTCAGTGGTATCTCAGTCCCTTCCACGCAGAGCAGAAAGTGCATATTTCTGTATACATGCGCCATGATTATCTCCTTTGTTTCAGCCTCTCAATTCAAAAATATTTTTTTCTTTTTTGTCGGAGGGATTCCTGCTTATATTGACATAGGAAATCTCGCCGCACCACCGCCTGCGCTCAGCATGGCACAGCTCCATAATCTCCTGCCTGCCCCAATGGTAATAGTAAGATATAAAAGAAATCTCCTTATATAACTCTTCCTCAGGATACAGTCCTATCCCTCCTGTGTAAAATTTACAGGTACTTCAAACTGCTGCCCGCAATGGGGGCAAACGGCTTTTTGTACTGGAGGTTCCATATCATTGATCCTCTGGTACATATCCTGCAGAAAGGCAAGATCCGCTGTATAAAGTCCTTCAATCAAAGTGCCTGTCACTGTTTCAATCCCATCCAGCTCCGTAATAACCCGGGCCAGTAAAATAACAGTCAAGTAAGCGGGATTGTTTAAGGCCCGGGGATCTCTGGCGGCAGTTATTTCATCCCCCGCTGTGGCAAGCCGCATCTTCCCTGTCTTATGCACGCCGCCTCTCTCGTCTGTATACCCCCTGGGAAGTTCAAAATCATAAACTGTTGTCATCCTGCACCTCTTTTATCTTTCTCTCTGCCTGTCCCTCCCTTATTCTAGGACTGCCCACTGCCCGGGATTTCCAGCTCTTCATAGGCAATTTCTACCGATTCCAGCGCCACCTCATTTGCAGTGGCGTTTAAGTCTGGTGCAGAATATTTTGTCACCCAGGCATTCTTTAATTTCCAGATACAGGAACCCGATGTTGTTTTCTTAACTTCTGTAGGCGCACTCTCACTGATATCCACCAGCTCAATATTGACCTCACGTATGTTGTCCCCGTTTCTCGTCTCGCTGACACAGGCTGCCGCCCATTTCAGGAAATCGTTGTTGAGGGTACATCCATATTTCAAAGTAACATTCCCATGCTTCACCAACCCAGGAATCTTCATGGGCGCCAGGCTGTTAGAATTGCCCTGCCTGAATTCAATCACATCCACACTCGCTTCCACTCCGCTGACCTCAGTAAAAGCTGCCGTGGCCTCCCCGGCGGTGACAATAAAATTCATCTTAGTCAGTGGAACTGAAAGACCGGAATCCTTATTATATCTAGCCATATGCTCTACTCCTTTTCTCTCTTACTATTTCAAGTATGTGCCTGCCCCCACTCCTAGGCCCCTGATTCAGAGGTATGCTGTGTCAGGCGGAAAATCACGAATTCTGCAGGCCTGGACGGTGCAATGCCTATATTGCATATCAGCCTGCCATTTTGGATATCATCCTGTGTCATGGTTGTGGGCCCAATTTCCACGAAATAACTTTCTTCCGGAGTTGCTCCCGCAAACATGCCATTTCTGAACATCGTGTTGAGGAAACCATTTATGGAAATGCTTACCCTGTTCCAGAGCGCCCCATCATTTGGTTCAAATACAACCCATCCGGTGTTGGCCCGCAGGCTTTCCTCTACATAAATAAACAGCCTTCTGATATTTACATACTTAAACGCCCCATTGCTGCCTGCCGTCCTTGCCCCCCATATGCGGATTCCCTGGCCCGGAAGGGGACGGATCAGATTGACGCCCTCGGGGTTCAGTATGTCCTGCTCACCCTTTGTAAAATTAATATTTAATCCTGTACAGGAGACTGTCTCGTTGGCAGGCGCCTTGTGTACCCCTCTCTGAATATCCGTCCTGGAATATACGCCCATAACAGCTCCCGACGGTGGGAAATAACCTGGCTTTTTGTTGGAACGGTCAAAATTTTTCAGCCAGGGATGGTACATTGCCGCATACGTGCTGTCTACTAATTCTCTATATTCGATTAACTTTTTTGTATCTGATGTATCCCTGGGCATGTCCAGGACAGCAAACCTGCTCTGGGTATTTTCGCAGTGTGCTATGAGGGAGACAGCCACATCCGGCATGGTCACTCCGGGTACTGCCATGATGCTGACTATATGGTTTTCCAGAAATGCCTGGATTCCTGTCCGTTCCCCAGGGCCCTTATCTTTCCCGATAAATGTTTCTGCATTTACCTGCTCCATTGTGCCGTCCTGCCCGCCTTCAAGTACGACTGTGGACACTCCTTCTCCCAAAAGGGCTTCTACCGGCGAGACAAGTGCTGCAGGGGGATCTGCCTCCAGCCTGATAAGTTCACTGGCCTGGAGCCGGAGTCCCAGATAATTTCCAGATGCAGTATAAAGGCTCATCTCCTGGAAAACTTCTACCTCGTCCTCATACCGGACCTGCACCTCAAGCTCTGAAAGGTAGGCTAGTTTTTCCGGCACCAAGCCTGTATCTGTCACCTGGCCGGCAAAAGGACACTCAAACGTTATTTCATTTCCAAATATACGGACAATACGGTTATACTCATCCCCCGCTTTTATCAGGCTTCCCTCCTCAAATCCTGCTGTGGATTTGGCTATGTAAACATTCTCCTCCTTCTTTTCCAGCAGCTGCATCTTTTTCTTCAGTATCTCGGAAAATTCCAGGACCACCCGGTTCCCCCAGCTCCCTGGACTGGCGGCGCTGATAGAAATCACTTCATTCTTAAATGCAGCTGTCCTGGCATCAGCGGGAATCACCCTTGCCACATAACACCTAGTTCCGCCGTTCTGGAAAAACTGCTCCACGGCCCCTGCAAGGTAACGGTATTCTCCGAAGGCAAACTCGCTTAAATAACCGCCGAACCTACGGACATATTCCGCGAAGCTAGTGACAAGCACCGGGGCGCCTTTCACCGCGCCTCTTTGTGCAAGGCCCACAAAGCCTGCTGTGCTTGTGCCCACCCCCTCCATTCCCCGGGGAGAATTGTCATACTCCTCCACATATACTCCAGGTGATAAATATTCTGCCATTTTCAAACTCCTTTCCTATACCAGCACCTTCATTTGTCCTGGTGATTTTATGCTGATCATCCCCATGCCATTGCCACAGAACAACTGCGACTCACTGCACAGGCAGGGAATCCCCCCTGTCAGGATCCCGGGTTTTACCGGAATCCATGTGCCGGCTGCTGCCAGCATACATGGCTGTGGGGCCAATACCCCCAGGGCCGCTGCCGTGGCGGCAGCTACCTGTGGGTTAGCCATGGATGTACACATACCAAACGGCGCTATATGTACATAGGCCCCCACATCCTGAATCGTGGCCACTGGCTTGCCGCCTGCCATACAAATGCTCTGGGAAGTCCCTATCAATGTGCCTGGCGCTGTGCCAAAGGTACAGGCCAGGACTGCCCCCTGTACGACCACTGCCCCCATATAGCTTACTCCTTCCCCGCTGTAATATATTATAAAGCCAGAAGCCTGTCACAGACTGCTGAAGCCAGCTCTGCCATATCATCATCCAGCAGCACACAGTAGGTTGTCCCCGGCAGGGGATATACTTGGCAGGAAAACTGTTCCTCCACAAAAGCCGAAGGAATATACAGGACCGCCTGGAACAGCACCGGCTCCTCCAGTTTTTTTTCCTCCTGTCCCACCATGGCTGTATCTGAAAATGCAGTAAACTGATAATACTCCTCTTCTCCAGCCAGCACTGCCTGCTTTTGGTTCTCTCTCCATACGTACCGCATAGAGCAGAAATACGCCAGCTTATCTGCCGGGGCATAATTACTGCCAAGATGGGTCCCAGGCAAAGAAAATACAAAGCTTTCTTCCTCCCCTGCAAAGGATTTGGCCTTTGCTTCCAAAAGAAGCGCCGCTGGACTTTCGCTGCCCGTCTCTGTCTGCTGGCAGAACATGCCGATCCCTGCCAGGGCGGCGCCATTTTTTCTGGCATCCCCGCGCTCCAGAGAGACTCCATCTATTTCTTCTACTGTCTCTGCGATGGTATCTGCATGTATCTCCCGCAGCACAGCCGGAAGGCTGCTGCTTAGAAGTCCTTCTGTCTGGTTCAGCAGCTCCTCATATATAGGCTGGGAATCCCCATCCATCGCCCACAGGGCAGCCAGTTTCTGGTAAATTTCTTCCAATGCCTCTGCTGCGGCCTGGGGACTGCCCTGGCATAGTGCGCCGATACCCTCCAGCGCTGTTTTTGCAGTTTCCACATCTGCAGCGTTTTCTCCCTCCTGCTGCAGATTCTCCAGAATATGCAGCACCTCAGTCTTCCTATCCTGTATGCCTTGGGAAGCGCTCCCATCTGCATACTCACCGGCTGCCTCCAGTTTCTGGATTTGGCTTTGTACCTGGGTTTCCAAAGCCTCGATTTTCTTTGCTTCCTCTGGATCCTTTTCATCCAATGCTTTTAATTTCTGGGCAGAAAGTTTCTCTTTTTCATCATAAAGTCCTGAAAGCTCTTTGTTTTCCTCTGTTTCTCCATCCATCTGCTTCCTGATGGCTTCAAAGTAATCTAGTTCGTTTTGCGCTGCCTGGCTTCCTGATTCTTCCGCCAACTGCCTTGCCCTGGGAAGAAGCCGGTTATCCAGCACTGCCTTAACATCCTCACTGTGCCTGTCCTTCCCCTCTGCCAGCCGGTATAAACTGGCCAGCTCATTGTTAAGCGCCTGGGCCGCCGTATCATCCCCTGTCTCTACAGCTTCTATGAGCTCCTCTGCCAATTCCCTTTCAGTCTGTGCCAGAGCCAAATCCTGGGCCGCCGCATCCTCTGTAAGTATCCTCTCTGCATCCAGGGCATCTACGCTTCCCTGAAGCTCTTTCAGACTATTCCCCAAAGCTGCCGTCAAGTCAGAGTTTGCTGAAAATTCTTTGTCAGAGGATACTTGATCCATCAGTTCATTTAATTTTTCTATGGCTATACAGTCTGCCTCATATCGCCTGCCGGCATCTGCCTTTTCCATGATCCGGCCTATGGTGTCCATGGCCTCTTTACTGCCGCCCCCAGCAGACAGCCTTCGCCGGTATTCATAAAGCCTGGCTATCTGGCCATCCAGCTCATTTGTCTTTTCATTTTCTATATCTTCTTCAAAAAATTCATCCAGAAGCTGTGTATTCACCCCACTTTTTTCCAGGGCCTTTTTTTGATTGGCCAGAGCCTGGAGTTCTTTAAGCTTGAGCAGGTTATAAGGGTCTTGTATGTCAAATATATTGACCTCCTCATTTGTACGGAGGTCATAGGTGTTTCCATCTAAAGAAGTATGATATGTAAAAAATAAACCAGCAATCACCTGGCTGTCCACCCTGCCTTCTTCCCCTGTAATGTCCTGCAGTGACACCGCCGAACTGATTTCATACCAGGCGCCATCTGCCAGCTCTGATTTGTAGTATATATCCAGCTGCCCTGATTCCTCTGCAGATTGGACTGCCAGTTCATAAATATGGTCGTTTAGCGATTCCAGGCTGATAAGGTGTGTGCCCACAGCCAAAGTTGCATTCTCCACTTCATCTGGCCGGATATGTACCCCACTCCCCTCATAAAACCCAGCCCTTAACATCTTTGGCACCACGGAAAATATGGCTGCCGCTGTCAAAATACCTGCCGCCGCATACCGTTTTCCCGGATGCCTGCATTTTTGCTGCCCCTTTTGCTTCCTCATGATTTCTATCCCTCCTCTGCTACTGCTTCCATAGTAGTCTCCCTGAGCCTGGCCGTATACAAAAAATTTCCCCGCTCATCGTAGAAAACTGCCCTGATATTTTCTAAGTCATCTGCCGCCACAGACAAATGGGAGAAGGACTCTTCTATAGGGATTTCTGTACTGGCTCCCATCCCAATCCCATTTAAATCCTGTATCTGATAAAAAGCTATTTTTTCTCCTGCCAAAGGCCTGAAAGTAATTTCTGTTATTCCCAGGATCTTGTCAGTGGTACAGGTGTAAGTGGCCACCGCCCGCCCTGACCCGGCAGGCACGATCTCATATCCTCCTGTAATCTCCAGCTCCCCGCTGCTGGCCTCAGGGTCTATCTGGCACTCATCCAGAAATTTCTCTCCGTCATATAACCTGACTGCTGCTTTTTCAATACCATCCAGTGCCAGGGTCAAATGCTTAAGCTCCTGCCCTGCCTCTGTCCTTTCTCCCACCTGCGTCCCATTGACCCACAGTTCAAAGGAAGAGACTGACAGGCTGAAATCTTCTGGTATTACAATACCAAACAGAAATACATGGTCCTCTGCCCTTGTCTTAATATAGTAGGAAGCGCCATTAAGCTCCTCGGCACTGAGAAAGCTGTCTCCCCCGTAA
The DNA here is from genome assembly GCF_900604355.1 of Luxibacter massiliensis. Lineage (NCBI taxonomy): Bacteria > Bacillati > Bacillota > Clostridia > Lachnospirales > Lachnospiraceae > Luxibacter > Luxibacter massiliensis. The sequence continues at coordinate 1,407,401 of NZ_UWOE01000001.1, read as the reverse complement.
GCTGGTTCCATGGCCGTAAGCTGGCCGCTGATATATTTCGTCATGCCCCCGCATGTCAGCCTGTCAAAGGAATACAGAAGAGCGCTCACCTCTCCCAATGCCTCCAGTTCATCCATCTGAGCTTGTTTATAGGCATCCTGCTCTGCCCTCAGTCCCTCATAAGACAATTCCCCGAGACGGTTGAGCAGCAAAGCTTTATCCATGGCCGTCTCTTGTTTTCCGGCCGTCTCTTGTAAGGACAGATAAGAATTCCATGTGGTTACAATAGCCTCGAAACTGTCACCTACGCTGGTCTTTAGGGAAGATTTTACTGTATCCTCCTCATTTTTCAGATCCACATATTCCAGAGCATCTGTGTATAAAATATAGGGGTCGTCCTCTATATAGCGCACACCATCCTGCTCCCCCTTAAACCAGTCCTTTGGAATTTTTATAAACAGGATCCGTATATCCCCGTTCCAGGGTTTCTCAATCTCTCCAAGAAAGGCGTCATAGGCAGCCTGAAAGGCATCTCCATCGATCTCTTTCCCCTCTTTTGCCTGGTCTACATAGGACTGGATCCAATCCATCTTCCCCTTATAGTGCTGTTTCATCAGCTTTTCATTGGTTTCCAGGCTTAACAGTCCCAGGCGGGAATTCAGCTTCGCCTCATAATATCCATGGTCATTTTCCAGCGTATGCTCCACAAGGGCGGGAAGGGCGTCCCGGTTAGGGCTTACTGATATGAGGGGATTCTCGAAACGGTACCCTATTCGGACATCCACTCCGGCCATGGCGGTTATTTTTTTCTTCAGTGTTTCCATCTCACGCATAGCCTGGCTTACATCAGTAACCAGCTTTTCCAGGGAATCCTCCATTTTTTCCACATCTGCTATCTTCGCCTCTCCTGTTTTTACTCTGGCTCTGTTCCTCTCTAGGGTTTCCTCCTGAGAGATCCGCGCCTCATCCAGAAAAGCTATTTTTTCCTGGCATATATAGGCCTCTGCATACAGGTTGGAAATCTGCTCTGCCGTCTCATAGCGGGTATCTTCTAGTTCATGCCACAGGGCAGTCAGCTCACATTGCATCTGCACCGGTTTATACTGCCATTCGTAAGAATCTGTCAGGCCCGGCTGCTCTGGAAATTGAAAGTCCAAAAGAGGGTTCCACCTGAAAGTCAGCATATCTTTCTGCTTTAACCCCACTGATTTCACTGCCTCCACATATTTCACTTTCTGCAGATTGATTTTTGTCTGCAGCTTTTTACAGGCGTCACTATTTGCGAGGGCCAGTGTTTTTGCCTGTTCTAAAGAAAGAGTAAGGACAGCGGCAGACTTTAGGGGAGGCATAGGCAAACAAACTGTATAGAGCGCCACACAGCATAAAATATACGCTACTTTCTTCTGCATCTCTCTCCTCATTCATTCCCTCCTATATATCATCTGAAAAATATACGGCCATAGCGCCTACAGTAATTCCATTGAATAAAATAGACATGTATCACCACTGCTTTCCTCGTCTAAATTAAAAAACGTATATTGAAAACCCTCTTTTTCGTATACAGAGATATACATCTCTTCCTTATTATAATTCTTCACCTCATATACCCCCTGGAGGCCTTCCTCAGCTTCTATCCCTGTGGTTTTCAGAGGACTTTTACCCGTCCTCTCCTCCTCTGGCTGCCCCTCACCGCTGTCCTTCTGCTGTTGTACAAATTCAAAAGCCAGGGCATCTCCCAGGTTCATCTGGGTCTGTCCCATATACTGTAACTTTCCTTCCCCCGGCTCATCTGGCGTCTCCTTAGCCAGAGCCTCAAATGGCTTTTTGCTTTCCAGCACATATATACTTTTTACTGCCCACCCTTCCTCCAAAGTGCCTTCTTTGCTGACGGCACAATATATGGCTCCTATGTCCTCCATAAATACATACATCTTACTGCTGTCCTCTGCTTCCATATATAAAGCCTGCTGCCCGGCATATGCACTGGAAATTTCAGAGGTAGGCCTCCCTACCAGTTCCTCATAGATGATTTCATCCTCATAAAAACTGCCTTCAAAGACGGCTGTCCCATTCTCACCGTAGAGTATCCCGGCCCCTTGCTTTTTCCCATCCTGAAACTGCCCTTCGTACTTCCTTACCATATTGGAATGGTACAGGGTACCGTTCCCCTGGTAGGCGTTGGAGGCAAAATTCCCCTTATATATGATCCTGCCCTGGGCATCGTACAGTGTCCCTCTGCCGTTTGCCCTCCCTTTACTTACCTTGCCCAAGTAGGCAATATGGCCGTCATTTGCCTGTATCGCAGCATTCCCACTATAGAACTTTAAAAAAAGCGAGTCATAGGCAAATACAGGATATCCCCCTATGTCTTCAGATATGGCCCCTGCATGGAAAAAAAGCAGGGCCGCCAGACAGCATACAATAACAGCCAGGCAAATGATTAAGGCCAGCTTCCTTCCAACCTGCCACCGGAAAAATATAAAATAATCCTTCTCATGCTTTGGAGTCATATCCAGCCATTTATGCAAGCGCCTCACCTCCCCAAATTTTCCGTGCCGATCCTTCTAAATGTCTCCGTGAATATTTGGGACAGGAACGGCTCGCCAAGCATCATCCCGGAAACAACTGTAATTATAGCCAGCGCCAACAGCAGGCATGCCAGTATCACAAGAATATACAGCAGGCACTTTTTCAGCTTTTCTGGAGGCTTTAGGCATCCAGGTTTTGGGGAGGGCCATTTCCATTCTAAATACAAATCAAACAGTGTCCTGTACCTTGCCCTGTCCAGTTTCTTGGCCACCAGCTCATAGAGTCTTTTTTCAGGCTTTGTCTCAGGGCGCAGCAGCCTAAGAACCTGCTGCGCACAGAGCTGCGCACAGTCCTGTTCCCCCCTCTCCTCATTCAACCCTGCCAGATCCAGATTATAGGTAAAATATAAGGCGTCATCCCTCCCTATATTAAGGCAGCCTCCTTTCAAGAGCAGATAGAGAACCGGCCAGGGCAGTCTTGAGGTCATACACAGACAGACTATTTCCCTGCACATCTGTACCCTTTTCTCTTCAGATATCTGCACGTCCCAAAATCTATCTACAGGCCTGGGTTCCCTGTATGGTATAAGAAAACAAGTATAGGCGCCCTGGGAGACACAGGCCTCAAAAGGGAGCCTGTCTCCTTCCCTGAGTAAGTACTTAACTGCCTGCCTGTTTTTTACCTGCCATATGACACTGACTCCCTGCTCTTCCCTTTCTGCCAGATCACCTTTATGGCAGAGTAGTACGTCATTGGCCTGCCCTCTAAAGAGCACCCCCAGCACCCTTAACTCTTCTGTTTTTCCCTGGCAAAGCATATTTCCCCCTCCTCCCCTCCTACTTGCCTGATACCACTGCATACGCATAAGTACAAATTTCTGGATACTCTTCACATGAAATTTTTACCTCATATACTCCGGCTTTCCTAGGTGCTGTGTAAGTACCGTCCTCTTCTATTCTGCCGCTGCCCTCCTCGGTCAGCTCGTAGCGCAGACGGCAGGGCGGCATATTGTGGAATTGTACAGCAAAAAAGTGCTTTTCCCTGCATTTTAGATGTATAGTCACTGTCTTGGGCCTAATCTGTGCAGAATTATTTTCTTTCAGGCCTGTGCCCGTCCGTGTGCCTGGAATCCGGAAAGCAATCCAGTGGAGGGACAAAAGCACTGTATTCTGCTCTCTGGCAAGCTTGGCAGCCACCTGGAAACTCCCCTTTTCCTCCCATACTTTTACGGCTGTCCTCACAGATGTCTGTGAGGGATTCTGCCCCTCAAATAGTTCCATGTCTCCGTATATCGTACTTTGTATCTTCCTCTTTGCATGGGCCCCTTCTTCTGGTTCGTCGATTCCCACAGCCACATATACGCTGCCCGGCCCCAACCCGTGGCTGATTTCTTCAGAAAAACATATGCTCCCTTTTTTCATTCTTTGCTCCAGTGGTATTTCCAGTATCCCGCCCTTTACCTGCCTGTCCCCCTCCTCTCCTGGCATCTGGGACAGAGCCTGCACCTCCCCGGTTTCTGCAGGCATCATTCTATGTTCCTCTTCCTGTACTATTGGGGGGTTTTCTTTCCCTTCCTCCCCATTTGGCTCCTTTGCCTTAGCCTCTTCCTGACAGGCGTCCTCCTCTGCCGTCTCTTCTGCCGTCTTCCCAGGATACAGGGAACCTTCACTGCCTCCGTAATAAGACAGATAATCCTGTCTTATTTTCACTTCACTTGGAAGATCCACATAATGTTTTACATTCTTCTCCTCAATATAGTCAATCATGCAGGCAGTCTTTGTATGTTTCAGGAAAATGTCTGCCAGAGGGATGCAGGTATCTTCTTTTCCCGCCTCTCTGATTTCCAGGCTTGGCCTTCCCAGAGAACAGCGTATAAGTTCTTCTGGTTCCTCATTTGTCAAAAACACCTTCAGTTCCTGCACAGTTCCCTGTTTTGGTTTGATCAATATGCTTGTTTCCTTGAGTTCTGTATTTTCTGCCTTTATCCAGTAATGAAAGCTACGCTGCCCTCCCTTTTTATCAATCTTCACTGTCTCCTCTATCTCCATGCTTCTTTCATGGCCTGCCCGGCAAAAGCACGGCATCTGCAGCATATAGGACAGGTTCAGCTCTTTCTTTCTGTCTGATAACTTTACCACCTCTAGGACTATCCTGAACTTCCTTCCCCGGCAGGCATTGGCCGGCATCCGGATTCTGGCCACATAATCCGTATCTCTGGAAAGCTCAGCTTCCACAAAAAATTCTGAGTCTAGGCTGAAGTTATGTCCCGTACTGTGGGTATCTGCAAGAAAAAGTCTGTATCTCTCCTGAATCCGGTTATTCTCATACTCGGCTTGTTCCTCCTTGCGGTTGACTGCGTATACAGGAAACGTTTCTTCCTCCTGATAAGACAGGCACAGGCATAAGCTGTCCCCATCTTCTCTGTATCCTTCCAGTGTAGTCAGTTTTTTAACAACGGATTTGTCCAATATAATCTCCCGCCCCAGAGAATCCACTGCTGTCCCGCTTTCCACAAGAACAGAAAAATCATCTAGCTTATATACACTCAGTCCGCACAGAACTCCACTGCCAAAAACCATCTGGTTCAGGAACATCCTTTTACTGTTCATATACTGCTGCTCTGCCCTGAAATCCTGAGATGTAAGCATTTTCCCGTAATAATACCGATTCCTCTCAAAGGGAAGCATCTGTGTGATCTTCATCTGTCATTCCTCCATATCTTCTGTAGCTTTTCAGCCTCAGAATCCTTTTCAATTCTTTAGCCACTCTCTCTGTATATGTACAGGATACCAGGTCATCAAAATATAAAATCCTCTTTGCTGTATCTACTTTGCCAACCAGCTTAAGATTTGCAAGCGTAGATGCCCGGGTTTTAAAAAAATACCAGGGAAGTTCCTTCTGCAGCGGAGTGATATCCGCATGGAGCCTTCCTCTGCCCTCCCTTGTAACCACTTCACAGTAATGGCTGGATTTAATAGTTTCAATATAATAAATATCATGCAGCATAACTTTCAGCCATATTTTATCTTCATCTAATATATAGATATAATCCCTTTCTTCCGTAGTCACTTCCTCCTTAGCTTTTCTATCCCGGGGGAAAACACCACAATGACTATGAATAAAAACCCCACGCCAGCTGCCGCTTCTTTGCCAGCACCTTTCCTCTTATATACCTTGCATCCTAATATAACTTTAGATAAAACTTTGATACTTCTTAAAAACATCAGGCGGTTTCTAATACTAAAATACAATATATTTTTTCCAAAAATTTCAAAATTTCATATTTTAGCGAAATTTGTCATATTATGCGGCTCACTTATTATAAACGAATTTAACCTAAGATTCCGCGGTGATATGTTGCTTGCTTTTTTCTTCTGCCGGGCCTTATGTGACAAAAAAATGCAGACTGTGAATTTATCTGCTCCCAACATTAAAGAAAAACTATACTTTACTGGATGGAGTCCATTCACCTATTTGGACATGCCCTGTTTAGCAAAATAAATAAGAAAGTATAGAGAGGATCCATACGATGTATGAATATGAACAAAAAATAAGAGCGTCCAAACGCCCCAATAAGACAGGTATTCCAAACCATATGAAAGACAAATTCGAGGAACATTCCGGCTTTTCTTTCGACCATGTCAAAGTCCATTATAATTCTCCTAAACCGGCTCAGTTTCAGGCTCTGGCCTACACCCAGGGGACAGATGTCTATATCGGTCCCGGGCAGGAAAAACACTTAAACCATGAGCTGGGACACGTGGTGCAGCAGATGCAGGGAATCGTGCACCCCACTTCGTATATCCATGGGATGCCTGTAAATAACGAAAAGAAGCTGGAAGAAGGGGCAGATCACCTGGACTGAGAAAGGAAGTATTATTGTATATAGTCTTATTAGGCTGATTTTCTCGAAAACTCATGTACGAAAATCAATACCTCTCTTGCGTATTCTGGCTTTTATGTTAAAATATACACGTCAGAAAAATAACAATTTCCGCAATTTAAAGGAGGAATTTATATGTACTGTGTTAGAAAGGTAACTGAAGATCTGTACTGGGTAGGGGGAACTGACCGGCGCCTGGAGTTGTTTGAAAATATTTTTCCCATTCCCGGCGGTGTTTCCTATAACTCCTATTTGCTTCTGGATGAAAAAACTGTTTTGTTTGATACGGTAGATGACTCCATCGGCCGCCAGTTTCTGGAGAATATAGAAGCTGTGCTGGATGGCAGGGCACTGGATTATCTGGTCATCAACCATATGGAGCCGGACCACTGTTCCCTCATCGATGATTTACTGCTCCGCTATCCTGGCCTGCAGATTATCGGAAATGCCAAAACCTTCCCCATGATAGACCAATTTTATAATATAGACCTGGAAGGCAAAAAAAATGTAATCAAGGAAGGGGACACATTCTCCTGCGGAAAACATACCCTCCATTTCGTCATGGCGCCTATGGTCCACTGGCCGGAGGCTATGATGACTTATGATGCTGCGGATAAAATACTGTTTTCTGCCGATGCCTTTGGTACCTTCGGTGCAATGAGCGGCACCATATTTAATGATGAAGTGAATTTTGACAGAGACTGGCTGGATGATGCCCGCCGGTATTATACAAATATCGTGGGGAAATATGGCGCCCAGGTCCAGAATGTCCTGAAAAAGGCCTCCGCCCTGGACATCCGCTACATCTGCCCTCTCCATGGCCCAATCTGGAGAAATCACCTGGAGTATATCATTGACAAGTATGACACCTGGAGCAAATATGAACCTGAAGTCAGGGGGGTCATGATTGCATGTGCTTCCATGTACGGAAATACTGAGAACGCCGCGAACGTCCTGGCAGCTAAACTGGCCGATGCCGGTATTACACACATGATTGTCCATGATATTTCCAGAACCCATGTCTCACAGCTCATAGCGGACAGCTTCAAGTACAGCCATCTGGTTCTGGCAGCGCCTACTTACAATGGAGGAATATATCCAATCATGGCCAATTTCCTCGATGATATGAAGGCCCTCAATATCCAGAACCGTACAGTGGCAGTCCTGGGAAATGGATCTTGGGCGCCCATGTCCTCCAAACTGATGGAGGCCAAAGTTTCAGAGATGAAAAATATGACGCTGCTGACAGAGAATTTTGCAGTGAAGTCTTCTCTGAAGAATGAACAGATGCATGCACTGGACGAGCTGGCTAAAACACTTGTTGGCAGCCTGAAGGGGGAAAACTAATCTGGCAGCCGTACAAAACCCCGGAGTCCTGCCAGGAAGCACAAAATGGCTTCCCTGCAGGACTCCGGGGTATTCTATTTACACCTTTGCTTTGATACCTGTCAAAGCCAGTGTTATTCTACTGCTTTGACTGTCTTTCCATAAGACAGCTTATTGCCGCTGAGGGCAAATCCTCCACTTTCAACATAGGCCTCTGTATATGTATCATATATAAACATATCCAATCCCGCTGTAACCGTACTATACTGGGCATGATTCAGGCTTACCTCTATTTTCCCCTCCTCCGCGGCAGAACAGGATATCATCAAATTATTATCATTTCCCAGCTCTGTATGCCAGGTAAAGGTCTCAGCACTGTCACCCGAAAAGATAACTTCACCATTTTGCACTGCCCAGACATGATCCTTATCTGCTTCGTCCAGATTAATCCCTGCTGTCAATAGTTTTTCTTTGACAGCATCATAGTTTGTCATACTTTTGTAGTTCCCCTTCAAATTGTATACAACAAGATAATCCTGGCTCTGGGCCGCCTTATCCACATAATGTCCAATATCCGTGATAGCTTTTAATTCAGCATTATATAACTGCTGCCTGCATATTCCAGACATTTTGTCATAGGACTGATACCCTTTTTCTCCCCGCCTGTCAGGTATTTCATAATTGCTTTTAAGATATTCGGCCAGGTATTTTGTATATTTTATGTTCCCAAGATAATTTAAATGGCCAGTATCAGCAAAGTCTTTACTGAAATCTAGTCCCAGTTCATCATACAGAAGATTAAAATTAAGGAATGGAACACCGTATTCCTCCGCAATTTCACCCACTCTATTATATTTTCTCTGATGCTCCTGTGTAATAGATGGATAGGGGGATTTTACCATTACCAGTGGGATATCATTTTCCTGGGCCAACTCTATGATTTTCCTCAAATACTCTTCTGCTTTTCCGGTCAGTTCCTCTGTATCATTGGTATAAAAGCCAGCCGGTTCTTTATTCGCATAAGACGCCTGGTTCACACTGAACCCTTTATAGTTTTCATACATAGACTTATTCCCCAGAAATCCCGTAAAATCTGAACGGCTTATTTCCGAATATCTGTTATGGTATGTAGGATATTCTAAAAGATAATCTGTCCACTGCTCCTGAGGGGAGCTTACCTTCACTGAATCAATTTTATCTTTTGACAGTTTCAACCCAAAGTTATTTTTAATAATCCTGCTATGGTCTATATAATCCTCTGTCTGGATGGCGCCATATACATCCAGAACCATCACCGCAGGCTGCTGGCTCTTCAGCGCCTCTTTCATATAATAGTAAGTATTCCAGAATGGCTGGACGCTCCCACATAAATTAAAATCCGCGATCCCATACTCATCCCACAATACCCCTGTATTTATGTTCTGAAAAACATGGCTGCTCCCAAAACACATGACATCCATACTGTTCTCTTTCTCCTCATAAAATCTTTTCAAAGGATAGATCCCATCTCCATATTTAAAGCTGAATATATTGACAAAGCAAATCAGCAAAATAGCCAGTATAATGACAAAGCAGAGGGGTTTTAATATTTTTTTCAACATAAGCTCCTCCTAAAACTGAAAATATATAAATTGTTTTGCTTCAAAAGCAGGTCCATATATGCCAAATATAATAATATAAAACAGTAAAATAAATATGGCTCCCCACCTGAACCACAAACATTGTTCCCTCAGGAATATATCCAATGTAATCGACTTCTTATAACGGATCAGATCAATGAGAAACAGTATAATGATTGAGAAAAACAGAATATGTACCTCAGACTGGTTCAGTCCCAAATTATATAAAGACTGGTCAAATAATACCCAGGGATTCCATTTACTAAATATCCTGTGGATAAATTCCAGGGAGTATTTCAGAGAATTCATCCTAAAAAAGATCCATGCAAAATCAACAAGGATGAATGTAACCAATACCTGCCCCAATTTATAGCTAAAACTTTTTGATTTAATCTGGAACCTGTCGATCATTTTTTCCTTCCACGGTTTTAGCACCGCGCCAACTATCTGGTAAAATCCGTGCAGACCTCCCCAAGTGATGAAGCTCCAGCTGGCTCCATGCCACAGGCCGCTGACTAAAAAGGTAATCATAACATTCCTATATTTTTTAGCCTTTGAACAGCGGTTCCCGCCCAGTGGTATATAGAGATAATCCCTGAACCATGTGCTCAATGAAATGTGCCACCTCTTCCAGAATTCCTGTACAGACCGTGCAAAATAAGGTGTATTAAAGTTCTCCATCAAGCTAAAACCCATGACCTTAGCCGCTCCAATGGCAATCAGTGAATAGCTGGCAAAATCACAGTAAATCTGCACAGCAAAAAGAACTGTCGCCAAAATCAGCTCTATGGATCCATACATCCAGTAGGAATCATATACCTGATCTACAACAATCGCCACTCTGTCCGCTATAACCATCTTCTGGAACATCCCCCAGAGCATCAAAATGCCGCCTTCGGCAATTCTGCTGTATTCCCAGACATTAATTTTTTCAACTTCATTGACCTGTATTAATAGATTTTTAGACCGCTCAATAGGCCCTGCCACCAACTGTGGGAAAAAAGAAACAAAGAGTGCATACCGCAGTATATTTTTTTCTGCTTTTATATCTCCCCGGTAAACATCCATAGTATAGCTTAAAGCCTGAAATGTATAAAAAGAAATCCCAACAGGAAGGATCACATCAAAAGGTTTCTCCACTGCAGTAATCCCAACTGCCGACAATATAGAATTGAAGTTCCCTAATAGAAAATCAAAATATTTAAAGAATATTAAAATACCAATATTTGTGACAAAACTCCCGGCAACCACCCATTTTTTATACCCCCCCCAGGTATGGAGCGGACTGCCCTCTGATTGTATCTGTCTATAAGGACTCCACTGAAATAAGTAATCACTGTGGAAATAGCTATCAAAATTGCATACTGGGGATTCCATCCCATATAAAAATAGTAGCTGGTAATTAATAACCATATATAACGTACTTTTTTGGGAATTATAAAATAGACTGCAATAACAATCGGAAAAAATAACATAAAATCGTAGGAATTAAAAAGCATTATTGTGTATATGCCGACCTGGGCATATCCTCCTTCTCCATCATTTCTTGAAGTATATCTTATTGAACGTTAGTAGTTCAATAAGGATACCCCATTGAACGTTAGTAGTTCAATGAGTATAATCTGCGAATTAGTTCAGCTGGGAAACGGTCAGAACCACGCTGTGTTTGATACCTTCTGCTTCTAGCCGACAGTCCCAATCAGCGTGGTGCATTTCTTCCAAATCTGCAAAACATAAATACCAGATCAGGCAGATTTGGATGAAGCACATGGCGAACCAGGACTACCGGACTAATACAGCAAATCATCAAACATATCCTATTATTTAAACTCGCTCTGCCCGGGGTAATTGACAGCAATATAACTCTTCCCCCTGTTGACCTTAATCTCGTTTCCGTCGGAACCATAAAAACGCAGGTAGGAATTCTCATTATCAGGATCCTTACTCCAGGTTATTTTCTGTACTCCTCCATTAGAAACATAGTAACCTGTGGCATCTTCCCCGCCATCCCAGTCCAATTCCTTGTGCCCTACCTCATCGCGGACAGAGATCGTTGTTTCCAACACAAATATATTTGTGAACCCAAGCTGTGTATTTGTGCTCCCATCCACCTGAGGACTTCCATTAAACTGCTTCAAATAGGTCTTTGTAGCCTCATCATATGTAAAACCTGCCACAGCCGCTCCAAAGTTAATATTTACTGTGCGGCAGTCCTCGCCCTCCGGCTTAATCTGCTCTTCCAATCCATTAAACTGGAATGCAGTCCCTCTCTTGTCATCGGCCAGATCTGTCCTCCTGCCGTCTGCCTGCACTACCTGGGCAAACCGCGGGCCGTCAAAATATCCTGTATGTTCCAATGAGTAGCCTGCATTGAGCCTGTCCTGATCTCTGCCGAACAGTCCCCCAGCGTTATTGATACCGTCATACTGATCCATATTCAAAGCCGCCAGATAATGATCCATACTCTCATCAATCCCCCAGTTTACATAAAAAGCATCATACCCCTGTGAAAAAGCCGGAAAGTAATAACGGCAGCTCCTGACTGCACATATCTTCGGGACAGCCGTATAGTCGGCATATATAGCCATAAACCGGGTGACATCTCCCTCCACAGGAATCTCATATATAATATCTGCCTTGGCCACCCCATACTGAGGCAGTGCATCCTGCACATTGTTGACCATGACAGCCACAGGCCGTTTCCCCACCGCACCCTCTGTCAGATCTGGAAGTCCTGTCAGAAGGTTCTGGTTCTCTGGCATCTCTTCCTCAGGCTCTGCCTCAGAAGTTTTTTCTTCTGTCTTTACTTCTTGTTTCTCCTTCTTTGGTTCATCTGTTTTCTTCTCGCATCCCGCCGCACTGCACATCAGCAGCAGAGCCAGCAATACGGCAGATACTCTTTTTAGCTTATGCATATCTCCCTCCTTAAATTATACCGTCCCTTTCCTCTCGCACACGCTAGGATAAAGTTACGTTTCTATTTTAACAGATATCCTCTGGAATGCAAGTTTTGGGAAGGAATTTCTTCCTGCCTGCAAGCCACATATAAATCACAATTAAGGGCAGCCCTATAGCATAGATAAACACATATCTCAGTCCAAACGCCGTAGGTGTTGCCACCATCATTGTAAGCCATGTCCCGGCAAAAGGAACAAGTGGGATGATATATCTCTTCTTCTCCCCCATCAGGCAGAATACTCCACAGATAAATACACCCCAGATTGGTAAGGCTGTGGGAATAAAATCATATTTCTGGTTAATCTCCTCCAGAATCTGGTATCCCGTCATATTTTCTACTGGCATGTAGGAATAGATTCCCCAAGTATTTTCTGTGATATCTGTCTTGGCCATCTCATAAGGAATCTCTTCGCCTATCCGCCAAAAACTCAATGTTTCCATCAAATAAGCCTCCACATAAGCCTTAAAATTGGGGGCAAGCATTTGAAGCCAGGTTTCAAAAAATTCTGCCTTATGGCTCTCCAAAAACTCATTGTCAAAATCTGCCGCCCATTTAATTGGATCAATAAGATGAGGGTTATAGAGTTCCTGATACTGCTCTATAGGAAGCAAGGAGTCCATATATTCCCTCTGTCCCTGTGTCATCTCCCCTCCTGTCACAACAACCCTGGCCATCTGCTGAAGAGGCACGCCTAGGGATTCCACAAAAAGATTCTCCGCAGAAAATACTTTTGAATAGATAGGGCCTGTAACCACCATGGAAATAAGGATTCCCACAAAGCAAGCTATAGCAGCCCTTTTCCAATGCTTCCTGTAAATAACCATCAGCCCCACTGCCAAAAGGGCCACTATATAAATCCCATTATTTCTCATAAGACAGATGCCGATGGACAGCAAAATATATTTCACAATATTTTTCTTCTTCAGAAATCCCTCTTTATTTTCAGCCACCTGGTCAAACAAAAATAAAACCATAAGCAGGAGCAGCAGGCTGAATACAGGATCTTTCCACATGACAATTGCATAATTCCCAAACAGAGGTGCCGACGCAAAAAACGCGGCGGATCCAAATACGTACAGTCTGTGCACCCCTTTTTCCCAGAGCCATGCCAGGAAATACCCCAATCCGGCCGCCATAATAACCATCTGTATTGCGGAATATAAAGCCACCCCCAGATTATGGTTTCCCAAGAGGCCGCCCAGTTTCACCAACCCTCCCACTATAAGCGAATAAAAAACAGGAAAATGATTGTCCCATGGCATTTCCTTAAAAAACATGGCAATGGAAATTGTACTGTCATCGGCCACAATACCGGGGAAATATATGGTAAAAACAGGTATCCAAAAAATCGCCAGCAGAATACTGGCTGCCAACCATACTTTAGAAAATTCTGTTTTTGTATAATCCCGCTGCCTAACCAGCCATTTTCCCACAGACTCTCTTTCTGTAAGCAGAAATAGGTTTCCCATCATCACACAAAAAACAAGGCTGTATAATGCAATCCAAAACAGGTCACTTTTTCTGGCCTTCTCAAAATTCCAGTCCCCAATGTGGATCTTACTGCCCGCCACAGTCATCAGAGCCAGCGCTACTGCCAAGATACAAATCCCTGCAGCTATCCTTTTATTCCCTGCCCCTCTGTTTTTATAAAGATTCCACCCACCGGCATAAAGAAGAACCGCTGCCACCCCCATGCGGACAGGCTCCATAGGCCTTGACGAATTAAAAAAAAGTAATGTGATAATAGCAATACTGGCTGCCAGTCCCAAACATTCCAGGCATCTTTCCCGGTTTTCTTTCCAGAATCTCATCTAAACTTTCTGCCTCCCCTCCAAATCTCCTGACCTGGCAGCACCGGCCTTCTCCCCACAAATACAAAGCATGACCGGGAAAGCCGTAAACAGTGGATATGCGTACCTAAAAACCACCACCGGCGACAGCATCAGGGTTCCCCACAGTCCCACTAAAATACTCAGCGGCACAAGGAGCATATAATTTCTTTTATAAATACAGATTCCCAGGCATAAGCAGATCATCCAGAACATCAGGCCTGCACTGTAAAACACATACAATCCTGGTATTTCATGGTACTTCCCTTCCTGCGTAAAATCTCTATAGAATTCCGACAGAGAAGAAACATAGCTTGTACGCTTTATCTCCGGCCACTCTCCTTTGTATTCTGTATTGTCATAGACAATATAAGATAAAAACGCCCCTTCGTCCGGATGCCTCATGTTGGGATACCAGAATCCAATATTTGTAGAAAGAAATGCCTCCAAATACACAATCGGATGTTCCAATCCTACCCTGGCCCAAAGCTTGATAAATTCCGCCTTGTTCTGCTGGAATGCCTCTCCATTAAACCGATCCTTTACACTGTCTGATATCCTGGGGGTATATCTCTCGTAGTCAGGTATATACTGAATAATCAGTTCCCTATCTTTGCTGGAAACTGTATCTCCATCGTAAGCCATCACCCTGGCAAGCTGCTGCATCGGGACACTTAACGCCTCTGCCTCACTTCCCGGGATTACGCCCAGTATTTTGTAGACGGGCCCTGTAAATATACCCCACAATATAACTGAGGCCAGGCCAATACATAATATGTTCCTCCAATAACTACGGCAGATAAGTAGGAAAAAAAACAGCATAAACAGGAAGATATAATATCCCGTATTGCGCAGGGCGCACATTAGGAAAATAATACCCACATAGGCCGCCTGTCTCCTCCCACTGCCAAAAAAGCTCTTCCTATCTGTAACACATTCATATGTTTTGAGAACCCAAATTGCAAATATTCCGGCAAACAGCACATCCTTTGTGGTAGTAATCGAAAGAACCCCATAATATGGCAGCAAAATATATGATAAAATCAAGGCAGACTGCAGCACTCTGGGTATCCGCCCGCATATCTGTTTATTGATGTATGCAAATACAGCGGACATACACAGCATCTGAAACAGGGAGTAGCATAAAAGGCCCGTCTCATCTGAACCAAAAAGCCATTTTCCAAAATCCACACAGATGCCCAGCAGATACGTGTGCAAAACTGGGTGATGGGCGCTTATTTTTCCTGACCTAAACCACATAATCTGGTAGGCGCCGTCAATGTCATAGATTCCAGGAAAGGCAGAAATAAGCATGGGAACCCAAAAAAGGAATATTAAGATCCATATACATAAAAAAAATCTGCGGCTACCATCCATATATCTGCTGAAAAGCATTTCCGCCCTGCATCTTCTCATCCAGCCGGACACCCTGTCATAATAAAGCAGAACTAAAGCTGCAAGACAGGACATAAATGGAATAAGTACAACCACCTCAAATGCTGTCAGCCACAAATTGTCCCCCAGGCTGTCACTCTGGGACATATGGCAGCCGATTACAAGAGTGCCTGCAAAAATACTTCCTATGATCAGACAGCAAATAACCAATCTTTTGTTTGACAGCAGGCCTCTCCCTGCTTTTTTAATATTCAATTTCTTTTACCCCATCTTTTGCTTCCTTTAATTTTATGGAACTGTGTGTCGGCCCTTGGGCCAAATTTTTGTGGTCTATATTTGTCTCACCACATATATAGATAGGCCGTCCCTTGGCCTCCAAATAGGTTTTAGACAGATACATCCCCAAAATCCCCATACAAAATAGCTGGATTCCCCCGAGCATAAGAATTATGCAGGTCATTGAAGGCCAGCCTGCCACTGGATCCCCAAAACACACTGTCTTAACCAAAATAATAATTAAAAAAGCAAAAGCCGCCAGGCATACAAAAATACCCAAAATTGATGCGATTGCCAACGGCGCCGTAGAAAATCCAATAATACCTTCTATACTATATAAAAGCAGCTTCCAGAAAGACCATTTTGTTTCCCCGGCCTTTCGTTCCACATTCTCGAACTCAATCCATTTGGTCTGAAATCCCACCCAGCCAAAGATCCCCTTGGAAAACCTGTTATATTCTTTCATCTGCATAACAGCCTCCTTGAACTGTCTCGTCATAAGCCGGTAATCCCTGGCGCCATCCATAATCTCAGTGGTAGAGATCCGGTTCATGAGCCTGTAGAACCTTCTGGCAAAAAAAGAACGGACCGGCGGCTCTCCTTTCCTAGTCACTCTCCGGGTGGCTGCAGAATCATACCCTTCCTCTTTAATTGCTTTCACCATCTCTGGGAGCAGGGACGGGGGATCCTGTAAATCGGCATCCATCATGGCAACATATTCCCCTTCCGCATGTTCGAAGCCTGCATAGATAGCCGCCTCTTTCCCAAAATTACGGGAAAAAGAGACATATTTTACTCTATTATCCTTCCCTGCCAGAGATTTGACTATTTCCAAGGTTTTATCCCTGGATCCATCATTGATAAAAATCACCTCAAAATCATAATCCGGCAGCCTGCCTGACACTTGGCAGAACTCTTCATAAAAATACGGAAGAACCTCCTCCTCATTGTAACAGGGGACTACTAGTGATATTTTTTCTTTTGACATATTTTTATTCCTTCTTTAAAATACATATCTTATTGAACATTAGCAGTTCAATAAGCATGCCTTATTGAATATCAGCAGTTCAATAAGTATGCCTTATTGAATATCAGCAGTCCAATAAGTATGCCTTATTGAATATCAGCAGTCCAATAAGTATGCCTTATTGAATATCAACAATTCAATATGAAATAGATGTATGCGATATATCATATGATTATTTACATTTCATATACAATACTTATTTTTCGTTTTCACACTACTCCCTTTGATTTTTTAAATGTTTGCTTTGTACTTGATATTGAGGGCGCACAAAGAAGCAGGGACAAATACGAAAAGGCAGCAAGGAAAGAAACAACAAAAATATTTGATGTGAAATTATAATGTAAATACAAATGATTTTTAAAAACAAATGCCCATGCGAAAGGCATAAGGAATACCAAAATAAACGGAATAGAGGAAAGAGGATACTGTTTCAGATAATTATATTTCTTTGTTTTTATGATATTAAACAATAAGTAACACAACAGACATAGGCCTACTGCTAAAAATCCCCGGGTTTTAAATACTCCTAAATTAAGTCCCAACGTTTCATGGAATGTAATCACGTGTTCTGGATCCAATTCACCTAATCCAGCAGTAGATGAAGTTCTCAAAGTAAGCTGCCCTAAAGCTTCTGTAAAAACATGGCTTCCAAGTATTAATGTTCCAATTAACCATTTAGCAATCCACATCCCAAAATATCCGACGGCCCACGTTATAGAGTATAATATGACATCCTTTATGCTCCTATAAACACTGTCTAATGTGCCGCACATTGTCAATATTAAATAGGATGCCATACAAAAACCTAGAGTCGCAATAGGATACGTTAAAAAGTCAAAATAACTGATAATACATCCCGTCACTAAAAAATAGTTGCCAAACCCAATTTTCTCCTTTATAAACCCAAAATATTTGATCATTAAAATATTTTGGATTAAGATTACGTAATAGACAAAAGAGTATTCAAAACTTACACTTGCAGTTATCGGCAGAATAAATAGACTTGCTGCTAAGTAAGATGCAGCATACATCTTTAACCCCTTCTGATTTAATAAATAAATGTAATATACTAACAAGGCAATTATAAATACCATACTAATATATCTGATATCCTCATAACTACAAAACAGTAATAATAACCTTAAAGGAAGCATCCATCCATGCCAATATCTTGAATATGAATTAACTCCTGTTTCTATATTGTCCTCCTGCATAGAAGAAATAAACATATCAAAAAAATATAAGCCTGTATTACTAGTATTTTGGGAAGTAGTATAGAATCCTCCGACGCTTTTTTCCAAAACGGAATGCTGCTGTCCGTCATAGTCAGCCATCAAAAGCATAAGCGCATCGGTATTATTGTCCGCAATAGAATTTCTGTATTTCTCCCCTATAATTGGGAACAATGGGCCTTCCTGCTGCAATACAGGCAGCGATTCTTTAATGTTTTGATGGACTGCTGAATGAGGAATCAAAAACGCCAAAATATTGCATAACAAGGCTGTTACTATAGCCATTAGGAAAATAAATATTCCTTTTTTTACATTTTTCATTATAAACCTTCTTCCTCCTGGAAATTCTCTGTCAAACTAACGATAACGGATTGGTTTTACCAATCATACCTTGATGGACGGAGTCCACCCATCCCTTTAGGACATGTATTAGGGGGTGCCCTTTGGGTATACCTTATTGAACAAATATATATCCTCACAGAAGCAAAAACTAATTAACATCCAGCTTAACTACTATAATATCGTCTAAGATTCCAACACAATCCTCCTTTGGATAGGATTCTAAATTGGATGACAGGCAGTACTCGTACGCTCTCCAGAATTCTTCACCAGAAGGCGGCTGGTAGTCTAACCCCAAGGTATTCATTAAATAAACAATTCTCTCTGATCTATTCAAGTCACCCGCCCAATCTATCTGAAAAAGACTAGAACCAATATTTTCGTAAAACATCCCAGTTTGAAGTATACTTTTTTTATTTCTGCGCCCGATAAAAACAACCTTTTTCAAACCATTTCCAGCATATTTTTCTATTTTATTATTAATATCATAACAAATATTTACGTCATAATTATACTGCATATATTCTGTATAAAATGCCTGATTTAATATCTGGCTGTTTCTACATCCAAAGATAATCAGGACTGCCGTACCAAGGACAGTTAAGATCCTTCTTTTACAAAACTTTCCCATATCGTATATCAGAACTGCCCCACATATGGCAACAGTCAGAGGAAGCACAATTTGTATCCTATACATAACCGCCCCTCCGAATAATACAGAAAAATAAAAGGGAGAGCCTATAATTGCTAATCTTAATAAAAAATTGTAGATTTTGTTACTATAAGCAAAAGCAAATAATAAAAATGCAAGAAAAATAAAACCATATACATACGAAGAATAATAGTTTTCATTTGACCATATCAGAGATTTTATATATTTCAGAATCTCAATTATAGACTGATAAACCCCTTGTTCAAACCATTTAAAATTTCCGGACAGATAAGCTTCTGGTTGGGCAGACATAATACGTATAACGATTCTATTTGAAATAAAATAGAATATTAAAGACAAGATCATACTTTGAATGAATTTTATGATAAGTGTAAATACATATCTCCAAGTCACTCTCTGATTCATGTTTATACAAGCCTCTAACAATAACTTTGCCAAGACACCTAAAACAAAGATGCTGATAAAAGATTGATATAACCCAATACACCAGGCAGTCAAAATCCCTGCTCCAAAAAGGAAGAAATAATTATTACTCTCTACATATTTAAGGAAACACCAAATACCAGCTACTACTATTGAGAATCCTGTCATCACTTCCCAGTTCTGTAATGTAAAGCTAAACTGTTCCGCCATAATTGGAGTGGTGGCAAATAAAACACAAAATATGACAAATGTAATTGACTCTATCTTTTTTCCCAGGTTATCCATTTTGCTGAATAAAAACGCCCCCCATATACTGATTGCGGCCGCCCAGGCAATAATAGCCAAGAAATTTGAATAGGTACTATTGAGAAATCCATTCTCAAATATCAATTTCATAATAACTAATGAAAAACGTCCTATCCCAGCCCACCATTTTAAATTTGCCAGGTACCTTTCCTGCATGATAATAGTGTCAAACTGATTTGTATATAAAAACACTTTACTTCCGTATCCCAAAAGAATTACGGAAATCATTATTACCAAAGCTGCTTTATTACTTTTTATAAAAAGCAGCAGGGTATCTTTCGTCCCTAAAAAACTATTTTTAAATTCATTTATTTTCCCCTTCATTTCCCTTGTCCTCTTTTCCAAAAAACTACTGCAATTTAAAAATTCTCTCTATAATACATCTTGTCAAAATTCATCTACAGATTTATAATATAAATACTCTCACCGATATTCTTCTATAAATGCCACTGCGAGTTCTTCAATCATATCTATCATATCCCAGTACTCAAAAACTTTTAGTTCTATTTTCCTGCTTTCGTCCTTTTGCAAAAATTGCCCAAGCTCTTTTCTCAGACGGGTTTTGTCCATAAATGCACACTCTTCTGTTTCGGGTACTCTTATTTCCCAGTCAAATTCCAGCCTGAGCTTATATGCCGAAATCAGCTTTTGATTTAATATGGTAAAATCTCCATAGTAATATTTATCAGTAAAAAACTCATCTCCGGGTATCCAGGTATTCTTTTTCATACAGTAACCCCACCTTAGATCTTCCCTAAACCTGGCTTCTCTCCTATCCTGTCCCAAGAAACTCACCCATTCAGGCAGATATTTCACAAAAAACAGATGGTCAACAAACAAATGCAGCCTGTACCCCATATAAAAAATCTGATCTTTGTCTATATTGTTCATCCCGGATATATAACGAGGGACAAATGACTCTTTAGTATATTTCTTATCAAATTCCTTTATATTTGGTTCGCTTATCACCCAACTACTTTTATAGACATCCCTAAAATGAGTCACTATTTTATTATCTGTGGCATCCGGCAGCAGCGTACCTAAATAAAAACTATTTCTGTCAGAAAGGCTCCACTCTACTCCTGCCCCCATTTTTAACAATTCCAAAAATCTTTTTGCAACTGACAGATGTATAATGTAACCTGGCATAAATCTCTCCCTATTTAACAGGCTCAAACCTAAGCCTAACCAATCCCATTCCACCTCCGCCAATATCCTTCTGCATTCCATCTATTATGTTTGGCATCAGAACATATCTTTCTTCTTACGTCAAAGACCCCAATGCAAACATACGGGGCATCAAACTAGCAGCGGTACAAACATCGGGGTATCAGACCCTCGCGGCAGTGGCCAAATGGACATGTAAACATGTCCGCTTGGCTCGTTGCTCGCGGGAATAAAATATATCTTTGGCATATCTGCAGACTTTTCCCATAAAATATAAGATAAAGGAGGTGTATAGTCTTGTATCTTTCTATTTTCCATTATTATAAAATGAGAGGCTGGCATGTAATTGTATCTGACATATCTCCCACTTAATATATTCCCTTTTGTGCGCCCTCTGCTTGACGACTCTTTTTCACTTCTATCAGAATGCCTGCGGTAAATAAAATTAAAAAACAGACACACAACAGTCCCATAAGAATCGTATATAAAATAGCAGCCCCCATCATTTCATAGCTCCTGACAATCCTTTCAGACAACACAAAGGCAAGTACTGCCACCAAGCCATACCCCCATACGATTGTTTTCTGAAAACGGATAATTGTGATAACTGCATTTAAAAGGCCTGATAACCCCAGGAAGCCTCCTCCCACCAGCAGAATAAGCAGTTCCGACTTATAGGGACTTAAGTCAGTATTATACATAAAAGACAAAACAGGGACACCTAGAATATAAGCCCCAAGAATACATACTCCTGTTATCATCCCGATGATCCCTATCTGGATGAATATTCTTTTCAAAAACGGGCGCATCTGCCGCTCCGCCCATAGACATGACATTTTGAACAACATAGGATTAAAAATGAAGTTATTTAATAATCCAATTACAAAAACCGGCATTGCAATAAAACCATAACATGCCTGCAGTTCATCAGACAATATGGCGTCAATTGCGTATTTAGGTGCATTGCCTATATAAAATGATAAAAATGCTCCTGCAAACAAGGGAAAACAGCTTTTCAACAGCAAAATCAACCTTCCCTTGTCCAGGGTTTTTTTTTCTGCTTTATAAGGGGAATATGTCCACTTTATAAATATAACCAATAAAATTGTAGTAAAAACCGTGGCAATCATGAGTGCGGCCAATTGATTTCGGAGGATAATGACCCCTATAGCAAATACAATTATAGTCAGCGTAATCCGCAGTGTCATTGCTTTAGATGCAATATCCAGCCTGCCTCTCTGCTGGTACATTCCATGGAATACATCTTCCACTACGTCCACCACTTTAAAAATACACATCCATATAATAACCAGGCTTTTTTCCACTGTATATTCATTTTGGCCGGAAATATACAGGACGTAAGCAAAAGATACAGCAATCATGGCTGCTGAAGTAATCCACCTGGAGGACAGATATTCTGTAAAAGAAAACTGGGCATTTACATCTGAAACTTGAAAATAGCGCATCCCATATTTACCAATTGTTAAAAACAAGTTCGCATTGGCATAGGCAATCGTAAAAATACCAGCCTCCACAAGTCCCACTGTCCTGGTCAGTATCATCAGCATAATGACTGACTGAAAGGCCATGAGCATCCCTCCAGCCATATTCCAGAGATAGCTGTCCCTTTCTATATTCCTGCTTTCAGTTAGAAATTTCTTTATCCCCATCTTCTGTCCCTCATTATTTTCCTCTTCTATTTAAAAATATATAGGCGGGCATTTCATATCTGCTTGATCTTATATCACTAATTTATTATTATATACCGTTTTCCCGTCCCCTGGCAATATGAAGTTTCTATATCCGCCATTAACCAGACCACAAATAAACATTAACCCTTTAGCTGCCTATTAAGTCATTATACCTTATAGATACCCAGGTGTCTATCTGCCCGGGGGCAAGTATCATGGATAGTTTACTTAATCCATACAATTTAAGCGGCAGGAGGACAGTTAATGCATCCTACATTAATACCGGTCAAATTCAGAAGAATATTTCATTCCAATATTAGAATTTCTATATTAATCAATTCCTTCTTTTTTGTCCTGCTACTTTTATTCTGTGACCTTAAATATGAAGTCTCTGATGACTTTATTATGGCCTCTATTTTATCAGGCGCATTTGGTGAAAGCCAGAATCCCCAGATGATTTTTGTAAACGTCCTGATTGGTTATGTACTAATACCATTTTACAGACTGTTTCCTCAAATTAGCTGGTACTTTTTGCTGCAGCTTGGAGTTATTTTTGCTTCCTCCACAACCATTACATTTTTGCTGTTTGAGAGAATGGAGCGTCCCAAGGCTATATTGCTCTCTGTAATGCTGATTTTATTTTATATAAATGATGCATATATTTTAGTCCAATTTACAAAAACAGCCATGCTTGCAGTTATGGCCGGAAGTTTCCTTTTCATACAAGAGATTTTCCATCAAAAAAGATGGCGCAAAATTATTTTTGGGGGACTTCTGTGCCTGACAGGAACTTTGATTCGTTTTTCTGTCATTTATATTGCCGGAGGTTTTATAATTCTTTGGCTGACTTTTGAATTTGTCGCTTTGATAAAAAGGGAAGGCTTTACCAAAATTGCTGCCATTAAAATATCTACTATCGTGCTATACGGACTTCTTTTAATCAGCGCGGCTTTTGGATGTAAATATTTAAACTGGTACACATTCAATAATGACGAGGCATATGGCTATTTCTATGCATACGATAATGCCCGTTCACAGATTGTTGATTATACAGATTATGGTTACTATGCATACGCAGACGAATTAGAAAAAATAGGGGTATCTGAGAATGATTATTATATGTTAAAAACCTGGAATTTCGCTGACAACAATGTATTTACCCTTGAAAAGATGCAGCAGGTTGGCAGCATCATACAAAATTATCAACAAAGCCAGAAAAAGACATGGGAAGATTTATTCCAATATCTGCAGGCAAGGGGGATCAGCGGATATCCCGTGTTTTTGGCCTGTGTGCTGCTTGTATTTTGGGGAATTATTTTAAATTACTCAAAATGGTGGACTATGCTGGCAAGTGCAGGGATTGGCACAGTCCTCATGTTTTATTTTGCGTATCGTGAACGATGTATTTACAGAGTCGAATATTCCGTCTTGCTAGGCGTTTTTATATGTGGAATTTATTTTTGGGGTCATCTGTCTTCATGTGATTCCCAAACAGAAGGATACTGTGAGTCTTCGAAAATATGTTTGATATCCACACTGCTTTTATGTATGATCGGCGGAATCTTATACATTCCTGATTTAACTTGGCAGAAAGTAACGCCTGAGGGAAGAAAAGCATACATCCAAAATGCATTTGACGCTTCTGGGGACTACGATGCCAGAAAATACAGAAAAGTTGTCAATAAGAACAAACCAGCAGACAATTTGTTTAAAGAAATGAAGAAACATAAAGGTAATTTTTATTTCCTGGATTTTAGTACGACAATCCAGACACTCTTTTACGAATGGAGTCCATGGGAGTCACTGCCCGTAGGATATTATGACAATTTTATTTATTTAGCAGGAATCACTACAAATTTTCCTGATATAGGAAATCTTTTACAAAAGAATGATCTTGCAGACCCATTGCCGCAGTTGGTAAAAGAAAATGTGTATGTAGTAGACAATTGTAATATTGATCTAAAACTAAACTATTTAAAAGAACATTATTACCCTGACGCCAGAGCAGAATGTGTGGACAAAATAGATGGTTATGAGATTTGGAAATTTTATGAAAAATAGATAAAAGCTGAAATTTACTGGCATCAGTATATATTGCCATAACGTAATAGTTTTGCCACATATGATATTTTCCTCCACAGGAAGTATCACTGTTGCCAAAGCGAAAATAAAGAAGTGAGGAACACGAGATGATTAGTTTTAATGTACCGCCAACTGTTGGCAAAGAAATGACATATATTGAAGAAGCTATCCGCTCTCATAAAATATGCGGGGACGGGGAATTTACCCAAAAGTGTTCTAAGTGGATAGAGGAAAATACAGGGACTGCCAAAGCCTTGCTGACTACCTCCTGTACACATGCCACTGAATTAGCTGCAATCCTGGCAAATATCCGTCCTGGCGACGAGGTAATCATGCCCTCATATACCTTTGTTTCTACAGCAGATGCTTTTGTGCTTAGGGGAGCTAAAGTTATTTTTGTAGATATCCGCCCAGATACAATGAATATTGATGAAAACCTCATCGAAGATGCTGTCACACACAAAACCCGGGCCATTGTTCCCGTACATTATGCAGGGGTTGCCTGTGAAATGGATAAAATTTGTGATATCGCAAAAGAGTATAATCTGATGGTTATCGAAGATGCCGCACAGGCTATGATGGCCACATATAAAGGACAAGCGCTGGGAACCTTTGGAGATTATGGCTGCTACAGCTTTCACGAAACTAAAAATTACAGCATGGGGGAAGGCGGTGCTCTATTAATAAAAGACAGCGGCAATATTATGAAGGCAGAAATTATCCGTGAAAAGGGAACCAACCGAAGCCAGTTCTTTCGGGGAGAGATAGATAAGTATACGTGGGTGGAGGCCGGTTCTTCCTATTTACCCAGTGAATTAAATGCGGCTTATCTGTGGGCACAGTTGGACAAAGCAGATGAAATATATAATGACCGTATGGAATCCTGGAATCTATACTACTCGCTGCTTGCTGAGCTTTCCGAGAAAGGAATAATCGGACTGCCGGTTATACCAGATGGCTGTGCTCACAATGCACATATGTTTTATATTAAGGTAAAAGACCTAAATGAGCGGTCAGAGCTGATCCATTTCCTGAAAGGTAAAAATATTAAATCCGTGTTCCATTATATCCCCTTACACTCCTCCCCTGCGGGGAAGCGATTAGGGAAATTCCATGGGACAGACAGGTATACCACGGTGGAAAGCGAACGCCTGCTGCGTCTTCCTATGTACTACGGACTAGGTGAGGATAAAATTATATATATCACAGAAATGATAAAAGAATTTTTCACAAGAATACGAGGGTATTAGGCATGTTTTATTCGATTATTATTCCCTGCTATAAATCAGATAAAATGCTGGAAGAAGTCGTCAGTTTAACCGTCAGTGAGTTAGAAAAAGCAGGAATAGAAAAATATGAATTTGTACTGGTAAATGACTGTTCTCCTGATGAAGGCAAGACGTGGAAAAAAATTAAAGAATTATCTGAGAATTACTCATATGTCAAAGGAGTCAATTTTTCTAAAAACTTTGGACAGCACAGTGCAATTATTGCCGGCCTGAAATATGCCCGGGGTGATTGTTTTATTTCTATGGACGATGACTTACAGACACATCCCTCACAATTGACTAAATTGATCAACGCATTTCATGGAGGGTATGATGTGGTATATGGCTTTTACCCTGAAAAGAAGCACTCCCTTTTCAGAAAGTTGGGAACTGGGTTTAATAACTGGACTGCTGAAAAACTGCTGCATAAACCCAAAGAGATTCATTGTACCAGTTTCTGGATAGTACGAAAATTTGTCAGGGATAATATAGTCAATTTTGACGGGCCACACCCATACTTACTTGGGATCATATTAAAAACAACAAGTAATATTAAAAGCGTCCCTGTCAAACATTTTGAGAGGAAGTATGGCCACTCCGGCTATACCTTGAAAAAATTGTTTGGCCTATGGGCCAATTATATTGGTTTCTCCATACTTCCGCTGCGTTTGGTTACTTATTGTGGTTACAGTATATCTGCGCTCTCTTTATTGGGAGGTGCCGTTGTTTTTATAAGAAGGCTTATGGATCCATCACTCTCGGCCGGATGGCCCTCCATAATGATTATCATACTGCTGTCTCTGGGGATCCAATTAATTTTTCTGGGATTTGTGGGGGAATATGTAGGACGGGCTTATCTAAAATTAAACAATGAACCTCAGTATATTGTAAAAGAAACTATTAATATAGAAGAAAGTGAATCAGAGCCATGAGGAAAATACTAATATTAGGTGCTGGAAACGCACAAATTGACTTAATAGAATACTGCAAAGAGAATGGATATATAGTATATGGGTGCAGTTATACAAATACAGATAAGGGCATCCCATTATTAGACTACTTTGAACAAATTAATATTACAGATATTGAAAAAGTTAAAGAGTATGCAGAAAATATACAGGCAGATTTAATATATTCCGTTGGCTCTGATATTGCCATGCCGACAGTTTCCCGTGTCTGCGAATTATTGCATCTTCCCCATTTTGTCTCCTATAACACAGCCTTAACATGCAATACGAAAGATAATATGAGAAAAACACTGGGTGAAACATTTGAAGGAAATGTCCCTTACATTGTCATACGCCAAAAAGAAGATCTGGAAAAAATAAATTTCTTCCCTGTCATTATGAAGCCTGTAGATTCCCAGGGACAAAGAGGCGTGTACCAAGCTGGCAGTTTACAAGAATTAATAGACAATTACGATAAGAGCATCATCCATTCCAGAAAAAAACAGCTTATTATTGAGAAATACCTGGATGGGCGGGAAATCTCTGTAAATGCATTTTTTGAAAAAGGAAATATGCGCTTTTCGATTGTTTCTGACAGAATCTCTTTCTCAGAATATCCCGGGGGAATTATCAAAAAACACTTACTTCCTTCGGGACTTTGTAAGGATATATGCGAAAGGGCCTGCGCTCTGGCCCGCAGAACAGCATCCCGCCTTTCTATCTCAAATGGCCCCGCTTATTTCCAAATGAAAGTTGTTGAAGGAATTCCTTATTTAATTGAGGCCGCCCCCAGACTTGATGGATGCCATATGTGGAAGTTCATCAAATATTATTGTGGAGTTGATTTGCTTAAAGCTTCAGTTAATCTTCTGGAATCTGCACCTTCCAGTGCAATGAACCCCGTATACAGGAAAGGGAATTTTGCATTGGAATTCATTTGCCAAAAACCCGGAACACCTATGCGGGAATGGAATACAGATGAGATTGATTACCGCCGGGATTATTACGATACTGGCGAGGAAGTTCGCCGGCTAAACGGTTATATGGAAAAGTGCGGCTATATGATTTATCAGGAGAAATAAAATTGTACACAAACATTTATAAAAAATCTGAGGACATATTCCATAAGCATAAAAAGAGTATCATTTTGCTGAGCTGTATTGGATTTAATGTACTAGTATTTTTAATACTAATACTTTTAGGCCAACCAATATTTGCTACAAATGACGATTACCGTATGCGCTTGATTATTTCTGGGAGGTATTCTGGAAATCCAAACAATCAAGCTATTTTCCTGAATATTGTTTTAAGCACTGCCCTATCTTTACTATATAGGATCAATGAGAACATTGAATGGTATGGATTGTTTTTTGAATTGGGAATGTTTTCAAGCGTATGTTTTTGTAACTATGTTTTTTTGAAACGTTCAAAAAGTCTGTATGACTTTATCAAAAGGCAATTTATTTATTTGGTTATTTTTGCCCTTATATTCCAAAAACAAATTCTTATGCCACAGTTCACAACTGTATCGGCCTTTTTTGGAATGGCGGCTATTGCCTGTATTATAGAACTAATATATAAATATCAGCATTTAAATAACCATACCCAAGATAACCCCATTCATGACCCCGGGAACGGGCGGACAGTGGCATGTCTAAGTAAAAATAAAATATGGCCTTATTGTTTTCTTTTTTTGTTTTTTTCCTTTCTGTCCTATTTAACTAGAAGATATGTTTTTTTAATGTCTCTGCCAGTTATTATCATTCTTATTTTAGTGGGAATTATAATAAATTATAAGCAGCGTAAATATTTCCTGTGGCTCTTAGCAGGCTTGCTTTTTATC
Organism: Luxibacter massiliensis; assembly: GCF_900604355.1. Classification (NCBI taxonomy): domain Bacteria; kingdom Bacillati; phylum Bacillota; class Clostridia; order Lachnospirales; family Lachnospiraceae; genus Luxibacter; species Luxibacter massiliensis. The sequence continues at coordinate 1,378,608 of NZ_UWOE01000001.1, read as the reverse complement.
TCCGCCATTCTAAGAATCTGTATCTGGCTAAATGTAAATTCAGATTTGATGAAAGATTATATTGATTTTAATGTTGCCAGAGCGGAAGTTACTGACTATGAAGGAATACCTGATTATAACGATAATTGGGAATTTTATACTGAGCTTGGCATTGACGAACCCGATTATGAAGCCTTATCAGGGCGCACTTTTGATGTAAGTGACAGCATATCCACTGAAAACTTTATAAAGATAAAAGAATACACTGATAAGATAAACAATATACCATTTATAGGAAAAGTTATCAGTTCATTTAACGATATATTTTCACAGTTTTTCCAGGGTGAGGTCTTATTTACCTCCTTAGGTATATTATTTATTTTCTTTATGATGGCTGTGCAAATCTCCAAAGATAAGAACTGGCTGAATTGTACAGTAGTTTGTTTATTCCCCTTATATGTGGTCTGCGGTTCGGCTTTCCTTATTTTATTCGGAAGAATTATGCCGCGCATCATTGAATCTATGGCACTGTTTTGTGCGGGAGGCTTTCTAAGTTTGTATGGCCAATCCTGTGTAGATAAAAATACTCATACTCCTAGTTTCTGCAAGGAGGGCCTTATTAAAATCATGTATGGCTTTACTATTGTCGTTATATCAGGTATTTGCCTGCTTGGAAATCAGTACCAACTGCAGAGAAAAAGTACCGCTATCCGTTCCTCCATAGCTGACAAGGTGGAAGAACTAGATGTTCTGCGGGAATACGCTGAAGATCACCCAGATAATTTTTACTTTTATAATTCACTGGACTTTATAGCGGCCTCCGAGCGAGTATTTGGCATAGACAACACAGAGATCCTAAATATGGATTCACTTGGAAACTGGTATGCCCGTTCACCTCTATATTATGAACGCAACAAACTTTTTGGTTTTGAAACTGCCCTGGAGGGCCTTCTGGAGTGCGACAATGTCTATTATGTAGAACTAGGCGAATATCATCCTTGTATAGATGGCCTGATATCTGAACAAGGAAAGAGGCTGGAGCAAATTGACAGTGTAGAAACCAGTGGTAAAGCTCTTTCTATATATAAATGTACCGACAGCGAGGAGTAAGGAAATGAAGAGAATAGGGATTACGGGAGCAAAAGGATTTTTAGGGAAATACTGCACAGAGTATTTGAAGGACAGACACAAAATAACTGCCTTATACCGCAGTGATAACAAAGGCCAGTTTGGAACTGTTGATCAGGTTGATTACCTGGAGACAGATTATTCAGTGCAGAACCTTGCACACCATTTTGCAGGCTGCGACTGTGTTCTACATTTGGCGGCCCGTAAAGTAGCTGCCGGGGAACCTTCTGGGCTGCACCATTATCTGGACAATCTCTCTGTTTTGGAAAATGTAATACAAGCTGCCCAAAAGGCCGGTATCACGAATATTGTGACCATTTCTAGCAGATGTGTGTACGGGACGCATACACCGCATAAATTTGCCGAGACAGATCCATTAACACCTATTAACTTTTATGGCGTTGAAAAGGTGATGGAAGAACAATTATGCACATACTATAACCATACATTCAGCCAAAAAATTAAAATCCTCCGCCTCTCCCAGGTTGTCAATGATTCATTGGAGGATACAAATGCTTTCTCAGTTTTTATCCGTCAGGCATTGTCTGGACAAGATATTACCTTGTTTGGCACAGGCTGTGCTGTCAGGGATTATATATATGTAAAAGACGCCTGCCACGGAATTCAGAGTGCCCTTTTGGCTGAAAATGTTTCCGGGATTTACAATCTGGCCTCGGGATTTGGGGCCAGTATGGCAGAAATAGCAGGTCGTATTATAGAACTCAGCCATTCAGATAGCAAAATCATCCACTTAGAAAATAAAAAAGAAGATTTCACTCGTATTATATTAGATGCTGGTAAAATTTGCAGAGACTTTAATTTCAGGACTCAATATTCCATGGAAACTATGATCCTGGATATTATTGCTGGACAAAATAAAATGAACCAGGGCAAGGAGGGATCCCCAAATGAATAAATTAGTAAAGGGTGTATTATGTAATGCATGGACGTTAGTGGAATATATTTACTTACTGTCAAAATACACCAAAGATGGGGAATATAAAAATCCCACAAAATTAATGCAGGATGTAGACAAAAAGATAGGACAGATAATGAAGAAAGCCTATCAGATCCCTGTTTACCGAAAAAAATTTGATGAAGCAAACCTAACGCCTGCAGATGTACAGTGCCTGGAAGATTTGAAAAAATTTCCTCGCCTTACTAAAATTGAATTAAAAGACTGGATGGATTCTGAAATTGCCAAAGGACACAGTGACAATTGCTATATAAACAGCACAAGCGGTTCTTCCGGAATCCCCATAAAAGTCATATATGGGATAAGGGAGAAAGCCGTAGCCAATGCAGCCTGGATCCGTTTGCTGCGTATCCACGGGTATAACCCTTTTCTGGACAGGACAATGGCAATCAAAGTAAACACCAAAAGGAATACCCGGGACTCTATTATACAGAAACTGGGCATATTGCAGAGATATACATATTCTGCACTTGAAACCACACAGTTTCTTGTCCAGGCTCTGAATAATCATCAGCCTGTGCTGTTATATGCAAACAAATCTATTTTAATTGAAATGATCTTGTATGCTAAAAAAGAAAACATAGCGATGTTTAAACCCAGGCTGATTTGCTCTACTTCCGAACAGTTAGATTCCGTGTCACGGAATATGATTACTGAATATTTCGGGGATGTCTTATTTGATTCTTACGGCGCTGAGGAAGTGTCTGCATTTACGTATACAAGGTGCGGCAATTTAGAGAAACACTATATAACCTGGGATACCCATGCAGTATATCTAGATGAAGTACAAAGCGGTACAGATACAGACAATGGGAGGATTATTGTAACCAGCCTGTTTCAAAGACGCTTCCCCATAATAAACTATGATCTCAGAGATCAGGTGGAGACATTGAGAGAAAACGGGATCATGTACATTAAGAAGATCTGTGGAAGAATGACGGATTGGTTTACTTTTGCTGATGGAACCCGGGTCGGATATCAACCCTTTTATTCTCTTGCCGAACATTGCCCCTATATATTCCAGATCAGGTTTATTCAGGAAAGCTATACGGCTATACGGATACAGTTGGTAAAAAATGACTGTCCCGAAACAACACAGGAAATCGAGCAATATATGATTGCGACATTGAACAAACTTCTGTCACGAAATGATTTATGTTATACATTTGAATGGATGGAGAATATACCCCTTGACAAAAATATGAAAATCAAATTTATGGTGAGTAAAGTTTCAGGTAATTAGGAAGGGAGATGCAGGAATGAATTTTGGCAAGGTTCTGCAGGCATTAATGAACAAAGCAGAGATTAAAAACGCCGTGCTGGCAGAGGCCTTGCAGTATGACGTTTCTTATATCAGCAAATGGATCAGCGGAAAGGCTCTGCCGTCAGAAAAAAGTATTGATTCCCTGTGCCGGCAAATTATACACGCCATTTTACAAAATCAGCCGCCCTGTGTAGCAGATATATTATGTAAAGAATACCACCTGGGGCAGACTGATAATATGCAGGAAGAATTAGCTGATATGCTACTAAAGGCTTATACGAAAGATAAAGAAATACGTTCCCCTAGAGCAAAGGAAATATTGGTTCTCCCGGTTATAACAGATATTGAACTGGTACATTCTTTACAAGTATTAACCCAGAAACCTCAGGAAGAAATGAATCTCATAGCTGTAGTTGATCTATTTGCTTTGCAGAATGAAAGCCGTCTGTTCCTATCAGGTATTGAACAAGGACATTTTTCATTTCGCCAGGCTATGCCTGGAGTACATTTTTCTATGGTTATTTCTATTGATGAGACAGAGTTTTATAGCCGTGATATTGTATATGACTGTATTTCTCTTATTCACATGCTGACGGGCCTGTCCCAGTTAGATTTCGCATTATACAGTGCCCCTTATGCCTCGGGGAAATTTATCTTTTCAGCGGACAATGATTTTTATGTCAGTGCTGTCCATCTGGGATTGGACAGACAATGGTTCACATATACCAAGAATGCTTCCCCTGAGTCGGCATCTCAAATCTATGCTTCTCTTCAGTCCAGGCTTAGTGTGGATCAGCTTGTGTTTAGAAAAACGGCCTTCCATGATATGCTTAATAACCATGAGTATATACAATCTATCATATCTACCGATATCCGCTGGCTGTTGGGCCATGCCACTGAAATATTTCTTCCAGACGATTTATTTGAAGAACTGCTTCTTAAAATCCCATCCAAATACACTGGATCTGCGGCATTGATGCGCCAGGCCCACAGTCTCACCCAGAATTTACTTAATACTGGCAGCCACATATCTATTATGATTTATACCTCGGCCTTTTATAACTTGGCACTTTCAGGTGAACTTGATTTTTTTAATATTCCAATTATACTTTCATTAAAACAGAGGCTGCGCTATATGGAGTTTATGGAATTATTCGTACAAAAGCATAAAAATACAGGGAATTTAAAGCTGGTTGAGGAAGGCTTCAGTACAGATTTCAAGTATATTACCAACCCCTGCCTATTTTTATCTGACAGCCTAGGCTATCTTCGCCTGGAAAATGATAGCTACAGAAACAACATTTTGATTATAAACAGTACTTCTATATCTACATTATTCTGCCGGTTCTATGATTGTATCTGGAAAAACCGGCCTGACGTAGTTATCAGTGAGCCTGCCGTCATTATGGGAAAACTCAGGCATTATGTAAACACTGTGCGGCTGCTGCTGCATGCAGAAAAAGAATGAATTCATGTGACTGCCCCATCCTGCACTTTCATTCACTTGTTTTCACATCTATAGGTTTTTACAATAGTACTAAAATGTGTTCTATAGATTTTACAGGAGGATAAAAGCATGAGTTTTATGATGGCATTTGGGTGGGCAAGTGTGATGTTAGGGTTAGGGGTGCTTTTAAGGGCCAAAATTGGTTTTTTACGCAATATGCTTGTACCGGCCAGCGTAATTGCTGGAATACTCGGTATTATTTTTATGAATGCTGCATTGAATATAGGCATCGATGTAGGGACAGACTTTCATATGTTTACAGACATAGTCAACCATCTGTTTACAGTTTCATTTATTTCCATCACATTAACTACTACTCCTAAAAATGAGACAAATAACGCTAAAAATACCATTCGGGGCGCAGTGGGCCTGGGCCTGGTCTGGTGCCTTCTATATGCCCTGACACCTATTGCTGCCACAGCTGCAATAGCACTGTCAGGAGAGAGCGTGGGTATGGATAGTATGTATGGGATGCTGATTCAGTTTGCCTTTTGCCAAGGCCCAGGACAATCAGCGGCCTATGGGGCAATTTTTGAACAGTATGGATGGGATCATGCTGCAACTGTGGCTGTTACTTTCGCTGCTATCGGGTTTATCGCAGCATTTCTTGTTGGGGTTCCATCTGCTAAGCTGGGAATCAAGCGTGGCATTGCCAAAAATTGCGGAAACATAAATCAAACAATTTTAAAGGGATATCTGCGCCAAGAGGAACAGACAGATTATATGGTAAAAGATACAACCTGCAGCAGCAATATTGAAACCCTGGCATTTCATTTTGTATTGATTGGCATCTGTTATGTATTGGCAGTTGCTATCAGTAAAGTCCTGTCTCTGATACCTGGTTTTTTAGGTACATCTATGAGCAGTATGATGTTTATGAACGGAATGTATGCAGCATATATTGTCAAATGGATCATGAAAAAAATGAAAATTGGTTTTCTGCAGGATAATACTCTCCAGAACAAAATTACCGGCTGGACTGCTGATTATCTGGTTGTATGTGCCTTTATGGCTGTTTCTGTCCGGCTTATCAGCCAATGGCTGATGCCTATCGTGCTAGTCTCTGCCATAACTACTATCATCACTTTCGTGGTCTGCTTCTATTTTGGCCAGCGTTTCGGGGGCAGCAATGATTTCGAACGTACTTTAGGTTTATATGGTACATGCACAGGAACCGTGCCCAGCGGGATCGCCCTGGTGAGAATTGTCGACCCTGGCTTTCGGACATCCACAAGTGTTGAGCTTGGAGCCTGCAATCTGATTATGATTGCCAGCACTCCTGTATATCTTATTATTTTAGCGTTAGCGTCAGGCACAATCGGCATGTATACGGCTATAGGGGCACTGACATTATGTGTGATTCTTTATCTTGTTATCTTGAAACTGACAAAAACATGGGGCGGTAAAACGTATAGTTGGAAATAATCCAGGCTCCCCCCATTATATGCCGCCATTCAGGCGGCAGAATGGAGTGTATATTATGGAAGATATTTATTATAATGGCAAAATTATCACGATGGAGGATGCTGATGGTACACAGGCCATGTTAAATGCACCTGAAGCGGTCTTTGTTAAAGATGGAATTATCCACGCTGTGGGAACACTTGAAGAAATAAAGCAGGCGGCCTCGCCGCGTGCAAAGTATATTGACTTACAGGGAAAATGCATGATGCCTGCTTTTATCGATTCCCACAGCCATATATGTATGACTGGACAGTTGGCCTTGTGCGCCTCTCTTAGTGACTGTACTTCATACGGTGAAATTGTACAGGCATTAAAACAGTATATTGCCGCCAATAACATTAAACAAAATGGGGCCGTCATAGGATTTGGCTATGACCATAATTTTTTACGGGAGGAGGGACATCCAGATAAGCAGATCCTGGATCAAGTAAGTACAGAAATCCCTATTTTTATTCTTCATATCTCTGCCCATTTGGCCTGTGCCAATAGTAAAGCCCTGGAGCTGGCGAATATAGATGCCAATACGCCAAATCCGGAAGGGGGAGTTATTGGCCGTCTCCCTGATGGCAAGGAACCCAGCGGTTACTTGGAGGAAACTGGCATGAGCCTGGTACAAAAGGCTGTCATGGGGCGTGTAAAAATTAATGTAAGCGCAGTCATGGCCGGTATGCAGGAAACTTATATTAAGAATGGCATCACGACCGTACAGGAGGGCGCTGCCTCAAAGAGCAATATAGAAACACTGCATGCCATGTCCCTGGCTGACAGACTAAAAATAGATGTTGTTGCATATCCTTTGATGTCCGATGGGGGCAGTGAAATCATAGGGAAATATAAGTCTTTAAACAGAAAGTACAAAAACCGCCTGAAAATTGGCGGTTATAAGCTGGTTTTGGATGGTTCGCCACAAGGCCGTTCCGCATGGATGTCAACTCCCTATTTGGGCGGTGAACCTGACTACTGCGGCTACCCCTGGATGCCGGATGAACAAGTGGAACAGTTTGTGGAACAGGCAATATCAGAAGGCCAACAGTTACTTGCCCACTGCAATGGGGATGCAGCCAGTGAACAATTCCTTAATGCTTATGAAAAGGCCCTCATCAAGACCGGAAGCTCAGAAGATCTCCGTCCGGTTATGATTCACTGCCAGACAGTCCAAAATGACCAACTCTCACGGATGTCTAAACTCCATATGATTGCATCCATTTTTATCGGGCATGTCTGGTATTGGGGCGATGTACACCTGAAAAACTTTGGCCCAGGCCGGGGAAACCATATCAGTCCTGTAAAAGATGCCATGGACAGGGGTGTTTTAGTAAACTTCCATCAAGATACGCCTGTGACAAAGCCAGATATGCTCCACTCCGTCTGGTGTGCTGTGAACCGTATCAGCAGGAATGGCACGCATATTGGAGATGAACAAAAAATCAGTGTCTATGATGCCCTGAAGGCTGTCACCCTAAATGCAGCTTACGAGTATTTTGAGGAGAACAGTAAGGGGAGTATCAAAACAGGAAAGCGCGCAGATTTAGTCATACTTGACGACTCCCCTCTGGAAAAAGATCCTTTAAAGATTAAAGATATTACTGTGCTTAATACGATAAAGGACGGCAGCATAATTTATACCCTAAAGGACGCCCCTTAATGCGGGTTATATGCTTAATTAAACGCCAGCACGCCCAGTAAGTTTAGTTGTTCTATAGTTCGGGCAGCTTATAGACTCAACGCCATATATGAAAATATTACATCGGTATAATATATTTTGTACTTTTTCCTTTTCCCTGCTGCAATAGTAATCCTTTTTCAGCAATGCGCTTTAATACACGTGATGCGGTAGAAGCACTGACTCCCAGCTGCTTTTCCGCATCACTGCGCGTGATACTGCCATGCTTTTTTGTAAACTGCAGTACTTTATTTTCACTATCATCTAAAAAACTATTCTTTTCTTTCTCTTCACCTCTGTTTATATTTGGCAGAATAATTTTAAAAGCATTACTGGTGCTCTCAATCAATGGCTGCATTTTATAATTTTTGTACGCCCCCATGATTTTACGCATACCCGTCCCATAGGCTTCAATTAGCTGTAACCGGTAAAAAACATTGGCTAAATTTTGGTTCCGGCACACAGAAATTCCCATCATAATATCATCCAGTGAGATGCCCGGCAGAAGTCCTCCTACAGAGACAAATTCTATTCGATCTGTATATATACTTATCAATGCACTTGCACGGAAAGAATAGTCACGGTGCACCAATAAATTCAGCAGCGCCTCCCGAATAGCTATTTCTGGATAGTCTCTGGTATCAATACGCAGTAACTTATCAAAAGTGGCGCGGATTTGATTATGCATATCCACATAACCATAAACTTCATTCAGCTGCTGCATCAGTGAACCAGTAAATTCTCGGCGGTCCTTGAATATATTTTGATCTTCCCCCTCAAAAACTGCCACTTTAATTGTGTGTATACATTGCTCTGACAATAATAGGCCAAGATTGGTATATATACCATCCGAATTTAATATTTTTAATGTTTGCATCTGCTGCTTTGCAAAAGCTATCTGCCTACATTCAAACTCTTTTCTGGTCACATGAAAGGTCAGCTCCTGATCTAAAGAACGCATTGCCTCGAAACTATCCCCATCTGTTTCCTTAATCATACGGCGGATAGCCGCATCTGTTGCCGGGACAGAAGATGTCCCTTGACGGACATAAACCCCCTCTGGCCTCAGTCCCTTTTTAGCAATATAATATGGCCTTTCTGTCCCACGCTGTATGTCTATCTGGATAATCTGCAGTCCATCCTCAGAAACCACATTATAATGAATAAACATTGTAATATCCGGCTTAATGGCATCTCTTACCATATTACTAATCTGAAGCATAGTTTCGTCAACATGGCTTACACCTACCACTTCACCACAGTCTGTGACACCGATATATAAAGTCCCTCCCCCGCAGTTTGCAAAGGCAATTATCTCTTTCTTAATGTCATCTACTACAGTTTCTTTTAATTCTATAGTCTCACTTTCCTGAAAAATCATATACTGCCTCCTTATCTAAAAATTCATCTTTATCATATTATACCCTTTTCTCGTCAATCAAGTCAATATTGTGACGAGATTGACGAGAAAAAAGTTTTATCACATTATCCATACCTTACATCTCCAAGCAGCCTGAAAAAATATCCTTCATTTTTGATTAGTGCCTGTGTATTACAGCCTTTAGCTGCCTACTTAGTGATTATACAAAAACAGTGCCAGGACAGCAAATTTTCGGGATTTTACAACGTCGGCCCGGACGACTGCGGCTGTGTCACCACAGGGGAGTTGGTGGACATGTTCTGCACTGCCTGGGGGGATGGACTGGCCTGGGAAAGCCGTTCTGACGGCGGTCCCCATGAAGCTGGGTTCTTGAAGCTGGACTGCTCAAAAATCAAGGGGCACTTAGGGTGGAGGCCAGCCTGGGATGTAAGGCAGGCAGTGGAAAACACTGTAGAGTGGTCTAAGGATTATATAGCTGGAAAAGATGTAGCTGCCTGTATGGATAGGCAGATTATATCTTTTCTTTCAGCGAGATAAAGGAGATTTAATAATTATGTTGCGAGACAAGACAGAACAGGAAGCAAGGAAGGAAATCCTTGATATGGTAGCAGGCTACTGCCGTCTTTACCATAAAAATAAAGAGTACAAGAAGGGGGACCGGATCCCCTATGCGTCCAGGGTGTATGACGAGGAGGAAATGGTAAATTTAGTGGACAGCTCCCTGGAATTTTGGCTGACAGCAGGCCGCTATACACAAAAATTTGAGGAGAAGTTCGCCAAATACCTGGGGGTACGTTTTTGTTCCCTGGTAAATTCTGGGTCCTCCGCCAACTTAAACGCCTTTATGGCACTGACATCCCCCCTCCTGGGTGACAGACGGGTATGCAGGGGGGATGAGGTCATCACAGTGGCGGCCGGCTTCCCTACTACAGTGGCTCCAATCATCCAATACGGGGCCGTCCCTGTATTTGTGGATGTGACAATCCCCCAGTACAACATAGATGTAAACCAGCTTGAAGAAGCTTATTCAGATAGGACAAAGGCGGTGATGATCGCCCATACACTCGGGAACCCTTTTGACCTGGCAGCAGTAAAAGCTTTCTGCCACAAATACAACCTGTGGCTCGTGGAAGATAACTGCGATGCCCTGGGTTCAAAATATATACTGGATGGGGAAGAATTCTTTACTGGCACTGTCGGGGATATCGGCACTTCCAGCTTCTACCCGCCCCATCACATGACCATGGGCGAGGGGGGCGCGGTATATACGGACAACCCCCTGCTCCATAAGTGCATCCGTTCCTTCCGGGACTGGGGCAGGGACTGCATCTGCCCTTCCGGGCAGGACAACCTATGTGGGCACAGGTTTGACAAGCAGTACGGGGAACTGCCCCTGGGATATGACCATAAGTATGTGTATTCCCATTTTGGCTACAACCTGAAAGCCACGGACATGCAGGCAGCCATTGGCTGTGCCCAGCTTGAGAAATTCCCTGCCTTTGTTGAGAAAAGGCGCCATAATTTTACACGTCTGATGGCCGGACTTAAAGGCCTGGAAGACAAACTGATACTGCCAGAGGCATGTGAGAACTCCCTGCCGAGCTGGTTTGGTTTCCTAGTGACCTGTAAGGAGGGGACGGAAAGAAATAAAGTGGTACAGTATATAGAAAAACATGGTGTACAGACCAGGATGTTGTTTGCTGGGAACCTGATAAAGCACCCATGTTTTGATGAGATGAGGTCTGCAGGGGAAGGATACCGGATAATCGGGACACTGGAAAATACGGACAGGATCATGAATGATACATTCTGGGTAGGGGTATATCCAGGAATGACGGATGAAATGGTCGATGATATGGCAGAAGTCATCAGAGATGCCGTCTCCTGATATCATTTAAAGAAATTCTGCAGCTTTTTACCTTTACAAATAGAAATTTACTTTTAAGAATGAAAATTTCTATTTTTATAATAAAACATAATTACAAACATATACGAAAGGAAAAGGATATGAAAACATTTATTATTGCAGAAATAGGAATCAACCATAACGGAGATATGACACTGGCAAAACGTTTAATTGATGTGGCGGTTGTAGCTGGCTGTGATGCTGTAAAATTTCAGAAAAGAACAATAGATAAGGTATATACACAGGAATATCTTGCCCAGCCAAGGCAAAGTCCCTGGGGTACTACGCAAAGAGAACAAAAGGAAGGACTTGAATTTAACAAGAAAGATTACGATGAAATTGACAGCTATTGTAAAGAAAGAAATATTGCATGGTATGCTTCTGCATGGGATGTAGACTCTCAGAAATTCTTACAACAATATGACTGTAAATATAATAAAGTTGCCTCTGCCATGCTGACGAACAGTGGACTGCTGGAAGAAATTGCGAAAGAGAAAAAGTATACCTTTATTGCCACTGGAATGAGCAGTTACGAGGAGATTGACTATGCAATTGAAATATTTAGGAAATACAATTGTCCCTTTGAGCTTATGCACTGTAACAGCACTTATCCAATGCCTATAGAAGATGCTAATTTGAAACTAATAGGTGTACTGGCCAATAAATATCAGTGTAAGGTTGGCTACAGTGGGCATGAGGCAGGCACGCTGGTCAGCACCTGCGCCGTCGCCATGGGCGCTACCTCTATAGAAAGACATATTACGTTAGACCGAACTATGTACGGCTCTGACCAGAAAGCATCTATCGAGCCTTATGAGCTGTGTTCTCTCGTAAAGGATATACGGGATACAGAGAAAATAATGGGGAATGGTGAAAAAGTATTAACAGACGCAGAAAAGGCAGTAAAAGCTAAACTGAGAGGTTAGACAAATGATAAAGTTAGTGATATTTGATATAGATGGGGTGCTGACTGATGGAGCAATGATTGTAGACGCATCAGGGAAAGAACAAAAACGTATTAATTTAAAGGATATTGATGCTATATTTGCTCTGAAAAAAGAAGGATATATGATTGCTGCCGTAACAGGTGAAAATACAGAAATAGTTACTTATTTTGAAAACAGATTTCCCTGGGATTATTTTTATAAGGGCATTAAGAAAAAGAAAGAAGCTATTGAAGAAATCATACAGAAGTCTGGTCATTCTATAAAAAACACGTGTTTCATAGGTGATGGAAAATATGATGTTGATGCAATCCGCTTGGTTGGATTAGGTGTTTGCCCGGCGGACGCTGTAACAGATGCCAGAGTAGCTGCGGATATCATTCTGCATAATACCGGCGGAAATGGCTGCGTATGGGAATTAGCAGAAATTTTAAAGCGTCTCAAAAATAAAGATAGCGAATATCAATACTTTTATGAGCATTTATATGATCATATGTGTATCTTTAAGAATATCGTTTCTGATTATAAACTTGTAGAAAAGGTAATGCAGGCAGGTAAAGAGTTGACTAAAATTTTGTCAGGAAAGGGACAGCTGTTTTTATGCGGCAACGGAGGCAGTGCGGCTGATGCACAACATATAGCGACAGAATTCGTGAGTAGATTTTATAAAGAACGTCCTGGCATGAATGCAGAAGCTTTGACTGTCAATACATCTACCCTTACGGCAGTGGGAAATGATTATAGCTTCGAAAGAATTTTTGTGCGCCAGCTTGAGGCGAAAGCGAACGCTGGTGACATGCTTATTGGTATTTCCACAAGTGGCCGTTCAAAAAATGTTATAGAAGGTCTGAAATATGCGAAAGAAAAAGGCATAAAAACAGTTATCTTGATGGGAGAACACCACACGCCTGAATTAAAAGATTTTGTTGATTATATTATTAAAGTTCCAAGCAAAGATACGCCACGTATACAAGAAGCACATATATTTATTGGTCATTTACTTGCAGAATATGTGGAAGAAGAACTTTTTAACAGAGGAATATATAATGATTAAATTAGGTATTATGCAAGGAAGGTTTACAGATAAAGGAGGCTTTTACCCTCAGCAATTCCCCTGGAATAACTGGCAAAAAGAGTTTGAAACTGCAAAAGAAGCGAAAATAGAGTATATAGAATGGATGTTTAATTATGATAATTTTTTTCAGAATCCGTTGTGGCATAAAGATGGGAAAGAAAAAATTATCAGGTGTCAGTCTGAAACAGGTATATCTGTTATTTCTGTATGTGCTAATTATTTTATGGTAAATGGACTGTTTAAAGAGGACTTTTTAGATAATGATTCGTATTCTATACTTGAAACATTAATGAAAAATATCAGGGAAATTGGTGCCAAAATATTAGTATTACCTATTTTTGAAAAAAATCTTCCCACTCATTTAGACCCCCAAAAAATAGTAAAACAATTAAAAAATATTGAGATATTGGCTGAAAACCAAAAGGTCAGAATTGCCCTGGAAAGTGACTGGGACGCAAACTTATATAACCAATTACTTTCTGAATTAAATTCTGATTATATAGGCATATGTTATGATCTGGGAAATGCATCAGGCAACAGGAAAAATATTCTAAAAGAATTAACATTACTAGAAGGTAAAATTATTGAAATTCACATAAAGGATAAACCCATAAATGGCAATACTGTAATGCTGGGCCAAGGAGATGTCGATTTCAAGGCCTGCATAAATCAGTTTAGACAAATGGCATTTACCGGACCATTTATTTTAGAATCATATTATGGAGAGCATGCTGTTTTGGATACTCTTCATAATATCAACTATGTCAGAAGACTATATAAAGGAGCTTAATTTTCATGAAAGTTTTATTCATCGGTTTAGGAAGTGCCGGACAGAGACATCTGCGAAATATTAAACGATTGTTGGGAAATGAAGCAGTAATTTCAGCATATAGAGTGAGAAGTTTTGAAAGAGTATTTGATGATAACTTAAAAATACTGCCTGAAAAGACACTGGCAGAAACATATAATATACAGGAGTTTTATGATCTAAGTGATGCGCTTTCACAAAAACCAGATGTTACCATTATATCCAATCCTAACAGCATGCACATACAATGTGCCTTAGAGGCGGCCCGGGCAGGCAGTGATTTATTTATAGAAAAGCCTCTTTCTGTTAATTTAGAAGGCGTGGAGGAACTAAAAAGGGTTGTCAGCAAAAATAAGCTTAAAGCCTACGTAGGCTTCCAAAACAGATTTCACCCTGCTGTTCAAAAGGTCAAACAAATATTAGATGAAAAAAAACTTGGGAATTTAATATCCGTCCACTGTGAAATTGGTGAATTACTTACTAAAATGCATACTTATGAAGACTATCGGAGCATGAATGAATCTCAGCGTTCAACTGGAGGCGGCGTAGTTTTATGTCAAATACATGAGCTGGACTATTTATATTGGATGTTTGGTATGCCAAAAGAACTGGTGGCATTCGGAGGAAAAAACAGCCATCTAGAAATAGATGTGGAAGATCATGCGGTTACCTTATGCAAATATAAGCAAAATACGTATGAATTTCCAGTAATTATACAACAGGATTTTTTACAGACACCTCCTGTCCGTACATGTAAGATTGCAGGGGAGTATGGAAAAGCTGAATTAGATCTGCTTAAAAATGAATGCAAAATTTCGATGATAAATGGGGATATTGAGCATCATATTTATTCTGAATTCACTCGTAATGATATGTTTCTTAAAGAAATGGAAGCATTTTTAAACTGTGTAAAAACAAGGGAGAGTGAGTTTGTAGGAATCGAAGACGGGTGTGCCAGCCTTAAAGTCGCATTAGCTATAAAAGAATCTATGGCTGCAGGAACACTCATACAATTTTAAAGCGGGGGTTAGGTATGGCAAAAACTATAAAAGAACTTTTCGGTTTAGCTGGTAAAACAGCTGTGATTACAGGCGGTGCAGGCCTTTTAGGATACAAACATGCTGAAGCATTGATGGAGTTTGGAGCAAACTGTGTACTAGTTGATATATGTCACGAAAAAGCTGAAAAGGCGGCGGCGGAATTGTCGGAGAAGTTTGCGGGAAATGCTCTTGGAGTCTGTACTGATATTACTTCCAAAGAAGAAGTAGAAAGACTTAAGAATAAAGTGGTAAAACATTTTGGCAATATAAACATTTTGATAAATAACGCTGCAAATAATCCTAAATTTGAAGAAATTGAGAAAAAAGAGGATCTTTCAAAGCGCTTTGAGACCTTTCCTTTACAAAATTGGATGGATGATATCTCTGTGGGTTTAACAGGAGCTTTTTTATGTACCCAGATATTCGGCACTTATTTTGCTGAGCAAAATGAGGGTGTAATATTAAACATCTCTTCTGATTTGGGAGTAATCGCACCAGATCAAAGAATATACAGACAAGAGGGTATCTCCGACTGGGAACAGCCAACTAAGCCAGTCACCTATTCTGTAATAAAAACCGGACTGATAGGACTGACTCGTTATATAGCTACTTACTGGGCAGATAAAGGCATTCGTTGTAACGCGCTTGTTCCAGGCGGTGTGTATACAGGACAAAACGAAGTGTTTCTTAAAAAACTTACTAATCTAATACCTATGGGAAGGATGGCTGAACCTGATGAATATAAAGCTGCTGTTCTATTCCTTTGTTCTGATGCCTCGAAATATATGACTGGCGCTTCTCTTACGATGGAAGGCGGACGGACATGCTGGTAAAACACGAAAGGAAAAACTAATAATGAAAAAAAAGTTATCTGATTTTATATGGGAATATATCGCAGATCTTGGCGTTAAACACGTTTTTATGTTTCCTGGCGGAGGCGCCATGCACTTGGTAGATTCCATTGGGCATACAGAAAATCTTGCATATATAACCCTTCTCCATGAACAGGCATGTTCCTTTGCGGCGGAAACATATGCCAGAATATCTGATAATATTGGAGCCGCCTTAGTTACAACCGGTCCTGGAGGAACAAATGCTGTTACAGGATGTGCGGCGGCATGGTTGGAAAGCACTCCTGTGATATTCATATCAGGACAGGCAAAAACTGCTGATCTAAAAGGAACCAGCGGAGTCCGTCAGAAAGGGAACCAGGAAATAGGAATTGTAGATATTGTCGCTTCGATCACAAAATATGCTGTTACCGTTCTGGATCCAGATGAAATTAAATACCATCTTGATAAGGCGCTATATTTAGCGAAAGAAGGACGGCCGGGACCAGTTTGGCTGGACATTCCTCTTGACGTTCAGGCGTCTATGCTTGAAACTGAGAGTTTAAAAAGCTATAGGCCAAATGAGAGCACAGATAATCCAAAGGAATTGGAAATGCAGCTTGCGGAAGTAGCTTCTATGTTAAAAATGGCAAAAAGGCCTGTTATGATAGCAGGACAAGGGATTGAACGTGGAAAGGGCCGACAAATATTTAAAGAGTTAGTTGAATATTTGAACATTCCAGTTCTTACTAGCTGGATAGCTGTTGAATTGTTACCCTTTGTTCATCCATGTAATATGGGAAAGCCAGGCATGGTTGCCGCTAGATATTCAAATTATACTATGCAAAACGCAGACTTCATATTAGCTGTAGGGACGCGTCTTGATCCAGCTATGATAGGTTATAATCCTAAAGACTTTGCGCCAAAAGCAAAAAAAGTTATTATTGATATCGATCCAGCGGAATTAAACAAATTCGAATTTGATGTGGATTTAAAAATTCAGTCTGACGCGGCTCTTTTTATTCATAAACTTCTCAATATGTTAAAACAAGATTCCGTTCGTCTTCAGGCGGAAGAATGGATGCATATTTGTCAGGAATGGAAAAGAAAATATCCTCTGCTTTTACCTGAATATGATCAGGAAACAGAATATGTGAATCCATATATTTTTGTAAACGCATTATCAGAGATGGCTGGGGAGACTGATGTATTAATTCCTGGTAGTTCAGGCGCTGGAATAGATGTATTTTGGCTTTGTTTAAAAAATAAATCTAAACAAAGGATGTTAGCAACAGGTTCTCTAGGGTCAATGGGATATGGCCTTCCTGCTGCAATTGGGGCATGTCTGGCATCCGGCCAAAGAACAATCTGCATAGAGGGTGATGGGAGTATTCAGTTGAATATTCAGGAATTTGCAAGCATTAAAGGTATGAATCTTCCTATTAAAATTTTTATCCTTGATAATAGCGGTTATCTTTCTATTATGAACATGCAGAGAGCTCACTTTGAAGGACGTTATGTCGGATCCAATACAGATAGTCATTTATATCTGCCCGATATTTTAAAAGTAGCAGAGGGGTATGGTATTCCAATTTTTGAAATACGTAATCATAAAAATATTCAAAGCCATATAGAGAGAGTATTAAATGAGGACGGTCCGGCTCTTTGTCGGGTGTGTATGGCAGACGATATAGTAATCCAGCCAAAGGTAGTGTCAAGGGTAAGCGAAACTGGATCCATGGAATCTGGAGGACTAATAGATTTATGGCCTTTTCTGCCAGAAGAGGAACTGAAAAAAAATATTCTTTAGGAGACAGCGATGAAGTTTGGAAGATTAAATTTTGATAAATTCATTTATGATGCGTATGTGGCGGAAAATTCTGAGAGAGTCACAATTAATGTGGGAGATGCAATGCAGATGCTTTCTATAAATAGGTTATTTAAAGAAATGTGTATACCTGAAGAACAAATAATAGATATAAGTCTGCATGAATTGGAAACTTACCAAGGTGAATATCTTATTCTGCCAATAAATTGGTTAGTTAGCAATAATACGACAGGCCATAATAAATTATTTAATGTCTCAAATGATATAATTCCTATATATTTAGGGATTTCGATTTCTGATCTTAATCTCGCCCCTAGGCATTTAGAGAATCTTAAAAAAAATGAACCTATTGGATGCAGAGATGAGCGCACCTTAAAATATTTGCGTAAAAATGGTATTACAAGCTACTTAAGCGGTTGTATGGCCACACTTTATACTGATGAATTAACTAATGCAATTTCTTCCGAAAAACATATTTTTTTTGTGGATGTTCCTAAAAGTATTAAATCCTTTATACCTCAACAAATAATTCCCAAAATACGTTTTTTTTCACAAGAATTATACGCTTCCTTAACAGAAATTCCAAATGGATATTCACCTAGTGCATGGGTGCATTCGATCTTAAGGGAATATAAAGAACATGCGTCTCTCATTGTTACATCACGTTTTCATGGTGCAGTAATAGGACTCGCATTAGATATTCCTGTTATTATAACTTTAGAAAATTACACTTATAGATTTAGTTGGCTGAAAAAGTTGCTTCCTTTTTACACACCTGATACTTTTAATAAAATTGACTGGAATCCAAAATGTCAAAATTTCCAAGAACTAAAGCAAACTATGATGAAAGTAGCAATTAAACGTATTAGTGATTCTTATGAAAAATATGCAGATATATATAAATTAAGTAACTTTTTAGAAACTCGTCAATCAGAAGAAGAAAATGCTACTAATCAAACTCTTTATTATGAGTCTGCTATTAAATTTATTAAAAATAACTGGGATCCTAATATACCAATCGATTATGCATTTTGGGGAATCAATGTTAATACTGAATATATATATAATTATATAGGAAAAAATTATCCCATGGCAAAGTTAACTGCAGTCTATGACATGTTCAGAACTATTGATTATCATGGTATATTGTCTATTCCTCCAGATGAAATCAATCAGAAAACGGTTCCTTTTATTTTTGTTACTTCATATATTGCATCGATGTATGCAACAACATTTTTTAATAAAAATAATATTTCAAAAGAAAAATATTTTTTATGTGAGAGAGAATTTTTATGTGAAAATGATATTTTAAAATTGGAGGATTCTAAATGAAAAAGACTATCTGCATAAGCATCCCCTGCTACAATGAAGTGGAAAACGTTGTCCCTTTATGTGAAACAATTATAAAAATCTTCAAGGAAAACCTGGAACAATATGACTATATTATTCAATTAATAGATAATAAGTCTACAGATGGAACCCGTGATAAAATACAATATTTGTGTTCAAAGTATAAACAAATACGGGCAATATTTAATGTTAAAAATTTTCCAAGAGGTTCCGCTTTCCATGGATTAATGATGGCAGATGGTGATTGTACTATTTTTATGCCTTGTGATTTTCAGGGGCCTCCAGAATTGATTCCAGAATTTGTGAAAAAATGGGAGCAAGGGTACAAAATTGTATGTGGAATCAAAAAGGCAGCACAAGAATGTCACGTAATGTTTGGTATTAGAAAAATATATTATAAGTTAATCAAATTATGTGCCAAATTAGAAAATATTGAATACATTGAACAGTTTACTGGATTCGGCTTATATGATAAAGAATTTATGGACTTTATCAGAAAGTTGGGGGATCCTATGCCTTTTATGCGTTCTATCGTGGCCGAATATGGATATAAAATATGTTATGTGGACTTTGTACAACCCAAACGTAAAAAAGGAAGATCTAAAATCAATTTTTATGATTTATACGACTCCGCTATGCGGAGTTTTACGATGAATACCAAAGTAGGGGTGAGATTATCTGTTTTTGTGGGAATTCTATTTAGTACAGTTAGCTTTATTACAATTATATTGTCTTCAATTTTAGCTTTAAGACAAAATAAAAAAGTAAAAGATTCAAATGTTATTTTAGGTTCAGAATTATTTTTTGTGAGCGGCATCATCTTAACATTTTTGGGAATAATGGGAGAATATATTTTAGCTATTAATACTCGTGTTATGAAACATCCGTTTGTTATAGAAGAAAGACGAATAAATTTTGATAAAAATCAGTCTAAATAAAGGGGAGGACATGAGAAAATATAACTTGATTTTTAATTTGGGTGTTCCCATTATAGTACTTCTTCTACTTATTGCTACAATTGTTGGAAATTTTGGATATGAGTATTTAAGCGATATATTTTTATTGTCTGCCCTTGTGTATCTAGCCTTATTTTTTCTAAAAATGATTAATTTAAAGAAATTGAGTCTGCATATTTTAGGACAGCTTATCCTTATTTTTGGAGCATTGTTTGGAGTTACACTTTTACTGATTATTTTCAATCATGATAATTTAAAAATATATACTTCAATACCTTGCCTGGTTATTTTTGAATTTATTTTTGTTATTTCTTTGTATCTATTTATGCAAAAATATAATGTTAACGATTTTATGCATAAAATAATAAATCTATCCTATTTAAAGTATTATTTAATAGGCTTTGTTTTCATTTTATTAACGCTTTCACAGCTAAATAGTCTAGCAAAGGCTGATGCAGATTATTATCTAAAAGCCACTGAAAACGCAGTATTATGGAATTTTTCATTAGATTCAACTTTTTCATACCTACGATTGGGAAATCACGCTTCATATGGCTGCAGTATTTTTATGCTTTTAGGACATATTATTATGCCTTCCGACGGGATTGGCATACGTATAATTAATATATTAACTATTTTGATTACTGCTGCATTATTACCAAGTATAATGCGCTACTTTAATAGTAAGCTCAAAGAATACGAGTTATTTCTTTTAACAGTACTTTTTTTATTTTCTCCATTAGTATTTGGGTTAATTACAGAAATCAATGTTGATTTATATGCCATGTGCTTTTTTATTTGGGTTATACATGCTCATATTCATAAGCATAACTTGTTACTATTTGTTAATTGTATTCTAATGGTTTTTACTAAAGAAACAAATATTTTAATTCTATTTCTATATGGTCTGGCATTTTTAGTAGTAAACATTAAATACGATCGTTTTAGTCAAGTTAAAAGGGATAAAAGTATAATTATTATCTTAACCGCAGGTATTATTTGGTTGATTCTTACAGTCGGTATGGGACAGCTATGGAGCAGTGTTTCAGGAACTTCACTACAATATTCAGAAAATGGCAAACAGATCAATGTTTTTGGAATTAATTTTCCTTTAATTCTTTCAAAATTAAAGGAATTATTTGCTATAAACTATATGTGGATAATCACACTTGTAATTTTTTTGATAGGGACATATGTAGTTATTAATACTGTTACAAATAAAAATCATAGAAACGGACAGTTATTCCAAAAGCCAATTATATTTGCCGTAATATGTAGTTATGCTGGATTTTTATTTACAAATTTATTTTTTATCACATATGCATATTATAGATATATTCAACTGCAAATATTTTATTTAGTACTCTTATTAGCATATTTACTTAAATATGTTAACAAAAACAGCATAAAAATTCCTATGCTGATAGTATTTATTGTAACAACATTTTCAGCAAACTATTATACTTCTGACTTTATTACGCTCAAACTTTTCAAAACTATCAATGTAGGTAAAGGAAAAATTATAACAACACGTACCATCGCTCCCTTAGATAATTCAACAATTAGTATGGAACAAAAGATATTAGAAAACTATTATTTTCCCCAATCAATTATATATAACCGGCAATATCTATATCAGGAACAGTGTATAGAAAAGGGGATGAGAAAAATTAACTATTCGAAAGATGATTTAATTGTAATTTCACCAATAACCACTAACAGAACAATGTTTGAAATTACTGGACAAACTTCGAGTGAAGGAACGCAATTATTTTGGAATGAAAATAAGGGATTTATTACAAAAAAAGAGACTAATATTCCTATTACCTGGTTTGAATATAATGAGAACACGGATCTAGATTTTTCTAATTATGACTCTGTTTATTTATTCTCATTTCCTTATGGAGTAGGAGGAGACTATATTAATGAATTTTCTGATTATGAGAAAAATACTGTTAGTTCTAATATATGGGTATTAGATATTATTAAATTAAAATAAGTCAATAAATCAACTTTAAATCGTGAGGAGGAAAACAGATGTTATACAAAAATTTTATTAAAAACACATTCGATCATTATAAATGTAAGGAAAAATTCGATATCCTTCATCTTCTCCCCGTTTATAACAGTGAAGAAAAACTTATTGCTTATCTGCGTCCAATAACAGCTGATTATAGAGACACAATCAAAGATTGTGCAGAACTGATGGGGCGTTGGCGAGCTGAGAATCCCTCTATATCTGCTAGTACATTTGAAATAACTACTGAGCGGACGGAAAAATGGCTTGATAACTTAATTATTGGTAGGGATGATCGTTTGCTCTTTATGATTCAGACTTTGGACGGCAGATATCTTGGTCATGTAGGCTATTCTAATTTTAGGTATGAAGAAAAAACTGCTGAGATAGATTCCATTTTGAGGGGAATAAAGGATGAATATCCTGGTATTATGACGTTTGCTTTACGCACATTATTATGGTGGGGAAAAGAAGTTGCTCAACTGGAGCATATTGAACTTACAACTGGCCCTGATAATTTTAAAGCACAAGAGTTATACAAACGTTGTGGATTTATTATCAAAAAAAAGAAGGCCATGATTAAGGTTATAAAAGACGATGAAGTAAGATGGGATGACGCGCCAGATCCAGATATGCCGAATGCTGAAGCCTATTCCTTAGTAATGGAATATAAAGGAGAAATTTTTAATGAATAATCTGAGATTACAAAATTTGATGCAGTCAGAAATAAGAAATATGTCTATAGAATGTGACAAAGTAGATGGTATTAATTTATCACAGGGGATTTGTGACCTTCCTTTAACTAATGAAATAACGGAAGGAGTAACTGAAGCATTAAAATTGGGAATAAATCAATATACCCGGTATGACGGAATTAAAATAATCAGAGATGCAATCGCGTATAAGGCAAAGTGTTTTAACAATATCCAGGCTGACCCTGAGAAGAATATAACTGTTACATGTGGTGCTACAGGTGCTTTATATAGTGCCTGTCTTGCCCTGCTTAATCCTGGAGATGAGGTGCTGCTGTTCCAGCCATTTTATGGATATCATGAATACACCTTGCAGGCCGCGGATATTGTCCCAATTTACGTGAATCTTTCACCGCCATCATGGGAATTTAATTTAGATGAATTAGAGAAAGCAGTAACGAAAAAAACCAGAGGCATCATAATAAACACACCTGCAAACCCATGTGGAAAAGTGTTTTCAATGGATGAATTAATACGGCTGGGAGAATTTTGTATCAGGCATAATCTTTTGATTTTTACTGATGAAATATATGAATATATTACGTATGACTCCCATACTCATATTAGTCCCGGATCTATTGATATGCTTAAAGACAGGGTTATTACAATTTCTGGTTATTCAAAAACTTTCAGTATTACCGGTTGGCGCATAGGCTATAGTATTGCTCCAAAAGAGTATGCAGAGCTAATTGGAATAGCAAGTGATTTAGTTTATGTATGCGCGCCTGCACCACTTCAATATGCTGTAGGTAAAGCAATCAGTGAATTGACGGATACCTTTTATCTTGATTTAAAAGCTAAATTTATTGAAAAAAGAAATATTATTTGCAGTATATTAGATCAGTGTGGACTTTTTCCATATGTTCCTCAGGGAGCGTATTATGTTTTAGCTGATATCAGTAAATTAGAAGGAAAAAATAGCAAAGAGAAATGTATGTGGTTGTTAGAAAAGACTGGCATCGCTGTAGTTCCAGGCGAATCATTTTACCGTGGGAAAGGCGGTGAAAATTTGGCTAGATTTTGTTTTGCCAAAGAGGATGATGTTTTAAAAGAAGCAGCTAAAAGGCTGAAAACCTTATTTAAATAAAAGAAAAAGGAGAAAAGGAAATGAAATATTCAGAAAAAAAACTTGCCTTTGCAGGACCCTTGCTTTCCCCGAAAGAGGTTGCAATAGTCGCCCAAGCCGCATGTGATGGGTGGTATGAAACTTTTGATAAGTACATGAATGGTTTTACAGAAGAAGCGAAAAAGTATTTTGGTGTTAAATATGCAATTGGAACACACTGCTGTACTCAGGCTTTGCATTTGGCCTGCCTATCACTGGGACTTAAGGAAGGTGACGAAGTAATTGTACAAGATCACAGCTGGGTTGCTACAGCCTATGCTATTACTTACACTGGAGCTAAATGTGTATTTGTTGATATTGATCCTCAGACACTGTGCATAAGTCCGGAGGCAATTGAAAATGCTATTACTCCGGCAACAAAGGCAATTATGCTAGTGCACAATTTTGGCGTACCAGCAGATATGGATGAGATCATGGCAATTGCAAAAAAATACAATTTGAAGGTAATTGAAGATGCCGCCCCTGCTCTTGGTTCAGAATATAAAGGTAAAAAGTGCGGTTCCATTGGTGATATTGGATGTGTTAGTTTTCAAGGTGGAAAAATAGCTGTGGCAAGTGAAGGGGGATTATTCCTTACAAATGACGAATATCTATATGAACGCGCGGTTCATATCTCTTCTATGGGTAGAAATGATAGCATAGCGGCATTTTGGTCTGATGAAATAGGCTATCAGTATACAATAGGGAGTCTTCCTGCTGCTATTGCAACAGTACAGATACAGCGTGCAAATGAATTGGTTGCCAATAAACGCAGGATATACCAGCAATATGTGGAGAGACTGGCCGATCATCCATTAATTGACCATATGATAAAAGAAAAGCCAGATACATTTGCAAATTATACCTATCCCTCTTTATTTTTAAAGGATGAGGTAAAAATATCTACTCCTGAAATAATTGCAAAATTAAAGGAGTGTAATATACATGGACGTACAGGTTTCCCACCAATGAGTGAATTTCCTGTATATAAAGCCGATAAAAGATATAATAATGAAGTCGCTAATCGATTTTTTGAAAAAGGTATTGTATTGCCTGCGGCCCATAATATTACAGAAGATGACATACAGCTTATATGTGATAATTTTGTAGAACTAATCGAAAGTTAAATAGGGATAGATGTCTAGATCTTTGTCCGTCCCCTCGAAGTTCCTATTTATAGGTGAAAAAATCTGAGTATTAGGAAAGCCACCGTACAGAGAGTTCTGTTCGGTGGCTGATTCCATATTATTTACTAAATAAATCACTGTGGGTGCCAGTGCGTGCCAAAGTCAGGACAAGGACATCTTGTTCGATGCGGTAAATTAGCAGCCAGTCAGGGAGAATATGACATTCCCGGTGCCCCGTCCAGTTCCCGGACAAAGCATGGTCCCTATGCTTCTCAGGAAGCGGCTCACCCATTGCCAGGGAAGAAATCACATCCTCAAGCAGAGTTGTTTTCAATCCGCGCTTCATTGCCAACTTATAATCTTTTTTGAATTGTGTTGTGGTTTTAACAGTATATTTTGTTTTTCTCATTTCTTCAAATCTGCGAACAACTCGTCAAGATCGGTGTAGCCTTTGACGGATGTATCTTTCGCAATCCTCTCTGCCTCCAACATAGCGGCAATCGTTTCTTTGTTAGGCTGTTCCATTCTAATTTCAAAAGGAATGCCGCCTTCCCTGATGGACTGCCGGACAAAAACATTAAATGCTGTTGACAAATTCATTCCAAGTTCCGCAAACAAAGCATCTGCCTGAGCTTTTAAATCTGAATCCATACGAATACTAATGTTAGTTGTGGTTCTGGACATATACGTGCCTCCTTTCTTCTTATACATATAAGTATATGCTGTTTGCACGAAAAACACAATACTATGCACGAATAAATGATATTTTTTTAATGGGAACTTTATTTTACTATAATTCCCCTGAACCTTTTATAGTGCGCTATGTATATCCTGTAACACAGGGTATACCTTATCAAATGACTTTCTATGCAGTGATAATTTCTATTTTTAAAAGAACTAAATTAATTCCACACATCTTCTTTTATCCTCCATATGTGGATGTACGTATAAGTTTAATGTCAGATTTACAGAAGAATGGCCCAACAATTCACTTACTATCTTATAATCCGCGCCAGACTCTATACATCTGGTTGCAAAAGTATGGCGCAGGCCGTGAAAACGGATTTGTTCTATATTATGCTCCCGTAAAAATTTCTCATAATGCTTTCTATATAATCTGGGTTCTATATAGTTTCTATCTCCTGTCAGTAAATACACCTTTTTATTTTTAAAGGTTAATTTCTTAAACAGACTATATAGGGTTTGAGAAATAGGAATATCCCTGACAGCCTTATCGGATTTTGGTGATGTAATAGTAACCTTTGTCTTACCCTTTGTGGAATCCGATTTCAGATAGATCCTCTGCAACGTTTTATTAATTCTAATAAGCCGGTTATCTATATCGATATCTCCCCATTGCAAAGCACATAATTCTCCTATTCTTATACCTGTATATAATGAAACTGCATAACCCAATGTCTCATATTCTAAATTTCTTTTTATCACATTGAGCATATATTCCTGCTGCTTTTTGGATAAAACTGCTTTGCCCTCACTTTTTTTAATCGCTGGATATTCTATAGTCCTGATTTTTAAGTCAGAGTCATATCGTTCTTCATAATCTTTAATACACATTTTTACTATGATTGTCATATCTTTAATAGTCTTTAAGGAAAGTCCCCCGGTTTTATTCAGGCATCCCGTTTTAGACCATGCCAATACTGCATTTTGTATTACATTTGTTGTTATTTCATTCATTTCCATACCCTGGAACGCAGGAACTATGTGGTTCACCATTGCAATAAGATAATTTGCATAGGTCGATTCTTTCACGTAGTTCTTTTTGTAATCCAGCCATTCTTCTGCCCACTCTTCAAACATCATTTGTTCCATAGTACTTCTCTCCTCTTCTTTTTAGTATATTTTTCCATTCTATCACAACTTTTAGCTGCCTACTTAATGATTGCGCAAAAACAGTTTCAGGACAGTAAATTTTCGGGATTTTACAACGTCGGCCCGGATGACTGCGGCTGTGTCACCACAGGGGAGTTGGTGGATATGTTCTGCACTGCCTGGGGGGATGGACTGGCCTGGGAAAGCCGTTCTGACGGCGGTCCCCATGAAGCTGGGTTCTTGAAGCTGGACTGCTCAAAAATCAAGGGGCACTTAGGGTGGAGGCCGGCCTGGGACGTAAGGCAGGCAGTGGAAAACACTGTAGAGTGGTCTAAGGATTATATGGATGGAAAAGATATAGCTGCCTGTATAGATAGGCAGATTAACGAATTTACGAGCTAGGGGAGAACACAATGTTTAAAAATAAAACAGAACAGCAGGCAAAGGAAGAGATTCTTGGCCTGGTAAAAGAATATTGTGATACATTTCACAACGTAAAAAAAGAATTCAAAGAGGGCGACAGAATTTCATATGCGTCTAGAGTTTATGACAGTGCAGAGATGGTAAATCTGGTTGACAGTTCCCTGGAGTTCTGGCTAACCTCTGGAAGGTATACAGATTTATTTGAAAAGAAGCTCGGAGAATATCTTGGAGTAAAATACTGCTCTTTGGTAAATTCGGGTTCTTCCGCTAATTTAAATGCATTTATGGCTCTGACATCTCCGCTGCTGGGGGAAAGAAGAATCAAACGTGGTGATGAAGTAATTACTGTCGCTGCAGGATTTCCAACTACGGTGACACCAATGGTTCAGTATGGTGCAATTCCGGTGTTTGTAGATGTGACGATTCCCCAGTACAACATAGATGTAAGCAAGCTAGAAGAAGCTTATTCAGATAAAACAAAGGCAATAATGGTGGCCCATACGCTGGGGAATCCGTTTGACTTGGCAGCAGTAAAGGCGTTTTGTGAAAAACATAATCTGTGGCTGGTTGAGGATAATTGTGATGCATTGGGTTCCCAATATTTGATTGATGGTGAGGAAAGATTTACAGGAACTATCGGTGATATTGGAACCTCCAGCTTCTACCCGCCTCATCACATGACGATGGGCGAAGGTGGAGCGGTTTACACGGATAATGCACTTCTAAACAAATGTATCCGCTCTTTCCGTGACTGGGGAAGAGACTGTGTATGTGCAGCCGGTCAGGATAATCTCTGCCAGCATCGGTTTGACAAACAGTTTGGGGAGTTGCCATTGGGATACGACCATAAATATGTGTACTCCCATTTTGGATACAACTTAAAAGCGACAGACATGCAGGCATCTATCGGATGCGCACAGCTTGAGAAGTTCCCTGCATTTGTAGAGAGAAGAATCCACAATTTTAACCGCTTAAGAAGTGCACTTGGAGGAATGGAGGATAAACTGATTCTTCCTGAGGCATGTGTGAATTCCAGACCAAGCTGGTTTGGTTTCCTGATTACCTGTAAGAAAGGTGTGGACAGAAATGAGGTTGTGAAGTATGTGGAAAAACGCGGAGTACAGACTAGAATGCTGTTTGCAGGAAATCTGATTAAGCATCCTTGCTTTGATGAAATGAGAGTAACTGGAAAAGGCTTCCGAGTTGTCGGAAGCCTTTCTAACACAGACCGGATTATGAAAGATACCTTCTGGGTAGGGGTATATCCGGGAATGACGGATGAAATGATTGATTATATGGCAAAAACGATTAGAAATGCCGTGAAATAGTAATCTGCAGTATTATCAAAGGATACAGGATATGAGGAGAACGAATATGATTAAGAAAGTTTTAGTAACAGGAGCAGACGGCTTTATCGGAAGCCACTTAGTAGAAGAACTTGTAAAAGATGGTTATGATGTGAGGGCATTTGCACTGTACAACTCATTTAATACCTGGGGATGGCTTGATACACTCCCGCAAGAAACTTTGGATAAAATCGATGTGTTTACGGGTGATGTCAGAGATCCAAATGCAGTCAGAACAGCTATGGTAGATATGGATGCAGTACTACACCTGGCTGCACTTATTGCGATTCCTTTCAGCTATTATGCACCAGATACTTATGTTGATACAAATATTAAGGGAACACTGAATATACTGCAGGTTGCTAAAGATTTAAAAACAAAAAGAGTGCTGATAACATCTACATCCGAGGTGTATGGTACCGCACAGTATGTGCCAATCGATGAAAAACATCCTTATCAGGGACAGTCTCCATATTCTGCAACTAAAATAGGCGCAGACCGGATTGCAGAGTCATTTTACAGAAGTTTCAATCTGCCTGTGACTATCGTGCGTCCTTTTAACACATATGGACCGCGCCAATCTGCCCGTGCAGTGATCCCAACCATTATCACTCAGCTGCTTGCTGGAAAGACAGAAATCAAACTAGGTTCTCTGGAACCGACGAGGGATTTCAACTATGTCAAAGACACTGCAAGGGGATTTATTGAAATACTAAAATCAGATAAAACAATCGGTGAAGAAATCAATATTGCAACTCAATGTGAGATATCCATCGGGCAATTGGCAGAGGAGTTGATCCGTCAGATAAATCCGGAAGCCAAGATTATCTGTGACGAGCAAAGACTTCGTCCGAAAAAAAGCGAGGTAGAGAGACTTCTGGGAGCGAATGAGAAAATTAAACGCTTAACTGGCTGGGAACCACGATATACATTTGAGGAAGGACTTGCAGAGACAATTAAGTGGTTAAGGGACAATCTAGATAGATATAAAGTAGATATATACAATGTTTAGGAGATGAAAAGATGATTCCATTATCAGTTCCGAATTTTGAAGGAAATGAAGAAAAATATGTGCAGGATGCTGTCATCCAGGGATGGGTATCTACAGGCGGTGCTTATGTTGATAAATTTGAACAGGCTGTTGCCAAATACGCAAAGGTGCCGGGAGCTGTCGCATGTCAAAGTGGGACTGCCGCTTTACACCTTTCCCTGATTGAATGCGGTGTGGGCATGGATGATATGGTTATTGTTCCGACACTAACTTTTATAGCAGCGGTAAATCCTGTGATGTATGTACACGCAGAACCCATTTTTATGGATTGTGATGATAGTTTATGTATAGATCCTAAAAAACTGAGGAAGTTTTGCGAAACGGAATGCGAACTTACAGAAAGTGGACTAACTCATCTCTACACACACAAGAAAATAAAAGCGCTTATCGTTGTACATGTGTTTGGAAATCTAGCTGATATGGAAGAGATTATGTCTATTGCAGCAGAGTATAAGCTACAAGTCGTTGAAGATGCAACGGAAGCTTTAGGTTCCTACTATGAATCTGGTAGATTTAAAGGCAGTATGGCGGGAAGCATTGGAGACTTTGGAGCATATTCCTTTAATGGAAATAAGATTATTACAACTGGCGGGGGGGGGATGATTATTAGTCATAATAAAAAAGCTCTAGGTCATTTAAAGTATCTTTCCACGCAAGCAAAGGATGATGCCCATTTTTATATCCATGATGAAGTCGGATATAACTACCGTATGACTAATGTACAGGCCGCTTTGGGAATTGCACAGATGGAAGAATTGGAAGAATTTATTATAAGAAAAAATCAGAACTATGATTTGTACTGTGAGTTATTTAGAGGAAAAGCAGAATACAGCATTCTTCCATTTCGCACAGAAGTCCGCTCAAACAAGTGGTTTTACTCTCTTCTGTTAAATCCAGATTACTGTAAAGAGAACGTCCGAAGCTATATTGAGAAACTTCAGGTGGCGGGAGTCCAGACCCGTCCAATATGGGGACTGATTCATGAGCAGAAACCGTACAGGAAATATATAGCCTACGACATAATGAAAGCAAAATACTACAGTGATAGGATTATTAATATTCCTTGCAGTACAAATATTTCTAAAGAAGAGATTCATAAAGTATATGAAGAAATTTTAACAACAGTAAAGTAGGGTAAGAACTTGAAGAAGATTTTATTAACAGGATCCAGTGGGTTTGTGGGAAGTAATGTATTGCCATTGTTGCAAGATAAATATGATGTTTTTGCTCCGAAAAGAAATGACTTGGACTTAAGAAATTCTTTTCAGGTCAAAAAATACCTAGAGGAAAATCGATTTGATGTAGTTGTACACTTTGCATCTCCAAGTCCGGTTAGAAGTGCACATTTGGATAGTTATGGAACACTTTTTGAGGATAGTTTAAGAATTTTTATGAACTTTTATACTTCACGGGATTCCTTTGGCAAAATGATTTATTCCGGTTCTGGTGCTGAATTCGATAAACGCAGAGCTCTATCACTCGTTGATGAAAATAGCCTTGGCGAATCAATACCGGCGGATTCGTATGGTCTATCGAAATATATTATTAATGAATTAGCTCACAATAGCAATAATATTTACAATTTGCGGATTTTTGCCTGCTATGGCCCAGGGGAATACGATTCAAAGTTTATAAGACATGCGATTCAATGCTGCTTAAAAAAAGAACCAATAACGATTCGGCAGGATTGTTATTTTGATTACCTCTATATTGATGACTATGCCAAGTATCTAATGTACTTCATTGAAAATACTCCTAAATTTCATGACTATAATGTAACAAGCGGTATCAGAATCAAATTAAGTACTATTGCCGAAATTGTGCGGACGGAAATGGAAAGCATATATCCTGTTCAAATCCTCAATACAGGCATGAATTTGGAATATAGTGCAAATAATGCGCGAATTATCTCTGAAACGGGTATCCGTAATTTAATTAGCATTGAGGATGGAATTAGAAAACTTATTAATTGGGAGAAAAGACAATATGAAACGGCGAGTTGCTGATATTATAATGGATATTTTGGTTGATGAAAATATTACAGACTGTTTTGCAGTTGTTGGCGGTGGTGCAATGCACTTAAATAATGCTCTGGCGTTAAATGGTAACGTACATGTATATTTTAATCATCATGAACAGGCATGTGCCATGGCTGCAGAATCATATGCGCGTATCAGTGGGAAAATAGCTGCAGTCTGTGTGACCAGTGGGCCGGGAACAACAAATACACTTACAGGGGTTATGGGAGCTTATCAGGACAGTATTCCACTACTCGTTATTTCCGGACAAGTACGCTATGCTACAATGGCTATAAAAACAGGACTTCCATTACGATATCGGGGAATTCAGGAATTTAATATTGTACCGGTTGTTGAATCTTTTACTAAGTACGCTACGATGATAACAGATCCCCTTTCCATAAAAAAAGAATTACTCAAGGCTATAAAGATAGCATTAGAAGGAAGAAGAGGTCCAGTATGGATAGATATTCCACTGGATATACAAAGTGCTGTGATAGAAACTGAAGAATTGTACCCAGCAGACTATGAGTCAGAGATTCCAACACTCTCAACCGAAGATGCCGCGGATATTCTTGCAGCGCTTCGCTCTTCAAAACGCCCGTGCGTTCTTGGTGGGACGGGAATTATAAGTAGTAATACTAAAGATAAATTTATAAAATTTATTGAAAAATTAAATATCCCAGTTGTCGGAGGCGGCTGGTGTACAGATATGATGGGAACCGACCATCCGCTTTACTTTGGACTTTCAGGAGACATCGGTCCTAGAACCGGAAACTTTATATTGCAAAATGCAGATACTATTTTGGTATTGGGAAATAGTCTTTCCTTTAGGCAAACTGGATTTGCGCAAGAACTATTTGCTCCTCATGCAAGAATATTATATATCGATGTAGATGAAGCAGAATCATTAAAGCCAGGATTAAGGATAACTCATTTTTATCATTCAGACTTAGAAGGCTTTTTCAGAGTTATAGCAACACATGATATATCTTCTCTAAATAAATCATCGTGGCTTGAATATTGTTGTAAATTAAAACATCGATTCTCCGTATTTGAATCAATTACTGATTTGAATATGAAAGAACGCGTAAACTCATATTATTTTTGGAAAATATTCGACCAATTTATCTCTGAAGATCAGGTTATTACAATGGGTAACAGCCGTGTAAATGCAGCAAAGATACAAATTGGTGTAAAAACTCAAAGCCAAAGAGCAATAACTAATTATCTTTGTGGTTCTATGGGATATGATTTACCGGCTGCTATTGGTGCAGCAGTAGCGACTAAAAAAGAGATTATATGTATTACTGGAGACGGAAGCATTATGATGAATCTTCAGGAACTAGAGACAATCACACATAATCAACTGCCAGTAAAAGTAATTGTTTTTTCCAATGATGGTTATGAAGCGATTCGTCAAACACATAAAAACTTTTTTGGGGGAAGATATGTCGGATGTACTCCGGATACCGGTGTTGGATTCCCTGATTTCCAAAAACTTTCCGCTGCATTTGGGTTTAAGTATATGTTATGTAAAACAAATGAGGAAGTAGAAAATTCCATAAAATATTTTATGGCAGAAAAGGAACCTGTATTTATGGAAATTCTACAAAGAATTGATAATCCTTTGATTCCGAAATTAATGTCAAAAATGAATGAGGATGGAAGTTTTTCAACTCCTGCCATACATGATATGGCCCCGTTCCTTTCTAAAGAAGAAATAAACGACCTTATGTTGTGGGAGAAAGATGATGAATAGTTCAAATATTTTGTATACGGAACATACTGTTAGAGACGGAATACAAGTTCTGGATCGTGAAATCCATAAATTTGTGTGCATCGTAAATAAAAATAACATATTAAAGGGTACGTTCACTCAGGGAGATATGAGAAGATATCTTTTAAATAATGGAGATATATCTGCGCCGATTACTAAAGCTATGAATCCTACTCCCAGGATATTTTCATCAAGAACGGATGCATTAGAAGCGGCAAAGAAAGAACGGCTTGCAGTATATCCCATCGTGGATAATACCGGTACTCTAATAGATTATTATTTGAGCGGTTTACCAACATATGATGTAATGGAAAAAAAGCCATTAAAGGAGATTCCATTGGTCATAATGGCAGGTGGAAAAGGTACCCGGCTTTATCCATATACAAAAGTTTTACCGAAAGCGTTAATTCCAATTGGAGACCTGACTATTTCAGAAAGGATCATCCAGAAGTTTGCGAACTGGGGATGCCGGGATGTCTATCTTATTCTAAATTATAAAGGCGGCATGATTAAATCTTATTATGAGGAACTAAACAAAGATTATAACATTCATTTTATTAAGGAAGATGAATTTTTAGGAACAGGCGGCGGACTTTCACTTTTAAAGGGATTGATTCATTCTACATTTATACTGTCCAACTGCGATATATTGGTAGATGCAGATTATGATTGTATGCTAAAAATACACAGAAGCCAACACAATCTTATTACTTTTGTGGCTGCCATGAAAGATGTGGTTATTCCATACGGCATATTGTCTACAACACCGGATGGACAAATCAAAAATATTCACGAGAAGCCAGAAATGTCATTTTTGACAAGCACAGGTATATATCTCATTGAGCCAGATATTATAAATGAATTAAATGAAGGAGAATTTATACACATAACAGACATCGCACAGCGCTATCTGGATAAAAATGAAAAAATTGGGGCATTCCCTATTTCCGGAAAATCATGGCTGGATATGGGTCAGTTTGAAGAAATGAATGTTATGTTAAAGGAATTGGGAATCGATGAGTAATATGAAAAAGAAACTTTTACTAATCGGTGGCGGCGGACACTGTAAATCCATTTTAGATACCCTGTATCGATGTGATGGTTACCATGATATTGGCATTATTGAGCAAAAACTCTGTGTCGGGTATAAAGTATTGGATACGCCTGTTATAGGGACTGACGACGATCTGGTTTCCTTACTGAGGGATGGGTATACAGATGCATTTATTTCTGTGGGCAGTATAGGTGATCCTACCCTCAGAAAGAAATTACACAAAAAAATATCAGATATTGGATTCTTTATTCCTAATATTATTGATTCATCCTCTTATATAGGACTGGACTGCCAATTAGGATGTGGAATTTTTATTGGAAAAAATGTTGTCATTAATGCAAGCGTAACTATCGGTGATGCTGCCATCATTAATACAGGTGCCGTAATTGAACATGATTGTCAAATCGGAGATTTCGTCCATATCGCACCTAGAGCCATAATATGCGGAGATGTGTGTATTGGTAATAATTCACATATAGGAGCAAACTCAACCATAATTCAAGGTACAAAAATAGGCAATAATGTAATTATCGGTATAAGTAGTGCAGTTGTAAAGTCTGTACCTGACTTTCAAAAATATTGTGGTGTTCCGGCCAGAATGATGAAGGAGTAGGTATGAAAGTATTATTTGGAACAGTTGTATATAATAGTGCCTGGAAATATCGACAGGAGTTTATAGATTCACTTAATGCACAGGCCGACTGTGAATTTGACATTTTAGTAATTAATGATAACGTTGAAAAGTCTGAAATTAAAGATCTGACAGAGAAAGCCACACGGAAAATTACAGTTATTCATAAACCTCATCCTATGTCTATAGCTGAACTAAGAGTGTTTCTGTTGTTCACAGCCAAAAGTATGGGGTATGACCTTCTGATTTTGGGAGACTTTGATGATGTATTCAGTAAAAACAGAGTTTCCTGCACTATACAGCAGTATAGCAGTGACTATGCAATCTATTATAATTCTCTATATACTTTCCAGAATCAGGCTGCATTTCACAATTTGCCGGACACATTAGACAGCTATACAGATATATTAGAATATAATGTTCTTGGTTTAAGTAATACAGCGATTAATTTAAACATGCTGGATATTAATTTTATAGCGAGCCTATCTGAGGGTAATACAATAGTTTTTGACTGGTATTTATATAGCCGTCTCCTTTTGGATGGCATGAAAGCAAAATTAGTCAAAAAAGCCATTACTTACTATAGAATTCATGAAAATAATATAGCCGGATCCGATACAGCCGATGAAGCAAATATCCTGAAGGAAATAGAAATTAAGATCAAGCACTATAATCTGCTGAAAAAATATAATCCTGTATTTTCGAAAAAATCTAATCAATACAAAGCTATTTTAAAAAATAATTATCTCCAATATCTCAGTAGGGAGAACAATGGGTATTGGTGGAGCAAAATAAAATGTAAGGAGTAAAATAAAAATGTTTGATTATCAAAATCTGTCAATGAATAAAAGACCTTATATAATCGCTGAAATTGGTTCGAACCACAATGGTGATATAAACTTGGCTAAGAAAATGATAGAAACCGCAAAAGAATGTGGGGCGGACTGTGTAAAATTCCAGTCCTGGTCAAAAGATAGTATTTTTTCTAATGAAGTGTACAAAAATAACTATTTTTTGAGAGATGATTATCGGAATCGTACTGATTATACATTAGAAGAAATTGTGGAGGAATACAGCGTCAGTTCAGAGGAACATCATATATTAAAAAACTATTGTGATAAGTTAGGTATTGACTTTTCATCTACCGGATTTTCTAAACCGGAAATAGACCTTTTGGCAGATGAACTTGAAGTTCCTTTCATTAAGGTTGCATCTATGGATATAACAAATATTCCATTATTATCTTATATTGCAACGAAAAATAAACCGGTTGTAATAAGTACCGGTCTCTGTGGCCTTTCAGATATAAATGCAGCAATTGAATGCCTTGAACAAAATGGGTGTAAACAGATTGCTATTTTGCATTGTGTATCCATTTATCCGCCTCGGGATGAAGAAGTGAACTTGAACAATATAGATACCTATAAAATGCTGTATAAATACCCGGTAGGATACTCAGATCACACATTAGGAGTTACCGCACCTATTATGTCTATTTCAAAAGGGGTTTGCATTATTGAAAAGCATTTTACCTTGGATAATAATATGGAAGGATGGGATCATAAGATATCCGCTAACCCACACCAATTACAACAGATTTGTGAAGCGGCAGGAACAGGCTATAAAATGCTTGGTACGACAGAAATTGTTGTTAGTGAAGACGAAGAACGACGGGCAGCTTTCCAGCGAAGTATTGTAGCTGCACGCCGCATTACAGCAGGAGAAAAAATTACGATAGAGGATATCGATTTTAAACGTCCGGGTACTGGAATCTCTCCAAAAGACTATAAGATTGTTTTGGGCCGGACAGCTTCAAGAGATATTGAATATGATCAAATAATTAGATTGAAGGATTTATAAATGAAATTTTCCAATATATGTATGCAAAAACATAAATTTGATAATAAAAAATCAAAATGTAGATATGTATTTAATATATTACTGCTGATTATCTTCGCCATTTTCCTTTTGAGAGTGGTTGGTTTAGATAGAGATTTGCCTAATTTTGGGTTGACATTTTATCAAGCAAAAGATGAGGGAACATATTCTACAATGTCAATTTTATATTATCATTATGAGTCTCTTACTGCTGCTGACAATATGGAAATAGTTATTGCACCTACCTTTCGGGCAAATATAATTGGTAACTTATTACAGTTCTTTACGATGAAATTGTTAGGGGACAACTATTATGGTTTTCGAATGCCATATGTTTTAATTGCCTTTGGAATAACGTTATTAATTTATTTGACTTTTAATAAAATTATTGAATTATATAAGCTACCAACCGCAAGTAAATGGATGACGCTACCTATAATTTTATACATTGTGTTTGATTTTTCTTTTTTAATGAGCAGCCGCTGTGTTGAAAATAGTTCTGTTAGGGCGCTTGTTACAATTTTATGTATATACCTTTGGATTAAATATTCTTATGATTTAAGAAAGCGATATTTTTGGCTAGGTTTCTTAAGTATAATTTCAATATTCTTTGTATATTATTCAAATGTCCATCTGCTGGTAGTATCTTGTATAATAGGTGGGATAAAAGTCATTCAGCTAATTTTAAAAAAAGAAAACGATTGTATAAAATATTTGAAATACTGGGGAGTTGGGTTTGGAATAGGCCATTTAATAGTTGAAATATATTATCTTGCAGTATGGAAATCAGGATGTTGGACAAATCTGCTATCTTCAGTAAACTCTTTTTCAGATAGAGTTGTAACAGCTTCACAGAGTAGTGAAGCAAAATTACTGACATATCTAAAAGGATTCCTTACTTTTTGGAGTAGTAATATGTTTTTCTTTAATTTTCTAGTTGTAGTTTTAACCATAATAGCCATTTGTACAAATATACTTGCGTTTATTAAAGTCAAAGATGAAAACATATTACTTATATTAGGAATATTATTTGCGATGATAATACAGGCAACTTTTACTAATGACTGGATGGAACGAAAAACAATTAGTATATACCCTGTGGTTTACATCAATATATTTTTAGCAATTACTATGCTTAAATGGGGAGAATATCAAATTCGTAAAAAATTAATAAATGGAATTTGTGCTTTGTCTATTTTACTGATTATACCGTTGCTTTACTCTATGATTCGTTTTAGAATAAGCAGAAATTATTTTATTGATTTTGAACAAATTGACATAAGCATCTGGGCAATCTTGACGTTGATTCAAGTCCTTTTTATATGTATCTTTTTGATTGCAGCTATTTTTGCCAAAAAGAGGATATATACAGGTGCTTTATTAATTAGTTTTTGTTTTGCGTTATCCATAAACGCTTATTTTTCTATAAAGTATGTGTATACATATAGAAAGTATTCCGAAAAAGAGGCGATGCAAGGTATCGGAGAACTTGTGGGTGATGAGTATGTCGCAGGACCTTATACGTATGCCTATACTCTTTATAATGACATTAAGCCTGTATGGAATGCGGACAATTATTGTATTGACTATATTAAAGATGGGAAAATAAAATATTTCTGTGATTATTCAATGGGGCCATATTATGTAAATTTAATGAATCCGGACAGAGATTATTTCTTGGTTCAAAGTTTTGACAGAGAACTTATTGCCCAAGGCGTGGCATTTCCAATTGGTCTTTTTGAAAAAAATTAAAATAAAAGACTGTAGTTTCGTTTTTCTTTACTACTTTCTGCCCATTTTACCATAAAAATAGAGAGGTGCATTTTTAGAAATGAAGTATTTTAATATAAAAAAGGAAATCCCAATCGTAATTTATGGATTAGGTAATATTGGAAAGCAGAAATGTCAAATACTATTAGATTCTGGATATCAAATAGTAAGTCTTATTGACAAAAATGCAGCTAATCTTCCTCAATTTTGCGGTGTTCAGGCATTGACTATGGAAGAATTTTGCGAAGAGTTTTTTGACCGAAAAGAAGTTGTTATAATCGTGTGTTTAAATAACGGCATGCAGCATGAAACTGTTGCAAACGACCTGAATTCCCACGGCTACGATAAAATTTTATATATACCTATGGATGGAAATAGAGAATACTCTTATTTATCTGAAATGCAGAAAGCCTATTCAGCATTTTTAGATAATAAATTTGATGTGTTAGATAAGATTCCTGTTTATATTAAGGGCCATCATAATGTTATGCAAGGAATTCAAATTTTATCATCTGATTTCGAAAATATAACGTTTTTATGCGAAATACAATATTTATTTAGTCCAGATGAACAAACTATTAGAGGGGCAGCAGCAACGGAAAATATTTTAAAAAATGCTTTAGAAAAACCGAAATATATTGATATACCTATTGTTATGTGTAAAAACTATAGTAATTTATATGACTATATTATGGGAAAGGTAAATTATCCTAGCTTATATATAAAATATTTAGGAAAGGATGAGAAATATAATCGAAAGTTGTTAGAGGATCGGATTGACCTTTTTCAGTGTTATGAACAAAGATATGCTGTAAATGCAGGATTATTTTATCTACAGCCATTAGCAGTAAAGTGGAATCCAAAAGGCTATTTTAATATATGTGATGGTATGCATAGGGCAATGTTCTTATATTACGTAAAAAATCATTTTAAAATACCAATAAGAACAACAACAGCATCTTTTGAGTGTTTTAAAAATTATCACAAGGAGAATGACAGTTTTTACAAATCAGAGGAATTGATCTTACAGGAAAACTTGTTTAAATATTTTGATGTTATAAATAGCAAAGGAGCTGCTATAGGAAGAGAAAAAGGCGATATTGGGATAGAGTCCTTAAAAAAGATGAGTAAGAATGTTGTCCTTTTTATGGAGATAGACGAATGCACTAATTCAACAGAAATATTCGATTATGTTTTTATACACTCGTCTTTGCTGGCCTCGTATACCGGCGATATATTAGGGGAAATCTTTCGTATTACACCAAGAATAATAATCGAGTACTTTGAAGATACCCAAATCAAAAGAAATCTCTTATCAGAAAAAAATGTTATAAAATTAGGTTCTATATTGAAAAAAAATTTCGAACGAACAAGTTTCTATTTATTAGAGAGGTAGGGAAATGGATAAATTATTTTTTAATATTGATTATGAAACTCCAATTTATCTATATGGAGCCGCCAGCATTGGTAAAATCGTTCTAAAAAATCTTTCTGCATATAATTTGCTAGGGTTTATTGATATGAGGGGTAAAGAAATCCAAAGTATGTGTGGCAAGCCGGTTTGTTCTTTAGATGACATGACGTCTTTAATTGGAAAAGATGCAGTTATAATTATTACAGTAAAAAATGTTTTTGAACATGAAGAAATAGCATACTTACTATATAAATACGGATATAAAAACCTAGTTTATAAGCCGAAAGGAACCTTAGAAGGAAATACATCAAATTATGAAGAAATACTTTCAAATTTGTGGGATAAGATAGTTTCTAGTGAAATTAAGCCTGAAAATAAAAATATTCCTCAATATCAGCCTGTGTTTAACTACAAATTTATGGATTATGGGAAAATATCTGAAACTAATGATAGGATAATAGCAAACGTACCATTAGAACTAATATATACAAATGATACTGAAGGATTTTGGGGAAATATAAATATTCAGGCGCTGTATCCTCATATTTCTTTTTTTAATTTCCTGTCTAATAAACGGGGGGCGGAAAAAGAATCGTATATTAAATTTTGTGAACAATCGGCATCCACAATCGGTGATATAAAAATTACTGAAGCATGGAAAGAAAATGTTTTAAGAAATAGAACTAGAATATACGAACGAATGAGTAATGCATTAGATTTAGATCCAGATTTTTTTATAAGAAGTGCCCCCACAGCAACATGGAACAAAAAGGGATACTTTAATTTAACAAGCGGCAAACATCGAGCGACTTTTTTAACTGCAAAGGGGCGGAGATATATACCACTTAGTATTGCAAGTTCAGATTACTTTTTATGGCTACAAAACGAAGAATATATTAAGTTGAAGGAATTAATTATTCGTAATGGAGAACGGGAAATTGCGTATAAAGTATTCCACCCTTATTTTTATCAGTTCCCTTGTACTGAAAAAAATTTTTATACACAATTTCAGGTTAATATTTTATGCTTTCTCTGTAAAAAAAGTAAATTACAGAAGCGAATTATTAAAGTGGCAATAAACCTGAGCGAAAAAAACAGCATATATGATTTATTAGATAAGTGTACCTTTGTAGAGATTGTTAAGGAACAGGCAGATGTACAACTTATTGACCAATTTAGTACAGAGTTGATGTCTGCTACCTCTGACGAATCATTGGTAATTACTAATGAAGAGAAAAAAGGCGATTTACTATGCAAATATATTGATAATGGCAAAGTAGTGAAACTGTATTTTATCAGAAGGGAGATATAGATGATTTTTGGTAGTGCAGATTTTCAAAAAGAGTTATTTGAAAATATTAAAGAAATTGAAACCAGAGAAAAGTTGACTGTTCTTTATATAGGAACAGTAGGGAGTATTTCTTGTGGTCTCTCAGATATTAATAGTGATTATGATGTAAAATGTCTTTTTATTAGAAATGAAACATTTATAAATAAGTCGGAACAGCATGATGAATCGAAAATCCGTTTACGAAGATTTGATTCAGAAAAGGTCTATGAATGCATTGCTTTCTGGGAAATAACTGCGTTTGTTAATTTTCTTGCAGAGCCTTTTATTGATTCAGGGAATAAGTATAATTTATGGAGAAATGTTATGTGGTTATTTATGACTCCTTATGCTTGGGATCCGCTAGGTTTGAAGGGGAAAATTAGCCATGATTTGCTCTCATGCATGAACTTACAAAATGAATTACTGTATCATTATAATCTAATTGACAAATTGATAAATAATAAAATAAATGAGAAGGTATTAAGTGCACGTGAAGTTTCTCGTTTGTTACACGCTTTTTTTAGTATTAAATGGATTAAGGAAAAAAATGAACTTCCACCATTAAATATACTTAGTTTATTATCTATCACACCGGATCAGAAAGTGCGTAATTTTTATGTGGAAAATCTAATAAATGATTATAAACATATGGATAAAGATGAAATTCTGGATGTTGAAAAGAAATGGAAAAAAAGTGAGGGGTATGCACATTTAATGGGCCGTGTTTTTCATATGTATGAGAAGATGAAACCTGGTTATGCAGATATGGATTATGACTTTTCTTCTTTAACTAGTAATAAAAAATTTGTTGATAATATTTTGCATACTATTCATTGGTCCTATAAAAAGATTCCGTATGTAGAGAATGTAGGTTTGAAAGATTATCAGGATGTTAGTTTAAGAAATTATTAGATTACAAAAGGGGGAAAGAATGGAAAAAATCAGTTTTGTAATAGCTTGTTACAATGAAGTAGACAATATTAAAGAATTAGTGGAACGAATTACAACTGTTATGTATAAAGAGCACTATGAGTATGAAATCATATTTGCAGATAATGCATCTAGTGATGGGACTCAAGAAGTTTTAAGGCAACTTGCGGAAAAAGAAAAGTGCATTAAAGTAATATTAAACAATCGTAATTATGGCCCAACTAAGTCACCTCGAAATGCAATGGGACATGTTTCGGGAGATGTGGTCATAGGACTTGCAGCAGATTTACAGGATCCACCAGAACTCATTCCAGAATTTATTAGGGAATGGGAAAAAGGATATAAATTAGTATATGGGCAAAAACTATCAAGTGATGAAGGCTTCATTAAACATGGTTTAAGATCGTTATATTATAATATTATAGACCTTTTTTCAGAAATTCCACAATATAAGCATTTATCTGGCATAACACTGCATGCAAGAGATGTATTAACAGAAATGTTAAGTGCAGATCCAGATATTCCATTTAGATATTTGATTGCGGAAATGGGATATCCTGTTAAACTAATACCATATAATCAGAATAAAAGAAAGAGCGGAAAATCCAGTTATAATATCAGCAAATATTTTAATTTTGCCATGAACTCTTTGATATCAACATCAACAATTCCACTTAGAGTAGCGACAGTGTTTGGATGCTTTATGGTTGTGATATGTTTTATCATAGGAATAGTATATTTAGTAATGAAGCTCTTGCATTGGAATCAATTTTCTATCGGAACAGCGCCTATGCTAATTGGAGTTTTTTTCTTGGGTTCAGTACAAATTGTATTTA
This sequence comes from Luxibacter massiliensis, assembly GCF_900604355.1. Classification (NCBI taxonomy): domain Bacteria; kingdom Bacillati; phylum Bacillota; class Clostridia; order Lachnospirales; family Lachnospiraceae; genus Luxibacter; species Luxibacter massiliensis. The sequence goes on along the minus strand of NZ_UWOE01000001.1, from coordinate 1,335,214 downwards.
TTGGGTTGGTAGGTGAATATGTGGGGGCAATTTCGAGAAAATTGACAAAACAGATGCCTGTTATTGAAAAAGAACTTATAAATTTTGATAAAGAATAATGTTCTAGCAATGATAGCAAGAATTTATTAATTCAGCCAATAGTGTGAGAACTTCTCTGTAGAACATCAGACTTGGTGAAAGATGCTTTTATACATCAAAGGCAATCGAAAATAAATCAACGGATATTTACTTGTTCTGATTCATTTTATAATTGTGAGAAAAGAATGCAAGCCTTTTGTTTCATTTATGATATGGTATAATGAATCAAGAGCAAAAAATTATTAGCGTATATGAGACTGGTGGAATACAGACGAAGTCTTGGGTTAGTAGCTTAACTAGTTCCAAAATCGTCTGCATCCCCATCTTCCCTCTGCCACAAACTATTAACAATATATCATTAAAGATTGGTCTTAGTGGATTATTATAGTTCTTCATCAAAATTAATAAGTTCCTTCTCTATTACCAAGGGAGCAGGCATAATTCTGCTTAAAATCTGTCCAATGTACTCACCCAGGACACCAATAAACATAAGTTGTACAGACCCAATAAAAAATATACTAATTATAAGTGGCCCTATTCCTATAGGATAAGTGTCCCACCAACATAATTTAATTATAAAATAAATAATAGCAATAATAAAAAAACAAATTGACATTATAACGCCTAACACAGTCGCTATTCTTAATGGCAAAGTAGATGATTGTACAAGACGGCTGATCCCTAGATCCAGATAACGTGAAAAGTTATAAGAAGATTTTCCAGCATTTCTTTTTTCCTGTGTATAAGGAACTAAGCAAACCTTGTACCCTAATTCTACTACTAATGCTTTTATACCAATAAAATTATCAGAGTACTTTTTTGCATTATCTAAAACTTGTTTATCTAATAACCCAAAACCGGTAACATGATCATATTGAGGCAAAGAAGAAAACTTCTTTAAAATTTTGTAATATAAAGTGCGTATTGCATACATAAATATATTTTCTTTACTTTTGGTTTTCTGTCCCCATACGACCAGTTCTCCTTTTTCCCACTTTTCAATAAATTTTGGTATCATTTCCGGAGGATCTTGAAGATCACAAGTGATAGATATAATAGCATCGCCTTTTGCACGGAATAAGCAATTTTTTCCTGATCTTAAAGGTCCAAAATTACGATTATTTATAATAATTTTAACTCTTTTATCTTTTTTTGCTATAGATTTCAAGATATCAACGGATGAATCTGTAGAGGCATTATCTGCAAAAATAATTTCAAAATAATAATTATTAATATAATTAATTACTTTTTTTAAGCTCTCATATAAAAGTGGAATATTTTTTTCTTCGTTGTAGCAGGCGATACAAATGCTAATCTTTTTCACGCGGGTATTCCTCCTAAAAAATTAATCTATCTTTTTATATAAACCTATATAATTATACCAGCCGAAGGCTTTAACAGAATGTGGAGATTCATATATCAATTCCCTCATATCTTCTGGTAAGATCTGGTTTGCATAATAAGGCCCTGTACTGTAATCTAAAACGTACTCTACATATCCTTCATCCACTAATTGCTTTACTTGTAGGTTTTTATTTGAAATCATTTTGCAATCATTATATAAACTAAATCCATAAGCATAAGGACCTGCAATATAGTCCTGTCCTACAATATTTCCTATTTCCTTCATTGTTTTCTTACTTACATAAGAATCATTTAAATAAACATATTTAAAGGAAAAGAATAAGTTTATTACAACTACTGAAAGCATGATAATACAGTAATATAATTTACCGTTATAATTCTTTTTAAATATATATTTATATACGAATATAACAATACATACAAACTGAAAAGCTATACTGATCAGTACAATTAAAATATCGGCTTTTCCAAAATCATAAAAGTAAGAATAATTAATGTGTAACCTGAACATTGTATAAATATTTATTAATAAAGCAATACAAAATAAAGTATAACATATTTTTTTAGTAGACTGTTTTATATTAACTACTAGTCTATTTTTCGAAATATTAATTATAAATAAAATTATATTTATTATCAATGCTGGATAAAAAACTATGGCTTTTCTTTCCATCCAGTCCTGAGTAAGAACTGATTGTACAAATCCTAGTATAATAATAACATTTATTAATAGATAAATCTCATCATTCTTTTTAATAGCATATCCTATATTAAAAATTATGGAAACTATTGATAAAAACAAAAAAGCAAAGCTATAAAAAAACATATTGCTATTTAAAAATAAAAATACGCCTTTAACCAGTTTCTTCAATAGTCCAGCTGATTGTACAGTGTTAATTCTGTCTGAAAAATCAAATATAGCTTTAAAAAGGTTTGAAAATGCTCCTGTATTCCAAACTAACAAATAATATAATTCTGCAATTATAATACCTAGAAGGATCCCTAAAAGATATTGTATTATTATTTTCTTTGAATGCTCCCAATTTTTTCTAAATAAAGAATTTAAAACTAAAACTGAGGCGGTGGCTATTGTAACAATATGTGAATAATATACAAGAAAAATTGATAGAATACCAATAAATGACAGTAAAAAATATCTATATTTAGTATTTGCCTTTACAAAAATATAAATAGATAGGATTAGTATAGCCACTCGTATATTACTGTTTTCAACAGTTCTACTCATCATTAAATATGAAAAATCTGCTATAACAAATATCATAATAGATAAAATAAAAAAACGACTATTTTTAACTGATATTCCATATTGTTTTGTAATTTCTTCTACTGTTTTAATAATAAGAAATAATGCTAACATAGCTATTATTACATAAGCAATACGGAAACCGTAATAATTATTTCCTAAAATTTTTAACGATATATACTGAAGTATGTTTCCTATGATATTAGCCCGGTAATTAGGAGCTGTATATAATGAAAAATCAGCGGTATTTAATAAACTATCATATTTATATAAATTTATTGCCATTTTTGAATAAAGGCCTTCATCAATTGACTGATAGTAGGAAATTCCAAAAGGCGGCAAGTCACAGTCTAAATTGAATATTCTAAGGCTAAATAAAAGAAAGAGCATACCTATACAAATATAATATACTTTATTGTTTTCTCTTATATATAATAGCTTTTTATAGATTCTTTGCATTTATAATATTACCCTGTATTATATTTATTATTTTATATTTATCATTAATATGTCTTTGATATAACTTCACAGCAATTATAGTAATTCTCAATACCAATGTGTGGGAGAAAGCTCTTGGCTTCCTGAACTGCTGCACCGGTGCATATGAACACATAAATATTATTCATCCCTCTTAAAATATTTTTATCACTTGATTCCAAGCCATAAATGGATATCCTTTTATCACGATCTACCACAGCTCTCAATTTAGCTTTAGGGTAATAGTTCTGAATATAGTTTTGTAGATTAGAAGCTACCTGTGTAATTCCCCATAATGCATACTCTATTTCTGTATCCTTAGGCCAATTCTTTTTAATATATTCTATACTATTATCCATAAATTCAACGTACCATTCTCTTGGCTGCCTGTCCTGCATCCAGGCATTCCAAACAGATATTTGCTGATGTTCATTATAAATATTTAAAATACGCTTTGTTGCTAGCTGTAATAATTCAGACTTCTTTCCTTCATAATCTATCGGAAGTGGATTCCAATTAATATTACCAAATTCTTGCTTATCATATATTTGAATAAATTTGTCAACTCCTGCGAATCTATAAGAAAAAATATCTTTTGCAAATATCACAGGAATACCTGCAGCCATACATGGGATTGCTGCATGCAGACGGGAGGTTATTACTAGCCTTGCCTCATTTCGGTACTTCATATATATATTCCTTGCAAATTCTTCAGGATTGCATTCAATTGAACTACTAATATAAGAATGACTCGAAAATTCACATTGCGGTAATAAATCTTTTGGAATAAATGGTATGAGTTCCTCCTGTACATCTATACAGAAAATCCTAGTTAGATGTTCTCTTGATCGTACTTCCTTTGGAAAGGTTAATGTCATACATCCATTTAAGTATGCAGGAATATTATATTTTTTCATGGTGTTTAATGTGTATTCATCCCTACACCCAATAGGCGCAAAACGTTTTAAATACGCAACATCTTTCTCACACAGTGTCTTGGAAAAAACACAAAACCCCAGAAAAATAGGTATAATTTTTTCTGAAAAGCATGTTATAGTAAGATCATCATAGTAAGCAACAAATGGAAATGAGATAGGAAGAATTACATACTCACCATCATAAGTCTGCAATTCAGTACGCTCTATCCGAACTACATCCTGATAATCAATCCCCATATAAAGATATAGGTTTTCTATAGCAAGCAATTGCAAATCATCGCCTATAGTTAATTCTTCTCCTCTTTTATTAAAAATAATATTAGCAAATTTCATCTTTATTTCCCTCAAAAACTTTCATCATTTTATTCATTTCCGTAAATTCTCCCATATCCATCCAGGATGACTCAGAAATTGGAAAAACCCCTACATTTTGCCCTTGATCCATATACCTTTTTGCAATTTCGGGAAAATGTATAAACTTATTTTCAGGGAGTTCCTCAATAACTTCTGGTTCAATAATATACACACCTGTATTTGTTAAAAAGGAATATTCTGGTTTTTCTACCATTTGAGTTATTTGTCCCGCCGCATCAGTGTTAACCACACCATATGGAACTACAAGATTTTTTACAGCACATAGAAAAGTAATTACATTTCTTTGCTTTTTATGGGTTTTTACGGCACAATCAAGATCATCATTAATAATGATGTCGCAGTTAGACAAAAAGAATGTATTATGGATCTGTCCCTTTAAAAGTCCCAACCCACCTCCAGTTCCCAGAAAAGTTGACTCTGTATAATAATGTACAACATAATCTTTAGACAAATCATCATAATAAGATTTAATCATATTTGCTTTATGGTTAAGTATAAAATGTACATCCCGGCAGCCATAGCTGTGAAACTGGTTTATGATACGCTCTGTTATAGTTATATCCCCAATTGGGATTAAGGCCTTTGGAAGAACTTTTGTGTAAGGATATAATCTGGTTCCCTTCCCCCCTGCCATAATTACAAGGGGAATATCCTGAAGACCAGATCTATTTTTCTGCTTTTCACTCTTTCCGTGGTTAAATATCACATCCATCAGCTCTCCTTGACTTGAGACTACTGGATAAACAACCATCCGCTTTTCCTTTTGTGCTATTCTTGCGGAAGTAACAGAATCAAATACTACAGGATTTGTATTCATAGCTTCGGTGATGGGGGCAGAAAGATTTCCATCTGCGAGGATAAATTTCCGCATATCCCCTTCTGTGAATAAACCCAAAAGTTTGTTCTTGGTGTCTGTAATAAAGACTGCCTTGTGACTCAGCTTATCAATTTTTTCAATGGCTCTTCGTACAGTTGTATTAGGTGGTATGGTAAAATCATTAATCCCCATGTTTTTCTCTCCTTACCCTTGCATAAACCGTATCTTTTATCTAAAACATCAAATCATCATATTCTTTCCGGTCAATAAAGGGGTACATATCCTGTAAGACAGGGGTTTCGAATGTACCATCTTCTTTTAGCCTGGAAGTAACTTTGGGTATTACAGGATCATCCAGCCTCTGTTCAATTTCTAAAAGAAGATGTCCTGTGTGGTTAAAAATCCAGTCCAAACCGTCCTGAACTTCCTTATTACTGCTGCATTTCTTGTATGAAAATCCAAATACATCTGCCAATTTTTCGAATGACGGAAAACTTACACCTGTTTTTGCATTACAGCCTATATATTGATTATCAAAAAAACTTTTACAAGTTTGGCGGAAAGCATTGTAACCATCATTAGAAAATACTATAATTTTCACTGGCAGGTTATAATGCCTGACTGTCTGTAATTCTTGTAAATTCATCATTATACTGCCATCACCTGTAATACAAAGAACTTCTTTTTTCAAGGCAATAGAAGTACCTATAGCAGCTGGCAGATCATACCCCATTGAACCGCAAGTATAATTGGTTATCACACGCTGTCCTTTTTTCTGAACACCTATTTGCAGTTTTGCACTGTTTGCTGAGTTATTTCCCAAGGCTATTACTGTTTCCTCAGAGGCTTTTTCCTCAAATTTTCTCCAGAAGTAATAAGAACAGACTCTTTCCGCCATGTCCAGTCCCTCTATTGCCTCATAAGGACTAAAACGATTTTTTAAATGATTACAGTACTGTATCCAGTCGTTAGGAGCCTCTATAAATGGGAGCTTTTTAGTTGCGGCTACAAAAAATTCTTTAATATCCGCATGTACAAATTTTTCTAGACAAAGTCCAGGTTTTTGAGCTTCATATTCATCTGCATCTACCATGATGATCTTAGCATTCGGGGCAAATGCATCCTGCTGAAAACCAGTCTGCCTAAAAGACAGACTGTCTCCCAAAGAAAGAATCACATCTGCATTTTGTATAATAAAGTTTCCTGGCCGGGGCCCTATATTCCCAGACAGGCCATAGTACCTAGGATGTTCCGTATAAAAGGCATCTGAAACCCATGCCCCCCCTATTATGGGTATTCTTAGAGCTTCTGCAAACTGCGCAAATTCCTCCCTGGCATTTCCGCTGGTAATTCCTGAGCCGGCAAGTATACAGGGGCGTTTTGCTTCTTTTAATATTTGGGTAATAATATCCATATCCTCATCAGATATCTTCCGATGTTCTAATATATTGGGGATTTCCTCGTATAGCTCATCCTCCTCCACAATAGCACTTTGTATGTCCAAAGGAATATCCAGCCATACTGGCCCCCGCCTTCCGTCCATTGCAATCTGAATAGCCTTTATAATTTCTTGTCTGACGGAAAGGGGGTCTTTCAGCATCACGGCATACTTAGTCATATGTTTCACAACAGGTACGATATTATATTCCTGTGTACCTCTGTAACGTAGAGGGAGTCCTGATTTCTCAACTGAAATGTCATACCTCACCTGTCCCGATAAAATAATCATGGGCAGGCTGTCTTGCCAGGCTCCTACCACTCCCGTAAGTGTATTCGTCGCCCCGGGACCGCTGGTTACGCAGACAGCAGCCATATTACCGGATACCCGTGCATAGGCTTCTGCAGCCATAGCGCAGGCCTGTTCATGATGATTAAAATATTTATTTATATTTTTATTAAGGGCCAATGCATTATCCAGATGCATTGCCCCACCGCCTACAACTGCAAAACAGTCAGTAATTCCATTCTGAATTAATAATTCAATGATTATATCCGCTACACGTCTTTTCACTTTATCTGCTTCCTTTCATGCTCGATCTGCATTGCGATCCCTTTTTTTAAGGGAATAAATTGTTCAGGCAGTCCTGTTTCTTCTTTTAATCGGGTTATATCCGGGGTATACTCTTTATTCCACCCCTCAGTGAGAAGTTCAATAGGCCTGTCGCTCCCCATCTGGCAGCGAACCTCTTCTGCAATTTCTAATAAAGAAACTTTCTGCCCGCTTCCTACGTTATAGACATGTTCTTTCATATCATGGCTAATTACATATAACAGTACCTTTGCCAAGTCAAAAACGTGAATATAGTCGAATATACAATTCTGCCTAATTGTAATTTCCTCATGACGGAGGCAGCTTTGTATACAATGTGTAATAAATTTACTCTCGTGGTCAAAAGGTCCATAGCATGCAAAGAGCCGCAGATTATAAATATTTGTACTCTGTAAGGCCAACTCATTCATAATATATTTTGCAAAACCATAAATATCTTTCGGAATCATCCGCCCTAAGTTATCTTCTCCAATATCACATATATCCTGAGTCTTATCACACTCTGCCCCAGAACCGATGTATATTAACTTTTCACAAAACATTCTATTCCTGTAGAAATTCATAAACATTCTGAGACTGTCTTCCAGCATAGTATTCTGGGAGTCACAAATACTATTTTTTACAGGGTTGGGATTGGCACTGTGAATAATAATATCAAAATTGCCTTGTTTGATATATTGTTCTACAGCCAATGTATCTTTTAAATCTAGTTCCTGCCGGTTGGGAGCAATTACATGATGATATTCCTGCAATATAGGGAGAACATTTTTCCCAACCAATCCTGTTCCTCCTGTAAATAATATTTTTTTCATTCCTTGATATCCTCAAAATGCAGTGTTGTATCCTGGGTTACTGTTTTTAAAAGTACACTCCCTGGTATGGAATCCAGATATTTAGGTGGAATACCATCACCGGGCCTTTTAATATCTAAATCTTCAGCAGTTAAAATATGTCCCGCAGGCAAATCTTTCGTAATTACGATGCTTTTACGTGCAGCTATCCGTGTATCATACTCATTTTTCACAGGAACTTTTTCACCATTTCCAAAAGCTTTTTCTACATTTCTAATACTTTGAACCATTTCTGACAGCTCTTTTATATTCAGTGATGCCTTGTGATCCGGGCCAGGCAAATCCTTAGAAATTGTCACATGTTTTTCTATAGTTAGGGCTCCGAGAGCAACAGCCATAATAGGGATCGTAATCCCAGGAGTATGATCAGAATATCCTACAGGCAGATGATAGAGCTGACTCATATTCTGCATTGCCTTCATATTAATATCTTCATATCTGGCTGGATAGTTTGATGTACAATGCATAAGGGTAATGTCGTCATTTCCAGACTCCTTAACCCATGTAATTGCATCAGTAATTTCTAGTTCATTGGACATGCCAGTGGAGATAATAAGAGGCTTCCCCGTCCTGGCCACATACTGAAGGAGCCGTTTGTTTGTTAGATCTCCAGAAGAAAGTTTGTACCTTTTAACTGCTAACCTCTCAAGTAAATCTACAGAACCCTCATCAAAAGGAGTAGAAAGAAACTCTATATTATTTTTTTCACATACAGCTTTTAAATACGAAAAATCACCATCCGCCAACTCCAGTCTCTTCAACATATTAAACTGGGTTTCTGCTGCTCCCGTACTTGCTTTCTGATAACCAGCTTTACCCGCTGTTATAGTTACTAGATGCTCTGTTCGGAAAGTTTGAAATTTTATGGCATCACAGCCTGTTTTAGCAACTTCCTCTATAAGTTTTTCTGCTAAACAGATGTCACCATTATGGTTTACGCCAGCTTCTGCAATAATAAATACTCCCATATTTAAACCTTTCATACTACATTATTAAACCAAGTCTATTGCCTGAATTAATGATTTCTGTACATAATCGAGCTCTTCATCTGTGATATTTGTAGAACATGGCAAAGTTAATATTTTATTCCAGATTACATCAGAAACAGATAAACTTTCTGCCTTAAACGCATGCTTATATGGTATCTGTAAATGAACTGGCTTCCAAAAGCTCCTCGCTTCAATATTTTGTTGCCGTAAATATTGGCATATAGCTCTGGTTTTCTCTAAATTGCCATTATTCATTATAACACCCGAAAACCAGCACGCACTTTCCTGGTTTATTGGAGTTGGAAAAGGAGAAATACCCTTTAACTTTTCAAATTTTTTGTTATAAAATCTTCTGATTTCTTTTTTTCTATCCACAAATTCATCCAAGCGCTCTAATTGTGCACATCCTACAGCAGCCTGAATGTTTGTCATACGGTAATTATAACCGACCATATCATGGTCGTATTCGGCCGTGACACGGGCAGTGGTTGATAAGTGCTTAAGACGTTTCATAAGCTGCTCATTATTTCCAACGATCATGCCGCCGCCCCCTGCTGTAACTGTTTTATTTCCGTTAAAAGAAAATACTGTCACATCAGCTAAATCACCAATTTCCTTCCCTTTATATACAGCTCCTAAAGCAGCAGCGGCATCAGCCACCACAGGTAAATGGTACTGTTTAGCTAGGCGTCTTATTTCATCCATATTGGGAATGTTTCCGAGTGTATACACGGGCATAATTGCTGCTACACGTTTTCCGGATTCTCTGTGGATGAGCGTGCCGCCTCTCCATATTGTCTTTGTCTGAAGTTCATCAGATAGCTGGCTGACATCTAATGTCCACGAATCAGGTTCGATATCCATAAGCCAAGGGATTCCTCCGCAGTGGGCAATGGCATTTGCAGTGGCAATGAAAGTAAATGATGGCATAATGACTAACTCATCATGCTTCACACCGCATCCTGTCAAGGCAAGATGGAGTCCCGTTGTACCTGACGAAGTAGCTACTGCATACCTTGCTCCACTTTTATCAGCTGCCATTTCTTCAATAAGATTTACAAACTCACCTACAGATGAAACAAAAGTGGTGTCAATACATTTATTTAAATATTTTCTCTCATTACCCGTCAGATTAGGAACTGCCAATGGTATCATTTTGCGCTCACCTCTTTACCATCAAAAATATAAGTCTTATACCAGTCAAATGTCTTTTCAATCCCTTCAGCTAATGATACTTTTCCTTTATAGCCAATACATTCAGCGGTTTTTTTCATACTGGGGCATCTCCTGGAAGGAGATCCAGGAGTTGCTGGCCTAGAATCAATTTCTATATTTTTCCCTGTCACTTTTAAGACAGTTTCAGCGACTTCCATTATAGACACTTCTGGAAATTCATTTCCGATATTATAGGCTTTGCCTGCACCTTTTTCTGATTCGGCTAACATTCTAATCATAGTAACCGCATCACTGATATAACAGAAGGTACGCTTATGCTCTACAGAAAAAACTTCCAACTTTTGGTCCTCTTTAGAAAAATATGCCTTTTTCAACAATTCTGGTATCACATGGGACATTCCCATTCTTGGCCCATAAAAATTGTGTGGGCGTATTATTGTGAATGGAAGGCCGCTTTGCTGCAGAACTGCTTCTCCATAAATCTTAGAGAGCATATAAGATGTACGAGGATGCTCAAGAGGAGTAATTGTCAATGGCGTTGATTCAGGAGTAGGAATTTCCATATTATAATACTGTAAGGTGCCTGCATAAATTTCACTTGTAGATGCAAATATAAAGCGCTTAAGATGGTTTTGCTGTTTTGCAAAGTGAATCATATGAAAAAGTAGCTGTACATTTTTTTCCAAAACATCATAAGGATGGTTTAATACATTTTGTACACCGATAATAGCGGCCAAATGATATATATAATCAAAATCTTTATCTAGATCCATAACATCTTTTTCCTGCATAAGATCTGCAGAAATAAAAGTTATTAAGGGATTTTCCTCCAATTCTTTTAAAAAGTTATCTTGTACTCCTCGGGAAAAATTATCCACCAGCACAATCTGATACCCGTTATCCAGAAGTTCTCTGGTAAGGTGATACCCTATAAACCCGGCTCCTCCGGTAATAAGTACTTTCATTTATATTCCTCCTGCTATCTGCCGATACTGGCAAAAACTATATTATCTAGATTTGTTATGTCCTTCCGCTGTTCCTGGGTTAAAACACAATTAGCGTCAAATATTAATACGTCCTGTCCTAAAACACAGTTCTTAAAATCAATAGACATATATTGTCTATGCTGCACTGTAAAAACAAGAGCATCATAGTCTGTAAACTCGGGTATGTCCTGAACCACTTTCATGTCCATCTCTGCCCAATATTCAACCAGAGGATCCTGGCAGACGATTTTTGTCCCCCGTTTCTTTGCTTCTTTTACAAATATTTCTGTGGGAGAGTAGCGCGTATCCCCGACATCCTGCCTGTAGCTTACCCCCAATATTAACAATCGTTTACCTTTTAAATTCCCACCCAGTAATTTTTCAATTTTATTAAGACTTACAAGGGGCATAGCATTGTTGGTCTGTACAGCTTTAGTACTAAAAGGAAAATCCATATTTTTTAAACCGAAAATTTCTTTTGCAGCTAAAGGTGCAAAGTAAGGATCTTTCGTTAAACAATATCCACCAACGCCAAATCCAGGCTGGCGCATATTTGAATGTGTGGGCCGCATCCTAATAGCATCGATAACTTCAAATAAATCTACCCCTACAGCCTCTGCAAAACGCCCCCACTCTTCGATAAAAGCAATGTTAGCAGCCCTATAAGAATTTTCCAGTACTTTAGCTATCTCAGTAGCTGTTGTTTTACCAAGCCTGGTCAGGGGATAATTTTCAGTGCTGATGACTGTTTCCAAAAATGATTTGCATCTATCTGCAGACGCTTCATCAATACCGGAATATACCCTCCAGAAATTTACAATAGAATCAAAATAATTTTCTCCCGGCATCACTCTTTCATAAGAATGAGCAATAAAAATTTCAGTTTCTGGAATATCACGTTTTTTAAACTCTTCCTTTATGATAGGATATACAACCCTTTCACAGGTGCCAGGAGGAACAGTAGTTTCAATAATTAAAAGTGTCCCTGCTTTCATATAGCTTCCAAGAGTACCTATTGCTTTCTTGAAAAGTACTAAGTCCAAAATCGGCTCCTTGTCTGCTGTATACTTTACATCCAAATTAATATCTACAACTATGACATCCGCGAAAGAAAAAAATTCCGGATCCGTTGTAGCCCAAAGATTTCCGTTTTTGTAAGCTTCTTTTTGAGCCGTCTCCAGCTTTTTATCGTTATTTTCAAATGGGAATATGCCATCATTAATAGAGGCTGCTTTTTTATATCCAGCCTCATTTGGCACATCAACACCAATGACATTATATAGGGGGGATCCTTCAGAGTCTTTTGCATTTGCAATGGCCAATGCCATAGCGGATCCAACAAATCCCATACCCTGGACACAGACTATTTTCCTTTTTTTTCGAAATTCTTTTGGCAGCTCTTTCATTTTATAGCTCCTCCATTTAATTTTGATTAAATTCAATATTATAAAATGACTTTTTCAAGTCAATATTGTCATTTTTCAAAAATTGCTTTATAACGCCAATTATCTTAGGGGAAACGTTACCGTCCCCGTAAGGATTTACTGTGTCTTTGGAATATTTTTGAAATTCACTAGTCAGTGCTTTTTGGATTGTATAGTAAATCTCTTCTGTATGCGGTGTACAATTCAGTATATTTTTTGCTTGTATCCGCCCCCTTTGCCTATCCCCTATATTTACTGTGGGGACGCCAAATGACGGGGTTTCTATAATACCGCTTGATGAATTGCCAATAACAATAGAAGCATATTCAAGAGCAGTTAAATACCTAATCATTCCCAAACTATATACTGCAGTAGATTGTACTGTGTGTTCAGAGACGTATGTGTCGATCATGCGGTTTATATTCAGTCCCCCGCTGTCAGCATTTGCTTTTGTAAATACAATCCTCAAATCTGGAAATCGCTGTAATGCATCTAATAACTGCTGGAACTCACCCTGTGCCGAATTTGCCTCCAGAGTGACTGGATGAAAGGTTACAACAGCAAACTTTTCCCCCAATTTAAAATTTAAGCTTTCTTCCAATTCTTTCAGTGTAATGCGTTTCTGATTTTTAATATTTTCTAATCCTATGGCCCCCACATTAAAAACTCTGTCTGGACTTTCACCTAACTGTATGACTCGTTTTCTATAAGATTCACAGCTTGTAAAATGTAGATAGCTCATTTTCGATATAGCATGGCGGATACATTCATCAATCGCGCCTTCCGTAGTTTCACCTCCATGGAGATGAGAGATTGGTATTCTGTAGTTCATAGCTGCAATAGCAGCAGAAAGTAGTTCATAACGATCCCCTAGCAATATAACCATATCCGGGTGGCTTTTTTTATAATAGCTACTGAATCCTGTAATTGCTTTTGACATAGCGATATTAATCTCATCCGCCCCGTCTTTATCCTGCAGAATAGGGACTTTCTGGCTAATCAAGAATCCATCTTTTTCTATATCCAAATAAGTAAGTCCATATTTTTCGCTGAGGTGTGCACCTGTTACTGCTAGTAAAAGTTTCAACTCATTGTCATTATCAATGGCCTTAAGTAACGGATATAGTAAGTGGTATTCTGCCCTTGTCCCTGTCACTACACATATTCTTTTTTTCATTGTCAAATAACTCTGCTTTCTATCTTTTCTTTTGCCGGATTACCATATGCAGTCACGCCACAGCCGATATTTTTCAAAACAACACTGCCGGCTCCTATCATACAATAATTACCTATAACCACCTGTTGGAGTACCGTGCTTCCTGCCCCTACCATACTTTCTTTTCCAATCCTACTGCCGCCAAGAATAACTGCTCCTGGTGCTATATGGCTATTCTCCTCCACATAGACCTCATGTTCTATAATGGCACCCGTATTGATTGTAACAAAATCATCTAACTTGGCTTCTGCATTGATACAGGCATTCGCCAAAACAGTAATGCCATTACCTAAGATGGCACTAGAAGAAATATGGCAAGTTTTATGAATAACAGAAGGAAAATGAAAACCTATTTTACGATATTTATCTAATAAACTTCTTCTTAACTTTAAATTTCCCACAATGGTTACAATTGCAAGATGTACACCTTGTTTAAAAATTTTTTCTGCATCATCGTCCGTTCCTATGACAGGGATATCACAAATAAAAGTTCCTTTTGGGGTGAAACTATCTATAATCCCTATAATTTCAAATCTATCTGTATCCAAACTTTCAATAATAATTTTGCAATGCCCTCCGGCACCAATTAAAATAACCTGCTGTTTCATTTTGTCCTAAGCCTCAGTTCTAGTTTAATTTAAAAAAGCCGATATCTGTCTATCAGTACAGGCAGGAATGTCTTGCCGTTCCATATAAACTTTAAACCAATCCACTGTATATCCAACTGCCTGCCTTACATCCCAGGCTGGCCTCCACCCTAAGTGCCTCTTGATTTTTGAGCAGTCCAGCTTCAAGAACCCAGCTTCATGGGGACCGCCGTCAGAACGGCTTTCCCAGGCCAGTCCATCCCCCCAGGCAGTGCAGAACATATCCACCAACTCCCCTGTGGTGACACAGCCGCAGTCATCCGGGCCGACGTTGTAAAATCCCGAAAATTTACTGTCCTGGAACTGTTTTTGCGCAATCATTAAGTAGGCAGCTAAAGGTTCCAGCACATGCTGGTAAGGCCTCGTAGAGTACGGATTTCTCACGATAATTGGCTCTTTTTTCATAGCCGCCCTTACACAGTCGGGAATAATTCTGTCGTTTGCAAAATCACCGCCGCCAATCACATTCCCTGCCCTGGCTGTTGACACAGCCACCTCCATATCATCAAAAAATGAATTTTTATAACTATGGGTCACTAGCTCTGAACAGGACTTGCTGTTGGAATACGGGTCATACCCATCCAGCGGGTCAGTTTCCCTGTATCCCCACTCCCATTCATAATTATGATATACTTTATCAGTTGTAACATTCAAAAATGATCTCACACAGGGATTCAGCCTGACACATTCACATATATTTACTGTACCCATTACATTCGTTTCATATGTGTAAACTGGATTTTTATATGAATCTCTTACAATAGGCTGCGCTGCCAGATGAATCACTATATCTGGCTGCACCTGTTTGAAAACCATTTTTAGCGTGTCTAAGTCCCGAATATCTCCTATAACAGAGTGCATAAGCTTGTCCAGCTTGCAAAGCTCAAATAAACTTGGATCTGTCGGAGGTTCCAAGGCATACCCCGTAACGTCCGCCCCTGCATTCAACAGCATTTTGCACAGCCAAGCGCCTTTGAATCCAGTATGCCCTGTCACTAAGACTTTCTTATTTTTGTAGAACTCTATATCATACATACTTCATCAATCCCAGACTTTCCATGGCGCCTTGCCTGAGCTCCACAGAGATTCCAGCCTTTCCTTTTCTCTTTGAGTATCCATACATTGCCAGTAGCCATTATGCTTATAAGCATTCAGCTGGCCTTCTGCAACAAGCCGCTCCAAAGGCTCCTTTTCGAATACTGTTGCATCACCATCTATATAATCAAAGACCTCAGGTTCAAGCACCATATAACCTGCGCTGATCCTGCTGCCATCAGCCTGTGATTTCTCACGAAATGCCTTTATATCCCGGCTCTCCTTGTCAATGTCCAAAACCCCGAACCTCTGACCTACATGAACCGCAGTCAATGTTGCAATCTGCTTTTTGGCCTTGTGGAAAGCCAGAAGTTCATCAATATCAATATCTGATACTCCGTCGCCATAGGTCAGCATGAAAGGCTCATTCCCAACATACTTCTGAACTCTTTTAATCCGTCCGCCTGTCATAGTATTTAAACCCGTATCAACCAAAGTCACTTTCCACGGTTCTGATACATTGTTGTGGATGATCATATTGTTTTCATGTCCAAAGTCAAAAGTGACGTCCCCATTATAAAGGTAATAGTCGGCAAAATACTCCTTAATCATATGCTGCTTATATCCACAACATATGATAAACTCATTATGTCCATAATGCGAATATTCTTTCATTATATGCCAGAGTATAGGCTTCTCTCCTATCTCAATCATTGGCTTAGGCCTCAGATGGCTCTCTTCACTGATCCGGGTACCAAATCCGCCAGCCAGAATCACTACCTTCATAGTTACTTTCCTCCATTTTATATTTACATAATTTAAACACTAAAATGAAGCACATTCTCTAAAATATGCAAATTACTCTCATTCTATATATCAAATCAACCGGGCACATTATATCACATATTTTCCGTTTTATCTACAAAATCGACAAAATTTCCGCAAATTAAGTAATAAACTGTAAAAATTTGGTTAATATTTGTATCTAGTACCCTCTCACCTGGCAATATATTTAAAGAAAAAACTATCATCAATAGCACCTGAAAAGTTGGGACTATTTAAAATAGTATGGCTGTCTATAGAAGGAAGATATACTTGTTCCTCCGAATTTAAGGAGTTAACAGTATTCTTAAAGGTTCTCACAATCTCATGGAAAGGTGTTACTGCGCCAATACATAAAATGATAGAAAGACTTATCACAACTGCTAAATCTCTGCTTTTCTTTGCCTTATCCAAAGCATCTATTACCATAATCATCAACATAAACAAAGCCGGAATACTCGCTCTCATGCAGAAATCTCCACCTGCACCAATCTTTATGGGCGGAATAATCAACAGGCAGATTAAAAGAACATAATACATACTTTTTTCTTTATTATATTTATACAAAACAACAAAGTATATCCCAACCTCTAAAAGTATAAATAACAAATATTTAATTAAATGATTGTCAAAAGACGGGCCATATAAGGTTTCCTGCATAACACGGTTTCCAGAAACATTTGCATTAAGGTATAGGAAAGAAAATATCCCTATAATCCCACCTCCTACAATATTCTGCAATGTAAATGTGTCACTGAAAAACTCTTTGGCATATAATATGGCCCTCTCTTTTCTGCTGCTCCCAGAAGAAAGATCATACTTTCTGCTAAAGGCCCAATATACAGCCAATACTAACAGGCCTACAAATGGGAAGGTACTGGGCAGCATACAGCAGGCCAAAATAAATACCAGCGACTTGTTATTTTTCTGTATAAACGCTAGTATTGTACACAACCATGCAGGTATAGACTGATTAAATACCCAAAATAACTGGGTCGTCATGCTTGAATACTGATATGGCTCTCCCCACCATTCCAAATGTGTATCATTTGAAAGAGTAAATAAGTCCACGCCTCTGAAATACTGCCCTATAATATCCAATCCGCTAAAAAAAATCATGATTGCCAAAGGCCAAACCAATAATCTTTCTTTACGAGCACAAATAAAGTAATAAATTAGTACAATTCCAAGAATCGCCCAGAACGCCTGAAAACCATACCCTGCATCTATCCCAAATATTTTCCCAAAAACAGCCGCTGGAATCCAAAACCCTATATAATAAATTAAAGAAGTTCCTGTTGTACCTTCTTTAAAATTCTCAATAATAACATCATAATTATATATAGGCCAATCCTGCTGGACAAGAATTTCAAATACGGAGTTTCTCACGCCGTGATCCTGATTCTGGAAAACCATTTTCCCTATACCTGAAAAATACACCCATATAAAGACCATCAGAATAATAAACAAAATCTTGACAATATTATCTCTATTTAACTCAGGTATCCATAAAGCAGGAGTTTCTCTCCCCGCCTTCCAAAAACAAAATAAAAGCACTGGCACAATAGGCACCCAATAACGTTTTCCAAACCAGCCAATGGCAAATATCAAAAAGGGCAAAAGAATATAGGCGTATGCTATATATACGAATGCTCTTGTTTTATTACTGCCATGCTCTTCTGGTATTGATGGCATTAATACTTTTAAGACTTTAGCTACATTCTTATTTCCAGTTATTTTCTCTATGATCATAAATTACACCTTTAAATAGGGGACTCTATGTTACCTCAGCATTACCTTTCTGGCTAACGTAATTCGTATAATAATCTTTCACTATTTTTTATAGCAGTTTCAGTAAACTTTCCATTTCTCACTTCTTCTGACAGCTTCATAATATTTTTTCTCATACTATTATATTTATCAATCGTGATCCTTCGCAATTCTTCCTCTAATGATTCCAGATTACTAACCGCAATGCCTATCTCTTTATCTATAATATAAGCAGCCAGCGCAGCCTGGTCCCATATGATAATTGGCAGGCCAGCAGCAATATATAGAGACACTTTGTGGGGATTGTTATATTTTATATAATTTCCTGTGGCGCCCTTACATTCCTGAATATCAGGCCCATCCCAAACTAACCCAAAGCTTCCACTGATATGGATTGGCAGTTCATCCGGCCTAAAAGCGCCCCTGTAACACCAATTCTCACCACATTTTCCAGCATATTCCCAATTTACACCATATAGATTAAACTCTATATTAGGATTATTGTCAACTAATTTGTAGATATAACCACTTTTTTCTTTTTTCAAATTACCCGCGATAACGATTCCTCCATCTTTAGACATCCTTTTATCAGAAGTCCCAATGCTATTATCTGCTAAATAATCAAACATACCTAATATTACAATTTTTTTTCTCGGTATGCCGCATGTATTTACAAGATATTCTTTCATTTTATCATTATGGGCAATTATTATATCTGCAATTTGATACATCTTATGATCCAGTTTTTGATAAATAGCAGTTTCTTCGACAAACATCTTTCTCAGGGATTCTAAATCATGGACCACAAATATTATCTTTACTTTCTTAAGGCTTTTCAGGCCTGCTAAAAAGTCCATATAAATACTGCGTATATACTGTGGATGCTGAACCGCAACAATACTTCCTCTTTTTATTTTAAACAATCTTAAATATTTCAAAAAATTCTTGCCCTTATTTACAAATTTGTTATTTCCTCTATATAAAGGTATTTTTATATTTTTATATCCTTGTCCTAAAAATATTTTTTCACAATCAGAAGGAGCTTTCAGGCCTGCATTAAATGCGGCATCATCGTCGAAACTTAAGATATATCTATTTTTATCTTTGCTCATTTACTTTATTTTTCTCCTAATTATCCAGAAAGTTTTCTAATCTCTCTATCTCACTATTATAATCAAAATTTGTACTTTTTAAAGTCTGTACCACACGCTCCACTATTTCAGGATTGGAATATACTTCCATAACCTTATCTGCAAGACGCCCGGCGCTTAATTCAACAATAAATCCATTTTTACCATCTTCTATCTGCTCTGCTAAGCATGGTGTAGCAGATATAATAATCGGCCTGCATAATATTTTTGCTTCCAGTACTGCAATCCCAAATCCCTCGTGCCGGGATGGCTGTACATAAAGATCACAATTTTTTATATATGGATAGGGATTTTCAATATTACCTAGAAGGATAAAGTTTTTCTCCAAATTATATTCTTGGATCAGACTCTCTAGCTTTTTTCTTTCCTTCCCTTCCCCGGCCGCATACCAAACAAAACTAAAGTTTTTCTCCTTTAAGATCTTAGCACATTCCACGGCATAGTCATACCCCTTCTGCTCCGCCAGTCTTCCAACTGTCAGAATTTTAAAGTCCCCTTTAAATTTTTCATCATCATACTCCCGGCCTGCCAAAACCTTAACTCTGTCAATATCGATATAATTATAGAGTACCTCTGCCTTGGTTTCATATTGGGGGCAACGTTCTATAAAGTTTTTTCGGACTGTTTTAGAAACACAAAAAAATTTATCATAGCTTCTCATATATGGTTCTGTCTGTTTCACCCAGTCCATACTCTCATCATGCAACCACATTGCCTTTTTATCAGCCCTTACATACTTCGCGCCATATACAGATAAAAAATGCCCATAACCATAAAAGTCCAGTAATATATCATATTTGTCCCCAGTCCTTGCTGTTCTCTTTAAAACGTACTCATAATATGGATTACAATTTTCCTTTGCTCTTAAAATTAACTCACAGCTTTTTTTATGGATTTTATTTAACAGCATAAGCAATCCACTATTTGGCATCTTTCTGTGGTTGACAAAAATCCTATACCTTTCCTTATAAAAAAATAATTCTTCCACCTTAACTTCTGCAGGGATTTTAGACTGTAATTCCCCAATTTTTTCAATACAGAGAATCGTAATATTGTATTTCCTTTTATCTAATCTTGCTATGAGCTCTGCCAGGGCAACCTCTAAACCGCCATTTTCAAATGCCCTTGTAAGAACCAGTATCTTTTTCATTTGTCCCTCCGCTCAAACCATTCCTCAAGACTCCGGGCAGCTTTCTTAATATTATACGCACTCCTCAAAACCTTTTCGCTCATAGCGTCCCTGTCCACATGAGCTGCTGCTGACAGAATTTCCTCTGCCCATTCTTTTGCTTTTTTCTCCAGGCTGATATAAACCACTGTATCTGAAATATCCACTTTTCTGGTAACTGTATCAGAGAGAACGCAAGGTACGCCTGCTGCCTGGGCCTCCACTACTGCGACCGGAAATCCCTCAAATAGAGAAGGCATTACCATTACATCAAAGCCTTGGATTATCTCTGCCACATCTTCCCGCTGTCCCAGTAATTTCACTTTGAATACGAGTCCCCTGGCCATGATATCCTGTTCTATCATTTCCCTCAGCTCGCCTTGCCCTATAAGTATTAGTACACTGTCAGGACAAAGTGTCACAATATAACTGTATATATCCAATAGGAATTTATGGTTCTTAGCCTCACAAAAGCGCCCCACATGCCCAATGGCCAACTGGTCTCCCACCCCTAATTTTCGTCTCGCACAGGCGCGCTTCTCCTCTGTATAACAAAATTTTTCTACATCCACCGCATTAGGAATTTCTTTTACATTTCTACTTTCCCACAGTCTCCCATAGGCCCATCTAGCCGCCTTATCAGAGCAGGTCCATAAATCCGTCGCATACTTCTCTATAGACCTGCTGTGCCATTGGTGCCTGAAAAGTTTTAGCTTATTTTTTTCCATGGCGCTGTTGTGGGCATGGCAAATACGTATCGGAACGTTATATTTTTTAGCGGCTTTCAACAGATGGATATCACACAAATTATTATCGTTAAACCACACCACATCAAAGTTTCCACTTCGTACTTTATTATCCATATATTTATAAAATAGCAGTCTGTTTTTCTTTGGCGGAAGATGGATAATCTCGGCGCCCATATTCTGGAACTCTTCTTCATATACTGCCTTACTGCCCATAGCAAACAGTGTTAAATGAATATTTTCCTTTTTCATCCAAAAAAAATAATTAAAAATAAAATTTTCAATGCCGCCCTGGTTTTCCGTCAGAGCATAAAATAAAATTCGCATAACTATTCATTCCCCATCAGCTGATTATACTTCTTCCATGAAATTTCCTTTACTTCTCCGTCTTTTAAATTCCCGTCCTTTAATGACAAAGATGCAATCTGCCATCCCTCATCCTGCCAAACCAAAGTATAGCCGCTCACATAACACTTCCCATTAAAAGCATAAAACACAACATACTGTGCCTCATTATCAGGCAGGTTCCCTTTCACCTCGATCATATCTTTTACATCCATGTAGGGAATCATTTCCGGGTTCAATTCTTCCAATATATCCTCTGCCGTTTTCTCCAGCTCGTTTAATTTCCTGCTTTCTGGGGAGTACTCTTCCCCCAGCAACCCATAATATAAATAAGTGAGCTGTTTAGCAAATCGTTCCTGTAATTGAATGACTTCTGCATTTACTGAATTTAAATCTTCTGCCTGAGCATCTATATTACAATAGCTTAAAGCCTTTGTAACATCCTTTTTCTGTAATGCAAGTAAATATTTCTGTATAGTATCCTTCTCATCTTTCCCGAAGGATGACCCTACTATAAAATAATTCGGAGGCAGGATTTCCTTTTCCGGATCCTTAATCTCTTCTTTCTCTGCCTGTTCCTCCGTTGTTTCCTCTGTATTCAATTTCTTACTTAATTCTTCAAGATAACCTAAAATATCTTTCTGTTCAGTAATAGAATCAAATTCCTTTTTCGTTATTTCCTCAATAAAAGAGTTTGTCCCATCTTCTGGAAATACAGACCCAAAATCAAACACTTTCCAATATCCATAATACTTGGTGACAGTAAAAGTCACCATAAATTCCTTATCCTGGCTCTTTATTAAAACTGCCATTTTTACAGCTGCATCTGCTCCCCAGCTGCCGCAGATTTTGCTGGATTCATATAAAATATCAGATGACATCTGCTCCTCTGGATGTAAAATCCCCACGCTGCTTATTTCTGAAACAGAAAGGTCTGCAAAATACTTCTGGAATTCTTCAAACTTATCTGTATAATATTTCGCTAACTCAATAGAGCTCAATGCCCTGTACTCTTCATAATCTGCAGAAGGGGGGAGTCCCATATCATAGCCAAACATCTCTGATTTATTGATAGTTTCGTAAAACGGATTTGCCAGCAAACGTTCATCTACAGCACATGCCCTCAGAAACAGGTCCAAATCCTTTTTCTGCAAAGCTGACATGATATATCTTAAGAGATCCTCCGGATCCTGGAATTGTTCTATCGTCTGCTCACGTGCAAGATCTTCAGGAACAATTGTTGATTCTCCTACTTGTCTTTCCATCCAATATTTATATATAACTAGACCGCCTATCAATATTGCAATCAGTATAATTCCAATCAAAACAGGATATTTATGAAAAATTTTATTAATCTTAACTGATTTCATGCTTTTACCTTTCTCCAACCCCTTTTTATTATAGGCTCCTTCCCGGGTTCCTCGCTTAAACATGCCAACGGAAGCCAAAGTAATATATTATAGCTGATATCCATTATATGGTGCTCCACAACACATTGCAGCCCCATAACCGCAATGAGCCATAACAATGTCCATTGTCTTTCTTTTCTGGCTTTGAAACTCAGTACTGCAAAGAGTAACAGAAGCACTCCAAGGACAAGAATTCCATATTGCAGCAGCACATAAAGATATGAACTATCCAGGAAAAAATAATTTTCTGGCTGTTTCACACTATTGCCGCTCCCGATTAATTTAATAGGTTGTCCAAATATAGAGAGGCCATATAAATCAATTCCCTTTTTTCCCAACCGCAGCCGGCTGTTTAAGATATTGTCAAAAAGTACCATTAACTTACTTCCGGGGTCATAAAGCAAGGTCAGTCCAATCATGACCATGGCACAAATTGTAGTTGATAGGCATAAGAGTAGTGACAAGGCAGAATGCATCTGGTATTGGTGCTGGGCACGACGGTGCCTCCACTTATTAAAAGCCATACAGCCTGCCACTAATAATATGCAAATCGTATTTAAACGGGCGTCACAGAAAATATATACAAAAATTCCGACTGCCGCTATACCCCCTATTTCTAAGTATCTCAACCGTTCTTTCCTGATACAGCAATAAGCAGTGATCATATAAAAAAGATGTGCCGAAAAATCTGTAGGATATACAATACCAAATGAAATTCTCTGCCTTCTGCCATCCTGATATATAATCAAATTCTCTATTCTGCCTGTCAATGCAGAAAATACTGTCCAAAACAGAAGTACACTACATGTAATCAGAAATACCTTTACTATTTTTCTATAAGAAATCCCCCGGGATCCTACAATCAGCAGAACAATATTGCTTAATTCTTCATAAGTATTATGCTGCCACGCCACTAGAAATATAAATGCTGTCAATGCGCCTAATAGAATATCAGCAAGACAAATTTTATCTTCAGCCGCAAACCTCATTGTAATAACAATGAGCAGTAATATCCTGAGATTACGATAGAAATATTCAGGCCATACAATCTCAAAAGTTGTTGTCCAAGAAAAATAATATCCTATCATGACTGCAAATAATAAAAGATACGCAGCTTCCAAGATTGTTTTTATATTTTTTTCTAGAATCCCCATATTATTTTTACACTCCTTAGCTAAAAATTACCGCTCATAAAGCTCTTCTATTTCTTTGGCATGTATGTCTATTGTTTTGATTTTCTGCTCTTTTACAATACATCGATTCATTGCTTCGAAGGTGCCATTTTGTGAATCTAATATTGACCGGATCCTCTCCTTCAGAGACTGTACATTTGGCGATACTATAAATCCCGTCCGGCCATCTTTTATGATATCCTTCGCTCCAACTCTTTCGCTTATTAATACAGGCACCCCGTAGCTTAATGCCTCCAATGCAACAAACCCAAAGGTTTCAAACCAACAGCTGGGCACTGCAACTATATCAGTATTTTCCATTATATGTCCTAATTCTGTCCTCTGATAACGGGGATGGGACTGTAGATAACGTTCCTGTTTTTGTCCACTGCCATAGGAATGTAATTCGAAATTTCTATATCCTTCCTGCCAAAGTTCATCTAATGCACTTACTAACAACCCATACCCTTTAACTGGATTTGGGGCCCCTAAAAAAGCTATCCTTACTTGCTTTGATGCTTTTTTTACCCTTTTGTTGTCTTGAATACTTCCATTTGTAATACTAATCACACTTCCTGGCACCGAATCAAAATATTTTTTAAATACCGCCTCCGTAACTGTGCTATTATAATGCATCTTATCGATCATACGAAACATACTCATATAATACTTGCGGAGTTCTTGGTACTCATATTTCTTTTTTTCCTCTGTATGGGCAGAAACCGCAGGAACAGGCGCCATCGAATTACCTTTAAAAAAATCTGCTCTGTGTTTTTGCCTTAATTTTTTGATTATATCTGTATTCTTTATCAGGCGGTAGACAGGCGACTGCATCAGGCGTATTTTTCTCAAAGAAAGGGCAGTCCTGTTACATTGGACACAATCCAGGCAGCCATGGTCTTCTGTGCACAATTCCCCATTGTGGAAAAAGGTCACCTTCGGGCACAGTCCATAAAAATCATGTGTTGTATAAATCATTGGAATACTTAATTCCTTTGCCGCCTCCAGAAACTCTTTATATATCCCCATAAAGGTATGGAAATGTATTGCGTCAGGTTCCCAGTTTTTCAAAAAAGCCATAAATACTTTTATTTCTCCAGGTTCCATGTAGGATTTTGTTTCCGCAATTCCTTCGTCCAGCGCAACTGGGAGTGGGTTCATTAACTCAAAACTATCAATTCCAAGAGTTTTTCTCCCTGATTTTATCCTGATTTTACCTCTGCGAAGTCCCATACTTCCAGGCCAGAGCATTCCTGCTTCATGTCCGTCTTTTCGCTGCTGTATCATCAGGTCTAAACAATATTGAGGCATCCCTCCTGTCCGGTAAGGCGGGAATCCCAGACAATAATGTAATATACGCATAATGGTTTCTATCCTTCCCCTGTAAATAGCGTCTCATAACTGCCTACAATATAATCCCAGCTGTAAGCTTCTCTAATCCGAGTTTTTGCTTTCCCGCCCATCCTATGGCATTCTTCATCAGTTAGTGATTCACTACGTTCTATCAATTTACTCAAATCCCCTTTTTCTTTTGACCAATATAAGGAACTATTTTCCCCAACCTCCCTGTTAAACCCCACATCAAGCAGTAAATTTAATTCTGTACTTCCTAATGCTTCTAATAAGCTTGGGTTCGTTCCTCCTACCTCATGGCCATGGATGTAAGCAAATGCATTCTCCCGCAGTTTTTTTAATAACTCCTGATCATATACTGTCCCGGCAAATTTAATTCTTTTGTCTTTGTCAAACCCTGTTTTATTTAATAAACGCTGGTAAAATTTCTGATTATCTATTTTTGTAATAATTAGGAGGGACTTCTTTGTAGAAGACTGCATAAATTCCCGTATCATAATCTCGTAATTATTTTCTGGGACAAATCTGCCCACAATTAAATAATATTCGCCCGGCCTTGTGCCCTTATCTTTATACCAATCCTGTACTTTTTTATCGTCATCTTTAAGAACTGAGGGGGATGTCTCTGAACCATATGCTATAAATCTCGTATTTGGCCCATAGGCAGCATAACTTTTCTTTATATATGCCTCAATATTTTTACTGTCACAGATAACAAGATCTGCATGCTTGACCATCTTCTTTTCTGATAACTTCCAATACCTTTTAACAGGCCAGCTCCATTTGGCACGTTTCCATTCATGCCCGTCCGGATTAATATATAATTCCCCTCCCAGACTTCTGACCTTCTTTTTAAGGTACCAGAAAAAAGGGCCAATCCTGCAGGCGAGGACATAAATGACCGGCTTTTCTATTTTTTTCGCCTTAATATAATTTAGACAATAAATAAACGCCTGCAAATCATACACAATCGCTTTTGCCGGCCCGATGTTAACCTGCCTGATATTAAAGCAGGCGGCATTATTGTGGATGAATGTCCTCCCCGGTTGTTCTGAGGCTGTCAGGCAGGCGACATGATACTGAATCTGGCTGCTTTTCTGATAGTAGGTCAGCTTCTCCAAAAATGACTCATAACCTCCATACTGGGCAGGGATTCCCTTCGATCCGATAATAAATACATGCTTTTTCACTTAAGATGCCCCCTTCCTCTTTAGCACAACCAGGACTGTCTTTGCCAGGATTCGCAGATCCAGGCCAAAGCTCCATTCTTTTATATATTTTGTATCCAGCGCCACTACCTCATCAAAATCTGTAATCTCACTCCTGCCGCTTACCTGCCACATCCCAGTCAGTCCCGGCTTGATGGCCATGCGCTTCCTGTGGTACAGCTCATATTTTGTCCACTCATCCACTGTGGGCGGCCTGGTGCCTACAAGGCTCATTTCCCCTCTAAGCACATTAAAGAACTGAGGAAATTCATCAATAGAAGTTTTTCTGATAAATTCACCGATTCCTTTTATCACTCTCGGGTCACGGTCTATCTTGAACATGAGGCCGCTCTTGATATTATTATCTTTCATTAATTCCTGCTTTCGCTTTTCCGCATCCATGTACATACTGCGGAATTTATATATCCTGAATTTTTTCCCATTCTTCCCCACTCTCCACTGTGAAAAAAATACGGGGCCCGGAGATTTTACAAAAATACAGGGGGCCACAAAGATAAACAGGATTCCTGTACACAGCAGCCCAAACAGGGCGCCAATGATGTCCAGCGTTCTTTTGAAAAAAAGCTGCCGGTTAGACACCATGTTTACGCTGCTGGTCAGGACCGTATATCCCCCCATCCTCTCCACAATCTGATTATGCCGGTACATCTCACTCTCTACCGCCAGCCGCTGATGCACCGTGATTCCCATCTCCTCACAGTCGCCGATCAGCTTCTCACAATCGTATGTACCAAAGGGTATATCAAAAAACACCTCGTCTACCCAATGGTACCGTACATACTCCACGACACTGCTTCCATCTGCCACCACTGGGATATTCTGTATCTGCCTGTCCTTTGCCCCTACCTCTGCATCCAGTAAAACGATACCAGCAATAGTGTAGTCTCCAAAACTATTCTCTCTTATAATCTTCACAGCTTTCCCGGCAGTTTCTTCCAGAGATACAATAATCAAAGACCGCTGGCCTGTCCCCCATTTCTGTTTACTTCTAATGTGGTTTTTCCACAGAATCCTGACAGCATATATCAAAATAATGCTGATCCCCCACATTAACACATACGTGATCCTTGAATAGTCCCCGCTTTTCTTCAATAAATATAAGTACATATTCAGAAGGACGTCCACCGCTGTCACATGGATGACGGCCGCCTTTAGTTCCTCAAAATACCCTCTTCTGACAATCCCTTTATAGCCTTCCCCGAAAAAGACAACAATCAAATGCATCAGGACAAGGATTCCCGCCACGTCCCGGTACAGGGCAAAATTGTATATATTCCCCCATCCGTGCCTGAGCAGATAGGCGATGACAAATGCCAGTTCCATACACAGACAGTCTAAAACTATAAAATCCAGATGCTTCAGCCAGCTGCTTTTTTTCTTCTGATACATATTCATCCCTCCTATCTAAAAATATTGCCTTATGTCCAGCTTTTGGGCGTCTCCCACCAGCCATCATCCCTTATGTTCTGCAGATCCCGCAGACGTTTTCCGCCTACATGCCTGCCCTTTAAGTGCCGCGGCTTATAAGCCTCTCTTCAGCCTTGCCAGCACTGGCCTGATAATCTCCATCACAAAAGGATTCTTGCCAATAAGCAGTATTGTGCCATAAATCCCGAAATATATTATTGCTGAAATAAGAAGGGTGAGGAATACGGAACCCACAGAAATATAATTCTTAAAAATACATACGACTGCCGTGGCAGCTAAAAGGGCGGCAATAGGCAGCTTCCAGTTAAGCTCCTTTTTCATCTCCCAGAGCATTTTCCTCAAATACACTATCTGCACAATCAAGACCGCTATCTCTGCCACCAAGGTTCCCAGGGCAGCGCCTGCCGCCGCATACTTGGGAATATATACTGCATTTAGAATCAAATCCACCACTGCACCTATGATCACTGAAATCAGTACCTTATCCTCTTTTCCCGTTGGCACAAGCACCTGAATCCCCAGCACATTTGTCAGTCCAATCAAAATAATCGTAGGCGTAATCACACACATAGGGATAACGGCTCCCATAAACTCTTCACCTGACAACAGCAGAATACTCTCTTTGGCATATAAAATAAAATATACTGTCAGAGGCAGAGAAACCAGAAGCACAAAATTAATTGTCTTAGCAATCATCCTCCGAAATTCCTTCATCTGCCCACTCTCTATATAAAAAGAGAGCCTGGGCAGCAAAACAGTGCCCATAGAAGTAACCAGGCTGACAAGAATTGTCTTTATCTTCACTGCCGCATTATAGTACCCTACATCCGTGTTTGTTTTCATAAATCCTAGCATTACCGTATCCAGATTAGTATAGATCGTGGTGGCCACGGACATGGCAAAAAAAACAAGGATCGGTTTTAAATGGCGCCGGAAATTATAATACTTCACAGGCTTCAAAGATATAAATCTCCTGAGCCTGATAAAATTCAGCACATAGGAGCCTGCACTGGCAAACACAGCAATGGCCCCGTATATAATATAGTCCTCCTTTGTACGTACAAAGGCAAACATCAGGAATATAGATAAAACTTTAAACAGCATGCCTGCTGCCGCTATATAGGCATACTGCTCCAGGGCTGAGTAAAGCCAGCTCACGCCCAGGACATTTAACAGCATCGCTGCGCTGCTTATAATAAGAAGCGTCCGGTCCTCCTGAAACCCGCTTACCAACCTGAGTGAAAAGCCAAAAGCAATATAGCACAGGATCATCATAATCAGGTTGATAAGCAGCAATTCCTGGACAGTCCTGGATAATTCCTCCTTATTCTCCCTGACTTTTGCACAGGCCCGTATTCCATAAGTCGGCACTCCAAGCATGGCAAACATAGTAAAATACGTAATCACCGAAGTCGCAAAAGCCACACTTCCGTTTCCAGCCGGCCCAAGGACCCGGGACACATATGGAAATGTGATCATGGGAAACAGAAATTGAGACATGGTCAAAGTAAAATTCATTATAAAATTAAATTTTACTGATTTAATCTTCATAGTCTTACCCTTCTTCCAGGCCGTTTCTCTTCCGTGCCGACTTTACAATCATTTCATACCCTTTGAACTTTACTGTCCTCAGGAGCTTAAATGTGCCGCTCTCCTGGACAGACAAATCATAAATATATTGGCTTGTTTCTCTTAGCTCTCTGTCGAACTGTATGAATTTCTCTTTTATCCTCTTGTCCTTTTCAGAAAAACTGATAAATATCGTAATCTGGTCGCCAACCATAGCGGCAATTCTTTTACATATATAATCTATCTTGAGGGCCTCGGCATCTTCTGCATTCTTCCTGAACTTCTCAGCAAACACTGATAAATGCAGGATCACGTCTATATGGTTCTGCATATGCTTCTGGAACCCCTGGATACTGACACTCTGGGTGGCCAGGGCCAGACGGTACATATAGACAGACAGGTCAAAATATGCCACCGTCCTGACATAAGGGAGGGGATACAAAATATATTCCACATCAACGTAAAAACAGTGTTCATCCAGCCTGATATTGTTATCCTTTAAGATACTGCTGCGGATTACCAGTGCATGCATTGGCATCTGTACCCTTTTGGCCGCCTCCTCAAAGCTTAAGACTCCTGTTGCCGGGTCTGCCGCCTCTGCCAGAAGAGAGAAATCCTGTTTTGTTTTTTCTCCAGTCTGGTCGTTCACCTCGTAGTAGTTTGTCACCACATAATCTGCCTCGCAAGTTTTTAACTTGTCCACCAAAATACAGAAATCTTCTGTATTTACCCAGTCATCTCCGTCCACAACCTTGAAATATTTCCCCTGGCACTGCTCTATACCTTTATTGATGGTGGAGCCATGGCCTCCATTTTCCTTAGAAATCACCCGGAAAGTCCCGGGATACATCTGTTCAAAGGCTTTTCCTATTTCTGCTGTCCCATCCTTAGAGCCGTCATCCACAACCAGTACCTCTATATCCTTCAGGACTCTCTCCTCCACAAAGGATTCCAAGGTCTCCTGCAAGAATCTTTCTACATTGTAGGACGGGATCACAACTGTCAATATTTTCTCCATACCAACCTCCATATCCATATTTACTGCCACTGCTTTTCTGCCGTCTTTTTAGGCCGCAGCTATTTCTAATCTTACACTTTCTTTTTTTTCAGGTCAGCCTTTTTGCGTATTCTGGAGAGAAGCCTGATTACACAGTACAGCCTCCTGGCCATAAGCCACAATATGAGCTTATCCTTCCGGGAAAGCCACATACGGACATAGGGATTCTTCTCTGCCCTGGGAAATATGTCCAATACAAATTCCCGAAAACGGCCGCGGTATTCACTTTTGGGATCATAGTACAGCACTTCCTTTGTGGGAACAAAATATGCATGTTCAAAGGCCAGGTATTCCAGTTCATCTCTAAATTCATCATACAGGCCATGGCTTTTAAAATAATCCAGTATGTCCTCTACCGCCGCCTTCCTGTCCTCAAAGCTTTTTTTGAAATTCCTGCTCCTCATAATAGACCCATCGTGGATTATATAGTAGTACAAGGGAGGACGTTCCAGATATACAACACGCCTGGCATTTACCATAAACCTGGGGGTCACAGCCAAGTCCTCATAATTTCTCCCCACAGGATATCTCAGGCCTGTGTCTTCCAGGAAAGCTTTCCTATACAGCTTATTGCAGGGACTGGGGGAGGCCACAAGCAGGGCCGGGGTCTCCTTTGCATCCGTCACCATGCCCCGCGGCACGTCCATGCTCCAGTGATCCTTCCTGCCAGTGGATTCTTCCACCTCCGTGTAATCAAACACCACAATGTCCGCCTCATTTTCCCGGGCACACAGAAGAACCGACTCAACACAGTCAGGGGCAATATAGTCATCCCCGTCAATGTACATCAGATAGATTCCTCTGGCCTCCTGGATTCCCACATTGCGGACATCAGATATCCCTTTGTTCTCCTTGTGTATGACCCGGATCCGCGGATCCTTCCCGGCAGCCTCATCACAGATCTCACCGCTTCTGTCAGAGGATCCATCATCAATCAAAAGAATTTCCAGGTTGCTGTAAGTCTGCCCTGCCGCGCTGCGGATGCATGCCCCTATATATTCTTCTATATTATATACTGCTATCACTAAACTGACTAATGGCATACGATCCTCCTAAGCTGCCCTCTCTGTGACTCCAGGTCATAGTTGTCAGCTTCCCTGAGAAGTTTTACCTTCTCTCTGTCATATCCTCTGTGCCCTAAAATAAAGTCTGCCCAGCTTTTGGGGTTTTCTTTCAGGCTCAGGAAATAACACTGATCCTGTATCTTCGTCTCGTCCGTGATTTCATCGCTGAGCACACACTGTAATTTTGTGCACTGGGCCTCCACCCCGACGATTGGAAGTCCCTCAAACCTGGAAGGAAGCAAGAATACATCCATGGCCTGGTAAAGCCTGTACGTATCTGGGCGCCACCCTAAAAACATCACGGCCTGTCCAAGTCCTTTATCACTTACTCTTTTACGGACAACTTCTAATTCATCCCCTGTGCCCGCAAGAAGCAGGACTGCCTTTTTTTCCTGGCGGTATATCTGCTCAAATATATCAATCAGCAGAGGATAATTTTTGGCATATCTGAAATTCCCGATATGGCCAACAACAAATTTATTCTCTATACCAAGCTCACTGCGCGTCACTTCCCTTATGTGAGGGTCATAGCTAAAGCTCAGCCGGTCAACAGCATTATATATGACCTCAAACTTGCCTGACTGTACAATCTTGTTAGGGAAAATCCATCTTCCGGCCTTATGAGAACATCCGTAGAATCTTGTGCCCGCCCGATAAAAAAACAGTCTGCAGGCCCTATGAACCGTATTATATATAAACCTTTGCAGTGCATCTTCGCAGTCATTGCCGCTGGAATGGCTGTGTATGGCGCGCTCCTCTACCCCTGCCCGCCTGGCCGCAAAAGCGGCAATACAGTCAATGGCTGTGGACACGTTAAGATATACCATGTCATATTGCCCTTTTTCTAAAATCCTACATACCTGTGAGAACTGTTTTACAGGCCTTTTCAGTCCCGCTATTGGAAACAGCCTGGAATGGTATTGCTGTAAAAACTGCCGCAGCTCTGCATCTACTTCATTTGTCAGAAAATCAATTCTTACATCCTCGCCATGCACGGCCTCCAGAAAATTTAGAAGGTATTTATCAACCCCCCCGCTCTTGCCGTCCATAATAAAACCTGCCAGAATTTTTTTCATTTTCTCTCCCTATCCTGCACCAGCTGGCAATTTCTCATCAGATATCCTAAAAACAGCCAGAAACAAAAACTCTGTGGTGCATTTACGTAAAAAATAAATGATAAAAACGTCCCCGCGACTCCCAGGGAAATAGCTGCTGTAAAAGACAGCACCTCCATCCTGTCAGCCTCACCTTCTGTGTGCCTGCATCTTCTCCATAGGATCCTGCCCATGTTCAAAAGCAGGGCCAAAAACAATAGGATACCGATTATTCCCTGGCTGACAAAAATATCCAGCTCCAGATTATGCATAGAGTTATACAGGCCTCCCTGGCCATTATCTACCAAGTATGTATCCGGAAGATGTTCCAATGTATATGGGGCCATATTCCGATATCCGACCCCAATTATGGGAGAGGATTTTATAATCTGGATCCCGCTCTCCCATATTTCAATTCTGCCATTGCTGTAATCCTTATTTATATCCTTTTTACGGAGCTGGTTATTCGTATTCACAGGAGGTTTTGTGCTGGGAGCTGCTTTCGTCTGGCTGCTGACAATCTTTTTCTCTATTGGCCGGTATGCGGCCTTTACTGCAAAAATCCCTGTGAAAGCAACCCCGGTGGCAAGCAGGATACCTGCCGCCCCCAAAAACAGATGCCTGCATCTTCTTCTGTACTGCCATAACCCGTAAAATCCGCCAATCAGTATCCCCACAGTCAAACCCACGAGTCCGGTCCTGGAATCAGACAGTGCGACATAGCAATAATTAATGAGAAAAACCGGAATCATCAAAATTCTCAGCCATATCCTTTTTACCGCAAAAAACGCCCAGATGAGTATAAATAAGGCTATGATTGTAATTGTGGCCCCGTGGTTTGGATCGTCATAGATACCCCAAAGCCGGTTCCACCGGTATCCTATCACATGATAGGCCCCTGCTTCATCCTTAAATTCATACATTCTCCCCCAGTAGACCATACTAAGGCTCACCAGGTTAGCCGCCGTGGAGTATAAAACATATATCCATGACAGCCATTTTAATTCCTTTCTCATCTCTTCTGCGGACATGTCAAAGGCAGTTATATAGACCAGCATGATGGGCAGTACAAGCCAGATAGTTCCCTTTATATTCTCCATAACCCCATATGATATATGGGCCCCTGCGCTGATTATATAGCTGGCAATAAACGCCAGCAGAAGCCACAGATTGTATGCTTTCATATAACGCTTATAGCGGAAGAGCATCCAGGCCGCCATCCCCGCCCCCATAGCTGTGACCCCGTAAGACGCCGCATTCATCCAAGCCTCAGCGTTGACAAAAGAATTGAAGGCCAGGAGTAAATACAATAAATATACGATTTTAAATATAAATAAAAATTTTTTAAACCAGTCTGTTTTTGCTGACATTACTGCTATCTCCCAGATTTTACTCTTGAATACAACATAGGGACTGCGCCTCTGACAATATGCACGCCCCGGCCCATAGCTAGGCATAGGATTGTCTTTTTCCATCTCAGGAACACCAAAGCAATGGACAGAGCCTTGCTGTCCCTGGCTTTTGCACAGGGAATCAGTTCATTAAACAACCCCTGGCAGAATAAGGCCCTGCACCACCTGTATCTATCCACATGGGACATGCCCGAGCGCCTGTCGCAATTCCTTTCCAGGGCAGACAAAATATATCTTCCATACAGGCTCCCCAGTACCTGACGCACCTCAGATGTACACAAGTTCCAGTATGAGTACTGGTCAAACAGCATTTCAATCCTTTGCCTGTGCAGCCGGAAATATTCAGGCACAAATTTATTAGTCAGGCTGGCGTTCATCCGCTTCCCATAGTGATAGGGTGTAAATCCCAGCACATTCAGCCTCTCAATATCCATAAAATATTTGACGTTAAAGAGAATATCCTCAATCAGCTTAACATCCTCATAGGCCAGGCGGCGTTCTTTAAGATATTCCAGATTATATATTTTATTCCAGGCATATCCGTAAAGTGTCTGCTGTTCCAGGGAAATAACCGCTTTTCTCAGTTCTGCCTGATCCTGGTATAACACTTCCTTTGGGCAGATAGAATGGGTATATTCAAGA
This sequence comes from Luxibacter massiliensis, assembly GCF_900604355.1. NCBI lineage: Bacteria > Bacillati > Bacillota > Clostridia > Lachnospirales > Lachnospiraceae > Luxibacter > Luxibacter massiliensis. Next base: position 1,300,095 of record NZ_UWOE01000001.1, on the reverse strand, counting down.
TCTCCATCCCGCCCATAGTACTCTTCCACCAGGCCAAATAATACTGCCTCAGCCGGATTCTCCTCCAAGGACAATTTTACTCTCTCTAACAAGTCCCCGTCCACATAATCGTCTGGATCCATAAACCAAATATATGCGCCCTTCGCCTCCTGGATCCCTGTATTGCGTGCACCGCTGAGCCCCTTGTTCTCTTTATGGGATACAATCCTGATCCTTTGGTCATCTCTGGCAAACTCCTCAGCAACTGCGGCGCTCTTGTCAGGAGAACAATCATCTACCAAAATAATTTCCCATGCCTCAAAAGTCTGTTCCTGCACGCTGCTTATGGCACGGGAAATGTATTGCTCCACCCCGTACACAGGCATGACTATACTGAAATAAGGCTTCATACTTTCTCTGCTCATCTTTTCTGCTCCACCGTCCCGCGGGACTGATTTTTATCGATCAATAATCTGATTAGTTCTTCAATCTTCTGATAGGACCTTGGCCTGTCAAACTGCTCTTTGGCAATCTGCCTTGCCTTTCTCCCCATGGCAAGACGTTTCTCCTCATTTTTGTACAGGTCCTCAATGGCGTCTGCAAGAATGCTGGTATCCTCCGGCATAATATTCACGCCAAATCCATCCTGCTCTACTTTCTTTCTGAATTCCGGACTCATGCATGTATTGATCATGGGTTTGCCCGCAGCCAGATAATCGCCTATTTTTGTCACAATGCTCTGGGGGGCTTTCTTCACGAAGGAATTGACGAGAATATCTGATTTTTTTAAATAAGCTGCCATCTTATCATAAGGTGCATACCCTGCAAATTCTACGTTCTTAATTTTTTTATCCCGGGCAAGGGCCTCTAATTCATCCTTCATGGGCCCGCCGCCCAATATTTTCATCTTTATATTGCTGTGGCCTCTTTTTACCAGCTCCTCAGCCGCCAGAACCATTGTCCGTATATCATAGCTTGTCCCAATGGTTCCCGCATAAGTTACCCAGAACTCTTCCGGGCCCTTAATCACTGCGGCCTCATTTTTCTTTGCGCCCTCGTCAAAGACAGTAATCTCATTTCCCACATACACTGTGGCCTTGGGCACATCTCTCCTCTGGTTCTTAAAAGGCCTGTCCCTGTATTCGTCCGAGGTGCCTACCACGCCGGATACAAGAGAATATACCTTCTCCGCATCCCTCTTAAGAGGGTAGAACAGCACAGAACTGACAACCGGTATATCCAAAACCATCCTCATAGCCTCCGGCCACAAATCATTCACATCTGCCACAAAGGGGATGCCCTTTCTCCTGGCATATGCAGCGGCGGCATAGGCCACATCATTTGGGGGGATCTCCGCATACAAAAGATCATAGTCCCCCTCCTGTTCAAGAAGGGCCGCCAAATTCTTTGCCGCGGTACGGTGGCTCAGGATTCTCTTTAGATCCACATTTTTCTTATATCCTGGCTCATAAATGAATTTAAGGCCAAACGTATAATTTTCCTGCTTTATCTTTCCTATATTACGCTGGGCCTTTTCCCAATGCTGGAATGTGGTGGTAATCAGATCTACCTGATAGCCTGCGTCTGTCAAAAATTCACAGAGATAGCGGAAACGTGTATATCCTTTTTCACCCTCCAGCCTGACTCCCATCGTGATGACTGCTATTTTTCTCATGTACTTTCCCTCCTCTACCTGATTACTGCAAATACAGTGTCCAACATGACCTTTATATCGCCCCAAAAGCTAAAGTCCCTTAAGTACTGCAGATTGTATGTCATTTTTACGGGAAGGATATACTCCACATACACCTCATCCACGGTCTTTTTTGTCTCTTGTAAATATTTTTCCATCAGGACGTCCTCATCTTTAAAAATAATGCTTGTCCGAGAAGTAATCCCTGCCGGCAGCAATAAGGTGGCATACATCTCCTCTTCATACTGGCCCACATATTTCCCCACCTCAGGCCTTGTGCCCACAAAAGACATATCCCCCGCAATCACATTAAGCAATTGGGGAATCTCGTCTAAACGGCATTTTCTGAGAAACTTTCCAGCTCTTGTTATACGGCTGTCCTGCTTCTCTGTGACAAGGGGCCCCCGCCTGTCTGCATCTGCCACCATTGTCCGAAACTTGAAAATACGATATGGTTTCCCATATCGCGTAATTCGCTCCTGTCTGTAAAATACAGGGCCTCTGCTGTCCAATTTTATCCACAATGCGACACCTGCCATGACCGGTGACAGGACAATCGCCAAAATAAGCGCAAGAAACAAATCCATGGCTCGTTTTAAACGCAGTCCGGACTTTTTCATGGTAAGGCTTTCATAATAAGGCTTTACATATATATTCTGCATATAATCTGGTAGTGTTTCCCATTGTCGTATCATATTTGGCTCCTGACAGATAACATCTCTGCCTTTCTCTCCTGTATTTCTGGCATTCCTCCTACAGGGACATCCCGCTCTGGCTCAAGTCCCTGGATCCTTATAGGCCCCTTTTGCAGGGCGCCCAAAGATATACTATAGTAGTTCCCGGAATGTATCTGCCACATACATCGCCTCTTCATCTGTCAGGCAAGTGTGCAGCGGCAATGTGATCTCATTTTCAAACTGCGCAGACGCATGGGGATAATCTTTTATGTCATACCCCATATTTTTATATGCTGTCATGAGGGGCAGAGGTTTATAGTGTACATTAGTTGCTATGCCCCTCTCTGCCATCTGTGTAATGATATTGTTACATTCCTCTCTGTTTTTGTCAAGCAGACGTACAAGATATAGATGGCCGCTGGATGTGTGATCCTTTCCATAGTGTTTTAGCACCTGGACGCCCTCCTGCCCCAGCCTTTCCTCATACATATGGATGAGCTCTTTTCTTCTCCTGAGTATCCCTGGATATCTCTTAAGCTGGACGAGGCCTAATGCCGCCGTTATGTCTGTCATATTGCACTTATAATATGGCGCCACAATATCATATTCCCAGGCGCCGGCTTGCGTCTTTGCCAGGGCGTCCTTTGACTGTCCATGCAGAGATAAGAGCATATATTCTTTATATAGCACTTCCTCGTCTATTCCTGCCCCAGCCACAGCTTCGGACCAAGTCACCGCCCCGCCTTCGGCTGTGGTCAGATTCTTCACCGCATGGAAGGAAAAACAGGTAAAGTCTGCGATTGTGCCGCACCTCTTTTTCCCTGCCTCCGCGCCCAGGGCGTGGGCTGCATCTGAGATGACCAGAATCCTCCCGAAAGCCTCCTGGCGCTCATTTGCAGGTCTGAAAAGACTGCTCTTTTCCCGAGCAATCTGAAAAATTTCATCATAATGGCTGTATATAATCCCCGCCAAATCCACGCAAATGACAGCCTTTGTTTTCTCAGTGACAGCTTCACTTACTTTCTGGGGATCCATCTCAAAAGAACCAGGAAGGGTATCTACCAGAACAGGCACCGCCCCCACATGGCAGATACAGCTTGCCGAAGCAGAGTATGTGTAGGCCGTGGTAATCACTTCATCCCCAGGGCCTATGCCCATAACACGCAGAGTCATCTCCAGGCAGGCTGTGGCAGAATTAAGGCACACTGCCTTCCCGGTTCCGCAGTATCCGGCAATCCTCTTTTCAAACTCCTTTGTGCGGGGTCCTGTCGTGATCCATCCACTCCTAAGCGCCTCCGCAACTTCCGCAATTTCCTCTTCTGTGATATCAGGGGGAGAAAATGAAATATTCATCATAATCGCTCTCTCTTTCTTAATTCTCTTGACCTTTCCGTTCGGCAGCCTTTATCTCTGCCGCCTTCCCTGTAACTTCTGCCTCTATATCAGAATCTGCGATGCCTCTGTTTAAAAAACCGCTGGGCAGTTTTGACCGGGTATCCTCAAATTCCCGCTTCCATCCGGCCTGTATCTGCTGATCTCTGATTATATCCGCTTCCCGCAGATGATAGGTGGGCACAATCTTATGGACAATATTTTTCATATGATCCGTCTCAGCGTAAGCTTCTCTGTACAAATCCTCCAAATCCCTTAAGAATTCATCTTCATCAAATTCTATAGGCTTACCAATGTGGATTTTTTCATTTTCAGTGCTCTCCAGCCCCTCTTCTGCCATAAGAAGTTCTTCGTACAACTTCTCCCCTGGGCGCAGGCCTGTATATCTGATTTCAATATCCACCCCCAGTGTATATCCTGACAGTCGGATTAAATTTTTTGCCAGATCTACAATCTTCACAGGCTGTCCCATATCCAGCACAAAAATCTCCCCTCCCCTGGCACTGGCGCCTGCCTGAAGGACCAGGGACACAGCCTCGGGGATAGTCATAAAGTAACGTATAATGTCAGGGTGTGTGACAGTGACTGGCCCTCCTGCCTCAATCTGTTTCTTGAACAGTGGGATTACGCTCCCATTGCTTCCAAGCACATTGCCAAACCTTACAGCCACATACTCCGTGTCAGACCTACTGTTAAAGACCTGTATAATCATCTCGCACATCCGTTTTGAGGCGCCCATGATATTGGTAGGGTTCACTGCCTTGTCCGTAGATATCAGGACAAATTTTTCCACATGGTACCGGTCCGAAGCCAGGGCCACTTTATACGTGCCAAATACATTATTTTTGATGGCCTCATTGGGACTGTCCTCCATCAGGGGGACATGTTTGTGGGCCGCGGCATGATACACAATATCTGGACGGTATTTGGCAAATACACTGTTTACCTTACGGCCATTCCTCACAGATCCGATCAGCACCACAAGATCCAGGTTGGGGTATTTGCCCTTTAACTCCTGCTGGATATCATACGCATTGTTCTCATATATATCAAAAATAATAAGCTGCCTCACACCATTGGCGGCAATCTGACGGCATAGCTCACTTCCTATGCTTCCGCCGCCTCCGGTTACAAGCACCACCTTATCCGATACATATCTGCCGATTGTCTCTGTGGTAATCTGAATTGGGTCCCTGCCAAGCAAGTCCTCAATCTCCACATTGCGCAGCTTGGAGACACTGACCTCGCCATTTACAAGCTGGTAAACGCCAGGGAGGATCTTCATCTCACAGTCCGGTATTTTCTGGCAGATTTCCAGTATCTTCTGCCGCTCCCTTTTATCTGCGCTTGGTATTGCCACAATAATTTCATTAATGCCGTACTTTTCTACGGCCCTTAAAATATCATTCCTCCCGCCCACTACTTTTACCCCATGGATATAGGTTCCATGCTTTCTCGGGTTATCATCTATTACACAGCAGATTTTTGCATCCAGCTCAGTACTAAGCTCCAGCTCCTTCATTACCACATTACAGGCTTCCCCGGCCCCGATTATCATCGTATTGCGCACATGCCGCCCATGGATATTCCCTCTATATAAAAGGCGCATGAGGCGGTATGAAAACCGGCCCACACAAGTCAGTAAAAATAAAGCAGTGGCATATAGGATAAAATAACTCCTGTAGATTTCCCTGTATGTCAGGTAATAAGCCAGCACATTGAACAAAATAGATATGCCGCAGGCTTCGATGATATAAATCAGCTCTTTAATACTGGCAAACCGCCAGAGGCTTGTGTACAGCCGGCAGACAGCAAACACCAGCACTGTCACCGCTGTATTTGCCCAGGCCACCTCCAAGACAGAGGCTGCATATTCAGGGGGTATCTCACTAATATGCATATTAAACCGGACCCACAATGCCAAAAATGAGCTTATATTAATAAATATTATATCCAGAAATACAAGCAGTACTTTATAAATAAGCGAGAGATCCCACTTCTTTAATATCTTTTTCATATTGCCCTTCCTTGGTATCTTTCTATTCTCTTTTTACTGAGCCACCTCTGAGTCAGGCAGGATTTCTCCATTTTCAACGGCGTCAATAGCCTGTTTGATTGCTGTGATAGAATTTTGGTCAGGCTGCGTCACATAAAGCAGGGAACCCGCCGCAGAATAACAATATTGTTCGTCTCCAGTCCCCTCTGCAGCCATAGATTTAATGTTCCATGCGCTTCCGCCGGAAAGCTGCCCCTTTATCAGTTCCTGGATCTGATCCTGGGACATATTCGTATCCACATTTCCGCTGACACTGCTTAAGAGGCCGTTGGCTCCAGTCAGGATAGCAGGTGATATTGCCTTTTTAATCATAGCAGTGATCACAGCCTGCTGGTTCTTCCCTCTCTGGAAGTCGCCCCCGTCCACATTCATCCTCTCACGTGAGAAAGCAAGGGCCTCCTGCCCGTTGAAATGATTCTCCCCCTGGGCCACATTGACTACGGCCCCCGTGTCAGAGCTTGTTGTAAATGACTGCTCGGAAATAACATCCACACCGCCAAGGGCGTCTACCATCTGTACTAAAGATGTAAAATTCACCCTTGCATAAAAATCAATCTCTGTGTCATACAACTGTTCCAGTGTAGCCATAGAGGCGTCCACTCCATAGATGCCCGCGTGTGTCAGCTTATCTTTCTGGCCGCCGCTGATCCCCGGGATCTCCACATAGAAATCCCTTGGCGTTGTCACCAGGAGTACCTGGTGGGTATTCGGATTTACAACCGCCATAATATTGACGTCGCTGCGGCTGTTGGTCTCAATTGCCCCGTACACATCTATACCGCTTATATACACTGTAAATGTATCGTCATCCACATTTACATGGGCCGCTTCATTGTCCAGCTTGCTTGTGATTTCATGTGAATAAATGATTTTTACATTATCACTATAGCCTTCAAAAGCTTCTTCTAAAATGGAGGTGTAAGCATCATTGTAAATAATGGCCTGTACCTCCCCATCGTGGAAAGCTGTCGCCTGGCCATGGAGGCTTTCGTACTCCGCAGTGGAAATGTCCTGTCCCAATTCCTGGCCGATAGCATCGACAGTTTCCTTTACGTCATCCCCCTTCATCGCATACTGCACGCCAAACGTATATCCCGCAGCATCCTGGATGGCATTGGCCGGGTCGTCCGCAAGCACAGCTACAACCATTTTATCCACTTTTGTATTTCCGCCGCTTATGTTTTTAACCATGCCATTTGTCTTAAAAATATAAAAAGAGCCAAGCGCCAGGATGACAGACATAAAGACACTGAACACCTTCCCCGCAATAGCCTTCTTTTTCGATATGAGCTGGCTGGCCAGTGGGACTACCCAAAGCAACACAAGTACGCCAATAATTATGCTCAGATATTTCATGGGCAGCATATTTAAAACAAATAAAGCAACCACAAATACCAGCGTAGCAATAAGCTGGATTGTGCACAAGGCTAATCCTACGTTCTTGCTCACTTTATTAGAAGCATTCTTTTTCTTCACTGGTTTCCGGTTTCCGCCGCCGTACCCTCGGTTATCTTTCCTGGAGCCGCCTCCTGCCACTGTCTTGGCTGGATTACCATTGACTGTCCTCCTCTGCTGCTCCTCTATCATCCTGCGCCTTCTGGCCTGCTCCTTTTTATATGCCTCACGTTCACTTGGACTCATTTTTTTTTGGCTCATCTAGTATGCCCCTTCCATAAGTTATCTTTCCATCTATCTGCTCATTCGAAGCTGGCGCCCCGAACCTGCCCCCTGAGGGACTGTATGACAACAATATCCCTGCAGCCACTGTTCTTATTATTTTAGTATCCGTGTCTACATACCAAAATATAATAGCATTTTTCGCTAAATTTCGCAACCACTTCAAAAGTATCTTCGTTCCATTATAAATGCATATTATTACATTCTCTGTTGTTTAATTTAGGCCTGGCCGAGTAAGGCGGCCACTTTATGCCAGGGTATTCCCATTATCCATCCACTGCCCCAGCCGGTGCAGGGAACCTATGTTTCCACTAGAACCAGTGTTTTATAAATAAGTCTTTTACATATATATTATTAGTGATATAATTAGGAAAGAATCCTGCTCTGTCCTTGATACCGTATGGGAGCAAGAGCATTCTTCACAAAATTAAATCTATGTAAGCACATCCATTCTACAGGCATGCACAAAGGAGGAACCCATATGAAACTGGTAATTACAATGAGCCGCCGCTTTGGTACTGGTGCAAGTATGATAGCGAAAGAACTTGCAGAAAGACTCAATATCCCGGTCTATGATAAAGCCTGCATTGAGCAGAAAATCAATGACCACCAATATGATACTGAAGCAGAGGCGATCCGCGGACTTGCCGGCAGCCCCTGCATCATACTGGGACGGTGTGCCTCCGATATCCTCAGGGACAGGCTAAACGTACTCAATATTTTTGTCTGCGCAGACAAAGAGGACCGTATTCATAGGATCATGGCCCTGGAGTCCCTGACCTATGAGGAGGCAGCGGATAAAGTAGAATCCACTGACAAGGAGCGCGCAGCTTACTACTACACCCATACTGGTAAGTCCTGGGGTGATGTAAATGATTACCATATGATACTGGATACCTCAGAACTTGGGGTGGAAAACTGTGCAGATATTCTTATGCATTATTTCGAAAAATTAGAATATATTTAAGGCCACTAAGGCATTCCTATGCAGGCAGATTATCCCCGGCTGAGAATGCCCCTATATGCCACTATTATAGCTTCTGCAGGGAGCAGCCTAAAGCCTTTCTATAATACAGGCGCTGCCCCTGCTTTTCTCTGCCCCTCACTTATTTAAAACCCATCCTTTTCCTGTCTGCACCTTTTCCTTCTATGGTATTCACAGCATTTTGCCGGTTCGTGCATATAGTAATAAGAAGAATAAACCATAGGATCTTAAATATGTATATTATATTATCTCTTTTTATTTTATTATGTATGCTGTTTGTTTTGTTAAATCATCACAGGAAAAAGTGCATTATACGCAAGGTCTGTGAGATGCCATGTGAAGAGAAGTGCTGTCTGATCAATGAGCTTGCCGAACCCTTTGGGTTTTGCTACCAGAACGACCAAGATATATTTACCACCAGGACGGATGCCTGGCAGAGGGAATTTGGGTATAGTGAATTTTATAATACTGCCGCCCTCTCTATGAACATGGTCTTTGACCATGAACCAGTTTACTTTAATTATCAGGGAAAGACCTGGCTAATGGAATTTTGGAAGGGCCAGTATGGAATCAATACAGGCGCAGAGGCCGGCATTTACCATGCAGACTCGATTATTCCCCCGGCTCTGCGCAGGCAGACCATATTCCAGGCCGCAGGGCCGGAGGAAATGCTGCCCTTAACACTCCACTTGGGCGACCGCGAAGGTGCCCTTTTCTGTATTTCACAGACCCATTGGTGGCTGGCAGGCTTTATAACAGGCCTATGCACGCCTCCCGAGCAGTTACACTTGGATGTATCCATTACGTTCCCAGATTCTGAAATGTGCGACTCTTTCCTCCGTTCCCTATATGACCGGGGTTACAAAAGCTGCGATATATGTGTATGCCATAATACGGTTCAGTTCTGCCTTTTTATTCCCCGCCATTTATCCATACTCTCCGGCAGCTTTTACAAAAAATATGTTCTCTGGAAAACAAGAATTTTCTGCAGGCTCTATCTCTGGGTCACAAGGCCATTTTGCAGTACTTTAGACCGCCTGCTCTATCTATACTATTTCCTTCCTTTTATTTTCAGGAGGACACTCTGTATGCGCACATTTAAAAAGCACAGGAAGAGACGCAGATGAGCTGGTACAGACGGATTTCCAATGCATTTAGAGACGCGCCCCAGATTCCATTAGGTCCAGACTCCTTGATCGTACTTTTCAGTGACTGCCACAGAGGTACAGGGAACCACAACGATAATTTTCTAAAAAACCAAAACGTATATTTTGCAGCGCTAAACCACTATTATGAGCATGGCTTTACGTATATAGAGCTAGGCGATGGGGATGAACTCTGGGAGAACCCCTCCTTGTCGAAAATCATAGATATTCACAGCAATGTATTCTGGCTGCTCACAAAATTCCGGGATGAAAACAAGCTTTATATGCTTTACGGAAACCACGACCTAAGCAAAAGACGCTGTGGCTATTGCAAAAAGCACTGCAGCATATACCACATCAGCGGGCAGGAAGAGAAAGCGCCCCTTTTCCCTGACAGCTGCTATTTGCAGGGACTTATATTGAAAAATCAGGAAACGGGAAAGGATATCTATCTGACACATGGCCATCAGGCCGACTTTTTGAACAGCGTGCTGGCTCCCATAGCAGCGTTCCTTGTCAGATATATCTGGAAGCCTCTGGAAGGGTTGGGTATATCTGATCCTACCAGCGCCGCAAAGAATTATACAAAAAAGAAAAAAACAGAAAAACGGCTCACAGACTGGGCCGCAAAAGAACAAAAATTACTCATTACCGGGCATACACACCGCCCTATGGCGGGAAACGCATCCGCCCCTTATTTTAATACAGGAAGCTGTGTCCATCCCAGATGCATTACCTGTATTGAGATAGAAAATTTTATATTAAAACTGGTTAAATGGACCATAAGGACCCGCAGGGACAAAACCTTATATGTGGCCAGGGAGGAGCTGGAAAGTTTCCACTTAAACAGCTTAAATTCCTGACAACAGATTACTTTCCCGGGTGTGCAGGCCACAAAGAAGCAGGCTTAGGCGTTTGCATTGAAACCTTAGGCCTGCACAGCCAGGAAAGCCGGCAAGAGCCATCAAACCCCAGTGAGATGCTCAATTAATATTTTAATGCCCAGCAAAACTAAAATAATACCTCCCACAAGTTCAGCTTTTGCTTTATACCTGGTTCCAAATATATTCCCCACTTTTACACCCAAAGCCGATAAAGTAAAGGTAGTAATCCCAATAAAGGAAACCGCAGGGACAATATCCACATGGAGAAAAGCAAATGTAATTCCTACGGCAAGAGCGTCAATGCTGGTGGCCACAGCCAGCACAAACATTGTCCGAAAGTCCAGAGAACCATCCCCATTATCACATTCTCCCGACACGGCCTCCTTGATCATATTGATTCCAATTACCCCAAGAAGGACAAAAGCTATCCAGTGATCCACCGCAGTAATCTTGTCCTTAAACTGTATCCCCAAAAAATAACCGGCCAGAGGCATCAGCGCCTGGAAGCCTCCAAACCATATTCCCGCAGTCAAGGCTTTTCCTAAGGTTATTTTAGGCATTGCAAGTCCCTTACAGACAGATACGGCAAAAGCGTCCATGGACAAGCCAATTGCCAGTAACAATAATTCTATAATACCCATTTTATATTTCCTCCTGTGTACAAGTTGCCCTGAGTGTGTATAGCCGCAATATAATGTATTAAATATGGCCAATGCAAACGCCCCCTGGCAGAGCTTTTTGATTCAAAGAACTCCTCTTCCTGGTGAGACAAAAAGACTCATGTACAGCACAAAACTGTACATGAGTCTCATTAATTAAGATAAGCCAGACCTCTCAGCCAGTATGTTGACTTACCACGCATCCTCATTACACGCCAACTACTCCCTCACGAACTGATAGTATTCTATCATTTACAGGCACTGATTTCAAGCTTTTTATTCCTAATTTGACTCATCTTTGGGAGTGTCCGTGTACTCTTCTTCGCTCTGCTTGATTGTAACGCCCTGGTCCTGGAAGCTGACTTTTTTCCATACTTTCTTGTGTTCCTTTATATCCGTCTCTTCTCTCCACTGCTCTACTAAGGAATCATACTGCTCATTCCTGCGCTCCTCCACTATGGATTCTTTCTTTGCATCAGTTGCTTCACGGTCCAGCTTACTCGTCAGCTTTGCCACATAAATGCCTGTATTTGCCTCCACAATGTCAGTCACATCCCCTTCATTCTCAAGGGCATCCGCCGCCTTGACCAGATCCTCCGTGGGGGAAGTGGACTCGGAATCAAATGTGGCTGTCTGTACTTCCAAACCCGCTTCGCCTGCCGCAGCCTCTAGATCATGGCCCTCGCTGTTCTTCAGGCTATCGGCAAATTCTTTAGCTGATCCTTTCAAGGCTTCTTTCTCCTCATCCGTCATTTCCTCAGAATTTCCTTCTTCATCTGTCTTTGTATAAGAAAAAAGGACATACTGCATACTCTTCTGAGCCACCTCCTCATCAGACACTTCCTCATCCACGCCTTCCTTCATCTTCTTATCCATGCGGTTCTGGATAGTGGCCAACTCCAGGAACTCCTTGACAACCTTCTCGTAGCCGGATACTGCCTCTTTATCCTCCAGCGTGTTATCCTCTACAAACGAATTGGCCGCCTTGTCGATGGCCGCCTTGTCGTCCTCGGACAGCTCCACCCCATAGTCTGCAGCATGCTGCTTAATCATATAAATATTTTCCAGCTCTTCCAGTATGGTTTTCTTTGTTGTCTCCTCATAGGTAACACCATCGCCATCTTCTTCCGCCCACATCTCTTCGCCAGTCTTACCCATCAGTCCTGCATAGTATGTCTCAAATTGTGCCTGCTGCAGCCTTGCATAGAAGTTGGCAATCCCCAGTGAAATCTTCTCCCCTCCTACTTCTGCAACTACAGCGTCATTATCCATAGAATGGCTGCACCCTGCCAAAGCCACTGCCGCGATTATGCCTGCCGCCGCTGCCGCCATTCTTTTCCTAAACTGTCCCATAACATCCTCCTACGTACATTTTAACTTATTTATTATATCCCGTTTTCCCTGTCCAGACAAGACCCTAAAGGAAAATTCCGTAAAACAAGCAGGCCCTCCTTTTGCAGCCATTAAAAAAACAGGCCTTAAAAATGGTTATAGAAAAACAGGCCTTTTCTATGGGGGTCATATCCCTATAGAAAAGACACAGAACATGGCCGGCATTTTGCCGGCCATGTTCTGTGTCTTTTCCACGGTATGTACCGCTTTATTGAAGTCCTTCTCCTGGACATATGCCCCCTTTGCTAGACCAGATAATTCATCATCATGCCAAGGGCATAATAATTATTCAGATTCTTAGCCCCATTTTTTGAATACATATTCATAAAACTGAATGGGTCTGTATACTGCATCTGGTCTACCTGTGCGAGATCATTGCTCAAGAGGCTGGAGGCGCTGGAACGCATTGCACTGCTGGCTCTGTTGAACACAGTCTGTGCGATACCATTATTTCCCGACAGGATATCCAGCGTCAAATCTGGATCTTCCTTTAAGGACTTGGCAAGCTTCTCTTTATCAAGAGAAAGGGTACCGTCTTTGTTTGTGGAGATGCCGGCCTGCTCCATATCTGTGCTGCCAGCCACATCCATCGCAAAACTCCGAAGCTGCCTCATGACTCCGCTTCCATGGTCAGCATTGTCATTGAGCATCTTCAGGGAGCTGTTGTAGCTGTCCACCATGTCAGAAACTCTTGAAATAATCTTCTCGTCACTGACAGCTGAAGATATTTCTGTAGTGCCTTCCTGCTTCAGAGTAGCGTCAATCCTTCCATAATCCAGACGCACATCATTGCTCTGGGAAGAATACTTTCTCTCCTGCCCATTCTCTGTGACAGTATATACAGCATTCTGGGCCTCAGCGCTCACTTTGTCAAGTCCTGCTGCCGCCCCTAGTTCACCGGATACTGTAAATGTGCTGTTTGTACCAGTGTCACTGCTTGTCAGCTCAAGGGAAGAAATGCCATCCTTAGTCACAACTGAAGCCGATACTCCTGATTTGCTGCTGTTAATCTGGCTTGCCGCCTCCTCCAGCATTTGTTTGTTTGTCTTGACAGCGCCGTCCTCACCGTACATGCTCACCTGCACATCCGCAGTGCCGCTGCTGCCCCTGACACTGAAACTCATGTCCGAAGAAGCCGCTGCTCCCCCGCTGATGCCTGTGCTGACATTCTGCTGGGCTGCTGCCAACTGCTCTACATTGAGTTCCATCTTCTTAGCCTCGCGCATCTGGTAATGCTCGGAGACACTTGCCACTGCATTGTCTGAACTTGTCACCTCAAAATCATTGAGTGTTGTTTTAGAGTTTACATTTTTCAGGCTGTTAGCCGTGGTCAGCAAGTTAGACATGGAAGAATTGTATGACTTTAGAAAATCCATGCTGTCACTCTTAAACGAGGAGCCATTGCTTGATACCGAACTTACAGGCGTGATGCTGCTGTTAAACTTGGGATTCTGTGCAAGGGCATTCTGAAGACGGTACTGGCTGAGAGTTGCATAGTAATCAAAATATCCGCCCATACCGGAACCAATACCATTAATTGCCATATGATTACCTCCTTTCTTCATATTCAGGGATAGAATCCCCTATATTATATATCGGCTATGGCTGCTGGAAAGTAATGGCCAGGCTGCAATAACTTGCCACTCTTGACTTCCATTGTGGCAATCCGCTGCAAATGCCTGTCATGGCCCTTGTATGCCTTTTATATCGTTCAAAACCTTTCTCACGACTTCAATAATATCCTCATCCTTGTCCTTTTTATTCCTGCCTCTCTTCTCATACAGAAAATAGGGCGGTGTCTCTGCCCTGAACGTAAGATTCCCCCCATATGCCTTTAGAAGGCCTGGTATCTTCTCCGGCTGCACCTTTGCCTTCTCATACATCGTAAACCGGTATGCACTGTCCTTTTGCTCCACTGCCGTGACATAGGCCTCATGGGCCAGGGCTTTTAACCCTGCAATATTTAAAAGCTGCTGTACCTTCCTGGGAATATCCCCAAACCGGTCTATCAGCTCCTCGACCATATCGTCCATTTCCTCTTCATTTTCAATGCTGGCAATCCGTTTGTAAATATCCAGCTTCTGGTATTCATTGGGGATATATGATTCCGGTATATAGGCGTCAATATTCAAATCCATGGCCGTTGTATATATATCTTCCTCCATCTCGCCTTTGAGCTGCTTCACAGCCTCATTGAGCATCTTACAGTAAAGGTCATATCCCACGGCTTCCATGTGGCCATGCTGCTCTGCCCCAAGCAAATTGCCCGCCCCCCGTATCTCCAGATCCCGCATGGCAATCTTAAACCCAGATCCTAAATCTGTAAATTCCCTGATAGCCGCAAGGCGTTTCTCAGCAATTTCTTTGAGCAGCTTATCCCGCCTGTACAGGAGGAAAGCATAGGCCATCCGGTTGGATCTCCCCACCCGCCCTCTGAGCTGGTATAACTGGGAAAGCCCCATCCGGTCCGCATCCTGTATAATCATCGTATTGACATTGGAGATGTCCAATCCGGTTTCAATGATTGTAGTAGATACAAGCACGTCAATGTCCCCATTAATAAAGTCATACATAATATTTTCCAACTGCCGCTCATTCATCTGCCCATGGGCATAAGAAACTGACGCTTCAGGCACCAGCTGCTGTATGCGCCCCGCCATATCCGCTATATCACTGACCCTATTGTAAACGTAATATACCTGCCCTTCCCTCGATAGTTCTCTCTCAATAGCTTCCCTGACCATTTCATCATTATATTCCATAACATAAGTCTGGATCGGCATCCTATCCATGGGGGCCTCCTCCAGCACACTCATGTCCCGGATTCCAATCAGGCTCATGTGGAGCGTCCTGGGTATAGGTGTGGCGGTGAGGGTCAGCACATCTATATTCTCTTTCAGTCTTTTTATTTTTTCCTTATGAGTCACCCCAAAGCGCTGCTCCTCGTCAATCACAAGCAGGCCCAGATCTTTAAACTTCACATCTGCCGACAATACCCTGTGGGTTCCAATCACAATGTCCACCAGTCCTTTTCTTAAGTCTTCAACTGTCTTTTTCTGCTGGATGGATGTACGGAACCTGCAGAGCAGGTCCACTCTTACGGGAAAATCCCTCATGCGCTGCACAAACGTATTATAATGCTGCTGTGCCAAAATTGTCGTAGGCACCAGATAAACTACCTGCTTGCCCTCCTGGACTGCCTTGAATGCGGCCCGGATGGCGATCTCTGTCTTGCCGTACCCCACGTCGCCGCAGATCAACCGGTCCATGATTTTCTTGCTTTCCATATCACGCTTAGTATCTGCAATAGCCTGGAGCTGGTCATCCGTCTCCTCAAAAGGAAACATCTCCTCAAATTCCTTCTGCCAGACCGTATCCGGCTCATAGACATACCCTTGCGCCTCCTGCCTTGTGGCATACAGTTCTACCAGTTCCTTTGCCACAGCCTTTACGGCCCCCCTCACCTGGCTCTTGGTCCGCGTCCACTGGCTTGTTCCCAGCTTATTAAGCTTCGGTTTCTTTGCATCCGCACCTGCATATTTCTGGATCAAATCCAGCTGTGTGGCCAGGATATATAAAGTCCCGCCTCCGGCATAGGAGATCTTCATATAATCCTTTGTGACTTTATCTACTTCTATTTTCTCAATTCCCTGGTAAATACCAAGCCCATGATTCTCGTGGACCACATAATCTCCTGGTTTCAGGTCTGTAAAGTTCTGTATTTTCTGCCCCTCGTAGACTCTGCGCCGTTTTTTCTTTTTATGCTTTCCAAAAATATCCGTCTCAGATATCACCATGAATTTCAGCATAGGGTATTCATATCCCTCGGCCACATGGCCATAGGCCGCCATAATTTCCCCCGGCTGTACCTCTCTGTCCATATTCTCACTATAAAAACTGCTCAGGTCATAATCCCGCAGATCCTCTGCCAGCCTTTTTGCCCGCGTCCTTGAGCCTGAAAGCAGGACAACTCTGTAGCCGCTCCTCTTTAGCCTCTTTAAATCTCTTGTAAGAGTCTCAAAGCTATTATTATAAGGGTTCACACCCTTTGTCTGGAGGCTGTATGTTTTCCGCACATGAAAGCCGCCGCACTTTGATTCCAGGGTCGTTAAACCTACCCCGGAATATTGGTTCATCTTCTCAATAATTTCTTTTACAGGAAAAACCGCCAATGCTTCTTCCTCTGTAAGGCCGGCCTCCGCCCTATTCTCCTGGCTGCTTTTAAATTCTTTTTCTGCCTCATCTGCCCGCTCCACAAGACGGATGGGTTCATCCAGGAATAGAAGGCTTTCCTCTGGCGGAAAATAATCCAGAAAAGAGACATTTTCACTGTCCCCTTCCCGGATCTCTGCTGCCGGATAGATCACAAGCTCTTCTAAGTTTTCTATAGAGCGCTGGCTCTCCACATCAAAGGTACGTATAGAATCAACTTCATCCCCCCACAGTTCGATTCTTACAGGCTGCTCCTCAGTGAGCGGGAATACGTCTAATATGCCGCCCCGGACTGCGAACTGCCCAGGGCCCTCAATCTGCGCTTCCCTCTCATACCCCATGGCTGCCAGGCGTTTTTGAAGCTGCCCGAAGTCAACAGCATCTTCCCCGCCGATATGGATTGCCTGCCTTCTAAGCCGCTCCAATGCAGGCATCCCATCCAAAAAGGCATCCATGGTAGTAATGACAGTCATGCCCTTAACAGACGGCGCCCCCTCTGTGCCCCCTGCCTCTAATATAGACTTTATCACTTCCATCCGCTGTTTGCTGATATACTTCCCTTTAATATCTGCATGATAAAAAAGCAGATCCCTGGCTGGATACAGATAAACATTTTCATCCAGGAATCTGTATTCTTCATATGCCCGTTTCGCCTTCTCGTCACTGGAAAAAATCAGAATACGATAAAAACGCCCCCCACTGAGGGCGTATATCAGATGGGTTTTCTGGGAGCTGACACACCCTGCAATCTGCAGAATGCCCTTCCCCTTTGTACGTCCGCCGAAGATTTCTTTATATTCCGCCAATTCGGCAAGCGGTGCCAACAAAGCCTGCATATCTCTACTCTTCCTTCTTTTTACGGTTATACTCATTCATTGCCGCCTGGATTTCTCCCTGCACAATCATCTCAGCCGCATGCACTGCATTCTCATACCCCTCTTCCATGAACACTCTCTCTGCCTTTGAAAAATGCCCCAGTACATAGTCCGCCAAATCATATCCGCGGGGTTTTTCTCCCACCCCTATTTTAATTCTGGGGAATGCCTGCCCCCCCAGGTGGGCAATAATATTCTTGATTCCATTATGCCCCCCCGGACTGCCCTTGGCGCGGATACGGAGCTGTCCCACCTCAAGGCTAACATCGTCATAAATGATAATCAGCTCGTTTTCTACATCTGTCTTGTAGTACTCAACAAGGCTGCCGATACTTTCTCCGCTTAAATTCATATAAGTCTGTGGTTTTGCCAGGATGGCTTTCTGCCCCTTAATTATCCCCTTGCCAATCAATGCCCTGTGCTTTTTAATCCCCACATCTATATTGTATTTCTCCGCCATCCTGTCAATGACATCAAAACCTACATTGTGCCTTGTCCCTTCATATTGTCTGTCTGGATTCCCCAGTCCGGCTATTATAAACATCATTTTCACCTCTTTATATATCTGCGGCGCGGCCAGGGCTGCGTATATGTTGGATGGCTGCTGCCCGGCCAGCCTGCACCGAAATATTTAATTTCTTATTTATTTTACAGGATGGCCCTCTGTTTGTCACGCAAAAGCCGTGAATATTTTTCCATCCTATGTCATACACTTATAAAAAGCGTAATGGGCATATCCAAAGGGCGCCTTGTCACTTTTGCCCCAAAGGCGGGCAGACAAAAAACGTGCCTGGAAGGCAACTTCAATTTCCCATTCTCTTAAAGTGAATTTGACTAACACAGGAGGTCTCACTATGGGTTCCAAAACAAAAATCATCGTTCTGCATATGAAAGAAATCATTTATACTGCCGTATTTGCAGTGCTCGGCATTCTTCTGATTATCCTGCTGGTTGTAATGTTCGGCCCCGGAGGAAAAGATAAAAATGCAGATGCGAAAAAGCAGTACACTCCGGGAATTTACACGTCTACGCTTACTTTGAACAATACAAACCTGGAGGTTGAGGTGTCTGTAGATGAGTCTCACATCAACTCAATCCGGTTTTCCAACCTAGATGAGGCAGTCACGACCACATTCCCCCTCATCCAGCCTGCCATCGAAGATATAGCAGAACAAGTATATGAAAAACAGTCACTGGATGACATTACTCTGTCTGATGAAACTCCCTATACCTCCCAGGTCATACTGGAAGCCATAAAAGAAGCGACAGGAAAAGCCGCAGTCAAATAAGTACTGCGGCTTCTGCTTGCGCCTATATCCTTAAGTATCAGAGCTATCCCTCCACAACCAGGTAACGTCCTCCCGGAAGTAAAAAGACCTCAGATGCTTCCTCTACCTCTTCATCAGACATAGTATCCACATCAATCCCACTCTCTTCAAAGTATTCTCTCACTTCACTAATGGTATCAACCACCACTGCCATACAGTCCTCCAGAAAGGCCTCCGCCTCCTCAAGTGTCTCTGCCACCGGCTCATCAAATAACTGTGACTGGTTTTTCAAAAATGCCTGCAGGCACTCCTCATCATACTCATTCATGATCCTATACCTCCTGTCTCATTATTAACTCCTTAAGCTCTTTTGGGGTACTTACAATGTGTGCGGCTTTGGCTGCCCTGAGAGTCTCTCTGTCCCTAAACCCCCAGTCAACTCCTACTGTCACCATCCCTGCAGCCGTCCCCGTCGCTATATCCACCTCTGAGTCCCCAATATACACACACTCCCGGGGCAGGGCATTGAATATCTGGGCTATCTTAAGGGCGGCGAAAGGATCCGGTTTCCTGGGCACTCCTTCCTTTTGGCCCTGTACCCATTGGAATACATCCTTCCCGAATATCTCCTCCACTACATGGACAGCCTGCCTGTCAGGTTTGTTGGACAGAACCCCCAGCTGGACGCCGGATGCCCTCAGGTCATCCAAAAGCTCTTGGATCCCCTGGTACGGTATTACATGATATGTGCAGTTGGCGTCAAATATACGCCCATAAATCTGCATGGCCTCGTCTATACGATCCAGATTTTCCGCGCCCCCTGCTAGAAGGGCTTTCTCCATCAGCACTCTTGCGCCATTCCCCACGAGCATGCGGCACTTCTCTCTGTCGATGGCAGCAAACCCCATCTCCTCAAGAGTCCCGTTCACAGAAAAAGTGAGGGAATCCAGCGTATCCGTCAAAGTCCCATCCAGGTCAAATATACAAGCTTTATACATGGCTTTTACCGTACCTCTCTTTAGTCTATGTCTATAATAGTATGAAGCCGTGGAAATTTCAACCATTATTTCATTGTAGTGTTATCCAAGGAGATACTGCTTCATCACCTTCAGCGCATTTTTTTCCAGCCTGCTGACCTGTGCCTGGGATATCTTAATCTCCTCAGCAACTTCCATCTGGGTTTTCCCCTCAAAAAACCGAAGCGTGATAATATAGCGCTCCCTCTCGTTCAGCCTCTCCATTGCCGCCTCTAAAGACAGCTCTTCTACCCAGTTTTCCTCTTTATTTTTCTTGTCACTTACCTGATCCATCACATACAGCGTGTCTCCCCCATCACTGTAGACCGGCTCATGGAGGCTCATGGGCATCTGTATGGCATCCAGTGCAAAAACAATGTCCTCTTTGGAGATACCTATCTCCTCAGCAATTTCCTGCACTGTAGGTTCCTTAAGGTGCTTTTTCATATAGCCTTCCCTTGCGTAAATAGCCTTGTATGCCGTATCGCGCAAAGAGCGGCTCACACGGATAGAATTATTATCCCTTAGATAACGCCGGATCTCTCCAATAATCATAGGCACCGCATAAGTAGAAAACTTCACCAGGCGGCCCGGGTCAAAATGATCCACAGCTTTCATCAGTCCCACACAGCCTATCTGAAATAAATCGTCTGCATTCTCATTGCTCCCAGAAAACCGCTTAATCACACTTAACACTAAACGCAGGTTCCCTTTAATGTATTCCTCCCGTGCCTCTTCATCCCCTTCTTTAATACGGGCAAACAATGCCTCCTTCTCCTCCTCCTTCAGAAGCGGCAGCTTTGCCGTATTCACCCCGCATAACTCAACCTTATTTAAAGCCATAATAAGAATCCTCCTAGCCGAAATATTTAGATCTAGTAAAATGATTCTCATTCTTCCCTTCAGTTATTCTTTGGAGCGAAAATTAAAAAAAGTTTTAGTCCTTGACAACGGGATTTAAGAAGGCAAGCCTGCGTCAGTTTTCTCCTATTTCAGAATTAATTCCATCATTTGTCAATCCCATCTATCCCATTTATTAGCCAGGTTCCGTATTTGATTTTCAAATTTGGCCTTATCCTTATTAGAAATCTCCCGGTTTTTCTGAATCACATCCAAAAGCTGCCGGCCTGCTGCCAGCAGTCTTTCAAAGGCATCCTCCACTCTCTTTTGGGTTGGTTTCCTTGCCTTCACAGGTATACTGGTTCCCTCACTGACAATCTTGTTGGCAGACAGATCGGCCTGGCCTCCGGGGAAGGGGGCCCATGCCTCATACCCCAGCCTTTCCTGTATCGTCTGGGCGAACTCCTCTGTTACTTTATCCTCACCATGGACTACAAAGACCCTCTGGATCGGACTCTGAAATCCCCCCAGCCAGTCCAGCAGTCCGTCTTTGTCCGCGTGCCCGCTGATTCCGTGCAGGCTCTCTATTCTGGCATGTACTTCGATAGGCTCGCCGAATAATCTTATATTTTTTTCTCCGTCCAGCAGCCGTCGCCCCAGAGTCCCGCCGGACTGGTAGCCTACAAAGAGAATTGTACATTCGGGGCGCCACAGATTGTGTTTTAAGTGATGGCGTATGCGCCCCGCATCACACATGCCTGAGGCGGAAATAATAACCTTTGGCTTCTCAATGAAATTAATCATTTTGGAATCTTCACTTGTTGTGGAAGTTTTCAGTCCAGGGAATACGAGCGGGTTCACACCGGTATTCACCAGCCTCATGGCCTCCTCGTCAAAACAGTCCCTCATATTTTTTGTAAATACCTTGGTGGCCTCAATGGCCAGGGGACTGTCCAGATATACTTCAAAATCAGGGTATTCCTTCAACAGATTCTTTTCCTTGATTTCCCGGATAAAATATAGCATCTCCTGAGTCCTGCCTACGGCAAAGGAGGGAATTACAACATTTCCGCCTTTCTCAAAAGTCTCCCTAAGGACACGGGTAAATTCCCCTACATAATCCACCTCTTCCGTGGAATGCAGGCGGTTCCCGTATGTGGACTCTACAACCACATAATCTGCCGTATCCGTATAACTGGGATCTTTGATGATGGGCTGGTTCTTATTCCCCACATCCCCTGAAAAGACAATCTTCTTCTGTATGCCGCCCTCTGCCGCCCATACCTCTATACTCGCCGACCCAAGCAAATGGCCCACATCCGTAAACCTTATTTCAATGCCATCACAGAGCCGTATCCTCTCCCCATACTGGCACGGCACAAGCAGGGCAATCGCATCCAAAGCATCCTGCATCACATAGATAGGTTCAAATACAGGCTGCCCTGCACGTTTTCCCTTCCTGTTCCTCCATTCAGCCTCAAACTCCTGGATATGGGCACTGTCACGGAGCATAATGTTACACAAATCCGCAGTTGCAAAGGTCGTAAAAATATCACCCTTAAACCCTCTTTTAGCCAGCAGGGGCAAGAGGCCTGAATGATCGATGTGGGCATGGGTCAGCAATACATAATCAATCTCCTGTTCCGGGACCGGAAGTTCTGGATTCTCATACAAATCAGGCCCCTGCTCCATGCCACAGTCAATCAAAATCTTCTTTCCTGCCGCCTCCAGCAGATGGCAGCTGCCCGTCACTTCATGGGCCGCCCTCAAAAATGTCAATTTCATTTCATTCACCAACCTTTTCTTAGAATACTTTTTATATTTTGTCCGTTTGCTCCAAACAATACCTTTTATTGGGATCAGGGCATATATTACAGTATGCCTTTGGGGTATCTTTGGAATCTATAGTATTTATCATAACACATACAAGGCTCATTTACATTAGCTAGCGTCCAATTTGTCCATGGCCTTTTCAAGCTGCGGGCGTTATATCTGTATACGGCTGCCGTTCATTCATACTCTGGCCTCCGGGAGGGGGAATGAGCAGAACATCGCTCACAAACATTAGACGATATAAACAAAAATTTAACTGCCTATAGTTAATTTTTTAATGAGAATGCCGATAAGATTTATGAGGGAGTGACATTATTTAAATACTCAATCATCATAGGGTAAAAATGAGGGGAATGATACGAAGAGGAAAGGAACTGAGTGAGGTAAAAAATATGAACGTATCAGGATATGTCAACTATATGCAGAATAATGTAAATACATTGATAAGACAAACACCAGCTATGCAGACGGTGGAATTGAAACCAGAATATGCTATGTCCACCGATAGATTAGAACTTAGTCCAGAAGGGACCGCTCAAAAGGATACATTGAATGTCACCGACCCTGTATCTATAAAAATACCAAGAGAATGGACGATTGGCGGGGAAACCATAATAAGTTCTAATACTCATTTAGCTAAAACTTTAGAAAAAGCCAATAGTCTAAACTTATCTTATGGGGAGAGGCTTGAATTTATACGTGAAGAGCAAGAAAAATGGGTAAATGATAAATGGCAAAACGATCCAATGATGTTTGTACAATGGCTTAAATTGAAGCAAGATCATATAGAGAACGGGCGGCCCGATTTAGCTGGCCTGCCTACAGATTTTTCTATGGAAGATTTTTACTCATATGTTAATGGGAGACCCTGACTTTCTCGTATTATTTCTTCGATTTATAAATGCCATTGCAGCTCTAAAGGGCAAGGTACTGCCGCAGGTGAATATGCACCTGCGGCAGTCTCCTGCCCTTTGCTTAGTCCCTACTCATACCTGACCATTTCTCTTTTCAGCCTCTGCATAATCTTTTTCTCAAGGCGGGATATGTAAGACTGGGATATGCCCAGCAGATCCGCCACTTCCTTCTGGGTTTTCTCCTCCCCGTCTGGATTATCCAGGCCGAAACGCATCTTTACGATGAGCTTCTCCCTGCTGGAAAGCTTATTGATAGCTTTAATCAGAAGCTTCCGTTCTGCTTCATTCTCCAAGTCCTTATAGATCGTATCCTCCTCAGTGCCAAGAATATCTGACAGCAAAAGCTCATTGCCGTCCCAGTCCACATTCAGCGGCTCATCTATGGATACCTCCATTTTCGTCTTGCTGTTTCTGCGCAGATACATGAGAATCTCATTCTCAATACAGCGCGACGCATAGGTAGCCAGCTTGATCTTCTTTGTAGGGTTGAATGTATTGATCGCTTTGATCAGGCCAATTGTACCTATGGAAATTAAATCTTCCACCCCCACGCCGGTATTATCAAATTTTTTAGCTATGTAGACCACCAGGCGCAGGTTATGCTCAATAAGAAGCTTTTTCGCCTCCTCATCATATTCGGACCCAAGGTGCTGTATCACCTCTGTCTCCCTCGCTGTCTCCAAGGGGGCGGGCAGCACCTCGGATCCTCCAATATAGTGTATTTCCTTGTGGTTAGAAAAGAAAATACTTCTGATGTCTGGTATTACTTTCAGTTTAAAATGCTGGGGTACTGCTACTTTTACAACCATCTTTATATGCCTCCTAATAAGTCAGGATTTAAAATCATCTGATATTCTTGCTGTTCTGAAACACGCTCCTCGCAGACTCCGATTACCGGCGCCTCCACCCATCTTTCCTCCTCCAGATGTATACACATTTTTCTGATCCGGAATACAGGCATAATACTCTCTTTCCCAACAGTCCGGTATGGTATATAGTGGAAGCCATTTTTTAAATCCTCATCTGCCAGGACACTCCTTGCCAGAGTCTTATCTATCACACTCACAGGCTCCTTTGAAAAATTGTCCTCCAGGCCGTTGCCCGTGTCAATTAACGCTTTCACCTTCTGCTCTCCTGTACTGGTGTACAGGGTAATATCACATACCTTTTTCTGCACTGACTGAAGCCTTACAAAAAATTTCCAGCAGCACTTTATGACATAATAGCAGCCAACTGCCGCCGCGAAAAACAGACTGCCTGTTCGCACATAGGGATGTAGTGCCTGCAGGATCCCTCCGAAGAGGAAGGATGTGATATACAACAACACAAATGCTTTCCAAAATTGTTTTTTTCCTTTGACTCTTAATCCTGTTTTAATCATTATTGTATTGACTACCGTGTGGAATAACAGAAATTTCACAACCCCCGGCGCCGGCACAGCCGTCACCGCACAGGTCAGCGCGGCCCCCAGGGCCCCTCCTGAAAAAATACGTCCATGTGTGGCAGAACATTTCAGTATCTGATTGATTGACAGGAGCAGCAGGGAATCCATCATGAAATTCACAAGAAACAACACGTCTATGTATAGTTCATAGTACATGCTCCACCCTCTTTCTCGTTGGTACTAAATCGATTTGGCACTCAAGCAAGATTTATTATATATGGTAAGGTTATGGAAATTTGTCAGATAGTGACGGGGATAGATAGATTATTTCGACAAAAAGGAACATTCTGGAAACTACTTTTCACTTACACAGCAGAATTTGTAAGAGATTTTCTGCCCCATGAAACACATTCCCCTTAAAAACGAAAGCAGGAAACTTCCACGCGAAGTCTCCTGCCCTTAATCTTATAACATACTCTACTTTTTGAAAAAGTCTGGAATTTTGATAGACTGTTCTTTTACTTTCCCGGAAGGGGCAGTCCTTGGCTGTTCCAGAGTCGGCATTGTACCGCTGGACTGCCGCGGCGCTGCGGCCCCTGAAGGCCTTACCGTACCTGTCGGCCTTACTGTGCCGGCCATCCGGCGCTCTGGGTCTGCTGCCGTCCTCTTCACCATATCCCCTGATGGGAGGATAGACCCTACCTTCTGCTGGCCCTCCAGCCTTGCCTTCAGCTTAGATGAGCTTCCGCCTACATTATGTAAGCCTGTGGCGATTACAGTAATGGTTGCCTCATCTGACTTGGAATCATCATACATAGCGCCAAAGATAATATTCGCATTTTCCCCGGCAAGCTCCTGTACATATTCTGCAGCATCTGATGCATCCATCAGTGTGATGTCACCAGAAATATTAATAATAACGTGGGACGCACCCTGGATGGTTGTCTCAAGCAGCGGACTGGCAACAGCCTGCTTCACTGCCTCCAGAGCCTTGTCATCTCCCCGTCCTGCACCAATGCCAATATGTGCGATACCCTTGTCCTTCATGACTGTCTGGATATCTGCAAAGTCCAGGTTAATCAAAGACGGCACATTAATCAAGTCTGTGATGCCCTGAATACCTTGCTGAAGCACTTCATCCGCTTTCTTCAGGGCCTCCGGCATAGTAGTACGCCTGTCCACTACTTCCAAAAGCTTATCATTGGGGATGACAATCAATGTGTCTACATTCTCTTTTAATTTATCTATACCGCCAAGGGCGTTTGACATACGTGTTCTGGATTCAAAACGGAATGGCTTTGTGACAACGCCGACAGTCAGCGCTCCCTGTTCTTTCGCAATGCGGGCAACAACCGGAGTAGCTCCAGTACCTGTGCCGCCGCCCATGCCACATGTCACGAATACCATATCAGCACCCTTAAGGGCCGCTGAAATCTCCTCTGCGCTCTCCTCCGCAGCTTTCTCCCCTACTTCTGGCTGCGCACCTGCGCCGAGTCCTTTTGTAAGCTTCTCGCCTATCTGCATCAATGTGGGCGCCTTACACAACTGGAGTGCCTGTTTGTCCGTATTGATGGCTATAAATTCTACACCTGCAATCTGCTCTTCGATCATGCGGTTCACTGCGTTATTACCGCCGCCGCCGACTCCGATAACAATAATTCTTGCAGCTGCTTCTGATTCATTGGTTTTAATTTCTAACAAGAGTATTTCCTCCTTCGTTGTCTTATTAATATTATTTTATACATCCCCTTATCCCCAGTTTACAGAAGACTTCCGTCTCCCCCGAAACTGAGGCCATACCCAAAGGACTTCCCCTAATACATGGCCCTGCGGGCGGTTCCACAGACAAGCTGCAGAATAATGCATGATTGAACGATATAATCCAATAAGTATATAATATAGTCTTTTGAATAAATAATCAATAGATTTTTGTGTATTTTTTTATACAATTCTCGCGATTTATCCACACTCCCTTGCCCCGCTGCCTATCAGCCTTTCGGCCGCCTAGGGGGCAGGGATTCTCTCTAAGGCTGCTCTGCGGCAGTATCTGCCTGATCCCCAGATGCCTCCAAGGCGCCCTCCTCATTCCCGCTGTCCGGCACGAAACGGACTGATTTGTCAGATATATCATAGTTTTCCAAGTGAAGGGTGCCCTTCTCCTGAGGGAATTGCTCTTTTAGTTTGTCCAATATAGGCGGAACCTGGGCCAGGCGGTTTTCATAGTTTGTCTTGCCCAACAGTACCTCTACCTGTCCGAAATACAAGTTTAATTCACTGCCGGTACAAGTAATCCTGTCAGGGGACAGCTGGTATTTCACAAGAAGCTGGGAAACCTCCACAATCCGCTCAAATACATTCTTATCTGAAACCGGCAGGACCTGCCCGGGTTTTATGCTAGATGTATCCACATCCATCCCTTCTATGTAGGCGGCCCCCTCTATCTCCTCCTGGGAAATGAGCAGTACCGTCCCCTCTTTATCAAAATACAGATATTCCCCCTCATAATCAATGTAGCCGCTTATCTCTTTTTCCTTCACCGTAACGCGGACCGCCCATGGCGCTGTCAAGGTCACCTTTGACGACTCCACCAAAGGCAGCTGCTCCACATCTGTATGATTATATTTCCACCAGACATACAGGGAATTTACGGCATATTTATCCTCCTCAATCCAGCCTACGATGTCATCCTGGGTAGAATATGTATTCCCTTTTACCTCTATCTTCTGTATATGGAAAAGGAGCACAAAGGCAAAACCAATAATTGCAATACCGAGTATAAAGGTCAAAAATCCCAGCAGCACGCCCCTGCGTTTTTTCCTTTTTTTCTTCTTTTTCTTAATGGCTCTTTTTCTTTTTTGCTGCCCGTCAGAACGGATGCCTTCCTTATATAAAACTTCATTCACATATGCTTCTTCATCCAGATCATCATACTCTATCTGCCTGTTTTGTCTGCTGCGTCTCATCCAAGGTCCTCCTTATCTTATATTCCCCTGCCCTATTCTATCAGATTAGAGACACTTAGTACAAGACCCATTTCCAGAAGGAGGAACATAACTGATGTCCCGCCATAACTGATAAAAGGAAGGGTGATTCCTGTATTAGGGATTGTATTCGTAACAACCGCAATGTTTAAAATCACCTGTATCATCATATGCGCCATTGCCCCTGCCGCAATAAGCGCCCCCAAAAGATCCTTAGCTTTCGTGGCAATCACAAAAAAACGCCATATTAAGATAAGGAATAAAAGAATGATCAGGCTCGCCCCTACAAGTCCCAGTTCCTCGCATATTATTGAAAAAATCATGTCGTTTTGGGCCTCTGGAAGAAATCCGAGTTTTTGTACGCTCTCCCCCAGTCCCCTGCCAAAAAGGCCGCCAGAACCTATCGCATATAACCCCTGCAGCGTCTGGTATCCCTTCTCATATTGCTCAGGATTCCTCCAGATCGCCAGCCTCTCCAGCCGGTAACTTTCCAGGGCAAGGAAAATCCCCATAAACCCGATGCCAGCGCCGCCCATCCAGATAAACTGCGCATACTTAGGACTTGCCACAAAAATAAGAACCACTGCAATCCCCAGAATGATAATCGCCGTGCTCAGATTGCTGGCGCCGACCAGGGCAACAACAGGCAGGACTGGCAGCATCACTTTGGCAAGAGTCCTAAACTTCCCCATATTTTTTACATTCTTTGTGACAAGACAGGCCAGGAAAAGAATCAAGGCCACTTTTGCAAACTCGGAAGGCTGAAAAGAAACAGGGCCCAAAGACAGCCATCTTTTGGACCCATTGTACTCATCTCCTATAAACATAACTGCAACCGATAAGAGAATGGCTGTCAGATATCCCAGGCCTGCCAAGGGCACCCATTTGTGGTAATCAATATTTGCCATAACCAGCATTCCAACCATTCCCATGGCAGTCGCAAATCCCTGCTTTTTCAGGTAATAGAAAGGATCGTGGAATTTTACCCGTCCATTGTAGGCGCTGGTACTGTACAGGAGGACCAGTCCGATACCTACCAGAAGAAATACTACAATCAGCAGGGTATAATCATACCGCTTCTTTTTAGCCGGACGTTCCAATATAAATTCACTCCTTATAACTGATTTACAAGTTCTTTGAATTTATCTCCACGTTCCTCATAATTTTTAAACATTCCCCAGCTTGCACATGCGGGCGAAAGAAGAACCGCATCTCCAGGCTGTGCATTTCTTACACAGATTTCCACGGCCTCCTCAAATGTGTCTGCCAGTATGGTATCATAAAACCCAAGTTTTAAGGCCGCTTCCTGTATCTTTTCCTTTGTGGCCCCCACAAGGACCAGTTTCTTTACCTTGCCGTCAAATGCCTGTATCCACTCATCATATGAAGAATCTTTGTCATACCCTCCGCCTATTAAAAGCGTAGGCCGGTTCATGGCTTTAATCCCCTTGATTGCAGCATCCGGGTTGGTGCCTTTGGAGTCATTATAGTAGGCTACCTGATTTTTCTCGGCAACAAATTCAATCCGGTGCTCTACTCCCCGAAAGGCAGTAACTGTCCTGCGTATCAGTTCCATAGGGACTCCGTAAGCCGCCGCCATCAGAGCTGCCGCCATCACATTCTCATAATTGTGGATTCCCAAAAGTTTCAGTTCATCCGTCCGGCAGACTACAATCGGCTCCCCCTCCAGACGGCAGACAATATTTCCTTCATCCAGATATATGCCTTTTTCTAGTTTACGCCGGCTGCTGAAATATAGAACCTTAGCCTGTGTATTTTCTTTGAACTTACTGGAAGGCTCATCTTCATAATTCAGGACACATATGTCGTCCTCTGTCTGCATCCTGGTAATATTTTGCTTGGCCTGGATGTATGCTTCCATTGTATGGTGGCGGTTGAGATGATCTGGTGTTATATTTAATACGGCGCTGACCTTGGGGTGGAATGTATGTACTGTTTCAAGCTGGAAACTGCTCATTTCCGCCACAACTGCAGAATCCTCCGTCGTGTCCAGGGCAACCGCTGTATAAGGGTTCCCAATATTTCCCACCACAAAAGTACTGTCTTTATAACTCCCAATAATCTCCCCCAGAAGGGCCGTTGTCGTTGTCTTGCCATTTGTCCCGGTAATTGCCAGTACATCTCCCCTGCCCTGTGCAAAAGCCAGTTCTATCTCCCCCCAGATGGGCACCTCATAACTGCGTATCCTATCCACAACAGGGAGATCGGTGGGCACGCCTGGACTTATGACCGTCAATGCCAGAGTTTCCATTATCTCCTCAGGCAGCTCCCCTAAAACCACACGGACTTCCTGCTCTTTTCCCTGTATAATTTCCTCCCGGACCTTCCCGGGATCCAGGGAAGTATTCCCATCATATATAATGACCTCCGCCCCGATTTTGAGCAAAAGCCTGGCCGCCGCCACACCGCTTAAGCCAGATCCAAATACCAGAACCCTTTTATCCTTCAAGTCCATAGCCTACACCCCCATCAGCGCTATCAGGCAGAGGATTGCCGTAGTAATAGAAAACACAGCCACCACCCTTGTCTCTGACCATCCGCACAGCTCAAAATGATGATGGATCGGAGCCATTTTAAAGAATCGTTTCCCGCCTGTCTTTTTGAAATAAGTAACCTGTATCATAACTGATGCTACTTCGATCAGATAAATCAGTCCCACAATCACTATATAAAGGGGCATCTGCAGCATATATGCGGTTCCCGCCACAAACCCTCCCAGGGCCAGGGAACCAGTGTCGCCCATAAACACGCTTGCAGGATACACATTAAATAGAAGAAATCCCAGCAAGGCCCCCACCACTGCACAAGTAATAGGTTCTATGCCGCTCTTTGTCCCAATTGCCACGACAGTAAAAAACGTGGCCACCAGCACAGTCACGCTGGAAGCCAGGCCATCCAGCCCATCTGTAAAGTTCGTACCGTTGACCGTCCCAATCACAGCTACAAACAGCAAAGGGATTGCCGCCCAGCCGATATCCCAGTACTGCCCATTAGAAAATGGAATCAAGAGAGTCAGCGGTATTTTGGCTACCTTTATGAGATAGTAAGCAAAAATTGCCGTCACAACAATCTGAAGGGCCATCTTCTGTTTAGGGTACAGTCCATCTGAGCGCTTCATCACAACTTTTAAGTAATCATCCAGGAAGCCAATCAACCCGAATGCAATGGTCAAAAACAAAACCGGAATAATATTAGGGGAATCTTTCACATAGAGCAGAGAGGTAATTACCACGCTGGCAAGAATTATGATCCCGCCCATAGTAGGCGTCCCGGCCTTCTTCAAATGGGACTGTACACCATCAGCTCTCTCTGTCTGCCTCATCTTCAGTTTTCTCAGAAACGGTATCACAACTGGTCCCATCAGTAAGCTTAATACAAATGAAATCAATACCGGAATCACTACATGATATCTCATAAATCCACCTCTTCATCTCTTTCGTCTAGTCAACGTCTGCTTTTTAATCTACAGGCAACAGAATACCTCATACAGTATACCTCAAACAATGTTGTTTTTCAACCAGAACTGTATCCCTCTGTAAAAGGCATATACCGCGGCTATTGTCCAATTGTCCCCCGGCATATTACTGTAAACAGCGCCAAATCCCCTTGGGTAAGACTTTCCCTGCATAGGGCAGGATGGCCCAAAGGCTATTGCGCAGTCTCCTCCTGAGCTGTCCCATCTTCTTTTGTTTCAGTCTCCTGCACTGCTTCTTTTTCGATGCCCAGATAGGGAAGCACATTGTCGTAAATACTCCTAAGGACTGGGGCAGCAATCGTCCCCCCGTAGTAAACGCCCTGGGGGTTATGGATTACCACCATACCAAGAACCTGGGGATCCTCAGCCGGCGCAAATCCGATAAAAGAGGATATATACTTGTTTGCGCTTCTGGGCAGTGTCTGGGAAGTAGCTGTCTTGCCTCCTATGGAGTACCCTTCAATATAAGCGTTTTTCCCCGACCCTTCCGAAACTACGCTTTCCAGGAGCATCCGCATAGTCTCAGAAGTTTTTTCGGATACGATTCCGTCCTTTTCCTTATAAGTAAATGTTTCTATCTCATTCCCTTCTTTGTCCAATACCGCCATACCCAGATGAGGAGTCACCCTGCGCCCTCCATTTATAAGGGAGCTGACCGTTGTGGCCATCTGGATGGGGGTAATCTGGAAAGACTGGCCGAAGGTGAGGGTAGCCAGCTCCACCGTGCCAATGTCCTCCTTCTTATGCATAATGGTCCCTGCCTCTCCCGGGAGATCCACATTCGTCAGGCTGAGCAGGCCAAACTGCTCAAAATAATCATAAAATTTGTCCGGCCCAAGCCGCAGCCCTATATCTATAAAAACTGGATTGCAGGAATTCTGGATGCCCTGGACAAAAGTTTCTGAACCATGCCCCCCCACTTTGTGGCACCTTATTTTTCTGTCCTCCACCACCCGGTAGCCAGGACAGGAAAATGTATCGTCAAGGCTCACTACGCCTTCCTCCAGACATGCGGACGAAGTGATGATTTTAAACGTGGATCCTGGTTCATAAGTGTCATTTATACAGCCATTCCTCCACATCTGGTTCAGCTGGTCCTGAAGCTGTTCATCTGTAAGCGTGTCTGCATCAACCCCTGTATTCAGTATATACGGTTCGTTTAAATTAAATTCCGGTACATTCACCATGGCAAGAATTTCCCCATTTTGTGGATTCATGAGTAAAATAGAGACACTGTCCGCCTGCTTTTCCTCCATAGCCTTTAAGGCTGCCTGCTCACAGAAGGCCTGGATATTGTAATCTAAGCTGACCTTGAGGGTACTGCCTGCCACAGGTTCGATCCGGTCTTCGGCCACACCCTCCAGCTCGACTCCCCTTGCGTCCGTCACAGTTAGAATGGTTCCGTTTATACCCTTGAGATATTCCTCATATTTCACCTCCAGCCCAATAATCCCTTGGTTATCTCCTCCTGTAAACCCAAGTACTTTTGAAGCAATCTGGTTATATGGGTAATAGCGCTTAAAATCTTCATCTACCTTCACGCCTGCAAGATTATAATTACGTATTTTATCACCTGTCTCCTTCTCCACATTCGTCTTAATTTTCTCCATGGATGAAACTTTTTCCACCCGCTTTCTGACAGTTTCTTCATCCAGGCCAAGCTCCTTGGCCAGTGTTTTTATAACCAGCTCTGGGTCCTCTATCTGATTATGTATGACAGAAATTGTACAGACTGTTTTATTTGTTGCCAGCACTGTCCCGTTCCTGTCCACGATCTCGCCTCTCGCCGCCTTAATTTCCCGTTCCCTCTCATGCAATGATTCTGCCTTCTTCTGATAGTATTCTGCGTCAAACACCATCAGATATACAAGGCGGCCAATAAGTCCCAGTAAAATAAGGGAGGCACATAAAAATACTACGAGTATTTTCTTTTTATTATATGTTTTATTCTTCATAAAATATAGAAAACCTTACAAAAGACATTTCTATATAATATTACGTCTTTTGTAAGGTTATGCCTGTCTATTCTGTTGTCTGCCCTGCCGCCCAATCATCCAGATCCGGATGATAGCTGTCATCTATATAAGAGCCGTCTGTGTTGCTGTATGTTTCTTCATATGAGGAATCATAATTCTCAAATTCTGACTGCGCTGAACCAGAAGGATTCTCTGCTGTCTCCCCGGGCCCTGTATAGCCTTCCACAGTCGTAATATCCAGATAAGGGAATGCCTGGGACATAATATCCCTGGAAAGTTCCAATACATAAGAGCTGGCCGACTGATCCTCTACATTTGGCTCGTCCAGCACAACATAAATCACCACCTCCGGATTCTCCTGGGGGGCATATCCAATAAAGGAGAGCAAATAATTTCCCTGGTCCCTGGGAAGTTTTTCAGCAGTCCCTGTCTTGCCGCCGATCTCATACCCCTCTATATTGGCCCCCATGCCAGTTCCTGATGTCATGACAGCCCTCAAATATTGTTTTACAGTCTCTGAAGTCTCTGCAGAAACTGTCTTCCTGAGAAGGACAGGATCCTTTGTCTCAATAACCTTACCCCCTTCATCCTGAATCTGCTTGACAACATGGGGTTCATAATAATCCCCTCCGTTAATCAGGGAGGAAAAGGCCGCGGCCATCTGGGTCATTGTCACGTTAAAGTTCTGGCCAAAAGAATTTGTGGCCAAATCTGTTATCTGCATAGATTCTTCTGTATATACAAGGGAGGAAGTAGATGCCTCGCCGGGCAGGTCGATGCCTGTGTAGGCCCCAAAGCCGAAAATGTGCTGGTAACGTGTAAAATTAGCTACCCCGATGGAATCAGCCATCTGCATCAGCGCCACATTACAGGAGTTGGCCACAGCCTGCTCTACTGTTTCTGTCCCATGCCCTGTCCTTAAATGGCAGTGGATATCATAATCCCCCACGTGCAGAGATCCCCCGCAATTATAGATTTCATCCCCTTTGAGCGCGCCTGTCTCCAGTCCGGCAGCCACTGTAAAGGGTTTGGCCGTAGAGCCTGGTTCAAAGGCATCGCTGACACAGAAGTTTCTCCAGAGTGTATTTAAAGCCTCCAGCTGCTCCTCATCGGACATTTGGTTTAGCTGTTCTTCCGTATATATACCTGAAAGGTTCCTTGGCTCATTTAAATTAAAGCCTGGATAAGAAGCTTCCGCCAGAATTTCACCTGTGTTGGGGTTCATAATAATGACAGCCGTGTTTTTGCTTCCCAACCCGTCTTTTCTGGCCGTTCCCGCATATTGGTCATTAAAATCTTTTATACATTTTTCTACAATACTCTGGAGCGCCACATCTATAGTAGATACAACGGTACTGCCGTTTTTAGCTGGTTTAACGGTCCGCTCCATGGTGGATGTACTGTCCAGGTAACCATACTCCCTGCCGTCCGTCCCATTGAGTATTTCATTATAGGCACTCTCAATCCCAATGGCCCCCTGGTTGCCTGATACTGTAAAACCTACCACATCACTGGCCAGTTCATCGTAGGGATATGTCCTCTTATAGTCATCTTCCAGCCAGATACCTTTTACATTTGGATACTTCTCTGTGTCCTCCTCAATATTCTGGAATTCTTTCGCCTTCTCATAGGATACTCCCTTTGCCAGTATTTCATACCGGCTGTCAGGGTTTTCTTCAGCCACCGCCCTGACGTCGGCAGCATTTATACCAAAGCAGTCTTCCAGCACCTGAATCGTAGGATCTATATATTTCTCCTGTGATGTCATCACGCTGACATCCAAAATCACATTATACACCCTCTCGCTGGTAGCAATCTTTGTGCCATTGCAGTCCACAATATCACCACGTTTATAGGGAATAACCCTGCTGTCATATTCCTGCTGATCCAGGACGATCTTTGTATACCTGTTTCCCTTAGACGCATTAATATAGGTGATTCTTCCTATAAGAACAATAAAAGCCAGTATAATTGCCATGAATAGCATTACCAGCTTTTTTTGCATTCTCTTTGGGAATTTCTTCGTCAAAAACTCAAATCTATTTTCTCTTTTTCGTCTTACCATAGTTATGATCCTTAATCTGATAAATCCTTTGATTTGGCAAGGACACCGTCGGAAGGTATGTCGCTGTACTGCTTCACATAATCACTGTCGGGACTCTTATACTCTATTACATTGCCCCTGGCAGCATATACCATGCCCATCTCGTTCATTGCCTTACTCCGGATTTCCTCCAGATTGACAGAATCCTCCGCCGCGTTATAAGCGGTATCATTTTGCTCTGTCAAATCTGCAAGTTCTTCCTGCAGCGCGGAAATATTTTCTGACCTGCTGACCATATCAGACTGTATACTCAGATAGGCCACGCATATCAGTACTGCACATATAGCCGCCGCGCTCAAAAATACT
The DNA here is from genome assembly GCF_900604355.1 of Luxibacter massiliensis. NCBI lineage: Bacteria > Bacillati > Bacillota > Clostridia > Lachnospirales > Lachnospiraceae > Luxibacter > Luxibacter massiliensis. The sequence continues at coordinate 1,264,351 of NZ_UWOE01000001.1, read as the reverse complement.
GCGTATGCAGGGTTCATTTTTAATGCGCGCTTTCTGTTTTTACGCACCTGCCTGCTTGTCCGCACAGGCTTCTCAGGCTGTGCCTGAGGTCTTTTCTTTGGCAGAGTTTCTGGCTTACGTACTGTATTTCCATAGACATATGCCTGTCTTTGGCTGCTTCTTGTATTATGGTATTGTCTCTTAGCCGATGCCTGTCTCCCTGCAGCCATATAATCTGCCCCTTTCTTATTACTGTGCAGGACACATGGTACCCACCCGCCCATAAAAGCATGTGAGCGTGGATTACAATATGCCCTTTAAGTCTTCGGTTTCGTCAGGCTCTCCCCTTCCTGACAAATCTATCTGCTATACTCCCTTAAAACTCAGCTTCGTTCAAATATTCTTAGCTTTGCGCTCTTGGAACGGCTGTTATTTTCCAACTCTTCCTCCCCAGGAAGAATTGGTTTTTTTGTAATCACTTTCCCCTTTGATACTTTATTACATACACATACGGGGAAATCTGCCGGGCAAGTACAAGGATTTTCATTCTTCCTGAAAATACTTTTTACTATCCGGTCCTCCAGTGAGTGGAAAGTAATAATGCATATCCTCCCCCCTGGGTTTAGTAGATCAATCATTTCGTCCAGTGTATCCTTTAGAACTTCGAGTTCATGGTTCAACTCTATACGGATAGCCTGGAATGTTCTTTTAGATGGATGCCCTCCAGTTTTTTGAATTTTCATGGGTATGGACCGCCTGATAATTTCATTTAACTGTCCTGTAGTTTCAATCGGACCTTTCCCGCGTTCTGCCACGATATGTTTTGCAATATTCTTTGCAAACTTATCTTCTCCGTAATCACGGATCACGCGGTAAAGGTCCGACTCACTGTAGCCATTGACGATGTCCTTTGCTGTCATCTTCTGTCTTTGATCCATCCTCATATCCAAAGGAGCATCTGTGCGGTAGGAAAATCCCCGTTCTGCCGTATCCAGCTGATAGGAGGATACGCCCAGATCCATAAGGATCCCATCGACTCTGTCAATGCCTATTTCATGGAGCCTCGACTTCATATCACAATAATTGCTCCTGATTATTGTAACTCTCTCCCCGAAGCCGACTAGTCGGGCGCCGGCTGCATCAATTGCAGCGGCATCCTGGTCTATTCCTATAAAACTCCCCTTACTGCTTAAGTGCCTGCACACTTCGAAAGCATGTCCGCCTCCTCCAAGTGTAGCGTCAACATAGGTCCCGTCTGGTTTGATTGCCAGACCGTCCACAGTTTCTTCAAGTAAAACTGATGTGTGCCCAAATGCCATAAAATCCTCCATTTGTCTTTTGCAGTACAATGACAGCTAAATTCTGATGCCAATTGCTTCCATTCTGTCTGCAATCGCATCCAGATCCTCTTCGCTGACCATACTGCGTTCCTCCCAGAGTGCCTTATCCCAGATTTCTACGCGGTCCTGTACTCCTACCAGGACAACATCCTTTTCCAGTCCGGCCGCTTTTCTTAAAGTAGGTGGCACCAGTGCTCTCCCCTGCTTGTCAAAGCTCCCCTCTGACGCACTTCCAAAAAAATAGCGCTTGAATATTCTGGCATCTTTATTCATCCGTGGTAAGGTTTCCAATTCAGCAACGAATTTGTTCCATTCGTCCATGGAGTACACAAAGAGACAACCCTCCAAGCCATTACATATTACGAAACTTTCTCCCAAATCGTCTCGTAACTTGGCTGGGATGATGAGTCGGCCTTTTTCATCAATTGTGTGATTAAACTCCCCTAATAACATCCGGAACCCCTTCTTCTAAGTGGGCCTCCACATCTCCCCCACTTTATGCCACTATCCACCACTTTCTACCACTTGTCACCATTGTAAACCACTCCCCCACCATTTTCAACCCCTTTTTTTAATTTACCCCAAGAAAATTTTGGATAAAGAGATATGCAAAACCTCCCATTCACGGGTAAAATATGGGTTAAAAGAGCGTAAAACAGGGCATGTAACCGGTTGCCACCCCCGCCCGCCTGTCCAGCCAGAAGTTACTTCTTTATATCCACGTGCCGCCCCATAGGCTGCCTGAGTGAGTATATTATCCAAAAATTGTATCTGATTGGAACCTGAAAAAGGAAAGGTGGGGGAAGGTGGGGGATTTATTTTATAAGTGGGCCCCAGTGGGGGAAGTTAAAACCCCCCTGTGTAAGCATCCGGGTCTTTAACCCCCGCGGCAGCCGTCAAGGGGACGTGTAAACATGTCCATTTGGCTCGCTGCCCTTGGGAATAAAGAGAGGTTGTTTCATGAAATGAAAAAGCAGCGCCTGTTTCTGTAACCTTAAATATTACAAAAACAGGCGCTGCCTATTAGTCCAGAATGTATTTAATTGTCTGCCTGACATCCACAAAAAACTTCGCCGCAGTACAGCATCTTGCCTGACGGCAGTCTGTCCTTAGCTTTCAAGCTGTTCCAAATACGTATTGATAGCATCATAATTGACTTCTGCCTCCGCCCTCTCCTGGCCCGCATCATA